>NZ_LLZN01000035.1 GCF_001509795.1 Streptomyces sp. NRRL WC-3605 | reverse complement strand
ACACCACCCCCCAGATCATCAACAACAGGAGGGGGAAGTCATGCCGGACCCGAAGGCCGGAAGCCCCATTGCGGAGCCACGAAAAAGGTAACGGGGGGGACGCGGCGGTCCTGGGGCGGGCGGTACGTCAGGAACGGACCGCCCGCCCTCCCGTTCAGCAGTCCGCCCGACGTGAATAACAGGGGTCGTCAGAGGCCGCCGCTCCCCACTCGCCAGGCGGCTCGTCACCGGACTCAGGCGCACGCACAGGCAGTTGCCCCAGATCTGCTCGCGCCCAGACAACACGCCGTGGCACGTATCAACATTGCTGGGACGGACTCAGACCTGCGTGACCGGCAGCACGTCCGGCGACAGCGCCGCCGCGCGGGCTGTCGCCGCTGTCATGCGGCGGCGGTGGTGGCGGCGGCACAGGACCTCGTAGCCGATCGTGTCGGACTGGTCGACGTCGCCGACGACGACCTGGGCGCCCTCCACGACCATCTCGCCGCCTGTCGTGCGGGCGTTGTGGGTGGCGCGGGCGCCGCACCAGCACAGGGCCTCGACCTGGAGGACCTCGACGCGGTCGGCCAGTTCCACCAGGCGCTGCGAGCCGGGGAAGAGCTTGGTGCGGAAGTCGGTGGTGATGCCGAAGGCGAAGACGTCGAGGCCCAGGTCGTCGACGACGCGGGCGAGTTGGTCGATCTGTTCCGGGGCGAGGAACTGCGCCTCGTCGGCGATGACGTAGTCGGCGCGGCCGCCTCGGGAGAGGTGGTCGACCACGTAGGCGTACAGGTCGGCGCCGTCCTCGACCTCCACCGCGTCGGTGACCAGGCCGAGCCGGCTGGACAGCTTGCCCTCGCCCGCGCGGTCGTCGCGCGTGAAGATGATGCCGGCCAGGCCGCGCGCCGAACGGTTGTGCTCGATCTGCAGAGCCAGCGTCGACTTCCCGCAGTCCATGGTTCCGGAGAAGAACACCAGCTCGGGCATGGGAGGTCGAGCGCCTTTCGGTGAGGGGTGGGGGAACAGGGGGTACGACGGCGTCAGGAGCGTACTTCGAGCAGGGGGACCATCTGCTCGGCGGGGGTCATCGAGCCGTGGTTGCCGACCATGGCCGACTCCTTCGGTTCCCGTTCGGAGGCGATGATCAGGACGTCGTCCCGCGCGGCCGCGATCACGTCGCCGAGGCGGCCGTGGACCCGCTCGTCGATGTGCGGGCCGAACCAGCCCGCCTCGATCGCCTCGTCCCGGGACGCCACCCAGAACTGCTCCCCCAGCACCTCGCGCCAGCAGGTCAGGACGTCCTGCGCGGCACCGGGCACCGCGTAGACGTGCCGGGCGCGGCCCTCGCCGCCCAGCAGGGCGACCCCGGCGCGCAGCTCCCAGTCCTCGTCGAAGTCGATGCGGTGCTCCTCGTCGAAGGGCACGTCGATCATGCCGTGGTCCGCGGTGACGTAGAGCGCGGTGCGCGGCGGGAGCTGTTCGGCCAGGCGCTGGACGAGCCGGTCGACGTACATCAGCTGCCCGCGCCAGGTGTCGGAGTCGACGCCGTAGCGGTGCCCGGCGCCGTCCAGCTCGGCGTAGTACGTGTAGACGAGGGAGCGGTCGCCCGCCGCGAGCTGCTCGGCGGCCAGGTCGACGCGCTCCTCGCCGGCCAGGCGCCCGAGGAAGCGGCCGCCGCTGAGGGCGACCTTGGTGAGCGGGGTGTTCTCGAAGGTGGGGGACGACACCTGCGCGGCGTGCACGCCCGCGCGGTGCGCCAGCTCGAAGACGGTGGGGTACGGCTGCCAGACGTGCGGCGGGGTCCACGGGTTCCAGCGGAGCTGGTTCATCAGCTCGCCGGTGTCGGGGTTGCGCACGGTGTAGCCGGGCAGGCCGTGCGCGCCGGGCGGGCGGCCGGTGCCGACGGAGGCGAGCGAGGTCGCCGTGGTGGCCGGGAAGCCGGCGGTGATGGGCCGCCCGCTGCCGCCGCGTGAGCCGGCGAGGAGCGACGCCATGAACGGCGCCTCGTCGGGGTGTGCCCGGAGCTGCTCCCAGCCGAGGCCGTCGATCAGGAACACGCAGTTGCGGTCGGCGGCGGACAGCTCGGCGATCGTGGCCGTCATGTCCGGTACGCCCATGCCCGCGGCCAGCGTGGGGAGCAGGTCGGCGAGGGATCCGCCGCCGTACTGGGGGACGGGGGCGGAGGCGACGGCGAGGGGTTCCGGGTGGGCGTCCCAGGCGGCGGTCTGGACCATCAGCGGGCGACGTCCGCGGTGGCCTCGGAGAGGGACTGGGCGAAGAGGAGGGCCTGACGGACGGTCTCGGGGCCGTCACCGGCCTCGCTGACGCGCAGGCTGAGGTCGTCCGCCGTCGAGCTGCCCGTGTAGCCGTGGTCGGCCTCGCAGTTGGGGTCGCCGCAGGCGGCGGGCTCCAGGTCGATGCGGGAGACCGCACCCCAGCCGATGGTGAGGACGATCTCGCGGGGCAGGGTGCCCGGGGTGTACTGCTCCGGGTTGGCGACGACGCGGCTGACGACGACCGACGAGATCCGGCCGAGCTTCACCGACTCGGTGGACGTGGTGGCGTACGGCGTCGGGGAGGTGCTGTCCGCGGCCTGCTCGTCGGTGTGGCTGACGATGAAGCGGTTGTGGGTGAGGACCAGCACGGTCACGTGCCGGCGCACCTCGTTCTGGTCGAACGTCGTCTCCTGGTGGACCAGGTACGACCGGATGGGCTCGCCGCCCACGGCGGCCTCCACCGCCTCGGCCACGAGGGCCGGGTAGTAGCCGCTGCGCTCGATCGCCGCACGCAGCCCCTGGGTCGTCGTACTGGTCTTGGCCATGACGCCATCCTACGGGGGTGCGGTGACTGCGAGGCACCGGTCACCGTCGTCTCAGTAGGCAGGCAGGGTGCGGGGCCCGAGGTCGTCGCGGGCGGGCGGCGGCGCCAGGCGCACGGAGGCGCCGAGCGCGCTCAGGCCGTGCGCGCCGACGACCACCGGCTCCAGGGTGACGGCGACGACCTCGGGGTGGTCGTGCACCAGTCGGGACACCCGCAGCAGCAGCTCCTCCAGGGCCGGGGTGTCGACGGGGGCGGAGCCCCGCCAGCCGAACAGCAGCGGGGCGGTCCGGATGGCGCGGACGAGCGAGGCGGCGTCGCGGTCGGTGACCGGGACCAGGCGGTGCGCCATGTCCCCGAGCAGCTGGGAGGCGGCGCCGGCGAGCCCGAAGGACAGCACGGCACCGGCCGCCGGGTCGATCACGGCGCGTACGACGGTGTCCACGCCGCGTGGCGCCATGCGCTGCACGACCGGCCTGAGCTCCTCCGGCTTGCCGAACAGCTCGGCCAACTCGGTGTACGCCCGCCGCAGTTGCTCCTCGTCCGCGAGGTCGAGGCGGACTCCGCCGAGGTCGGCGCGGTGCCGCAGGTGGGGCGCGGTCGCCTTGAGGGCGACGGGGTAGCCGAGCGTCTCGGCGGCCTCCACGGCCGCGTCGGCGGTGGGGGCGTGCAGGGCGCGGTGCACGTGGACGCCGTACATGCCGAGCAGCTCGCAGGTGTCCTCGGTGCCGAGCGTGAGGCCCTGGCCGCGTGCGAGCAGCCGGCCGATGAGCCGCGCGGCGCCCTTCTCGTCGATGTCGTCGTACTCGGGGACGCGGCCGGGTTCGGCGGCCTCACGGCGCCACTGGGCGTACTTGACGGCCTCGCCGAGCGCGCGGACGGCCCGTTCGGCGGCCGGATAGGCGGGGATCAGGCGGGGTGTGCGGCCGGGGTCGCCGTCCGGTCCGGACGGTGGTTCCGCCGGGAAGTCCAGGGGGCGGACGGGGTGCGGGCGGGGCACGGCGCCGCGAGGTGTGCCGCCGGTCTGCGGGGCGGTGCTGGCCGCCGCCGACAGGGCCTCGGCCAGTCCGCCCAGCTCCACGTGGACCACGAGGACCGGCTTGCCCGGCACCCGCTCGGCCGCCGACCGCAGGGCCTCGGCGAGCTCGGCGTCCCCGGTGGAGGCGTCGCCGATCGCCGGGATCGCGGTGACGACGACGGCGTCGCAGGTGTCGTCGGCGAGCGCGTGGGACAGGGCGGCGTGGAAGTCGGCGGCGGACGCCTGGGTCGTCAGGTCGAGCGGCGGCAGCGGCCGCAGCCCTTCGGCGAGGCAGGCGTCGTAGGTGAGCAGGCCGAGCGACTCGGAGTTGCCGAGGATCGCCACGCGGGGTCCGGCGGGAAGCGGCTGGCGGGCGAGCAGCAGCCCGGCGTCGACCAGCTCGGTGATCGTGTCGACCCGGATCACTCCGGCCTGGCGCAGCAGCGCGGACACGGTGGCGTGGGGCAGCCGGGTGACGCGGACGGTGTGGCCCTGCGGGGCGGCGCCGCCGTGCCGGGCGCCCTGCACCACGACCAGGGGTTTGGCCGCGGCCGTGCGCCGGGCGAGGCGGGTGAACTTGCGGGGGTTGCCGATGGACTCCAGGTACATGAGCGCGACGTCGGTGTCGGGGTCGTCGTACCAGTACTGGAGGACGTCGTTGCCGCTGACGTCGGCGCGGTTGCCGGAGGAGACGAACGTGGACACGCCGGTGACGCCGGTGACGCCGCCGCCGCGGCGGTGCAGCCGGGACAGCAGCGCGATGCCGATGGCGCCGGACTGCGCGAACAGCCCGATCCGGCCGGGGCGGGGCATCTCGGGGGCGAGGGAGGCGTTGAGGCGGACGTCCTGGGAGGTGTTGACGACGCCGAAGGCGTTGGGGCCGATGATGCGCATGCCGTAGCTGCGCGCCTGCCGTACGAGGGCGCGCTGCCGCTCGCGCCCCTCGGGGCCGCTCTCGGCGTATCCGGCGGCGAGGACGACCAGTCCCTGGACGCCGTGCTCACCGCACTCGGCGACGACCTCGGGCACGTGCTCGGCGGGGACGGCGACGACGGCGAGGTCGACCTGCTCGGCGATCTCGCGCACGGACCGGTGCGCGGGCACCCCGTCGATCTCCTCCAGGTCCTTCGGGAACGCCTTGTTCACCGCGTACACCCGGCCGGTGAACCCGGCGTCCGTGATGTTGCCGAGGACGCCGCGGCCGACGCCGCCGGGGGTGCGGCCGACGCCGACGACGGCGACGGAGCCGGGCGCCAGGAGGCGCTGCACGGACCGGGCCTCGGCGCGCTGCTCGCGCGCGTACTGCACGGCGAGCGAGCGGTCGGTGGGCTCCAGGTCGAACTCCAGGCGGACGACGCCGTCCTCGAAGCTGCGCTTCTGGGTGTACCCGGCGTCCGTGAACACCTTGATCATCTTGGTGTTGGCGGGCAGCACCTCGGCGGCGAACCGGCGTATGCCGCGCTCCCGGGCGACCGCCGCGATGTGCTCGAGCAGGGCGGAGGCGACGCCGCGCCCCTGGTGGGCGTCCTGGACGAGGAAGGCGACCTCGGCCTCGTCGGCGGGGGCGGACGCGGGCGTCCCGTCGGCGCCGATCCGGTCGTACCGTACGGTGGCGATGAACTCGCCGCCGACGGTGGCCGCGAGTCCCACCCGGTCCACGAAGTCGTGGTGGGTGAACCGGTGGACGTCCTTGGCGGACAGGCGCGGGTAGGGCGCGAAGAAGCGGTAGTACTTCGACTCGTCCGACACCTGCTCGTAGAAGCTGACCAGGCGCTCGGCGTCGTCGACGGTGATCGGCCGGATGCGCGCGGTGCCGCCGTCGCGCAGCACCACGTCGGCTTCCCAGTGGGCGGGGTACACGTGCCGGTCCGAGGCGCTCTGCATGGGGCCAGGTTACGGCTCGCGTACGACACCGGCGCGAGGCAGGCTGTTCCCGACGTCCCGCGGGGTGCGGCGGCCGGAGAGGCGGGGGCGCCCGGGCCGTTCCGCCGGGCGCCCCCGATGTGTGAAACTGGTCTAGACAACCCTGAACACCGAAGGGCAGCAACACATGGCTGAGCGCCGCGTCAACGTCGGCTGGGCCGAGGGTCTCCACGCCCGCCCCGCCTCCATCTTCGTCCGGGCCGCCACGGCCACAGGCGTCCCGGTGACCATCGCCAAGGCCGACGGCAACCCCGTCAACGCGGCCTCGATGCTGGCGGTCCTGGGCCTGGGCGCCCAGGGCGGCGAGGAGATCGTCCTCGCCTCCGACGCCGAGGGCGCGGACGCCGCGCTCGAGCGTCTGGCCAAGCTGGTCGCCGAGGGCCTCGAGGAACTGCCCGAGACGGTCTGAGCGGTCCGGGCGGGCCTTCCCGCACGGCGAGCGAGCCGCGTCCGCCTTTCCGGCGGGCGCGGCTTCGTCTTTCCCGGACGGCTCGCGTGGAATTTCATGGCGGCGAGCCCTTGAATTGCTTCGGCCACCGGAAAAGGGCAGCATGAATACACTGCCCCAGAAAATTCTCTTCTTTGTATACGGCGTCCGTGTTAATTCCGCAGGCTCGGCATGTTTACGGCATGTTGCGAATTCCTCACACGCTCCGCGCGGTCGCCCCCCGAGCCGAAGCGCAGCCGGTGCGCGGACAGCCCGCGCTCGGTGTGCAGGGCGGTGAGCGCGCGGGCGCGTTCGCCGTCGCCGCGCGCCACCGCGTCCACGATCGCGCCGTGCTCCGCCCAGGACTCCACGGGGTCGGCGGACGCCTCCACGGCGTACATCCAGGCGATCTTGTGGCGCAGCTGGGTCAGTGTCGAGGTCAGCGCGGTGCTGCCGGACGCCTGGGCCAGCGTCTCGTGGAACCAGCCGCCCAAGGAGCGCAGGTCGTCGCTGTTGCCGCGCCTGGCCCGCTCCTGCCCCAGCCTGACCAGGCCGCGCAGCACCTTCAGATGGGCCTCCGTGCGCCGCTGGGCGGCCCTGGCGGCGCCCAGCGGCTCCAGCAGGGTGCGCATCTCCAGCACGTCGGCCGCCTCCTGCTCGGTGGGCTCGGCCACGCACGCGCCTGCGTGCCGGCGGGTCACCACGAAGCCCTCCGCCTCCAGGGTGCGCAGCGCCTCGCGCACGGGGACACGGGAGACGCCGTACCGGCGGGCGAGGACTTCCTCCGTGAGCCGGCCGCCGCGCTCAAGGACACCGGCGACGATGTCGTCCCGGATCGCGGTGCACACCGAGTGCGCCGGAATACGCATGCCGACCTCCGCCTTAATCCCCGTGAAACGTCGACGAATGACGTGTGTTCAGCGACTCTATGGCAAGAGGCGTGAATTTCCGACAGCGGGCCGGAATCCATGGATATTTTTTGGACAGCCGTTGTCCGGAAAGACCGAAAGCCCCGGCTCGGGAGCCGGGGCCACGGTAAGGAGGACGGGCGCGTCAGAGATTGACGCCGTGCGAGCGCAGATAGCCGATCGGGTCGATGTCGGAGCCGTACTCGGCGGTGGTGCGCGCCTCGAAGTGCAGGTGCGGGCCGGTGACGTTGCCGGTGGCGCCGGACAGGCCGATCTGCTGGCCGGGGGTGACCGTCTGGCCCACCGAGACGCCGATCGACGACAGGTGCCCGTACTGGGTGTAGGTGCCGTCGTTCATCTTGATCACGACGTTGTTGCCGTAGGCGCCGCCCCAGCCGGCCTCGACGACGGTGCCCGCGCCGACCGCGTGCACCGAGGTGCCGCTTGCAGCGTGGAAGTCGATGCCGGTGTGGCTGCCGGAGGACCAGACGGCACCGCCGGACTGGTACGCGGTGGACACGTACGAACCGGCGATCGGGGCCACGTAGGACAGCAGGCGCTTGCGCTCGGCCTCCCGCGCGGCGCGCTCCTTGGCCTCCCGCTCCTGCTTGGCCTTCTCGGCGGCCTTGTGGCGCGCGGCCTCCTGGGCGGCCTGCTTGCGGGCCGCGGCCTCGGCGGCGGCCCGCTCCTGGGCTGCGGCCTGCGCGTCGATCTGGGTGGCGATGGAGTCCTCGACGGCCACGACCGGGATGAGGCCGGTCTGTTCCGCGGCGGGCTCGGCGGCCAGCGCGGGGGCGGCGAGGGTGCCCACGACGCCGGTGGCGGTGAGGGCGGCGACACCGGCCGCACGGGCCGTGGTGCGCTCGAACCGGCCGGGCTTGCGGTGCTTCCCGGAGGGGCGGTTCTTCCCCGTGGCGCAGCTGAACGCCATGTGGTGGCTGGTCCTTTCCTTCCCTCTCGCCTACCGGGTTAGCTGACGGGTTCGGAGCAGGAAGGTCTCCTACGGACCCCCTCGCGGCTGCGCGGGCGTCCGATTCACCCCAGGGACTGCGGTGGGTCCCCGGCTCCCCTGGCTCGCGCCGTACGGGGACTCGGCGATGACTGTCCGGTGCCGCGGGCGCGGCGCACTGCGTGACGAACAGCCCGGAAGACGCTAAGCGGGGCAGTGTTCAATTCCCAAACGGAACGCGGCTTTTGTAGCGCATCCCACAGGGCAGACTGGCCACCTCCGCCCCAATCCGGGCATAAGGGAGCCCTGATGACGTTGCCGTCATCAGGGCTCCCTCGCGCGTCCGCCCGCCACGGGGCCCGCGCGTGCTCTACTCGGCCGTCACGACGGTGACTTCACCGATGCCGAGGGCTTCGACGGGCTCCCGGATCGCGGAGGCGTCGCCGACGAGGACCGTGACGAGGCGGTCGGCCGGGAAGGCGCTCACGACCGCGGCCGTGGCCTCGACGGTGCCGGTGGCGACGAGCTGCTGGTACAGCGTCGCCTGGAAGTCGTCGGGAAGGTGCTGCTCGACCTGGTCGGCCAGTGTGCCCGCCACGGCCGCGGCCGTCTCGTACTTCAGCGGCGCCACCCCGACCAGGTTCTGCACGGCGAAGTCCCGCTCGGCGTCGGTGAGTCCCTCGGCGGCGACCCCGCGCAGGACGGTCCACAGGTCGTCCAGGGCGGGACCGGTGTTGGGGGTGTCGACGGAGCCTGTGATGGCGAGCATCGAGGCGCCGGTGCCGTCCGGCGCGGAGCGCAGGACCTGCCCGAAGGCGCGCACGCCGTAGGTGTAGCCCTTCTCCTCGCGGAGGACCTTGTCCAGGCGGGAGGTGAGGGTGCCGCCGAGGCAGTACGTGCCGAGGACCTGCGCCGGCCACACGCGGTCGTGCCGGTCGGGGCCGACCCGGCCGATCAGCAGCTGCGTCTGCACGGCGCCGGGGCGGTCCACGATGACGACGCGTCCGGTGTCGTCGGCGGTGACCGGCGGGACGGGCCGCGGCTCGGCCTGCGAACCGGTCCAGGCGCCCAGGCTGTCGCCGAGCAGGGCGTCGAGGTCGACACCCGTGAGGTCGCCGACGACCACGACCGTGGACGTCGAGGGGCGCACATGCCGCTCGAAGAAGGCACGGACGGCCGCGGAGTCGATGCCGGCGACGGTCTCCTCGGTGCCCTGGCGCGGGCGCGACATGCGCGAGGACGCCGGGAACAGCTGCCGGGCGAGCTCCTTGGCGGCCCGGCGCGAGGGGTTCGCCAGCTCGTGCGGGATCTCGTCCAGGCGGTTGCGCACCAGGCGCTCCACCTCGGCGTCGGCGAAGAGCGGCGCCCTGAGCGCGTCGGCGAGCAGGTCCAGCGCCTTCGGCAGCCGGGAGACCGGCACCTCCAGGCTGACCCGGACGCCGGGGTGGTCGGCGTAGGCGTCGAGCGTGGCGCCGCAGCGCTCCAGCTCGGCGGCGTACTCCTCGGCGGTGTGCTTGTCGGTGCCCTCGGACAGGGCCCGCGCCATGATCGTGGCGATGCCGTCCAGGCCCTTGGGCTCGGCGTCGAGCGGAGTGTCGAGGAGGACCTCGACGGCGACGACCTGCTGGCCGGGGCGGTGGCAGCGCAGCACCGTCAGGCCGTTGTCCAGCGTGCCGCGTTCGGGGGCCGGGAACGCCCAGGGCCGGGGCGCGCCGGCCTGGGGCTGCGGGTGGAACTCCATGCTGGCGAGCTCGGTCACTGCGCCGACTCCTCGTTCTCGTCGGTGATCTCGTCGGCCTCGGCGGCGGTCGGCTCGTACACGAGCACGGCGCGGTTGTCGGGGCGCAGCCGGGCCTGGGCGACCGCCCGCACCTCCTCGGCGGTGACGGCGAGCACGCGCTGCACGGCGGTGAAGGCGAGCTGCGGGTCGCCGAACAGGACGGCGTACCGGCACAGTTCGTCCGCGCGGCCGGCGCAGGTGCCGAGCCGGTCCAGCCACTCGCGCTCCAGCTGGGCCTGCGCGCGTTCCATCTCCTCGGCGGTGGGGCCCTCCGCGGCGAAGCGGGCGAGCTCCTCGTCGACGGCCGCCTCGATCACGGGCACCTCGACGTCACCGGAGGTCTTCACGTCCAGCCAGCCCAGCGAGGGCGCGCCGGCCAGGCGGAGCAGGCCGAAACCGGCCGCCACGGCCGTGCGGTCGCGCCGCACGAGCCGGTTGTACAGGCGGGAGGACTCGCCGCCGCCGAGGACCGTCAGCGCCAGGTCGGCCGCGTCGCACTCGCGGCTGCCGTCGGCGGGGAGGCGGTAGGCGGCCATCATCGCGCGCGCGGGGACGTTCTCCTCGACGACCTCGCGCAGCTCCTCGCCGATGACGTCGGGCAGCGAGCCGTCCCGAGGGGCCGGCTTGCCGTCGTGGGAGGGGATGGAGCCGAAGTACTTCTCGACCCAGGCCAGCGTCTGCTCCGGGTCGATGTCGCCGACGATCGACAGCACGGCGTTGTTCGGCGCGTAGTAGGTGCGGAAGAACGCGCGCGCGTCCTCCAGGCTGGCCGCGTCGAGGTCGGCCATCGAGCCGATCGGCGTGTGGTGGTAGGGGTGCCCGTCGGGGTACGACATCGCGGTCAGGCGCTCGAAGGCGGTGCCGTACGGGACGTTGTCGTAGCGCTGGCGCCGCTCGTTCTTCACGACGTCCCGCTGGTTCTCCAGGCCCTCCTCGTCGAGCGCCACCAGGAGGCTGCCCATGCGGTCGGCCTCCAGCCACAGCGCGAGCTCCAGCTGGTGGGCGGGCATGGTCTCGAAGTAGTTGGTGCGCTCGAAGCTGGTGGTGCCGTTAGGTGAGCCGCCCGCGCCCTGGACGAGTTCGAAGTGGCCCGTGCCCTTCACGCTGTTCGATCCCTGGAACATCAGGTGCTCGAAGAGGTGGGCGAGTCCGGTACGGCCCTTGACCTCGTGGCGGGAGCCGACGTCGTACCAGAGGCAGACCGCGGCGACCGGCGTGAGGTGGTCCTCGGAGAGCACCACGCGCAGGCCGTTGGCCAGGCGGTGCTCGGTCGCGGTGAGGCCGCCGGATTGTGCCTCCGGTGTGGCCGTGTGACCCATGGGCAAGGTGTCCTTCCGGTCGCGTGCGCTGCGTTGTGTCGAGCGGATCCCGCTCAGCTCCTGCCACTGTATGCAGCGTGCGGAGGCTCGGCGAAGTTCCCGCTGAAGACGCCGGGCCGGTCCGGTGCCGGCCGCGGCCTCCGTCGGCCTCCCTCAGGGCCCTCCTGGCCCCTTCGCCCGGCCTGGCTGGGCCGATGCGGCGGGGCGGGGCGGTCCGGGACCCGGGCCGACGCCGGTCGGCTCGACCTGGCATGCTTCGCGTCGATCACCCCTGAGGGTGAACGGTCGCGCGGCACCGGCTTGCCGCCGGCGCCGTGCGCGGTCCCTAGGGGGTGCCGGTGTCCCGTGCGCCACCGCGGTCGCGGGAGGAGACCGGCGTCGGCGACACTTCACCTCGCCGGGCGGGAGCCCAACATCGGGTCCTGGTCGGTGGTTGTCAGTGCCGCGGTCCACAATGGTCCGCGTCAGACCCGTCACACGCTTGCGCCACAGCACACAGAAGGAGCCGGCAGCGATGGCCCGCCGCAGCACGAAGACCCCGCCGCCCGACGACTCGTTCGAGGAGCGGATCCTCGACATCGACGTCGTCGACGAGATGCAGGGCTCCTTCCTCGAGTACGCCTACTCGGTCATCTACTCGCGTGCCCTGCCGGACGCCCGCGACGGGCTGAAGCCGGTGCACCGCCGGATCGTCTACCAGATGAACGAGATGGGCCTGCGCCCCGACCGCGGCTATGTGAAGTGCGCCCGTGTCGTCGGCGAGGTCATGGGCAAGCTGCACCCGCACGGCGACGCGTCGATCTACGACGCCCTGGTGCGCATGGCGCAGCCCTTCTCGATGCGCGTCCCGCTGGTCGACGGCCACGGCAACTTCGGCTCCCTGGGCAACGACGACCCGCCGGCCGCCATGCGGTACACCGAGTGCCGGCAGGCCCAGGCGACGAGCCTGATGACGGAGTCGATCGACGAGGACACGGTCGACTTCGCCCCGAACTACGACGGCCAGGAGCAGGAGCCGGTCGCCCTGCCGGCCGCCTTCCCGAACCTCCTGGTCAACGGCGCCTCCGGCATCGCCGTCGGCATGGCGACGAACATGCCGCCGCACAACCTGTCCGAGGTCATCGCGGCCGCCCGGCACCTGATCCGCCACCCGAACGCGGATCTGGACACGCTGATGAAGCACGTCCCCGGCCCCGACCTGCCCACGGGCGGCCGGATCGTCGGCCTCTCCGGCATCCGGGACGCCTACGCGACGGGCCGCGGCACCTTCAAGATCCGCGCGACGGTCGAGATCGAGACGGTCACCGCCCGCCGCAAGGGCCTCGTCGTCACCGAGCTGCCGTTCGCGGTCGGCCCGGAGAAGGTGATCGCCAAGATCAAGGACCTGGTCGGCTCGAAGAAGCTCCAGGGCATCGCGGACGTCAAGGACCTCACCGACCGCGAGCACGGGCTGCGCCTGGTCATCGAGATCAAGAACGGCTTCGTGCCGGAGGCCGTCCTGGAGCAGCTGTACAAGCTGACGCCGATGGAGGAGTCCTTCGGCATCAACAATGTGGCGCTGGTCGACGGGCAGCCCCTCACCCTGGGCCTGAAGGAGCTGCTGGAGGTCTACCTCGACCACCGCTTCGAGGTCGTACGGCGGCGCAGCGAGTTCCGGCGCGGCAAGCGGCGGGACCGACTGCACCTGGTCGAGGGCCTGCTCACGGCGCTCATCGACATCGACGAGGTCATCCGCCTGATCCGCTCCAGCGAGAACGGCGCCCAGGCCAAGGAGCGCCTGATGGAGCGCTTCTCACTCTCCGACGTGCAGACGCAGTACATCCTCGACACCCCGCTGCGCCGGCTCACCAAGTTCGACCGCATCGAGCTGGAGGCGGAGAAGGACCGGCTGGCCCGGGAGATCGACGAGCTGACCCGGATCCTGGACTCGGACGCGGAGCTGCGCAAGCTGGTCTCGGCCGAACTGGCGGCGGTGGCGAAGAAGTTCGGCACCGAGCGGCGTACGGTCCTGCTGGAGTCGTCCGGCACCCAGGTGTCCGCCGTGCCGCTGCAGGTCGCGGACGACCCGTGCCGGGTGCTGCTGTCCTCGACGGGCCTGCTGGCCCGTACGGCGAACGGTGACCCGTTCACCGACGACGGCGACGCCAAGCGGTCCAAGCACGACGTGATCGTCTCGGCGGTGCCGGCCACGGCGCGGGGCGAGGCGGGCGCGGTGACGTCGGCGGGCCGGCTGCTGCGGATCAGCGTGGTCGATCTGCCGCAGCTCCCGGAGACCGCGTCGCGGCCCAACCTGGCGGGCGGGGCGCCGCTGTCGGAGTTCCTCTCCCTCGAGGACGGCGAGCGGGTGGTCTGCCTGATGACGCTCGACGAGTCCTCCCCCGGCCTGGCGCTGGGCACCGAGCAGGGCGTGGTCAAGCGGGTCGTGCCCGACTACCCGTCCAACAAGGAGGAGCTGGAGGTCATCACCCTCAAGGAGGGTGACCGGATCGTCGGCGCGGTCGAGCTGCGTACCGGCGAGGAGGACCTCGTCTTCATCACGGACGACGCCCAGCTGCTGCGCTACCAGGCGTCCGCGGTCCGCCCGCAGGGCCGTCCGGCGGGCGGTGTGACCGGCATCAAGCTCGCGGAGGGCGCGAAGGTCATCTCCTTCACGGCGGTGGACCCGGCGTCCGACGCGGTGGTGTTCACGGTCGCGGGCTCGCGCGGCACCCTGGACGACTCGGTCCAGACGACGGCCAAGATGACCCCGTTCGACCAGTACCCGCGCAAGGGCCGCGCCACGGGCGGCGTGCGCTGCCAGCGGTTCCTGAAGGGCGAGGACTGCCTGTCCCTGGCCTGGGCGGGCGCCGCCCCGGCGCGGGCCGCCCAGAAGAACGGCACCCCGGCCGAGCTGCCCGAGATCGACCCGCGCCGCGACGGCTCGGGTGTGTCCCTGCCGAAGACGGTCGCGGTGGTGGCGGGGCCGTTCTAGAGGGCGCCTCGACGAGGGAGGCCGTGCGCGTCAGGCGGCCTCCTCCGGGCCGGTGTCGCGCCCCTCGCCGTCGTCGTCCGGGTCCCGCCCCTCGTCGGCCTCCGGGTCCCGCACATAGCGGAGGACGCCCCACATGCCGTGCTCGTCCGCGGTGTGCGGGGCGTCGCTCACGCACACCCGCAGGTCCTTCTCCAGCGCGGCCGTGTCGATGCCGGAGCCGATGAGGACGAGCTGGGTGCGGCGGGGTGTCCCGTCCGGCCACCGCTCCGGGTAGAAGCGCAGGAACGGCCCGACGGCGTGCACGCCGTAGCGGTTCGCGGGGTCGTACGCGCCGAAGTCCACGTACCCCTTGATCCGGTACAGCCCCTCTGCCCTGCCGTCGAGGAAGGCGATCAGCCGGCGCGGGTCGAGGGGGACGTCGGAGCTGAACGACAGGCTGTCGTAGCCGGTGTGCAGATGCCCGTCGTGGGCCTGGCTCTGTCCGGCCGGGTCGTCGTGCTGGTGCAGATCGTCGAACGACAGTTGTCCGACGCGCTCCTCGCTGGGCCGGCAGTCGAAGAGGAACCCGGGGTCGATCCGGCCGTAGGTGGCGGGGACGACGGCGGCGTGGTCCGCCAGTTCGCGAACGAGCCCGAGCACGCGCTCGCGGTCCGCGGCCCGGTCCAGCTTGTTGACGACGACGAGATCGGCGAGGGCGAGATGCCGGTCGATCTCGGGGTGCTTGCTCCGGGTGGCGTCGAACTCGGCGGCGTCGACGACCTCGACGAGTCCGCCGTACACGATGCCGGGCAGTTCGCTGGCGAGCAGCATCCGGACGAGTTCCTGCGGTTCGGCGAGGCCGCTGGCCTCGATGACGATGACGTCGATCCCGGTGCCGGGCCGGGCGAGCCGCTCCAGATAGCCGTCCAGCTCACTGGAGTCGACCGCGCAGCACAGGCAGCCGTTGCCCAGGGACACGGTGGAGTCGCCGAGCGCCCCGGCGACGGCGAGCGCGTCGATCTCGATGGCGCCGAAGTCGTTGACGATCGCGCCGATCCGGGTGCCTCCACTGTGGTGCAGGAGGTGGTTGAGCAGAGTCGTCTTGCCGGAACCGAGGAATCCGGCGAGGACGACGACCGGAATCTGCTGCGGGCCCTGGCTCGGCTGAGTCACCGTGCGACCTCTCTCACGCCGACGGGTGCACCGGCTCGTGGCCCGGCGCACGGATGAGGAATGACTGCCGGACCAGGATACGAGCGGTGAGAATCGCCGCGAAGTGAACGATTGTTAGCAGCACTTGCCGGGCAGACGTCTGGCATGGCGCTGGAGTGTGCGACCCTCGCTTCCCTCCGTGCGCCTCCTCTCCGCCTCCCCGCCGATCAGAGCCGCTCGGCACTCTGGGAGACGGCAAGCGCCGCCCACCGCTCGCCGGTCCCCTCCGGTCGACCCACATCCCGACGACCGGCGGACGGCCGCCGCCTGATTCGGGGGTTGTCATGGCCACAAAAAAGAGTGCCGCGAGGAGGTTGGGCTCCGTCGCGGCCGGTCTCGTACTCGCAACTGCGGGAATGACTCTGGCCGCGCGCCGCAGCCAGGAAGCGGAGAAGGTGCAGTTGAGGCGCCTGGAACTGGAGGAACTGACCTCCCGGCGCAGAGCCCTGGCCCATCAGCAGCGCATGCACTGGGAACTGCTGTCCCGGGCGATCGACGATCCGGCGCTTGCCGCTGTGATCGACACCTACGCTCCGGGTACTCCGGTGGCGAAGCGCCGCCAGTACTTCTATGCCAACGCCTGGTACGTCAACCTCTACCACCTCTACCGAGCGGAACTCATCGACCTGGAGGAGTTCCACGGGCACGCACGCGAACTCATGCACAACCCCCTGATGCGCGAGTACTGGGAGGCCTCCAAGGCGCTGCGCGCGACCCTCGCCGACTCGTCCGACGAGGCCCAGCTGGGCCGAATCGTCGACCAATTGGTCAAGGACCTCGACGAGGCCGACACGGATGAGTGGTGGGTGGTCGGCAACCCACCGACGAATCCCACGGACGACGGCTGAAGTACCGTCTGCCATCGGGGTCCGACACATCGCTACGACTCGGGTTCTTTGTCAGCCGGACGTCACGAATCCCAGTAACGTTCTGCCGTCCGCTAACCCTCCGTAGTGATCGGAAGTATCTTGAAGATCAAGCGCCGCATTGGTGTGCCTCCAAGTGCCCGAGGCAGTGCCTCGGGTGGCAACTGCCCGGATGTGTTCGAACTGAGCGACGGGAACTTCGCCGTGATCGGCACCGAGGCAACCGAGGCGCTTGAGCGAGAACTCCCCGCCGACGCGTCGCGCGCCGACTACGAACGCATCGTGGTCGTGAGCAGAGAGACGTTGATCCGTGCCAAGGCCGATATTCCCGACGCCTGACCCGGACGAGCACGCACCCCTATCGTCGTCTGAAGTGACGCCCGACCTCGCGCCACCACTGAGCGAACCGGGTATTCCGACTCGCGAGCAGACCGTCACCTCGTGACTGCTCGATCTACTCCCGATGAGGCCTGGAGCCAGAACGGCGCCAGGCCACACGTATGTCAGGACCGCCTCTCGGCCTTGCGGCTCAGGCCGCCTCCGGCACCGCCACCGGTGCCCCCGGACCCACGTACCGCGCCGCCGGGCGGATGATCTTCGAGTCCTCCGCCTGTTCCAGCAGGTTGGCGCTCCAGCCGACGACGCGGGCCGCCGCGAACGTCGGGGTGAACATCTCGCGGGGCAGGCCGCACAGTTCCATGACCACACCCGCGTAGAACTCGACGTTCGTGTGCAGTTCGCGGCCCGGCTTCAGTTCGGCCAGGATCGCCTCCACGCGCCGTTCGACCTCCACGGCGAAGTCGACGCGCGGGCCGCCGAAGGACCGGGCGATCTCCCGGAGCATCCGTGAGCGGGGATCCTCCGTGCGGTAGACCGGGTGCCCGAAGCCCATGATGCGGTCACCGGCGAGGACGCGTTCACGGATCCACGCGTCGATGCGGTCCGGCGTCCCGATCGCGTCCAGCGTGTCCAGCGTGTCCAGCGCCCGGCTGGGAGCACCCCCGTGCAGCGGCCCGGACAGCGCGCCCACGGCCCCCACCAGGCAGGCCGCGACATCCGCCCCCGTGGAGGCGATGACCCGTGCCGTGAAGGTTGACGCATTGAATCCATGGTCAATGGTCGAGATCAAGTATTGCTCGACGGCCCGTGCCCGCTCCGGCCCGGGCTCCTCCCCCGTCACCATGTACAGGTAGTTCGCCGCGTAGGACAGGTCGTCACGCGGCTCCACGGGGTCGAGTCCGTTCCCGAGCCGGTGCAGCGCGGCCAGCAGCGTGGGTACGGCCGCCGCGGCGGCCAGCGTGTCCCGGCGGCGCTGCCCGGTGTCGAGGTCGTACACGGGCTTGAAGCCCTTCGACGCGCCCAGCAGGGACAACGCGGTGCGCAGTCCGGCCAGCGGGCCGGAGCCCCCGCTGCCCGCGGCGAGCGCCGGCAGGACCACCCGCACCTCGTCCGGGAGCCGCCTCAGTGCGACGGTCTCGGCGCGGAAGGCGGCGGCCCGCTCGGCGTCCGGCAGCTCGCCGTGGACGAGGAGGTGCCACACGTCCTCGAACGGACGGGTCCGCGCCAGCTCGACAGCGGAGTACTGGCGGTAGTGGTAGAAGCCCTCGCGCCCCCGGACGTCGCCGACCTCGGTGTCGGTCACGACGACTCCCGCGAGCCCGCGCGGGACGTCGACGAGTGTGGCTGCTGACTTGTTGACGGACATGGATGCCTCCCTGGACTTGATTTGACTGTCCATGCTTGACTGTTTGCCTGTCAATATTGATTGAGTCAATGCAGAGATCCATGTACAGCCGTCTGGATACGGTGACCTCATGCGCGATCAAGAACCCGGCCCGGAAGGGCGGCGCCTGTCCACCCGGGAGGCCGCCGAACTGCTCGGCGTGAAGCCCGAGACCGTGTACGCGTACGTCAGCCGCGGTCACCTCAGCAGCCGCCGCCTGCCCGGCGGACGGGGCAGCACCTTCGACGCGAAGGAGGTCGAGACGCTCGCCCGGCGCAACAGACGGGAGAGCACGGCCGGTTCGGGTTCCGGCGCCGACCTGTCGGTGCGGACGTCCCTCACTTTCATCGACTCCGACCGCTACTACTTCCGCGGCGTGGACGCGACCGAGCTGGCGGCACGGCACTCCTACGAGGAGGTCGCCGAGTGGCTGTGGACGGGCCGGCTGCGCCCCGGCGTGACCTTCACCGCGCCCGCGGCCTCCGTCGCCGCCGCTCGCCGCGCCGCCGCAGCCCTTCCCGAACATGCCGGCCCCGTCGACCGCCTGCGGGTCGCCGCGGTCGCCGCCGCGGCCGCCGATCCGCTGCGCTTCGATCTGTCCGAGGAGGCCGTGCTCGCCACCGCGCGCACCCTGATCCCGACGCTCGTCGCGGCCCTCGGCCCGGCGGACCCGGCCGACCGCGACGAGGGCCCGCTGGCCCGCCGCCTGTGGGGCAGGCTCAGCGGGCGCCCCGCCGACGAGGCCACGCTGCGTGTGCTGGACACGGCACTCGCCCTGCTCGTCGATCACGACCTGGCCGCCTCGACCCTCGCCGTGCGGGTCGCCGCGTCGGCCCGCGCGCACGCCTACGCGGCCGTCTCCGCGGGTCTCGGCGTGCTCGAGGGCCCGCTGCACGGCGCGGCCAGCGGCCTCGCCCACCGCCTCCTCGTGGAGGTGCTCGACCGCGGTGACGCAGGACCCGTCATCGCGGAGGAACTCCGGGCCGGCCGGCGCATCCCGGGACTCGGGCACCGGCTCTACCCCGGCGAGGACCCCCGCGCGCGTCTGCTGTTCACGCTGCTCGCGGGCCTGCCGCGCTGCGGACCCGCCCTCGCCGCCGCCCACGACATCGTCGCGACGGCCGCCCGCCACACCTCTCTGCACGCCAACGTCGATCTGGCGCTCGCGGTGTTCACGGCGTCCTACGCGATGCCCTCGACGGCGGGCGAGACGATCTTCGCGGTGGGCCGGACGGCGGGCTGGATCGCCCACGCCCTGGAGGAGTACGGCGAACGCCCGCTCCGAATGCGGCCGACGGGGCAGTACACCGGTCCCAAGCCGCCGCAACCGCTGCCCGGGTAGGCGGGGTCCAGGGGGGCCGCCGTGTCGTAGGGGCCTGGGAGAGCCGCCCGGGCCGACCCAGGTTAGGCTCACCTCTGTGAGTACGTGCACGACCGTCTCGCAGGACCTCGACGAGCCCGTCGCGGGGACCGCGGCGACCGCGACGACCTGGCTGCTGCTCGAGCAGCCCGGCCCGTGGGGTGCCAAGGCACTCACCCAGAGCCACCTGGATCCCGCGCTGGGCCGCGCGCTGGAGGCCGCCGCGCAGGGCACGGGTGTACGCGTCGCGCTGATCCGCCGGCCCGGCCGGCACGCCGACATCGGGCTCCCCTCCGAACGCCGGGTCTACGCCGCCCACACCGTGCCCGGTGGCGTATGGCTGCGCACCGCCACCGTCCGCGACCCGCGCCAGCTGCTCGACGTGGATCTCGCGGCCCTCGGCCGGGGTGACCACCGCACCTTCGACACCGCGCTCGACGGCCGGGCCCACTCCGGGCAACCGCTGGCGCTGGTGTGCACCAACGGCAAGCGCGACCGCTGCTGCGCTCTGCTGGGCCGGCCGCTCGCCGCCGAACTGGCCGCCTCCGGGGTGGACGGCGTCTGGGAGGTCACGCACCTGGGCGGCCACCGCTTCTCGCCGACGCTGCTCGTGCTGCCGTACGGCTACGCCTACGGGCGGGCGGAGGCGGACGTCGTGCGCCGGGTCCTGGACGGGGTCCGGGAGGGCCGGATCGTCGGCGACGGCTGCCGGGGCAACTCGGCCTGGGAGCGGCCCGGCCAGGCCGCCGAGCTCGCGGTGCGCAGGACGACCGGTGAGACCGCCGCCGAGGCGCTGAGCGTCGTACGGACGGAGGGTGCCGTTCCGCGCTGGGCGGTGACCGTGGCCCATGTGGACGGGCGGCGCTGGCGGGTCGACGTGGCCCAGGGTGCCGCGCAGCCGCCGCGCCCCGAGAAGTGCGGCACCTCGGTGCTGGGCTCGCCCGCGCGCATGGACGTCCTCGCCGTGCGGGAGCTCAAGGCGGCCACGGCCCTCGCGAGCTGACCCCGGCACCCTGCACGAGATCCCCGCCACATCCCCCTACGGCCCGCGCCGCACCCCCGCGTACGGTCAGGGGCATGAGCCCCACCTCCACCACCCGTCGCCTGCGTCTGGGTCTGCCCCGGCGCATGTTCGCGCAGGTGCTGCTGATGCAGGTGGCGATCGCGGCGGGCGTGGCGGTGCTGGCGACCGGGCTGTTCCTGGCGCCGCTCAGCGACCAGCTGGACGACCAGGCCATGCGCCGTGCGCTGTCCATCGCCCAGACCACGGCCGCCCAGCCGCAGATCGCCGAGGACCTGGTCCGGACTCCGGCGACGGCCGGCGGCCCGGTGCAGCGGGAGGCGGAGCGGATCCGCGCGGCGACACAGGCCGAGTACGTCGTCGTGATGGACCGGCGGGGTGTGCGCTGGTCGCATCCGACCGCGCGCGAGATCGGGCGGCTCGTCTCGACCGACCCGGGCCGGGCGCTGGCGGGCCACGAGGTCATGCAGATCGACGACGGCACGCTGGGGCGCACCGCACGCGGGAAGGTGCCGTTGCGCGACAGCGACGGCCGCATCGTCGGCGCGGTCTCGGTGGGCATCCCCTACGACAATGTGCGGGCCAGGCTGCTGCACGCCATCCCGGGGCTGTTCGCGTACGCGGGCGGTGCCCTGGCGGTGGGGGCGCTGGCGGCCTGGCTGATCTCCCGGCGGCTCCAGCGGCAGACCCGTGACCTGGCTTTCTCCGACATCTCGGCGCTGCTGGCAGAGCGCGAGGCGATACTGCACGGCATCCGGGAGGGCGTCGTCGCGCTGGACCGCACGGGGCGTATCCGCCTCCTCAACGACGAGGCGCGGCGGCTGCTCGGCCTCGGGGACGAGGCCGTCGGCCACTCCCTCGACGAGGCGCTCGGCGCGGGCCGTACCGCCGACGTGCTGGCCGGGCGGGTCACCGGCACCGACCTGCTCACCGTGCGCGGACAGCGCGTCCTCGTCGCCAACCGCATGCCCACGGACGACGGCGGTGCCGTCGCCACCCTGCGCGACCGCACCGAGCTGGAGCAGCTCGGACGGGAGCTCGACTCGACCCGCGGCCTGATCGACGCGCTGCGCGCCCAGGACCACGAGCACGCCAACCGCATGCACACGCTCCTCGGGCTCCTGGAGCTGGAGATGTACGACGACGCCGTGGAGTTCGTCGGCGAGGTCGTCGGTGATCACCGGGCGACCGCCGAGGAGGTCGCCGGGAAGATCCAGGATCCGCTGCTGGCGGCCCTGCTGGTCGGCAAGGCGACCGTGGCGGCCGAACGCGGCGTCGCGCTGCGCCTGTCGGAGCGCACAGGGCTCCCTGACCGGCTGGTCGATCCCCAGGGGCTGGTGACCGTCGTGGGGAACCTCGTGGACAACGCCCTGGACGCCGTCGCCGGGACCGCGCACGCGCGCGTGGAGGTCGAACTGCGCGCCGAGGGGCGGGCGGCGACCCTGACGGTTCGCGACACCGGGCCGGGAATCCCGGTGGAACAGCGTGAGTTGATCTTCACCGAGGGGTGGTCGACCAAGCAGCGCCCGGCTCATCGTGAGCGCGGGATCGGGCTGTCGCTGGTGCGGCGCCTGGCCGAACGGCAGGGCGGGACGGCCCGGGTGGGCGAGGCCGCCGGGGGCGGCGCCGAGTTCACGGTCGTCCTGCCCGAGGCGCTCGCCGGGCCGGAACCCGCCCTCACTGCACAGGGTGACGTGCGCATCGGCGCCGAGGAGGAGTCGCGATGATCGAGGTCCTGGTCGTGGACGACGACACGCGAGTGGCGCGCGTCAACGCCGCCTACGTCGAGAAGGTGCCGGGCTTCCATGTGGCCGGCGAGGCGCACACGGCTACCGATGCGCTGCGGCAGGTGACGGAACTGCCGCACCTCGACCTGGTCCTCATGGATCACTACCTGCCGGACGACACGGGCCTGGCGGTGGTCCGGGAGATGCGCCGGCGCGGCCACCAGACCGACGTGATCATGGTGACGGCGGCGCGGGACGTGACGACCGTGCAGGCGGCGATGCGGCTCGGGGCGCTCCAGTACCTGGTGAAGCCGTTCGCCTTCGCGGGGCTGCGCGTGAAGCTGGAGGCGTACGCGGAGCTGCGCCGCACCCTCGACGGCGGCGGTGAGGCGGAGCAGGCCGAGGTGGACCGCATCTTCGGCGCCCTGTCGGCACCCTCGGAGCCGAACCTGCCCAAGGGGCACTCCCCCACCACCGCCGAGTCGGTGCGCCGGGCCCTGATGAACGCCTCGGGGCCGCTGTCGGCCCAGGAGATCGCCGAACGGACCGGGGTGAGCCGGCAGACCGCCCAGCGCTATCTCAAGCTCCTGGAGCGCACCGGGCGGGCCCGCCTGACCCTGAAGTACGGGGACGCGGGCCGCCCTGAGCACCGGTATGTGTGGGCGACCCGCGCCTGAGGCACGGCCCCGTGGGGGCGGGGGAAGGAGCCGTGCCGCCCTCTCATACGGACGGAACGCCCCCGAACTCTCACGGCACCCCCTGCACCCCCTAGACCGCGCCCGCCCCGGTCAGCGAGCGGACCTCCGTCTCGGCGTGCTTGGCCTCGTCGGGGGCCTCGGGCGAGGTGACCGTGCCCAGCCAGCCGGCGACGAAGCCCAGCGGGATCGAGACGATGCCGGGGTTGTCCAGCGGGAAGTACTGGAAGTCGACGCCGGGGAACAGCGACTGCGGGCCGCCCGACACCACGGGTGACAGGGCGACGAGCACCATGGCGGGGACCAGGCCGCCGTACACGGACCAGACGGCGCCCCGGGTGGTGAAGTCGCGCCAGAACAGCGAGTACAGGAGCACGGGCAGGTTCGCGGAGGCGGCGACGGCGAAGGCGAGGCCCACGAGGAAGGCGACGTTCAGATCGCGTGCCAGCAGCCCGAGGCCGATCGCGACGACACCGATGCCGACGGCGGCGAGGCGGGCCACGGTGACCTCGCTGCGGGCCTTGCCGCGCCGGCGTCGCAGGGACGCGTACAGGTCGTGGGCGACCGAGGCCGAGGAGGCGAGGGTGATGCCGGCGACGACGGCCAGGATCGTGGCGAAGGCGACGGCCGCCACGACGGCGAACAGCACGGCACCCCCTGTCGAGTCGGCGCCGCCGCCGAGGTCGAGGGCGAGCAGCGGTACGGCCGTGTTGCCGGCGGCGTTCGAGGCGCGCACCTCCGCGGTCCCCACGATCGCGGCCGCGCCGAAGCCGAGGACGATGGTCATCAGGTAGAAGCCGCCGATGAGGCCGATCGCCCAGACCACCGAGCGGCGCGCGGCGCGCGCGGTGGGCACGGTGTAGAAGCGGGACAGGATGTGCGGCAGCCCGGCGGTGCCGAGGACCAGGGCGAGGCCGAGGCTGATGAAGTCGAACCGGGACGTCCAGTCCCCGCCGTACCGGAGGCCTGGCGCCAGGAACGCCTGTCCGTGGCCGCTGTGTCCGGCGGCGCTGAGCAGCAGCCGGTCGATGTCGCCGTGGAAGCGGAGCAGGACGAGCACCTTCAGCGCGATGGTGCCGCCGAGCAGCAGGACCGACTTGACGATCTGGATCCAGGTGGTGGCCCGCATCCCTCCGAAGGACACGTAGATCACCATGAGCGCGCCGACGCCGATGACGGTCCAGGCCTGCGCCGCCCCGCCGTCGCCCCCGAGCAGCAGCGCGACGAGCGTGCCCGCGCCCACCATCTGCGCCACCAGGTACAGGACGGACACGGTGACGGAGGACGTTCCCACGGCGATGCGGACGGGGCGTTCCCTCATCCGTGCCGCGACGACGTCGGCGAGGGTGAAGCGCCCGCAGTTGCGCACGAGTTCCGCGACCAGGAAGAGGACGACCAGCCAGGCCACGAGGAATCCCACCGAGTACAGCATTCCGTCGTAGCCGTACAGGGCGATGAGCCCGGAGATGCCGAGGAAGGAGGCGGCGGACATGTAGTCGCCCGCGATGGCAAAACCATTCTCCATCGGCGAGAAGAGCCGGCCGCCGGCGTAGAACTCCTCGGCCGAACCGCGGCGGTTGCGGCCCGCCCAGGTCGTGATCGCCAGTGTGACGGCGACGAACGCGCTGAACAGCAGCAACGCCAGGGCCCGGTGATCCTGCGTCATGCCACGCCCCCCTTGGTGCCCCGCGTCAGCTCCTGGGTGTCCCAGCGCAGTTCGAGCGCGGCCCGGTCGCGGCGCAGGCGCGCGTGGCGGGTGTAGGCCCAGGTGAGCAGGAACGTGGTGAGGAACTGCCCGAGGCCCGCGAGCATCGCGACGTTCACGGCGCCGGCCACGGGCCGGGCCATCAGGTCGGGTGCGGTGGTGGCGGTCACGACGTAGGCGAAGTACCAGGACAGGAACCCGGCGGCGGCCGGCAGCACGAACCTCCGGTAGCGGCTGCGCACTTCCTGGAAGGCGGCGCTGCGCTGCACCTCGAGGTACACGTCGGCGGCGGCCGGCGGGGCGGCGTCAGGGACCTCCATGACGTCCGACTCGCCCCATCCGGAGGCGAGGGCGTCGTACCAGGGATCGTCGTACCGCGGGGTTCTGGCGTCGCGGGGACGACCTTCGCTTGAGCACATGCCCAAGCATGGACAGAACGGAAAGACCGCCGACCGGGCTTCTCGGAGCGTTTCACCCCATCAGGTGATTCAGCAGGCAAAACCGCATACCAGCCGGGCACCGCAGGAGTCGCGTCGACCGCGGGAAGGGCCCCGGAACGGCGGAACCGGCCGGGGCTCGGGCCCCGGCCGGTCCTCCGTACCGCCGTACGGCTCAGGTGTCGATGCGCGACCGGTCGAGCGTCGCCGCCGAGCTGGAGATGAACTCCTTGCGCGGCGCCACGTCGTTGCCCATCAGGAGGTCGAAGACCCGCTCGGCCGCCTCGAGGTCGGTGAGGCTGATCCGCCGCAGGGTGCGGTGGCGCGGGTCCATGGTCGTCTCCGCGAGCTGGTCGGCGTCCATCTCGCCGAGGCCCTTGTAGCGCTGGATGGAGTCCTTGTAGCGCACGCCCTTGCTCTCGAACTCCATGAGCTTGTCGCGCAGCTCGCGGTCCGAGTACGTGTACACGTACTTGTCCTGGCCCTTCTTGGGCTGGACGAGCTCGATCCGGTGCAGCGGGGGCACCGCGGCGAAGACCCGGCCCGCCTCGATCATCGGGCGCATGTACCGCTGGAAGAGCGTCAGCAGCAGCGTGCGGATGTGGGAGCCGTCGACGTCGGCGTCGGTCATCATGATGATCTTGCCGTAGCGGGCCGCGTCGATGTCGAAGGTCCGGCCCGATCCCGCCCCTATGACCTGGATGATCGCTCCGCACTCGGCGTTCTTGAGCATGTCCGTCACGGACGACTTCTGGACGTTGAGGATCTTGCCGCGGATGGGCAGGAGCGCCTGGAACTCGGAGTTCCGGGCGAGCTTGGCGGTGCCCAGCGCGGAGTCGCCCTCGACGATGAAGAGCTCGCTGCGGTCGACGTCGTCGCTGCGGCAGTCCGCGAGCTTCGCGGGGAGCGAGGAGGACTCCAGGGCCGTCTTGCGGCGCTGTGCGTCCTTGTGCTGGCGGGCCGCGATACGGGTCCGGGCGGCGGCGACGGCCTTCTCGAGGACCACGCGCGCCTGTGCCGCCGCGTCCCGCTTGGTGGACGTCAGGAACGCCTTGAGCTCCTTGGCGATCACGGCGTTCACGATCCGGCGGGCCGCCGAGGTGCCGAGGACCTCCTTGGTCTGCCCCTCGAACTGCGGCTCGGCGAGACGGACGGTGACGACCGCGGTGAGGCCCTCCAGGGCGTCGTCCTTGACGATGTCGTCCTCGGCGACGCGGAGCATCTTCTTGGCGCGCAGCACCTCGTTCATGGTGCCGGCGACGGCGGTCTCGAAGCCCGCGACATGTGTGCCGCCCTTGGGGGTGGCGATGATGTTCACGAACGACTTCAGGGTCGTGTCGTAGCCGGTGCCCCAGCGCATGGCGACGTCGACGCCCAGCTCGCGGGTGACCTGGGTGGGGGTCATCTGGCCGTGTTCGTCTAGGACCGGGACGGTCTCCCTGAAGGTGCCCTGTCCGGTGAAGCGGAGGACGTCGCAGACCGGCTTGTCAGAGGCCAGGTACTCGCAGAACTCGCTGATGCCGCCGTCGAAGCGGAAGGACTCCTCACCCTTGCTGCCGCCCGCGCCGAGACCGACCTCGTCCCGGACGACGATGGTCAGGCCGGGCACCAGGAAGGCGGTCTGGCGGGCCCGCTGGTGCAGCGTCTCCAGATCGAGCTTGGCGTCCTTGAGGAAGATCTGGCGGTCGGCCCAGTACCGCACGCGCGTGCCCTCACGCGTCTTGGGGATCTTCTTCGTCTTGCGCAGGCCGCTCTTGGCCTCGAACTTCGCCGTCGGGCCGTCGGCGGCGAAGGCACCGGGCACCCCGCGCCGGAAGCTGATCGCGTGGGTGTGGCCGCCGCGGTCGACCTCGACGTCGAGCCGGGCGGACAGGGCGTTCACCACGGAGGCGCCGACGCCGTGCAGACCGCCGGAGGCGGCGTACGAGCCGCCGCCGAACTTTCCGCCGGCGTGCAGCTTGGTCATGACGACCTCGACACCGGAGAGGCCGGTCTTGGGCTCGACGTCGACCGGGATGCCCCGGCCGTTGTCGCGCACCTCGACGGAGCCGTCGTCGTGGAGGATCACCTCGATGTGGTCGCAGTAGCCGCCGAGGGCCTCGTCCACGGAGTTGTCGATGATCTCCCAGAGGCAGTGCATCAGACCGCGGCTGTCGGTCGACCCGATGTACATGCCGGGGCGCTTGCGCACGGCTTCGAGGCCCTCGAGGACGAGCAGGTGCCGCGCGGTGTAGTTGGAACCGTCCCGGTCTGCTCCTGCCAGCAGCGCTGTGGACGGCACGGACGTATCGGCGGTCACGCGGTTCGCTCCTCGCTGAATTTCACTGGGCGCCCTTGTGGGTACGGGCGTGGCTTCGGTTGCCGCTCAGAGGGTACCGAGGCCTGGTAGAGCCGTTGTAACGCCACCCTCGTCGGAAGTCACCCTAGTCCAGACTCGTATGGATGTTCGATCCCTCTGGGGAGTGAAGCACATATCACGTTCCCTTACGGGCATGAACCATTTAGGCTCCGGGCACGTCCTCCTGAACAAACCGGCAACCCGGCCGGGGAGGACCGACCATGACCGAGAGCGCGAAACCGTAAGCACGACAGCACGCAATACGGCACATTCGCCGCCACACCGGCAGCAGCCCACCACCCCCGAGAAAATTTCTCTCTGGGAGAAGCCACGAGCGGGAACGTTTTGGGGCTGGTTGGATGTTGACCCTGGTACGACAGCTCGTCGAGCTAGAGAAGAGGCGACGTGACTACTGTTCTGACCCCCGCGAGCCCCCTGACGGCCGCTGACCGCTGCGACCGTTGCGGCGCCCAGGCGTACGTGCGCGTCGTCCTGCTCAGCGGCGGAGAACTGCTCTTCTGCGCCCACCACGGTCGCAAGTTCGAGCCGGAACTCAAGAAGATCGCCGCCGAGATACAGGATGAGACGGAGCGTCTCACGGCTGCTCCCGGAACGGCGAACGACGAAGAGCGCTGACACCTCGCATCACGACGAGCCAGCATCGGCACAGGCCGACAGACGGGCGGTCCCCCCTGTGGAAACCTCAGGGGGGACCGCCCGTGCTCTTCTCAGCGGCGCTCAGCCGCTTCCCGCACCCTCCCGCGTCGCGGAGCGCCAGCCCGCGGCCCGGATGACGTCGGACACCCGCGTGTAGACACCGGGGCTCCCCGCACGGCCGCAGCCGTTGCCCCAGGAGACCAGTCCGATCAGCTTCCCCTGCGCGACCAGGGGCCCTCCGCTGTCCCCCTGGCAGGCGTCCCGGCCTCCTTCGCGCTCCCCGGCGCACACCATGCTGTCCGCCAGGTACCGCCCCTCACCACCGCCCGGATACGCCTCCTCGCACAGCGCGTCCGGCAGCACCCGCACCCGAGCGGCCCGCAGCCCCCGCGGATAGTCCCCCGCCCCCGTGACATCCCCCCAGCCGTAGACCAGGGCCGGGGTCCCCGGAACGTAGGCGGGGTCGCCGGCACCCGCCATCCTGATGACCGAGGTGGCGGGCAGCGCCTCGGCGAGCGAGACCACGGCGAAGTCGCCGTCGTTGGTGTCGCCGTCGTAGTCCGGGTTCACCCAGGCGTCGCTGACGGGGATCTCCTTGCCTCGCGTGGACGTCAGATCTGTGCGCCCCGCTATCACTCGGAGGTCGCTCACCTGGTCCGGCGGGGAGCCCAGGACCTCCGAGCTGAGGCAGTGGGCCGCCGTGAGCACGGTGGAGCGCCCCACGGCGACGCCCACGCAGAACTGCCCCGCCCGGGTACCCCCGAACCGGTCACGGCTGGACAGCGCCACCGTCCAGGGACTCTGGGACACATCGACGGGGAACCCGCCGACGACGACACGGTCGGCGGCCGCCGGGGCGGCCGTGACCAGCGGTATGACGGCCGCCGCGGCCGCCAGAACCAGCGGCCGGGCCAGCGCCCGGACAAAGGTACGACGCATGACGCTCCTCACTCTCGGGTGGTCATGGCACACCCAGAGTGATTCAGCCGGTCCGGGCCCGCACCCGCGCGCGCACGCCAGGAAGGCCCGGCCCCCCCCGAGGGGTGCCGGGCCTTCCTGGTACGTCGGGCGGCTCAGTCGAGGTAGTCGCGCAGTATGAGCCGCTGAGCGGTGTGCCCACCTGCGAAAACACTGGCCAGCATCGAGCGCTGTGCCCTGCACTACCTTCTACTACTGGTCGCGTCGGCCGGTCAAACCTCAGTACCGCCAGACATCCGACGGTCCCGTTCCCGTCCCGGTCACGCAAGCCCCGGACAGCCCTTGCGACGGGCACAAGCTACCCGCGAGGTTTGCGTCAAAACCCCTGGTCAGAGGGGGTGTGGAGGCGTAGCGTCGAGAGGCAAAGCCCAACCAAGAGGGTGATCAAAATGGCACTCGACCTCTCCGTATCCATTGCCGAAATGGATCAAGACGACCTGGCCACCCTGGCCGACATCCTGCCCTCCATGAAGTGGCAGGCCCCCGAAGGAAGCGAGCGGCGCACCTGGGCGGACGCCCTCATGCGGCGCGTCATCAACGCCCAGGAAGCACGCGAGCGAACGGCTACCGCCGGGTGAGGCGTGCCAGGAAGTTGCTGACGAACCTCTCGACCTCTGCCTTCTGCGTCGTGTCGCGCACGTCCAGACGAGCGACCCACTCGACCCCGGCGTTGATCAGCAGATCAGTTCGGCTGTGATCATTGGAGGCTCGCTTGGGGCCCTCGTGGTGGGGGCCGTCCACTTCGATCACCCCCGCGCGGCCCTTGTAGGTGATCAAGAAGTCGGGTTCGAAGGTGTGCCGGGGCACTCGCACCGCCGCAAGGGGCACGATCCCGATGGTTTCGTGCTCCGGCAGTCGGGCCTGATGCTCTTTCAGGACCTGGTACACGTTGTGCTCCCACACATTCGTGAAGTGGAGCCCGTCCTCTACCGGGTGCTGCGGCTCTACACGCACACGTCGAGCCTGGTTCGTGGGATGCGGCCCGTTAGCCGCCTTGAGTTGCTGCCGCCAGTCCGCTCCCACACTTGGGAGGATCGGGCGCACGTAGAGTTCCTTGATCGTGAACTTGTCCTTGCGCGTCGCAGCCCGCATCGATCCCTCGATCCGGCCGAGATCGTCCTGAGTGAACTGCGGGACAAGATGAGGCTCCACTTCCAGGTACGCCTCGTAGTACTCCACGCCCCAGTCCGTTTCGCTGTACTCCAGCTCCAGCGTCACAACCTCAGCGAGCATGATGGCCAGCTCAGCGGCCTTGGCGTCTCCATCCTGATGGAGGAGGACCGCAGTTGTGCCGAGCACCTTCTCGCAACGAAGGCGTTGAACCTCATCATCTGACATGCCGTTCGGATTGGTCAGCATGTCGTCCAGGGAGCGCAGCGCATCAGGCATACGACTGATTGTCGCACCAGGTACTGACAATCGGGCTTCATCGCGGAGGAGTTGGGCGCGGGCCCTATTCGCCGGCTCGGATGGCTTCGGCGATCTTCTCGACGGCGTCGGCACGCATCATGCCCAGGTGCACGTACGGCTTACCGCTGTGGGTCACCATCGGGCGCACGCTGCTCCATACGCGTTCCGGTAGCCCGAGTTCGACCAGGGCGGCCCGGATGGCCTCCGCCGCGTCCGTGGCCGCCTTCCGGCCGTCCCGGTAGGTCTGCATGTCCATCGTCACTGGTGGCCCCCGGAGTGGTCGCGGATCTTCGTGGCGTGCTTGGCGGCCTGGCCGATGTCCCCGGCCCCCTCGGCGGCTTTGAGGCTCCGCCACTCGGTCCGGCACGTCGCGCAGCCCGGAACCGGTGCGCAGTCCAGCAACCAGGCGTTGAAGCCCACGGGGAGGTCGATGGGCGGTTCCTGGGTGGTCTTGTGTGTCGGCATCCGCGTTCTCTCCCCGAGGAGTTGTGGCAACGGTTCCCCGACGGTAGGGAGAGGGGAGGCCACCGGTCCACGAAGTTGCACGCGGTTGCACGTCGGCCCTGAGCAGCCTTGACGCCCAGACTGGACGCCGTGAGGCTGCGTGCAACCGACTGCAACCCGGATGGACTTGAGGAGGGGCCATGAGCCTACGGTTCGTAGGGAAAGACCCGGAGTCCGGAGATCACGGCTGCCCGGCGGTGTGGGTGGACGAGGAAACGCAGGATCTCGTCATTCAGGGCGTGACGGCCGACGCCGACACGACAGCCCGGACCGTCCAGGACAGCCCGCTTCCGGCACACGAGAGCGTGGTACGGCTGCCGCAGCGCATGATTCCGCTGCTGAGGGAGGCACTTGATGGCGCAGAGCCTGAGTAACTTCACCGACCTGATCCGGTCGGTTGAGCGGTCTGCCGTTCATCTGGAGATGCGCGACGTGTACGCCATCCCGAACGAGGACGAACGCTTTGCGGCATGGCGGCAGGGTCACCGGCTCGACCCGGACGACGACCGAGAGTCGTGGTGGCGGCCCTGGCTCGACGTGGTCCAGGAAATCACCGCCAAGGGCGTCCGGTTGCGCCGGGCTCGAATCGTGAGCGAACCGCCCAGCGAGTACATCCGGTACGAGCACTCGTTCACCTTCACCAACATCGCCGCAGGCGAGGAAATCCGCTGGCTGCCCCGCCGGTTGGCGTCCAGGCTCGCTCTGCCCGGAAACGACTTCTGGCTGTTCGACGGCAGGCTCGTCCAGTTCAACGTGTTCGACGGGGACGGACGCTGGGTCCACACCGACCAGACCGAAGATCAGGCAACCGCCGGCTTCTGCGCCGACGCCTTCGAGGCCGTCTGGGACCTGGCCACGCCGCACGACAAGTACACCGTCTGAGAAGCAAGTTCATGCCCACATCACCGCTGTCCACCGCCCAGGCTGCCCGTGCGGCCATCGCTGCCCAACTGGATGGCATACGTCGGGACGCAGGGCTGACAGGGCATGAACTGGCCGTGCTGTGCGGGTGGCACAAGTCGAAAGCCTCCCGCATCGCACGGGCCAAGACAGCTCCCTCCGATGACGACATTCGGGCCTGGTGCCAAGCCTGCGGAGTGGCAGACCGGGCGGCCGATCTGATCGCCGCGTCCCGTACCGCCGAGTCCATGTACGTCCACTGGCGGCAGATCCACCGGGACGGCATGCGGAGGGTTCACGAGAAGACCGTCCCCCTGTACGAGCGAACCGCCCACTTCCGCGTGTACGCCTCCAACGTCGTGCCGGGGATGCTCCAGACCGCCGACTACGCGACAGGGCTTCTGCGGTCCATCACGGCCTTCCAGGGCACCCCTGACGACGTGGCCGACGCTGTACAAGCACGCCTCAACCGGTCCCGCGTCGTCCACGAGGGCAACCACCGGTTCGGGCTGCTGCTCGAAGAAGCCGTTCTGTACTACCGGGTCTGCGACGGCCCCGAGCTGGCCGCACAGCTTCGGTACCTGCAAGAGATCATGTCCCGGCCGAACGTGTCCCTAGGGATCATCCCGTTCGCGGCCCGGCGTACCGTCTGGCCGCTCGAAGCCTTCTACGCGTTCGATGACGCCCAGGTGGCCGTGGAAACCCTGACGGCAGAGGTCAACATCACGGCACCGGGCGAAGTGCACACGTACCTACGGGCGTTCGCAGAATTGTCCCGCTCTGCCGTTCACGGATCGGCGGCGCGGGAATGCATCATGCGAGCCCTTAATTCGGCGCTTGAGTAGCTTTCGATCGGCATTCACGGCAACGACGCTGCCCTTCGGGGAGGCTACCCTTTCCGCCCAGGCAGGGCTTTCCGCAACCCGCGCACGGAACGACGCCCGTTTTCCGGGGAGGCATTCCGTTGGCGCGAGCATCGGCGTACCACTCGCGGTAGATCCTGGCACGCCTCGCCCGCACGCATTCCGGCTCACGGCAGAATTTCTGACCCTTTCGCCCAGCGAAGGGCTTCCGACACTCCGCGCATCGCATAATGACACCTCCAGTATGCAGCGAATATGCATCACCGCATGAATATGCGGCGAATATGCAGCCCGTCGGGGCCGCCGAGGAGTGGTCGGGCCCTCGGCCTCGCCGACTCAAGTTGATCACGCCTCTGAACTGCAATTTTCCTTCGTTTTCGTCAGGCTGACGAATAGGGAGGGAAACGATTCACAGGGGCGGGGGTCGTCCGGGCCTGCATAATATGCGGATGAGGTACCCCCCTCCTATGCATAACCGGCTGCATAATCATGCATTCCCTGTCGTTGGTGATATCGGGGGCATGAACCTTTCCGTCCCGACCGGCACAGGGTTACAGGGGTGGTGATTCCCGGCAGTTGCAGTGCTGCCGGTGCGGTAATGGGGTGCTTGGAGGCGAGGCGAGTCCGAGATGAATGGGACTCCAAGGGGATTCCTTGGGTGCAGGTACCTAGAGGGTCTGCCAGCCGAGGGATTGCTGGGGCGATGAGTTTCGGTCGCAATTTCGCTGTTGAAGATTGTGTTCATGCTTGCGAAGCTACCTTTTCCGCAAACCTCACGATTTCCGCAGTTCCTTGCCTTTTCCCTTGGTGCTTGCTTGCCTTCGAGCTTTCGTGTGCTTGGCTGTGTGGTTGCAGTGAGTGTGCGGGCAAGGCGCAGGCACAGCGGCGAGGGGCACGGCACCAGGGGCGCGGCACCCACCTCACCGGGGTCGGGGCCGGGGGCCCCACCTCCCACGCGGGCATGGGTGGTGGGGCGTCTCTCAGGCTGTACGTGCTGCACGTCGGCAGGCGTCCAGCTCTGCACGGGTAGGCAGGCGAGGCAGCAGACGCTTCCTCAGCTCCACCTCGGCTTCCAGCGCCCTGTGTGGGGTTGAGCCCGGATACAGGGCCGCGAAGTGGTCCCGGTCCATGCACGCGTAGCCCAGTTGGAGGTCGGCTTGGGTAACACCCACAGTTTTCATGGCAGTTCGCCATTCCATCCTGCGGGCCGGCTGGGGCCAACTCCCCCCGATTGAGGAGAGTTGGCCGGGTCGTGGGCGTTACGCCGTCAGGTCCACCGTCCGGAACGCCGAGGGGCGGTTCACCGCGAAGCCGAAGCGGCCCTCAGCCCTGAACTTGGCCCGGTTCGTGTCGAACAGGACCCCGGACGAGTCCACGTCGATCCTCGTCCCCTCGCGGACGTAGAGGCGGCACTGCGTCCAGTCGGCGAGGATCGCCGTTCCGGCGGGAACCGAGGTGGTGATCACGCGGGGGATCTGGCCGAAGATGTTGCTGTAGGCGAACTGCCCGTCGGCGCTGGAACCGACGTACTCGCCGTCGGCCGTCAGGAGCAGATCCAGGGCTTCCGCGTCGGCCGGGTTGAGCGCCCACGCCGTCGGGGCCTCGTGGGCCGTCTGCATGGCCGTGAGGGCCTTCCGGAGGGTGACCGGCACGCTGGTGGTGTACGCGGTCGCTCCGATCCCCGTGGTGTTGAGGATGCCGACGACGTTCTCACTGGCCACGGCGCCGCTGACGATGTCCGCTTCGAGGGCGTCCAGGACGCCGCGCGTCATCTCGCTTTCGAGGAACGGCCGGAGGTCCTTGTGGTCGGCGAACAGTCGCAGCGGGACCGGTTCCGACAGGTGCGCGTACACCCTCACGCGGTCCTGAACGGACTTCACGGTGTAGATCGACGTGGGCTTGGTGGCGGCGTCCACGACGGCGGCGGCGTTGTCCGTGCGCACGGTCTGCTGGAGGTACTCGAACTCGTTGCCGGGGACGGACTGAACGTCCACGATGAGGTCGAGGAGCCGGGCCGGGTTGGACGGCATGGCGAACAGGCCCGTACGGACCATCGTGGGGGCGTCCACGCTGCCGGACGTGAGCGCCTTGACGCCGTGCTTCTCGGCGGCCTTGGTGAGGGCCTGGGCGGCGTCCTGCGCCCACTGGCGGGCTCCCTGAGCGGTGCTGGCGGTCGCGGCCTTGTGAGAGCCGGTGACGCCGGTCTTGAACGCCTGTGCGCCGTCGCCGGACAGACGGCCGGACGCCTCACCCATCGCCTTGAGTTCGGCGATCTTGGAGCTGAGGGCCTTGATGTGCTTCAGCTTCTCGGCATTGGTGCCGCTGATGCTGCGGATCTTGGCCAGGTCGTGGCCGCCGTTTCCGTCGCTCGCTTCGGCGAGGAGCTGCGAGAGTTCCTGCTGTACGGCCTGAAGTGCGGGGAATTCCATGACAGTGGTCCTTTTCTGGAGTGCGTGATGTTGATTCGCAATCCGAGGACCGCCCAGTCGTCGGCTGCGGCGTAGCCGCCCAGCTACAGAGGGAGTTGAGTGGGGGAACTGTGCGATGTCGGCCGTCCAGCCGACGGGAGAACGTACGCCCCCTGGTCGGTCTCCGTTGCCGGGGAAACGAGAGGAAACCCGGAGGGGGAGAGGGGGCGTACGTCACCATGAGGAGTTCCCGTGCCTCGCCTATCACGGTATCCCGGAATTGGCGAATAGAGCGAGAAAAGGGGATGGTGATACGGGTCACATTTCATTCAGCTCGAATTCGCGCGCCTGCGCCTCCCAGAGCCTCCACTCAGGCGACCCTATTTCCCGCAGCCGGCGCGCTTCGTGTGCGAATTGCTCAGACAGTGGCTTTTCCCATACCGGGGAGATATAGACGTCACCCCCAGCCTCTTCGCGGGCTTTCAGTACCTGACGCCAATTCTTGGTGTACGCGTCTACGCCTCTCCTGAAACGCGACCAGTCGTCTTCGGCGAGCGGGTAGCGGTTGAACGCGGCGAGAACGAGTTCGCCGGGGCCGGGGACGGGAGGGAAGTCGGGGATCGTGGTCATGGCGTCTTCCTTTCGGGTGGGGCGTCCAGCTCGGGACGCCCAGGAGGGGGCTGTGCGGCGTTCTGACGGCTTCGCAGTGCCGACCTGACTCCGTTATGCCTGGAGGGTGGGTGAGCGGCCTTGCTGGGGGCGTCCAGAGGCTCACCCCTTACGGCCGAATCGAGTGCTTCTGGCTGAGTGCTTCCCCTATAGAGATAAGAGCAGTGAGTGCTTTCGACTGCTTCGGAAGCGGTGTGACCTGGGCGTTTCGAGTGCTCGGTGACTGCTTCGGAAGCACTCCGGAAGCAGTCGGCCGAGCAGTCGCCCTCCTTATAGCTCCATCTGACGCCCCTGGGCGTCTTCCTGCCGGGCCTTCTGCTCCGCTTCCCAGTGCTCTGGGAGCCATGCGCGATGTGACCGCCGGGGGCCGGGCTGGATGACGATCCGTTCGGCGTCCTCGGCCAGTTCCATGATTGATGCAGCCTTTTCTTGGCTTACGCCTAGGGCGAGCGCCACGCTGCGTTTCGATGGATGCTTTCCGGGATTGCTCGCAAGCCACATGCAGAGCTTGTCTACGTCGCTCGGACCCTGATAGGCACTGGACGCGTTGGCGAACGCCGGAACTGACAGCCTTCGCGTATTCGGGTCCATTTTCAGGTCGGCCGGCTGGAAATTCACGTCTCGGCCTTCTGCTTGCAGCGTCCGCCGCCCGGACTCGTCCTTCTTGAGCGTCCAGATTGCATCGGGCCAGTCGCCCCACCGGGAGGCTCCACGGGCGTGGTCGCCCCTGATTCCGGTGTGGATGGGCAATCCGAGATTCCGCACCCCCGCTTCACGCTTGATACGCTCCAGCGTCTCGGTGAATTCGAGGACGGCGTCATTGGGGTCGCCTTGTGTCGTGAATCCGGTCATTGCGCGGTGGGCGGGATCGAGGACCCATACGCGTATCTGACGATCGCGGAGCCACTTGACCGCCCATTCTCGGGTAGCGGGGGTGCGGAGCGATGCATACAGGCCGCGCAGGCTCAGCACGTGCACATTTCCGGTGTTCCGTACGCCTGCGTCACGTATCCACTCCCTGAGCTGGTCTTCGCTCATTTCGTAGTCCCAGACGGCAACATTGCCCGGTCCGTCCGTGATTTCGAAGCGCCCGAGGAAGGGTTCACCGTCGGCAACAGCCCGGACCAGTTCGACGGTCGTTGTCGTCTTACCCGTCTTCTTGGCTGCGAGCAGCGTGAAATTGCCTTCGATAGGCAGAAGTTCGGCGATGTCGTAACGCGGCCCCCCGGCAGGCTTCTCCGCGAGAAATTCCGTCAGGCTGCGTGAGCGGGCATCCAGGGCCGCTATATCGCTTTCATGCTCCAGCGCGTCGGCCATGCGCTTGGCTTCACGCTTGAACAGTTCATATTCTGCGTACTGGCGGATCTCATTCCGTCGCCGGTCCGCCTCAATGAGACGTTCCAGGTCGTCATCCGATATCAGTTCGTCAGGGCCGCAGGGCAACGGCTGATCGAATCGAACGCGCGCGCCGGACCCGCACGGCGGGGTTTCGCTGTCGGGGGTTTCCTGTAGCATTGTCGCTACCTCTTTCTGGTTGAGTAGCCGACCGCTTCGCGGGTCCGAACGGTTGGCGTTGCGGCCCCCGGTTTCCCTTCCCGGGGGTCGTTTCATTTCCTGATCAGGGCGTCGATTTCGGCCAGGTCCCAGCGGGCTTGCCCATTTCCCCGTTTGCCGTGATTGGTGAGCAGGCCGGACTTGCTCCGGTTGTAGATCCAGCGTCGGGCCTGTTCCTTGCTCGCCCCTTCACGGACAAGGAAGGCCACGGCTACGTCAGTTGGGACGATCACGGATTTCATGCCGCCTCGCTTTCTGTGTCGTCGGGTTCGTTGTCGACCAGCGACTCAGGCGGCTTGGGCACGACGGCGGTCACTGCGATCGACGGTGTGGGCGTTCAGCCACGCCTCAACGTCGGCGCGGGCGTATCGGACGTGCTTGCCGAAGCGGGAGTAGCGCGGCCCGGCCCCGCTGTGGTTCCACTCGTAGACGGTCTGGACGGGGACGCCCAGGAAGGTGGCGAGTTCCTTCGGGGAGATCATTTTCTCCATGGCTCTGGCCTTTCGGTGTCGCTCGCCGGTGGTTCCGGTTGGCTGGCCCAACCGTCCCTTCCGACCCCGACACCTGAAACCCAGAAACAGCCCGTACGGGACGCGAAGAAGGGGCGACAGCCCGTAGGCCACCGCCCCTCGCCTGCGAAGGCTCGCAGATCAACGTCAAACTGCTCGATCTTGAGGACGAAGCCTCTCGTGTTCTCGGAAGTCGGTGCCGATGGAGATGCTGGGGGCACGAAAGAGACCGCCCGGGCGCACCGGACGGCCTCTTGGGGAGTCTGCGTTACGCCGCGCGCCGCGCCATGGACGACTTGAGCGCGAGGGCTTGGAAGTACGCCTTGCGGGCCGCTCGTGCCCGCCTAGCCCTCTCTTGCGGGGCCAGCCGGCCCGTCGGGTCCACCTGATCCTCGAAGCGCTTCAGGAAGGCTTCCCGGGCCGCCGAGGTTGCCGCTGACGGGTCGTCTTCTCTCGCCCATCTGGCGTAGGCGGCGGCGCGGGCTTTCGTACGGCGTTGCTCTGGAGTCACGGGCGGCCCTCTCTCTTGGGGAGGAGCACACCGTACGAGGGGGCCACCGACAGCCTCACCAGTCGCCGAGGGACAGCCTTCTCGCTTCGTCGGCGGCTCTGCGCTGGCTGGTCGCCCTGGTGTACCGGTCGATCATGTCCCGGCGGCTCCACCCCGCCACGGCCATCAGGCCACCCTCGGAACCGCCCGCAGCGAGCCACCTACCGGCCGCCGTGTGCCGCAGAACGTGCGGGTGGAACCCTTCGATACCGGCCGCCTCCGCGCGGCCCCTGAGCGCGCTGTAGAGCGCCTGGTAGCTGAATCCTCGCTGGCGGTCTCCGAGCCACAGGGCGTCCAGCTCGGCCATGCGATGGCCTCGGCGAGCCCGGAGGTATCGGTCGATCGCACGGCCCGTCTGCGGCCCGAACGGCACCGGCCGACCCCTGCCACCCTTGCCCCGCTGGACGATCGCCACACCGGCCTTCAGGTCCACGTCGGCGGTCGTCATGCCGACGACCTCACCCGCCCGCAGACCCGTTTCCGCCATGAGGCGGATGATCGCTTCATCACGACGTGCCCGGAAGTCGTTGCCCGAGCAGACCTTGACCAGAGCCCGAAGCTGGGCGTCGTCCAGCTCGGGGATGACCTTGTGATCCAGCTTCGGCGGCTTGAGCGTCGACAGGGCGTCGGCCGCGATCTCACCCTCCTCGGCTAGCCACACCGAGAAGCGACGTACCGCGAGTTGTCGGCTACGGGCTGTGGACGCTGACGCACCGGCGTCAAGCAGCGCCGCCACGAACGCGTTCACAGTCGGCCGGTCGAGCGACGGGACCCGCTCCTCGCCCTCAGCCCACCGGATGAATGCGCGCACCCCGTCGCCGTACGTCTTGAGCGTCTGGGCGCTCTTCCGTTCGGCAGACAGGTGCAGCAACCATGAATCGAGATATGCCGCTATGTCCGTGATGTTCATGCCGCCAGACCTTACGTTCCGTGTGTCGATACCTTGACCGGGAGCGCTGTGCCCGACGACAAAGGCCCCGACCTACGCGAGAAGCGCAGGCCAGGGCCTTGATCAGTGCTGTCGACTAGTCGAGGTAGTCGCGCAGGACCTGCGAGCGCGACGGGTGCCGCAGCTTCGACATCGTCTTCGACTCGATCTGGCGGATGCGCTCACGCGTCACGCCGTAGACCTTGCCGATCTCGTCGAGGGTCTTCGGCTGCCCGTCGGTGAGACCGAAGCGCATGGAGACGACGCCGGCCTCACGCTCGGACAGGGTGTCGAGCACGGAGTGCAGCTGCTCCTGCAGGAGCGTGAAGCTGACCGCGTCGGCCGGGACGACGGCCTCGGAGTCCTCGATGAGGTCACCGAACTCGCTGTCGCCGTCCTCGCCCAGCGGGGTGTGCAGCGAGATGGGCTCGCGGCCGTACTTCTGGACCTCGATGACCTTCTCCGGGGTCATGTCGAGCTCCTTGGCCAGCTCCTCCGGGGTGGGCTCGCGGCCCAGGTCCTGGAGCATCTGGCGCTGCACGCGCGCGAGCTTGTTGATGACCTCGACCATGTGCACCGGGATACGGATGGTGCGGGCCTGGTCGGCCATGGCGCGGGTGATCGCCTGACGGATCCACCAGGTGGCGTAGGTGGAGAACTTGTAGCCCTTGGTGTAGTCGAACTTCTCGACCGCGCGGATCAGACCGAGGTTGCCTTCCTGGATCAGGTCCAGGAAGAGCATGCCGCGGCCGGTGTAGCGCTTGGCCAGGGAGACCACCAGACGGAGGTTGGCCTCCAGAAGGTGGTTCTTGGCGCGGCGGCCGTCCTCGGCGATGATCTCCAGCTCGCGCTTGAGCTTGGGGGCCAGCTTGTCGGCGTTGGCCAGCTTGTCCTCGGCGAACAGGCCCGCCTCGATGCGCTTGGCGAGTTCGACCTCCTGCTCGGCGTTGAGCAGGGGGACCTTGCCGATCTGCTTCAGGTAGTCCTTGACGGGGTCGGCGGTGGCGCCGGCCGCGGCGACCTGCTGCGCGGGCGCGTCGTCCTCGTCCTCGTCGGAGAGCACGAAACCGGCGTTCTCGGTGCCCTCGGGCTCCTCGCCGGGCTTCGCCTCCTCGATGACCTCGTCCTCGGCGAGCTCGGCGTCGTCCTTCTTGCCGGAGGTCTTCTTGGCCGCCGTCTTCTTGGTGGCGGCGGTCGTCTTCTTCGCCGCGGCCTTCTTGGCCGTCGTCTTCTTTGCGGCCGCCTTCTTCGCCGGGGCCTCCTCCTCGACGGCGGGTTCCGCGGAGGGCGCCGCGGGCGTGGCGGTGGCGGTGGCCTTCTTGGCGGTCACCGTCTTCGCCGCGACCGTCTTGGTGGCGGTGCGCTTGGCCGGACTCTTCGCTGCGACGCTCTTTCGGGTGCGCTTGGGCTCCGCGGCACTGACCATCAGCGTCACACCCTCTTCCTCGAGGATCTGGTTGAGGCTGCGCAGTACGTTCTTCCACTGAGTGGCCGGAATCTGGTCAGCTTCGAAGGCCCGACGCACATCGTCGCCGGCGATCTGCCCCTCAGCCTTTCCCCGCTCGATGAGAGCCATGACAGAGACGGACTCGGCGATCTCCGGCGGGAGCGTACGGGATGTGCTGGCCGACACGAACAACCTCTCGGAACGTTGGAAAGCGGCTTCCGGCCCCGTCCGGTGCGGACAGGAGCCGACCACCGGCCTGGGGATTGGACCGACGGTGCGGGCGGGGGCCGGGAAGATACACAGCGCCTCGAACGGCGTCCGTATTCCCTTCCTCGGCTGTCACCTCTTAGGTCATCGCGCTGTTTCCCCGAGCGTTACGCCCATTCTGCGTGGCCCGAGTCACATCCCGTAACCGACCAAAAACAGACATAGAGCGACATAAGAGGTCAGCCTGGGGCCCGATCCGACACGTCATGACTGTCGAGTCCCCCTTTCGCGCCGTCGGACCCGCAGGATCCGTCGTGGATCCTGCGGGTCCGACGGGGAAGGGTGCGCGGACGGGGGATGCCCAGGAGGGGGAGGCATCGCCCGGGCGCGGCACCCGGGGGGTGGAGTCAGTGCTCGCGGGGTGCGGGCACCACGCGCTCCACCTCGGGGTGGACGGTGAGCAGCTGGCGCATGGCCGCCTCGGCGGCCGCGCCGTCGCCGGCCGCGAGGGCGTCGGCGATCCTGCCGTGCTGGGCGAGCGACGCCTCGTTCGGCCGGTCACAGCCGGTCACCGGGCCGCCGGAGACCTGGAGAGCGGCCGAGACGATGCCGGAGAGGTGCTCGAGCATGCGGTTGCCCGCCATCTGGATGAGCAGCGAGTGGAACTCGGAGTCGGCGCGGGAGAAGGTCAGGACGTCGCCCTGGCCCATCGCGTGCCCCATGATCTCGACCATGTCGGCGAGGCGCTGCTGGACGTCGTCGCGCCCGTGCCCGGCGGCAAGACGGGCGGCGAGCGGCTCGATCGTCCAGCGCAGCTCGCTCAGCTCCCGGCGCTGGTCGTCGCGCTGCGGCCCGAAGGCCCGCCACTCGATGATGTCCGGGTCGAGGAGGTTCCAGTCACTGACGGGGCGCACCCGCGTGCCGACGTTCGGACGGGCGCTGACCAGGCCCTTCGCCTCCAGGACGCGGAGCGACTCCCGCACGACGGTCCGGGAGACCTCGAAGCGCTGGCCGATCTCCTCGGGCACGAGCGGACGGTCGGCGCCCAGGTCTCCGGAGACGATCATCTGTCCGAGCTGTTGAACGAGTTGGCCGTGCAGCCCGCGTCCGCGGCTGCCCGCCGCACGGCGGCCGACGCGGCCGAGTTCGGGATCCGCGCTCTCCCAGGGGGAGGCTCCGACGCGGTCGGCGACGGATGCCTCGGCGTACGGGTAGCGGTCGAGTTCGCCCGGGCCGACGAGTCCGGAGTCGGCGGCGCGGGCGGCGGTCATCATGGTGTGCGCAAGGGTACTCACGCATCCTTTTTCGGCGTCGTTTCCAACTCCCTTGAGGTCTTTGGTGAAAAGCACACGAAAGGGTGATCGCTCACCCCGTCGCAATTGACGCCTTATCGGAAAGAAATGAGCTATCCCTGGGGAGTTGCGCTCAACGCCCTTCAGAAAAGGGCGGGAAGAGTCGTCATCGGACCTTGCCGCGTAGGGTCGTGAAGAGAAAAGCGCCGAGCAGAGCGGCGAGGGACAACGTCAGCGCACCACCCACGGGTTGGGCGACCAGGCGCGCCGCGGCCTCCACGTACCGCTCCCCGCCGAACGGCCACTGGTTGAGCAGCAGCTCCCGCATCCGCAGCGGAAACCCGGCCGCGGTCCGCACGGACGGTCCCTCCACGACCTTCTGTACGACGGGTACGACGGCCACCGGCACGGCGACCACCGCCGCGAGCCCCGCCGTGGTGGACCGGAACAGCCCGGCCGCGAGGACCCCGGCCCACGCGCACCCCACGACGAGCCCGAACCAACTGGCGCTCAGCGAAAGCCAGTCCGAGGGCACCTCCGCGAGCTCCCGGCCGTAGACGAGATAGAGCATCTCGATGTCGCAGCCCAGGGTGAGCACCGCGAGCAGCAGGGCGGTGGCGGTGGTGACGAAGAGCTTCGCGGCCAGCAGCCCCAGCCGGCGCGGGACGGTGCCGCGGTCGGTGGCGAGCGCGGGATGGCGGAACTCGTCGCCGAAGGCGAGCGCGCCGAGCAGCCCGGCCCCGAGCGCCGCGGGCGGAAGCGGCAGCTGCTGGGGCCACCCGGCCATCAGCCGGGGCCGGGGGGTGTGACCGATCCGCGCAAGTACGACGGCGGTGACGGCGGAGACCAGGAGCACGACCCCGCAGGTGACGAACCCGGTGCCGACCCCGGCGGCGCGCCGCAGCTCGTAGCGCAGGGGGCGGAGGGGGCTCGGGGCGGGGCGGACGGAGATGGGGGGCGGGAGCTCGGGAAGCGCGTCGGGGCCAGGACCGGCGGAGCGCGCCTCGGCGGCTCGCTGCCTGGGGGCGCCGCGCTCGGCCACCTCGGCCTCGGGTTCGGTCCTCTGTTCGTTGCCCGATCGCGCCTGCGGGGTGCGGGCGGCGGCCTCCTGTGCCGCTGCGGCCCGCTCACGGCGCTTGCGCGCCGGTTGGGACGCGGTCGCCGGCGCCCCGGCGGAGGAGGACTCGGCGCCGGTCGGGCCGCCGCCGCGGGCACGGGTCGCCGTCTGGCCGCGGGATCCGGCGGAGCGTGTGGCGGCCGCCTTGCGCTGCGGTGCCACATCGGCCCGCGCCGCCTCGCCCGCGGACCGGTCGGCCGCCGATCGGTCGGCCACGGCGGCCGGTCCCATGTCACCGATCTCGTCGGCGAGTTGGTGCACCGGGATGCCGTGCCGGAACGCCGTCTCCCCCACGTCGGCGCACGTACTGCCGTACACGGACAGCCGGTTGCCGCTCTCGCGCACGACCTCGACCGAGCGGTGCGAGGTGCGGGCCTCCTTGGTGAGCAGGGTGGCGAGGCGGGGGGCGTGGGGGGTGCGGACGGCGACCCGGGGGCGCAGCCGGGTGCGGGCGAAGTCGGCGGCCTCCTGGTCGGCGACGACGCGGCCCCGCTCCAGGGTGACGACCCGGTCGGCGGTGCGGGCGGCCTCCTTGGGGTCCGCGGTGGTGAGCAGGACGGTGCCGCCCTGGGCTACGTGCGCGCGCAGCATGCCGTGCAGCCAGCGCTTCTCACGCGTCGAGAGACCGCCCGCGGGGTTGTCGAGCACGAGGGTGTGCGGATCGGTCAGCAGGGCGCAGGCCAGCCCCAGACGGCGGTCCATGCCGCGCGAGAGTGTGGAGAGCCGTTCGTCGCGGAGGCTGACGAGGCCGACCACCTCCAGCACCTCGTCGGCGCGCCGGGCGGGGACGCCTGCCGCCGCGCAGAGCATCCGCAGATGACCGCGGACCGTGCGGGACGGATGTCCCGGCACGTCCCCGAGGACCACGCCCACCTCGCGCGAGGGGTGGGCGATGCGGTGCAGGGGGCGGCCCCTGAAGTACGTGACGCCACGGCCCCGTTGGAGTTCGAGCATGAGTCTGAGGACCGTGGTCTTGCCCGAGCCCGGGCCTCCGAGCAACGCGGTGACACGTCCCGCACTCGCCTCGAACGAGACGTCGTCGACGGCGGGGGGAAGGTCCTTGCGAGGGTCGCTGGTCAATCCGATGGCCTGGATCACCCGCAGCAAGATAGCGCGCTATGTCCGTTTTTTCGGGTAGGGCAAGGCCCGCTGCCGGGACCCCTTCCACACGACCGGGCCGGACCCGGCTCCCCGCCCTCCAGTACGTCCGCGCCGGAACGCCGTGGTGCCCGCCGTGCGGACGCCCGCGTCAGACCTCGGGGCGCAGCATCGGGGGATTGAGCAGCGTCGCCCCGCCGGCGCGGAACAGCTGCGCGGGGCGCCCGCCTTGGCGCGTGGTGGTGCCGCCGGTCGGGACCAGGAACCCGGGTGTTCCCGTCACCTTGCGATGGAAGTTGCGCGGGTCGAGCGCCACTCCCCACACCGCCTCGTACACACGGCGCAGCTCGCCCACGGTGAATTCGGCGGGGCAGAACGCCGTGGCCAGCGACGAGTACTCGATCTTGGACCGGGCTCGTTCCACTCCGTCGGAGAGGATCCGCGCGTGGTCGAAGGCGAGCGGCGCGACGGGCTCGCCGTCCCGGCCGTAGCCGCCCTGCTGCAGCAGTTCGTCGACGGGGGCCCATCGCGCGTTGCTCGCGTCGCCGCCCGCCGTGGGGGCGGGCAGGTCGGGGGCGAGCGCCAGGTGGGCCACGCTGACGACCCGCATCCGGGGGTCCCGATCGGGGTCGCCGTAGGTCGCGAGCTGTTCCAGGTGGGCCCCGTAGTCCTGGGCCGGGGCGCCCGGATCGTGGGCCTGGAGACCGGTCTCCTCGGCCAACTCGCGTGCCGCTGCCTGGGCCAAGTCCTCGTCGGCCCGCACGAACCCGCCGGGAAGCGCCCAGCGCCCCTGGAACGGGGGCTCCCCCCTGCGGACCGCCAGTGCGCACAAGGCGTGACGGCGCACGGTCAGCACGACCAGGTCCACGGTGACGGCGAAGGGCGGAAAGGCTGACGGGTCGTAGGGCATGCGGCGATCATAGTCGTCTGCCTGACGATAAACACTCCCTTCTATGGGCGAGGTGATCGCAATCCGGCCGCGGACCGGTGTCACACCGGGTTTCGCACACGCCTCCTCACGCGCCCGTACCCCCGCCCCCGTCACACCCTCCGTCCGGACGGGCCGCGCTCCCCCCGTACCGGCTTCTTCTTCCGGGCCCGGTCTGCCGTCCCGTTCGAGGCGTCGGGCGAAGTGGTTCCCGGGCGAGTGGACCCGGGGTGCGTGCCGGCGGCCGTACGCGGGCGGGGGACCCCGGCCCGTCGCTCCCGTCCGGGACTCTTCGTCGCGCGGGAGCCGTCCCGGCGGGCGGCCGAGGGGTGGCGGGAGCGCGCGAGGCGGCGCGCCTCCGAATCGTCCGGTGTCTCCGAATCGTCCGGTGCCTCCTCCTCGTCCGGTGCCTCCGGCTCGTCCGGCATCTCCCCCGACGGCTCCGCCGGCGCCTTCCCTGACGGCTCCCCCGGCACCTCCGCCGATGCCGCCTCGGCCGATGCCGCCCCCGACGGCTCCGCCGCCTCCGCGCTCCTCCGGCTCCGCCCGGTGCGTTCCGCCCGGAGGCAGCGGCGGATGGACTCCGGGTCCAGCCCTTCGTTGCAGGCCTGGTGCAGGAGGCGGGCGAAGAGGTAGTCGGGGTCGGCCGCGAGGGCCATGGCGAAGGCTTCCCGGGCCTCCAGGTCGTCGCCGCTCGACCACGCGACCCAGCCGGCCAGCGTCAGAGGCGCGGCCGCGTGCTCGTGGTACGGCCGCACGCAGCGCCGCGCGAGCGCCCTCCACAGCCGGAGCGCGGGAGCGGCTTCGCCGCCCTCCATCCACTCGGCCACGCGGTCCCGGGTCGCCCGGTCCTGGAGGCCCAGAATGAGCCGCGCCGCCTCCTCGTGTGTGAGCAGTTCGTCGTCGCGGAGGTCCGCGACGAGCGCTTCGGGCAGGACCGGGCCCTCGGCGAACCGGCGCAGCATCCGCCCGGCCAGCTCCAGGGTCTCGGTCGCGACGCCGGCCCGCCTGGCCTGGTCGAGGACCCTGGGGACCAGCTCCAGGGCCACGGTGTCGAGGGCGACCTCCTGCTCCAGCGCCGCCCCGGTCTCCAGGGGCTGGAGGCGCGCCCTCAGCTGACGGAGGGAGCCGCGGACCTGGACCCCGGCGTAGGCGGCGGCCGCCGCCAGGACGGAGGTGCCCGGGAGGCCCATGGGCCGGCCCTCGGGCGGGCAGCACTCCTCACGGTCGCAGCAGTAGGACCAGAAGCGGCCGTCGGAGATGCACAGCGCCTCGACGACGGGGACGTCCAGGCCGCCGCAGGCGAGGCGCGTCTTCTGGGCCAGGGGGCGAAGCCGCTCCATGACCTGCCGTCCCGTCCCGCCCGGCGCCGGTTCCTGGCAGAGGAAGGCGACCATCTGCTCCGGCTTGGCGCCCCTGCGCTCGCTGCCGGTCACGAGGCCCTGGGCCAGCTGCCCCGCGGCGGAGTCCCAGTCGTCGGCGCTCGCGGGGATGCCGAGGCGGGCACGGCCGCCGAACCGGCCCCGGCCGTCCGCGTCGTGCAGCGCGACCAGCACGATGCTGTCCTCCGGGCGGTACCCCAGCAGATACGGCAGGGCGTCGGCCAGCTCCTCGGGGGTGCGCAGGGTGACCTGGTGCTCGGGCAGAGGGCGCTCCCGCACCGCAGGGACGCGGTCGAGGTCGGTGGCCCGCCGGGCGCGCTGCCGCTCGCCGCCCACGGTGTCGTCGTTGTCGGGGGTTCCGGTCGTTCCGCTGTGGTTCGTCATGCGCCGACGATCTCGCGGAACGCAAAACTCCGGTTGAGCCTGTGGATAAGTCCGACCAGGGACACGACAACAGCGTCCGTCACCCCCACCGGGGCTCTCATCACCCCGTAGCCGCCAGCACCAGCGGAAGCACCTCCCCGCTGCCCGCCCTGCGCAGCAGCCGCGCGGCGACCGCCAGCGTCCAGCCGGTGTCGGTGCAGTCGTCCACCAGCAGCACGGGACCCGGCGTACCGGCCAGCGCGTCGGCCAGGTCCCCGGAGACCATGAACGCCTCGGACAGCCCCTTGAGGCGCTGGGCGGAGTTGCTGCGCCGGGCCAGGTGCGCGCCGTCCTCCCCGGCGTACGTCAACGCGCCCAGGAACGGCAGCCGGCCGATCGACGCGACCCCGCGCGCGAGGGAGCCCACCAGCTCGGGCCGGGTCAGCGACGGCACGGCGACGACGCCCACGGGTCGCTCCACGGCATCGGGGACGTCCGGGGCCCAGCCGCCCGGGGAGCGCGCCCAGTCGGCGAGGACGGCCACGACGGCCTTCAGCACGTCGTCCGGGACCGGGCCGTCGGGCGCGTTCTCGGCGAGCAGCGGGCGCAGCCGGTTGCCCCAGCCGATGTCCGAGAGCCGCCCCAGAGCACGTCCTGTCGAGCACTGCTCACCGGCGGGGATGCGGCCCTTGAGTTCGACGCCCAGCGCGGGCATCCCGGTCGGCCACATCCGGCGCGGTTCGATCTCCACGCCGGGCCGGTCCAGTTCCTTGGCCGCGCCGTTCAGCGTATCCGGCGAGACGGAGGCGTCGGCCCAGGGACCGGCGCAGTTGTCGCAGCGGCCGCACGGGGCGGCCCCCTCGTCGTCCAGCTGCTCGCGCAGGAACTCCATCCGGCACCGGGACGTGCCGACGTAGTCGCGCATCGCCTGCTGCTCCGCCGCCCTCTGACGCGCCACGCGCGCGTAGCGTTCGGCGTCGTACACCCACGCGGCGCCGGTCGCCGTCCAGCCGCCCTTGACCCGCTTCACCGCGCCGTCGACGTCCAGCACCTTGAGCATCGTCTCCAGCCTGCTGCGGCGCAGGTCGACCGTCGCCTCCAGCGCCGGCACGGACAGCGGGCGTCCCGCGTCCGCGAGCGCGGCGAGGGTCTGGCGGACCTGCGCCTCGGGCGGGAAGGCGGTGTCCGCGAAGTAGCGCCAGATCGCCTCGTCCTCCTGCCCCGGCAGCAGCAGGACGTCGGCGTGCTCGACGCCACGGCCGGCCCGTCCGACCTGCTGGTAGTAGGCGATGGGCGAGGAGGGCGAACCGAGGTGCACCACGAAGCCCAGGTCGGGCTTGTCGAAGCCCATGCCGAGGGCGGAGGTCGCGATCAGAGCCTTGACCCGGTTCGCCAGGAGGTCGTTCTCGGCCTGCAGCCGGTCGGCGTTCTCGGTGCGGCCCGTGTAGGACGCGACAGGAAATCCCCGCTGCCGCAGGAACGCGGTGGCCTCCTCGGCCGCGGCGACCGTGAGCGTGTAGACGATGCCCGAGCCCGGCAGCTCGTCGAAGTGCTCCGCGAGCCAGGCGAGGCGGTGCGCGGCGTCCGGCAGCCGGACCACGCCCAGCCGCAGGCTCTCCCGCTCCAGCGGTCCGCGCAGCACCAGGGCCTCTCCCGCGCCGGTGCCCAGCTGCTCCGCCACGTCTGCGGTCACGCGCGCGTTGGCCGTCGCCGTCGTGGCCAGCACGGGCACACCGGGTGACAGCTCGGCGAGCATGGCCCGCAGCCGCCGGTAGTCGGGGCGGAAGTCATGGCCCCAGTCGGAGATGCAGTGCGCCTCGTCGACCACGAGCAGACCGGTCGTGGCCGCCAGCTTGGGCAGCATCTGGTCGCGGAAGTCCACGGAGTTGAGGCGCTCGGGGCTGACGAGGAGCACATCGGTCTCGCCGCGCTCGATCTCGCCGTGGATGGTCTCCCACTCCTCGGGGTTGGCCGAGTTGATGGTCCGCGCGCGGATACCGGCCCGCGCCGCCGACTCGACCTGGTTGCGCATCAGCGCGAGCAGCGGCGAGACGATCACCGTCGGCCCCGCGCCCCGCCGGCGCAGCAGCGCCGTCGCGACGAAGTACACCGCCGACTTCCCCCAACCGGTCCGCTGGACCACCAGGGCCCGCCGGCGCTCGCGCACCAGCGCCGCCACCGCCTGCCACTGGTCCTCCCGCAGGCGTGCCCCGGGATCGCCCACGAGCTCGGCGAGGATGGCATCGGCTTCGGTGTGCAGCTCCTGGTCGTCCATGTCTCCATGCAACCCGATGACCGGGCAGGTCAGCCACTCACAGCAGGTGACAGCCCTCTCACGTGCGGTTTCCGGCGCGGTCCCGGGTCCCCGCCGACCGTCTCCCGAGCGCCCGCGGATGCGTCACGCGGGGCATATCTGGGTAGGGATATAACTCTCGAGCCATCAGATATCGGTCGGCGACGCCAATTGCTCGTTGCCGCAACCAGGTTCGCCAGGAAGAATTGAAGTCCGCTCCCCGCACGGCTCGTCCGTGGTCCGGTAGGGCTCTGCTGCGGTGCGCGCTCCCCCGAATCCGACCTCGCCCTCAGTGTGGGCGCGTAGCCGAAGGGAGGACCGTGACCTTCGGATTCGCTCCGTCCTCCGCGGCATCCACGTCGACGTCAGCCGACCTGCCCGCCGCATCCGCCAACTCTCTGGCCCGCATGCTCGAACCCGCCGAATGGACCGCAGCGGGCATCCCGCTGCTGCGCAATCCCCGCGAGGTCGTCAGCGGGCTCCACTCCCGGCATCGCCCCAAGCCGTCGACCGCGATCGTGGCCGTCCTCGATCCGGACGAACGGCTGCGGGCGAGCGCGTCGTTCGTCCGCCGCTCGGCACCCGCCGACGGCTGGATGATGCGCAACGCCCTGCTGTCCCAGCTCCGTCGCGTCATCCCGCACGACCTGCGGCGCCGCACCCCGGTGCGCACCGCGGTCCTGCTGTACTGCCGCGAGGGCGACGGGCGTTGGACGGAGGAGGACGGCGCCTGGATGTGGGGGCTGAGGGACGCCTGCACGCTGCACGGCCTGCGCTGCGGGGCATACATCACGCTGACCCGTGACGGCTGGCAGGTCCTCGGGGAGGGCCGGGGCGGCCGCCGCCCGAACACCGACTCGACGCCGGAGCCGTTCGCCACGTCCGAGTCCCCGCTGCCCATGCCCCGTACCGGCGGCGCGGCGTCGGAAGTCCTGCGGCGCGCGGCGGCCCGCTGAGCGGATCCCGAGACAGCCGACGGCCCCGGTGCGTGGTCCTCGCCACCACCGGGCGCCGTGAGCCCGATCGAGTACACCCCGGCATCCGAACGCCCACGCGCACAGCGGGGACCGAGGACCGCCCCGGCATCCGGCCCCGTGGACAGTCCGGCGTACGCGGGGAGGCCGGCCCGCCCGGGGGCACACCTGCGTCGCACGCGCGCGCGTGTCACGCGGCGCCCGGCCCGGGTGCGGGCCGCCGACGGAGCCGGTGACGTCTCAGACGCCCGCGCCCAGCACCGAGTTGATGCGCTGCGGGTCGCCGCAGACGATCAGCAGGGCACCGGCCCGGCCGAGGGCCAACGGCAACGTCGTTGCGGCCACCTCGTCGGTCCCGCCGTTCAGCGCGACGACGACGACCTGGCGCGACGCCGCACGGCCGGCCATGGAGGCGTCGGCGTAGAAGACGTCGTCTCCCGCGTCGTGCTGCGCCCAGTAGGCGGCCTCGCCGAACGACAGCTCGTGGGCGGCCCACGGATGCTGTTCACCGGTCGTGATCACCAGCACCTCCCCGGGGGCACGCCCCGAGTCGAGGAGCAGGTCGACGGCTTCCTCGGCGGCGTCGAGCGCACCCTCGGGCGAGGCCGGGATCAGCTGGATCTGCGGGGCGGCCGGGGCCGGAGCCGAGACGGCGGCAGCGGCAGGAGCCGACGGGCCGGGCTTGACGGCGCCCACGTCACGCGGGGTGCGTTGTGCCGGCGGCGTGGGCCGCAGGGGCCCGGGGCGGCCGGGACGCGGCGGAGCCGCGGGGCGGGGGCCGGGGACGGGGCGAGGGGTCGGCGCGGTGCGGCCGCTGGCCGGAGTGGCGCGGGGACCCTGGGCACTCTCGTGAATCTGAGGCTCCTCGGGAATGAGAGGCATGAGCTGATTTTTATCAAACGCTGGTCCGGTTGGCGCCAGCGGGTGGCACACAAGTGCGAGCGGAAAGGTCAGAAATCGAAGCCGAGCTGACCCTCGATCGCCGGAACGCTTTCTTCCACCCACGTGCGGACCTTCTTGAGGTGCCGCCACCGGGGCAGCGCATCAAGATACGCCCACGACAGCCGGTGGTACGGGGTGGGTCCCCGCTCCGCCAGCGCGGCCTTGTGCACGGGCGACGGATACCCGGCGTTGTCCGCGAAACCGAAGTCTGCATGGTCGATACCCAGTTCGGCCATCATTTTGTCGCGCTGGACCTTGGCGATCACGGAGGCCGCGGCCACCGCCACGCACGACTGGTCACCCTTGATCACCGTACGGACCCGCCAGGGGGTGCCGAGGTAGTCGTGCTTGCCGTCGAGGATGACCGCGTCGGGCCGGACCGGCAGCGCCTCCAGGGCGCGCACGGCGGCGAGGCGCAGCGCGGCCGTCATCCCCCGCTCGTCGATCTCCTCCGGGGACGCGTGCCCGAGGGCGTAGGACGTCACCCAGCTCCGCAGCGTCTCCGCGAGTTCGGTGCGGCGTCTGACGGTGAGCAGCTTGGAGTCCGTGAGCCCCTCCGGGGGCCTGCGCAGACCGGTGATCGCGGCACAGACGGTGACAGGACCGGCCCAGGCACCGCGCCCGACCTCGTCGACACCGGCAATGATCTTCGCTCCGGTCGTGGCTCGGAGGGAGCGCTCGACGGTGTGGGTAGGCGGTTCGTACGGCATGGCGCCCTTAGCCTACGCCGCCCGGAACCGGCTCCGACACCCGGTTCACCACTGCCGGCCCCCGCCCGGACGAGCGCCCGATCAGGAGTCCGTCCTGCGCAGCAGCGGGACCATGAACTGGTCGATCATCTCCTCCAGATCACGGTCACCCCATTCGCTGCCGCACATCTTCGACCGGTACATCAGCATTGCCGGGATGGCGTCGTAGACGTACCCGTTCGCCGCGTCCTCGCGCACCTCTCCCCGCTCGATCCCCCGGACTACGACCTCGCGCAGCAGCCTGATCGTCGGCTCGACAAGCCCCTCGAAGATCACGGTGTGGAAGCGCTCGGCCTGGATGTCTTCACATTCGTGAATGACCGCGCGCAGCGCGTGACCGGGGCGTGAGAACATCGCGTCGCGTGCCAGCCGGCACAGCGCGAGCAGGTCCCCGCGCACGGATCCGACGTCGGGAGCGGACTCCAGCGGCGGCAGGCCGGCCCGCAGCGCGTCGGCGACGAGGTCCTCCTTGGAGGGCCAGCGCCGATAGACGGCGGCCTTCCCGGTCTGGGCGGAGGCGGCGACGCCCTCCATCGTCAGACCCTTCCAGCCGACGGTGCTGAGCTGCTCCAACGCGGCGTCCAGGATCGCCCGTTCGAGCACCGCGCCACGCCGGCGCGGGGAAGCCGGCCGAGCGGGGGCGGCCGTCCAGCGCGAGGTAACCATCTGAGCGTCTCCAACGAACGAGCGAAGCGGGTACGGGGAGGCGCGAGCGTCACGCGGCGACCGAGGGGGGACGCGCCGCGCGACCACGCCCTCCACCAGCATGTCAGGCGGAGGCCGCTCTTTCGATGCCCCAGGCACCGGAACGGCCGGAACCGGCGAGGCCGAACCGGACGGATCCGGCCGACGAGCACACCCCTGACCAGCACGGCGACCGAGAGTCTGGACGGCCCCATTAAAGAACGCTTGCGTTCACTAAGCGGGGCTCGCTATCGTCCCGACTAGTGAACGCACACGTTCACTACTTCGTCTTTGGGGGACGTTCTCGTGACGCACGATCAGATACAGGCCCATTCACCCGCGCCCGCTCCACCGGGCCCGGTATCCCGCCCGTCCCATCCGGGCATCGCCCTCGCGGTCATCGCCGCATGCCAGCTGATGGTGGTCCTCGACGCCACCATCGTCAACATCGCCCTGCCCGACATCCAGAACGCGCTCAACTTCTCCACGACCGACCTGACATGGGTCGTCAGCGCCTACACGCTCACCTTCGGCGGCCTGCTGCTCCTCGGAGGCCGGGCCGGGGACATCCTCGGGCGCCGCCGGGTCTTCATCACCGGCATCCTGCTGTTCACCTTCGCCTCGCTGCTCGGCGGACTCGCCCAGGAGCCGTGGCAGTTGCTGGCCGCGCGCGTCCTGCAGGGCATGGGCGGCGCCATCGCCTCACCCACATCGCTCGCGCTGATCACCACGACGTTCCCCGAAGGCCCCGAACGCAACCGGGCGTTCGGCATCTTCGCCGCCGTCTCCGCCGGCGGCGGCGCCATCGGACTGCTGGCCGGCGGACTGCTCACCGACTGGCTCGACTGGCGCTGGGTGCTCTTCGTGAACGTGCCCATCGGCGTCCTCATCGCCGCCATGGCGCCCCGCTACATCAACGAGTCCGAACGCCACCCCGGCCGCTTCGACCTCACCGGCGCGCTCACCTCCACGCTCGGCATGGTCGCGCTGGTCTACGGCTTCATCCGCGCCGCGTCCGACGGCTGGCGGGACTCCCTCACGCTCGGCGCGTTCGGCGCGGCCGTGGTGCTCCTCGCCGCCTTCCTGTACGTCGAGCGCCGCGCCAAGGAGCCGATCACTCCGCTGCGCATGTTCGCCGACCGGAACCGCTCGGGCGCCTACCTGATCATGATCAGTCTCGCGGCGGCGATGTTCGGCATGTTCTTCTACATCGTGCTGTTCGTGCAGAACGTGCTGGGCTACTCCCCCATCCGCGCCGGACTGGCCTTCTTGCCCGTGACCGCGGTCATCGCCGTGGGCGCCGGGGTCTCGCAGCGGCTGCTGCCGGTGCTCGGACCCAAGCCGTTCCTGATGGCCGGCACCACCCTCGCGGCCATCGGGCTGGGCTGGCAGTCCCTGGTCGACTCGGGCAGCTCGTACGTCAGCGGGGTGCTCGGCCCGATGCTGCTCTTCGGACTCGGTATGGGCCTCAACTTCGTCACCCTCACCGTGACCGCCGTGTCCGGGGTCGCCCCGCGCGAGGCGGGGGCGGCCTCCGCGCTGCTCAACACCATGCAGCAGGTGGGCGGCGCGCTCGGCCTGTCCATCCTGACGACCGTCTTCGGCACCGCCAGCCGCGACGAGGCGACCGACCAGGTCGCGTCGTTCATGGCCCAGGCCACACCGGAGCAGAAGGCCGCGTTCGCCGAGTCCGGTCAGCTGCCGGCGCCCTGGAGCCACGAGGTCCTGTCCCACGGCATCTCCACGGCGTTCATCCCGGCCGCCGCCATGGCCGTCCTGGCGTTCATCGTCGCCGCGATCGTGGTGCGGGTCCGCAAGAGCGACCTGGACGCCCTCTCCGGGACGGCGGGCCCCCTGGCGGGGTGACGGACGGGCGACGGGCCCCTGCGACGGGGTGACGCACACGCTCCTCACCGGACAGCGGACGGCCGGCTCCGGTCCACCAGGACCCCGGGCCGGTCTTCCGTACGCCCGGCTGAAAGAGCCGTACCCGCCACACCGAGCCGCGCTCACTACCCCGAGCCGCACCCACTACACCGAGCCGCTCACTACACCGAGGCGTGCACCCACTCCGGGAGCGCCTCGGTCCGCCGCAGCCACTCGGCCGGTACCGGCCCCGCCTTGCCGGAGCCGATCACTCCGCCCACGATGGCGCAGGTCGTGTCCATGTCGCCGCCGACCTGGGCGGTCGTCCAGAACGCCTCCTCGTAGTCACCGAGGGCGCGCGCGGCCGACCAGAGCGCGAACGGCACCGTGTCATGGGCGGTGGTCCGCCGGCCGCAGCCCAGGACGGCCGCGACGGTGGCCGCGTCGCCGTAGTCGAGCATGTCCCGGGCGCGGCGCAGGCCCGCGGCGACCGCGCTCTTCGGGACGAGGGCGACGACGTCGTCCAGGAGCTTCCCGGGGCTGGGCGGTCCGCCCGGAGCGGCCGCCAGGGCCGCCGCGGCGGCGACCGCCATGGCCCCGACGACCGCCTCGCGGTGCTGGTGCGTGGGGTAGGCCGAGATCTCGGCCTGGTGCGTGGCCTGCTCGGGATCGTCGGCGTACCAGGCGCCGAGGGGGGCGATCCGCATCGCCGCCCCGTTCCCCCACGAGCCCTGCCCGTTGAACAGGGCGGCCGACAGCTCACGCCAGTCGCCGCCCTCCCTGACCAGGCGCAGCAGCCGGTTGACGGCGGGGCCGTAGCCCCGGTCGAAGTCGTGGTGCTCGGCGAAGGAGCGGGCGAGGGCGTCCTGGTCGATGCGGTGGTGGACGCTCAGCACGGCCACCACGGAACCCGCCATCTCCGTGTCGTCCGTCCACTGCCAGGGGCCCGGGGGCAGCTCACGGCGCTTGAGGAGCGGGTAGTTCACCGGGACGAAGAACTGCGAACCCAGCGCGTCCCCGACCGCCAGTCCGCGCAGGCTGGCGAGGGCGCGCTCCAGGCGCTCGTCGGAGGAGAAATCAGCGGTCATCGCCCTGCCACTCTATCCGGTGATCCCGTACGGCTCCGGGTCACGCCAGCGGTCGAACGGCCTGTCCAAGGTGTACTTGCCGTCGTCCCCGAGAACGAGCATCCGCATCTCCGCGTTCCCCGGATTGGACAGGGATTCGAATTCCGCGACCGTCCAGTGGAACCAGCGCATGCAGAAGAGGCGCATGGCCAGCCCATGGGTCACGAGCAGCACGTTCGGCGGATGGTCGGGGGCCTCGAAGCTGCGGAAGAGACTCTCCAGGAAGCCGCCGACCCGGTCGTAGACGTCGGCGCCGGACTCGCCCTGCGCGAAGCGGTAGAAGAAGTGGCCGTAGGCGTCCCGGTACGCCTTCTGGAGGCGGACGTCGTCGCAGTCCTGCCAGTTCCCCCAGTCCTGTTCCCGCAGGCGGGGCTCCTCGCGGACGCGTATGAGGCCGGGGTCGAGGTGGAAGGCACGCAGCGTCTCGTGCGTGCGCCGGTAGGGGGAGACGTACACGCTGACGCGTTCGCGGCCGAAGACCTCGCGGAGCCGTTTGCCGGTCTCCTCCGCCTGCTGCCACCCCCGCTCGGTCAGGGCGAGAGCGTGGTCGGGTTCACGCTGGTACACGGTGTCATCAACATTGCCGGTTGACTCGCCGTGCCGGACAAGGACGATGCGCCGTGGTCGTACCATGCCAAAACCCTAGATCGGCTGACGGCTGATCGAGCACTCCTGAGGGCTCCATACGGCGTAGGTCACACATTTCCCGCCCCACGGTCGCGTGGGAACGCGTGGGCGGGGTGCCGTCAGACCGTCCAGGTGGGTTCCAGTTCCACGATGTCACCGGTGAGGGCGGCCACGTCGGCCTCCGTCTGGGCCCGCAGGGCCAGCCGCTCCACCCGTTCGGTGCGGTACTTTCCGTGCTCGGCCGCCGACCGCCACATGGACAGCACGAGGAACTCCGGTCCCGGCGCCTCCCCGAACAGCCCGCGGATCATGCCCGGCGAGCCCGCCATCGCGGGGTTCCAGACCTTCTCCTGCATGAGCATGAAGTGCTCGGCCCGTTCCTCGTGGACCCGGCAGTGCGCCACCCGGACGAGGTCCGCGTCGGTGAAGCGCGGCTCGAAGCCGGTCTTCACGTCGAAGCGGTAGTCGAAGAGCTTGACCTGCGCGTCCTTGAAGGTGCCCGACTGGGTCGCGGCCAGCCGGTCGTGGGACCGGGCCATGAAGGAGTCGTAGAAGGAACGGCTCTCCCAGAACGAGAAGACGTGCGCCACTCCCTGCCGCCCCCGGCTCCACCCACCGCCCTGCCCCCTGAACCCCGGCTCCCCCGGAAGCCCCGCCCATTTCCGCTGCCCCCGCTCGAAACCGCGGCGGTCCACCACGGTGCAGCGAATCCACTTGACCAGCACCGCGCCATCGTAAGGCCAGGGGACGTGGCGCCGGTCACGGTCGGCGGGAGTGCTTGGCGGCACTGGCTCCGCTTCGCGTGGCAGGATGGACAACCGGCCGTGTCCGCAGGGCAGTTCGGGTCGACGCATTCGCGGTACGGGGAAGGGGAAACCTGGTGAACGCCATCAGCAAGAGCTTCCGGAAGGTCGAGATCTCGGTCAAATGGGATCCGAGTCCGGCCGGGCAGCCGCCCACCGACCTGGACATAGTGGCCGCCACCTACCCGGCGAGCGATCCCTACGGCGATCCCGCGTACGTGGTCCACTTCGACAGCCGCTCCCCCGACGGCACGATCCATCTGAACCGCGACAGCAAGGACGGCCAGGGCTTCGGCTGGGACGAGGTGCTGACCGTGGAGCTCGACCGGCTCGACGCCCGGTACGCGCGCGTGGTGGTCGGCGTGATCATCCAGCAGCACCCGGCGCAGCGGACCTTCGTGAGTGTCGTCAAGCCGGCCCTGCGCATCCGCGAGGGCTACACGGTCCTGGCCGAGGACGACTTCGGCGGGGCCCTCGGCGCGACGGCGGCGACGGTCGCGGAGTTCGTCCGTGAGGGCTCGACGACGTGGGACTTCCGTCCCGGCGTGCACGGCTTCGAGGACGACCCGGCGACCTTCGCCCAGACGATGGGGCACCGCCGCGCCTGAGGCGGGCGGCGGACGGACACGGGAGAGGGGCGCCGGCATCGTGCCGGCGCCCCTCTCTCACGCGTCACTCGTCAGCGGGTCAGCTGCAACCGCTGGTCGAGCCGCAGCCCTCGCAGATGTAGCAGGAACCGGCCCGCTGCATCTTCGTGCCGCAGGAGAAGCACAGCGGGGCGTCGGCCTGGATGCCCAGCTGCATCTCCACCAGCTCGGCGCTGGTGTGAGCCTGCTTCGGGGCGGGCTTGGCCGCCTCGACCTCGGCCTTCGGCGTGGCCACGGCCTTCAGCTCCTGGGCGCGCGGCGCCGACTGGGCCAGCCCCTCGACGTCGACCTCGTCGTCGTCGATGGCCTGCTCGTACGAGCCGGTCTCCAGGTGACGCTGACGCTCCTCGGCGGAGTGGATGCCGAGCGCGGAGCGCGTCTCGAAGGGCAGGAAGTCCAGCGCCAGGCGGCGGAAGATGTAGTCGACGATCGACTGCGCCATCCGCACGTCCGGGTCGTCCGTCATACCGGCCGGCTCGAAGCGCATGTTGGTGAACTTCGAGACGTACGTCTCCAGCGGCACGCCGTACTGGAGGCCGACGGAGACCGCGATGGAGAAGGCGTCCATCATGCCGGCGAGGGTCGAGCCCTGCTTGGACATCTTCAGGAAGACCTCGCCGAGACCGTCGTCCGGGTAGGAGTTGGCGGTCATGTAGCCCTCGGCGCCGCCGACGGTGAAGGACGTCGTGATCCCGGGACGGCCCTTGGGCAGGCGCTTGCGGACCGGGCGGTACTCGACGACCTTCTCGACCGTCTCACGGATGGTGGCCTCGGCCTTCTCCGTGATCTCGGTCTTCTCCTTCTCCTTGGTCTTCGCGGAGAGGGGCTGGCCGACCTTGCAGTTGTCGCGGTAGATGGCGAGCGCCTTGACGCCCATCTTCCAGGCCTCGAAGTAGACCTCCTCGACGTCCTCGACCGTCGCCGTCTCCGGCAGGTTGACGGTCTTGGAGAGGGCGCCGGAGATCCAGGGCTGGATCGCGGCCATCATGCGGACGTGGCCCATCGCGGAGATGGAACGCTCGCCCATGGCGCAGTCGAACACCTCGTAGTGCTCGTGCTTGAGGCCGGGGGCGTCGATCACGTTGCCGTGCTCGGCGATGTGGGCGACGATCGCCTCGATCTGCTCCTCCTGGTAGCCCAGGCGGCGCAGGGCCTGCGGGACGGTGCCGTTGACGATCTGCATCGAGCCGCCGCCGACCAGCTTCTTGAACTTGACCAGCGCGAGGTCGGGCTCAAGACCGGTGGTGTCGCAGGACATCGCGAGACCGATGGTGCCGGTCGGGGCGATGACGGACGCCTGCGCGTTGCGGAAGCCGTTCTTCTCGCCGAGGCGCTGCACGTCCTGCCAGGCCTCCGTGGCGGCGGCCCAGATCGGCGTGTCCAGGTCGTCCATGCGGACGGCCGCGGTGTTGGCGTCGGCGTGCTGCTTCATGACGCGCAGGTGCGGCTGGGCGTTGCGGGCGTAGCCGTCGTACGGGCCGACGACCGCGGCGAGCTCGGCGGAGCGCTTGTACGAGGTGCCGGTCATCAGGGAGGTGATGGCACCGGCGAGGGCGCGGCCGCCGTCGGAGTCGTAGGCGTGGCCGGTCGCCATCAGCAGGGCGCCGAGGTTGGCGTAGCCGATGCCGAGCTGGCGGAACGCGCGCGTGTTCTCACCGATCTTCTGCGTCGGGAAGTCCGCGAAGCAGATGGAGATGTCCATCGCGGTGATGACGAGCTCGACGACCTTGGCGAAGCGCTCGATCTCGAAGGACTGGTGGCCCTTGCCGTCGTCCTTGAGGAACTTCATCAGGTTCAGCGAGGCGAGGTTGCAGGACGTGTTGTCCAGGTGCATGTACTCGCTGCACGGGTTCGAGCCGTTGATCCGGCCGGACTCCGGGCACGTGTGCCAGTGGTTGATCGTGTCGTCGTACTGGATGCCGGGGTCGGCGCAGGCCCAGGCGGCCTCGGCCATCTTGCGGAAGAGCGACTTGGCGTCGACCTCCTCGATGACCTCGCCCGTCATCCGGGCGCGCAGGCCGAACTTCCCGCCCTGCTCGACCGCCTTCATGAACTCGTCGTTCACGCGGACCGAGTTGTTGGCGTTCTGGTACTGGACGGACGTGATGTCGTCGCCGCCCAGGTCCATGTCGAAGCCCGCGTCGCGCAGGGCGCGGATCTTCTCCTCCTCCTTCACCTTGGTCTCGATGAAGTCCTCGATGTCGGGGTGGTCGACGTCGAGGATGACCATCTTGGCGGCGCGGCGGGTGGCGCCGCCCGACTTGATGGTGCCCGCGGAGGCGTCGGCACCGCGCATGAAGGAGACCGGACCCGAGGCGTTGCCGCCGGAGGACAGCAGCTCCTTGGAGGAGCGGATGCGGGAGAGGTTCAGGCCGGCGCCGGAGCCGCCTTTGAAGATCATGCCCTCTTCCTTGTACCAGTCGAGGATCGACTCCATGGAGTCGTCGACGGACAGGATGAAGCAGGCGGAGACCTGCTGGGGCTGCGGCGTGCCCACGTTGAACCACACGGGGCTGTTGAAGCTGAAGATCTGGTGGAGCAGGGCGTAGGCGAGCTCGTGCTCGAAGATCTCGGCGTCGGCGGGCGACGCGAAGTACCTGTGGTCCTCGCCGGCCTTCCGGTACGTCTTCACGATGCGGTCGATGAGCTGCTTCAGGCTCACCTCGCGCTGCGGGGTGCCGACGGCGCCCCGGAAGTACTTGCTGGTGACGATGTTGACCGCGTTCACCGACCAGAAGTCGGGGAACTCGACGCCGCGCTGCTCGAAGTTGACCGAGCCGTCGCGCCAGTTGGTCATGACGACGTCACGGCGCTCCCAGGCCACCTCGTCGTACGGGTGTACGCCGGGGGTGGTGTGGATGCGCTCGATGCGCAGTCCCTTGGCCGTCTTGCCGCCCTTGGCACGGGAACTCCGTGCCGGACCGCTCGCCGTCTCTGTCATGCCGCCTCCCTGTACGGGCGAAAACGCCCTGAAGTGCCCCGATGTTCCCCGTGGCACGTGTTCTGTCCTCGCTGCGGGCACCCTCTGATCGCCGCCCGCAGCACGTCTTTCTTCGCCGCCTCCCCGGCCGGATCCGGTCTCTCGACGCCGGTCCGGCCGGCCCTCAGTCGGCGGCCTCGGCGGGCACGGGAACCGGTACGGCCCCCGCGGTCCCGCCGTCGTCCTCCTGGCCCCCCGTGTCCGCGCGCGCCTCGCCGGCGCCGTTGTCGTCCGTGGCGTCGCGCCCGGTCGTCTCCCTCAGTTCCGCGATCGCGGCCTCGAAGTCCTCGAGCGAGTCGAACGCCCGGTAGACGGAGGCGAACCGCAGATAGGCGACGAGGTCGAGCTCCTGCAGCGGGCCGAGTATGGCCAGGCCCACGTCGTGGGTGGTCAGCTCGGCGCTCCCGGTGGCCCGCACCGCCTCCTCGACCCGCTGGCCGAGCTGGGCGAGGGCGTCCTCGGTGACAGGCCGTCCCTGGCATGCCTTGCGCACACCGTTGATGACCTTGGTACGGCTGAACGGTTCGGTGACTCCGGACCGCTTGATCACCATCAGTGAGCACGTCTCCACGGTCGTGAAACGACGGGAGCAGTCGGGACACTGACGGCGCCTGCGGATCGACGTGCCGTCGTCGGTGGTACGGCTGTCGACCACGCGGCTGTCGGGGTGCCTGCAGAAGGGGCAGTGCATGACTCCGAACCCTCCTCACAGCAGACTCAACAGCCTCGCCGGGCCACATGAGCCCCGCGAAGCAGCCCCCAGCATAGGCGATCTCCGAGCGTCCGAAGACCGGGGTCGCCACAACTTCTGGGTCGCTGCCGCAATCCAACCACTAGATGTGGGGGTTGGGCCATACATCCGCGCCGTAGCGCGTGTCGTGCCGGACGCGGGCGCGCGAGGGGGTCACGGCTCATGCCGTATGCCCCTGCGCGGGGTCTTCACGCCGCACCTTCGGGTGCACGGCCGTATCGCCCCGGGACATACGGAGATAGCGTGAGCGCCGCACGGAGGGGAGGTGGGACTCCCGCGCAGATGGGAGTCGATCCACGAGACGGACGGTCCCGGATGGCAGACTGGGGCAACCACCTACGAGGCCGTGGCCCCGGCGGTGAAGAGTACAACAAGGGGCCCCTTCGCCCGCCGGGAAAAGTTGCCTGCCATACACCCCACGTTGTGATCACGTAAGACGATCCGCGATTTTTCACTCGAACGTGTGTTTGGCGCAACCTTTCGAAAGCAACTACCGTTGTGCAGCAGGGAGACCATCGAGAGGGGCCGACGTGACCACCACCGCAGACAGTGCCACCATCACTGCCCAGGACCGCTCCCAGGGCCGACTCGAGCCGGTGCATGCGATGAACGAAACCGTGAATCCCGAGGCGCAGAAGCGCTCGCTCCCGGGCCGACCTCCAGGCATCCGGGCCGACAGCTCGGGACTCACGGACCGCCAGCGCCGAGTGATCGAGGTCATCAGGGATTCCGTGCAGCGGCGGGGCTACCCGCCATCGATGCGGGAGATCGGCCAGGCGGTCGGCCTGTCGAGCACGTCCTCGGTCGCCCACCAGCTGATGGCGCTCGAGCGCAAGGGCTTCCTCCGCCGCGACCCGCACCGCCCGCGCGCGTACGAGGTCCGCGGCTCCGACCAGGCCGCCTCGGTGCAGCCCACCGACACCGCCGGCAAGCCCGCCGCCTCCTACGTCCCCCTGGTCGGGCGGATCGCCGCCGGTGGCCCGATCCTCGCCGAGGAGTCCGTGGAGGACGTCTTCCCCCTCCCCCGGCAGTTGGTCGGCGACGGCGAGCTGTTCGTCCTCAAGGTCGTCGGCGACTCGATGATCGAGGCCGCGATCTGCGACGGCGACTGGGTCACGGTCCGCCGCCAGCCGGTCGCCGAGAACGGCGACATCGTGGCCGCCATGCTGGACGGCGAGGCCACCGTCAAGCGCTTCAAGCGCGAGGACGGACACGTCTGGCTTCTCCCGCACAACGCCGCGTACGAGCCGATCCCCGGTGACGACGCGACCATCCTGGGCAAGGTGGTGGCGGTGCTGCGGCGCGTGTGACGGCCGCGGCGGGCACAGCCGACAGCGGCGGCCCCCCTGACCGGGCCCCGGAACCTCTGCGCCGGTTCCGGGGCCCTGTGCTGTCCGGACCCCGGACCCGGACCCCGGCTCTCTGGGCCCCGGCTCTCTGGGGGCCCCGGCTCTCTGGGGCCCCGGCGCGGATCACTCCGTCGCGTCGGCCTCCATCGCCCCCGCGTCGGCCCCGGCCTCCCCGGCTTCCCCGGCCGCCTCCGTCTGCCGCGCGGACGCGTCGATCGCCGACAGCGACCTGCGGACCTGATTACGGTCCGTCGTGTACCAGAAGTCGGGCAGGGACGCCTTGAGATAGCTGCCATAGCGCGCGGTCGCCAGCCTCGGGTCCAGGACCGCGACGACCCCGCGGTCCCCGGTGGCCCGTACGAGACGGCCGGCACCCTGCGCCATGAGCAGCGCGGCATGGGTGGCGGCGACCGCCATGAAGCCGTTGCCCCCGGCGTCCTCCACGGCCTTCTGGCGGGCGCTCATCAGCGGGTCGTCCGGCCGTGGGAACGGGATCTTGTCCATGACGACGAGCTGGCAGCTCGGGCCGGGGACGTCGACGCCCTGCCAGAGCGACAGCGTGCCGAACAGACAGGTCTTCGGGTCGGCCGCGAAGTTCTTGATCAGCTCGCCGAGCGTCTCCTCGCCCTGGAGGAGGATGGGGAACTCCGGGATGCGCGAGCGCAGCTCCTCGGCGGCCAGCTGGGCGCCCCGCATCGAGGAGAACAGCCCCAGCGTGCGGCCGCCGGCCGCCTGGATCAGCTCCGTCAGCTCGTCCAGCATGTCCGCGCGGTCGCCGTCCCGCGCGGGGCGCGCCAGATGCTTGGCGACGTAGAGGATGCCCTGCTTTCGGTAGTCGAACGGGGAGCCGACGTCCACGCCCTTCCACTCCGGCACGTCGTCGCCCTGGGTGCCCTCGGGGGCCAGTCCGAGGGAGGCGCCGACGCCGTTGAAGTCCCCGCCCAGCTTCAGTGTCGCCGACGTCAGGACGACCGAGCGGTCGGTGAAGAGCTTCTCGCGCAGCAGCCCCGACACCGACATGGGGGCCACCCGCAGGGACGCGCCGAACCGGTCGTGCCGCTCGTACCAGACGACGTCCCACTCGGAGCCGTTCGTGATCCGCTCCGCCACGTCGTGCACGGACTCCACCGAGGCCAGCGCCTGCTTGCGGACCGCGTCCTCGTCCTGCACGGACTTGTCACGGGTGGCGCCGATCGCCGAGATGACCGTGCGGCAGGCGTCGCGCAGCGCCATGAGCGCGTAGCCGAGGTCCTCGGGGATCTCCTCCAGGCGTCCCGGCAGCGCCAGCTCCATCAGCCGCTCGAAGCCCTCGGCGGCGGTCTGGAGCTGGTCGGCTGCCTTCTCGTTGACGAGCTTCGCCGCGCGCCGCACCGCCCGGTTGACCTGTCCCGGTGCGAGCTCGCCGGTGGCCACGCCGGTGACCCGGGAGACGAGCTCGTGCGCCTCGTCGACGATCAGCACCTCGTGCTGCGGGAGCACGGGAGCGCCCTCGATTGCGTCGATCGCGAGCAGGGCGTGGTTGGTGACGACCACCTCGGCGAGCTTGGCCCGCTCCCGGGCCGCCTCGGCGAAGCACTCGGCGCCGTACGCGCACTTGGTCGCGCCCAGGCACTCCCGCGACGACACCGACACCTGTGCCCAGGCGCGGTCCGACACACCCGGCGTCAGGTCGTCCCGGTCACCGGTCTCGGTGTCGTCCGACCAGTCGCGCAGCCGCAGGAGGTCCTGCCCGAGCCGGCTGGTGGGCGCGGCCGCCTCGAACTGGTCGAACAGGCCCTCCTCCTCGTCCTGCGGGACGCCCTCGTGCAGGCGGTGCAGACAGAGGTAGTTCGACCGGCCCTTGAGCATGGCGAACTCGGGGCGCCGGCGCAGCAGCGGATGCAGCGCGTCCACGGTGCGCGGGAGGTCCCGCTCAACGAGCTGCCGCTGCAGGGCCAGGGTGGCCGTGGCCACCACGACCCGCTCCCCGTGTGCGAGCGCGGGCACCAGATAGCCGAGCGACTTACCGGTGCCGGTGCCGGCCTGGACCAGCAGATGGGAATTGCCGTCGATCGCCTCGGCGACCGATTCGGCCATGGTCACCTGGCCGGGGCGCTCCGTGCCGCCGACGGCGGTGACGGCGGCATGCAGGAGTTCGGGGAGTGAGGGCTTCGTCATAGCGCGACCACCCTACGGCCCGGCACTGACAATCGGGCGATCACGGTCGGGGGGACGGACGGGATCAGGACCGGGCTCGTCTCCACCTGGGATCGGTCACGACCGGATGAGGCAGGGGTCTTACACCGATGGTCCGACGGTGACCGGAAGGGGGTCGGAGTCGGCCGTAGAAGGACCGGTTCTGCGAGGCCCGGAGCGGCCCGTCCGTCACAGCAGATGCCGCAGGTTCCGGTCCCTGACCATGAGGGCGGCCCGCTTGTCCGGCAGGTCGATCTCCGAGGAGAAACGGAAGCCGGCGCCGAGGAAGGCCGCGACGGACGGCGTGTTGCGCAGGTCGGGTTCCGCCACGACCCGCCCGCACGCCGGGCGCCTGCCGAGCGCGAGGTCCGCCACCGCGCGCAGCAGCGTCCGGCCCAGGCCCCGGCCGCGGTCGCCGGGCCCGCCGATGAGGAGGTGGATCCCGGTGTCGTGGGGCCGGGACGGGTAGTACCGGGCCAGGGGGTCGAGGTCGGCCCGGTAGATCTCCCAGTAGCTCATCGGTGTGCCGTCCAGCAGGCCCACGCACGGGACGCTCCGTCCGTCGCCCGAGAGCTGGGCCCGCAGATGCCGCTCCGTGACGTCCTCGGGCCCGGCGAGCTGCCAGAACTCCGCGACGGCCGGATCGTTCATCCAGAGACCGATGAGCGTCAGGTCGCGTTCGATCCGGACCGGGATCAGGTGGAACACCCCGGCGGGGGTGCTGACCGGCCCCCAGTCGGCCACCTGGTCGAGGAGGTCGGACGTCCCGGCGAGCGGTTCCCCGGGCCGGGCCCCGGGCCTCGCGTCCCCGGCAGCGTCCTTCTCCGTGTCCGAGGCGATGAGGGTGACGAGTTCGTCGGGGAGTTCCAGGTCCAGGGTGTCCTCGGCGTCCGTGTCGGACGGCGGGACGGGGTCGGCGTTGGCGCTCGTGTCGGTGGGGGGCACGACGAGGTCCTCTCGGGAGGTGGGGCGGGTCGTCGCCGTCAGAGGTGCAGGGGGTTGGGGATGCCGACGTACACGGACTGGGTGTCGACCGGGCCGACGAGTTCGTCCAGGCCGTGCAGCCGGGTCAGCAGGTTGGCCTTGCAGCGCAGCACCGGGGAGTCGAGCAGTCGCCGGGGGAACGGGGTGCGCAGCCGGGCGGGGCCGGAGGCGACCTCGCCGAGGAAGCGGCGGAGCGCGGCGAGCAGCAGCCGTTCGTCGGCCAGCCCCTGGGAGCCGAACGCGCCGACGAGCCCGAGGATGTTGTTGATCCCCAGGTAGTAGGCGAACCGCTCGTCGGTGACCTCGTCGGAGACGAAGGTGTCGCTGAGTGCGCCGATGCCGGGGAGCCGGGCGTCGAGTTCCGCGCGCCGGGACGCGCGGAAGTAGTAACCCTGGTTGTCGCGGTACCGGCCGCCGGCCGGCCAGCCGTCGGCGTCCAGCAGGACCAGCGTGTTCTGCTGGTGCGCCTCCAGGGCGATGCCCGCCTCGGAGTCCAGCCACAGCACGGGCCGGACGACCTGGTCGAGGTACCGCAGGAGCCACTCGGCGGCCACCGCGTCCCGCGACCGGCCGGTCCGGGCGGTGAGACGGGTGACGATCGCGGCCAGCCGGGACGGCGCCGGCCGTCCGTCCGGGCCGGCCGGGCCGTGCGGGCCGTGCGTGCCGTGCGGCCGGGGGGAGACCAGAGCGGCGACGCAGGTCACGTCGTCCGAGGGCGTGAAGGGGTTGTGCCGGATCATCACGTCGAGCCCGGGCACCGGTGAGCCGTCCGGTGCGTCGACGGCGAGCCAGGCCGGGTCGCGCACGATGTCGAAGCCAGGGTGCGCGGCCTGCCACCGCGTCCCGAGGCCGCCGCGCAGCAGCCGGTGCACCTCGACACCCCGGTGCAGTTCCTTGCGGAGGTTCTCGCGACGGGAGTTGGTGATGCGCAGGCCGAGGGAGAGCTTGAGCATGGCCGGGGCGCCGGTGCGGTGGACCGTGCGGACGGACGACGTGGGGTGCCAGGCGGGCCCGTGGGTGCCGAGGTCGCGGAGCAGACCGGCGTCGAAGAGGGCCGCCGTGTCGGGGCGCCTGCGGATCTCGCGCAGTTGCCAGGGGTGCAGCGGCAGCGCCGCGTACCCGTCGGGCAGCGGCAGCCCGGGGCCGGCGAGCCGGGCCGTGAGCTGGGGGGCGGTGACGGGGCGCCCCGCTTCCGTCCACGCCGAGTCGGTGGCGACGACGTCCGGCGCGACGGCCAGCCAGGTGAGCGGGAAGGAGCCGCGCGTCTCCGGTGAGTACCTGCGCGCCTCGGCCTCGGACAGTCCTTCACGGCTCTTGGGGGTGGGGTGGAAGGGGTGCCCCAGGACGAGGGCCTGCTCGGCGGCCAGGAAGCGGTCGGCCACGTCGGCCGGGTGGGCGCGGCGGTCCTGGAGGAAGAGGGCCGTGCGGCGGACGGAGTCGGCGACACGGCCGACGAGGTCACCGGTGCCGTCGGCCGCCGCGGCGGTCTCCCGGGTGAGCAGGGCGGCGAGGGTGACCGCGTCCAGCGGCGGGGCCTCCTCCGGGGTGCCGGCCGGGCGGGGCGGGCCGAAGCGGTGCCATCCCGTCGGCGACCAGTGGTGGACCGGGACCAGCAGAGCCGTGCCGGTGGCGGGCAGCGGGACGTGCAGGACGCCGTCCCGCGGCGCCGGCAGCCGGGTCTCGCGTACGTGGCAGCGCAGCAGGTTCTCCACGGTGGCGGCCTCGGCCGCCCGCTGCGGGTCGGGGTGGTCCAGGAGGTCCGGCGGGGCGGTGTCCGGGCCCAGCGTTCGGGCGGGCCGGCTGTCGGGGAGGGTGGTGGGGGTGGTCGTCACGATGGTCCTCTGCGGTGGCTCTGGAGTGCGAGGGGGCGCCTCGGAGTGGACCGGGGCGCGTGGTGCGACTGCGGTGGTGCGGGAGGCGGGGGTGAGCCGTGCCGCGTGACGTGGCTGGGGCGGCCCTGTGGTGGGGGCCACCGCCGGGGGTGCTTACCGTGCGAGCCGGGGCTGGTGTGCCGGTGGCCTGTCACGGCGAGGTGCGGTGCCGGGAGGAACCGGGTACGGGCGTCCTCAGTCGGCGTGCGAGGACCGGTCGCCCTGCCGGCCGGGGCCGGGGGGCCGCCGATCCGCGAGGGCCCGGTCGCCGGACACGGCGTCCATCGCGTCGGCGAGCCGGTCCAGGACCGCCGCCGCCTGCTCGTCGGTGATGGTCAGGGGCGGGAGGAGCCGTACGACGCTGGCGTGGCGTCCGCCGAGCTCGACGATCAGCCCACGGCGCAGGCACTCCCGCTGGACGGCGGCGGCGAGAGCGGGAGCGGCGGGCCGGGGCTGCTCCTCCGGCGAGCGTGCGGTCGCCCCCAGGGTGACGCCGCGCTCGTCACCGCTCAGCGGCGGGGCCTGCGGATCCACCACCTCGACGCCCATCATCAGCCCCCTCCCGCGCACGTCCCCGACGCACGCGTGCTCCCCCGCGAGCCGGCGCAGCTGACGCAGCATGTGCGCGCCGAGGTCGGCGGCCCGTTCGGCGAGCCGGTTCTCCCGGACGTATGCGAGGGTCGCCGTGCCGGCGGCCATGGCGAGCTGGTTGCCGCGGAAGGTGCCGGCGTGGGCGCCCGGCTGCCAGGCGTCGAGCTCGTCGCGGTAGACGATCACCGCGAGGGGCAGGCTGCCGCCGATGGCCTTGGACAGGACCATGACGTCGGGGGTGACACCGCTGTGCTCCACGGCCCAGAAGGCGCCGGTGCGTCCGACGCCGGTCTGCACCTCGTCGGCGATCAGCGGGATGGAACGGTCGGCGGTGATCCGCCGCATGCGCCGCAGCCAGGCGTCCGGCGCGGGCAGCACGCCGCCCTCTCCCTGGACGGGTTCGAGGATCATCCCGGCCGGGTCGGGCACGCCCGACTTGGGGTCGTCGAGGACGGACTCGGTCCAGCGGGCGGCGAGTTCGGCGCCGTGTTCCCCACCGACGCCGAAGGGGCAGCGGTAGTCCTGCGGGAACGGCAGGCGCGCGACCCGTACGTCGGGGGCGCCCCCGGAGGCGGCGAGCGCCCCGGTGGTCATCCCGTGGTAGGCGCCGCTGAAGGCGAGGATGCCGCGGCGTCCGGTGGCGGCCCGGACGAGGGTGAAGGCGGCTTCGACCGCGTCGGTGCCGGCCGGTCCGCAGAACTGCACGCGCGCGCGGCCCGCGAGTCCGGGCGGCAGCGTGTGGAACAGCTCGGTGACGAAGGCGTCCTTGACCGGGGTGGCGAGGTCGAGGACGTGCAGGGGTGCCCCCGAGTCCAGGACGCCGCGGATGGCCTCGAGGACCACGGGGTGGTTGTGGCCGAGGGCGAGGGTGCCGGCGCCGGAGAGGCAGTCGAGGTAACGGCGGCCGTCCGCGCCCTCGATGGTCATGCCCCTGGCCCGGACCGGCACGATCGGCAGGGCGCGGGCGTACGTGCGGGCCGCGGACTCGCGGGCCGACTGCCGTCGCAGGATCCCCTCGTGCGCGGTGCGCGCGTCTTCGGTCCCGGGTGATCCCCCGCGCACGGATTCGGTTACGGCCATGGCTCCCTGTCCTCCCGCTGTCCAGGGGCGAGCGGGTCTTACGTGTCCTCGCCCGTCCCGACATACGCAGCCCCGCGAGCGTCCACTCGAAACTGCGGGGAACCGGGGACCGGGGACCGCGCACGCACGGCCGGCCCCCACCGCTAAAAAGAGCGGGACACGCACCGGGTTACGGGTTGCCGCACAATCTCCGTCCGGCGTAGCCCCGAAGGGGCGCTACCGGCGACCGGCGGTGACGGCCGGACGCCGTCCCGGCGCCGTGACCTGCCCGGCTCCGCGGGCTGTGGCTGAACCGTTGCCGTTCCGTCAGAACTCGCCCACAGCGACCGCATAGTGTGTGGTGCCGTTCCACCGAGCCGCGAGCCGTACGCGCACGCCGTGTGGCGGACGATCGGCCCGCTGGCCGGACGAGTTGATCGGACAGCGGCCGGCGCACGTATGCGAGAGCGGCACAAGTACCGTCACCTCAGGGGGAGTCACACCATGCGATCCATACGGCCGTCGTTCACCGCCCGCAGGGAGAGGAGCGCGCGCCGCGGTGTCCCCCCGCTGCCGGTGGTGGCGCTCGCCGCCGCCCTGGCCCTCACGGCCACCGCCTGTGAGTCCGGGGACGCCGATGCCGGGGGCGCCGCGACCGCGTCCGCGGCGGCCGGGGCCGGCGGCGAAGGCAGGATCACGATCCCGGACGACATCAAGGACAAGCTCCGCGAGCACGGGATCGACATCGACAAGTGGCGGGACGGCGACTGGAAGAACTGGGACCGGGACGACTGGCTGCGCGAGGCCAAGGACTACGTCAATCCGATCATCGAGGACCTCTGGGACCCGGACCGTATGCGGGACGCCGAGGACCCGGACCGGGGGGTCGACGAGAACGACCTGTCCGGTGACCAGGGCGTGACCGACCCGACGCCGGACCCGGTGGACGCGCAGGCCGTGGCGCCCCGCTACCACGCGAGCGTGCCCGAGGCGGGCAAGGTCTTCTTCGACTCCCCCGAGGGCACGATGGTGTGCTCGGCGACCGTCGTGAAGGACCCCGCGCACCCCGGGAAGTCCAACATGGTGTGGACGGCGGGCCACTGTGTGCACGCGGGCAAGAGCGGCGGCTGGTACCGGAACATCGCGTTCGTGCCGTCGTACAACGACGCGGGCCGCACCGAGGCCGAGTTGCGGGGGGTCCCCAAGGAGGAGGTCGTTCCCTACGGCGTCTGGTGGGCCGACTGGGCGCAGACCTCGGACCAGTGGATCGCGCAGGGCGGCGCGACCGGCGGTGACGGCGCCCCGTACGACTTCGCCGTGCTGCATGTGAAGCCGGAGAACGGGGGCGGCAAGTCACTGGAGGAGACGGTCGGTTCGGCCCTGCCGGTCGAGTTCGCCGCGCCGGCGGTGCCGAAGGTGAAGAGCATCAAGGCGATCGGCTACCCGGCCGCCGCTCCGTACGACGGGCAGAAGCTGTACCAGTGCCAGGACCGTCCGGGCCGGCTGTCGCTGCGGGCCTCGGACCCGACGATGTACCGCATCGGCTGCACCATGACGGGCGGCTCGTCGGGCGGTGGCTGGGTCGCCACCGGCAACGACGGCAAGCCGGCGCTGGTGTCCAACACCTCCATCGGCCCGGTCGAGTCGGGCTGGCTCGCCGGCCCGCGGCTGGGCAAGGAGGCCAAGACCGTCTTCGACGGGGTCAGCGACAAGTTCGCCGGGCGCTGACCGGCACGCGAAAGGGCCCGCTTCCCCGAGGGGAGCGGGCCTTCCGTCTGTCCGGTGCCGGACGGCTCAGCCGGCCGGTGTCGGCATGTACGGCGCGAGATCCGCCGCCAGCTCCTCGTGCACGCGCACCTTGAGCAGCGTGCCCTCCGGGGTGTGCTCCTCGGAGATCACCTCGCCCTCGGTGTGGGCGCGGGCGACGAGCTTGCCGTGGGTGTACGGCACGAGTGCCTCGACCTCGACGGACGGGCGCGGCAGCTCGTTGTCGATCAGGGCGAGCAGCTCGGCGATGCCCTGGCCGGTGCGGGCCGAGACGGCGATGGAGCGCTTCTCGATCCGCAGCAACCGCTGGAGTGTCAGCGGGTCGGCCGCGTCCGCCTTGTTGATCACGACGATCTCGGGCACGCCGGTGGCGCCGACGTCCCGGATCACCTCGCGCACGGCGGCCAGCTGCTCCTCCGGGTTCGGATGCGAGCCGTCGACCACGTGCAGGATCAGGTCGGAGTCACCGACCTCCTCCATCGTGGAGCGGAACGCCTCGACCAGGTGGTGCGGCAGGTGGCGTACGAAGCCGACCGTGTCGGCCAGCGTGTACAGCCGCCCGCTCGGGGTCTCGGCCCGGCGCACGGTCGGGTCCAGGGTCGCGAACAGGGCGTTCTCGACCAGGACGCCCGCGCCGGTGAGGCGGTTGAGCAGGGAGGACTTGCCGGCGTTGGTGTAGCCCGCGATCGCGACCGAGGGCACCTTGTTGCGTCGGCGGGACTGGCGCTGGATGTCGCGGCCGGTCTTCATCTCCGCGATCTCCCGGCGCATCTTCGCCATCTTCTCGCGGATCCGCCGCCGGTCGGTCTCGATCTTGGTCTCACCGGGACCACGGGTGGCGAGGCCGCCGCCCTTGCCGCCGCCCATCTGCCGGGACAGCGACTGACCCCAGCCGCGCAGCCGCGGCAGCATGTACTGCATCTGCGCGAGCGCGACCTGTGCCTTGCCCTCCCGGGACTTGGCGTGCTGGGCGAAGATGTCGAGGATCAGGGCCGTACGGTCGATGACCTTGACCTTGACGACGTCCTCGAGGTGGATGAGCTGGCCCGGGCTGAGTTCACCATCGCAGATGACGGTGTCGGCGCCGGTGTCCAGCACGATGTCCCGCAGCTCCTGCGCCTTGCCGGAGCCGATGTAGGTGGCCGCGTCGGGCTTGTCGCGGCGCTGGATCACGCCGTCGAGCACGAGGGCGCCCGCGGTCTCCGCGAGGGCGGCGAGCTCCGCGAGGGAGTTCTCCGCGTCCTGCACGGTCCCCGAGGTCCAGACGCCCACGAGGACGACCCGCTCCAGACGGAGCTGGCGGTACTCGACCTCGGTGACGTCCTCGAGCTCGGTGGAGAGGCCCGCGACGCGCCGCAGGGCCGCGCGGTCGGAGCGGTCGAACTGGTCGCCGTCCCGGTCTCCGTCGATCTCGTGGCTCCAGGCGACGTCCTCTTCCATCAGGGCATCGGCCCGAAGACCGTCGGGGTGAGTGTGCGCGAGGCGCTTCGAGTCCTGGGAAAAGGAAGAAGAGGAGGTCATTGGGTCCTTACGTCGTTGGGGATTCCGTGGTGCGGCGACGAGGCAGCGGCCTGGACGTCACGCTCGGTGGTGCGTCGGAGAGCTGTTCCGTCACTGGTCACAACGTACGGGTACCCCGGGAGATTCCCGTGGCCCGTGTCGCGCCGACCGGACGATGGTCGCACGGCACGGGCCGTCTCGTCACCGGCTTATCGCACGCCCGGCTTCCCGGCCTTCGCGTGGACGCCCGCCCGCTGTTCGGGAGCCCGCTTGCCCTTGGCCGCCGGCTTGGCGGGGTCGGCGCTCTTCCAGTCGGGCCGGCCGGGCATCGGCGGGGTCTTCTCGCCGTACAGCCAGGCGTGCAGGAAGCCGTCCAGGTGCCGTCCGGAGACGTCCTCGGCGAGGGCGACGAAGTCCGCGGTCGAGGCGGAACCGTCGCGGTTGCGGCTCACCCAGGCGCGCTCCAGCCGGTCGAACGCGGGGGCGCCGATCTCCTCGCGCAGGGCGTACAGGACGAGGGCCGCGCCGTCGTACACGTTGGGGCGGAAGATGCTGATCTTCTTGCCCGGGTCGGGTGCCTTCGGGGCCGCGGGCGGTCCGCCCGCCGCGCGCCAGCGGTCGGAGGCCGCGTAGGCGGCCTTCATCCGCGCCTCCATGGGGCGGTCCGCCTTCTCGGCCGCGTACAGGGCCTCGTACCAGGTGGCATGGCCCTCGCTGAGCCACAGGTCGGACCAGGTCCGCGGGCTGACGCTGTCGCCGAACCACTGGTGCGCCAGCTCGTGCACCATGATCGACTCGACGTACCACTTCGGGAAGGCGGGCTGGGTGAACAGGTCCCGTTCGAACAGGGAGAGCGTCTGTGTCTCCAGTTCGAAACCGGTGGTGGCGTGCGCCATGAGCAGGCCGTACGTCTCGAACGGGTAGCGGCCGACCTTGCCCTCCAGCCAGGCGATCTGGCCCGGGGTCTTCTTCAGCCAGGGTTCGAGCAGCTTCGCGTCCTTGGCGGGCACGACGTCCCGGACGGGCAGGCCGTGCGGGCCGGTGCGGTGCAGGACCTTGGAACGGCCGATGGACACCTGGGCGAGCTCGGTGGCCATGGGGTGCCGGGTGCGGTACGTCCACGTGGTGGACTTCCCCGCCCGGTCGACGTCGGTCCGCAGGCCGTTGGCCACGGCGGTGTAGCCGGTGGGCGCGGTGATCCGGATGGTGAAGATCGCCTTGTCGGAGGGGTGGTCGTTGCACGGGAAGACGACGTGCGCGGCGTCGGCCTGGTTGGCCATGGCGAGGCCGTCGGCGGTGCGCACCCAGCCGCCCTCGCGCTTCTGCCCGTACACGGGGTCGCTGCTGTGCCGCACGGTGATGCGCATCCAGCTGCCCTCGGGCACCTCCTCGGCGGGGGTGACCACGAGGTCCTCGCCCGCGCTCCGGAAGGTCGCGGGCTCGCCGTCGACGACGACCGAGTCGACCTTGCCGTGCGCGAAGTCCAGGTTGACGCGCTTCAGGTCGTCGGTCGTCCAGGCGTCGATCGTGGTGACGGCCTTGAGGGGCTTGTCGTTGGCGCCGGAGTAGGTGAAGGAGAGGTCGTACGAGGCCACGTCGTAGCCGGGGTTGCCCAGGTGGGGGTAGAGCCGGTCGCCGACGCCGAGCGGGGTGGCGGGGGCGCTGGCGGCGAGCAGGCAGAGGGAGACGACGGGGATGAGCAGGGCGGGCACCTTCAGGCGCCGACGGGGTCCGGAACGGGTGCGAGGAGCGCCAGGGGCCGGTCGCTGAGCCTCGCTGCGGGAGGAGTGCAGCATGGACCACGGCTATCAGCGCGCGGCGACGGGACGTGGACGGCGCGCGATCGCCCCACCCGAACGGGTGGCCCGCGGTCTCCTCAGGCCCGCCGCTCCTCAGGTCCGCTGGGCCGGGGCGTGCGCGCGGCTGACGTCGTACACGCCCGCGACGTCCCGCATGGCGCGCATCAGGCCGGGGAGCCGGCCGGCGTCGGGCAGCTCGACGGTGTAGGTGTGGCGGACGCGCTGCTGGGTCGGAGGCTCCACGGTCGCCGAGACGATCTCCGCGCCCTCCTGCGCCATCGCCTCGGTCAGGTCCGCCAGCAGATGTGGACGGACGAACGATTCGGCGACCAGGGTGACCCGGCACTCCGCGGTGTCCCCCCAGCGCACGCCGACCTCCGCACGCCCGGCGCCACGCATCCGCGCCACGGCGGAGCATCCGGCGCGGTGGACGGTGACCGCTCCCCCGCGCACGGCGAACCCGGTGATCTCGTCGGGCGGAACGGGCGTACAGCACCCGGCGAGCCGTACGGCGGCGCCGGGCCGGTCGGCCAGGACACCGGCTGCGGTGGGACGGCCGCCCGCCCCCTCGGCGCCGGGCCGGAACGCGGGACCCGCCTGGCTCCCGGCTCCTTCGGCGGGCTGCCGGAAGGGCGCCCCCTCCCGGCCGTCCTCGGGGCCGGGCTCGCCCGGCGCGGGATGGGAGGCGAGCCACCGCTGGATGGCGATGCGGGCGCCGGGCGTGTGCGCGTGCTCCAGCCACTCGCGGGACGGCTCGGAGGCCGGGTCCTGTCCCATGAGGAGCTGCACGCTGTCCCCGTCGCGCAGGACGGTGCTGAGGGTGGCCAGCCGGCCGTTGACGCGGGCGCCGATGCACGCGTGCGCGTCCTCGCCGTACTGGGCGTAGGCGGCGTCCACGCAGGTGGCGCCCTCGGGCAGGCCCAGGGTGCCGCCGTCGGGCCGGAAGACGGTGATCTCGCGGTCCTGGGCGAGGTCCTCCCGCAGGGTCGACCAGAACGTGTCGGGGTCGGGCGCGGCCTCCTGCCAGTCCAGCAGGCGGGAGAGCCAGCCGGGGCGGGTCGGGTCGGCGCGCTCGCCGTCGCCCGCGGCGGTCTGCTCCTCCGCGGGGCCGGTGTAGGGGTTGCCGAGCGCGACCACACCGGCCTCGGCGACCTTGTGCATCTGGTGGGTGCGGATGAGCACCTCGGCGACCTGGCCGTCCTCGCGGGCCACGGCGGTGTGCAGCGACTGGTACAGGTTGAACTTGGGGACGGCGATGAAGTCCTTGAACTCCGAGACCACCGGGGTCATGCAGGTGTGCAGTTCGCCGAGGACGCCGTAGCAGTCCGCGTCCTCGTTCACCAGGACCAGCAGCCGCCCGAAGTCGGCGCCGCGCAGCCGGCCGCGTTTGCGGGAGACACGGTGTACGGAGACGAAGTGCCGGGGCCTGATGAGGACTTCGGCCTGGATGCCGGCCTCGCGCAGGACCGTGCGCATCTCGTCGGCCATCTCGGTGAGCGGGTCGTCGGCGCGGGCGGCGTTCTCGGCGATCAGCTCCCGGGTGTGCTCGTACTCCTCGGGGTGCAGGATCGCGAAGACCAGGTCCTCCAGCTCGGTCTTGAGCGCCTGGACGCCGAGCCGCTCGGCGAGCGGGATGAGGACGTCCCGGGTGACCTTGGCGATGCGGGCCTGTTTCTCGGGGCGCATCACACCGAGGGTGCGCATGTTGTGCAGCCGGTCGGCGAGTTTGATCGACATCACGCGCACGTCGTTGCCGGTGGCGACGAGCATCTTGCGGAAGGTCTCGGGCTCGGCGGCGGCGCCGTAGTCGACCTTCTCCAGTTTGGTGACGCCGTCGACGAGGAAGCGGACCTCCTCGCCGAACTGCTCGCCGACCTGGTCGAGCGTCACATCGGTGTCCTCGACGGTGTCGTGGAGCAGGGACGCGGTCAACGTCGTGGTCTCGGCGCCGAGTTCGGCGAGGATGAGGGTCACCGCGAGCGGGTGGGTGATGTACGGCTCGCCGCTCTTGCGCATCTGGCCGCGGTGCGAGGACTCGGCCAGGACGTAGGCGCGGCGCAGGGGTTCGAGGCCGGCGTCGGGGTGGTGGGCGCGGTGCGCGTCCACGACGTGGCTGATGGCGTCGGGCAGCCGGCCGCGCGCGGTGGGGCCGAGCAGCGCGGCGCGGCCGAGGCGGCGCAGGTCGATGCGGGCGCGGGACTTCCTGCGGGGCACGGCGGGCGTCACGGCGCCCGATACCGGGCCTGGCGTCGCGGAATTCGTGGCCTCCGCACTCATGGGCACCTCCGGCTGCGTGGACCGGCGGACGGGGTTCCCCATGACGGACTCGGCGCAGGGGATGGCGACTTCTCCCCGTCCGGGCCGGTGCTTGATGCTACCGAGCCCATCACGTGCTTCCGGCCGCCTCCGGCCGAGCGTGAAACGGATCACCCATTCGAGCGAGGCTTCGCATGTTTACGGTTTGCGCCATCCGGCAGGGGCGGGTTCCCGCCGTCGAACGCGGCGGGACGGCGCTTCCCCGGGAACGGCGGGGGCGAGGGCCGCTCGGCCCGGGCACCGGAGCGGCCGGAGCACCTCAGCGGCCGAACGATTCCAGCCATTCCGCGTCGAGCTCGCCCTCGGCCACGATCACGGCGGGGCCGGTCATCTCGATCTCGCCGTCCGGCCGCTCGGTGATGACCAGGGTGCCGCCGGGGACGTCGACGGTGTACGTCTCCGGGGCGCCGGTGACGGCCGGGTCGGCGCCGTCGCGGCGGGCGGTGGCCACGGCGACCGCGCAGGCGCCGGTGCCGCAGGACCGGGTCTCGCCGGAGCCCCGCTCGTGGACGCGCATCGCCACGTGCCGGGGGCCGCGGTCCACGACGAACTCGACGTTGACCCCGTCGGGGTAGGCGGCGGCCGGGCTGACCGGCGGCGCCTCGAGGAGCGCGCCGGCGTCCCCGAGGTCGTCGACGAAGGCCACGGCGTGCGGGTTGCCCATGTTCACGTTGCGGGCGGGCCAGCTGCGGTCGCCGACGGCGACGGTGACGTCTCCCTCGGGGAGGCGGGCCCTGCCCATGCCGACGGTGATGCCGCCGTCCTTGTCGATGTGCACGGTCTTCACGCCGCCGCGCGTGGCCACGGCGAGATCGCCCTCGCCGGTGTGCCCGGCGCGCTGGAGGTAGCGGGCGAAGACCCGCACGCCGTTGCCGCACATCTCCGCGACCGAGCCGTCGCCGTTGCGGTAGTCCATGAACCATTCGGCCTCGGCCGCCAGGTGCCGGGCCTCGGGGTGGGCCGCGGAGCGCACGACGTGCAGCAGGCCGTCGCCGCCGATGCCCGCGCGGCGGTCGCACAGGGCGGCGACGGCGGCCGGGGGCAGCTCGATGACGTTCTCCGGGTCGGGGACGATCACGAAGTCGTTCTCGGTGCCGTGGCCCTTGAGGAAGGCGATCCGCGTGCTCATTCCTCGATCGTACGGTGCGGGTCGGACATCCCGTACGGCGGTCGCGGCGCGCGGCCCAGTACGGCGGTCGCGGCGCGCGAGGACCGGCCCAGTACGGCGGTGACGGCGTGCGGGGCCCGGCTCAGCGCAGGCGTGCCACGCGCCACACGGCCAGGGCGACGATCGCCACGACCAGCAGGCAGTACGCCCCGAGGACGCGCCAGTCCGGTCTGCGGCCGGAGCCGCGCGGCGGCAGGCCGGGCCAGGTGTAGCCCACGCGGCGGGCGGCCATCATGCCCCAGCCGGCCGCGCAGAGGCAGATGAGCAGCCCCAGCATGGCGATCACGGCACCGCTGTCGCCGAAGTCGAAGGCGAGCGGGAACGCGAACATCAGGGAGCCGAGCGCGGCCAGGCCCACGATGGGCGCGAGCTGCCACAGGCGCAGCCTGCGCTGCGGGCGGAGCTCGACCTCGACCTCGGGGCCGCCGGTGTACATCTCCTCCGGCGGGGGCCCGTCGTCGGTCACGCCGCCGTCGACGTCGGCGTCGTCGGTCACGTCCGGGCCCAGCCGCTCGCCGTCGGGCTCCCGCTCACCGGTGCCGGTGGTGCGGTTCCCCGTGCCTTGTGCGGTGTCGCGAGGGCCGGCCTCCATCGCCACGCGCCCTCCCAACTCGGACTCCACTTGGTCGATCGAAGCTCGATGATGGCACGGTGGCGCAGGCCCGGATGACGACCGGGGCGTCCCGATGCCATCACGTGATCAGGCTGTAACCGCTCGTTCGACCAACGCCAGGGCCAGCTGCGGAAGTTCTGTGACATCTGCCGCAGCCCCACTGAGCCAGTGCACCCGCGGGTCGCGTCTGAACCATGAATCCTGACGGCGCGCGAAGCGTTTGGTGGCACGGACGGTCTCCGCGCGGGCCTCGTCGAGGGTGCACTCCCCCTCGAGCGCCGCGAGCACCTGCTGGTAGCCGAGCGCGCGCGAGGCCGTACGCCCCTCGCGCAACCCTTTCACCTCCAGTGCGCGCACCTCGTCGACGAGCCCGGCGTTCCACATCCGGTCGACGCGGCGGGCGATGCGCTCGTCGAGTTCGGGGCGGGCGACGTCGACGCCGATCTGGACGGTGTCGTACACGGAGTCGTGGCCCGGCAGGTTGGCGGTGAAGGGCCGTCCGGTGATCTCGATGACCTCCAGGGCACGGACGATACGGCGGCCGTTGCTGGGCAGGATCGCCTGGGCGGCGTCGGGGTCGGCGGCGGCCAGACGGGCGTGCAGCGCTCCGGACCCGCGCAGCGCCAGCTCCTCCTCCAGCCGGGCCCGGACCTCGGGGTCGGTGCCGGGGAACTCGAGGTTGTCGACGGCGCCCCGGACGTACAGTCCCGATCCGCCGACCAGGACGGGCCAGCGGCCCTCGGCGAGCAGGGCGTCGATGCGCGCGCGGGCGAGGCGCTGGTACTCGGCGACCGAGGCGGTGACCGTGACGTCCCAGATGTCCAGCAGGTGGTGCGGCACCGCCTGGCGCTCCTCGGGCGTCAGCTTGGCCGTGCCGATGTCCATCCCCCGGTAGAGCTGCATGGAGTCGGCGTTGACGACCTCACCGCCGAGTCGCTGCGCCAGGAAGACGCCCAGATCGGACTTTCCGGCCGCGGTGGGTCCGACGACGGCGATGACGCGCGGGGAGGGGGGTGCACTGCTCACCGCCCCAGTCTCGCAAACCTCAGAGGGTGGTCTCGAACGAGTTACGTGACGGCCCGTGTGCGGGGTCGTTGCCTGTTGCGAGGTTTTCGCCGCCGATTCGGTGGGGGCGGCGACCCGGGGGCGCAAACGGACGCACCGGACGACGCGGGATTTCGCCCGCACGAGTACCGTATGGAGTGGATATGGGCGTTTTCGCACGGATTTTTGGCAGGTCGAAGGGCTCGGAGGAGGCCTCGTCCGCCGAGGTCGAGGTCGAGGCGGAGGCCGGTACGGAGACGGCCGGGCCCGCTGCTGAGGCGGCGGAGCCCTCGGGTCCGTCGGATGCCGAGGCGGAGGAGACGGCCTCCGCGGCGGCCGCCGACACCGACGGGACCGGCACCGACGACGGCGTCGAGATCCCCAAGCAGCAGTCCGCCGACAAGGCCGCCGACAGCGAGGCCGGTGAGGGCGCCCGCAGGTAACTGCCCCGCGCGGGAAGGTGAAGCATGGGTCTGATGGACAACCTGAAAGCCAGGATCGCCCCGGCCAAGGACAAGGTCTCCGACTTCGCACAGCGGCACGAGGACAAGGTGCATCACGGCCTCGACAAGGCCGCCAAGGTCGTCGACGAGCGGACCAAGGGCAAGTACCGCGACAAGATCCACTCGGGGACGGGCAAGGCACACGGGGCCATGGGCCGCCTCGCGCACAAGGGCGACGACCCGGCGACGGGCGGCGGCACACCACCGCCGGACGCCCCGCCGCCGACCACCTGACCGGCACCTCCGGCACCTTCGCGGACGGTCTCGCGGCCTTCGGGCGCGCGGCTGTCCGCGGTGTCAGACAGCCCCTAGGACCAGGTGGCCACCAGGTAGCCGACCCCGTACGGCGCGTCCTCGTACAGCAGGGCGCCCGCCAGGTCCGCGGCCTCCGCGGCTCCGGCCAGGACCTGCCACGGGGCCCGGCCCGACGCCTGCAGCTCCCGGGCGAGCGCGATGTCGAGCTCCTGGAGGGCCGGCACGTCCGCGGAACCCAGCGCACGCGCGACGGACGCGTCGAAGGGCGCCGCCCGCTCGTCCAGATAGCCGGGCGCCTTGAGCGTGCGGCAGGCGCTGGCGTCGCCCATCACCAGCAGCGCCACCCGGCCGGCCTGGGCGGCGAGCTCCCTCCCCGTCTGGATACACCGCTCGGCGGTTGTCGGTTCCGCGATGCCGAGTCCCTCGATCGGGGCGTCCGACCATCCGGTGCGCTCCAGCAGCCAGGCGGCGACGGCGAGGGACGGCGGCAGGACACCCTGTGGCTCCGCTCGCGCGGCTCCCAGGGCCCCAGGCGCGCTCGTGGCGCTCGTGGCGCTCGCGCCGAGACGTACGGCGACGTCGACGCCGAAGCCCCGGAAGGAGCCCGGCGTGCCCTCGGGGAAGGTCCCGGTCTCCCCGGCGGGCCCGACGACCACCAGCAGGTCGGGCCGGGCGGCGGCGAGCACCCCGAGCGCGTCGGCGCACGCGGCACGCGCGGCGTCCAGCTCGGGGGCGGCGCCCGCCGCGACCTCGGGCACGAGGAGGGGCGGGCATGGGCAGACTGCGGCGGCGACAAGCATGATCGGCAGCCTACTGCGGCGCCGTACGGCGGCCCGGGACAGCTCCCGCGGCGTGCCCGGGGCGGCTCCGGCGGCGCCGTCAGTCGATCGCGCAGCCCGAGGTGGCCACCGGCAGCGGCGCGGGCACGCCCACCTTGGGCAGGCCCAGCAGCACACCGGCCGGCTTGGCCTGCTCGGCGGCGTTGCGCTTCTCCCAGGCGTCGCCCGCGCGCGTGCGGCGCACGTCGAGGACGGAACCCTCGGCGAGGAGGTGGTGCGGGGCGGCGTAGGTGATCTCGACGGTCACCACGTCACCGGGGCGGACCTCCTGGTCCGGCTTGGTGAAGTGCACGAGGCGGTTGTCGGGGGCGCGGCCGGAGAGGCGGTGCGTGGCGTCGTCCTTGCGGCCCTCGCCCTCGGCGACCATCAGCTCCAGGGTGCGGCCGACCTGCTTCTTGTTCTCCTCCCAGGAGATCTCCTCCTGGAGGGCGACCAGCCGCTCGTAGCGCTCCTGGACGACCTTCTTGGGGATCTGGCCGTCCATGGTGGCCGCCGGGGTGCCGGGGCGCTTGGAGTACTGGAACGTGAACGCCTGCGCGAAGCGCGCCTCGCGGACGACGTGCAGCGTCTGCTCGAAGTCCTCCTCGGTCTCGCCGGGGAAGCCCACGATGATGTCGGTGGTGATCGCGGCGTGCGGGATGGCGGCGCGGACCTTCTCGATGATCCCGAGGTAGCGCTCCTGGCGGTAGGAGCGGCGCATCGCCTTCAGCACGGTGTCCGAACCGGACTGGAGCGGCATGTGCAGCTGCGGCATCACGTTCGGCGTCTCGGCCATGGCGGCGATCACGTCGTCGGTGAAGTCGCGCGGGTGCGGCGAGGTGAAGCGGACGCGCTCCAGGCCCTCGATGTTCCCGCAGGCCCGCAGCAGCTTGCTGAACGCCTCGCGGTCGCCGATGTCCGAGCCGTACGCGTTGACGTTCTGCCCGAGCAGCGTGATCTCGCTGACGCCTTCGGCGACCAGCGCCTCGACCTCGGCGAGGATGTCGCCGGGACGGCGGTCCTTCTCCTTGCCGCGCAGGGCCGGGACGATACAGAACGTGCAGGTGTTGTTGCAGCCGACGGAGATCGACACCCAGGCCGCGTAGGCGCTCTCGCGCCGGGTCGGCAGCGTGGAGGGGAACTCCTCCAGCGACTCGGCGATCTCGACCTGCGCCTCCTCCTGCACGCGCGCGCGCTCCAGCAGGACGGGCAGCTTGCCGATGTTGTGCGTGCCGAAGACCACGTCGACCCAGGGGGCCCGCTTGACGATGGTGTCGCGGTCCTTCTGGGCGAGGCAGCCGCCGACGGCGATCTGCATGCCGGGCCGGCTCGCCTTCTTCGGGGCGAGGTGGCCGAGGTTGCCGTACAGCTTGTTGTCGGCGTTCTCGCGCACCGCGCAGGTGTTGAAGACGACGACGTCGGCGTCACCGTCGGAGCCCTCGGGCGCGCGGACGTACCCGGCGTCCTCCAGCAGACCGGACAATCGCTCGGAATCGTGGACGTTCATCTGGCACCCGTAGGTGCGTACCTCATATGTCCTGACGCCCACTGCCTGGCTCCGGTCGCTGCTGCTCATGGGACAAGGGTATGCGGTCGTCCGGACCCCTCTCCCCGGTGTCCCGTACGCCTAGGCGGTGCCGCCCTTCCATCCCTGGCGGCGCAGTACGGCACCCACGTCCGGCGCCTCGTAGTGGTCGCCCTTGAGGACCTTGCCGTCGGCCCGGCGGGCGACCTGGCCGTCCGGGCCGAGCTTGGTCATGTTGGAGCGGTGGATCTCGGCCAGGACGGCGTCCAGGTCGATGCCGTGCACGAGGGCGGTGCCGTAGGCCACGTACACGACGTCCGCCAGCTCGTGCGCGAGCCGGTCGAGGGGGCCGGTGACCGAGACCTCGGCGACCTCCGCGGCCTCCTCGGCGAGCAGCTCTCCCCGGTGGGCGGCGAGCTCCGGCGCCACCTCCGTCGGGGCGGTGCGGGCGTCGAGCCCGAAGGCCAGGTGGAACTCGCGGACCAGGTCGGCGGGAGAGGGACTCATGCGGCCGACTGTAGCGAGCGGCCGGCACCGGTCCGGCCCCCGCCTGTGACCCCGGCCCTGGTCAGCGGGTGCGGCGACTGGCAGGATCGCGGCCATGTCCACCGCACTGACCCGCATGAGCAGGCGCCGGGCCCTCCAGGGCGCGGCCGCCGGCGTCGTGGCCCTCGGGCTGCTGCTGTGGTGGATGCTGCCCCTGGGCGAGGACCCGCCGAGCGGGACGATCACGTTCAGCACCGGCACACGCGCGGGTGTGTACCAGGAGTACGGCGAGCTGCTGCGCGAGGAGCTGGCCGAGGACATGCCCCAGCTGAAGGTGCGGCTGCTCACGAGCGACGGCTCGCAGGAGAACGTCCAGCGGGTGGCGACCGGCCGGGCCGACTTCACGATCGCCGCCGCCGACGCCGTGGACACCTACCGGATCGGCGGCAAGCCCGTCATGGACCGGCTCCGCGGGGTGGCCCGCCTGTACGACGACTACGTCCAGCTCGTCGTGCCGCCGGACTCGGACATCCGCTCCGTCGCCGACCTCAAGGGCAAGCGGGTGGCCATAGGGCTGCCGGACTCCGGGGTGCGGCTGATCGCCACCCGAGTGCTGGAGGCGGCGGGCATCGACCCGGAGAAGGACATCACCGCCCGCTCGGACGGCATCGACACCGGCCCCGAGCGGCTCGGGCGCGAGCTCGACGCGTTCTTCTGGTCGAGCGGGGTGCCGACGGACGGCCTGGAGAAGATCGCGCAGACGTCCTCGTTCCGTTTCGTGCCCATCGACGCCGACCTGGTCGCCAAGGTGCACGCGCAGGGTGACGCGGCGCACTTCTACCGCGCGACGAACATGCCGGAGTCGGCCTATCCCACCGTCCAGAACGGCAGCACGGTGCCGACCATCGCCGTCTCCAACCTGCTGATCACCCGCGAGGACATGGACCCCCGGCTCACGGAGTGGCTGACCCGGACGGTGATCAAGAGCCGCGACGGCATCGGCGCGCACGTGCACTCCGCGCAGCTGGTGGACCTGCGCACGGCGATCTATACGGACCCGCTGGGCCTCCACGAGGGCGCGCGGCGGTACTACCGGTCAGTGAAGCCCTAAGAGCTGTCCCGTGGCACCAGGGCGAAACGCGTCCTAGTCGACCGGGCCGTTTCTGGGCAGGGTCACCGTCACCCGCAGGCCGTGCGGCTCGTGGTGGGCGTACGCGATCGTGCCGCCCCCCGCCGCGAGCAGGGCCCGCGAGATCGACAGGCCGAGACCCGAGCCCTTGACGTTCTGGTGGCGTCCGCTGCGCCAGAAGCGGTCGCCGATGCGGGCGAGCTCCTCGTCGGTGAGGCCCGGTCCGCGGTCGGCCACCTCGATCGTCGCCGCGTCGCCGTCGGACGCGACGGTCACCTCGACGCTCTCGTCCCGCGGGGTGAACTTCACCGCGTTGTCGATCACGGCGTCCAGGGCGCTGGACAGGGCCACCGGGTCGGCCCAGGCGGTGGTGGCCGGGCAGGTCCCGTGCAGCCGTACGCCCTTGGCCTCGGCGGTCGGCGCCCACGCCGCGACGCGCTCGGCGGTGAGCGCGCCGATGTCGGTCAGCCGGATGTCGGCCTCGGTGTGCTCGGCGAGGGCCAGGTCGAGCAGGTCGTCGAGGACCTGCGCCAGGCGCCGCCCTTCGGCCTGGACCGAGGCGATCTCCTCGTTGCCCTCGGGCAGTTCGAAGGCGAGCAGTTCGATGCGCAGCAGCAGGGCGGCGAGCGGGTTGCGCAACTGGTGGGAGGCGTCGGCGACGAAGGCGCGCTGCTGTTCCAGGACGTCCTCGACGTTGTCTGCCATCTCGTTGAACGACCGCGCCAGCCGCCGCAGTTCCGGCGGCCCGCTGGCCACGGCGACCCGCGACTTCAGGCGTCCGCTCGCGATCTCGTGCGTGGTGACGTCGAGGACCCGCACCGGTCTGAGTACCCATCCGGTCAGCCGGAGCGCCGCTCCGACGGCCACCAGCATGGCGGCGGTCAGACCGGCGCCGATGATCAGCCAGCCGTGCAGGATGCGGGACCGCATGGGCCCGGTGGGCGAGTCGGTGACCACGACGGCGACGACGTCACCGTCCCGGATCACCGGCGAGGCGACCACCAGCCGGCCGCGCTGCCAGGGCCAGACCTGCTGCGGGTCGTGGCTGCGCCGGCTGAGCAGGGACTCCTCGAAGGCGTCGCGCACCTCGCCGGTCCCGGGCAGGAACCAGGTGGTCGGGCCGCTGGCCAGGGGGGTGTCGTTGGGCAGGAAGACACCGGCGCGGATGCCGTAGACCTCGTAGTAGTTCTCCAGTTCCCGGCTGAGGACGCGCAGGACGTCTCGGGAGCCGGTGGCGGTGTCGGTGGCGGGGCGCGCGATGGCCGCGAAGTACGCCGTGTCGTCGATCCTGTCGACGACGACCTTCTGCTGCTGTGCGGCGGCCAGGCTGACCGCGAGGGGCACGCCGAGCGCGAGCAGCACGGCCGCCATGAGGACGATGAGCAGCGGGAGAAGCCGAGTGCGCACCCTGGCCCGCTACGCCGCCGGGGCCACGAGCCGGTACCCGACCCCGCGCACGGTCTCGATCAGCGCCGGCATGCGCAGCTTGGCCCGCAGGGACGCCACATGCACCTCAAGGGTGCGGCCGGTGCCCTCCCAGCTCGTCCGCCAGACCTCGCTGATGATCTGCTCCCGGCGGAAGACCACGCCGGGCCGCTGCGCGAGGAGGGCGAGCAGGTCGAACTCCTTGCGCGTGAGCTGGACGACCGAGCCGTCCACGCTGACCTGGCGGGTGGGCAGCTCTATGTGCACGGCGCCCAGGCGCAGCACGCCCTCGCCGCCCGTCGTGGCGTCCTCGGGCACGCTGCGACGGCTGACGGCGTGGATGCGGGCGAGCAGTTCCCCGGTGTCGTACGGCTTCACGACGTAGTCGTCGGCGCCGAGGTTGAGCCCGTGGATGCGGGAGCGGACGTCGGAGCGCGCGGTCACCATGATCACCGGGGTGCTCGTGCGTTTGCGGATCTTGCCGCAGACCTCGTAGCCGTCCTGGTCGGGCAGGCCGAGGTCGAGCAGGACGACGCCGAAGCCGTTGCCCTCCGGGACCAGCGCCTGAAGAGCCTCCTCGCCGCTGCGGGCGTGCGTGACGTCGAAACCGTGCCGGGCGAGCACCGCGGACAGCGCGGCGGCGACGTGGTTGTCGTCCTCGACGAGAAGCAGTCTCATCCGTGCCTCCTTCGGTTCACCGGGCGTACGGTTCGGACAGGTATGGATCCTGGGGGGACCCGCGCGTGCACATGGCAGTCACGCTGATGGACGAGGACGCCGTCAAGAGGGTTCCGGTTGCTCGCTGTTTCCGTTATGCAGCCGGTACGCGCCCGTTCGCCGGTACTACGACACGTGTCCGATTGCTATCGGATCGTGATGCTCAGATTCACCTCAGAAGTAATGACGCAGGTCGGGAACGGTCACTACTGTCCTCCGAAACCGAGGAGGACGGAGCCTGAGAGCGATGACCGAAGTATCGGTGGCCAAGGACGACGTGGCCGCGTCCGGCGACCTTGTGGTCCTGAAAGATGTGAACAAGCACTTCGGCGCGTTGCACGTGCTCCAGGACATCGATCTGACGATCACCCGCGGTGAGGTCGTCGTCGTCATCGGGCCCTCCGGGTCCGGCAAGTCCACCCTGTGCCGCACCATCAACCGCCTCGAGACGATCGACTCCGGCTCGATCACCATCGACGGCAAGCCGCTGCCCCAGGAGGGCAAGGAGCTGGCCCGGCTGCGCGCCGACGTCGGCATGGTCTTCCAGAGCTTCAACCTCTTCGCGCACAAGACCGTGCTCGAGAACGTGATGCTCGGGCAGATCAAGGTCCGCAAGGCGGACAAGAAGAAGGCCGAGGAGAAGGCCCGGCAGCTGCTGGACCGCGTGGGCGTGGCGACCCAGGCGGACAAGTACCCCGCGCAGCTCTCCGGCGGGCAGCAGCAGCGTGTCGCCATCGCCCGGGCCCTGGCCATGGACCCCAAGGTCATGCTCTTCGACGAGCCCACGTCGGCGCTCGACCCGGAGATGATCAACGAGGTCCTGGAGGTCATGCAGCAGCTGGCCCGCGACGGCATGACCATGATCGTGGTCACCCACGAGATGGGCTTCGCGCGTTCGGCGGCCAACCGGGTCGTCTTCATGGCCGACGGCAAGATCGTCGAGGAGGCCGTGCCCGACCAGTTCTTCAGCGCCCCGCGCAGCGACCGGGCGAAGGACTTCCTGTCCAAGATCCTGCACCACTGACGGACTGCGCATCGCAGCCGACGCCCTGCGTCACCCGCCGGCCCGTCTTCAGGGCACGTGTCTCTTCATCACACAAAGGATGTTCACCATGAAGCTCCGCAAGGTCTCCGCCGCGGCCGCCACGGCACTCGTCCTCACCCTCACCGCCACCGCCTGCGGCGGCGACGGCGACAGCGAGGGCGGGTCGGGCTCCGGTGGGGGCGACAAGATCAAGATCGGTATCAAGTACGACCAGCCTGGTCTGGGTCTGAAGGAGCCGGGCGGCAAGTTCTCCGGCTTCGACGTGGACGTCGCCACGTACGTCGCCAAGGAGCTCGGCTACGACGCCGGCCAGATCGAGTTCGTCGAGACGAAGAGCGCGGACCGCGAGAACGCGCTTGCGCGTGGTGACGTCAAGATGATCGCGGCGACGTACTCGATCACCGACGAGCGCAAGGAGAAGGTGGACTTCGCGGGTCCGTACCTGCTGGCCCACCAGGACCTGCTGATCAAGGCCGACTCGAACATCTCCAAGGGCACCGACCTCAACGGCAAGAACCTGTGCTCGGTGACCGGCTCGACCTCCGCTCAGAACGTCAAGGAGAGCATCGCTCCCAAGGCCAACCTGAAGCAGTACAGCGGCTACTCCGAGTGCATCGCCGCCCTGCAGAGCGGCGCTGTGGACGCGGTCACCACGGACGACTCGATCCTCGCCGGCTTCGCCGCGCAGAGCCAGTACAAGGGCAAGTTCAAGCTTGCCGGCCTCAAGCTGAGCAACGAAAACTACGGCATCGGTGTGAAGAAGGGTGACACCGAGACCGTGAACAAGATCAACACCGCGCTCGAGAAGATGGTCAAGGACGGCGCCTGGGACAAGGCCGTCCAGGACAACTTCGGTCCGGCCAACTACAAGAACGAGCCCGCGCCGAAGACCGGCACCATCGTCAAGTAACGCGAGGGTTCACCGGCGTGCCGTCGCCGACCGCGATCGAGGCGGCGGCACGTCGTCTTGTCCATATACGTCACCCACCCGGAAGCGCGGGAGATCGTGTTCGACTTTCTTTCTGACTACAACGACCCCAGCCTGCTGGGCGCCTTCTGGGTGACGATCAAACTCACCCTCCTGTCCGGCGTCGGCTCCCTGATCTGGGGCACCCTCCTGGCCGCCATGCGGGTCAGTCCGGTGCCACTGATGCGCGGCTTCGGCACGGTCTACGTCAACGTCGTCCGGAACGTCCCCCTGACCGTCATCATCCTCTTCACCTCTCTCGGTCTCGCCGACATCTTCGGCGTGACGATGGGCTCCAAGGTGTTCGAGACCCGGGACTTCCGCTTGGCCGTTCTGGGCCTGGCCGCCTACACCGCGGCGTTCGTCTGCGAAGCGATCCGTTCCGGCATCAACACCGTGCCGCTGGGACAGGCGGAGGCCGCGCGCGCCATCGGCCTGAACTTCAGCCAGACACTCAGGCTCATCGTGCTGCCGCAGGCGTTCCGTGCGGTCATCGGTCCCCTGGCCAACGTGCTCATCGCCCTGACCAAGAACACCACCGTGGCGGCCGCGATCGGCGTCGCGGAAGCAGCTCTGCTGATGAAGGAAATGATCGAGAACGAAGCTCAGACAGTGCTGATCGGCGCGGTCTTCGCCTTCGGTTTCGTGGTACTGACCCTGCCCACCGGCCTGTTCCTCGGCTGGCTGAGCAAGCGACTGGCGGTGAAGCGATGAGCTCGGTCCTTTACGACACTCCCGGCCCTCGCGCCAAGCGGCGCAACATAGTCCTCTCTGTGGTCTTCGTCGTCCTGCTCGCCGCGCTGCTGTGGTGGGTCTGGAAGACCATGGACGAGAAGAACCAGCTCGAGTGGTCCCTGTGGAAGCCGTTCACCCAGTCCGAGGCCTGGTCGACGTATCTGTGGCCGGGACTGGCCAACACGCTCAAGGCTGCGGCGCTCTCCATGGTCATCGCTCTTCCGCTGGGCGCCGCCTTCGGTATCGCACGCATGTCGGACCACAAGTGGGTACGGGTTCCTGCCGGTGTGGTCGTCGAGTTCTTCCGCGCCATCCCCGTCCTGCTGCTGATGCTGTTCGCCAACGAGTTCTACGTCCGTTCCACGGGCATCCCGAGCGATGAGCGTCCGCTCTACGCGGTGGTCACGGGCCTGGTGCTCTACAACGCATCGGTCCTGGCCGAGGTTGTCCGCGCAGGCATCCTGGCCCTCCCGAAGGGGCAGACCGAGGCCGCACAGGCCATCGGTCTGCGCAAGGGCCAGACCATGACCACCATCCTGCTGCCGCAGGCCGTGACGGCGATGCTGCCGGCCATTGTCAGCCAGCTCGTGGTCATCGTGAAGGACACCGCGCTGGGCGGCGTGATGATCGGGTTCACCGAACTGCTCAACTCGCGCTCGACGCTGGCTGCCTTCTACGGCAACGTCATCCCCAGCTTCGTCGTCGTGGCGATCATCTTCATCGTCCTGAACTTCGCCCTCACCAGCTTCGCGAGCTGGCTGGAGAAGCGGCTGCGGCGGAGCAAGCGCAGCACGGGCGCCGTCCTCGGGGCCGAGGACATGGAGGAGCTCAACCCGGCCGCTACGGGTGGCACCTTCGGGACCGGGGCCGGAGGGTCCATCTGACTTCTGGTCATATCTCACAAGCAGAGAGGGCAGTGGCGTGATCGCCACTGCCCTCTTCGCTCTCCCGCACCCTGGCGCCCCACCCGAACCACCCCACATGCGATGACATGATCGCCACAGCCCTCCGTCGCTTGACGCAAACACTGGCAATGGGTTGCATACGTTCTGTGATCGTGCACCCTGCTCCATCTTCTTGTTCACTCGCGTCCCTCGGGACACCGTTGCGGGCAGGGGGCGCCACGCCGTGGACCCGGTGATCATCGTCGGCGCGGGGCCCGTCGGGCTCACCCTCGCCCTGGCACTGGCCCGTCAGGAGGTGCCCTGCGTCGTGCTCGACGAGGGCCCCGGCAAGGACGAACCCCGTCTCGCCCGCACCGTCGTCCTGCGGGAGGACACCACCGCCCTCGTGGAACGCCTCACCGGCACCCCGCTCGGCGCGCTCGGCACCCGATGGGCCGGATGGCGGTCGATGCGGCGCAAGCAGGTGACACGCGAGGTCTCCTTCGAGGACGCCTCCGCCCAGCCCGAAGGGCACCCCAGCCCCGCCCCGCTGCACATCGCCCAGCACGCCCTGACCGGCGCCCTGCGCACCGCCCTCGCGCACGAACCCCTCGTCAAGCTCGCCGTGGACAGCCGCCTGGACGCGATGGAACAGGAGCCCTCCGGCGTCACCGTGCACACCCGCGGCCCCCAGGGCACGTGGTGGCGCGGCAGTTACGTGGTCGGCTGCGACGGCCCCCGCTCGACCGTCCGCAAGCTCCAGGACATCCGCTTCCCCGGCCGCACCGCCGTCGAACGGCACGCCGTGGCCGCACTCCGCGTGGAACTCCCCTGGAAGGGCCACGCGTTGCTCCACCGCATGCCACCCTGGCGCACGTCCGCGCCCTCGGCCGGCGAGATCACCGGACGCCCACTGCCCGACGACGTGTGGCGCCTGGACTGGCTGCTGCCGCCGGGCAAGGACCTCGTCACCCCCGAGCTGCTGGTCACGCACATCCGGGAGACCCTCGCGGGCTGGTGCGAGGGGGCGACACCGCCGTACGACCTGCTCGACACCGGTGTGCACACCGTGCACCACCGGCTCGCCCGCCGCTGGCGCACCGGCCGCGTCTTCCTCGCGGGCGACGCCGCCCACTGCCTCGGCACCCTCGGCACCCACGGCCTCGACGAGGGGCTGCGCGACGCCGACAACCTCGCCTGGAAACTGGCACCCGCCTGGCACCACGGCACGCACGAAGCGCTGCTCGACTCCTACCAGACCGAGCGGCGCACAGCCGTCGCCGCCCGGCTGCGCGCCGCCGACCAGGCACTTCCGCTGCTGCGCTCCGGCAGCGGTCTGCGCACGCTCGTGCCCGGGTCGGCCCGCGGTCATGAGGCCCTGCTGATGGACGGGCACCTCGGCCAGGGAACCGTCGGAGCGCCGGGGACGTACGCCGACTCACCGCTCGCCCCGGGCCCGCTGGAGGGCGAGGTCCCCGTCGACACGCCGCGCGGCGCTCCGGTCGCGGACGTCCGGGTCACCGCCGAGGACGGCTCCTTCGCCCGGCTCCGGGACCGGCTCGGGCGCGGTGCGCTGCTGGTCGTCCTCATCGCGCCGGGCACGGGTGTGTGGGACCGCAAGCACTGGGCGACCGCCGGCATCATGCCGCGCCTGGCGGCGGCGGTGACGGCGCTGCCGTACCGGGCCGAGTTGCTCGTCGCGGAGAGCTATCCGGGCGCGGCCGCGCACTCGGTCCTGCTGGTACGCCCCGACGGGCATCTCGTGACCGCCCTCGGCGGGGTGCGACCCGCTGACCTCTACGCGGCGGCCGAGGCCGCCCTGGGCGGACCGCCCCAGGCCCAGGACCGGGCAGAAGCCGGGGGACGGACACAGGCCGGTGCGGAACGGGCCGGAGCTGCTTCCCGCTGAGATCACCCCCGCCCTCCCGTGTGCCGGCTTGGTACACGGGAACGGCACTCACCGTCACTGTGGGGTCCGCATAGTGACGGTGAGTTGACCGGTCCCGACCCGCGTGGTGTACTCCCGATCGTGACCGACACCTGTGTGCGCCTGTGGCGGAGGGTCCATATGGACCTCGTCCGCTATGCGGGCTGCGTGTGTCGTCCGTCCTGCTGACTTCGCCTCTTTCTCCCTCCGCGTGCGCCGCGACCTTCGCTCGTGCTGCCGCGCGCTCTTCGCGAACTCCCTTCAGGACGGTGCCCCTTGTCTGTCTCCCCTGCCGCCGTTGCCTCCTCGCAGCAGAACTCAGCGGCCGACGCCTCCTCCTCTGCCTCCGCGCCGACGCAGGCGGACCTGCTCGACTTCGTCCGGCGCGCCGCCGCCGACGCAGAGTTGATCGCCTCGCTCCCGCTCGACCCCGAGGGCCGCACCTGGGTACGGCTCGAAGGTCCCGGTGGCAGCGAGGCCTGGCTGATCGGCTGGCCTCCCGGTACCGGCACCGGCTGGCACGACCACGCCGAGTCGGTCGGGGCGTTCGTCACGGCTTCCGGTGAACTCACCGAGCACTCGCTCGCTGTCCGGCTCCCGGCCGGCGGCTGGAAGACCCTGGAACTGGCCGACGACGTGGACCGCTCACGCCGCCTGTCCGCCGGCAAGGGCCGCGCCTTCGGCCGTCACCATGTGCACGAGGTCCTCAACGAGTCGACCGAGCGGCACGCGATCTCCGTGCACGCCTACTACCCGCCTCTCCCGCTCATCCGCCGGTTCAGCCGCAGCGGCCCGGTGCTGCGCCTGGAACAGGTCGAGCAGCCCGAAGACTGGCAGTGAGCGAGCACCGAGTGGAGGGGAACGGCGATGAGCGGTACGGAGAGCAGGGGTGAACGGCCCGTCGGCATCGACGCGTTGCTGGAGCGGGTGCGGTCCGGCTACGAGCGGATCGAGCCACGGGACGCCTACGCGGCCGCCGAGAACGGTGAGGCCCTGCTGGTCGACATCCGGTACGCGGCCCTGCGTGAACGGGACGGTCTGATCCCGGGCGCGCTGGTCGTCGAACGCAACGAGCTGGAGTGGCGGCTCGACCCTCAGGGCAGCCATCGCCTCCCCGAGGCCACGAGCCATGGCCTGCGGGTCGTGGTGCTCTGCAACGAGGGCTACGCGTCGAGCCTGGCGGCGGAGTCGCTGCATCGCCTGGGTCTGCACCGGGCCACCGACCTGGTCGGCGGCTTCCAGGCGTGGCGTGCGGCGGGGCTACCGGTGACGCCGGGCTCGGAGAGCCAGGGCGCCTCCTAGGCTCCCGGCCGACCGGGCCCGGCTACCTCCGACCGGCCCCGGCTGGCTCCCGAGCCGATCCCCGGAGCCAGACGCGACCCCGGACGCGGACCCGAAGCCAGAAGCGAACCCGGACCCGGACGTGGACCCGGAAGCGACCCCGTACGCGATGGGCGCCCCCGCACGTCCACCGCGTTCGGCACCTCGCGCACCTTCCACACATGCCGCACGTCCGCCCTCCCAGCGGACGCCGGGCACCTCCTCCCCCGCGAGTCAGGCCCCCTCCTCCCCCGCGAAGTCAGCCCCCCTCGTCCCCCAGGAAGTCGGTGTCCTCGCCCTCCTCCTCCAGTGCCTGCCGGACCACCCGCAGCGCCATGCCCTCGGGGTAGCCCTTGCGGGCGAGCATGCCCGCAAGGCGGCGCAGGCGCTTGTCGCGGTCGAGTCCCCGGGTGGAGCGCAGCTTGCGCGCGACGAGTTCGCGGGCCGTCGCCTCCTCCTGTTCGGAGTCGAGCTGGGAGACGGCCTCGTCGATCAGCGCGGAGTCCACGCCCTTGGTACGCAGCTCCCTGGCGAGCGCCCGTCGGGCGAGCCCGCGGCCGTGGTGCCGGGACTCCACCCAGGCGTCCGCGAACGCGCTGTCGTTGATGAGCCCGACCTCCTCGAACCGCGACAGCACCTCCTCGGCGGCGTCGTCCGGGATCTCCCGCTTGCGCAGGGCGTCGGCGAGCTGCTTGCGCGTGCGCGGAGTCCCGGTGAGCAGGCGCAGGCAGATCGCCCGTGCCCGCTCGACCGGGTCCCCCGGTGGCGTCCCCTCCTCGGCCCTCGACGAGGAAGGGGCGCCACCGTCCTCGCCGGACGGCTCCGTACGTCCGCGCCGGCGTCGTCCGCGCGGACCTTCCGGCCCGCCCGAACCCCATGCCCCGCCGCGATTCCGTCGGCGGCGGGAGCCTCCACGGGAGGCGGCGGCACCGTCGTACGCCGTGCCGCCCTCTCGCCGGGCCCCGCTGTCGATCCCCTCGTCCGCTTCATGGGCCGGATCCCCGTCGGGGATGTACCCGCCCGTCCCGGAGGAGCCCGCGTCGGCTCTCCCCCACCCGCGCGGGGCCTCCGGGTGGTCGGTGTACCCGGCCCAGTCCGTTCGCCGTGTCACGGATCAGCTCTTGGCAGCCGCGGCCTTGGTCTTGGCTGCCTTGGCCGCCGGCGCGGGCACCGACTTCGCGGCGTCGTCCGAGGTGGCGGCAGCGGCCTCCGCGCCGGGCTCGGCCGCGGGCTCCTCCGGACGCACGCCGACGCCCAGCTTCTCCTTGATCTTCTTCTCGATCTCGTTGGCGAGGTCGGGGTTGTCCTTCAGGAAGTTGCGGGCGTTCTCCTTGCCCTGGCCGAGCTGGTCGCCCTCGTACGTGTACCAGGCGCCGGCCTTGCGGACGAAGCCGTGCTCCACGCCCATGTCGATCAGGCCGCCCTCGCGGGAGATGCCCTGGCCGTAGAGGATGTCGAACTCAGCCTGCTTGAAGGGCGGCGCCACCTTGTTCTTGACGACCTTGCAGCGGGTGCGGTTGCCGACCGCCTCCGTGCCGTCCTTCAGGGTCTCGATGCGGCGGATGTCGATACGCACCGAGGCATAGAACTTCAGCGCCCGGCCACCGGTCGTGGTCTCCGGGGAGCCGAACATCACGCCGATCTTCTCGCGGAGCTGGTTGATGAAGATCGCCGTGGTCTTGGACTGGTTGAGGGCGCTGGTGATCTTCCGCAGGGCCTGGCTCATCAGACGGGCCTGGAGACCGACGTGGCTGTCGCCCATCTCGCCCTCGATCTCCGCGCGCGGGACGAGCGCGGCGACGGAGTCGATGACGATGAGGTCGAGGGCGCCGGAGCGGACCAGCATGTCCACGATCTCGAGTGCCTGCTCGCCGTTGTCCGGCTGGGACAGGATCAGGTTGTCGATGTCGACGCCGAGCTTCTTCGCGTACTCGGGGTCGAGCGCGTGCTCCGCGTCCACGAAGGCGACCTGGCCGCCGGCCTTCTGCGCGTTGGCGACGGCGTGCAGGGTCAGGGTCGTCTTACCGGAGGACTCCGGTCCGTAGATCTCCACCACACGGCCGCGCGGCAGGCCGCCGACGCCGAGGGCGACGTCGAGGGCGGTCGATCCGGTCGAGATGACCTCGATCGGCTCCATCGACCGCTCGCCCATGCGCATGACCGCGCCCTTGCCGAATTGCCGTTCAATCTGTGCGAGAGCGGCATCCAGGGCCTTCTCGCGGTCGGTTCCTGCCATGGGTTCCACCCGGTTTGCTTGAGTCGATCGCTTCACGTCAAAGACGCTAACGCCTGCCACTGACAACGCGCCCCGACGCCCGTCCAGCCTGTGGATAACTCGGGGACATCTCCCCCTGAACTGTGGCGAAACGCCCACCGAGTGGCCTGCCGGAGCCTCCATAAGAATAGATGTTCGATTTTTGTGTCAAGCGCGCCACACCCTCCCCGGGCAGGCCCCTCAGGAAGGCCCCGTCCCGGATCCCCCGAGGTTCTCCTGGTCCCCCGGGTCCCCCGGGTCCCCCGAGTCACCAGAGTTCCCCGAGTCTCCCGCGCTCTCGGTTTTGCGGTTCCACGCCTCGCGTATCCGCCCGACGAGCCCGCGCCCGGCGCCCCGGTCCCGGTGCCCGTGGACACGCGGGTCGTCCGTCACGTCGTACCGCTTCACATAGGCACCCAGGAACGCCTGCAGCGTGGCGACCGCCGGAATGGCGACCAGGGCACCCACCGCGCCGAGCAGGGCCGTGCCCGCGATGACCGAGCCGAAGGCGACCGCCGGGTGGATGTCGACGGTCTTGGAGGTCAGCTTGGGCTGGAGGACGTAGTTCTCGAACTGCTGGTAGACCACGACGAAGGCCAGCACCCACAGCGCGTACCAGGGGTCGACCGTGAACGCGATCAGCATGGGCAGGGCGCCCGCGAGATAGGTGCCGATGGTGGGGATGAACTGCGAGACCAGACCCACCCACACGGCGAGCACGGGCGCGTACGGCACGTCCAGAACGACCAGCAGGATGTAGTGCGCTATGCCCGAGATCAGCGCCATCAGGCCGCGCGAGTACAGGTAGCCGCCGGTCTTGTTGACAGCGATCTCCCAGGCCCGCAGCACCTCGGCCTGGCGGGCCGGCGGCAGCACGGAGCACAGCGCCCGCCGCAGGCGCGGGCCGTCCGCGGCGAAGTAGAACGAGAACAGCGTGATCGTCAGCAGCTGGAACAGACCGCCGAGCACCTGGGCGGAGACGTCCAGGACGCCGGTCGCGCTGTTCTGCACGTAGTTGCGCAGCCAGTCGGAGCGCAGCAGCCCCTCCTGGACGTCCACGCGCCGCAACTCGGTGCCGAAGTGCGTGTTGATCCAGTTGATGACGGAGTCGAGGTACTGCGGGAAGTCCTCGACGATCTTGATGATCTGCCCGGCGAGCATCGACCCCAGCAGGGTCACGAACCCTGCGGAGACGATCATCACGGCGAGGAAGACGAAGGCGGTGGCCAGTCCCCGGCGCATGCCGCGGGAGGCCATCCAGCTCACCGCGGGCTCGATGGCGAGCGCCAGGAAGAACGCGATGAGGATGTTGATCAGCAGCCCGGTGAGCTGGTGGAAGGCCCAGCTGCCGAGCTGGAACACACCGACGAGGGCCAGCGTCAGCACCAGGGCGCGCGGCAGCCAGCGCGGCATGCGCGCGTCCGCCCCGCCACCGGCCTCGGTCGGGGGCGGGCCGGGCGGGGTCGTGCCGGACGGGGGTTCCTGCCGGGTGAGCTGCCCGGTCTCCTCAGTGCGTGCCACGGAGCAAGTCTCGCCCACGGCGGTGACAATCGGACCCGGGCCTGCGATCTCTGTGACGGGTCAGCGCTTCTCCCCCGGGACGTTCATGACCTCGCACACCACGCGCCACACGTCCTTGGCGTCCCAGCCGGCCCCCAGCGCCTCGTGCACGGTGCGTCCGCCGAGTTCCGTCATGACATGGTCGCGCGCGAACGTCTCGGCGTACCCCGCTCCGAAGTGCTCCGCCATCCGCTGCCAGAAGACCGTCAACCGCATGAGTCCCGCTCCATACCCGCCATCATCTGCACGTTTCCCATTCTTCACGCCCCCGCTTCTACGCAGAGTAAAGCCTGGACCCCACCGGCACGCGCGAGTGCGCCGACCCCCGGAGGACGGGAGCCGGCGCCGGGAAAGGGCCCGTTACGGGGTGACGCAGCCGATCGAGCCGACGGGCAGGTCGTTGCCGGTGGAGGTGGCGGTGAAGCCGAAGGTGACGCTGCCGTCCGGTGGGATGCTCCGGTTGTGGTCGACGTTCCTGACGGTGACCGTGCCGTCGCTTCCGGTGCTCAGCGTCCCGTTCCACACACTGCTCAGCCGCGTTCCGGTGCCCGGCTGCCAGCGCACGGCCCAGCCGGTGAGCGCGGCCGTGTTGTGGTTCATCACCTCGACGGAGCCCTGGAAGCCACCGCTCCAGGAGTTCGTCACGGAGTAGACGGCCATGCAGCCGGTGTGCGGGTCGGTCGGCGTGGGAGTCGGAGTCGGAGTCGGCGTACCGTCCGAGCCGCGGATGCCCGTCACCTCGCCGTTGCCGCCGTCGAAGACGATGTCGGAGCAGGAGAAGAAGTTCTCCTGGCTGTCCGAGCGCACCCACTGGATGAACAGCACCGCGTCACCCGAGCGGCCCGCGGGCAGGTTCAGGTTCCAGTAGTAGTGCCCGGACTCGCTGCCCGGCGAGCCCGACTGCGCGGGATTGGTGACGGTCTGGATGAGTTCCAGGTCGTCCCAGCCCAGCTCGGTGCTGGGCGAGTAGCCGGGCTTGGACAGATAGACCCGGAAGTCGCCCGGGTGCGCCGCCCAGTTGCTGTACCGGACCTGCATGCTCTTCCCGGAGGTCAGATGCGTGCGGGGCCAGTCGGAGCGGGCGGCGTTGTAGCCCGTGAAGTTGTACGGGGAGCGGTCGCCGGCGCTGCACAGCTTGCCGTCCGGCACGTACCCCGCGCCGCGCCCGCCCGCGTTGGAGTCGAGCACGGCGAACCAGTTGTAGAGCGCCGTCGATCCGCTCTCCGCCAGCGCCGCCTTGCACGCCGGGTTCGTCGGGTCCAGGGCGCCGGTACCGGTCTTGGCGTCCAGATAGCAGAGATAGGTCCGCGATCCGGGCATCATCGCCACCCCGTGCGCCTGCGCGCTGCCCTGCCCGAGCAGGGCCAGGCCGAGCCCGCCGAGCAGGGTGGCGAGCACCGCCGCCCAGGAGAAGAGCCGGTTTCTGCGTCGAACCATGGTGCCTCCTGTCGTTCCGTGGCTGTCCGCTGTGGGGCCCCCGGCCCGCCCGGGGTCGTGGTCGCTCCGGGCGGGCGGGGGAGTGTGGGGGAGGTGCGCGGATCAGGCGGGGGGTGCGCCCCAGGCCAGGACACTGCCGAGGTAGCCGGGGATCGCCGGGGCGTCGGTGTAGGTCGTGGCGGTGCCGCGGCTGTGGTCGTCGGTCTCGTCGAACGCGGACCAGTCGCTCTTGGCCATCCGGAGCTGGATGTCACCGGTGTCGCGGCCCGCGGCGAGGGAGCCGGCCGAGAAGCCGACCTCCAGGTAGGCGTCCGCGCCCGCGACCGGTGAGGTCAGCGGAACGACCCTGAGCTTGACGTTGGAGCAGCCGACCGCCGCGTAGTCGCACCAGGCGCTCACCGTGGACGAGCCGCCGTCCCGGGTGAAGTAGTAGCGGGCGGTCACCCCGGTCAGGTCGACGGCGGCGCTGCCGGTGTTGGTGATCCGCAGGCCGGGCCGGATGGCGTTGTCGGTGGCCGAGGAGTCGTTGTTCTTGTACGAGACCTTCAGCCCGCCGGCCGGGTCGGGGCCGCCGCCGCCCGCCTCGGTGGTGACGCTCAGCGCGGCGGAGGCGGCGGAGACGTTCCCCGCGGCGTCGCGGGCCCGCACGGTGTAGCTGTAGGCCGTGGCGGCGCTCAGCCCGGTGTCCGTGTACGTGGTCCCGGCGGACGGCGAACCCACCCGGGTGCCGTCGCGGTACACGTCGTACCCGGTCACGCCCACGTTGTCGGTGGCCGCGGTCCAGGCCAGGGAGACACTGCTCGCCGTCTTGGCGGTGGCCAGCAGTCCGGTCGGGGCGGTCGGGGCGGTGGTGTCACCCGGGTCGGTGCCGCCCGTCGGCACGGCGGGGTAGGCGTTGCGCACCAGCATCAGGAACTGGTTGTGGAACCAGTGGCCGGCCAGCGGTGCGTCGGGAAGCGCCCCGGTCTTGTTGTTGCCCGCGTTGGACGCGGTGTAGTCGGGGTCGCACATCGGGTCCGCGTGCTTGCCCTCCTCGTTGGGGATGTCCTTGCTGGCCCCGTCGGACTCCCCCGGCGGCTTGACCCACAGGAAGGCGTCGAGGTGCGAGTCGGAGTGTCCCGAGGGCGCGGCCTGCGGGGGCTGTCCGAGTCCGGCTCCGCTCGTGTTGCACCACAGTCCGCGGTGGGCGCGGCGGTCGACCTTCGACTCGTTGACGTAGGTGTCGAGGGTGGTGCTGGTGCTCTCCGCGGTGGGTCGCGCGGTGCCGCCCCAGCCGTTGCGGGAGGTGTCGATCACCAGGCCGGTGGAGGCGGGCCAGCCCGCCGAGACCAGCGCCCGGTGCACGTTCCTCGTGAAATCCACCTCGTCGAAGTTCGGGTTCCACTCGTAGTACTTGCCGGACTTGACCGGGTTGCCGCCGACCGTCTTGTCAGGGTTGGTGAGGAACGGTTCCTCCAGCGGCGTGTAGTTGGCGACGTTCGTGATCAGCCCGTCGACGCTGCTCAGCCCGGCCGCGGTGCCCCGGGCCACCTCGGTGTACTGCTGCACGGTCTGGGTGAGGTTGTTGTCCCAGCCGAGCCAGCCGGAGTGCGCGTAGTCCAGGTACGTGTACACGTTCGGGATCGCGTGCAGCTTGTCCAGGGCGTACTGGACGCCCTTGACGTACAGGCCGCTGCTCTTGGCCTGGGCGCACTCGGGGTCGGAGGTGTTGGTGACCAGGTTGGGCAGGCTGTCGGGCTCGATGACCGTGGTGATGCGGATGTCCTGGTACTTGGGGTTCTTCATGACGTCCGCGATGACGTCGATGTACTCGCTCTTGTAGCGGTCCAGACCCGCCTGCGTGAGCGGGAGTTCGCCGCTGGAGGCGAGGGCGGCGCAGTCCCGTCCCGGCAGGTCGTACACCACGAAGGTGGCGGTGATCGGCTGTCCGGGCTTCTTCTGGGCGAGCGCCAGGTCGAGGTGGTCGGCCAGGCCCTTGCGTCCCGCGTTGTCCTCACCGCCGTGGACGGCCGCGATCCGGTCCATCCAGACGGCGGTCGGATAGCTCTTGACCTTCTCCATCTTCGCCTTGAGCGTGGCGTCGGAGGTCTGCCCGATGGACGTGTCCACCAGCTCGGCGTAGTCGGGGTTGACGTAGAAGGTCGCCCCCGCGAAGGGGTTGTCGACATGGGCTTCCGCCGCTGCGGCGGGCTGTCCCGCGATCTGGCCCGCCGCCCCGAGCATCAGGGCGGCCAGGGCGGTGGCCAGGGCTGCCGACCGTCGTCGGCGCTTGCGCGGCAGCGCGGCGCCGTCGGCTCTGGTCGGATTGGTCATCGTGCCCTCCTCGGTGGTGGGTGCGGGTGTGTGCCGGTCGTGCGTCAGGACCCGGCGCACCGCGGAGCGGGGGTGCCCCCGGTACCGCTCGCGGTGAAGCCGGACGATGGGGGCGAGAGGAGTGGGAGTCCCCCGGTCTCGTTCGCGGTGAAGCCGAACGATGGTGGTGGCGACAGGAGCGGGGGTGCCCCCGGTACCGCTCGCGATGAAGCCGGCCGAGGCGGTGGCGACAGGAGCGGGGGTGCCCGGTCCCATGCGCGGTGCGGCCGGATGAGGTGGTGGCGGCCGGCGACAGGGCGTCCCGGGCGGCGGCCCGGCTGGCGGGGGTCCTGGCAGGGCAGGACGGCCCGCCCCGGGCGACGGCCCGCCTGACGGGAGTACTGGCAGGGAAGGACGGCCCGTCCCGGGCGACGGCCCGCCTGACGGGAGTACTGCCAGTGAAGGGCGGCGGCCGTCGGGGCCTCACCGGTCGGGGCGTGGGCCGCGGCGCGCAGTACTGCGGCTGTCGCGGAGCCGCGTAACGGCAGGATGGGGCTCGGGCTCATGGGGGGTGGGCCTTTCCGGGCGCGGGCCGGAGGGGGGAGAGGGCCTGCCCCCGTCGGTGCGGGAAGGCGGGGCAGGCCCCGAACGCCGGTGCGGCGCACCGGCGTCGGTCACGCGCTGGTGCAGGCGGTGCCGTTCAGGCTGAATCCGGTGGGCCTGGTGAACGTGCCGCTGTAAGTGCCCTGGAAGCCGAAGGTCTGACTGCCCCCGGCGGCGATCCGCGCGTTGTGCGCCGCGGGGCTCGCCGTCACGGCGCCCGAGGAGCCGGACAGGTCGGCGTTCCAGGAGTTGGTGACGCGCTGTCCGGAGGGCAGGGTGAAGCCGAGCCGCCAGTTGTCCACGGCGGCGGAACCGGTGTTCCTGACGGTGACGTCCGCCGTGAAGCCGCCCTGCCAGACGTTGGTCGCATAGGTCACCTGGCAGGCCGTGGCGGGACCACCGGGGCCGCCCGGGTCACCGCCGCCGCCGAGGTCGACGGTGGAGGAGAAGGAGTTCACGGCCAGACCCGCGCCGTTCTGCCAGGGCTCGAACCCGGCCTGAACGCTGGTCAGGTACCAGTTGTTCTGTGCCAGGCCCCGGGCGACGGTCTGGTCGACGAAGTCCATGACGTCGAAGCTCCAGCCGCCGATCGCCGAGGGGGCGACGAAGGAGATCACGTCGTTGGAGCCGTTGCTCCCGGTCCACACCTCCCAGGAGCGGCCGCCCACGGAGGCGGTGCCGACCGGAGAGCCGATCGGCTGGATCGGCCCGACGCGGTTGAACCAGATCATGATCTCGGTCCGGTTGACGCCGTCGGTGCGGGGCGTCGGGTCCAGCCAGATGTCGTACGAGGCGTTGTAGACGGCGTTCGACACATAGCCGTACGAGATGCTGCTGGGCGCGCTGGAGATGGTGCTGACCTGCGCCGGGAGGTTGGTCCCCGGCGAACAGTTCGTGTAGTGACAGCCGTTGAAGACCGACGGGTACGACTTGGGGGCGCCGTTGGTCGGGACCGAGCCGTCCGCCTGGGTCACGCGGAAGCCGGTGTCGGTGGCGGTGACGCACTGGGCGGCGCTGGTGCCCCAGCGGTTGTTCTGTACGACGTAGCGCCCCTGGACGACGGCCGAGCCGAACTGCTCGCAGATCACGGTGTCGGCGGCCTGGGCCGGCTGGGTCGCCACGAGGAGCGCCGCGACGGCGGCGAGGGCGGAGAGCAGCGCGGCTAACAGGCCGCGCGCGGTGCGAGGGCTGTGCGGTGACGGTCGCATGCGGGTGCCTCTCGGAAGAAGATCCGGACAGGTCGCGTCTCACGGAGGGAGCCGGACGGCTCATTTCGGGAGCGCTCCCACCCCTCACTGGTGGGAGCGCTCCCACTCACCGTCCGAGTCCGGACTGTAGGAGCCTCACATGTCCCTGACAACCCCATGCGCAAGGACTTCGGCGACGGATTTTCGAAGCCGCACGTCAGCCCGAGGGTGCGTCTGAGGCCGTCCGGCGCCTTGGGAGCGCTCCCGAAATGTTGCGTAACAAATCGGGCTCAGGCGGAGCCGCGCACCACCAGTCGCGTGCGCAGGATGACGTGCCGCCACGCCACCTCGGGCCGCTCCATCTCCTCCAGCAGCAGCCGCACCATGGTCCGCCCGATCTCCTCCATCGGCTGGCGGACCGTCGTCAGCGGCGGGTCGGTGTGCTGGGCGAGCGGGAAGTCGTCGAAGCCGATCACCGCGACGTCCTCGGGCACCCGACGCCCGGCGCCCCGCAGCACGCCCAGCGCCCCGGCGGCCATGGTGTCCGAGGCGGCGAACACGGCGTCGACGTCCGGGTGCCGCTCCAGGAGTTCGGCCGCCGCCCGGCGCCCGCTGCCCTCGGTGAAGTCGCCCTCGACGACCAGCGGTTCCAGCCCCGCGTCGGCGAGGGCCTCCCGGTAGCCGCGCAGCCGGCACTGGGTGACGTACATGTCGAGCGGACCGGTGACCGCGGCGATCCGGGTGCGCCCGCCACGCACCAGGTGCCTCACCGCGTCACGGGCACCGCCCACGTTGTCCGCGTCGACGTACGTGACGTTCTCGTCGCCCGAGCGGCGCCCGAGCAGCACCGTGGGCAGTCCGGCCTCGGCGAGCATGTCCGGCAGCCGGTCCTCGCTGCGTACGGACATCAGCAGGACCCCGTCCACCCGTCCGCCGCGCGCGTACGCCACCAGGCGCCGCCGCTCGGCGCCGGTGCGGACCAGGGTGAGCAGCAGCTGGACCGAGGCATCGGCGAGGGCGTCGCCGACCGACTGGACGATCTCCGCGAAGAAGGGTTCCCCGAACAGCCGCCAGTCCCGCTCGGTCATGACCAGCGTCACGGCGTCCGCGCGCCGGCCGGCCAGGGAGCGCGCCGCCAGGTTCGGGACATAGCCCAGTTCGGCGATGGCCCGCTCGACGGTCCGGCGCGTCGAATCCTTCACGCCCGCCGCGTTGTTGATGACCCGCGAGACGGTCCCCCGCCCGACACCGGCCAGGGCCGCGACCTCTTCCAGTGTCGGCGAACCAGGGCGCTGCCTCCCCATAACCACCCCCAAGGGCACCCGATCCTACGGGCCGTGCGCGCGCATGATCGAGGGCCGGGAGACCTGTGAGTCCGGACGAGGGGTCACGGTCCACGGGCAAGTACCCGCTGCGACCGTCAACCGGACGCGTCCGGTATCCCGCCCCTGAGAGTGGGCCTGGGCCGGTACCCCTTGCCGAGACCGCATTCCGCCCTACGGTCTGTCGCATGCCCGAACCAGGAGCCTCCCCGCTCAGCCAGGCGCCTCCCCCGGCGCGCTCCCCGCTGTTTAACGCCGAGCAGTTCGTCTGGCTGACCGCGCGCGTGCTGGAACAGCGCCTCTTCGCCTACCACTTCCTGAACGGCCCCGCCGACCCGGTGGAGACCGCGCTGGACGCCTACCGCAACGACGACGGCGGGTACGGCCACGGTCTGGACCCGGACCTGCGGGGCCCGGTCAGCCAGCCGCTGCACGCCTGCCGCGCGCTCCAGGTGCTGGACGCGATCGGGCGGTGCGGCGGACAGCGTGTGGACCGCGTCTGCCGCCATCTCACCTCGGTCTCGGCCCCGGACGGCGCCCTGCCGGCCGTCCATCCCAGCCTGCGCGGCTACCCCGCGGCACCGTCGCTGCCGGTCGTGGAGCCGGCGCCCAGCTCCCTCCTGGCCACGGGGCCGGTGGTGGGCCTGCTGCATCGCAACGACGTCTGGCACGCCTGGCTGTTCCGCGCGACGGACTTCTGCTGGCAGGTCGTCGAGTCCCTGGAGAAGTCGCATCCGTACGAGGTGGAGGCGGCGGTCGCCTTCCTGGACTCGGCTCCGGACCGCCCGCGCGCGGAGGCGGCCGCCGACCGGCTGGGCCGGCTGGTGCGCAGGCAGCGCCTGGTGGCACCGGAGCCGAGCGGCGCCGACGGCTCCCCGCTCGCGGAGGGGGCGTCCCACTTCCCGCACGAGTACGCGCCCCGTCCGGACTCCCTCGCGCGCGCGTGGTTCACGGACGAGGAGATGGAGCGCTCCCTCGACCGGCTCACCGGCGAGCAGCGGGAGGACGGCGGCTGGCCGACCCGCCGGCACCGGTGGGCGCCCGGTATCGCGCTGGAGACCCGCCCCATGGCGACCATCGAGGCGCTGCGCACCCTCCGGGCGTACGGCCGCCACATCGGCTGACCGGCACCCCGCGCCCCCAAGGGCACGGTCAGCCTCCGAGGGCCCGCACCCCCGCCGTCACGAGGACGGCCGCCGCGACGACGAGCAGGAAGGGTGCCCGCAGGATCAGCATGACGGCGGCCGCGGCGAGCCCGCCCACGCGCGCGTCCAGGACGAGCTCCCGCCCGTCGGCGAACGTCTGCTGGGCGGTCAGCGCGGCCAGGAGGGCGACCGGCAGCAGGGCGGCCAGGCGCCGCACGAGGGGCCGCTCCAGGGCACCTGCGGGCACGAGGAGCCCGATCAGCTTCACGGCGTAGCAGCCGATCGCGGTGACGGCGATCGCGATCCAGACGTTCATCGTCCCTCCTCCGGTGCGCCGCCCCGACGGCCCCGCGCCCACAGCACGACCGGCGCCGCCAGCGCGGCCACCAGGACCGGCACACCGGCGGGCAGGACGGGCAGCAGTCCGAGTCCCAGCACCACGGCCAGACCGGCCACGGCGCGCTCGGTCGTGGACTTCAGCATCGGCGCGAGCAGGGCGAGGAAGACCGCGGGTCCCGCCGCGTCGAGCCCCCAGGCGTCGGTGTCCCCGATGGCCTCGGCGCCCAGGGCACCCAGCAGGGTCGTGAGGTTCCACAGCACGTACAGGCTCAGCCCGGTCACCAGGAACCCGATCCGGGCGCTGCGCCGGGTCGGCTGCGCCAGCGTCACCGCGGTCGTCTCGTCGATCACCCACTGGGCGGCGAACGGCCGTATCGCGCGCGTGAGGCGCAGCACCTGCGACAGGCGCAGCCCGTAGAAGGCGTTGCGCACGCCGAGGAAGAAGGCGCCGGCGGCCGCGGTCAGCGGGCTGCCGCCCGCCGCGAGCGCCCCGACGAGCGCGAACTGGGAGGCCCCGGTGAAGACCAGCAGGCTGAGCGCACAGGTCTGCGCGAGGGTGAGTCCGCTGCCGGCGGACGTCACTCCGAAGGCGAAGCCGGACAGCCCGACGGCGACACCCACACCGAGGGCGTCGCGCACCACGGCGGCGTCGGGCTTGCCCCGGCCGTCGTCGGGATCCGTCCCGTGGGTGTGGTCCCCGTCGTCGGGATCCGTCCCGGGGGCGCGGTCCCCGTCGTCGGGATCCGTCCCGGGGGCGCGGTCCGGGTCCCGGTCCGGTGCTGGGTCCTGGGCCTGATCTGTCCTGGGTCCTGCGAGGGCTTTCCGTTCTGACACGTCCGCAACGCTAGGACGGCTCCCGCCAGGCGTCTTGTACGTTCTTGCGCTCGCGCTGGTAGGCGCCGGGCGGCACGCCGACGATCCGGCTGAAGTGCCGGTTGAGGTGGGGCTGGTCGGTGAAGCCCACGGCGAGCGCGGCCTCGGCGGGTGAGACGCCCGCGTCCAGCATCCGGCGGGCGCGCCGCACGCGCGCGTCGGTCAGCCAGGTGTGCGGCGGCATCCCGTAGGTGTCCCCGAACGCCCGCAGCAGGGCGAAGGGGCTGGCGCCCAGGTCGCCGGCGAGCCTCTCCAGGCTGGGCGGCTCGGCCATGCGCCGTTCGAGCACCTCGCGCGCGCGTGCCGCGACACGGGCGCCGGCCGACCGCACCTCGCGCTGCGGCAGCTCCCCTCCGTTCAGCCGCAGCAGCCGGGTCACGGCGACCCGCAGGAGGGTGTCGGCGGCGAGCGCGTTGCCCTCGTCGGCGGCCCGCAGCACCTGGTGGACCAGGGACACGGCGTACGGATCGTCCAGCACGGGCCGTACGAACCCGGGCGTCCCCCTGATCGACGTCGTCTCGGCGGCGATCTCCGCGACGACCTGCGGCGAGGGGTAGACCGCCCCGTACTGCCAGCCCTCGGGGACACCGGCCCGCCCGGTGTGGGGCGTGTCCGGGTTGACCAGCGCGAGCGCCCCGGCCCCGGCGTACTGGTCGGCGCCCCCGTGGTGGAAGACCTCCACGCCGTCGGCGATCGCGGCGATCACGAAGTGCTCGTGGGTGTGCCGCACGAACGCCTTGCGGATGTAGCGGGCGCGCAGCAGGTCGACGTCGGGCAGCTCGGCGTACCGCCAGTGCCGCGCCTTCTCACCCTGCCCCGCCATGTCCCCATTGTCCGCGACCCGCGCTCCTCCCTCGCCCCGGGTGCGAAGGGGCCCGCCGGCGGTTCCGGCTCGGCGACATCCGCGCAGGTCAGCCGTCTTGTCAGTCCCCGGGTGCAGGATGGACGCATGGTCAGCGATCCGCAGCGAGCCCTGGACGGCTTCTCCCCCGCGACCCGTGGCTGGTTCACGGGTGCCTTCTCCGCGCCCACCGCGGCGCAGGCAGGCGCGTGGCAGGCCATCCACCAGGGCTCGGACGTGCTGGTCGTGGCCCCGACCGGTTCCGGCAAGACGCTGGCCGCGTTCCTCGCCGCCCTGGACCAGCTGGCCTCCGCGCCCCCGCCGGCCGACCCGAAGAAGCGCTGCCGCGTCCTGTACGTCTCCCCGCTGAAGGCCCTCGCCGTGGACGTGGAGCGCAATCTGCGCAGCCCGCTGACCGGCATCCGCCAGGAGTCCGTCCGGCTCGGCCTGCCCGAGCCGGAGGTCAAGGTCGGCATCCGCTCCGGCGACACCCCGGCGGCGGAGCGGCGGGCGCTGTCGACCCGGCCCCCGGACATCCTGATCACCACGCCCGAATCCCTGTTCCTCATGCTGACGTCGGCGACCCGCGACGCGCTGACCGGCATCGAGACGGTGATCCTGGACGAGGTGCACGCGGTGGCGGGCACCAAGCGCGGCGCCCATCTCGCGCTCAGCCTGGAGCGCCTGGACGAGCTGCTGCCGAAGCCGGCGCGGCGGATCGGCCTGTCCGCGACCGTCCGCCCGGTCGACGAGATCGCGCGCTATCTCTCGCCGCGCCGGAAGGTGGAGATCGTCCAGCCGGAGTCGGGCAAGGAGTTCGACCTGTCGGTCGTCGTCCCCGTCGAGGACCTGGGCGAGCTGGGCGGCTCCCCGGTGTCCGACGGCTCCGAGGGCCAGGAGCGCCCGTCGATCTGGCCGCATGTCGAGGAGCGGATCACCGACCTCGTCCAGTCGCACCGCTCCACGATCGTCTTCGCCAACTCCCGCCGTCTCGCGGAGCGCCTGTGCAACCGCCTGAACGAGATCGCCTACGAGCGGGCCACCGGCGAGCCCCTGGACGAGCACCACTCCCCGGCGGAGCTGATGGGCGGTTCCGGTGCCGCCCAGGGCGCGCCCGTGGTCATCGCCCGCGCCCACCACGGCTCGGTCTCCAAGGAGCAGCGCGCCCTGGTGGAGGAGGACCTCAAGGCGGGCCGTCTCCCCGCGGTCGTCGCCACCTCCAGCCTGGAGCTCGGCATCGACATGGGCGCGGTCGACCTCGTCGTCCAGGTCGAGTCGCCGCCGTCCGTGGCGTCGGGCCTGCAGCGCGTGGGCCGCGCGGGACACCAGGTCGGAGCCGTGTCCACGGGCGTGGTGTTCCCGAAGTACCGGGGCGACCTGGTCCAGGCCGCCGTGGTCACCGAGCGCATGCGCACGGGCGCCATCGAGTCCCTGCGCGTCCCGGCGAACCCGCTGGACGTCCTCGCTCAGCAGCTGGTCGCCATGACGGCGATGGACACCTGGCAGTTCGACGACCTTCTCGCGCTGGCCCGCCGGGCGGCTCCCTTCGCGTCGCTGCCCGAGTCGGCGTTCACGGCGGTCCTCGACATGCTCGCCGGCCGCTATCCGTCGGACGCCTTCGCGGAGCTGCGCCCGCGCGTGGTGTGGGACCGGGTCGCCGGCACCGTCACCGGCCGGCCGGGCGCCCAGCGTCTCGCGGTCACCTCGGGCGGCACGATCCCCGACCGGGGCCTGTTCGGGGTGTTCCTCGCCGGATCGGACCCGAAGAAGGGCGGCGGCCGGGTCGGCGAGCTGGACGAGGAGATGGTCTACGAGTCCCGTGTCGGCGACGTGTTCACGCTGGGCACCAGCTCGTGGCACATCGAGGACATCACGCGTGACCGGGTGCTGGTCTCCCCCGCCCCGGGTGTGCCGGGCCGCCTGCCGTTCTGGAAGGGCGACCAGCTGGGCCGCCCGCTGGAGCTGGGCCGCGCGGTGGGCGCGTTCCTGCGCGAGGTCGGTTCGCTGTCGAAGGAGGACGCCCGGCTCCGCCTGGTCACCGCGGGCCTGGACGCCTGGGCCGCGGACAACGTGCTGTCGTACCTGGACGAGCAGCGCGAGGCGTGCGGTCACATCCCGGACGACCGCACGATCGTCGTCGAGCGCTTCCGCGACGAGCTGGGCGACTGGCGTGTGGTCGTGCACTCCCCCTTCGGCGCCCAGGTCCATGCCCCCTGGGCGCTGGCGCTGGGTGCGAAGCTCTCCGAGCGCTACGGCATGGACGCGCAGGTCATGCACGCCGACGACGGCATCGTGCTGCGTCTGCCGGACGCCGACCTCATGGGCCTGGACCTGCTGGACCAGGAGCCCAGGAAGGGCGGCACGGAGTACGACGCCGACCAGGCGCCCGTCGGCGCGGCGGACGTCGTCTTCGACAAGGGCGACGTCGACCAGGTCGTCACCGACCAGGTCGGGGGCTCCGCGCTGTTCGCGTCCCGTTTCCGCGAGTGCGCCGCGCGCGCCCTGCTGCTTCCGCGCCGCAACCCCGGGAAGCGCACCCCGCTGTGGCAGCAGCGCCAGCGAGCCGCGCAACTGCTGGAGGTGGCCGGCGAGTTCGGTTCGTTCCCGATCGTCCTGGAAGCGGTCCGCGAGTGCCTTCAGGACGTCTTCGACGTCCCCGGGCTCGTGGAGCTGATGGGCGACCTGGAGGCCCGCAAGGTGCGGCTCGTCGAGGTCACCACCCCCGAGCCGTCCCCCTTCGCGCGCTCCCTCCTCTTCGGGTACGTCGCCCAGTTCCTGTACGAGGGGGACTCGCCGCTCGCCGAGCGCCGCGCCGCCGCCCTGTCGCTCGACTCGCGGCTCCTGGCCGAGCTGCTCGGGCAGGCGGAGCTGCGCGAGCTGCTGGACGCCGAGGTGCTGGGCGAGCTGGAGCGCGAGCTGCAGTGGCTCACCGAGGACCGCCGGATCAAGGACGTCGAGGGCGTCGCGGACCTCCTGCGCGTCCTCGGCCCGCTCACGGACGCCGAGCTGGCCGAGCGCGGCGCGGAGCCGGCGTGGGCGCGGGAGCTGGCCGGTGCCCGCCGCGCCATCAAGGTGCGGATCGGCGGCGCCGACCACTGGGCGGCCATCGAGGACGCGGGCCGCCTGCGCGACGCGCTGGGCACAGCGCTGCCCGTGGGTGTGCCGGAGGCCTTCACCGAGCCGGTCAAGGACCCCCTCGGCGACCTCCTCGCGCGCTACGCCCGCACCCACGGCCCGTTCACGTCGGCGACGGCGGCGGCCCGGTTCGGCCTGGGCGTGGCGATCACCGACGGCGCGCTGCAGCGGCTGGCGGCGAACGGACGCGTGGTGCAGGGCGAGTTCCATCCGGCCGGCATCGGCCAGGAGTGGTGCGACGCCGCTGTGCTGCGCCGGTTGCGCCGCCGCTCCCTCGCCGCGCTGCGGCACGAACTGGAGCCGGTGCCGCCGGGCGCGCTCGCGCAGTTCCTGCCGCAGTGGCAGCACATCGGCAAGGGCCACGGCCTGCGGGGAATCGACGGACTGGTCCGCGCCATCGAGCAGTTGCAGGGTGCCTCCGTGCCCGCGTCCGCGCTGGAGAAGCTCGTCCTGCCGTCCCGTGTCGCCGGGTACCAGCCGGCCATGCTCGACGAGCTGACGGCCGCCGGTGAGGTCGTGTGGGCGGGGGCGGGCTCACTGCCGGGCAAGGACGGCTGGGTCTCCCTCTACATGGCGGACACGGCCCCCCTGCTGCTGCCGCAGCCCCACCCCCTGGAGCTGACGGCGCTGCACCAGTCGATCCTGGACGCGCTGTCCGGCGGCTACGGCCTGTTCTTCCGTCAGATCGCGGACCAGATCCGCGCCACCACCCACCCGGAGGCCACCGACCCGCAGCTCGCGGACGCCCTGTGGGAGCTGGCCTGGTCGGGTCGGCTGACCAACGACACGCTCGCACCGATGCGTTCGCTGCTGGGCTCGGGCCGCACCGCGGGTTCCACGGCCCACCGCGCCAAGCGCACGGTCCCGCGCGGTCGGTACGGCTCGCTGACCGCCGCCGCCCGCACCGCCTCCCGTACCGGCCCGCCGACCGTCGCGGGCCGCTGGTCCCTGCTGCCCGCGCACGAACCGGATCCGACCGTGCGGGCCCACGCCCTGGCCCGCACCCTGCTGGATCGGCACGGCGTGGTGACGCGCGGCGCGGTCGCCGCCGAGGGCGTCGAGGGCGGCTTCTCGGCGACGTACCGCATCCTGGCCGCCTTCGAGGAGAGCGGCCAGGCCCGGCGCGGCTATGTGGTGGAGGGTCTGGGCGCGGCGCAGTTCGCGATGGACGGCGCGGTGGACCGGCTGCGCGCGGTGTCCAACGCCCGCGACCGCGGGGAGGACCTGCCCGCCCCGCGCGCACCCGGCACCGACGGCTCGGGCGGCACCCCGGACGACCCGGACGGCGGCCCGTCCTACGACATCCCCGACCTCGACCACGACTTCCTCGACGCGCACCTGGACCGGCTCAAGCCGGACGAGTACGTCTCCCCCCTGGACCGGGCCGCCGCCGGCACCCGCCGGGGACCGAACGCCCCGTGGGCGAACGGCGCCCGCCGCAACAGACCGGCCCCGGACACGCGGGCCGTGGTCCTCGCGGCGGCCGACCCGGCGAACGCGTACGGCGCCGCCCTGCCCTGGCCCGAGCCGCCCACCGGCGCCGGGCACAAGCCGGGCCGCAAGGCGGGCTCGCTCGTCGTCCTGGTCGACGGGGAGCTCACGCTCTACATGGAGCGCGGTGGGAAGACCCTGCTCGCCTGGCCGTCGGCCCCGGAGACCGAGCCCGCCGACGACGTCCGGCTGCGGGCCGCCGCCGAAGCCCTGGCGGGCGCCGCCGCGGCGGGTTCCCTCGGCACGGTCACGGTGGAGCGGGTGAACGGTGCAGCGGCCCTGACCTCCTCCGTGGGCACGCTCCTGGAGGCGGCCGGCTTCATCGCGACCCCGCGAGGGCTCCGCCTCCGTGCCTGACGGCCCGGCCACCGCCGGCACCGCAGCCACCCGAGGCACCGCGGGACCGGCTCCCCGGCGTGCTCCCCGCCCCCTCGTGTCACCCTTGGAGACATGCCCGAAGGTGACACGGTCTGGCAATCGGCGAAGCGGCTCCACGCCGCGCTCGCGGGCCGCGTGCTGGCCCTGAGCGACTTCCGGGTGCCGAAGTTCGCCCTGGTCGACCTGTCGGGCCGTACCGTCCTGGACGTCACCGCGCGGGGCAAGCACCTCCTCACCCGCGTCGAGGGCGGGGTGACGATCCACTCGCACCTCGGCATGGAGGGCTCCTGGCGGATCTTCACCGACGAAGAGCGCTGGACGGGCGGTCCCGTCCACCAGATCCGGGCGGTCCTGACCACCGCCCCCGCCCCGGACGCGGCCACCGCCGGGGCGCGCCCGGCCCGTACGGCCGTCGGCTACCGCCTCCCCGTCCTGGAGGTCCTGCGCACCGCCGAGGAGGACACGGTGGTCGGGCATCTCGGCCCCGACCTGCTGGGCCCGGACTGGGACCCGGACCGCGCCCTGGCCAACCTGCTCGCCGACCCCGGGCGTCCGCTCGGCGAGGCCCTGCTGGACCAGCGCAATCTCGCCGGTGTCGGCAACGTCTACAAGAGCGAGATCTGCTTCCTGCTGCGGGTCACCCCCTGGCTGCCGGTCGGCGCGCTCCCCGCCGAGCACACCGCCCAGCTGCCGCTGCTGACCAAGAAGCTGCTGGAGGCCAACCGCGACCGCCCGATCCGCAGGACGACGGGCCTGCGCGGCCAGGACCTGTTCGTGTACGGCCGCGCGAGGCGTCCCTGCGTGCGCTGCGGCACCCGGATCCGCGTGGCGCAGCAGGGCGACGGCTCCCGTGAACGCCCCACCTACTGGTGCCCGAACTGCCAGGCGGGCCCCGCCCCGACCGGCACGCCCCCGCGCCCCGGTGACCGCGACCGCGCCCCTGGCCGCGACCCTGACCGCGACCGCGCGAAGAGTTGACGCCCCGTCAGAAGCGGCTCTACGGTCCCCTCATGCCCGTCACGGCGTACGACCTCACCGGCCGCACCGCGTTCGTCACCGGCGCCGCCGGGGGCATCGGCCGCGCCTCGGCCGTCCTGCTCGCCCGAGCCGGTGCCACGGTGCACTGCGCCGACCGCGACGCGCGGGGCCTGTCGGAGACGGCGGACCTCGTCAAGGCGGCCGGCGGCAGCGCCCGCACCCACCCCCTGGACGTCACCGACCGAGCGGCGCTCCACCGTGTCGTCTCCTCCTGCGAGCGGCTGGACGTGCTGGCGGCGATCGCCGGGATCATGCACAGCAGCCCGGTCCTGGACACCCGTGACGAGGATCTGGACCGGGTCCTTGACGTCAATTTCAAGGGCGTGCTGTACGCCTGTCAGGAGGCCGCCCGCGTCATGCTCGACCGGGCCGTCCCCGGCAGTATCGTCACGATGGCCTCGGGCGCCGTCGACTCCGGGGTGCCCGGCCTCCTGGCGTACGGCGCGGCCAAGGCCGCCGTGGTCCAGCTGACGAGGATCCTCGCGGCGGAGCTGGGCCCGCACGGCATCCGCGTGAACGCGGTCGCCCCGGGCTGGATCCGCACCCCCATGACCGACCGGCACGACGACGCCGTACAGGCGCGGACGGAGTCGTCCATGGCGCGGCTGTCACCGCTGGGCCGGGTGGGCGAACCGGAGGACGTCGCGCACACGGTGCTTCATCTGGCGTCGGACGCCTCGTCGTTCACGACGGGGCAGATCCTGCGTCCGAACGGTGGTGTGGCGATGCCGTGGTAGCGCGTCCCGCGCGCCAGGCCCTCACCCACTGCTTCGCGTCGACGGCTCCGTCCGCCTGGTGCTTCGGTTCGCAGTGCACCGGCAGCAGGCTCAGCCCCCACCCGCCGGCGGCGACGGCCGCCTCCAGCGCTCCCGCGCCCGGTACGCACACGAGCCGCACCACGGCCCACCACCACAGCGCGGAACCCCCGAGGACCGCCCCCCAGCGGGCTATGGGCCGTGCCATCCGCTCACCTCCAGCCCGGCGCCGGATCACTCCTCGCGCCACCAGGGGGCGTACACGGCGCCGGCGACCTCGTCACCGCGCGTCAATGCGCCGTCACACACCCACCCTGACCGGCGCGCGGCACCTCGGCAAGCGCGCCCCGACGGCTCGCGGAAGCCCGGACAGCACGAAACCCCGACCCGCACTCTCCAGATCCGACTGGAGGAGCCCTGGCCGGGGCCTCACACCACACCTCAGCGCATGGTCAGTTCACACGCACGGGTGGCACCGTCACGCGGCGACCACGTCCACCGCTTCGGACGGCGCCTTGATGGTCACCCGTTCCGGTGGCACACCGGTCACCGATACGGAACCCAGCATCGGCCGGACCGACGTGGGAACAGGCTCGCTGGGGGTGGCCGCAGCAGACTGGGCCAGCTCGGCGAGGGCGAGCTCGTCGCTCACTTCCCGCATGAGCTCGGACATCCGTACGTCCAGCGCGTCGCAGATCGCGGCGAGCAGCTCGGAGGAAGCCTCCTTCTGCCCCCGCTCCACCTCGGAGAGATAGCCGAGCGAGACTCGGGCGGACGAGGAGACTTCGCGCAGAGTACGGCCCTGGCGCTGGCGCTGCCGACGCAGCACGTCACCCAGCAGGCGACGGAGCAGAATCATCGGTGGCTCCCTCCTCGGACCGCGTAGCCGCATCCTTCACGCCCCACCGTACCGCCTTGCGCCGCGGCCGTGCGGGGAGCGATGTCGTGTTCACTCAGGGCTGCAAACATCAAAACCCCCCGTTCCGTTCCGTATCCTGTGCCCGCTCATTCCCACTGTGTTCGCCCGCCAGCTCCCTCAGAAGCAGTGCGAGCACGCTCCGTACACTCTCCATACGAATTTCCGCCCGGCCGCCGTTCAACCGCAGGGCCTCCACTTTTCCGCCACCGGCAGAACCGGAACCCGGACGGACAGGGCCGTCCACGGCCACGAAGACGGTGCCCACGGGCTGCCCGTCCTGCGGGTCCGGCCCGGCCACACCCGTCGTCGCGATGCCCCAGTCGGCTCCCAGCGCCTTGCGCACGCCGGCCGCCATCTCCGCCGCGACCTGCGCGTCCACCGCTCCACGCCGCTCCAGCAAGGTGGCGTCGACGTCGAGCAGCCGGTGCTTGAGCTCGGTGGCGTAGGCGGTCACCGATCCACGGAAGACCTTGGACGCTCCCGGAACGCCGGTGATGTCCGCCGCGACCAGTCCACCCGTCAGCGACTCGGCGACGGCGAGCGTCTCGCCCTTCACCGTGAGTAGTCGCACGACGTCCGCGGCGCCAGAGTTCACGCTCCCGTCTCCTCCAACGCCGCCCTGCGCTCCGCGATTCCCTGCCGCCTCAGCACAATGGCCTGTCTCACATAGTCGAGCCCGGTCACCACCGTCAGCACGACGGCGGCCGCCATCACCCACCAGCGCAACGTGGCCAGCCACCCCGTCAGCGCCAGGATGTACATGCCGACGGCCACGCCCTGGGTGAGCGTCTTCAGCTTGCCACCGCGGCTCGCCGGGATGACGCCGTACCGGATGACGATGAAACGCAGCAGGGTGATCCCGAGTTCCCGGCCGAGGATCACGCCCGTGACCCACCACGGCAGATCGCCGAGCCCGGACAGGCAGATGAGGGCCGCCCCCATGATCGCCTTGTCGGCGATGGGGTCGGCGATCTTGCCGAAGTCGGTGACCAGGTCGTACGCCCGGGCCAGATGCCCGTCGAACAGGTCGGTGATCATGGCGATGGCGAAGGCCGCCCAGGCGAACGAGCGCCAGGCGGGGTCGTAGCCGCCGTCGGCCAGCATCAGGGCGACGAACGCCGGCACCAGGACCAGCCGGAGCATGGTCAGCAGATTCGCGATGTTCCAGATGCTCGCCTGGTTGACGGCCGCTGCCGCGATCTTGGCGCCGCGCGCGGGCCGGCCGTCGCCCTCGGCACCCTGGTCGGCGCCCGCGGGCCGGGACGCACCGGCCTGGGACGCACCCGTCGCGTTCGCCTTCCCCGTCGTACCCACCGCGCTCACCTTGCCCGTCGCACCCGCCGGGGAGGGGCCGCCCGCGGCGGACGCCGGAACTCCGGTCATCTGCCCGACTCCTCACTACACGCGAGCGTGCCCGGGAGCGGTTCGGCCACCAGATCGACACCTTCGGTGCCGACCACCTTCGCCTCGACCATACGACCGATGCTCAGGCCCGCGCCGCTCGTGAGCAGCACCTGGCCGTCCGTCTCCGGCGCCTGGTGCGCACCGCGCCCGTACACGCCGTCCTCGTCGATGGACTCCACCAGCACGTGCACCGTCTCGCCGAGGCGCTCCTCGGCACGCTGCGACACCAGTTCCTCGGCCAGCCGGGACACCCGGGCCAGCCGCTCGGCGACGACGTCCTCGGGCAGCTTGCGGTCGTAGGTGGCGGCCTCGGTGCCCTCCTCGTCGGAGTAGCCGAAGACGCCGATCGCGTCGAGCCGGGCCCCGTTGAGGAAGCGCTCCAGCTCGGCGAGGTCGGCCTCGGTCTCCCCGGGGAAGCCCACGATGAAGTTGGAGCGCACGCCGGCCTGGGGCGCCTTGCCGCGGATGGTGTCCAGCAGCTCCAGGAAGCGGTCGGTGTCGCCGAAGCGGCGCATCGCGCGCAGCACGTCGGGCGCGGAGTGCTGGAAGGACAGGTCGAAGTAGGGGGCGACCTTCGGCGTCGACGTCAGGACGTCGATCAGGCCGGGCCGCATCTCGGCCGGCTGCAGGTAGCTGACGCGGACCCGCTCGAGGCCGTCGACCTCGGCGAGCTCGGGCAGCAGGGACTCCAGCAGCCGGATGTCGCCCAGGTCCTTGCCGTACGACGTGTTGTTCTCGGAGACCAGCATGATCTCCTTGACGCCCTGCTCGGCGAGCCACCGCGTCTCGTTGAGCACGTCGCTCGGGCGGCGCGAGATGAAGGAGCCGCGGAAGGACGGGATGGCGCAGAAGGAGCAGCGCCGGTCGCAGCCGGAGGCGAGCTTCACCGAGGCGACGGGGGCGCCGTCGAGGCGGCGGCGCAGCGGCGCCCGCGGCCCGGAGGCCGGAGCGAGCCCCTCCGGCAGGTCGACGGGGGCGTGCCCGGGCAGCGCGACCCCGGCCGCGGACTCCTGGCGCTCGGCCGGGCTGATGGGCAGCAGCTTGCGCCGGTCCCGCGGGGTGTGCGCGGCGTGGATGCCGCCGGACAGGATGGTCTGGAGGCGGTCGGAGATGTCCGCGTAGTCGTCGAAGCCGAGCACGCCGTCGGCCTCGGGAAGGGCTTCGGCGAGGTCCTTGCCGTAGCGCTCGGCCATGCAGCCCACCGCCACGACGGCCTGGGTTCTCCCGTGGCCCTTGAGATCGTTGGCCTCCAGGAGGGCGTCGACGGAGTCCTTCTTGGCGGCGTCGACGAAGCCGCAGGTGTTGACGACGGCGACGTCCGCGTCGGCGGCGTCCTCCACGAGGTCCCAGCCGTCCGCCTCCAAACGGCCTGCGAGCTCCTCCGAGTCCACCTCGTTGCGGGCGCAGCCAAGAGTGACGAGTGCGACGGTACGGCGTTCAGGCATGGGCTCAAGACTACTTTGTCTCACTGACGCCCCACGTCGACGGGGTTGGCCGATCCTGGCCAACCCCGTCGACGGCTCCCCTTGTGGTCCGGACCTATCCGGCCTGCGGGTCGCCCTTGGTGTAGGTCAGGCGCTCCACGGCGCCCGGCTGCCAGTCGTCCTCGATCTTCTTGCCGTTGACGTACAGGTCGATCGCGCCGGCGTCGCCGAGGACCAGGTTGATCTTCTCGCTGTCCTGGAAGGTCTTGCTGTCGCCCTTCTTGAGGAGGCCGTCGAAGAGCAGCCGGCCGTTGTGGTCCTTGGCGGCCACCCAGCTGCGGCCGTCGACGGCGCTGACCCGCACGGTCACCTTGTCCTGCGGAACGGCGGCGATGGCGCTGTCGGAGGGCTCGGGCTCGGGGTCCTTCGGCTTGTCGGTCTTGGGGGTCGGCGTGCTCTTGTCGGCCGACGGCGTGGAGCCGCCCTCGGCGACTGCGGACTTCCCGCCCTCGTCGTCGCCGCCCTTGAAGGCGGTGAAGCCGACGAACCCGATCACGGCGACGATCGCGGCGACCATGGCCGCGGTCCAGTTCGGCCCGCGCCGCTCGGGACGGATGCGCTCCGCCTCGAACAGGGGGGCCGCCGGGGTGGGCGCCGGCCGTCCGCCGTGGGACGCGTCGTACTGCGCGAGCAGCGGGGCCGGATCGAGGTGGACGGCCTTGGCCAGGGTCCGGATGTGGCCACGGGCGTACACGTCGCCACCACAGGGGGCGAAGTTGTCCGCCTCGATGGCCTGCACGATGGCGATGCGGACCCGGGTGGCGGTGCTGACGTCGTCGACGGTCAGCCCGGCGTCGAGACGGGCCTGCCGCAGGGCATGCCCGATCGAGGGCCGGGAGTCGTCGGACTCGTCGTCGAACGGACGCTCGTCTTCAGGGGAGTTGCCGATGGACACGGGGGCGCCTTTCGAGCGTTGAGCCACCTGTGCTGGAGGTTCAGTCTAGGGGGGCGACAAAAGGGTGGGGCAAGCGGGCGGTGGGACTTTGTACGCCATCGGAAGGGCCGGACACGCCGATGGCGGCCAAGAGTTTGTCGTTTCGCTCAACTTGACGTACGTCGAAGGGAAACGGTTGCTCAATGATCCCCTACGGGTGAGTCACGATCAGGCATCGACTCATCGCCTACCCGGCCCGTCCGCCACCAAGGGTCCGTCTTTCCGTGAGGGACACAATCAAGCCTCCCCACGGATCACCGCGAGCACGCCGTCGAGCTCGTCGGCCTTCACGAGGACGTCCCGGGCCTTGGATCCCTCGCTCGGCCCCACGACGCCGCGCGACTCCATGAGGTCCATCAGGCGTCCCGCCTTGGCGAACCCGACCCGCAGCTTGCGCTGGAGCATCGACGTCGAGCCGAACTGCGTGGACACCACCAGTTCCGCCGCCTGGCACAGCAGGTCGAGGTCGTCGCCGATCTCCTCGTCGATCTCCTTCTTCTGCTTGGTCCCGACGACGACGTCGTCCCGGAAGACGGGTGCCATCTGGTCCTTGCAGTGCTGGACGACCGCCGCGACCTCGTCCTCGGTCACGAACGCGCCCTGCATACGGGTCGGCTTGTTCGCGCCCATGGGCAGGAACAGGCCGTCGCCCTTGCCGATCAGCTTCTCGGCGCCCGGCTGGTCGAGGATGACCCGGGAGTCGGCGAGCGAGGAGGTGGCGAAGGCGAGCCGCGAGGGCACGTTCGCCTTGATCAGACCGGTGACGACGTCGACGGACGGCCGCTGGGTGGCGAGCACCAGGTGGATGCCGGCCGCGCGCGCGAGCTGCGTGATGCGGACGATGGCGTCCTCCACGTCCCGCGGCGCGACCATCATCAGGTCGGCGAGCTCGTCCACGATGACCAGCAGGTACGGGTAGGGCTGGAGCTCGCGCTCGCTGCCCTCGGGGGCCTTCACCTTGCCGCTGCGGACGGCCTCGTTGAAGTCGTCGATGTGCCGGTAGCCGTACGCCGCCAGGTCGTCGTACCGCAGGTCCATCTCGCGGACGACCCACTGGAGCGCCTCGGCGGCCCGCTTCGGGTTGGTGATGATCGGCGTGATCAGGTGCGGGATGCCCTCGTACGCGGTCAGCTCGACGCGCTTGGGGTCGACCAGGACCATCCGGACGTCCTCCGGGGTCGCCCGCATCATGATCGAGGTGATCAGGCAGTTGATGCAGGACGACTTTCCGGAGCCGGTCGCGCCGGCGACCAGGACGTGCGGCATCTTGGCGATGTTCGCCATGACGTAGCCGCCCTCGACGTCCTTGCCGAGCGCGACCAGCATGGGGTGGTCGTCCTCGGCGGCCGCGGCGAGCCGCAGCACGTCCCCGAGGTTGACCATCTCGCGGTCGGTGTTGGGGATCTCGATGCCGACCGCGGACTTGCCGGGGATCGGGCTGATGATCCGCACGTCGGGGCTGGCGACGGCGTACGCGATGTTCTTGGTGAGCGCGGTGATGCGCTCGACCTTGACGGCCGGGCCCAGCTCGACCTCGTAGCGCGTGACCGTAGGCCCGCGCGTGAAGCCGGTGACGCGGGCGTCGACCTTGAACTCGGTGAAGACGGTGGTGAGGGACGCGACGACGGCGTCGTTGGCGGCGCTGCGCGACTTGCCGGGACCGCCGCGTTCGAGCAGGTCCAGCGACGGCAGCGCGTAGGTGATGTCGCCGGACAGCTGGAGCTGCTCCGCGCGCGGGGGCAGATCGCGGATCTCGTCGGGTACGGGCGCGGCCTTGGTGAGGTCGGGGACCTCCGTCTTGGTGAGGTCGGCGGCCTTGGCCCTGGGCAGCCGGTCCTGCTGGGGCCGCGCCGCAGGGACAGGCGTGGGCACGGGCGTGGTGTCCTCGCGGTCGCCCACGCTGACGCCCTGGGTGAGGTCGGCGACGATCGGCGAGGGCGGCATGCCGTGCATCACGGCGCCGTCGAGCGCGGCCGCCGCGGCGGCGGCGACGTCCACGGCGTCCATGGGACGGTCCATCTCGGGCTGGGGCACCGCGGAGCGCCTGGGGCGCCCGCGACGCCGCGAGAGGGCCTCCTGCTCGGCGTCCTCGGGGTCGTACGCCTCACGCGGCCGGCCCCGCTTGCGCCCGCGCGCGGCGGGCAGCGATTCGCGCCACTGCTCGTCGTAGCGCTCGTCGTCCTCGGTGTAGTCCTCGTCGTCCTCCGGGTCGGGCAGCAGACCCAGCTTCACGCCGAGCAGCCGCAGCCGCTGCGGGATGGCGTTGACGGGGGTGGCCGTGACGACCAGCAGCCCGAAGACGGTCAGCAGCACGAGCAGCGGGACGGCCAGGACCTCGCCCATGGTGTACGTCAGCGGGGTCGCCGCGCCCCAGCCGATGAGCCCCCCGGCGTCCCTTATGGCCTGCATGCCGGCGCTGCGGGCGGGTGAGCCGACCGCGATGTGGACCTGGCCGAGCACGCCGACGGCGAGCGCGGACAGGCCGATGACGATGCGGCCGTTGGCCTCGGGCTTCTCGGGGTGCCGGATGAAGCGCACGGCGATGACCGCGAGCAGGATCGGCACCAGCAGGTCGAGCCGGCCGAAGGCACCGGTCACGATGATCTCGACGAGGTCCCCGACGGGGCCGCGCAGATTGGACCAGGTCCCGGCGGCGACGATCAGGGACAGCCCGAGCAGCAGCAGGGCGACGCCGTCCTTGCGGTGAGCGGGGTCGAGGTTCTTCGCGCCCTGCCCTATCCCGCGGAACACCGCGCCGACGGCGTGCGCGAGCCCGAGCCAGATCGCGCGCACGAACCGGTACACGCCCCCCGTGGGGCTGGGCGCGGGCTTGGGCGGGGGCGCGGCTCTGCGGGCCGCGGCCTTCTTCGCCGGCGCCTTCTTCGCGGGGGCTTTCCTGGCGGCGGCCTTCTTCGCCGGAGCCTTCGCCGGAGCGGCCGCCTTCTTCGCGGGCGGCTTCTTGGCTGCGGAGGAACGTGAGGCCATGGAGGTGAGGTTACCGGTGGAGGTGACAGTGGACACGTGTGCCCACTGCTTCACCCGTTCGTGTCGCCCGTGCGGAGGCGGCGAACTGACGCCGGATCACACATCGGGACATAGCGCCGCCCGTCACCAACCGGGGCCGCCTCGCGGTCAGTTCTGCGAGGACACCGACGACGCGTTTCCGGCGCCCGGCTCCAGCGCGTCCAGCGCCCGCCGCAGACCCGTGAGTTTGCGTTCGAGATGGGCCGCCGTGGCCACCGCGGCCGCGTCGGCCGAGTCGTCGTCGAGCTGCTTCGAGAGCGCCTCGGCCTGCTCCTCGACGGCCGCCAGGCGCGCCGACAGCTCGGCGAGCAGTCCGGCGGGCTCCTTGGACTCGGCGCCGGCCGCCTTCCCGCCGTTGCCCTCCAACTGGAGCCGCAGGAGTGCCGCCTGCTCGCGCAGCTGGCAGTTCTTCATGTACAGCTCGACGAACACCGAGACCTTCGCCCGCAGCACCCACGGGTCGAACGGCTTCGAGATGTAGTCCACCGCGCCCGCCGCGTATCCGCGGAAGGTGTGGTGCGGACCGTGGTTGATCGCGGTGAGGAAGATGATCGGGATGTCCCGGGTCCGTTCCCGTCGCTTGATGTGCGCCGCGGTTTCGAAACCGTCCATTCCCGGCATCTGGACGTCCAGCAGAATGACCGCGAAGTCGTCCGTCAGCAGTGCTTTGAGCGCTTCCTCCCCGGACGATGCCCGCACCAGGGTCTGATCGAGCGCAGAGAGGATCGCCTCCAGCGCCAGCAGATTCTCCGGCCGGTCATCGACCAGGAGGATCTTGGCCTTCTGCACCATGGCCCGCCCTCCTCGCCCCGGCAGTGCACCGGGCTCCGCCCCAGGGGACAGCTCCCTTACGCCGTCCGCCCTCGTGCCGGTCATGGTAGCCGCACCCCGCCTGTCGCCACACCCTGTCACCGCGATGTCACTGTGCACGTAGCAGAAACGTAGTGGGAGACCAGAAGGTTCCCCGAATCCCGCACTTCTACACAGCTTCGAGCACCCTGAGTCAACAAAACCACGGCACGCCGGTCTGTTCCTGTCACTGCTCCCTCATCCACTGGTTCATCACCGTGAGGAGGTGATCGGGGTCCACCGGCTTGGTCACGTAGTCGGAAGCACCCGACTCGATGGCCTTCTCCCGGTCGCCCTTCATCGCCTTCGCGGTGAGCGCGATGATCGGCAGCCCGGCGAACTGCGGCATCCGGCGGATCGCCGTGGTCGTCGCGTACCCGTCCATCTCGGGCATCATGATGTCCATCAGCACGACCGCCACGTCGTCGTGCTGCTCCAGGACCTCGATGCCCTCCCGGCCGTTCTCCGCGTACAGCACGGACAGCCCGTGCTGCTCCAGCACGCTGGTCAGCGCGAAGACGTTGCGGATGTCGTCGTCGACGATCAGGACCTTCTCGCCGCCGAAGCGGATGCCCCGGTGGGTCCGGCCCGTCACGCCGTCGTCGGTGACCGCGGGGCGCAGCTCCGGCTGGGCGGGCCGCTGCTCCAGCTCCGCCGCCCGGCGCCTGCGCCGGAAGAGCGCGGCGGCGCCGTTCTGCGTCTCCCGGTACGACCGCACCTCGGCCGGCGTCTCGATCTCGGCGTCGGACCGCTCCGCCAGATCGGCCGCCGACGCCACCACCAGGTCACCCGGGTCCAGCGGCGGCAGCTGCTGCTGGTACCCCTGCGGAGGCAGTTCGCTGGGGTGCAGAGGCAAATACAGCGTGAACGTCGAACCACGCCCCGGCTCGCTCTGCGCGTGGATCTCCCCGCCGAGCAGCTGGGCGATCTCCCGCGAGATCGACAGCCCCAGACCCGTACCGCCGTACTTGCGGCTCGTGGTGCCGTCCGCCTGCTTGAACGCCTCGAAGATCACCCGCATCTTGCTCGCCGCGATCCCGATGCCGGTGTCCGTCACCGAGAACGCGATCAGCGGGGCGTCCGCCTCGGCCAGCGACCCCGCCTCCAGCAGCTGCTCCCGGATCGACTGCGGCACGTCCGAGGCCGCCGGCCGGATGACCAGCTCGACCGACCCGGAGTCGGTGAACTTCACCGCGTTGGACAGCAGGTTCCGCAGCACCTGGAGCAGGCGCTGCTCGTCGGTGTGGAGCGTCGCCGGCAGCTCGGGCGAGACCCGCACGGACAGGTCCAGGCCCTTCTCCGCGGTCAGCGGCCGGAACGTGGCCTCGACGTAGTCCACCAGCTGCACCAGCGCGATCCGGGTCGGCGAGACGTCCATCTTGCCGGCCTCGACCTTCGACAGGTCCAGGATGTCGTTGATCAGCTGGAGCAGGTCGGAGCCCGCGCCGTGGATGGTCTCGGCGAACTCGACCTGCTTCGGCGAGAGGTTCCCCTCGGCGTTGTCGGCGAGCAGCTTCGCCAGGATCAGCAGCGAGTTGAGCGGCGTGCGCAGCTCGTGCGACATGTTGGCGAGGAACTCGCTCTTGTAGCGCATCGACACCGCGAGCTGCTCGGCGCGCTCCTCCAGGACCTGCCGCGCCTCCTCGATCTCGGTGTTCTTCACCTCGATGTCGCGGTTCTGCTGGGCCAGCAGTTCGGCCTTCTCCTCCAGTTCGGCGTTGGACGCCTGGAGGGCCTTCTGCCGGTTCTCCAACTCGGCGGAGCGCTCACGCAGTTGCTCGGTCAGCTCCTGCGACTGGCGCAGCAGCACCTCGGTCTTGGTGTTCACCGAGATGGTGTTGACGCTGGTCGCGATCATCTCGGCGATCTGGTTGAGGAAGTCCTTCTGGATCTGCGTGAACGGCGTGAAGGAGGCCAGCTCGATCACGCCGAGCACCTTGCCCTCGAACAGCACCGGCAGCACGATCACCTGCGCGGGCGGCGCCTCGCCGAGACCGGAGGAGATCTTCAGATAGCCGCTGGGCGCGTTCTCCACCAGGATCGTGCGCTTCTCCAGGGCGGCCGTCCCGATCAGCCCCTCGCCCGGCCGGAACGAGGTCGGCATCGACCCCATCGAGTAGGCGTACGACCCCAGCATCCGCAGCTCGTACTGGTCCTCGCCCTCCGCGCTGATGTCCTTGCCGTCCACCAGCGGCATCACCAGGAAGAACGCGCCGTGCTGCGCGGACACGACCGGCGTCAGCTCGCTCATGATCAGCGAGGCCACGTCCTCCAGGTCCCGGCGGCCCTGCATCAGCGCCGAGATCCGGGCCAGATTGCCCTTGAGCCAGTCCTGCTCCTTGTTGGCGATCGTGGTGTCGCGCAGGTTGGCGATCATCTTGTTGATGTAGTCCTGGAGCTCCTGGATCTCGCCGGACGCGTCGACGTCGATCTTCAGGTTCAGGTCGCCGCGGGTCACCGCGGTCGCCACGCGCGCGATGGCGCGCACCTGCCGGGTGAGGTTCCCGGCCATCTCGTTCACGGACTCGGTCAGGTCGCGCCAGGTGCCGTCCACGTCACGCACGCGTGCCTGGCCGCCGAGCTGCCCCTCCGTGCCCACCTCGCGGGCGACGCGGGTGACCTCCTCGGCGAACGACGACAGCTGGTCGACCATCGTGTTGATCGTGGTCTTCAGCTCCAGGATCTCGCCCCGGGCGTCGATGTCGATCTTCTTCGTCAGGTCGCCCTTGGCGATGGCCGTCGTCACCATGGCGATGTTGCGCACCTGGCCGGTCAGGTTGGACGCCATCTGGTTCACGGACTCGGTGAGGTCCTTCCAGGTGCCGGCCACACCCGGCACATGCGCCTGACCGCCCAGGATGCCGTCCGTTCCCACCTCACGGGCCACCTTCGTGACCTGGTCGGCGAACGAACTCAGCGTCTTCACCATCGTGTTGAACGTGTCCGCGAGCTGCGCGACCTCGCCGCGCGCCTCGATCGTCACCGTCCGCGTCAGATCGCCGTTGGCGACGGCGGCGGCGACCTGCGAGATGTTCCGCACCTGCATGGTGAGGTTCTTCGCCATCAGGTTCACATTGCCGCTGAGGTCCTTCCAGATGCCCGTGACACCCGGGACGTGCGCCTGGCCGCCCAGGATGCCCTCGGTGCCCACCTCACGGGCCACCCGGGTCACCTGCTCGGCGAACGACGACAGCTGGTCGACCATCGTGTTCACGGTCGTCACCAGTTCGAGGATCTCGCCCTTGGCGTCGACGGTGATCTTCTTGGACAGGTCGCCCTTGGCGACCGCGGTCGTGACCTCGGCGATCTGGCGCACCTGGATGGTCAGGTTGTTCGCCATGAAGTTCACGGACTGGGTGAGGTCCTTCCAGGTGCCGGAGACCCCCTGCACCTCGGCCTGACCGCCCAGCTCGCCCTCGGTGCCCACCTCACGGGCGACCCGGGTGACCTCCTCCGCGAACGACGACAGCTGGTCCACCATCGTGTTCAGCGTGTTCTTCAGCTCCAGGATCTCCCCGCGCGCGTCCACGGTGATCTTCTGCGAGAGGTCACCGCGCGCCACCGCGGTCGCGACCTGCGCGATGTTGCGCACCTGGGCCGTGAGGTTGCCGGCCATGCCGTTCACGGAGTCGGTGAGGTCCCGCCACACACCGGCGACGCCGGGCACCTGCGCCTGCCCGCCGAGCCGGCCCTCGGTGCCCACGTCCCGGGCCACCCGGGTCACCTGGTCGGCGAAGCCGGAGAGCTGGTCGACCATCGTGTTGATGGTGTTCTTCAGCTCGAGGATCTCCCCGCGCGCGTCGACGTCGATCTTCTGCGACAGGTCGCCGCGCGCCACCGCCGTCGTCACCTGGGCGATCTGCCGCACCTGGGACGTCAGGTTGCCGGCCATGAAGTTGACGGAGTCGGTGAGCTCCTTCCAGGTGCCCGACACCCCCGGTACGACGGCCTGACCGCCCAGACGGCCCTCCGTGCCCACGTCCCGGGCCATCCGCGTCACCTGGTCGGCGAACGACGACAGCTGGTCCACCATCGTGTTCACGGTGTTCTTCAGCTGGAGCATCTCGCCGGACACGTCCACGGTGACCTTCTGCGACAGGTCACCGTTGGCGACCGCCGTCGTCACCTGCGCGATGTTCCTCACCTGTCCGGTGAGGTTCCGGAACGCCGTGTTGACGGAGTCCGTCAGGTCCTTCCACGTCCCCGCGGCCCCCGGCACCTGCGCCTGACCGCCGAGCTCACCCTCGACACCGACCTCACGCGCGACCCGGGTCACCTCGCTGCCGAACGACGACAGCTGGTCGACCATGCCGTTGACGGTGTTCTTCAGCTCCAGCATCTCGCCGGCCACGTCGACCGTGACCTTCTGAGAGAGGTCACCACTGGCCACCGCGGTCGTGACCGCCGCGATGTCCCTCACCTGGATGGTCAGATTCCGGAACACCGTGTTGACGGAGTCCGTCAGGTCCTTCCACGTGCCGGCCGCGCCCGGCACATTCGCCTGACCGCCCAGCTGGCCCTCCGCGCCGACCTCGTTGGCCACGCGCGTGACCTCGTCCGCGAAGATCCGCAGCGTCTCGGTCATCTGGTTGATCGTGTCCGCGAGCTGGGCGACCTCGCCCCGCGCCGACACCGTCACCTTCTGCGACAGGTCACCGTTGGCGACCGCCGTCGTCACCTGTGAGATACCCCGCACCTGGGCCGTCAGGTTGCCGGCCATCAGGTTCACCGAATCGGTGAGGTCCTTCCACACACCCGCCACACCGGGCACCTGCGCCTGGCCGCCCAGCTCGCCCTCGGTACCCACCTCACGGGCGACGCGCGTCACCTCGGACGAGAACGACGACAGCTGGTCCACCATCGTGTTGACGGTGTTCTTCAGCTCCAGCATCTCGCCGGCCACGTGCACGGTGACCTTGCGCGACAGATCGCCCTTGGCGACCGCCGTCGTCACCAGAGCGATGTCCCGCACCTGAGCGGTCAGCCGGTACGCCATCGTGTTGACGGAGTCCGTCAGGTCCTTCCACGAACCCGACATGCCCCGCACCCGGGCCTGCCCGCCGAGCTTGCCCTCGGTGCCCACCTCGCTGGCCACGCGCGTGACCTCGTCGGTGAACGTGGACAGCTGGTCGACCAGATTGTTGACGGTACGGCCGACCTTCAGGAACTCGCCCCGCAGCGGATGCCCCGTGCCGTCCGAGGCCTGCGTCCGCAGCTCCATCCGCGGCGACAGATCACCCTCGGCCACCGCCGACAGCACCCGCCCGACCTCGGACACCGGCCGGACCAGGTCGTCCACCAGGGCGTTCGAGTTGTCGACCGCGGCCGCCCAGGAACCCTCACAGGCCCCGGTCTCCAGCCGCTCGGTCAGCTTGCCCTCCCGGCCGACCATCCGGCGCACCCGCGCCAGCTCACCCGTGAGGTGGAGATTCCGGTCGGCCACCTCGTTGAAGACGGCCGCGATCTCCGACATCACGCCGTCCCCGGACACCGTGAGCCGCTTGCGGAAGTTCCCGTCACGCATCGACACCAGGGCCGCCAGCAGCCGGTTCAGGGCCGCCGTGTCCACCGCGGTGGTACCGCCACGACTCTTGCGTTCGCTCTTCAGGGACTGTCCGCCTTTCGCGCGCGTCTTAGTGCCCCGCGTCGCTGCGCCAGACTCCACTGTGTCCCTCCCGCAGGGGTCGACCATCACTGTCGTGCTCGGTGCTGCTGCTTCCGCGTACCCGTTGTCCACCGGGTGGCCCGCCCGGACGAACCCGGCCGCACCAGGGGCTGCTGCCCACCGGACCCGCCTCGCACTCGGCCTGCCCGGACCTTCACCAGAAGCCTGCCCAGTGTTTCACCCCGGCTGAACCCGGCCATAACAGTTCGGCAGCTTCGCACATCGTCCGCACACCCTCCGGACGGAAACACTGCAGACCGGCATCCGCAGGGGCCGCGAAGGTAAGTAACCTTGCATGCGGCTGTCCAGCCGCGCCGGTCCGTCCGGCCTGGGCGGTGGCAGGAGGAGCACGAGCGGGCAACGGAGGGGCAGCCGGACATGACCACCGGACTGATTCCGGGGGCACCGACCCCGGACGGGCCGACGGGCGGACAGATGCCGCACCAGCGGCACGACCCGGCCGGCCGCGAAGCCCTGCATGTCGACGACCGGACGAGGAGTTCAGTGATCACCGCGCGCGCGGCAGCCAGCTTCGAGCCCGTGGGGCGGTCCGTCGCGAGCGCCCGCTCCTTCGTCCGCGACACCCTGCAGGGCTGGGGCTTCGCCGACATCGTCGACGACGCCGTGGTCCTCACCAGCGAACTGGTGACGAACGCCGTCGTCCACGCGGGCACCTCCGCGGACGTCCTGTGCCTGCGCAGCGAGGACGGCGTACGGATCGAAGTGGCCGACCGCTACCCGGAGCGCGAGATCCCGCTCCAGGGCTCCCCCGTCAACATGGGCAGCCCCGACCGCGAGGGAGGCCGCGGCCTCCAGCTGTGCGCGGCGCTCGCCGGCCGCTGGGGCGTCGACTACTCCCCCACCCACAAGCAGGTCTGGTTCCAGCTCGACCTTCCCGAGCGCCCCGTCGGCACCCGCGCCGCCGGGCCGGCGCTCCCCCTCGACCTCCTTCCGCTCGCCGACGGCCGCGTCCGCGTCGCCGTGGTGCAGATCGACCGGACCGGCGCCATCTCCTCGTGGAACGAGGACGCCGAGGACCTCTTCGGCTACGCGTCGGAGCAGGTCGTCGGCAAGCCCCTCACCGACTTCGCGGCCTGGCCGCACACCCCCGGCACCAGCACCGGCATCGCCGAGGCCCTCCAGCTCTCCCGCTGGGAGGGCAGCTACGGCATAAGGGGCGCCGACGGCCGCGTCACCCCCGTGTACGCCTCCCACCTGCGCGTCCGCGACACCGACGGCGAGCCCTCCACCGTCTGTCTCCTGGTCCGCAACCACGAGCGGGCCGTCCTGCAGACGCCCCTGCGCGTACCGGCCGGCGACTCCTCCTCGGACTCCACGAGCACCGACCCGTTCGAGGTGTTCATCGGCTCCCCCGCCCCCGACGACCTCGACGGCCTCCTCCAGCGCACCGTGGAACGCGCCCGCGACATGCTCGACGGCGACTCCGCCTTCCTGCTGCTCGCCACCGACGACGAGACCGAACTGGAGGTCCGCGCCTCCACCGGCCTGCCCTCCGCCCGCCAGCGCTTCGCCCGCGTCCCGGTCGAGGCCGGCCCCGGCCGCTACGGCTCCGCCAGAATGCCCGCGGTCCACGAGGACCTCACGATGGTGCCCGGCGCCGTCCCCCTGCTGCGCGGCACCGGCATGCGCTCCGTGGTCACCGTCCCCCTCAAGGTCGAGGGCCGCCTCACGGGCTCCCTCGGCGTCGCCGCGGAGGGACCCGGCCGGTACTCCAACGAGGAGGCCCTGCGCCTCCAGTTCGCCGCCGACCGCATCGCCCTGGCCGTCGAGTCCGCCCGCCTCGGCGAGCTCGAACGGCTGCGCAGAGGCTCCCTCAGCTTCCTGGTCGAGGCGTCCGACCTGCTCGCCGGCACCCTGGACCGCGACCAGACCCTGGCCCTCATGGCCCAGATGACGGTCCCGACCCTCGCCACCTGGTGCGCGGTCTACACGATCGCCGACCAGGCCTCCGAGCCCTACCTGTCGTACGTCCTGCACGAGGACGAGGAACTCATCGACGGCATCAAGTCGTTGCTGTCGAAGATCCCCCCGCCGGACCCGGTACCCACCCCGGGCGCCCGCGTCTGGTCGGCCCCCGCCGAGTCGGCACACCAGGCCGCCCTGCGCACCTCCATGCGCAGCCTCGGCCTCGGCGAACCGGTCCGCCGCGTCAGCGCGGGCATCGGCCCCACGCTCGCCACCGCCTCCGCCGTGGGCGGCGAGACCGTCGTCCTGCCGCTCGTCGCCCGCAACCGCGTCATCGGCATGCTGACCCTCGGCAAGCCGACCGACGAGCACTTCCGCCAGGAGATCCTCGAACTCGCCGAGGACCTCAGCAGACGGGCCGCCCTCGCCCTGGACAACGCCCGCCTCTACTCCGAGCGCACGGCCATCAGCCAGTCCCTCCAGCGCAGCCTCCTCCCGCCCGAGCTGCCCGAGATCGACGGCGTGGAGGTCGAGGTCATCTACCGCGCCGCCGGCGAGGGCAACGAGGTCGGCGGCGACTTCTACGACCTCTTCCCCATCAGCGACGGCGCCTACGGCTTCGCCATCGGCGACGTCTGCGGCACCGGCCCCAACGCCGCCGCGGTCACCGGCCTCGCCCGGCACGCACTGCGCCTGCTCGCCCGTGAGGGCCTCAGCGGCCCCGCGGTCCTGGAGCGCCTGAACTCCGCGATCCTCGACGAGGGAGCCCGCAGCCGCTTCCTGACCCTCCTCTACGGCGAGATGCGCCCGCAGGAGGACGGCAGCGCGGAACTGAAGGTGGTCTGCGCCGGCCACCCGCTCCCCCTTCGCCTGCGCCAGGACGGCACGGTCGAACCGGCGGCCGAACCCCAGCCGCTCCTGGGCGTCATGGAGGACCTGGAGCTCTACGAGCAGACGGTCACCCTCGACCCGGGCGACGTCCTGCTGTGCGTCACCGACGGCGTCACCGAACGCCGCGAAGGCACCCGCATGCTGGGCGACGACGGTCTCGCCGACGTCCTCACCACCTGCACGGGCCTGACGGCCGGCGCGGTCGCCGCCCGCATCATGCGCGCGGTCGAACGCTTCGCCTCCGACGCCCCCTCCGACGACATGGCGATCCTGGCCATGCGCGTCCCGGAAGTCCACCAGGACTGAGAGAAGACGGAAGACGGGCATGAAAAAGGCCCCGCCCGAAGGGGCGGGGCCTTATCTTCTGAGCCCCCAAACGGAATCGAACCGTTGACCTTCTCCTTACCATGGAGACGCTCTACCGACTGAGCTATAGGGGCCGGCTGCCTTGCGGGGTTTCCCTCGCGGCAACGAAAGAGATCGTACCCTGAACGCGCCCGTGCTCCCAAATTCCGTCAGAAGGCGGGCTGGAGCAGTCCGCCCAGCGCATTGCAGGCCGACACCACGCGCTGCAACTCCCGCTTGGTGAGGGAGGCGTCGACGGGCAGCGCCAGAGTCTCGTCGGCGGCCCGCTCGGTCTCCGGCAGGGACACACACCTCCGGTACTGGGGCAGCCGGTGCACCGGCGTCTTCACCGGCACGCGGCACTCGACTCCCCTGACGCGCAGGGCCCGTGCGAACGCGTCCCGGTCGGGCCGCCCGTTCCCCGGCACCCGCACCACGTACTGCTGATAGGTGTGCCCGTCACCCCCGTCGGGCACCAGCACGCCCTTCAACTTGGCGTCCAGATAGGCCGCCCGCTGCCGGCGCTGCGCGACCTCGTCGTACGGCGCCTCGGACTCCCCCTGCTCCAGCACCAGCAGCCCATGCCGCCGCCCGACGGCCCGCAGCCGCGCGACATCAGCAGTCCTCCCGAAGCGGTGCACGGCGACGACACCGGCCGTCCGCGGACCGACGACCGCGTCCACGGCAGCGGCGTCCAGGCAGTACGTCACCGGGTCTATGTCGGCGAACACGGGCAGCGCACCCCCGAGCACCAGGGCTTCGGCCAACTCGACGTTTCCGAAGGCCGGTACGACGACCTCGTCACCGACACCTATGCCGGCGGCCCGGAGCATTGCAGCAGTACCCATGCCATGGATGCTGCGCGCGACACGTGAACGCCAGATGACGGGCAATAAAAAAGGGCTGGACCCAAAACCTAAGTTTCGGATCCAGCCCTCTAATAATTGTTCGGCGGTGTCCTACTCTCCCACAGGGTCCCCCCTGCAGTACCATCGGCGCTGTAAGGCTTAGCTTCCGGGTTCGGAATGTAACCGGGCGTTT
>NZ_LLZN01000034.1 GCF_001509795.1 Streptomyces sp. NRRL WC-3605 | reverse complement strand
ATCACCGGTTGTGGCCCCCCTTCTCCCGAAGTTACGGGGGCATTTTGCCGAGTTCCTTAACCATAGTTCACCCGAACGCCTCGGTATTCTCTACCTGACCACCTGAGTCGGTTTAGGGTACGGGCCGCCATGAAACTCGCTAGAGGCTTTTCTCGACAGCATAGGATCATCCACTTCACCACAATCGGCTCGGCATCAGGTCTCAG
>NZ_LLZN01000033.1 GCF_001509795.1 Streptomyces sp. NRRL WC-3605 | reverse complement strand
CTCGTACTACGACATCTACTACGAGGTCAGTTGACGATCTGATCCTGCGCTGTGCAGGAAACGCCCAACCGATGTCACCCCTCAACCAGGGATCGGCTCCTACCAGACCGGCCCGGACAGGAGGAGGTCGGCTGACATGCCCGTCCCGACCGCTACGGCGGACGCCTCTCTGTACCGTACGAGCGGCGCCTACCGCTCACCCCACGGCCAG
>NZ_LLZN01000032.1 GCF_001509795.1 Streptomyces sp. NRRL WC-3605 | reverse complement strand
CAGGCGTCAGTCCGTATACATCGCCTTACGGCTTCGCACGGACCTGTGTTTTTAGTAAACAGTCGCTTCTCGCTGGTCTCTGCGGCCACCCCCAGCTCAGAGCGCAAAGCTCATCACCGGTTGTGGCCCCCCTTCTCCCGAAGTTACGGGGGCATTTTGCCGAGTTCCTTAACCATAGTTCACCCGAACGCCTCGGTATTCTCTACCTGAC
>NZ_LLZN01000031.1 GCF_001509795.1 Streptomyces sp. NRRL WC-3605 | reverse complement strand
GTCAGGTAGAGAATACCGAGGCGTTCGGGTGAACTATGGTTAAGGAACTCGGCAAAATGCCCCCGTAACTTCGGGAGAAGGGGGGCCACAACCGGTGATCCAATTTACTTGGTGAGCTGGGGGTGGCCGCAGAGACCAGCGAGAAGCGACTGTTTACTAAAAACACAGGTCCGTGCGAAGCCGTAAGGCGATGTATACGGACTGACGCCTG
>NZ_LLZN01000030.1 GCF_001509795.1 Streptomyces sp. NRRL WC-3605 | reverse complement strand
CGATAGCGGATAGTACCGTGAGGGAATGGTGAAAAGTACCGCGGGAGCGGAGTGAAATAGTACCTGAAACCGTGTGCCTACAAGCCGTGGGAGCGTCGGAGCAAGGCTTGCCTTGTTCTCGTGACTGCGTGCCTTTTGAAGAATGAGCCTGCGAGTTTGCGGTGTGTTGCGAGGTTAACCCGTGTGGGGAAGCCGTAGCGAAAGCGAGTCCGAATAGGGCG
>NZ_LLZN01000029.1 GCF_001509795.1 Streptomyces sp. NRRL WC-3605 | reverse complement strand
TCGGTTTAGGGTACGGGCCGCCATGAAACTCGCTAGAGGCTTTTCTCGACAGCATAGGATCATCCACTTCACCACAATCGGCTCGGCATCAGGTCTCAGCCTTAATGAACGGCGGATTTGCCTACCGTCCGGCCTACACCCTTACCCCGGGACAACCACCGCCCGGGATGGACTACCTTCCTGCGTCACCCCATCACTCACCTACTACCAGCTCGGGTCACCGGCTCCACC
>NZ_LLZN01000028.1 GCF_001509795.1 Streptomyces sp. NRRL WC-3605 | reverse complement strand
GGTGGAGCCGGTGACCCGAGCTGGTAGTAGGTGAGTGATGGGGTGACGCAGGAAGGTAGTCCATCCCGGGCGGTGGTTGTCCCGGGGTAAGGGTGTAGGACGTCAGGTAGGCAAATCCGCCTGACACATAGTCTGAGACCTGATGCCGAGCCGATTGTGGTGAAGTGGATGATCCTATGCTGTCGAGAAAAGCCTCTAGCGAGTTTCATGGCGGCCCGTACCCTAAACCGA
>NZ_LLZN01000027.1 GCF_001509795.1 Streptomyces sp. NRRL WC-3605 | reverse complement strand
CTACAGGGGAAGGGCGGGGGATGCTGCGGGTGCTGTCACGGCGTTGGAAGAACTGCTGGCCGACCGGCAGCGGGTGCTGGGCCCAGAACACCCAGACACCCTCAGCACCCGCTTCTATCTCGCCCGCTGGAGGGGTGAGGCGGGGGATGCTGCGGGTGCTGTCACGGCGTTGGAAGAACTGCTGGCCGACCGGCAGCGGGTGCTGGGCCCAGAACACCCAGACACGCTCAGCACCCG
>NZ_LLZN01000026.1 GCF_001509795.1 Streptomyces sp. NRRL WC-3605 | reverse complement strand
GACGGCGGCAGCGGCCTCGAACCACACGCGCACCGACGCATGTCAGCCCACGTCCACCAGGACGCCCGTCTCTTCGTCGGTAAGGCTGTCGAAACAGGACTCCATCGTCGCCATGGCGGTGGATTCGACCCACGGGTGCATACTGCTGTGCCGGGCGTTCAGGATCCAGCCCCGCTTCTTGTACGTGGCCATGACGTAGACACCGCCGTTCTCCGTCGGCACGTCCTCGGTGGGCGTCGTC
>NZ_LLZN01000025.1 GCF_001509795.1 Streptomyces sp. NRRL WC-3605 | reverse complement strand
CCCCGCTCCCCTCGACGTTCCACGCTCCGAAGAGCAGTACTAGAAGGAGAAGACGATCAAGTGTGCCGAGTAGTCAACGTTCCACCCATGAGCAACCAGCATCAGACATTCGCTGATGTACTGGCCTCTGGACTGCCGAGGCAGCCTAGAAGTGCTCCTTAGAAAGGAGGTGATCCAGCCGCACCTTCCGGTACGGCTACCTTGTTACGACTTCGTCCCAATCGCCAGTCCCACCTTCGACAGCTC
>NZ_LLZN01000024.1 GCF_001509795.1 Streptomyces sp. NRRL WC-3605 | reverse complement strand
CAACAAGACCCACACCGCCGACCCCGCCCTTCTCCCCCCACCCCCCGAACCCGAGGCCGCCGACGGCGAATCCGCCCCGACAGGGCCACCGGCACCCGACGACGAAAGCCGCACGGGTGGGGCGGGTGGGAAACCGATGGCCGAAGGCGAAGCCGAGGCCGTAGCCGCCCAGCCGGCGCAGCGAACAGCGCACCGCGTCAGAGGACTCCTCCTGGGCCTGGCCGCAGGCGACGCCGCCGGCTGGCCCGCCGCCCGGCACCGCGCCGCCCGCATGCCGGACTGGACCCGCCGCCTGACCCGCGAACTGGAGACGTTCGCCGAGCAGAACGCGACGACCACCCTCCCGGTGCCGATCGCCCTCAACCAGCCCCCGGAACCCCTCCGCCTGGGCCCTTCCGACGACGCCGAGTGGGCGGCCTTCACCGCCGAGGCCCTGCTGCGGGCCGGTGACGACATCGCCCTCGGCGACCTCAGCCGCGACCGCCGGGTCCGCGCCGCGATCGACCTCACCTGGAACGCCGTCGCCGGCGAGGTCGCCGCCGCCGCCGACCGCGCCCCCGAGATCGAGTCGGCGGTCCTCCCGCTGCGCGCCCGGATCTCCGTCCGCGCCGGCCTCGGCAACCTCGCCACCGGCCTGCGCCCGCCCGCCACCGGCCACGACAACCCGCACTTCTTCGACGACGCGGCCTGCGTCCGGGCCTGCGTCCTGGCCGTCGCCCACCCCGGCGACCCCCGCCGCGCCGCCGACCTCGCCGAGTTCGACGCCCGGTACACCCAGGACGGCGACGGCGTCCTCGGCGCGCGGGCGATGGCGGCGGCCGTGTCCCTCGCCCTCACCGGCGCGGCCACCGGCACCTGCGTGGCGGCGGCGCTCGCCGAGCTGCCCGCCGGGACGGAGATCGGCCGCAACGCCCGCCACGCCGTGGACCTCGCCCATGCCGTCGACGGCGCCTTCGCCCTGGTCCCCCTCCTGGAGCACCAGATCGTCGACCATGTCTACAGCTACGGCGTCGCCGCCGCCGAGACCGTGCCGGTCGCCCTCGCCCTCGCCGTCGCGGCGGGCGGCCGTATCGCCGAGGCGGTCCCGGCCGCGGCCTGTCTGTCCCGGGTGGCGGACTCGGCCCCGGCGCTGGCGGGCGCGCTGACCGGCGCCCTGGGCGGCGACGCCTGCGTCCCGGCGGCGTGGCGCGACACCTGCCGCACCCTGTCCGGCTGTGCGCTCCCCCGGCTCACCGGCACCGACCTGGTGGAACTCGCCGACCTCCTGGAAGCCGCACAACCGGCCCGACCAGGAGGATGATTCCGGCATGACGCCCAAAGCAGATGAAAGCAGTGGTCCGCGTCTCGACGAACGGATCACCGGCGCCCTGGTGGGCGCGGCGGTCGGCGACGCCCTCGGCGGCCCGGTGGAGGGCTACTCCCCCGACCAGATCCTGGAGCGGCACGGCGGCCGCGTGCACGGCGTCGTCGGCCCCTGGCACGGCGACGACTGGCGCACGGCACGCCCCATCGCGCCGTACCACAAGGGCGACGGGCACGTCACCGACGACACCTTGATGACGCACGCCCTGGTCCGCGTCTACGCGGCCGTCCGCGACCACCTCGACGCCTACGCGATCGCCGACCACCTGGTCCCGGACCTGATGACCAACCCCCGCTGGATTCCTGAGCTGGAGGCCGAGGCGCTCCCCCTGCACCGGGTCTTCCTCGCGGAGAAGTGGCTGGTAGCCCGCCTCCACTACGGCCATGTGGACCCCCGCGAGGCCGGCGTCGGCAACATCGTGAACTGCGGTGCCGCGATGTACATGGCCCCGGTCGGCCTGGTCAACGCGGCCGACCCGCGGGCCGCGTACGCCGAGGCGCTGGACGTCGCGGGCGCCCACCAGTCGTCGTACGGGCGTGAGGCGGCGGGTGTGTTCGCGGCGGCGGTGGCGGCGGCCTGTGCCCCGGGCGCGACCCCGGACTCGGTGGTCGGCGCCTGTCTGTCGGTGGCCCGGGACGGCACCCGCGAGGCCGTCGAGAAGTGCTGCGAGACCGCCGCGGCCCACAGCGACTTCGAGTCGGCGCTGGTCCCGCTGCGCGAGGCGATCGCCCCGTACGACACCGTCGGCCCCGACTACCGCCGGCCCTCGCTCGGCGCCCGCCGCCCCTCCCGGCTGCACGCGATCGAGGAGCTGCCGATCGCCCTGGCCATGGTGCTGATCGCCGGCGGCGACCACCGCCGGGCGGTGCTCGGCGCGGTGAACTACGGCCGCGACTGCGACTCGATCGCGACGATGGCGGGCGCCGTGACGGGCGCCCTCGGCTCCCCGGTCCCGGACGAGTGGGCGAAGACGGTCGCGGAGGCCAGCCGCCTCGACCTGTGGGAGCCGGCCCGGGTTCTGACCGACGTGGCCCGCGAGGTGCACGCACGTGACGTGGCCCGCCGCCGGGCGCACGAGGCGGCGTTCCAGGCGCTGGAGGGCCTGCCGTGCTCCGACTGACCTGGGTCCAGCCCGAGGACCTGATCGGCCACGAGCTGCGGCAGGCCGCCCTGGACGGCCGGGAGGCGGCACGGATCGCGGCCCGCTGGGAGGCGGCGGGCGGCCGTACGGCCCCGGTACGGGCGGGCGCCTCGGCACAACCCGCGTCCCGGTACCAGCGGACGCTGGCCGAGGACCTGCTCGACGAACTGGCGGACCTGCCCAGCCGGACCGCCGACCAGGAGCCCACCGGCCTCCCCGCCATCAAGGCCCTCTGCCCCGACTGGCCGGCGCCGCCCGCCGTCCCCGTGCGGACCACGCCGGACCGGCTGGAGGCCGCCTGGCTGGGCCGGGCCGTCGGCTGTCTGCTCGGCAAGCCGGTCGAGAAGCTGCCCCTCGACGCCATCCGCGCGCTCGCCCGCTCCACCGGCAACTGGCCGCCGCGCGGCTACTTCACGGCCAAGGGCGTCCCGGCGGACCTGCTCGCCGCCCACCCCTGGAACCGCCGCTCCGCCACGACCTCGCTCGCAGAGAACATCGACGGCATGCCGGAGGACGACGACCTCAACTACCCGCTGCTGAACCTCCTCCTGCTCCAGCGGCACGGCCGCGCCTTCACCACCGCCGACGTGGCCCGGCTCTGGCTGGACGAGCTGCCCGCGGGCCGTACGTTCACGGCCGAGCGCGTCGCGCTGCGCAACCTCCTCCTCGGTGTCGAGCCGCCGCACACGGCCCGCCACCGCAACCCGTTCCGCGAATGGATCGGCGCCCTCATCCGGGCGGACGTCCACGGCTGGACCCACCCCGGCGACCCGGGCGCCGCGGCCGAGCAGGCCCACCGGGACGCCACCCTCACGCACACCGCCAGCGGCGTCCACGCGGCGATGTTCGCGGCGGCGGTCATCGCCCGCGCGGCCGGCGCGACCGGGCCCGGCGACGTCCACGCCTGTCTGCGCGCCGGGCTCGCGGTGATCCCGCCGGAGTCCCGGCTGGCCCGGGCGGTCGGACACGCGACGGCGCTGGCGCGGACGCACGAGAACTTCGACACGGTCGTCGACCTGCTCCACGCCCGGTACGGACCGGACCACCACTGGGTCCACGCCGTCCCCAACACGGCCCTCATCGCCGCCGCCCTCACCCACGCGGACGGCGACTTCACCGGATCCATCTGCCGTGCCGTGTCCGGCGGGTGGGACACCGACTCCAACGGCGCGACGGCGGGCAGCGTCGCCGGTCTCCTCGCCGGCTCCCCCGCCGCCCTGCCCGACCACTGGACCGCCCCGCTGAAGAACCGGCTCGCCACCTCCGTGGGCGGCCTCGACGGCACCGGCTTCGACGCCCTGGCCCGGCTCACGCACGACCTCGCCCACGCCCCCGTCCCCGCCCCGGACCCGACCCCCTTGGAGGCCACCCGCCCATGACCGACATCGTCGTGCTCGGCAGCACGAACATGGACCTCGTCGCCTACGTGGAGAAGGCCCCGCAACGGGGCGAGACCGTCACCGGCCGGGAGTTCCGCACGATCCCCGGAGGCAAGGGCGCCAACCAGGCGACCGCCGCGGCCCGCGCGGGCGGCGACGTGCTGATGATCGGCGCCGTCGGCAACGACGTGTACGGCACCCGGCTGCGCTCCGCCCTCGAACAGTCCGGAGTGGACACCGACGACCTGCGCACGGTCGAGGGCCCCTCGGGCACCGCGCACATCGTCGTCGACGACGAGGGCGGCAACGCGATCGTCGTCATCCCCGGCGCCAACGGCACCCTCGACCATCTGAGCCCCGGCGACGAGGGCGTCATCGCCGACGCCGACACCCTGCTGCTCCAGCTGGAGATCCCGCAGGCCGCCGTGCTCGCGGGCGCCCGCGCCGCCCGCCGCCACGGGGTCCGCACGATCCTCACCCCGTCCCCCGCCCGGCCGCTCCCGGACGACCTCCTCGGCGCGATCGACCTGATCGTCCCCAACGAGCACGAGGCCGCCACCCTCACCGGCCGCACCGACCCCCGTGAGGCGGCCGGCGTCCTGCTGGACCTGGTCCCGGAGGTGGTCGTCACCCTGGGCGCGTCCGGGAGCCTGTACGCCGCGAGGGGCGCCGAGCCGCTGACCGTCCCGGCCCCGAAGGTCACCGCCGTCGACTCCACCGGCGCCGGCGACACCTTCGTCGGCGCGCTCGCGGTGGCGCTCGGCGAGGGACGCCCGATGCCCGACGCGCTGAAGTGGGCGTCCTGCGCGGCCGCCCTGTCCGTGCAGCGGGAGGGCGCCACGGTGTCGATGCCGTACCGACCCGAGATCGACGAACGGTACGCGTCATGACCGGGGTGGCCCCGGCGCCCCTGGCCGGCCTGCGCGTGCTCGACCTGGCCACCCTGTTCGCCGGGCCCCTCGCCGCCACCATGCTCGGCGACTTCGGCGCGGAGGTGATCAAGGTCGAGCACCCGGAGAAGCCGGACCCGTCCCGCGGCCACGGCCCCGCGAAGGACGGGGTGGGGCTGTGGTGGAAGGTCCTCGGCCGCAACAAGCGCACGATCACCCTGAACCTGTCCCGGCCCGGCGGCCGCGCCACCCTGCTGCGGCTCGCCGCCACCGCGGACGTCGTCGTCGAGAACTTCCGCCCCGGCACCCTGGAGAAGTGGGACCTCGGCTGGCCGGAGCTGTCGGCCGCAAACCCCCGGCTGGTCCTGACCCGGGTCACCGGCTTCGGGCAGTTCGGCCCGTACTCCCACCGCCCCGGCTTCGGCACCCTGGCCGAGGCGATGAGCGGCTTCGCCGCCCTCACCGGGGAACCCGACGCTCCCCCGACGCTTCCGCCCTTCGGCCTGGCCGACTCGATCGCGGGCCTCGCCACCGCGTACGCCGTGATGACGGCCCTCGCGGCCCGCGAGCGCACCGGCGAGGGGCAGGTCGTCGACATGGCCCTCATCGAGCCGATGCTGCTGGCCCTCGGCCCCCAGCCGACCTGGTACGACCAGCTCGGCTATGTGCAGGAACGCACCGGCAACCGCTCCGCCAACAACGCTCCGCGCAACACCTACCGCACGGCCGACGGCACCTGGGTCGCCGTCTCCACGTCCGCCCAGTCGATCGCCGAGCGCGTGATGCGGCTCGTGGGGCGCCCCGACCTGATCGAGGAGCCGTGGTTCGCGACGGGCGTGGACCGGGCCCGGCACGCCGACGTGCTGGACCGGGCGGTCGGCGACTGGATCGCGCGGCACACCCGCGCCGACGTGCTCGCCGCCTTCGAGAAGGCCGAGGCGGCGGTGGCCCCCGTCCAGGACGTCCGGGACGTGATGACCGACCCGCAGTACGCCGCGCTCGACACGGTCACCACCGTCGACGACCCCGAGCTGGGCGCGCTGCGCATGCAGAACGTCCTGTTCCGGCTCTCCGCCACGCCCGGCGCGATCCGCTGGGCGGGCCGCCCGCACGGCGCGGACACCGACGAGGTCCTCACCGGTCTCGGCCTGTCCCCCGCCGAGCTCGCGGCCCTGCGGGAGGAGGGCGCCCTGTGACCGGCCCGGCGGAGACCACCCCGTACCCGCTGACCTGGCTGTACGCCCCCGGGGACCGCCCGAGGGTGGTGGCGGGGGCGCTCGCGTCCGGCGCCGACGTCGTCATCGTCGACCTGGAGGACGCGGTGGCCCCGGACCGCAAGGACCACGCCCGGGCGGCCACGGCCGAACTGCTCTCCGAGCCGGAGCACCCGGTGCCGGTCCACGTCCGGGTGAACGTGCCGGCCACCCCGGCGGGCGCGCGGGACCTCGCGGCGCTGGCCGCCCTGCCCGGTCTGGCCGCGTTGCGGCTGCCGAAGGTGACGTCGGCCGACCAGATCGTCCACCTCGCCGAGACCACCCCGGCCGCCGCGCCGGGCACGATCCGGCTGCACGCGCTGCTGGAGTCGGCCCTCGGCATCGAACACGCGCACGCGATCGCGTCCGCGCACCCGGCCCTGCGCGGCATCTCGCTCGGCGAGGCGGATCTACGGGCCGACCTGGGCGTACGGGGCGACGCCGGGCTGGACTGGTGCCGTTCCCGGGTCGTGGTCGCGGCGCGGGCGGCCGGGCTGCCCCCGCCGGCGCAGTCCATCCACCCGGACATCCGTGATCTGGAGGGGCTGGCGGCGACCTGCGCGCACGGCCGCGCGCTCGGCTTCCTGGGCCGCGCGGCCATCCACCCCCGGCAACTGCCCGTGATCGAACGGGCCTATCTGCCCACCGAGCGGGAGCTGGAGCGGGCGGAGACGATCGTGAAGGCGGCGGCGACCGACCAGGGGGCGCTGGCCCTGCCGGACGGGCGGTTCGTGGACCAGGCGGTGGTGGCGGCCGCGCGGCGGACGCTGTCCCTGGCCCGCCGCGCCTGAGACACCACGAAGGGCGCCCGGTGGACCGGGCGCCCTTCGTGGTGTGACGGTTCGGGGGGTCAGCCCTTCCGGGCGGACTCCGCCTCGTCGCGCGACTCCTCGGCGTCCTCGACGGCATCCTCGGAATCGGCCTTGGCCTCGGGCTCGGACTTCGCCTCGGTCCCGAGCGGGGACTTCGCCTCGGTCCCGGCCTCGCCGTCCGCCTCGGACGTCGTCCCGTCCTCGGTCCCGGCGTCGGTCTCCGCCTTCTCGTCGGCGGACGCGCCGCCCGGGTCGCCGTCGGCCGCGCCGGGCTCGACGACGGCCTCACGCCCGGGCCGCTTCTTCGCGGACACCACGATGTAGGTCACGGCGAGCAGGAAGACCAGCAGCGCGGTCCAGTTGTTCAGCCGCAGGCCGAGGATGTGGTGGGCGTCGTCGACCCGCATGTACTCGACCCAGAACCGGCCCGCGCAGTACGCGGCGACGTACAGGGCGAACGCCCGGCCGTGGCCCATCTTGAAGCGGCGGTCGGCCCAGATCACCAGCAGGGCGACGCCGATGCACCACAGGGACTCGTACAGGAACGTCGGGTGGTAGGTGCCCGGCACCCGCCCGTCCGTGGAGGAGGTGATCTCCAGGGCCCAGGGCACGTCGGTGCGGCGGCCGTACAGCTCCTGGTTGAACCAGTTGCCCCAGCGGCCGAGGGCCTGCGCGAGGGCGATGCCGGGGGCGACGGCGTCGGCGTACGCGGGGAGCGGGATGCCACGGCGGCGGCAGCCGATCCAGGCGCCCAGCGCGCCGAGCGCGATCGCGCCCCAGATGCCGAGACCGCCCTCCCAGATCTTGAAGGCGTCCACCCAGTCACGGCCCTCGCTGAAGTACAGCTCGTAGTCCGTGATCACGTGGTAGAGGCGCCCGCCGACCAGGCCGAACGGGACGGCCCAGACAGCGATGTCCGCGACCGTGCCGGCGCGCCCGCCCCGGGCGATCCAGCGCTTGTTGCCGAGCCAGACGGCTACGAAGACACCGAGGATGATGCAGAAGGCGTAGCCGCGCAGCGGAATGGGTCCGAGGTGGATCACCCCGCGCGACGGGCTGGGAATGTAGGCAAGTTCCATGGCAAGGTCGACGCTACCCTGCCGGGCGGCACCGATGTCGGGCCGCCCGGCTACGGGTCCATAACAGGCCGTGCCCGTACGGACGCTCAGCCCTTGGCGTTCGCCTCCACCATCTGCTTGAGCTTGGCCGGGGTCATCGTCTGGTCCTGGTAGATGTTCTTGCCGTTCAGCAGGACCGTGGGCGTGCCGCTGAAGCCGCCCGCCTTGAAGGCGTCGTTGGACTTGTCCACCCAGCCGTTGTGCGTGCCGTCCTCGACGCACTTGCGGAAGGCCGGCGTGTCCAGGCCGTCCACCTTGGCTGCGAGCTCCAGCAGTTTGCTGTTCTTCCCGAAGGCGTCGTCGGGCTCCGGCGGCTGGTTGCGGTACAGCACGTCGTGGTACTCGACGAACTTCCCGGCGTCCTGGGCACAGGCCGCGGCGTTCGCCGCGTTGCGGGAGCCGGTGCCGCCCATGTTGCCGTCGATGATCGTCGCCAGGTGGTACTCGACCTTGAGCTTGCCGGAGTCGGTCAGGCCGTGGATCGTCGAGCGGTAGGCGTCCTCGAAGGACTTGCAGGCCGGGCAGCGGAAGTCCTCCCAGACCGTGAGCGTCGAGGGGGCGCTCGCCTTGCCGACCGGGATGGCGAGGCCGTCCTTGCCCTGGGCTCCGGAGGGGCCGACGACCGGCCCGGCGTCGCTGCCGCTGTCCTTGCCGGCGTTGGCCGCGACGACCCCGATCACGGCGGCGAGGCCCAGCACGCAGACGACGCTCGCGCCCACGATCAGCGTGCGGCGCCGCCGGTCCGCCGCCCTCTGCTTCTCCCGCTCGACCGCCAGCCGCTCCCGGGCGGTCCGCTTCGCGTCTCGATTCTTTTCGCTCACAACCGCAGAAACGAACCGGGGAGGCGCACCGCGCCTCCCCGGTCCCAGGTCCACCCGTTCGAGCGACTCGTACGGAAGGCTCTTCTTCCGACGATGTCCCGCGGACGGCGCGGCTGCCGCCTACGCCTTCCGGCGGACGCCCTTCGCCAGTTCGCCGGCGAGGGCGCGGACGGCCTCGACACCGGCCGCGTCGTCCGGCGCGTCCAGCATGCCCTTGACGAAGGCGGAGCCGACGATCACGCCGTCCGCGAACCCGGCGACCTCGGCCGCCTGCTCGGCGTTGGAGACGCCCAGGCCGACGCAGACGGGCAGGTCGGTGCCGGTGGCGCGGGTGCGGCCGACCAGCTCGTGCGCCTGCGCGCCGACGGACGCGCGGGTGCCGGTGACGCCCATCAGGCTGGCGGCGTACACGAAGCCGCTGCCGGCCGCGGTGATCTCGGCGAGCCGCTCGTCCCTGCTGCTCGGCGCCACCACGAACACGGTCGCCAGGCCGTGCTTGTCGGCGTGCTCCCTCCACAGCGCCGACTCCTGGACCGGCAGGTCGGGCAGGATGCAGCCCGCGCCGCCCGCCTCGGCCAGCTCGGCGGTGAACCGCTCGACGCCGTAGCGGTCGATGGGGTTCCAGTACGTCATGACGAGGATCGGCTTGCCGGTGGCCGCGTGGGCCTCGCGGACCGTGCGCATCACGTCGGCGATCCTCACGCCACCGCGCAGGGCGATGTCGTCGGCGGTCTGGATGACCGGGCCGTCGAGCACGGGGTCGCTGTGCGGCAGGCCGACCTCGACGACGTCGGCGCCGCCCTCCAGTGCGGCCTTGACCGCCGCGATGCCGCCGTCCACGGTGGGGAAGCCGGCCGGCAGATAGGCGATCAGGGCGGACCGGTCCTCGGCCTTGGCGGCCGCCAGGGTGTCCGACAGCAGCTGGATGTTCCCGCTCATCGGGCGTCCCCCTCGATCTCGGCGGTGTCGGCGGCGTCGGCCGGGACCTCGGCGTCGGCGCCCTCCTCGTACAGCCCGAAGTAGCGGGCGGCGGTGTCCATGTCCTTGTCGCCCCGGCCGGACAGGTTGACGATGATCAGCCCGTCCTTCCCGAGCTCCTTGCCGACCTCCAGGGCTCCGGCGAGCGCGTGGGCGCTCTCGATGGCCGGGATGATGCCCTCGGTGCGCGACAGCAGGCGCAGGGCCTGCATGGCGGCGTCGTCGGTGACCGCGCGGTACTCGCCGCGTCCGCTGTCCTTGAGGTAGGAGTGCTCGGGGCCGATGCCCGGGTAGTCCAGTCCGGCCGAGATGGAGTACGGCTCGGTGATCTGGCCCTCGTCGTCCTGGAGGACGTACGAGCGGGAGCCGTGCAGGATGCCCGGCTCGCCGGCGGTGAGGGTGGCCGCGTGCTCGCCGGTCTCCACGCCGTGTCCGGCCGGCTCGCAGCCGATCAGGCGGACGGAGGCGTCCGGGATGAAGGCGTGGAAGAGGCCGATGGCGTTGGAGCCGCCGCCGACGCAGGCGATGGCCGCGTCGGGCAGGCGTCCGGCGCGCTCCAGGATCTGGCGGCGGGCCTCGACACCGATGACCCGGTGGAAGTCGCGGACCATGGCGGGGAAGGGGTGCGGTCCGGCGACCGTGCCGAACAGGTAGTGGGTGCGGTCGACGTTGGCGACCCAGTCGCGGAACGCCTCGTTGATGGCGTCCTTCAGGGTGCGGCTGCCGGACTTCACGGCGATGACCTCGGCGCCGAGCATGCGCATCCGGGCCACGTTGAGCGCCTGGCGCTGTGTGTCGATCTCGCCCATGTAGATGGTGCAGTCGAGGCCGAACAGGGCGCAGGCGGTGGCGGTCGCGACGCCGTGCTGGCCCGCGCCGGTCTCGGCGATGACGCGGGTCTTGCCCATGCGCTTGGTGAGCAGGGCCTGCCCGAGCACGTTGTTGATCTTGTGCGAGCCGGTGTGGTTCAGATCCTCGCGCTTGAGGAAGACGCGGGCGCCGCCCGCCTGAGCGGCGAACCGCGGGACCTCGGTGAGGGCGCTGGGGCGGCCGGTGTAGTTCACCAGCAGGTCGTCGAGCTCACGGGCGAACTCGGGGTCGTGCTTGGCCTTGTCGTACTCGACGGCCACCTCGTCCACGGCGGCCACGAGGGCCTCCGGGATGAACTTGCCGCCGAACGCGCCGAAGTAGCCCTCCACGTTGGGCACTTGGCCCTCGGGGTCGGGGATGAAGAAGTCGCTGGGCATGCGTGTACCTCACGGTGAGTGTCGATGGGAAAACACGATTCGCCGTGGGGGCGGAGCCTGGTGGTCGGCCTCAGGCCGGATATGGCTGGTAGCGCTCGCGCGGCGGTAGCCGCAGGTCGAACAGAGCCCCGCGCCCCTGGAAGGGGCGCTGCCATCGACGGCCGTTCACCTGGCCCGGTTCGTCTCCGATGACGTAGCGCACACGACGGCCGTGCACCCGGCGGGCGGGCGCGCGGCAGCCACGGGGGCGGCAGCCGCGCGCGAGGCGGGCGTACCGGTCCGTGGTGGTGGTCGTGGTCGTCATCGGGGAGATTCTATCGGCGCTCAGCCGCGGCCGTGCCGCAGTGCCGGGTGCTCGCCCGCCGCCACCAGGTCGGAGACCGCCGTCTTGGGGTCCTTGCCGGTGACCAGGGACTCGCCGACCAGGACCGCGTCGGCGCCGGCGTTGGCGTACGCGATGAGGTCGTGCGGGCCGCGGACGCCGGACTCGGCGACCCTGACGACGCTGTCCGGGATCTCGGGCGCGACGCGCTCGAAGGTGCCCCGGTCGACCTCCAGGGTCTTCAGGTTGCGGGCGTTGACACCGATGATCTTGGCGCCCGCGTCGACCGCGCGGTCGACCTCGTCCTCGTCGTGGACCTCGACGAGCGGGGTGAGCCCGATGGACTCGGCGCGCTCGATCAGGGACTCCAGGGCGGACTGCTCCAGGGCCGCGACGATCAGCAGCGCGAGGTCGGCGCCGTACGCGCGGGCCTCCCACAGCTGGTACGACGTGACGATGAAGTCCTTGCGCAGGACCGGGATGTCCACGCGGGCGCGGACGGCCTCCAGGTCGGCCAGCGAACCGCCGAAGCGGCGCTGCTCGGTGAGGACGGAGATGACGGCGGCGCCGCCCGCCTCGTAGTCGGCGGCGAGCCCGGCCGGGTCGGCGATCGCGGCCAGCGCGCCCTTGGACGGGCTGGACCGCTTGACCTCGCAGATGACCTTGACGCCGTCGCCGCGGAGGGCCGCGACACCGTCCTTGGCCGCGGGGGCCTTCGCCGCGCGCTCCTTGAGCTCGTCGAGGCTGACGCGCGCCTGCCGCTCCGCGAGGTCGGCACGGACTCCGTCGATGATCTCGTCGAGCACACTCACGCGAGCGGCCCCCTTCCAGACGGTTGGCTGAGAGAGCGGTTCAAAACCGATGGTCACTGCGATGGTATCCGGAGGTGGGCCGAGCCCTCGCATCCGGCTGACGCCGGTCCCAGTACCTGGACGTCCACCGGTTGATCAAGGATGCAGCCGGACACCGAACGGCGAGTTCCGGACAACGGTGAAGACCACGGTCAGGGCACCCAGCGCCCACAGGTGCGCCGGCGCGAGGTCGATGCGCAGCGGACGGCCCCGTACGGAACGGATCACCCAGACGGTCCACAGCACGGCGAAGAGCGCGTAGCCGGCCACCGCGAGCGCGTTGTCCTGGAGCGCCGCCGCGAGGTCGCCGTGCACGACGGCGTGCGCGCTGCGCAGCCCGCCGCAGCCCGGACAGAAGATGCCGGTGTACTCCAGGAGGGGGCAGGCGGGGTAGTGGCCCGGTTCGTTCGGGTCGACCGCGCCGACATAGGCGAAGGCCCCGGCGACGGCCGCGAGCACGCCCGCCGGGACGGCCACGCGGCGGGCGAGGGCGGCCGCCTGGGTCGCCGGCGTCCTGCGGCTGTCGGTGTCCACGTCGAGCATTGTGCCCCGGACAGGCGTGAGGGGCGCCCCCGGGCACTCCATCGGTGCCGGGTCGCCCCTCGGTGCGTCACGCGGTGGTCAGCCCTTGGCGGCGGCCGCCTGGCGCTCCTCGGTGGTGAGGTGCGGCTCGTGGGCGTCCTTGGGCTGGCCCATTCCCATGGCGCTCATGACCCAGCCGACGATGCCGCCGAGGATCACGACGCCCATACCGGCCCAGAAGCCCGCGGGCTGGGCCATCACCATGAAGGCGCCCGCCACGCAGAACCCGATGAACGCGATCGTGACACCGGTCCAGGCGGCCAAAGTGTGACCGTGGCTGTTGCCCGCCATTGCTTGCTCCTCGTTGCTGTGTACGTGTCGTACGTGGGGTGAGCCGGTCGCTCCCGGTCATTGTCCCGCACGCGCGCGCGTGCGGTCACCGGGGGTCGCGGCCGCGGACGTCAGGCTCCCGTGGGGTCCTCGCCCCGGTCGAGCGCCTTCCAGATCTCCTCGGGACGGTCGGGGTCGGCGGGGCGGGCCGTACGACGCGGGCGGGGGGCGCCGTTGCGCTCGTAGCGGCCGGACATGCCGGGCCAGATCCGGCCGTAGCGCAGGGCCAGGAGCCCGGCGAGCAGGATCAGGGCGCCGCCGGCCGCGGCGGCGTACGGCCAGGCGGTGTGGGTGAGGGACTGGACGGTGGCGGCGGTGTCGCCGGAGGTTCGGGCGGCCTGCTCGTCGAGCGCGGAGCTGTCGGAGGCGCCCAGCAGGGCGGCGGCGACGGTGCCGGCGCCGGAGAGCGCGAGCAGGGCGGCGACCAGGACGCGGCCGGCGCGGCGCACGGCGAAGACGGCGACGAGCGCGGCCAGCCCGACTATCGCCAGGGCCGCGGGGACGCCGGTGACGTCGCTGCCCTTGGCGGTGAGGGGGAAGGAGCCGCCGGCCACCGCGGCGGTGCCCTCCGACCAGCGCTGGCGGGTGGCGAGCAGGGCCACGGCCGCGCCGAGCGCCCCGCTCAGCAGGGCGAGGGCCAGACTCAGACGGCCCGCGCGGGCGGGGCCCGGGGCTTCGGAACGGGGGTGAGGAACAGCAGTCACGTACTCCACTATCACCCGAACCCCGCCCGAACGGTGACCCGGGGTTCGGGTGACTGACGCCACGTGGCCGCCCAGGCGGCTCAGGAGAGCCTGTTCGCGGTGTGGACGGCGCGCAGGACGGCGGCCGCCTTGTTGCGGCACTCGGTGTCCTCGGCGACCGGGTCGGAGTCGGCGACGATGCCCGCGCCTGCCTGGACGTAGGCGGTGCCGTCGCGCAGCAGGGCCGTGCGGATGGCGATGGCGGTGTCGGAGTCGCCGGCGAAGTCGAGGTAGCCGACGCAGCCGCCGTACAGGCCGCGCCGGGACGGTTCGAGCTCGTCGATGATCTGCATCGCGCGGGGCTTGGGCGCGCCGGAGAGGGTGCCGGCCGGGAAGCAGGCCGTCAGCACGTCGAAGGCGGTGCGGCCCCCGGCGACCTTGCCGGTGACCGTGGAGACGATGTGCATGACGTGGGAGTAGCGCTCGACGGACATGAAGTCGACGACCTCGACGGAACCGGGCTCACAGACCCGCCCGAGGTCGTTGCGTCCCAGGTCGACCAGCATGAGGTGCTCGGCGCGCTCCTTGGGGTCGGCGAGCAGCTCGTCGGCGAGGGCCTGGTCCTCCTGCGGGGTCGCGCCGCGCCACCGGGTGCCGGCGATGGGGTGGACCATGGCCCGCCCGTCCTCGACCTTGACGAGGGCTTCCGGCGAGGAGCCGACGACGTCGAACCCGTCGAAGCGGAACAGGTACATGTACGGCGACGGATTGGTCGCCCGGAGCACCCGGTAGACGTCCAGGGCGCTCGCGGTGCACGGCGTCTCGAAGCGCTGGGAGGGGACCACCTGGAACGCCTCGCCCGCCCGGATGCGCTCCTTGATGTCCTCGACGGCGGCCTGGAAGTCCTCGCCGCCCCACAGCGCGGTGTACTCGGGCAGCTCCGAGGGCGGCAGCACGGCGGGCGGCTGGGCGACCGGGCGGACGAGGTCGGCCTGCATGGCGTCCAGCCGGGCGACGGCGTCGGCGTACGCCTCGTCGACGCCGGTGTCGAGGTCGTTGTGGTTGATCGCGTTGGCGATCAGCAGGACCGAACCCTCCCAGTGGTCCATGACGGCGAGGTCGCTGGTGAGGAGCATGGTCAGCTCGGGCAGCCTCAGGTCGTCGCGTTCGCCGGGGCCGATCTTCTCCAGGCGGCGCACGATGTCGTAGCCGAGGTAGCCGACCATGCCGCCGGTGAAGGGCGGCAGGCCCTCCTGGTGGGGGGTGTGCAGGGCCTCGACGGTGGCGCGCAGCGCGGCGAGCGGGTCGCCGTCCACGGGGACGCCGACCGGCGGGGTGCCGAGCCAGTGGGTGCGGCCCTCGCGCTCGGTGAGCGTGGCGGCGGAGCGCACGCCCACGAAGGAGTAGCGGGACCAGGAGCGGCCGTTCTCCGCGGACTCCAGCAGGAAGGTGCCGGGGCGTTCGGCGGCCAGCTTGCGGTAGAGGGCGACCGGGGTGTCGCCGTCGGCGAGGAGTTTGCGGGTGACCGGGATGACCCGTCGGTCGGTGGCCAGCTTGCGGAACGTCTCGAGGTCCATGGCCGCCGACCCTACTGATCCGCGGCGGCCGCGGCGGAACCGGCGTCGCCGAGGAGCACGTCCGCGTCGAAGCAGGTCCGGGCGCCGGTGTGGCAGGCGGCGCCGATCTGGTCGACCTGTACGAGGAGCGTGTCGGCGTCGCAGTCTAGAGCGACCGACTTCACCCACTGGACGTGCCCCGAGGTGTCGCCCTTGACCCAGTACTCCTGCCGGCTGCGCGACCAGTAGGTGCAGCGGCCGGTGGTGAGGGTGCGGTGCAGCGCCTCGTCGTCCATCCAGCCGAGCATCAGCACCTCGCGGGTGTCGTACTGCTGGGCGATGGCGGGCAGGAGTCCGTCCGCGCTGCGCTTGAGGCGTGCGGCGATCTCCGGGTCCAGCCCACTGGGCGTGCGGGGCGTGCTGGTGGTCATGCCTGCCATTGTGCCGCGCGCGGCCGGCTGCTCCGGGCGGGCGTCCACTGGGCGGACCCGGTACGCGGTCGTAGGCTGACACCATGTCGACCTTCGCACAGCGTGAACGACTCCTCCTGGCCGATCTCTTGGAGGCCGAGGGTCCTGAGGCCCCGACGCTCTGCGAGGGCTGGCGCACCCGTGACCTCGCGGCGCACGTGGTGGTGCGCGAGCGCCGGCCCGACGCGGCCGCCGCCATGCTGATCAAGCAGCTCGGCCCGCGCCTGGACAAGGCGATGGAGGAGTTCGCGGCGAAGCCGTACGAGGAGCTGATCCAGCTCATCCGCACCGGCCCGCCGCGCTTCTCGCCCTTCCAGCTCAAGCAGATCGACGAGGCGTCGAACACCATCGAGTTCTACGTCCACACGGAGGACGTCCGCCGGGCGCAGCCGGACTGGACGCCCCGCGAGCTGGACCCGGTGTTCCAGGACGCCCTGTGGTCCCGACTGGAGCGCGCCGCCCGCCTGATGGGCCGGGGCGCCCCGACGGGCCTGGTGCTGCGCCGCCCCGACGGCCAGACGGTGGTCGCCCACCGGGGCACCCCGGTGGTCACGGTCACCGGTGACCCCTCCGAACTGCTCCTCTTCGCCTACGGCCGCCAGAGCGCCGCGAAGGTCGAACTGGACGGCGACAAGGACGCGATCGCGAAACTGCACGAGACGAAGCAGCTCGGGATCTAAAGGGTGTTGCAGAGAGTCGGGCCGGGTCAGCGGATCGGGTGCCCGGCGCCGCGCAACGCGTCCTTGACCTGGCCGATCCTGAGGTCGCCGAAGTGGAAGACCGAGGCCGCCAGGACGGCGTCGGCGCCCGCCTCGACGGCCGGGGTGAAGTCGGCGAGCTTGCCGGCGCCACCGGAGGCGATCACCGGGATCGTGACGTGCTTGCGGACGGCCCGGATCATCTCCAGGTCGTAGCCGTCCTTGGTGCCGTCGGCGTCCATCGAGTTCAGCAGTATCTCGCCGGCGCCCAGCTCGGCCGCGCGGTGCGCCCACTCGACGGCGTCGATGCCGGTGCCCTTGCGGCCGCCGTGCGTGGTGACCTCGAAGGTGCCCTCGGGGGTGCGGCGGGCGTCCACCGAGAGGACCAGGACCTGGCGGCCGAAGCGCTCGGCGATCTCCCGGATGAGGTCGGGGCGGGCGATGGCGGCCGTGTTGACGCCCACCTTGTCCGCGCCGGCGCGCAGCAGCTTGTCCACGTCCTCGGCGGTGCGCACGCCGCCGCCGACGGTGAGCGGGATGAACACCTGCTCGGCGGTGCGGCGCACCACGTCGTACGTCGTCTCCCGGTTGCCCGAGGAGGCGGTGATGTCCAGGAACGTCAGCTCGTCGGCGCCCTCGGCGTCGTACACCTTGGCCATCTCGACGGGGTCGCCCGCGTCGCGCAGGTTCTGGAAGTTGACGCCCTTGACGACCCGGCCGTTGTCCACGTCCAGGCAGGGGATGACTCGGACCGCCAGGGTCATTGCTCCACGGCTCCTCTGTATGCCTCTAGCTCTACTTCGACCAGGATGCGCGGGTCGACGAACCCCTCCACGACCAGCAGGGTCGTGACGGGGCGCACCTGGCCGAAGATCTCCTTGTGGGCGCGGCCCACCTCGTCCACGTCCCGCTGGTGGCTCAGGTACATCCGGGTGCGGACGACCGACTCGGGGCCGAGCCCGAACTCCGCGATCGCCTCCAGCGCGCCGGCGAAGGCCACCCTGGCCTGCTCGTACGGGTCGCCCTCCCCGTACAGCGCCGACCCCCGGAAGGCGGTGGTGCCGCCCACCAGCACGCGGTCGCCGGCCGCGACGGCGCGCGCGAACCCGAAGGACTCCTCCCAGGGGCTGCCGCCGCGCACGCGCCGCACGGGCTCGGAGGTCATGACGCCACGGCCTCCAGGGCCTCCTCCAGCGTGAACGCCTTCGCGTACAGCGCCTTGCCGACGATGGAGCCCTCGACGCCGAGCGGGACCAGCTCGGCGATGGCCCGCAGGTCGTCCAGCGAGGACACGCCGCCGGAGGCGACGACGGGGCGGTCCGTGGCCGCGCAGACGTTCTTCAGCAGCTCCAGGTTGGGGCCCTGGAGGGTGCCGTCCTTGGCGATGTCGGTGACGACGTACCGCGCGCAGCCCTCCTTGTCGAGGCGCTCCAGCGTCTCGTAGAGGTCGCCGCCGTCGCGGGTCCAGCCGCGGCCGCGCAGGGTGGTCCCGCGCACGTCCAGGCCGACCGCGATCTTGTCGCCGTGCTCGGCGATCACCTTGGCGACCCACTCGGGGCTCTCCAGGGCGGCCGTGCCGAGGTTGACGCGGGTGCAGCCGGTGGCGAGCGCGGCGGCGAGGGAGGCGTCGTCGCGGATGCCGCCGGACAGCTCCACCTTGATGTCCATGGCCTTCGCGACCTCCGCGATCAGCTCGCGGTTGTCACCGGTGCCGAACGCGGCGTCCAGGTCGACCAGGTGCAGCCACTCGGCGCCGGAACGCTGCCAGGCGAGGGCGGCCTCCAGCGGGGAGCCGTAGGAGGTCTCGGTGCCGGACTCGCCGTGCACGAGGCGGACGGCCTGGCCGTCGCGGACGTCGACGGCGGGGAGGAGTTCGAGCTTGGCCATGTCTCTACAGGCTTCCGATCCAGTTGGTGAGCAGCTGCGCGCCGGCGTCGCCGGACTTCTCGGGGTGGAACTGCGTGGCCCACAGGGCGCCGTTCTCCACGGCGGCCACGAACGGCTTGCCGTGCGTCGACCAGGTGACCTTGGGGGCGGTCATCAACGGGTTCTCGGTCTGGAAGCTCCAGTCGTGCACGGCGTAGGAGTGCACGAAGTAGAAGCGCGCGTCGGCGTCCAGGCCGGCGAACAGCTCGCTGCCGCCCGCCGCCTCGACCGTGTTCCAGCCCATGTGGGGCACGATGTCGGCCTGCAGCGGCTCGACCGAGCCCGGCCACTCGCCCAGGCCCTCGGCCTCGACGCCGTGCTCGATGCCGCGCGCGAACAGGATCTGCATGCCGACGCAGATGCCCATGACGGGGCGGCCGCCGGACAGCCGCCGGTCGATGATCCAGTCCCCGCGGGCGTCGGTGAGCCCCTGCATACAGGCGGCGAAGGCGCCGACGCCGGGCACGAGCAGCCCGTCGGCGTTCATGGCCTTGTCGAAGTCACGGGTGATCTCGACGTCCGCGCCGGCGCGGGCGAGGGCCCGCTCGGCGGAGCGTACGTTGCCGAAGCCGTAGTCGAAGACCACGACGTTCTTGCTGGTCAATTCCACACCTCCAGCCTCAAGACGCCGGCGACGAGGCACAGCGCGGCACTGATGGAGAGCAGCACGATGAGGCTCTTGGGCATCTGCTGCTTGGCGAAGGAGATGATGCCGCCGACCAGGAACAGGCCGACGACGATCAGGATGGTGGACAGCCCGTTCATGGGGTTACAGCGCGCCCTTCGTCGACGGCAGGATGCCGGCCGCGCGCGGGTCGCGTTCGGAGGCGTAGCGCAGTGCGCGGGCGAGGGCCTTGAACTGGCACTCCACGATGTGGTGGGCGTTGCGTCCGTAGGGCACGTGCACGTGCAGGGCGATCTGCGCCTGCGCCACGAAGGACTCCAGGATGTGCCGGGTCATCGTGGTGTCGTACTCGCCGATCATCGGCGCCATGTTCTCGGGCTCGGTGTGCACGAGGTAGGGGCGGCCGGAGAGGTCGACGGTGACCTGGGCGAGGGACTCGTCCAGCGGGACCGTGCAGTTGCCGAAGCGGTAGATGCCCACCTTGTCGCCGAGGGCCTGCTTGAAGGCGGCGCCCAGCGCGAGGGCGGTGTCCTCGATGGTGTGGTGGGAGTCGATGTGCAGGTCGCCCTCGGTCTTGACCGTGAGGTCGAACAGGCCGTGGCGGCCGAGCTGGTCGAGCATGTGGTCGTAGAAGCCGACGCCGGTCGCCACGTCGACCTTGCCGGACCCGTCGAGGTCGATCTCGACGAGGACCGAGGTCTCCTTCGTCACCCGCTCTATGCGTCCTACGCGGTTCATGCGCTCTGCTCCTTCTTGACTTCACGGACCGCGTCGAGGAACGCGTCGTTCTCTTCGGGGGTGCCGGCGGTGACCCGCAGCCAGCCGGGTACGCCGTTGTCCCGGACCAGGACGCCCCGGTCGAGGATCTGCCGCCAGACGGCGTGCGCGTCGTCGAACCGTCCGAACTGCACGAAGTTGGCGTCCGAGGCGGTGACCTCGTAGCCGATGGCGAGCAGTTCGGTGACCAGCCGGTCGCGTTCGGCCTTCAGCTGCTCGACGTACTTCAGCAGTGTGCCGGTGTGCTCCAGGGCGGCCAGGGCGGTCGCCTGGGTGACGGCCGACAGGTGGTACGGCAGCCGGACGAGCTGGACGGCGTCGACCACGGCGGGGTCGGCGGCGAGGTAGCCGAGGCGCAGGCCCGCCGCGCCGAACGCCTTGGACATGGTGCGGGAGACGACGAGGTTGGGGCGCCCGTCGAGCAGAGGCAGCAGCGAGTCGCCGTGGCTGAACTCGACGTACGCCTCGTCGACCACGACCATCGACGGCTTCGCCGCCTGCGCGGCCTCGTACAGGGCGAGGACGGTCTCGCGCGGGACCGCGTTGCCGGTGGGGTTGTTGGGCGTGGTGATGAAGACGACGTCGGGCCGGTGCTCGGCGACGGCCTTCTCGGCTGCGGCGAGGTCGATCGTGAAGTCGTCGTTGCGGGGGCCGGAGACCCAGCCGGTGCCGGTGCCGCGCGCGATGAGCGCGTGCATCGAGTACGACGGCTCGAAGCCGATCGCGGTACGGCCGGGTCCGCCGAAGGTCTGCAGCAGCTGCTGGATGACCTCGTTGGAGCCGTTGGCCGCCCACACGTTGGCGAGGCCGACCGGGTGGCCGGAGGTGTCCGTCAGGTACGCCGCGAGCCGGGTGCGCAGCTCGACCGCGTCCCGGTCGGGGTAGCGGTTGAGGTCGCGGGCGGCCTCGCGGACGCGCTCGGCGATCCGCTCGACCAGTGCCTCGGGCAGCGGGTAGGGGTTCTCGTTGGTGTTGAGCCGGACGGGGACGTCCAGCTGGGGCGCTCCGTAGGGGGACTTGCCGCGCAGCTCGTCCCGCACCGGGAGATCGTCGATGCCAGTCACTTGCTCTCGGGTACCTTCCAGCCGAACCGTGCCTTGATCGCCGCGCCGTGGGCCGGCAGATCCTCCGCCTCCGCCAGCGTCACGACGTGATGCGCGACCTCGGCGAGCGCGTCGCGGGTGTAGTCCACGATGTGGATGCCGCGCAGGAAGGACTGGACGGACAGGCCCGAGGAGTGGCAGGCGCAGCCGCCGGTGGGCAGGACGTGGTTGGAGCCGGCCGCGTAGTCGCCGAGGGAGACCGGCGCCCAGGGCCCGATGAAGATCGCGCCGGCGTTGCGTACCCGGTCCGCGACGGCGGCGGCGTCGGCGGTCTGGATCTCCAGGTGCTCGGCGCCGTACGCGTCCACGACGCGCAGGCCCTCGTCGACGCCGTCGACGAGGACGATCGCGGACTGCCTGCCCTTCAGGGCGGGCACGATCCGGTCGTCGATGTGCCGGGTGGCGGCGACCTGCGGCTCCAGCTCCTTCTCCACCGCGTCCGCGAGCTCCACGGAGTCGGTGACGAGGACGGCGGCGGCCAGCGGGTCGTGCTCGGCCTGGCTGATCAGGTCGGACGCGACGTGCACCGGGTCGGCCGTGGAGTCCGCGAGGACCGCGATCTCGGTGGGCCCGGCCTCGGCGTCGATGCCGATCTTGCCGGTGAAGTAGCGCTTGGCGGCGGCGACCCAGATGTTGCCGGGGCCAGTGACCATGTCGGCGGGCGGGCAGGACTCCGTGCCGTACGCGAACATCGCGACGGCGGTGGCACCGCCGGCGGCGTACACCTCGTCGACGCCGAGCAGCGCGCAGGCGGCCAGGATCGTGGGGTGCGGCAGCCCGCCGAACTCGGCCTGGGCCGGGGAGGCGAGCGCGATCGACTCGACGCCGGCCTCCTGGGCCGGGACGACGTTCATGATCACGGACGACGGGTAGACCGAGCGGCCGCCCGGCGCGTACAGGCCGACGCGGTCGACGGGCACCCACTTCTCGGTGACCGAGCCGCCGGGGACGACCTGGGTGGTGTGCGCGGTGCGGCGCTGCTCGCGGTGGACGAGCCGGGCGCGGCGGATGGACTCCTCCAGGGCCGCGCGTACGGCCGGGTCGAGCTCGGCGAGGGCCTTGTCCAGGGCCTCGGCGGGGACCCGCACCTGGTCGAGCCGGACCCCGTCGAACTTCTCGGCGAAGTCGATCAGCGCCGCGTCGCCCCGATGATGCACGGCCTCGCAGATCGGACGCACCTTCTCCATGGCGGCCGAGACGTCGAAGTCGGCTCGAGGCAGCAGGTCGCGCAGTGCGGGGCCCTCGGGGAGGGCGTCGCCGCGCAGATCGATTCGGGAGATCACGTACCCAATTCTCTCAGACCCGCGTCCGGCACCGGGGACGCGTATCAATGGCTGATACAGAGCGTCCGGGAACCCGGAAGATCCTCTTCACGTCTTGCGTTCGGGGCGTCACTCAGCGGGCATGACGGTGGTACGGGGCCACTGACTCGCGAGTAGCCGAGGAGGATGAGAAGGACGTGACCGAGGGGGCCGGCATCCGGGACGGGGACCTGCCGGACGATCTGACCGCCGCCGAGGCCGGGATGTGGCAGGCGTTCCGCAACGGCAGCGTGTACGACCTGAGCAGCGGCGACACGGTCGTCGACGATCCGCACGGCGGGCACCCCTGGGGCGACGAGCGGACCGTGCGGGCCCGCATCGTGTGCTGGCTGCTGCTGGACGGGCCGCCCCCGCTGGCGGGCCGGGTGTCCTCGCTGAAGCTGGTGGGAGTGCAGGTCAGCGGCGCGCTGGACCTGGCGGGCGGCACGGTCGAGCCGTACGTCGAGATGCGCGGCTGCCGCTTCGAGCGGGAGGTCCTGCTGCCGGAGGCGCGGTTCACCACGCTGCGGCTGGTGGACTGCTCGGTGCCGCGCCTGGAGGCGGCGCGGGTGCACACCGAGGGCGATCTGCATCTGCCGCGCTGCCGTTTCCACAACGGGGTGCGGATCACGGACGCCCACATCGGCACGGACCTGCTGCTCAGCCAGGCGGTGGTGTACCGGGACCGCAGCGGCCGTTCGATCGCCGGGGACGGCATGAACGTCGGCCAGGACCTCCAGGCCGAGATGCTGGAGTCGCACGGCGAGCTGAGTCTGCGGGGCGCGAGCATCGGCGTGTCGCTGAGCCTTCGCGGGGCGCGGCTGGTGAATCCGTACACCCGGCTCGCGCTGAACGCGCCCCAGCTGACCGTCGGGCGGACCCTGTACCTGACCCCGGCGGGCGTCGGCAGTCCGCTGCTGAGCGGGCGCACCCCCGCGCGCGGGACACGGGTGCAGCGGTTCGAGTGCCGGGGCGGGGTGCGGCTGGACGACGGGCGGTTCGGGGACGCGGTCGACCTGGAGCGGGCCCGGTTCGTCTTCACGGACGAGCAGGAGCTGTCGATGCGCCGCGTCCAGACGCCGGAGCTGCGCTTCCTCGGGGAGCGGATGGAACGGGGCCGGGTGCTGCTGTCGGGGGCGCGGGTGGTCAACCTGATGGACAGGGCGGACGCCTGGCCGGGGCCGGGGCTGCTGCACATGGGCGGCTTCAGCTACGAGAACCTGGTGCCGCGCGGCCCGTTCCCGCTGGAGCGGCGGCTGGAGTGGGTGGCCGCCGCGACCGCCGAGTACAACCCGGAGCCGTACGAGCTGCTGGCCTCGGTGCTGCGGGCGGGCGGCGAGGACGAGGACGCGCGCGAGGTGCTGCTCGCCAAGCAGCGCCGGCGGCGCGAGACGCTGCCCCCGGCCGGGAAGCTGTGGGGGTACGTCCAGGACTGGATGGTCGCCTACGGCTATCGGCCCGGGCGGGCCGCGGTGTGGATGGCGATTCTCTGGGCGGCGGGCTCGGTGGCCTTCGGGTACGCCGATCATCCGCCGATCAAGGGCGGCGAGCATCCGACGTGGAACCCGACGTTGTTCGCGCTGGACCTGCTGCTGCCGGTGATCGATCTGGGGCAGGTGGGGTTCTGGCAGTTCAGCGGTGTCTGGCAGTGGCTGGCGGCGGCGATGATCCTGCTGGGCTGGATCCTCGCGACGACGGTGGCGGCGGGGGCGACCCGGACGCTGCGGCGCAGCTGAGCCCGGTGGGGCTTTTGATGATGTGGGGATCTGTGCGACCGGTGAGCTGATTTCATGGATGTCCGACTGTTGTTGAACAGTTGACCTTTACCGGTTCTTGACCGACGGCGGTACAACTTTCGCCGTCTTGGCCTTTCCCTCTGGCGCCGGTGTGACCTGCGGACCTTCAATGGTCGACACCATGGCTCTGCTGCTCCCGTTCGGCCGGGCGTCACGGACGCCCGGGCCCTCAGCGCAGCACCCCGCCGCCGGGCTCCCCGCCGACGACGAGGTGCTCCTCGACGCGCCCGACGACCGCCTGGGCCCCGCGCTGGTCGCGGCCGGGCAGGGGTCCCACCGCGCCGCGGCGGACCTCCTCGCCGCCACCCGCGCGCACGGCCGGTGGGAGGACCGCGACCGGTACGTCCTGCGGCTGGCCGCCTTCGCCCGCTCCCGGCCCGAGTGGGTGCAGGCCTGGTACGCGGCAGCCCCGGACGACCCGGACGTCCTGCTGCTGCGCGCCCAGCTCGCCGTGGACCACGCCTGGCGGTCCCCGGCCCGTGCCGAGCTGCTGCGCGGGGTGAGCCCGCTGATCACCGCCGCCGCCCGCGCCGACGACCGCGACCCGGTGCCCTGGCGCCTCGCCCTGGACCACGCGCGCGGCTCCCGCGCCGGGCACACCTACTTCGGGGAGCTGTGGGAGGCGGCCCTGCGCCGCGCCCCGCTGCACTACGGCTGCCATGTCGCCGCCCTGCGCTACCTGGCCTCCTCCTGGCACGGCTCCCACCGCGAGTGCCTGGACTTCGCCGACCGGGCCGCGCAGGACTCCCCCGACGACTCCCTCGTCCAGGCGCTGCCCGCCCGGGCGGCGCTCGCCTACCTGGACGACGGGTGCGGCCCCGGCGTACCCGTCGAGCGGCTGCACGCGGCGGCCGACCGGGCGGTCGCGCTGTCGGCCCGCTTCCCGGCGGCCGACCCGTGGCCCGCCGCCGTGCGCAACAAGCTCACGTACGTCCTGGTCGAGCTCGGCCGCTGGGAGGACGCCCTGGATCAGCTGCGGCTCATCGGGCCCTACGCCACGTCCTACCCGTGGAGCCGGTTCGCGGAGGATCCGCTGAGCCGCTTCCTGGAGGTACGGCAGCAGGTCCGGCGGCGCGCGGGCTCCGCCCCGGCCCGGGGGCGCTCCGGGCACCCACCAGGTGGGCGCGCCGGTCGCGCCGCGCGGCGCGACCACTAGGCTTTGGCGCCGTGACCGTCCGCCTTCCGCTCTTCCCCCTGAACTCGGTGCTCTTTCCCGGGCTCGTCCTGCCGCTGAACGTCTTCGAGGAGCGGTACCGCGCCATGATGCGCGAACTCCTGAAGACCCCCGAGGAGGATCCGCGCCGTTTCGCCGTGGTCGCCATCCGCGACGGCCACGAGGTGGCCACGACCGCCCCCGGGATGCCCGATCCCACCGCCGTGCCCGAGCGCGGCCCCGCCGCCGGCTTCGGCCCCGACCCGCTCAAGGCCTTCCACACCGTGGCGTGCGTCGCGGACGCGGCGACGATCCGGGAGCGGGCCGACGGCACGTTCGAGGTGCTGGCGACGGGCACGACCCGGGTGCGGCTCGTCTCCGTGGACGCGTCGGGCCCGTTCCTGACGGCCGAGCTGGAGGAGCTGACCGAGGAGCCCGGCGACGAGGCGGGAGCGCTCGCCGAAGGCGTGCTGCGGGCCTTCCGACAGTACCAGAAACGTCTCGCCGGGGCCCGCGAGCGGTCCGTGTCGACCACCGCCGACCTGCCGGACCAGCCGTCCGTCGTGTCCTACCTGGTGGCCGCCGCGATGATGCTGGACACCCCGACCAAGCAGCGGCTGCTCCAGGCCCCGGACACCGCGTCCCGGCTGCGCGACGAGCTGAAACTCCTTCGCGCCGAGACCTCGATCATCCGTACCCTGCCCTCGCTCCCGGCGTCGGACCTGACCCGCGGACCGACCAGCCTCAACTGACGCACCACCCTGGGGAACGGCCACCAATGGCGAAGAAGTCGAAGAAGCAGCAGCAGCCGGGCGGCACCCCGGCCACGGTCGCGCTGACCGCGGCCGGTGTCGCGTACACCGTCCACTCCTACGAGCACGACCCCGCACACCCCTCGTACGGCGAGGAGGCGGCGCAGGCGATGGGCGTCTCACCGGACCGGGTCTTCAAGACGCTGGTCGCGGACGTGGACGGCACCCTGACCGTCGCGGTCGTCCCGGTGGCGGGCCAGCTGGACCTCAAGGCGCTGGCGGCGGCGGTCGGCGGCAAGCGCGCCGCCATGGCGGACCCGGCGCTCGCCGAGCGCACGACCGGCTATGTGCGGGGCGGCATCTCGCCGCTGGGCCAGCGCAAGAAGCTGCCCACGGTCCTGGACGCCTCGGCCTCGGGCCACGAAACGATCTGCGTCTCGGCGGGCCGCCGGGGCCTGGAGGTCGAGCTCTCCCCCGCCGACCTTGCCGCGCTCACGGACGCGGTCCTCGCACCCGTCGGGCGCGGGTGAGCCCACGGAACGGGCGTAGATGAGCCCACGGCCTGGCCTGTATGGGCCCTCGACGGCGGGGCCGTCCTCGGTTAAGCACCAAGGACATGTCGAAGAGGACGCGCAAACGGAAGTGGCGTATCAAGAAGGGCCGTTCGAACCACGGACGCCGTCCGGCGTGAGGTGACGGCCCACCGCTCAGGGGGCGGACCCGCCCCCTGGGCCTCCGGCCTCAGGCGGCCGGTGAGCCGTGCGTGTCCTTCGCCTGCCCCTGTGGGGGCTGCTGCTGGTACGGGTCCGGCTCCCGCGGGCCGAACAGCGCCGTCAGCCCGAGGTGCACCACCAGGGCCGCGAGCGGCCAGGCCAGCCAGGCCCCCTTCGCGCCCAGCTTCAGCGGCGCCGAGAAGGTGACGCCCTTGCCCACCGCCTTGGCGTGGGCGATGACGTCCTCCGTGGGGCCGAGCCAGACCCCGATCCGCCAGGCGAGCAGCGACCCGAGGAAGCCGCCCAGGGCCAGCCCCACCACCAGCGGCACACCGCCGCGCCGCCGCCACAGGAACACCGCCACGGCACTCACCAGGCCGAACGCGAGCGCGAGCAGCGTGAACGTTCCGTCCACCCCGATGGCCTGCTCGCCCTCGGAGTCCTTGAAGTACACGACCCAGCCGTCGTCGACGACGTCCCCCACGAGCGGCACGCTGGGCGCCAGCCGCCACCACAGCACGCCCAGCAGCGCGCCGAGGAGCGCGACCACCACGGTGACCACGGCGCCCTCGCGCAGTTCGGTCTTCATACCGGGACCGTCCTGTCCGTACGAGCCCGGCGCGCCGTACGGGCCGGGCGAGCCCTGCGGACTCCCGGCGGCGTCGGATATGGCGTCGTGCGGCACGGCGGCCGTGTACCCGGCAGCGGGCTGCTGCCACCCTCCGGGGGAGGACGGGTCACGCGGCGGCGGCGGAGGAGTCAGCGGAGCGGTCACCCTGCCATCGTGCCAGGCCGCCCCGCGCGGCGCGTCACCGGACGGCCGCCCGGCGGTAGGCCCAGGTGGCGACGGCCAGCGAGACGACGCCGACCACCGCGCACACGGCCAGGTCACCGAGGACGAACCCCCAGGCGGGCGCCTCCCCGAAGGTCCGCGCGAACGCCTCCACGCCGTAGGTCGAGGGCAGCAGGTCGCGGGCGAACCGGACCACCTCGGGCATCCGGTCGGCGGGCAGGACGCCCAGCAGCAGCGCCGCCGACATGCCGAGCTGCCCGAGCAGCGTGGCCAGCTCGGGGCGCGGCGCGAGCAGGCCGAGGGCGGCGCCGAGCCCGGCGAGCGCGGCCCCGGCGAGCGGGATCACCGCGACGAGGATCCACAGGTGGGTCATCGGCAGGCCGAACAGCAGGCAGCCGGTCACCGCGGTCACCACGGTCCCGGGCACCGTGAAGGAGGCGTACGCCCCGGCCGCGCCGAGCACCACGGCCGCGGGCGGCACGGGCAGCGTGGCGTAGTGGTCGAGGCCGCCGCTGGCGCGCAGTTGCCCGAAGTACTGGGCGAGCAGGTTCAGCGCGACGAAGGCGACGACGAGCACCGACGAGCCGGCCACCACGGCCTGCGCCTCGGCCCCGCCGTCGACGACCCCGCGCATCAGGATCATGATCCCGATCGACTGGAAGGTGGCCACGAACAGCAGCGGGATACGCGCGACCCGCGCCCGGGACAGCTGGGCGCGGTACACGGCGCACAGCGACGGCCACAGCCGCGCGCGCGGCCCGAGCGCGGCCGGGGCCCGGCCGGACGTCTCGTCCGCGGCCAGGGCGCCGCCCGGCAGAACCTCGGCGGGTACGACACTCACGTGGCGCTGCTCCCTTTCGCACGGGGGATCGAGACGACGGTGGTCGTGACGCGTACGGCGTCCAGTACGGGTCCGGCGGTCAGCGTGCTCACGCCTTCACCAGCCCCTTCTGCGCGGCACCGCCCAGCGCCAGGTAGACGTCCTCCAGGCTGGGCGTGGCGAGCGTGAAGTCGTCCAGCGCGGCGAAGGCGGCTCCGCCGGTGACGGTGGCGACGACCGTGCGGGCCTCCTCGGGGGCGAGCCGCAGGGTCCAGCGGCGGCCGGATTCGAGGGCGCGGTCCTGGAGCGCGGCGACCTCGGGCACCTCCAGGGGTGCCCGCTCCCGCCACAGCAGCTCGACGCGGACCTCGCCGGCGACACGCTCCTTGAGGCCGGAAGGCGTGTCGCAGGCGATGACGCGGCCCCGGTCGAGGACGGCGACCCGGTCGAGGACGGTCTCGGCCTCGATGACGTTGTGGGTGACGAGGAGCACGGTCGTGCCCCGCTCGGCCCGCCGGCGGTCCACGGCCGACCAGACGGCCCGCCGGGCCACCGGGTCCATCCCCGTGGTCGGCTCGTCCAGGACGAGCAGTGGCCGCTCCCCCACCAGGGCGGAGGCGAAGCAGGCCAGCCGGCGCTGGCCTCCGGAGAGCTTCTTCAGGGGGCGCCCGGCGATCGGGGCGAGCCCAAGTTCGTCGAGGACGGCGTCCCGCTCGGCCCGGGCCCGCCGGGCGTCCAGGCCGCGCAGCCGTCCGGTGGTCTCGGCGGCGAGGGACACGGTCAGCTCGTCGAGGGCCGACGACTCCTGGCCGAGGTAGGCGAGGATGCGCGCCGCCCGCTCGGGGTGGCACACGATGTCGTGCCCGAGGATCTCGACGCTGCCGGAGTCGGGCCGCATCAGCCCGGTCAGCTGCCGTACGAGGGTGGTCTTGCCGGCGCCGTTCGGGCCGAGCAGCCCGAAGATCTCGCCCTGCGCGATGTCGAGCCGGACGTCGTCGGTGGCCCGCAGCGCGGGCGTGCCGGGTGCTCCGCGGCGCCCCCGGACGGCCGGGTAGGTCTTGGTCAGCCCGCGCACGGCACACACGACGTCACCACCGTGCCGAAGTGCCTGTCCCGCGCGCGTACTCACAAGGCACGAGGGTACGGGGTCCGGGTGCCCGATCCGTCCCCGGGGCGGCCGGTCGCGGCGAATCGCCTGCTCGCCGCCCGCGTCGGCACGCCTGGCGCGCGGCGGGGGGGCTCAGTCGGCGGCGGACGCGTGCTCGGCCGTGCGGACGTCGATCTCGCGCCAGAACCCGGCCCGGATCGCGTACCGGTCGTGCTCGTCGATCTGGTCGTCCTTGTGGGCGAGCAGCCCGAAGCGGGCCGCGTACCGCAGCAGCTCGCCGTCGATGCGGTGCGGGATGCGCGGGTACATGGCCGACAGCTTCTGCAGGTGCCCCTGCTCCCCGAGCCGGCCCATCCAGCGGCGCGCGAAGACCTGGCCGACCTCGTACGGGTCGCCGCCGACCGTCGTGATGTCCTCCTCGCGGTCGGCCCAGCGCTGCTCGGCGGTGGTGAGCTGCGCGAGGGTCGGCATGGCAGCGATCTCGGGCGGCTCGGACGCGGTGCCGGGGCGGTCGACCCAGCCCTTGTCCGAGGACCAGCGCAGGGTCGCGTTCGCCGGGGGCTGCGGGTGCTGGACGCCGGGCGCGCGCAGGGCGGCGAGGTCTTTCGGGGTGGGGACGCCCTTGGACGCCGGGACCCGTTCGGGGGCACCGGTGTCCGTGCCGGCGGCCGGGGCGTGTTCGGGCTCCTCGGAAGGGCGTTCCGTCCGCGCGCCGAGCGTGGAGTCCGGCAGCGGCGCCGACAGGATCGCGGCGATCTCCGGGCGGGGCACCGGCGGTGGCGCGCACACGCCGGTGAGTTCCTTGGCGCGTACGGCCTGGGTGATCCAGGCGCGGTCGAGCACCCGGCGTTCGTCCGCCTCGGCGACCAGGTCCTCGGACTGGTTGTAGTCGCCGTCGGCGGCCTGCACGGCCCACAGGTGCACGGCGACGCCGTGCTCCTTGGCGGCCATCATGCCGGGGAGCAGGTCGCCGTCGCCGGTGACCAGCACGACGTCGGAGCAGGCGCGGTTGCGGGCGAGCTCGGTGAGTTCGGCGTGCATCGCGGCGTCCACCCCCTTCTGCGCCCAGCGGCCGTCGCTGCGGGTCAGGGCGCCCAGCCGGACGGTGACCCGCGGCATCACGCGCAGGCGGCGGTGCTCGGGCTGGGGCACGCGGTCGGGGGCGCCGTCGAACCAGTAGATGCGCAGCAGGGGCTGCTGGGTGTCCGACTCGGCGCAGGTGCGCAACGCCTGGATGAGGGCGGCGTGGTCGACGCTGATCCGTGACCGGGAGGGTTCCCCGGCGAGCAGGCTGGCGGCGGCCCCCAGCAGATACCCGGCGTCCACCAGGACGATGCAGCGGTCCACACGACTCACCCTCTTCCCGGGAGGTTTGCTTCAGGCTTCCTTCGAGTCTGCCCGACCGTGCGGGGGTTAACGGGCCGAACTCGATCTTCGGCGTGGCGTTTCGGCGTAACGGGTCGGCGCCTTGGCGGGGCGGGCGTCCCGACAACCGCCACTACACAGGGTAATTATCCGACATGCACTCTTTGTCAGCCTATGTGAATCTGGTCCCGGCCCTGGCCCCTAGATCCCCCACAGGAGGCAGATCACCATGGCCAAGAACAAGAAGCAGGACCGTAAGCAGCCCCAGTCCGCGCGTGGTGCCCGGCAGACCGACACCACGGTGATGGAGTCGCCGGCGGAGCCCGCGCTCGCGCAGGCGAGCCCGGGCGACATCGCCCGCAAGGGCCGGCAGAAGCGCTTCGGCCACAATTGAGATCTGCGTAAGGGTTGTTGAGACCCGGCTACGACGAAGGGGCGCGTCCCGTGCGGGAGGCGCCCCTTTCGTACGGCCGCGGAAGTCCGGTCAGCCGGCCAGGCAGGACGGGCCGAGCAGCACCTTGAGATCGCCGAACAGCGCCGGATCGGGCTTCACCCGGTGCCGGTCGAGCCGCAGCACGGTCGTCCTGGTCGGGCCCTGGAGCTTGATGCGGACCTCGCTCTCGCCCTTGTGGTGGGTGAGGATCTCGCCGAGCCGGCTGACCATCGGCGGGGTGACCCGGGTGGCCGGGATGGTGAGGATCACCGGCGCGTTGGCGCCCGCGTTGGACAGGTCGGGCACCTGGAGCTCCATCGCGACGAGCCGCGGCACGTCCTCGCGCTTGTCGAGCCTGCCCTTGACGAACACGACCGCGTCCTCGACGAGTTGGGTCGACACGAGCTGGTAGGTCGCCGGGAAGAACATGCACTCGATGGAGCCCGCGAGGTCCTCGACCGTGGCGATCGCCCAGGCGTTGCCCTGCTTGGTCATCTTGCGCTGGAGGCCCGAGATAATGCCGCCGATGGTGACGACCGCGCCGTCCGCGTGCTCACCGCCGGTGAGCTGCGAGATGCCCGCGTCCGCCTTGTCGGACAGCACGTGCTCCAGGCCGAACAGCGGGTGGTCGGAGACGTACAGACCGAGCATCTCCCGCTCCTGGGCGAGCAGATAGGTCTTGTCCCACTCCTCGTCGGTGAACTGCACGTCGAGTCCGAAGCCGGGCTCGTCGCTCTGCTCCTCGCCCATCCCGCCGAAGAGGTCGAACTGGCCCTCGGCCTCCTTGCGCTTGACCGCCACCACGTTGTCGATCATCGGCTCGAAGTGGGCCGTGAGGCCCTTGCGGGTGTGCCCGAGGCTGTCGAACGCGCCCGCCTTGATCAGCGATTCGGTGGTCCGCTTGTTGCAGGCGGCCGCGTCGATCTTGTCGAGGTAGTCGGGGAAGGAGGAGTACTTCCCCTTCGCCTTGCGGCTCTTGATGATCGACTCGACGACGTTGGTGCCGACGTTGCGGACGGCTTCCAGGCCGAAGAGGATCACGTCGTCGCCCTGGGCGGCGAAGTTGTGCACCGACTCGTTCACGTTCGGCGGGAGCACGCGGATGCCCATGCGGCGGCACTCGTTGAGGTAGATCGCCGACTTGTCCTTGTCGTCCTTGACGGACGTGAGCAGCGCGGCCATGTACTCGGCCGGGTGGTTCGCCTTGAGGTAGGCGGTCCAGTACGACACCAGGCCGTACGCGGCCGAGTGCGCCTTGTTGAACGCGTAGCCGGCGAACGGGACCAGCACGTCCCACAGGGCCTGGATGGCCTCGTCGCTGTAGCCGTTCTTGCGGGCGCCGGCCTGGAAGATCGTGAAGTTCTTCGCCAGCTCCTCGGGCTTCTTCTTGCCCATCACACGGCGGAGGATGTCGGCCTCGCCGAGCGAGTAGCCGGCGACGATCTGGGCGGCCTTCTGCACCTGCTCCTGGTAGACGATCAGGCCGTAGGTGACGTCCAGGACCTCCTTCAGGGGCTCCTCGAGCTCCTTGTGGATGGGCGTGATCTCCTGCTGCCCGTTCTTGCGCAGCGCGTAGTTCGTGTGGGAGTTCATGCCCATGGGGCCCGGGCGGTACAGGGCCGACACGGCGGAGATGTCTTCGAAGTTGTCCGGCTTCATCAGGCGCAGCAGGGAGCGCATGGGGCCGCCGTCGAACTGGAAGACGCCGAGGGTGTCGCCGCGCTGGAGCAGCTCGAATGTCGTCGGGTCGTCCAGCGGGAGGCTCAGGAGATCGATGTCGATCCCCTTGTTGGACTTCACCATCTTCACGGCGTCGTCCATGATCGTCAGGTTCCGCAGGCCGAGGAAGTCCATCTTCAGCAGGCCGAGCGACTCACAGCTCGGGTAGTCCCACTGCGTGATGGTCACGCCGTCGGTGTGCCGGACCCAGACGGGCACGTGCTCGGTGATGGTCTCGCTGGACATGATCACGCCGGCGGCGTGCACGCCCATCTGCCGGACCAGGCCCTCCACGCCGCGCGCGGTGTCGATGACCTTCTTCACGTCCGGTTCGTTCTCGTACATCGAGCGGACCTCGCCCGCCTCCGAGTACCGGGGGTGGTTCGGGTCGGTGATGCCGGAGAGCGGGATGCCCTTGCCGAGGACGTCGGCGGGCATGGCCTTGGTGATGCGGTCACCCATCGCGTACGGGTAGCCCAGCACGCGCGCGGAGTCCTTGATCGCGTTCTTGGCCTTGATGGTGCCGTAGGTGCCGATCATGGCGACCTTGTCGGCGCCGTACTTCTCCGTCACGTACCGGATCACCTCGACGCGCCGGCGCTCGTCGAAGTCGATGTCGACGTCGGGCATGGAGATGCGCTCGGGGTTGAGGAACCGCTCGAAGATCAGGCCGTGCGGGATGGGGTCGAGGTCCGTGATGCCCATGGCGTACGCGACGATCGAGCCGGCCGCGGAGCCTCGGCCGGGGCCGACCGCGATGCCGTTGTTCTTCGCCCACATGATGAAGTCGGCGACGACGAGGAAGTAGCCGGGGAAGCCCATCGAGATGATGACGTCCATCTCGTAGTCGGCCTGCTTCTGCCGGTCCTCGGGGATGCCGCCGGGGAAGCGGCGCTCCATGCCGCGGCGGACCTCCTCCTTGAACCAGGTGACCTCGGTGTAGCCCTCGGGGATGTCGAACTTGGGCATGAGGTCGCGCTTCTCGAACATGCCCGTGGTGTCGACCATCTCGGCGATCAGCAGCGTGTTGGCGCAGCCCTCCTGCCAGGCGTCCGAGGAGTCGATGGCGTACATCTCGTCCGTGGACTTCAGGTAGTAGCCGGTGCCGTCGAACTTGAAGCGGTCCGGGTCGGAGAGGTTCTTGCCGGTCTGGATGCAGAGCAGGGCGTCGTGGGCGGTCGCCTCGTGCGCGTACGTGTAGTGAGAGTCGTTCGTCACCAGGGGCGGGATGCCGAGCTTCCTGCCGATCTCCAGCAGGCCGTCGCGGACCCGGTGCTCGATGTCGATGCCGTGGTCCATCAGCTCCAGGAAGTACCGGTCCTTGCCGAAGATGTCCTGGTAGTCGGCGGCCGCCTTGAGCGCCTCGTCGAACTGGCCGAGCCGCAGCCGCGTCTGGACCTCGCCAGAGGGGCAGCCGGTGGAGGCCACGATCCCCTCGGACCACTGGGAGATGGTCTCCTTGTCCATCCGGGGCCACTTCTGGAGCCAGCCCTCGGCGTAGGCGTCGGACGAGAGGCGGAAGAGGTTGTGCAGCCCCTTGCTGTTCACGGCCCACATCGTCTTGTGGGTGTAACCGCCGGAACCGGAGACGTCGTCGCGCTTCTGGTGCGGCTGGCCCCACTGGATCTTGCGCTTGTTGCGCCGGGACTCGGGGGCGACATAGGCCTCGATCCCGATGATCGGGGTGATCCCGGCCTTCTGCGCGGAGTGGAAGAAGTCGTACGCCCCGTGGAGGTTGCCGTGGTCGGACATGGCGATATGGGTCATGCCCATCTCGTTGCACGCGTCGAACATGTCCTTCAGCCGCGCGGCACCGTCCAGCAGCGAGTACTGGGTGTGGACGTGCAGGTGCGTGAACGGCGGCTTCGACACGACGTGGCCTCCATGGAAAACACTCGGTGACAGGCGGGCGGACACTTCCGGGGACAGCGTCGAAGTCTATGCCTCGGGACTGACACCTACGGGTCTGCCCCGCGTACCTTCACAACGAGGCCCACCCCCCGAGGCCCGCGGGCACTTTCCGGCGGGCCCGCCCGTTCGATACGACAGAAACGCTGTCGTACACATGCACCAGGAGGCACCCAGCGATGTCGGTCCCCCAGCTCAACGACGAGCAGCGCGGCGACGAGATCCTCGCCGTCTTCGACACCGCGTTCGGCGAGCTCCTGGCCGCCGACCCGGCCGCGTTCCGCGTGAAGTTCCGGAAGATGGCGGCCTCGGCCTTCGCGTTCTACCGGGGCACGGCGGGCCTCTTCTACCACGACCTCGACGCCGAGAAGCGGGGCGGCCCGTACCTGGACGAGCGCACCTCGCGCGTGTGGATCCACGGCGACCTGCACGCGGAGAACTTCGGCACGTACATGGACTCCAACGGCCGCCTGGTCTTCAACGTCAACGACTTCGACGAGGCCTACGTCGGTCCGTTCACCTGGGACCTCAAGCGCTTCGCCGCCTCCGTCGCCCTCATCGGCTACGCCAAGGCGCTCGGCGACGACCAGATCACCGAGCTGGTGCGGATCTACGCGGGCGCCTACCGCGCGCGCATCCACGCCCTCGCGACCGGCGCCAAGAGGGACGAGGTGCCGCCCTTCACGCTGGACACCGCCGAGGGCCCGCTGCTGGGCGCCCTGCGTGCCGCCCGCTCGCTGACCCGCTTCGAGCTGCTGGACTCGATGACGGAGATCCGCGACTTCGAGCGCCGTTTCGCGCCCGGTGGCGGTTCCATCGAGCTGGACGCCGCCACGCGGTACAAGGTGCTCGCGGCCTTCGACGGCTATCTGGAGACGCTGCCGGACGCCTCGCTGGCCCGCCCGGACTCCTACCGTGTGAAGGACGTCGTGGGGCGGCGCGGCATCGGCATCGGCTCGGCTGGGCTGCCGTCGTACAACATCCTGCTCGAGGGCCACAGCGACGCCCTGGAGAACGATGTGGTGATCTACATCAAGCAGGCCCAGACCCCGGCCGTCTCCCGGCACATCACGGATCCGGCGATCGCCGGGTACTTCCAGCACGAGGGCCACCGCACGGTGATCTCCCAGCGCGCCCTCCAGGCGCACGCCGACCCCTGGCTCGGCTGGACGGAGCTGGACGGCGCGGGCCAGCTGGTCGCGGAGGTCTCGCCGTACGCCGTGGACCTGGACTGGAGCGACATCGACGACCCGGAGGAGATCGCGGCCGTCGTCGCCGACCTCGGCCGGGCCACCGCGGCGATGCACGCGGCGGCGGACGACACCTCCGGCGAGTCGCTGGTGCCGTTCTCCACCGAGCGCGCCATCGACGCGGCGATCGCGGCCGACGAGGCGAACTTCTCCGAACTGCTGGTCTCCTTCGCGCACGACTACGGCGCACGCGCGCGCACCGACCACCAGATCTTCGTGGACCTCTTCCGCAACGGCCGGATTCCGGGTCTGTGACGAAAGGGTCGCCCACCGGCCCCCGGGGACCTCTCACAGGCACTCTTTAGGGGTCCCTTACCTCCTCTCATGCCACACTCTTCTTTCGATATGGACATCTCCGGGACCCAGCTGCGAGCGGTACGCGCGGCGCTGTTCACGTCACTCGTGGTGACGCTGAGCACGGCGTCACACGTCCTGCTGTCCCGGGCGCCCCTGCCGCTGAACACGGTGGCCCTGCTGGCGGCCGCCGTGTTCGCCCTGGCCTACGCGCTGGCCGGGCGGGAGCGGAGCTTCGGGCGGATCGCCGCGCTGCTGATCCCGCTGGAGCTGGCGGCCGACACGATCCTCACCACCGGGCAGCACGTCTGCTACGGCAGGGCGGGCGGCCCGGTCGCGGGCCCGCTGGCGTCCGTCGGCTGGGACGTGCTGTGCGGCGACGGCACCCGGGTCGGCGCCCCGCTGGCCCAGGTCACCGGCACCGACCCGGACCGCCTCGGCGGGCTCCTCGCCCACGCGGACCCGGCCACCGCCTGGTTCCTGCTCGCCGCCCACGTGGGTGTGGGCCTCGCCGCCGCGGCCTGGCTGCGCCGGGGCGAGCGGGCGCTGGCCCAGCTGCTGCGCGCGGTCGGCGCGACCACGTTCCGGCCGCTGCTGCTGGCGGTCGCGGCGGTTGCGGTCCGGCTGACCGCACCGGCCCGGCGCCTGCCGCGCCCGGCCCACCGGGCGGCCTCCGCCCGCCTGCTGCTCCTCGTGCACTCCCTGGGACGGCGTGGACCGCCGTGCTCGCCCGCGTTCACGTCCGCGTGAACGCGCTCTGAGCAATACGGCCCACCCGTACGTATCCCGCACACGACGTGTGCGCGTCCCCATGCATGGAGATCACCCAATGAGCAAGCGGAACAGCCAGACGGCGAAGTCGGCGGCCCGAGAGCGCCTGCGCGCCGAACGCGAACGCGAGGCCAAGCGCGCCAAGGTCAGGCGCCAGATCATCGTGGCCGCCTCCGTCGTCGGCGTCCTGGCGGCAGCGGGCGGCATCGGCTACGCGGTCGTCCAGGCGAACAAGCCCGGTTACTGGGAGGCCGCCAAGAACGACAAGCTCGTCAAGCCTGCCAACGCCTCGGGCGAGAACGGCACGACCGTCGTCGTCGGCAAGGACAGCGCGAAGAAGACGCTCGTCATGTACGAGGACCCCCGCTGCCCGGCCTGCGCCCAGTTCGAGCAGACGGTCGGCTCGACCGTCGACAAGGACGTGAAGGACGGCAAGTACAAGATCCAGTACGTCGGCGCGACCTTCATCGACAACAACGTCCCGGGCGAGGGCTCCAAGAACGCGCTCAGCGCGCTGGGCGCGGCCCTGAACGTGAGCCCGGAGGCGTTCCTCGAGTACAAGACGGCGCTGTACTCGACGAAGTACCACCCCGACGAGACCGAGGACAAGTTCAAGGACGACGCGTACCTGATCAAGGTCGCGAACACGGTCGACGCCCTGAAGGACAACAAGCAGTTCCAGACGGCCGTGAAGAAGGGCACCTACGACAAGTGGGCGCTGGTCATGAGCGAGAAGTTCGACTCCGACGGCGGCAAGTACGACTTCCAGGGCACGCCGACGCTCGTCATGGACGGCAAGAAGGTCACCGGCAGCGACGGCAAGAGCGCCCCGATGACCGTCCAGGACTACACCAAGGCCGTGGACGCGGCGCTGAAGGGCTGACGTCCGCCTTCGGGCGCCGGTGACCGCAAGGAAGCCGGACCTCCGTGTGAAGGGCGGGCGAATTTCCTGGAATTCGCCCGCCCGCACGAGTACCGCTCAGTAACCTGATCGGCTGTGACCAGTCGATACAGATCATCCGATCAGTACAACGCGCTCAGCCCACGCCGCCGTTCGGTCGTCAAGGCCGCGGCGGCGACGGCTGTCCTGGCCGGCCCGCTCGCCGGCGCCCTGCCCGCTCGCGCAGTCGACGCGGCCCCCGCCTTCCTGCACGGCGTCGCCTCCGGCGACCCGCTGCCCGACGGCGTCCTGCTGTGGACCCGCGTGACGCCGACGCCCGACGCCCTGCCCGGTTCCGGGGTCGGGCCGGACATCACGGTGAGCTGGACCGTCGCCCTGGACAAGGGGTTCACCAACGTGGTCGCCAAGGGCTCGACCACCGCGACAGCCGCCTCCGACCACACCGTCAAGGCCGACATCCGCGGCCTGTCACCGGCCACCGACTACTGGTTCCGCTTCTCGGCCGGCGGCACCGACTCCCCGGCGGCGCGCACCCGCACCGCGCCGGCGGCGGACGCCCCGGTGGCGAACCTGCGCTTCGGCGTCGTCTCCTGCGCCAACTGGGAGGCCGGCTACTTCTCCGCGTACCGCCATCTCGCGGCCCGCGGCGACCTCGACGCCTGGCTCCACCTCGGCGACTACATCTACGAGTACGGCTCCGGCGAGTACGGCACCCGCGGCAAGGTCGTGCGCCCGCACGCCCCCACCCACGAGATCGTCACCCTCGCCGACTACCGCGTCCGGCACGCCACGTACAAGACGGACCCGGACCTCCAGACCCTGCACACCAGGGCCCCGGTCATCGCGATCTGGGACGACCACGAGTTCGCCAACGACACCTGGTCGGGCGGCGCCGAGAACCACACCGAGGGAGCCGAGGGCGCCTGGGCGGCCCGGCAGGCCGCCGCCAAGCAGGCGTACTTCGAGTGGATGCCGGTGCGCCCGGCGATCGCGGGCACCACCTACCGCCGGCTGCGCTTCGGCAAACTCGTCGACCTGTCCCTGCTCGATCTGCGCTCGTTCCGCTCCCAGCAGGTGTCCCTCGGCAACGGCGAGGTCGACGACCCCGACCGCACGCTCACCGGACGCGCCCAACTGGACTGGCTGAAGGCGAACCTGAAGTCCTCGGACACCACCTGGCGCCTGGTCGGCAACTCCGTGATGATCTCGCCGTTCGCGGTCGGCTCCCTCTCCGCCGACCTGCTCAAGCCGCTCGCCAAGCTGCTGGGCCTGCCGCAGGAGGGGCTCGCCCTCAACCCCGACCAGTGGGACGGCTACACGGACGACCGCCGTGAACTCCTCGCGCACCTGCGGTCGAACGCGATCCGCAACACGGTGTTCCTCACCGGCGACATCCACATGGCGTGGGCGAACGACGTCCCCGTGGACGCCGGCACCTACCCCCTGTCGGCCTCCGCCGCCACGGAGTTCGTCGTCACCTCGGTGACGTCGGACAACCTGGACGACATCGTCAAGGTCCCCGAGGGCACGGTCTCGGCGATCGCCGCCCCCGTCATCCGCGCCGCCAACCGGCACGTCCACTGGGTCGACACCGACCGCCACGGCTACGGGATCCTCGACATCACGGCCGAGCGCGCGCAGATGGACTACTACGTACTGTCCGACCGCGCCAAGCAGGACGCCACGTCCAAGTGGACCCGCTCCTACCGCACCCGCAACGGCACCCAGAAGGTCGAGCGCACGTACGACCCGGTGTGACCAGGCTCTAGAGGGTCTCCAGGAAGCCGAGTGCCACCCTCCAGGTGGCCTCGGCCGCCTCCTCGTCGTAGTCCGGGAGGTCCGGGTCGGTGTAGAGGTGCCCGGCGCCCGCGTACCGGTAGACCTCGACGTCGGCGCCCGCCCGGCCCATCTGGAGGTACCAGGCGCTCAGCCAGTCGTCCGTCTCGAACGGGTCGGGCTCGGCCACGTGCAGCTGCACCGGCAGCTCGTCCACGGAGGCGTTCGCCGCGATGTCAGAGGTGCCGTGCAGGAGCAGCAGCCCGCGGGCCTTGTCGTCGCCGAGCGCCAGCGTCTGCGCGATCGAGGCGCCGAGCGAGAACCCTGCGTAGACCAGCCCCCGGTCCGAGTAGGGGGCCGCGGCCAGCACGGCCCGCTTCAGCAGTTCGTCCTTGCCGATCGACGTGTTGAACTCCATGCCCTCCTCGACCGTCTCGAAGGTGTGCCCTTCGAAGAGGTCCGGCGTCCACACCTCGTGTCCGGCGGCACGCAGCCGGTCCGCGGCCTGCCGCACCGCGGGCCTGAGGCCATAGGTCGAGTGAAACAGCATGATGTTCATGAGGCCATGGTGCCAGCCGGTCCGGCGACGCCGTGACCAGCGCCTCACCGGTCGCGATGTTCAGGCCCCCCGCAGGCTGGTTACGTTCGAGGGATGGAGACGATACTCCGTCCACTGCTCGTGATCGGCGGCTCGGTCCTGCTCACCCTGTTCATCGGGTGGGCCACCGACCTCGTGATGCGCAAGGCCGACGAACGGCACGGCGAGACCCCGCTGTGGGGGCTCCTGCGCCGCGCCCGGGTGCCCTGGCAGGTCGTGCTGTGCGCGGCCCTGCTGAGAGGGTCCTACGACGAGTCCCGGTTGCTGGAGGAGCACCGTGTGGCCGTGGGCCGGGTGCTCACGCTCGTGCTGATCGGGGCGGCGGCCTGGCTGGCGATCCGGATCGCCGCCGCGGTCGTGGAGACCTCGTACAGCCGCTACGCGCGGGTGCACCACGACGCGGCGCGGGTCCGCCGGGTCCGCACCCAGGTGACGCTGATCATGCGGGTGGTGTCCGCGGTCGTCGGCGTGGTGGCGACGGCCGCGATGCTGCTGACATTCCCGGCGTTCCGCGCGGCCGGCGCCTCGCTGCTGGCCTCGGCCGGCATCCTCGGCATCGTCGCCGGTGTGGCCGCCCAGTCCACGCTGAGCAACATGTTCGCCGGCCTGCAGATCGCCTTCGGCGACATGGTGCGCATCGGGGACACGGTCGTCGTGGACGAGGAGTGGGGCACGGTCGAGGAGATCACCCTGACCTTCCTGACCGTACGGACCTGGGACGAGCGCCGGATCACGATGCCGGTGTCGTACTTCACGGCGAAGGCGTTCGAGAACTGGTCGCGCGGCGGCGCCCAGATGACCGGCACCGTCTATCTGCACGTCGACCACTCGGCGCCGCTGGACGCGATGCGCGAGAAGCTCCGCGACATCGTGCGCGAGTGCCCCGCCTGGGACGGCCGCGACTACGGCCTGGTCGTCACCGACTCCACACCCTCCACCATGGAGGTCCGCGCCCTGGTCACCGCGAAGGACGCGGACGACCTGTGGACGGTACGGGTCACGGTGCGCGAGCAGCTGATCCGCTGGCTGACCGAGCGGCATCCGTACGCGCTGCCCCGCGTCAACGCGGCGGACGCGGCCCTGCCGCCCGGCTTCCCGGTCCCCGGCCGGGTCCCGCCGGCCCGCCGTACTCTCCCCCGCGGCCAGCAGCCCTCGGCACGCTCCGAACGCCCCTGACGGCCTCAGTGCCCGCGCTCGGCGCCGCCGTTGACCTGGATGACCTGTGAGGTGATGTGGCCGGCGCCGTGCGACGCCAGCCAGTGCAGCGTGGCGGCCACGTCGCCGGGCGTCCCGGCCCGCCCGTTGGACGTCTCGGCGACGAGCCGGGCGCGCCGCTCCTCGCTCATGGCGTCGCCGAAGAACCCGGTGTCCTCGACGTATCCGGGGGCGACGACGTTCACGGTGATCCCGCGCGGCCCCAGCTGACGGGCCAGGTCGTGGGCGTACGGGTGCAGCGCCGCCTTGGACGCCGCGTACGCCCCGCTGCCCGAGCCGCGGAAGGCGGCGATGGAGCTGAGGAACAGCACCCGGCCGCCGGGGTCGGCGAGCCGGTCCTTCAGGGCCTCGGTGAGCAGCGCGGCGGTCAGCGTGTTCAGACCGAAGTTCAGGGTCCAGTCGTGCAGGACGACGTCGAGCGGTTCGTCGCTCTCCACCCGGGGTTCGAGCCCGCCCGAGCCGCCGGCGCTGTGGATCAGCACGTCCACGGTGCCGAACTCGGAGGCGACGAAGCGCTCCACCGCGCGCGCCCCGCGCGGCCTGCTGAGATCCGCCGCGAAGGTCAGCGCGCCGGGCACCTCCGCCTGCTCCAGGACCTCGGCGCGCCGCCCGAGCAGCAGCACCTGGTCCCCGTCCGCGGCGAACAACCGGGCCGTCGCGAGCCCGATCCCCGTACCGCCTCCACTGATGACAACGTTGCGAGCCATGATCAGATGGTACGAAGCCCGGGGCCCCGGCGGGCGGATCAGCGCAGACTGCGCACGTCCAGATGCCGCAGCACCCGGTCCACCACCTCGGGGACAGCCCCCGGTTCGGTGCGGGCGGCGAGGATCTCGTGGCGGGCCGCGCTCAGCAGTTCGCCCTGGAGGCGCCGCACCCGCTTCAGCCGTTTCGCCCGCTGGTGGTGGGCCTCCCGGCGTTCCTCCTCGCCCAGGTCGGGGCTGATCCGCACGCCGATGTCCAGGGCGCGCCGCAGCATCTGCTCGGCCAGTTCGTCGGGCAGGTCCTCGACGGCCTCGATCTCCCGCAGTCTGCGTTTGGCCGCCTTGGCCGCGCGCGTCGCCAGCGACCGCTCGTACTCCTTCTCCCATTCGCTGTCGGCCTCCACCCCGAGTCGCCGGACCAGCCACGGCAGGGTCAGGCCCTGGAGGACGAGGGTCGCCATGATCACGCCGAACGCGATGAAGACGATCTCGTCCCGGTCCGGGAAGGGCGAGCCGGAGTCGGTCTCCAGCGGGATGGCCAGCGCCAGCGCGACGGACGCCACCCCGCGCATCCCCGACCACCACATGACGACGGTCTCACGCCAGGTCATCGGGATCTCCTCCTCGACGTCCCGTCTGGCGTGCATCCGCTTCGCGAGCCAGCTGGCCGGCAGCAGGTACAGCAGCCGTACGAGGACGACGACGCCGACCACCGCTCCGGCCCAGGTGAGCATCTCGCCCCAGCGCCCGGCCGCCGTGCTGAGCGCGTTGTGCAGTTCGAGGCCGACCAGGCCGAAGGCGACGCCGGTGACCAGCGTGTCGACGATGTCCCAGAAGGTGTGCCCGGCGAGCCGGGTCATCACGTCGTCGGCGTCGGTGGCGTACTCGGCGAGGAACAGCGCGGTGACGAGCACCGCGAGCACCCCGGAGCCGTGCAGTTCCTCCGCCATCACGTAGGAGGCGTACGGCACCAGGAGGGACAGCCCGATCTGCAGGGTGGGGTCGCCCAGCAGGTCCATCAGCTTGTAGGCGCCCCAGCCGAGGGCGAGCCCCACGGCCAGCGCGACCACGGCGGACAGGACCAGGTCGAGCCCGGCCTGCCACGGGGAGAAGGTGCCGCTCACGGCGGCGGCGATCGCCACGTGGTACAGCACGATCGCCGTGACGTCGTTGAACAGGCCCTCGCCCTCCAGGATGGACACCAGGCGGCGCGGCAGCCCGAGCTGGCCCGCCACGGCGGTGGCAGCGACCGGGTCGGGCGGCGCGACGAGGGCGCCCAGCGCCACGGCCGCGGCGATGGGCAGGCCCGGCACGATCGCCTGGGCGACCGCGGCCACGCACACCGTGGTGACGAACACCAGTGCCACGGCGAGCAGGAGGATCGGCCGGACGTTCGCCGCGAACTGCCGCCAGGACGTGCGCCGTACGGCGGCGTACAGCAGCGGCGGCAGCAGCAACGGCAGGATCAGGTCGGGCGGGACGTCCACGTTGGGGACGAACTCCAGCAGCGCGAGGACGATCCCGAGCAGGGTCATCAGCACCGGGGCCGGCAGACCGACCCGGTCCCCGACCGGGACGCTCACCAGGGCCCCGAGCAACAGCACGAACAGCAGGGCCAACTGATCCACGGTCAGCGCTCCGACGGGTAGTCATACGTCCACGGGACAGACCTCAAGCCTGCCACGCCGCGCGCCTCACCAGCGCGTTCGCGCCCTACGGGGTCAGGGCGCGCCGCATCGCGCGGTGGGGTATCCCGGCGTCGGGGAACTCGGGTCCGTACGCCAGGTACCCCAGACGCTCGTAGAAACCCAGGGCGTGGGTCTGCGCGTGCAGGTCGACGGCCGTGAGTCCACTCACGCGGGCCGCGTCCTCGATGGCGCGCACGAGGGCCGCGCCGACGCCGAGACCCCGGGCCCCCTTCGTCACGGCGAGCCGGCCCAGCGACCCCACCAGGGGGTCCCCGCCGGTCTTGGCGGCGGCCGCCTCGCCGTGCAGCAGCCGGCCGGTCCCGAGCGGCAGCCCGTCCTCGCGGACCGCCAGCACATGGACCGCGCCGGCGTCGTAGGCGTCGTACTCGATCTCCGGCGGGACGCCCTGCTCGGCGACGAAGACCTCCTTGCGCACCGCGAAGCACGCCTCGCGGTCGGCGGGGTCCTCGGCGACCCGCACGGTGTACACGGCGCCGCTCATGCCCAGGTCTCCTCGCGCACCTGGTCGAGGGCCTGCTGGAGGTCGGCCGGGTAGTCGCTGGCGAACTCCACCCACTGCCCGTCCCCGGGGTGCTCGAAGCCCAGGCGCACGGCGTGCAGCCACTGGCGGGTCAGCCGCAGCCGCTTGGCGAGCGTCGGGTCGGCGCCGTAGGTGAGGTCGCCGACGCAGGGGTGCCGGTGGGCGGCCATGTGGACGCGGATCTGGTGGGTGCGGCCGGTCTCCAGCTTCACGTCGAGCAGCGAGGCCGCCCGGAACGCCTCGATGAGGTCGTAGTGCGTGACGGACGGCTTGCCGTCGGCGGTGACCGCCCACTTGTAGTCGTGGTTCGGGTGGCGGCCGATCGGCGCGTCGATGGTGCCGCTGGTCGGGTCGGGGTGGCCCTGCACGAGCGTGTGGTACCGCTTGTCGACCGTGCGCTCCTTGAACTGGCGCTTGAGCGAGGTGTACGCGTACTCGGACTTGGCGACGGCCATGAGGCCGGAGGTGCCGACGTCGAGCCGGTGCACGATGCCCTGGCGCTCGGCGGCTCCGGACGTGGAGATGCGGTAGCCGGCGGCGGCGAGCCCGCCGATCACCGTCGGCCCGCTCCAGCCCGGCGAGGGGTGTGCAGCCACGCCGACGGGCTTGACGATCACGACCACGTCGTCGTCGTCATGGACGATCTCCATGCCCTCGACGGGCTCGGCGACGACCTGGACGGGGGCCGGCGCCTGTGGCATCTCGACCTCCAGCCACGCCCCGCCGTGCACCCGCTCGGACTTCCCGACCACCGACCCGTCGACCGTGACCTTCCCCGCCGCGGCCAGCTCGGCCGCCTTCGTACGGGAGAAGCCGAACATGCGGGAGATGGCGGCGTCGACGCGCTCGCCCTCCAGGCCGTCCGGCACGGGCAGGGTACGGATCTCGGGAATCGTGCTCACCCGTCGAGTATGCCGGACGGGGCGGACGACCCCGCACGGGCCTGTGGACAACCCGTGGCCGGCCGCGGCGGCGGTCAGTCCTTGTGGACGGTTCCGTCCGGGTCCAGGCCCCGGAACGACAGCAGCACGATCAGGACGCCGCCGCAGACGATCGCGGAGTCCGCGAGGTTGAACACGGCGAAGTGCTTGGGAGCGATGAAGTCCACGACGGCACCTTCGAAGACACCGGGCGCCCGGAAGATGCGGTCGGTGAGGTTGCCGAGGGCCCCGCCGAGCAGCAGGCCGAGCGCGATCGCCCAGGGCACGCTGTACAGCTTGCGGGCGAGGCGGGCGATCACCACGATCACGGCGGCCGCGATGACCGTGAAGATCACGGTGAAGGCCTCGCCGAAGCCGAAGGCGGCGCCCGCGTTGCGGATGGCCTCGAACTTCAGCCAGTCACCGATGATCTCGATGGGCGGCTGGTGCTCCAGCTCGGCGACCACCCACATCTTGCTGACCAGGTCGAGGACGTACGCGAACGCGGCCATGCCGAAGAGCACGCCGATCCGGCGCCTGCCCCGGGGCCGCTCGGCCGCCGCCGCGTCCTTCTCCCGCCGGTCGGACTGCTCCGGCCCGGCGTCCCCCGCCTCCGGGGTGTCCGGCGTACCGATGATGCGCTCCGCCTCTGCCACGTGAGTCCCTCGACCTAGGTACCTGACTGAGGACGAGAGTACGGCACGTCCCGTGTCACCCGCCTGCCGGTCAGTACCGGCGTTCCTGCTTCTGCTTGCACTCCACGCACAGCGTCGCGCGCGGGAACGCCTGCATCCGGGCCTTGCCGATCGGATCGCCGCAGTTCTCGCACAGACCGTAGGTGCCGGCGTCGAGCCGTTCCAGGGCGTGCTCGGTCTGGGTGAGCATCTCGCGCGCGTTGGCGGCGAGGGCGAGCTCGTGCTCGCGCGTGATGTTCTTCGCGCCGGTGTCCGCCTGGTCGTCGCCGGCCCCGTCCCCGGAGTCCCGCATCAGGCCGGCGAGGGCCCGCTCCGAGGAGGTGATCTCGTCGCGCAGCCGCGTCTCCTCCGCCTGGAGCTCGGCGCGCGCCCCCTCCACCTCCTGCGTCGTCCAGGGGTCCTCGCCCGGACGTACGGCCAGGTCGCCGGGGTCCGCCGCGGCGATGCGCGCCTTGGGAACGGCGGTCTTGGCCGCCGTGGCCGTGCCAGGAGTCTTCTTCGCAACCACTGTCGTGGCTCCCGTCTGCTCCGCGGCCTGCGCCGCGCCCGCCTTCTTGGCCCTGCTCCGGGTGGCCGGCCGCTCCCCGGCCGCCCGTCCCGCGTCCACCGTCCTGCTGCCGGTCCTGCCCGCCGTCTTCCCGGCGGTGCCCTTACCGGTGCCCTGCCCGGCGGCCGCCTTCCGTGTCCCGGCCGTCTGCGGGGCGGCGGCCCCGTCGGCCACGGCCTCGGTCCTGCCCGCGCGGGACGCCGCCTTCTTCGTGGCGCCTCCCGCGCGCGGAGCCGCTGCGGCCTTCCTGGCGGCGGTCCCGGCGGCCGCCTTCTTCGCGCCGACGCCCCCCTCGACCCCCTTGGCGGTCTTCCCGCCGTCCGCGTCCCCGGCGGCGCCGCCGGAGGCCGCACGGCCGGAGCCACCGGCACGGGTCGAACCGCTCGACGCCGACTGCTGTACGGCGGTCTTCTTCGCCACCATGCCGCGGCCCCTTCACATTTTATGATCTTGCTCGCGAATCGTGCTGGGACGATAAATCGACTCGAGTCCCGCGGCAACGGGGCACACCGCCCGATTCGCCCGCCCCGCGCAGGGAGCGCGCCGGACTTGCATCCGTTGTGCCCAGCTCCCCGCCGGGTATGCCGCCGGGAAGAACGTCCCAGGATCCGAACAGGCGTGCCGAGCCATTCGAGTCATCGCGCGCCGCGCCCGCCCGCCCCCGCGCCCCCGCCTTCCGGACCGGAAATCCGGTCGGCCGCCGCCCCCGCGGCGCCGTACACTGGCCTGAGCGAAAAGCGTGGATGGGGACGAGTAGCGGCGTAAGCGGCCCAGAGCGACCCGGGGACGGTGTGAGCCCGGGGGCGAGCGCGACGTGAAGATCACCCCGGAGCCGCCGGAAGAAAGCCGCAGCAGACCACCGCAGCGGTGAGTAGACCCGGTATCGCGACCCCAATGAGGGGGCTCACCGGCGCACACCCCGCACCGGAGGGCCAAGGAGGGTGGTACCGCGGGAGCGCGCCGAACGGCGCACGGAAAGACCCAGCTCTCGTCCCTCCGGACGGAAGGCAGCAAGTCCGCCGGAGGAAGCTCGCTGATGACACAGCCGACGTACCGCCAGGTGCCCGCCCAGGTCGACCTGCCCGCGCTCGAGCACGCGGTGCTCGACTTCTGGCGCGAGCAGAAGATCTTCGCCAAGAGCCTGGAGCAGTCCGAGGGGCGCCCCGAGTGGGTGTTCTACGAGGGTCCGCCCACCGCCAACGGCATGCCGGGCGCCCACCACATCGAGGCCCGCGTCTTCAAGGACGTCTTCCCCCGCTTCCGCACCATGCGCGGCTACCACGTGGCCCGCAAGGCCGGCTGGGACTGCCACGGCCTGCCCGTGGAGCTGGCGGTCGAGAAGGAGCTCGGCTTCTCCGGCAAGCAGGACATCGAGGCGTACGGCATCGCCGAGTTCAACGCCAAGTGCCGTGAGTCGGTGACCCGGCACACCGACGCGTTCGCCGAGCTGACGACCCGCATGGGCTACTGGGTCGACCTCGACGACGCCTACCGCACCATGGACCCGGAGTACGTCGAGTCCGTCTGGTGGTCCCTGAAGGAGATCTTCGGCAAGGGCCTGCTGGTCCAGGACCACCGCGTCGCCCCCTGGTGCCCGCGCTGCGGCACCGGCCTGTCCGACCACGAGCTGGCCCAGGGCTACGAGACGGTCGTCGACCCGTCCGTCTACGTCCGCTTCCCGCTCACCTCCGGCCCGCTGGCCGGCGAGGCCGCCCTGCTGGTCTGGACGACGACCCCCTGGACGCTGGTCTCCAACACCGCGGTCGCCGCCCACCCCGAGGTGACCTACGTGGTCGCCACCAACGGCGAGGAGAAGCTGGTCGTCGCCGAGCCGCTGGTCGAGAAGGCCCTCGGCGAGGGCTGGGAGACCACCGGGCAGTCCTTCACCGGCACCGAGATGGAGCGCTGGACGTATCAGCGCCCCTTCGAGCTGGTGGAGTTCCCGGCCGAGGCCCACTACGTGGTCAACGCCGAGTACGTGACCACCGAGGACGGTACGGGTCTGGTCCACCAGTCCCCCGCCTTCGGTGAGGACGACCTCAAGGTCTGCCGCGCCTACGGCCTCCCGGTCGTGAACCCGGTCCGTCCCGACGGCACCTTCGAGGAGGACGTACCGCTGGTCGGCGGCGTCTTCTTCAAGAAGGCCGACGAGAAGCTCACCGCGGACCTCGACGAGCGCGGCCTGCTGTTCAAGCACATCCCGTACGAGCACAGCTACCCGCACTGCTGGCGCTGCCACACCGCGCTGCTCTACTACGCGCAGCCGTCCTGGTACATCCGCACCACGGCCGTCAAGGACCGTCTCCTCGAGGAGAACGAGGGCACCAACTGGTTCCCGGACACGGTCAAGAACGGCCGCTACGGCGACTGGCTCAACAACAACATCGACTGGGCGCTCTCCCGCAACCGCTACTGGGGCACCCCGCTGCCGATCTGGCGCTGCGAGGACGACCACCTCACCTGCGTCGGCTCGCGCGCGGAGCTGACCGAGCTGACCGGCACCGACCAGTCGGGCCTCGACCCGCACCGCCCGTACATCGACGACGTCACCTTCGCCTGCCCGACCTGCGAGAAGACGGCCACGCGCGTGCCGGAGGTCATCGACGCCTGGTACGACTCGGGCTCGATGCCGTTCGCGCAGTGGGGCTACCCGTACAAGAACAAGGAGCTGTTCGAGGCCCGTTACCCGGCGCAGTTCATCTGCGAGGCCATCGACCAGACCCGCGGCTGGTTCTACACGCTGATGGCGGTCGGCACGCTCGTCTTCGACAAGTCGTCGTACGAGAACGTGGTCTGTCTCGGGCACATCCTCGCCGAGGACGGCCGCAAGATGTCCAAGCACCTGGGCAACATCCTGCAGCCGATCCCGCTGATGGACCAGCACGGCGCGGACGCGGTGCGGTGGTTCATGGCGGCCGGCGGCTCCCCCTGGGCGGCCCGCCGCGTCGGCCACACCACCATCCAGGAGGTCGTCCGCAAGACCCTCCTGACGTACTGGAACACGGTCGCCTTCCAGGCCCTGTACGCCCGTACGTCGAACTGGGCGCCGTCCGCGGCCGATCCGGCCCCCGCCGACCGCCCGGTCCTGGACCGCTGGCTGCTGTCCGAGCTGCACGCGCTCACCGACCAGGTCACCCAGGCGCTGGAGGGCTACGACACCCAGCGCGCCGGCAAGCTGCTCTCGGCGTTCGTCGACGACCTGTCCAACTGGTACGTCCGCCGTTCGCGCCGCCGCTTCTGGCAGGGCGACAAGGCCGCGCTGCGCACCCTGCACGAGGTCGTGGAGACGGTGACCAAGCTCATGGCGCCGCTCACCCCGTTCATCACCGAGCGCGTGTGGCAGGACCTGATCGTGCCGGTGAGCCCGGACGCGCCGGAGTCGGTGCACCTGGCGTCCTGGCCGGAGGCCGACCTGTCGGCGATCGACCCGGAGCTGTCCCGGCAGATGGTCCTGGTCCGCCGCCTGGTGGAGCTCGGCCGCGCCACACGCGCGGAGTCGGGCGTCAAGACCCGCCAGCCGCTGTCGCGCGCGCTGATCGCCGCCACCGGCTTCGACGCCCTGCACCCCGAGCTGCACACGCAGATCACCGAGGAGCTGAACGTCGAGTCGCTGGCGTCGCTGTCCGAGGTGGGCGGCAGCCTGGTGGACACCACGGCCAAGGCCAACTTCCGAGCCCTGGGCAAGCGGTTCGGCAAGCGGGTCCAGGAGGTGGCGAAGGCCGTGGCGGCCGCGGACGCCGCCGCGCTGTCCCTGGCCCTGCGCGATGGCACGGCCTCGGTGGAGGTCGACGGTGAGACGGTCGCCCTGGCCCCGGACGAGGTGATCATCACGGAGACGCCGCGCGAGGGCTGGTCGGTGGCGTCCGACGCGGGTGCCACGGTCGCGCTGGACCTGGAGATCACGGAGGAGCTGCGCCGGGCCGGTCTGGCCCGTGACGCGATCCGCCTGATCCAGGAGGCCCGCAAGAACAGCGGCCTGGACGTGGCCGACCGGATCGCCCTGCGCTGGACGGCGACGGACCCGGCGACGGTCGCGGCCCTCGACGGGCACGCCGGCCTGATCGCCGACGAGGTCCTGGCGACGGACTTCGCCCAGGGCGAGGCGGACGACTCCGGCTACGGGGAGCCGTTCACCGACGAGGGCCTGACCCTGACGTTCCGCCTGCGGAAGGCGTGACGCGGCCCGCTCCGGAACACGAAGGCCCGGCCCACCAAGAATCCTGGTGGTGCCGGGCCTTCGGCGTTGTGTGCGTCGGACATCACACCCAGCTCCGAACAAACGCCGTATAGACCGTGAACACGCGTAGCAAAAGGGCGAGGCCCCGGAACTGAATCCGGGGCCTCGCCCTGAACGCTGCCGACGCCTGAGGCGTACTGCCGTCCGTCAGTTGTCGTCCTCGTCGATGAGGAAACCACGCATCGGCGACGGAGCCTGTCCCATCGGGGACGGGCCCTGCGGCCGGACCGGAGCCATCGGCTGGGTCATCGCCGGGGACATCTGCTGCTGGCCGCCGTAGGACGGGGCAGCCGGGGACGGGGCGCCGCCCATCGTCTGGTTGCCGCCGTACGACGGGGCGCTCGCGCCGGCCGGAGCCATCGAGGGCGCCGGGGACGGCGGCAGGGACGCCGTGGCCGGAGTGCGCGGCGGGGCCAGCGAGTCGTCCGCCTGGGTCTCCAGCTGACGCAGCTGGGACTCGAGGTAGGACTTCAGCCGCGTGCGGTACTCGCGCTCGAAGCCGCGCAGGTCCTCGACCTTGCGCTCCAGCGTGGCGCGGGCGGACTCCAGGGAGCCCATCGCGACGCGGTGCTTCTCCTGCGCGTCCCGCTCCAGGGCGTCGGCCTTGGCACGGGCGTCCCGCTCAAGACCCTCGGCACGCGAACGCGCCTCGCCGACGATCTTGTTGGCCTCGGAACGGGCCTCCGCGATCGCCTGGTCGGCGGTCTGCTGGGCGAGCGACAGGACGCGCGCCGCGCTGTCGCCGCCGGGGCCGCCCTGACCGGGACCGCCCATCGGGCCACCCATCGGACCGCCCATGGGGCCGCCCATCTGCTGCATGGGGGGCTGGCCCATCGGCCCCGGACCCTGGCCCATCGGACCGGGACCCTGCGGGCCACCCTGACCGCCGGGGCCGGCGGGCAGCTGCGGGGCACCGCTCGGCAGCTGGGGCGGACCACCCATGGGGCCACCCATCTGCTGCTGCGGCGGGCCCGATATCCCGGCGGGGACGGGTCCCCCGTGACCGCGCATGCCCTGCTGCGGCATCCCGCCCTGCTGGGGCATGCCGCCCTGCTGCTGGTCCTGCGGGCCGCCAGGGCCGCCCGGGCCCTCCGGAGGCTTGCGCATGTTCTGCTGGTTCTGGGCAGCAGCACGCGTCGCCGCGGCCAGCTTGGCGCGCAGGTCCTCGTTCTCGCGGAGCAGGCGGGTCAGTTCGGCTTCGACCTCGTCGAGGAAGGCATCGACCTCGTCCTCGTCATAGCCTTCTCGGAGGCGGACGGTCGTGAACTGCTTGTTCCGCACGTCCTCGGGGGTCAACGGCATCTCTTCACCTCAACGTAGTCGTCGGCAGTCGGCAGGACCGGATCTGTCACATCGTTCACATCGCGCTCCGCACCAGCGTGATCAGGATGTAGACGATGATCAGCAGCACGAAGAAGGACAGGTCGAGCGCCACGCCCCCGAGACGCAGCGGCGGGATGAACCGCCGCAGAAGCTTCAGCGGTGGATCGGTGACAGTGTAGGTGGCCTCCAGAACGACCACCATCGCCTTGCCGGGTTGCCATGAGCGGGCGAACTGGAAGACGTAGTCCATGACCAACCGGAAGATGAGCACGATGAGGAACACCATCAGCGCGATGTAGAGAACCTGCATGACCACGCTCATGACTGGTGTTTCCCTCTCCCCTGTTCCCTGTCGGGTACTGCTCGTTCCGGTGGTGCGTCTCAGCTCTGGTTGAAGAACCCGCCCTCTGCGATGCGGGCCTTGTCCTCCGCCGTGACATCGACGTTAGCAGGAGACAACAGGAACACCTTCTGGGTCACCCGCTCGATACTGCCGTGAAGACCAAACACCAAACCGGCCGCAAAGTCGACAAGTCGCTTCGCGTCTGTGTCGTCCATCTCAGTCAGATTCATGATCACCGGGGTGCCTTCACGGAAGTGTTCCCCGATGGTACGGGCCTCGTTGTAGGTCCGCGGGTGAAGTGTGGTGATCCGGTACGGCTCTCGTTCCGACACGACCTTGGGCATGATCACCGGTGCGTTCTTCTCCAGGCTTGCGCGTTCTTGTGTGATGGACGCCACGGGCGCGATGCGCGCCGGGCGCCCGGATTCCGCGGACAGCGAAGCCGACCGGGCCACCGGTTCGCGGGGCGCGGGCGGCTGCACGATTCGCACCTCTTCGTCCCTTTGGGACTGATGTGCACTGTGAGATGAGTGGGACGGCTCGTGCCGTCGGTGGTCCCGCTCCGGCTCCGGGTCCAGCTCGGGCTCGAAGTCGTCGTCGGGGTCGAACCCCCGGCCGTCGTACCCATCGTCCTCCACGAGGCCGAGGTAGACCGCCATCTTGCGCATCGCGCCGGCCATTCTCTGAGTCCTCCGCTCTGTGGTGGATCGGCTGACGACTGCCAAGTGCCTTCGATCCACGCGGTCGTTACGCCCGCCTTTCGGCGACATTGACCATATTTTCTGCTGTGGTCCGACTTCTTGGCGACGTTACCCGAGCCTGGGGCGGACTCCGAGTACCGCAGTGCCGACGCGCACATGTGTCGCCCCGGCCGCCACGGCCTCCTCGAGGTCCGCGCTCATCCCTGCCGACACCATGTTCGCAGCCGGATGGGCTCTGCGCAGGTCGGTCGACAAATCCATCAACCGCTCGAACGCCGCTCGTTGGTGCCCGGCGTACTCGCCGGTGAGCGGGGCGACGGTCATGAGTCCCGCGAGCCGCAGCCCCGGAGCCGCGGCCACCGAAGCGGCCAACTCCTCGACGCCGCCCGGCGCCACTCCGCCGCGCTCCCCCCGCTCGCTCTCTCCGGCGTCCAGCGCCACCTGGATCAGGCAGCCCAGCTCGCGCTCCCGCCGCACGGCCTCCTTCGACAGCGCCGTCACCAGACGGGCCCGGTCGACGGACTGCACGACATCGGCATAACCGGCCACGGAACGGACCTTGTTGGTCTGCAACTGGCCCACGAAGTGCCAGGTGAGGGGCAGGTCCGCGCAGGCGGCGGCCTTGGGGGCCGCGTCCTGGTCGCGGTTCTCGGCGACGTGTCGCACGCCGAGTTCCGACAGCAACCGCACGTCGTCGGCGGGGTAGGTCTTGGTGACCACGATCAGGGTCACCTCGTCGCGGGAGCGCCCGGCGGCCGCACAGGCGGCCTCGATACGGCGCTCCACTTTCGCCAGGTTTTCGGCGAGTTCGTGCTTTCGGTCCGTCATGTCCATTCAGTCCAGCCAGACATATCCCGCGAGTCGCCCCGTGGTGCGGTCGCGGCGGTACGAGAAGTGATCGGCCGACTCCCGGGTGCACACCGGCGACTGCTCCCGGTCGCGCACCCCGAGCCGGGCGAGCTGGGCGTGCACTCCGGCGGCGACGTCCACCGCGGGGGTGCCCCAGCTCGTCTCGGCGTGCGCCGCCGGCTCGACGGCGGCCACCTCGGCGCGCATCTCCCCGGGCACCTCGTAGCACCGGCCGCACACGGTGGGCCCCGTGCGGGCGACGATCCGGGCGGGGTCGGCGCCCAGCGAGGTCATCGCGCGCACCGCCGCCGGGACGACCCCGGCGACCATGCCGGGCCGTCCGGCGTGGGCCGCGGCGGCGATCCCGGCGACCGGGTCGGCCAGCAGCACCGGCACGCAGTCCGCTGTCAGGACGGCGAGGGCGAGTCCGCGCCGGGCCGTGACGATCGCGTCGACCTCGGGCACCGGGGCGTCGCCCCACGGTCCGTCGACCACGGCGACGTCGGTCCCGTGCACCTGGTTCATCCAGACGACGCCGTCCGGGCCGAGCCCGAGCGACTTCGCGGCGATCTCGCGGTTGGCCCGGACGGCCTCGGGGTCGTCGCCGACCGCCCCGCCGAGGTTGAGCTCCTCATACGGAGCGGCGCTCACCCCGCCCCACCGGTCGGTGAAGGCGAAGTGGGCGCCGCTCACTGTGTCGCGCTGTCCTATCACGTCAGAAGGATCACTTGAGGAAGTCCGGGACGTCCAGCTCTTCCGCCGCGCTGTCGGCGTAGGTCCGCGACGGCGGGACCGGCGGGGCGACCGGGACGTCGGCCACCGGCTCCGGCGCCGGCTCGGGCTCCTCCTTCGGCGTCACGCTGCCGAGGGAGCCGAAGGACGGACGGCTCTCGGGCTGCGGCCGGGCCGCCGGGGCGGGCTCCTCGCGGCGCGCCGGGGAGGACGAGGCCGATCCGAGGACGTTGTCCCGGCGGGCCGGCGGCTGGCCGCCGTCGAAGCCGGCCGCGATCACGGTGACCCGCACCTCGTCGCCGAGGGCGTCGTCGATGACCGCGCCGAAGATGATGTTGGCCTCGGGGTGGGCGGCCTCGCTGACCAGCTGGGCAGCCTCGTTGATCTCGAACAGGCCGAGGTCGGAGCCGCCGGAGATGGAGAGCAGGACACCGCGGGCGCCGTCGATGGACGCCTCGAGCAGCGGCGAGGAGATCGCCATCTCGGCCGCGGCCACCGCGCGGTCGTCGCCGCGGGCCGAGCCGATGCCCATGAGGGCCGAACCCGCCTCGGACATGACCGACTTGACGTCGGCGAAGTCGAGGTTGATCAGGCCCGGGGTGGTGATGAGGTCGGTGATGCCCTGGACACCGGAGAGCAGGACCTGGTCGGCCGACTTGAAGGCGTCCAGGACGGAGACCTGGCGGTCCGAGATGGACAGCAGGCGGTCGTTCGGGATGACGATGAGGGTGTCGACCTCTTCGCGCAGTTCCGCGATGCCGTCCTCGGCCTGGTTGGCGCGGCGCCGGCCCTCGAAGGTGAACGGGCGGGTGACCACGCCGATGGTGAGCGCGCCCAGGGAGCGGGCGATGTTGGCCACGACGGGCGCGCCGCCGGTGCCGGTGCCGCCGCCTTCACCGGCGGTCACGAAGACCATGTCGGCCCCCTTGAGGACCTCCTCGATCTCCTCGCGGTGGTCCTCGGCGGCCTTGCGGCCCACGGCCGGGTTCGCTCCGGCGCCGAGTCCGCGGGTGAGTTCGCGGCCGACGTCGAGCTTGACGTCGGCGTCGCTCATCAACAGAGCTTGCGCGTCGGTGTTGATGGCGATGAACTCGACGCCCTTGAGACCGACCTCGATCATCCGGTTGATGGCATTGACACCACCGCCGCCGACACCGATGACTTTGATGACTGCGAGGTAGTTCTGCGGTGCTGCCACGTCGAAGGCCTCTCGCCTCGAGTTACGGGTCACCGGAGGTCGGAAGCGGTGCGCTTCGCGAACCCGGTGACTGATGCCGAATGGGACGGTCCATAGCGCCGACCCGAACCCTAACCCTGAAGTTTAGGGTTACCAGTGTGTCTGTTCCCTGAAGTCTTCTGAACAGGACACTAAGTCGACAAGTGGCGCACGTTCAACGAACACGCCGAACCTCCCGTTTTTCTTTTCACCCTATGTGATCAGCCGTGTCGCTGCCCAACCAGGGTGCTGGCCTGCGCGGATGTGCGTCAACTCCCTGATGACGCCGGGGCCGTGGGGACACTGACGTCGAAGTGCCGCGCACGCGGGGAGGCTTTCATGAGAGCGTGGAGTGTGCGAGCCTTCGCCGCGCCGTTCTCGCCGCTGCCCCAGGCCACGGTCGTGCCGCCGGCCAGGACGAGCGAGATGTCGTCGTAGGAACGGACCTTGACGACCTGGGTGCCCCGTGCGACGGACGCCGGGAGGGCGCCCGCGACCCGCACCGCCTCCCGCACCAGCCGGGCCTCGCCGAAGCGCCGCAGGCTCGCCGCGGCGGAACTCGACCGGGAGACCGTCAGTTGCAGCGCGGGGACGCCTTTCGGGGCCGCGGGGACCGTGGCGAAACGGACGCCTTTCTTGTCCACTTCGACGAACTTTCCGCCGCTTTGAACAATGAGGACCGGAGTACGTTCCACCACTTTCAGAGCGATTCCGTGCGGCCAGTCGCGCACCACCTCGACCTCGTCGATCCGCGGGAGTTCGCGGCGCAGGCGCGCCTCGATCGCCCCGGTGTCGACGGAGACGAGCGGCGCACCCACGGGCACGTCGGCCGTCTCGCGCACCTGCTCCGGCGTCAGGACCCGGGTCCCGGACACCGGCACCCGCTCGACGCGCAGCCACGAGGAACCGTAGAGCACCCAGACGGAACCGGCGCCGAGGAGCACCAGGACGACGGAAAGAATGATGATCGTACGAAGGCGGGACAGCCTCAACCGCCGCCGGGTGAGGGGCGGGTCGGACGACTCCTGCTGGCGTTCACCGCGCTCGGCGGTCGTCGATCCGGCCACGCTCCCTACCCTCCGTCATACGGTCACTGGCGGCGGTGCGAGGCGATCGCCTCGTACACCATGCCGACGAGCAGGTCGTCGGCGTCCCGGCGGCCGAACTCGCTTGCGGCGCGGGACATCTCGTACAGCCGGTGCGGGTCGGCGAGCACGGGCAGGACGTTCTGCTGCACCCACTCGGGGGTGAGTTCCGCGTCGTCGACCAGCAGGCCGCCGCCGGCCTTCACCACCGGCTGGGCGTTCAGCCGCTGTTCGCCGTTGCCGATGGGCAGCGGGACGTAGGCGGCCGGGAGTCCGACGGCGGAGAGTTCGGCGACGGTCATCGCGCCCGCGCGGCAGAGCATCATGTCGGCCGCGGCGTACGCGAGGTCCATCCGGTCCAGGTAACTTACCGGGATGTAGGGGGGCATCCCCGGCATCTGCTGCACCTGCGGCAGTTCGTTCTTCGGGCCGACCGCGTGCAGGATCTGGATACCGGCCTGCTGGAGGTAGGGCGCGACCTGCTGGACGACCTCGTTGAGGCGGCGGGCGCCCTGCGAGCCGCCGGAGACCAGCAGCGTCGGCAGGTTGGGGTCGAGCCCGAACATCGCGCGGGCCTCGGGGCGGACGGCCGCCCGGTCGAGGGTGGCGATGGTGTGGCGCAGCGGGATGCCGATGTAGCGGGAGTTGCGCAGCTTGCTGTCCGGGGTGGCCACGGCGACCTGGGCGGCGTAGCGCGAGCCGATCTTGTTGGCGAGGCCGGGACGCGCGTTGGCCTCGTGGATGACGATCGGCACGCCGAGGCGCTTGGCGGCGAGGTAGCCGGGCAGGGCGACGTAGCCGCCGAAGCCGACGACGGCGTCGGCCTTGGTGCGCTCGAGGATCTGCTCGGTCGCCTTGATCGTGCCGCGCAGCCGGCCCGGGACGGTGATCAGCTCGGGGGTCGGCTTGCGCGGCAGCGGCACGGCGGGGATCAGCGCGAGCTCATAGCCCCGCTGCGGTACGAGCGTGGTCTCCAGACCGCGTTCCGTGCCCAGGGCCGTGATCCCCACGGTCGGGTCCTGCCTGCGCAGGGCGTCCGCGAGGGCGAGCGCGGGCTCGATGTGGCCGGCGGTCCCCCCACCGGCGAGTACGACATGCACCGAAATTCACCGCTCTCCGGACGAGCGCGCCGCCGAGGCACGCCGTCGCATCGTGTTCCATCTCCGAGGCCCCTGAACAAGCCCGGCGCCTCCCGCACGCTTTTTACCAAAGCGTGGTTGCCGTACGGAAAGCGCTGCCCGCGCAGCGGGCTCGTCGCGCGCGAACGCGATCAGCAGCCCGATGGCGAACATGGTCGGCAGCAGGGCGGATCCTCCGTAGGAGAACAGCGGGAGGGGGACACCGGCGATCGGCAGCAGGCCGAGCACCGCACCGATGTTGATCACCGCTTGCGCGGTGATCCAGGTGGTCACACCTCCCGCGGCATACCTGACGAAGGGGTCCTCCGTGCGTCCGGCCACGCGGATACCCGCATAGCCTAGAGCCGCGAACAGACCCAGCACCGACAGCGTCCCCGCCAGGCCCAGTTCCTCACCGGTGACGGCGAAGATGAAGTCCGTGTGGGCTTCGGGGAGTTGGCCCCATTTCTCCACACTCGCCCCGAGTCCGGAACCGAAGATCCCGCCGGACGCGAGCGCGTAGATGCCGTGCACGGCCTGCCAGCAGTCGACGGGCCCGGACTGGGGCTCCGTCGCGCCGAGGCACTGCAGGCGGGCCATCCGGTTCGCGCTGGTCTTGATCAGCAGCAGGCCGATCGCGCCGGCGACGGACAGCACCCCCACGAACAGCCGGGTCGGCGCCCCCGCCAGCCACAGCAGGCCGAACAGGATCGCGGACAGGATGATCGCGGTGCCCATGTCGCCGCCGAGCATGATCAGCCCGAGCAGCATGAAGGCGACCGGCACCAGCGGCACCAGCATGTGCTTCCACTGGGCCAGCAGCTTCTTGTCCTGCTTGCGGGCGATCAGGTCGGCGCCCCACAGCACCAGCGCCAGCTTGCCGAACTCGCTGGGCTGGATCTGGAAGGAGCCGCCGAGGGCGATCCAGTTCTGGTTGCCGTTGACCGCGACTCCTATCCCCGGCACCTGCACCAGCGCCATCAGGAAGACGGCGCCCGCGAGGATCGGGTAGGCCAGCGCGCGGTGCAGCTTCACCGGCATCCGGGAGGCGGCGAGCAGCAGCCCGGCGCCGATCGCCGCGGCCAGCAGCTGCTTGCGGAAGAAGTAGGAGCCGGGCAGCGACATCTGCAGCGCGGTGATCTGGGAGGCCGAGTAGACCATCACCAGGCCCAGCACGGTGATCAGGAGGCTGCCGCCGAAGATCAGGTAGTAGGCGGTCAGCGGCCGGTCCCAGGCCTTGCGCAGCCGCCGGACGAGCCGCTGGACGGCGTTGTCGCGCACCGGGCGCGCGGCCGCCGGGCGCCGTACGGTCCGCTGGACGGGGGGCCGTCCGGTACGGCTACCGGGCATCGGCGCTCACCGCCTCGTCAAGGGCGTACGTCCTGTCCGGCCACATCCGAGTCACGCGTCCCTCCAAGGGTCCCGAAGCACCCGCTGTGGCCGAGACCCGCCGTCAGGCGCCCGCGCCGAGTTCGCGGACCGCCGCCGCGAACGCGTCACCGCGCTGGTTGTAGTTGGCGAACATGTCCATCGAGGCACACGCCGGAGCGAGGAGCACCGTGTCGCCGGGCTGTGCGAGCCGCCGCGCCTCCTGGACTGCCGCGAGCATCGCCCCAGTGTCGGTCCGTTCGAGGTCGACGACGGGTACTTCCGGCGCGTGTCGCGCCAGGGCTTCGCGGATCAGGGCACGATCGGCGCCCATGAGCACGGCGCCGCGCAGCCGCGGCGCGGACTTGGCGACCAGTTCCTCGAACTCGGCGCCCTTGGCGAGGCCGCCCGCGATCCACACGATGGACTCGTACGCCGCCAACGACGCCTCGGCGGCGTGGGTGTTGGTGGCCTTGGAGTCGTCGACGTACGCGACGCCGTCCACGTCCGCCACGTGGGCGATGCGGTGGGCGTCCGGGGTGAAGGCCCGCAGCCCGTCCCGTACGGCCCGCGGGGGCACCCCGAAGGCGCGCGCGAGGGCCGCCGCCGCGAGGGCGTTGGCGATGTTGTGCGGGGCCGGCGGATGGACGTCCGAGACCTCGGCGAGCTCCTGGGCGTTCTTGTGCCGGTCCTCCACGAAGGCGCGGTCGACGAGGATGCCCTCGACGACGCCGAGTTGGGAGGGGGCCGGGGTGCCGAGGGTGAAGCCGATGGCCCGGCAGCCCTCCTCGACGTCCGCCTCGCGCACCAGGTCCTCGGTGGCCTTGTCGGCCGCGTTGTAGACGCAGGCGACCCGATTGCCCTCGTAGACACGGCCCTTGTCGGCGGCGTACGCCTCCATGGAGCCGTGCCAGTCGAGGTGGTCGGGCGCCAGGTTCAGCACGGCGGCGGAGTGGGCGCGCAGGGACGGCGCCCAGTGCAGCTGGTAGCTGGAGAGTTCGACGGCGAGGACGTCGTACTGCTCGTCCCCGAGGACCGCGTCCAGCAGGGACACCCCGATGTTGCCCACCGCCGCCGTGCGCAGTCCGGCCGCCCGCAGGATGGCGGCGAGCATCTGGACGGTGGTGGTCTTGCCGTTGGTGCCGGTGACGGCGAGCCAGGGGGCCGCGTCCGGGCCCCGCAGCCGCCAGGCGAGTTCGACGTCGCCCCAGATCTCCACGCCGGCCGCGCGGGCCGCCTCGAACAGCGGCTTGTCCGGCTTCCAGCCGGGCGCGGTGACGACGAGTTCGGTGCCGTCGGGCAGGGTCGCCCCGTCGCCGAGCCGCACGGTGACGCCCAGCGCCTCCAGTTCGGCGGCCTGGGCGCGGGCCCGGTCGTCGTCGCCGTCGTTGACGACGGTGACGACGGCGCCGAGGCCGCGCAGCACCTTGGCCGCCGGGATGCCGGAGACGCCGAGCCCGGCGACGGTGACGTTCTTCCCCTGCCAGTCGGTCACTTGTCCGCTGCCCATCCCGCGTAGAAGAGACCCAGTCCGACGATCACACAGATGCCCTGGATGATCCAGAAACGGACCACGACAAGGACTTCGGACCAGCCTTTGAGTTCGAAGTGGTGCTGCAGTGGCGCCATACGGAAGACGCGCTTGCCGGTGAGGCGGAACGAACCGACCTGGATGACCACCGACATGGTGATGAGCACGAACAGGCCGCCGAGGATGGCCAGCAGCAGCTCGGTGCGCGAGCAGATGGCGAGACCGGCGAGCGCGCCGCCGAGGGCCAGCGAACCGGTGTCACCCATGAAGATCTTGGCGGGTGACGTGTTCCACCACAGGAAGCCGAGGCAGGCGCCCATCAACGCCGAGGAGACGACGGCGAGATCGAGTGGATCGCGCACTTCGTAACAGGCGCCCGGGTTGGTCAGGGTCCCCGCGTTGGCGCAGGACTCCTGGAACTGCCAGACGCCGATGAACGTGTAGGCGCCGAAGACGAGCACGGAGGCGCCGGTGGCGAGGCCGTCCAGACCGTCGGTCAGGTTCACGCCGTTGGACATGGCCAGGATCATGAACAGCGCCCAGACGACGAACAGCACCGGGCCGATGGACCAGCCGAAGTCCTGCACGAAGGAGAGCTTGGTGGACGCCGGGGTGTTGCCGCGGTTGTCGGCGAACTGCAGCGACAGGACGGCGAAGGCGATGCCGCCGAGCAGCTGGCCGGCCATCTTCGCCTTGGCCCGCAGACCCAGCGAACGCCGCTTGACGATCTTGATGTAGTCGTCCAGGAAGCCGACCAGGCCCATGCCGGCCATGAGGCCGATCACGAGGATGCCGGAGAACGTCGGCGGCTTGCCGGTGATCAGCTTCGACAGGAAGTACGCGGCGATCGTCGCCAGGATGAAGGCGATACCACCCATGGTCGGCGTACCGCGCTTGCTGTGGTGCTCGCGCGGGCCGTCGTCCCGGATGTACTGGCCGTAGCCCTTGCGGGCCAGCAGCTTGATCAGCAGCGGAGTGCCGACCAGGGTCAGGAACAGACCGATGACACCCGAGAACAGGATCTGATTCATCATCGGGCGGCGACCTCACCCTCGGTACCGCCCGCGAGCAGCGCCTCGGCGACGCTCTCCAGACCGACCGAACGGGACGCCTTCACGAGCACGACGTCCCCTGGGCGCAACTCGCTGCGCAACAGGTCGACCGCCGCCTGTGCGTCGGACACGTGCACCGACTCCTCACCCCACGAACCCTCGTTATATGCGCCCAGTTGCAGCCAGGACGCTTCCCTGCCCCCGACCGCGACGAGCTTGCCGACATTGAGCCGGACGGCGAGCCGTCCGACCGCGTCGTGCTCGGCGAGCGCCTCGTCCCCGAGCTCGGCCATCTTGCCGAGCACCGCCCACGTACGACCCCCCTTTGCCCGTGAGGCTTCGCCCATCGCCGCGAGGGCGCGCAGAGCGGCTCGCATGGACTCGGGGTTCGCGTTGTAGGCGTCGTTGACGACCGTCACGCCGTCCGGGCGCTCGGTGACCTCCATCCGCCAGCGGGAGAGGGAGCCCGCCTCGGAGAGTGCGGTGGCGATCTCTTCCGCGGACATGCCCAGCTCATGGGCGACGGCGGCCGCGGCGAGCGCGTTCGACACGTGGTGCTCACCGTACAGGCGCATGGTCACATCGCTGCACCCGGAGGGTGTGTGAAGGGCGAACGAAGGCTGTCCGCTGTCCGTGAGTCGCACGTTCTCGGCGCGAACGTCCGCTTCGCCCGACTCTCCGAAAAGGACCACCTTCGCCTTCGTACGGGAGGCCATGGCCCGCACGAGGGGGTCGTCGGCGTTGAGGACCGCGATGCCGCCCTCCTCGGCCGGGGGGAGGCTCTCGACGAGTTCGCCCTTCGCCTGGGCGATCTGCTCACGCCCGCCGAACTCGCCGATGTGCGCGCTGCCGACGTTGAGCACCAGGCCGATCCTGGGCGGCGTCAGCTCGGTCAGGTAGCGGATGTGGCCGATGCCCCGCGCGCCCATCTCCAGGACCAGGAAGCGCGTCTCCTCGGTGGCGCTGAGGGCGGTGAGGGGCAGCCCGATCTCGTTGTTGAGCGAGCCCGGCGTGAACACGGTCGGCGCCTTGTGGCGGAGCACCTGGGCGATGAGGTCCTTGGTGCTGGTCTTGCCGGCGGAGCCGGTCAGCGCCACGAGGGTCGCGCCGAGCCGGCGGACGACGTGACGGGCGAGGGCTCCGAGGGCCTTCTGCACGTCCGGTACGACGATCGCGGGCACGCCCACCGGGCGTGAGCCGAGGACGGCGGCGGCGCCGGCCGCCACGACCGCCTCGGCGAAGTCGTGGCCGTCGGCGCGCTCGCCGACGAATGCGACGAAGAGACTGCCGGGCTCCACCTCACGGGAGTCCCGGACGACGGATCCGGTGACCTGGACCGACGGATCCGGTATGTCGTACGTCTGCCCGCCGACGACTTCTGCGATCTCGGCGAGAGAGAGGGCGATCACAAGTTCATCCCTGGGTCTTCTTGATGGCTTCGCGCAGCACCTGGCGGTCGTCGAAGGGACGGACCACCCCGGCGATGTCCTGGCCCTGCTCGTGGCCCTTGCCCGCGATCAGCACGGTGTCCCCGGGCTGCGCGCGGGCGACGGCCGCGGCGATCGCGGCGGCCCGGTCCTCGAAGACCTGCACCTCGCCGCGCTCGTGCGCCGGCACGGAGGCGGCGCCCCGGAGCATGGCCGCGAGGATCGCGAGGGGGTCCTCGGAGCGGGGGTTGTCGGAGGTCAGGACGGCGGTGTCGGCGAGCCGCGCCGCGGCCGCGCCCATCGGCTCCCGTTTCGTCTTGTCCCGGTCGCCGCCGCAGCCGAGCACGACGTGCACCTTGCCCTCGGTGACCTTGCGCAGGGCCCTGAGGACGGACTCGACGGCGTCGGTCTTGTGGGCGTAGTCCACGACCGCGAGGTACGGCTGCCCGGCGTCCACCCGCTCCAGCCTGCCCGGCACGCCCGGTACGGCGGCGATGCCGTCGGCGGCGGTCTGCGGGTCGAGGCCGGCCGCGGCCAGGGCGACGATCGCGGCGAGCGTGTTGGCCACGTTGAACGGGCCGGCCAGCGGCGAGGTGGCCGCGATCCGCTCGTCCTTCGGGCCGATCACCGTGAACCGCGCGTCCATGGGGCCGATCCGGACGTCCTCGGCGCGCCAGTCGGCGTCGGGGTGCCCCTCGGCGGAGAAGGTGACGACCGGTACGCCGGCCTCCTTCACGAGCCTGCGGCCGTACTCGTCGTCGAGGTTGACCACGCCGAGCCGGCTGCGCGCCGGGGTGAACAGCTGCGCCTTGGCCTGGAAGTAGTCCTCCATCCCGGAGTGGAACTCCATGTGCTCCGGGCTGAGGTTGGTGAAGACGGCGATGTCGAAGACGCAGCCGTCGACCCGCCCGAGCACCAGGGCGTGGCTGGAGACCTCCATGGCGACCGCCTCGACGCCGCGTTCGCGCATGACGGCGAACAGGGCCTGGAGGTCGGTGGCTTCCGGGGTGGTGCGCTCGGACTTGATCCGCTCGTCGCCGATGCGCATCTCGACCGTGCCGATCAGGCCGGTCGAACGGGCCGTCCTGAGGCCGCCCTCGACGAGATAGGCGGTGGTGGTCTTGCCCGAGGTGCCGGTGATGCCGATCTGGAGCAGGTCGCGGCCCGGCCGGCCGTAGATGGTGGCGGCGAGTTCGCCCATCCGGCCGCGCGGGTCGTCGACGACCAGGACCGGCAGGCCGGTCGCGGCGGCGCGTTCGGCGCCGGTCGGGTCGGTCAGCACGGCGACCGCGCCGAGGCCGGCGGCCTGGGTCACGAAGTCGGCGCCGTGCAGGCGGGCGCCCGGGAGGGCGGCGTACAGGTCGCCGGGGCGGACGGCACGCGAGTCATGGGTGATGCCCGTGACCTCGACGGAGCCGTCCGGCTGTGCCGGCGCGGCGGCACTCAGCTGATCGGCGAGTTCCGCCAGGGGTGTGGCGGAGACCTGTACCGGCCTGGGCGGTCCCGGATACGTCACGGGGTGCCCCTTCTGGGTGGTTTGGGACTGATCAGCGTGTGGCACGGCGGTGAGCGTACCGGGCGTACCCCCCTGCGGGCGAAGTGAGGGGCGGGGGGTGCCGTGGTTCCCGGGGTCGGGGGTGATCGTTGTCACGGGGCGGTTCCTGGCTGCTCGGTGCTGATCAGATGGTCAGGGTTTGTAGGAGACCGGAAGGCTGGCGGGCTTGGCCCCGGTCGGCGGGACCTGGAGGGTCTTCAGCGCGAACTCCATGACCTGCTTGTAGATGGGGCCGCAGATCTGGCCGCCGAAGTAGTTGCCCTGCGTGGCGTTCTGGATGGCGCAGTACACGGTGATCCGGGGCTTGTCCGCGGGTGCGAAACCGGCGAACGACGAGGTGTAGCCGCGGTACTTGCCGGTGGCCGGATCCACTCGGTTCGCCGTACCCGTCTTGCCCGCGACGCGGTAGCCGGGGATGCGCGCCTTGGTGCCGGTGCCCTCGCGGTCGTCCACGACGGACTCCAGCATCCGGGCGAGCGTCTTCGCCGTCTTGGCGCTGATCACCCGGGTCTTCCTGGGCTCGGGCACCTCGGTGAACTGCCCGTCGGGGCCCTTGGTGCCGCGGACGAGCGTGGGTTCGACGCGGACTCCGCCGTTGGCGATCGTCGAGTAGATGGACGCCGCCTGCATGGCGTTGAGGGACAGGCCCTGGCCGAAAGGAATCGTGTACTGCTGCGACGTCGACCACTTGCCGGGCGCGGCCAGGATGCCCGGTGTCTCGCCGGGGAAGCCGAGCCCGGTGTAGCTGCCGAGGCCGAACTTGCGCAGGTAGTCGTAGAGGACCTTGTTGGCCTTCGGCTGGGTCTTGCCGAGCTGGCCGGTGGCGAGGATCGTGCCGATGTTGCTGGACTTGGCGAGCACGCCGTTGAGCGTGAGGTGCCAGGTCTCGTGGTCGATGTCGTCCTTGAAGAGCCGGTCGCCGCGGTGCAGCCGGTTCGGTACGACGACGTGTGTGCCGGGGGTGGCCACGCCCTCCTCCAGCACGGCGGCCATCGACATGATCTTGGCGGTGGAGCCGGGCTCGTAGGCGTCCTGCAGGGCCGCGTTGCCCATGTTGGCGCCACTGGCCTCGGCCAGGTCGTTGGGGTCGAAGCCGGGCGCGTTGGCCATGGCGAGGACCTCGCCGGTGCGGGTGTCCTGGACGATCACGTACCCGCGGTCGGCCTTGGACTTCGCGACCTGTTCGGTGATCGCGTTCTGCGCGGCCCACTGGATGTCGCGGTCGATGGTGAGCTCGACGTCGCTGCCGGGCACGGCCGGGGTCTCGGTGGCGCTGACGGTGGGGACCTGGCGCCCGCCGGACTGCGCGTAGCGGATCTCGCCGTCCTTGCCGGACAGCTCCTCGTTCAGCTGCTGCTCGACACCGCCGCCGCCCTTGCCGTCGGCGTTGACCCAGCCCAGTATCCCGGCGGCGAGGTCGCCGTTGGGGTACACGCGCTTGCTGCTGGCGACCGACAGGACGCCGCCGAGGACGTTCACCGTGGCCTTGTCGGCCTCGGACTTGGTGGCCAGCGCGGCCTTCAGGTCCTTGATCTGCTTCCAGACCTGCGGCGTCTGGCGGCTGGCCAGCAGGGTGTAGCGCAGGTTCCTGTTCGCCGGGCGGAGCTTCTTGACGAGGGCGTCCTGCTCCTGGCCGAGGATCGGCGCGAGCAGGGCGGCCGCCTGCTCGGGGCCGTCGTCGACGCCGAGCTCCTCGCGGGTGAACAGGGTGGGGTCGGCCGTGATGTCGTACGCGTCGACGCTGGTCGCGAGGGCCACGCCGTTGCGGTCGGTGATGCCGCCGCGCTCGGCGGCCAGGGTGTAGCCGACGTAGCGGTTCTTCTGGGCCTTGGCGGCGTACGTGCTCGCGTCGACGCCCTGCACCTGGAGCAGGCGCACCACGAAGGCGCTCAGCACGAGGGTGAGGGCCAGGCCGACCATGCGCAGCCGGGGCCTGGCGCTGCCGAGCCGGATGGTGCCCTGGGCGCCGGGGCGGGGCCGGGCCGGGCGGCGGGCCGGGCGCGAGCCGGGTCCCGGGCGCCGCTGCGCGCCGCCGGAGCGGGCGGGCTTGGCGGGTCCGGGCACACGGCGGCGCGGCGGTTCCCTGTCGGACACTTCCGTCACCTGCCGGGGGTCGGGTACGGGGAGGGCTGTGCGTCGGTGGGGTTCGGGGCCGGGGTGGGCGTGCCCTGCGGCGAGCTGTCCGCCGGGTCGGGTTCGGCGGGTGCCGCGCCGGGTGCCGTCGGGTCGCCGGCGAGGGCCTCGGGGGCGAGTACGAGCGGGTCGCGCGCGGCGGCGGGATCGACGGCGGCGGCGCTGGGGACGCCCTTGACGGTGCCGTCGGGGTCGAGGAACGCGGGGTCGCCGCCGGGCACCATGCCGAGTTCACGGGCCCGGCGCTGGAGGGCGTCGGGCGCGGAGTACGCGTCGATGTCGCGTTGCAGGGACTGCTCCTCGTCGGTGAGGGACTTCGTCTCCCGTTCGAGGTCGTCCAGCCGGAACGCGCCCTCGCTGAGGGCGGAGTTCAGCACGAGCAGCCCGATGAGTCCGCCTCCGAGGAGGAGGACGACGAGCAGGACGAAGGGGGCGCGGGCGGCTCGCCCGGCCCCGGCGGGCAGGAGCCGGGCGAGCCGGGCCGCCCGGCCCCTCAGTTCGGGTTTCCTGCTCACGCGCCCTCCCCGATCCGGTGCTCCGGCCCGGTGGCGTGCCGTCCGGGACCGGGCGTCCGCCCCTGCCTGCCGTCCGTCATTCGATGGACTCCCTGATGCGCTCGGCGCCGCGCAGCCGCGCCGGTGCGGCACGGCGGTTCTCGGCGACCTCTTCCTCCGTGGGAAGTTCGGCACCGCGTGTCAGCAGCTTGAGCCGGGGCTGGTAGCGCTCGGGCACGACGGGCAGCCCGGGCGGGGCGGTGCTGGCGGCGCCGGCCGCGAGGACCTGCTTGACGAGCCGGTCCTCCAGCGAGTGGTACGACAGCACGGCGATCCGCCCGCCCACGGCGAGGGCGTCCACGGCGGCCGGGATCGCCCGCTCCAGGACCGACAGCTCGCCGTTGACCTCGATGCGCAGCGCCTGGAAGGTGCGCTTGGCCGGGTTGCCGCCGGTGCGCTTGGCGGCCTGCGGCAGCGCGTTGCGGATGAGCTCCACGAGCCGGGCGCTGTTGGTGAACGGCTCCTTGTCGCGTTCGCGCACCACGGCGGCCACGATCCGCTTGGCCTGCTTCTCCTCGCCGTAGGCACGCAGGATGCGGACGAGCTCGCCGGGCGGGTAGGTGTTCAGGACCTCGGCGGCGCTGATGCCGGTGGTCTGGTCCATGCGCATGTCGAGCGGGGCGTCCTGCGCGTAGGCGAAGCCGCGGTCGGCCTCGTCGAGCTGCATGGAGGAGACGCCGAGGTCGAACAGGACGCCCTGGACGCGCGGGATGCCGAGGCGGGCGAGGACGTCCGGGAGCTCGTCGTAGACCGCGTGCACGAGGCGGGCGCGCTCGCCGTAGGGCGCGAGCCGTTCGCCGGACAGGCGCAGCGCCTCGGTGTCCCGGTCGAGCGCGACGAGCCGGGCCTCGGGGAAGCGCCGGAGCAGGGCCTCGCTGTGTCCGCCGAGACCGAGGGTGCAGTCGACGACGACGGCTCCCGGCTCCTGGAGGGCGGGGGCCAGCAGGTCGAGGCACCGCTGGAGCATGACCGGTACGTGCCGGTCCTCCCGTCGCCCGCCGTCCGTGTTCGGAAGCGCTTCGCGCCCTGTCACTCTTGGGCCCTCTCAGATCCGGCGGCGCACGCACCGCCGGGTCTCCCGCCGCTCGTGAAGGGGAGGTCTGCCGGCGCCTGGAGCGTCAGCCGACCGGGAGCGGGAGGAGGCCGAGCCGTACGTACGCGCCGCGCACGCGGGGAGGTCTCCGGAAAGTCGCCGGAGCCTCCGGGGTTTGCTGTCCAGCAGGGGGAGTCTCGCCTCCCGCTTCGCGTCACTTTAGTCCACGGTGTGGCGCGGTCAATCAACCGGCCTGCGCGTCGCCGACCGAGGTCACGATGGCGCCGCACGGGCGGCGAAACCGCCCGTATGGGGGCACTCACACGACCCCTGTGGGTTAGCTCACAACAAGCCTCGATGACGTTCTTTGTCCCCTCTCACGACAGGACCGGCGCCGTGGTGACCAGTAACGTCATGGGTATGACGACTTCTGCATCGGTACCCGCCGGCTCCGACAACGCGATAGACCGCAGTGGGACGGTCACCGACCGGCTCGTCGACGCCAACGCGCAGTACGCGGCCGAGTTCACCGACCCGGGCATGGACGCGCGACCGGTCCTGCACGTGGCGGTCGTGGCCTGTATGGACGCCCGGCTCGACCTGCACGCCGCGCTGGGCCTGGAGCTCGGCGACTGTCACACCATCCGCAACGCGGGCGGCGTGGTCACCGACGACGTGATCCGCTCCCTCACCATCAGCCAGCGGGCGCTCGGCACCCGCAGCATCGTCCTGATCCACCACACCAACTGCGGCCTTGAGTCCCTCACCGAGGAGTTCCGGCACGACCTGGAGATGGAGGTCGGCCAGCGCCCGGCGTGGGCGGTGGAGTCCTTCCGCGACGTCGACCAGGACGTCCGCCAGTCCATGCAGCGGGTGCGCACCTCGCCGTTCCTGCTGCACAAGGACGATGTGCGCGGCTTCGTCTTCGACGTGAAGACGGGTCGGCTTCGCGAGGTCGACGCGGGCTGACCCGGCCCCGCGCCACCTCGGGGTGACACCGGAGGCACCGCTGGTGACCTTCGGTTTCACCTGTCGTTCCACTGTCGATTCCGCGCTCCGGCGCGTACAAAAACCCCTAGAACCGACATAACGCAGGCAGTTGTCCACAGTCGAGTGACACGAATCGGTAACGGCAGCAAGAATGCGAGTGTGGCAGCACGCGGAACGTTTCACGCGTGGTGCCCGTGTTCCAGGGGAGGGCCGGTCCGCCGTGTGTCGGCCCGGGAAGAACGGGCCGAGGAGGGCCGGGTGACGACCTATGACGATCGAGCGAGCCTCACAGATCTGACCGCCACAGCGGAGCGTGTCCGCAGTTCGGTGGAGGGTGTGATCGAGGGCAAGCCCGAGGTCGTACGGCTTTCGCTGACCGTACTGCTCGCCGAGGGGCATCTTCTGATCGAGGATGTCCCCGGCGTGGGCAAGACCATGCTGGCCAAGGCACTGGCGCGATCCATCGACTGTTCGGTACGGCGGATCCAGTTCACGCCCGACCTGCTGCCGTCCGACATCACGGGTGTGTCCATCTGGGACCAGCAGCGCAAGGACTTCGAGTTCAAACCGGGCGCGATCTTCGCGCAGATCGTGATCGGCGACGAGATCAACCGCGCCTCGCCGAAGACCCAGTCCGCGCTCCTGGAGTCCATGGAGGAGCGCCAGGTCACCATCGACGGGCAGACCTACGAGCTGCCCAGCCCCTTCATGGTGGTGGCCACGCAGAACCCGGTCGAGATGGAGGGCACCTACCCGCTGCCCGAGGCGCAGCGCGACCGCTTCATGGCCCGGGTGTCCGTCGGCTATCCCAGCGTGGAGGCCGAGCTGCAGATGCTGGACGTGCACGGCGGGGTGTCCCCGCTGGAGGACCTCCAGCCGGTGGCCCACGCGCACGACATCGTCAAGCTCATCGACGCCGTGCGCGGTGTCCACGTGGCCGAACCGGTGCGCCGGTACGCGGTGGAGCTGGTCGCGGCCACGCGCATCCACCCGGACCTCAGACTCGGCGCCTCCCCGCGCGCGACGCTGCACCTGCTGCGCGCGGCGAAGGCGTCGGCCGCTCTCAACGGCCGGGACTACGCGCTGCCGGACGACGTCCAGGCCCTCGCCACCGCCGTCCTGGCCCACCGTCTGCTGCCCACCGCACAGGCCCAGCTCAACCGCCGCACCTCCGAGCAGGTCGTCCAGGAGATCCTGCAGCGCACCCCGGTGCCGGCGGCTCCCCACCAGCAGAGCGGCTTCGGCGGTCTCGGCCGCGGCGCCGCCGCGTACGGCCAGCAGCCGCCGCGGAGGCTGGGATGACCTCCGGCGAGGCCGGCCCGGCCGACGCGGACCGCGGTGACCACAGCGGGGTCCGCACGGCACTGGCCGGTCTGACGACGCGCGGGCGGTCGTTCCTCGCCGCGGGCGTCGCGGCCGCCGTCTGCGCCTACGTGCTCGGGCAGAGCGATCTGCTGCGCGTCGGGCTGCTGCTCGCCGCGCTGCCGCTGGTCTGCGCGACCGTGCTGTACCGCACCCGCTACCGGGTCGCGGGCAGCCGGCGCCTGTCCCCCGCGCGCGTGCCGGCGGGCAGCGAGGCCCGTGTGCACCTGGGCATCGAGAACGTCTCCCGGCTGCCCACCGGACTGCTGATGCTCCAGGACCGGGTTCCGTACGTCCTCGGGCCCCGGCCCCGCTTCGTGCTGGACCGGGTGGAGGCCGGAGGGCGGCGCGAGGTGTCCTACCGGGTGCGCTCGGACCTGCGTGGCCGCTATCCGCTGGGCCCGCTGCAGCTGCGCCTGAGCGACCCGTTCGGCATGTGCGAGCTGACCCGCTCCTTCTCGGCGTACGACGACCTCACCGTCGTCCCGCGCGTGGAGCCGCTGCCGCCGGTCCGCTTCGGCGGCGAGGCGAGGGGCTACGGCGACGGGCGGCAGCGCTCCCTGGCGCTGGCCGGCGAGGACGACGTGATCCCGCGCGGCTACCGCTACGGCGACGACCTGCGCCGGGTGCACTGGCGCTCCACCGCCCGCTACGGCGAACTCATGGTGCGCCGCGAGGAGCAGCCGCAGCGCTCCCGCTGCACCGTGCTGCTCGACACCCGGGGCGATGCCTACCAGGGCGCCGGCCCCGACTCGGCGTTCGAGTGGGCCGTCTCCGGGGCGGCCTCCGTCCTGGTGCACATGCTGGAGCGAGGCTTCAACGTACGGCTGCTGACGGACACCGGCTCGTCGGTGCCCGGCGAGGGCGCGGACGGGTTCGTGGGCGCCAGCCAGGAGTCGGCGGACGCCGCCGGGCTGATGATGGACACCCTCGCGGTGATCGACCACTCCGACGGCACCGGCCTGTCGCGCGCGTACGACGTGCTCCGCGGCGGCAACGAGGGACTGCTGGTCGCCTTCTTCGGCGACCTGGACGAGGAGCAGGCGGCGGTGGCCGCCCGGATGCGGCAGCGCAGCGGCGGCGCGATCGCCTTCGTGCTGGACAGCGCGACGTGGATGCGGGAGGCGACGGACGTCCCCGCGCCCCCGACCTCCCGGCAGGAGGAGCGGCTGCACCTGCTGCGCGACGCCGGGTGGACGGTCGTGGGCGTGCCGCGCGGCGTCTCGCTGGAAGAGATGTGGCGGCAGGCGGACCAGGAGCGCGGCGGGCTCACCGCGGCCGGTGGCGGGGAGGCATGGCGATGAGCGGGCGGACACGGATGGCGCTGTGCGCCGCGGCGGCCACCCTGATGGCGTCCTGCGCCCTGCTGCCGCTGGTCATGTCGGTGAGCTGGCTGGTGCAGGCGGCCCTGCTGCTGTCGATCCAGACCGGGGTGGGCATGCTGACCCGGCGGGTGCCGCTGGCCCGGCCGCTGACCGTGGCGACCCAGGCCGTCGTCGCGCTGGCGCTGCTGACCCTGGCGTTCGCGAGCAGCCAGGCCGTGCTCGGGGTGGTCCCCGGCCCGGAGGCGTTCCGTCACTTCGGCGACCTGCTCCAGGCGGGCGGCGAGGACGTCGGCCACTACTCGGCTCCCGCCCCGCTCACGCCGGGCATCCGGCTGATGCTGGTCGGCGGTGTCCTGGTCATCGGGCTCGCGGTGGACGCCGTCGCGGTGACGTTCCGCAGCGCCGCCCCCGCCGGGCTGCCGCTGCTCGCGCTGTACTCGGTGGCCGCCGGGCTGTCGGAGGGGGCGGCGGACGGGCTGTGGTTCGTGGTCGCCGCCGTCGGCTATCTGATGCTGCTGCTGGCCGAGGGACGCGACCGGCTCTCGCAGTGGGGCCGCGTCTTCAGCGGGGCCCCACGCCACCCCGGCGCGGCACCGGGCGCGGCCGTGGCGCCGGTGCGCACGGGACGGCGGATCGGGGTGCTCGCCCTGGGCATCGCCCTGGTCGTGCCGCTGGCCCTGCCCGCCATGAACGGCGGCCTGCTCGGCCCGGCGGGCACGGGGATCGGCGCCGGCAGCGGGAACGGCGGGACGATCTCCGCCGTGAACCCGCTGGTGTCGCTGCGCGACAGCCTGAACGTGGAGGAGGACCGCCAGGTCCTGTCCCTGCGGACCGACTCCACCGACATCTCGAACATGTACCTGCGGATCGTGTCCCTCGACGACTTCGACGGCACCACGTGGCAGCCGTCCAAGCGGACCATCGAGGCGGTGCCCGAGCCGTTCCCCACCCCCTTCGGGCTGGGGCCCGACATCAAGCGCACCGAGATCGCGACGACCGTCCGGGCCGCCGACTGGTACGCGCAGAACTGGCTGCCGATGCCGTACCCGCCGAGCGGGGTGCAGATCCCCGGCGACTGGCGGTACGAGCCGCTCGGCATGACGGTCGTCGGCGACCGCCGGCAGACCACGCGCGGCGTCACCTACAGCGTGCGTTCCCTGGACGTGCGCCCGACGGCCAAGCAGCTGGCGGAGGCGCCCGAGGCGCCGACCGCGCTGCGGCGCGAGTTCACGCAGCTGCCCGACTCGCTGCCGGACGTGGTCGCCCGCACCGCGCGCGAGGTCACCGACGGCGCGACGAGCCGGTACGACCAGGCGGTCAAGCTCCAGGACTACTTCTCGCTGACCGGCGGCTTCCAGTACGACACCGACGTCAAGGTGGGCAGCGGCCCGGGGGCGATCGCCCGCTTCCTGAAGGACAAGGAGGGCTTCTGCGTCCACTTCTCCTTCGCGATGGCGGCGATGGCCCGCTCGCTGGACATCCCGGCCCGGGTCGCGGTGGGCTTCGCGCCCGGCACCCCGCAGGGCGACGGCACGGTGTCGGTCGGGCTGCGGGACGCGCACGCGTGGCCCGAGCTGTACTTCGAGGGTGTGGGCTGGACCCGTTTCGAGCCGACGCCGACCCGTGGTTCGGTGCCGTCGTACACCCAGCCGGACACGTCCAGCAGCGCGCAGCCGGACGAGGCGCGCCCCTCGCAGTCGGCGAGCGAGGCGCCCTCCGCGTCCGCGTCGGAGAGCGACAGCTGCGCGGGCCGGCGCCCGGAGCTGTGCGCGAGCGAGTCCCCGGCACTGGCCCTGGGTTCGGACGACGACGGCCCCCGCTGGTACGTGGCGCTGGCCTGGGCGCTCGGCGGGCTGCTGGCCCTGCTGATCCCGCTGTCGCCGGCGCTGTGGCGGCTGCGGACCCGGGCGGCCCGGCTCGGCGGGCACGGCCGCTCGGACGAGGAGTCGGCCCTGCACACCCTGGCGGTCTGGCAGGAACTGACCGACACGGCGTGGGACTTCGGGATAGCCCCGGACGACAGCCGGACACCGCGCAGGACGGCGGACCGGATCGTCCGGCTCGGCCGGCTCGATCCTCCGGCGGCGGAGTCCGTCCACCGCATCGCGGACGCCGTGGAGCAGGTCCTCTACGCACCGAGTCCCCGCCCGGTGGCCGGTCTGGCGGAGGAGGTCCGCCGGGTGCGCGCCGATCTGGCGTCGAAGGTGAGCCGGCCGACCCGGGTGCGGGCGTTGCTCGCGCCGCGTTCGACCGTGCGGGTGGTGTGGGCCCTGTCGGAGCGCTGGGCCGCGGTGAAGCAGCGCGCGGCGGCAGCCCGGCCGACCTGGCGCCGCCCGTCGTCGCCTGGTCAGCGGGGGTGACGGCCGGCTGAGCCGGGAGTACGGCGCCGGGTGACCGCGAGGCGGGCAGCCCGGCGCCCCCGGCATCGCGCGGGCTGCGTGCCCTGGACGCCTGGAGAAAGGCCCTGGCCCCCGGAAGAGCCCTGGTCTCCGGAAGAGCATTGGTCTCCGGCCAAGCCCTGCCCTTGGGGGCAGCCCTGCTCTTCGGAAGAGCCCGGGCCTCTGAGGACATGCGTCAGGGGGTGACCACCGTCCGGTGGTCACCCCCTGACGTCGTCACGGGAGCCGCGGCTAGTGGCCGCCCTGCTCGTCTCGGCGGCGCTGCCAGCGCTGCTCGATCCTGTCCATCATGGAGCGCCTCTGCCGGGCGGGCCGGGCCGCGTGCGGGCCGCCCGCGGGCTGCTCGCCCGGCTTGGGGGCCTTGCGCCAGCCGGTCACGGCGAGGACCGCACAGCCAAGCATCACCAGGAAGCCCACCACACTGAGCCACACCTGCTTGGCGACCATTCCAGCCATGAGGAGCGCGATACCTACGAGGAAGCCCGCGACCGCCTGGTAGACCCGTCGCCGGGTGTACGTGCGCAGCCCGCTTCCCTCAAGCGCTGTCGCGAACTTCGGATCTTCGGCGTACAGCGCTCGCTCCATCTGCTCGAGCATGCGCTGCTCGTGCTCCGAGAGCGGCACGGAGTCCTCCTCATCGTGCAGTCGCCGGGGCGACCCGGGGGGTCCCTTCAGGATAGGCAGGGAATCGCCCCCGTGAAACCCGCCCCTCTACGCCAATTGGCCAACCGGGCCCCGGCATGGCGCCCCGGCTCGCTGAGATCTACTTTCCCCAGCGGCCGACCCGTCATGCCGGAACGGTCTCCCTCGATCATACGGCGCCGGACGCCCGGACGGGGGGCCTGTGGCGTACTCCATGTGCGGCCAAGTCCCTGATCAAGGCATGCCCGGCGGGGTGAACGCGGCTTCCGCTCAGGCCCCGGCCGTCTCCGGCGTCTCGCCGAGCACATGGAGCTGGGTGGCCACCGAGTGGAACGCGGGCAGCTCGGCCGCCGCCTCCTCCAGCTTCAGCAGCGCCTCCAGCGCACCGGGCTCGGTGTCCACGAGCACGCCCGGTACGAGGTCGGCGAAGACCCGCACCCCGTGCACGGCGCCGACCCGCAGGCCCGCGCCCTCGACGAGTCCTGTGAGCTGCTCCGCGGTGAAGCGCCGGGGCACCGGGTCGCCCTGGCCCCAGCGGCCGTCGGGGTCCTCCAGGGCCCGCTTGGCCTCCGTGAAGTGGCCGGCGAGTGCCCGGGACAGCACCGCGCCGCCGAGTCCCGCGGCGAGCAGACTGAGCACGCCCTCGGTGCGCAGCGCGGCCACCGCGTTGCGCAGGCCCTCGGCGGGGTCGTCGACGTACTCGAGCACGCCGTGACACAGCACGACGTCGTACGCGCCGCGCTCGGCCACGTCGAACAGGCCGTGGGCGTCGCCCTGGACGCCCTGCACGCGGTCGGCCACGTCGGCCTCGGCGGCGCGCCGCTCCAGGGCGAAGAGCGCGTTGGGGCTGGGGTCGACGACGGTGACGCGGTGCCCCAGGCGGGCCAGGGGCACCGCGAAGTTGCCGCTGCCGCCCCCGGTGTCCAGGACGTCCAGCGCGGGGCGGCCGGTGGCCTTGACCCGGCGGTCCAGGGCCTCCTGGAGGACCTCCCAGACCACGGCGGTGCGCAGGCCGGAGCGGGGCCGGGAGGGGCCGGAGCGCGGTGTCCCCTGGGGGTGCTGGGCGGAGACGGGCGGGCGCATCGGGTCCGACACGGCGATTGACTCCTCGGCGCGGGACCGCCGTCTGCACGGCGGAGCGAACGGTCTGCCTCACCGGGCCGGATGACGGGCGCGGGGAGGCTGCAGGCTCCTCCCACCCTATTGCCTCCCGGGCGCCGGGCGGCCATCGCGGTGCCGGGCGGGCCCGGGCGTCCCGCCCACCGGACTCCCTCACCCACCTCCCCGCCGGCCAGGGCGGCCGTACCTCCCGGAGGGCTGCCGCGGGCGGGGGTCCGCGGGCTCAGCCCGCGTCCGGCATCTCCGCGGAGCGTGGGGGGCCGGCCGGGTCGGCCTCGGCGTCCTGGCGGGGCTGGGGCAGGACCGGCTGGAGCACCAGCATCCGCTCGACGAGGCGCAGGAACATCGCCACGTCGCGGATGAGGTCGTCGGCGTCCCGGCGGCCGGCCGCGCCCCGGATGCCGGCCTCGGCGCGGGCGCGGCGCTCGGCACCGGAGGCGAACAGCGCGCTCCACTCGGCGAGTTCGGGCGCTATCTCGGGGAGCACTTCCCAGGCGCTCCGGATCCTGGCCCGGCGCCTGGGCGTGGGCTCCGGGCGGCCGCGTGCGGCGAGCACGGCGGCGGCGACGCGCAGGGCGGCCAGGTGGGCCGTGGCGTAGCGCTCGTTCGGGGTCTCGAGGACGGTGGCCTCGTCCAGCCCGGCGCGGGCCTGGGCGAGCAGGTCGAGGGCGGCGGGCGGGGCCGTGGCCCTGCGGAGCACGGGGTGGACGTCGCCGGCGGGGCCGGTCAGCGAGGGGGCAGGGCCGGTGGCGCGGCGCCGGCGGGCGGCGGCTGCGTGCGAGCTGGCCATGACGAACCTCCTGTCGTCTGTGTGACGGCATGCCCCGATACGGGTTGCCGTATGTGCCCATCGTGGGGTACGGCACTGACAATCCGTTCCGACCTGCGGTTTTGCCTCGCTCGCAAGTTCGGGCTACCTTTTGCACTGACCAGTCAGTTCAAACAAATGAGGGGGCGGGGATGGGGGGAACCGTGACAGCCGACGGCGTCACGGCCCGGAATCTCGGGCTTCGGGGACCGCGCGGGTGGGCGTTCCGCGCGGTCTCCTTCGAGGCCGGGCCCGGTTCGCTGATCACGATCGAGGGGCCGTCCGGCAGCGGCCGTACCTGTCTTCTGCTGGCCCTCACGGGGCGGATGAAACCCACCGAGGGCACGGCGGCGGTCGACGGGACGGAGCTGCCCCGGCGGATGGCGGCGGTGCGGCGCGTCAGCGCCCTGGCCCATGTGCCCGGGGTGACCGACCTCGACCCGGCCCTGACCGTCGCCGAGCACCTGCGGGAGCGCGCGCTGCTCCAGCGGCGGTTCGGCGACTCGCTGCGCGCGCTGCTGCGCCCGCGCCAGGAGGGACGCGAGGCGCGACGGCAGCGGATCGAGGCCGCCCTGACGGCGGCGGGCCTGGACCTGGAGTCCCTGCCCAAGGGCCCGCGCACCGCCGTGCGCGATCTGGAGCGTGCCGAGGCGCTGCGGCTGTCCCTGGCGCTCGCGCTCCTCGCGCGCCCGCGCGTGCTCGGCGTCGACGACACCGACCTGAAGCTCTCGGACGCCGAACGTGCCGAGGTGTGGGCGCTGCTGAAGTCGATCGCGGAGTCCGGGACCACGGTCCTGGCGGTGTGCAGCGAGGCCCCGGACGGCACGGTGCGGGTGTCCACCGCGCCCGCGGACGAGGCCGAGGGACAGGACGACGACAAGACCGACGGGAAGGAGGCCGCCGATGCGCTCGCCGAGGCTGGCCGCGCTTGAGCTGCGGCGCTTCGGCCGGGGGAAGCTCCCCCGTGCCGCGCTGGTCGCCCTGCTGGTGCTGCCCCTGCTGTACGGCGCGCTGTACCTGTGGTCCTTCTGGGATCCGTACGGCCGCCTCGACCGCATCCCCGTCGCCCTGGTGAACGAGGACAAGGGGGCGACCGTGAGCGGGAAGAAGCTCACGGCGGGCGACGACATCACCGAGGGGCTGCACGAGAGCGACACCTTCGACTGGCGCGAGGTGAGCGCCACCGAGGCCGAGAAGGGTGTCGAGGACGGCACGTACTACCTGTCGCTGACCATGCCGTCCGACTTCAGCGAGCGGATCGCCTCCAGCGCGGGCAAGAGCCCGGAGACGGGCGCCCTGCAGGTACGCACGAACGACGCCAACAACTACATCGTCGGGCAGATCTCGCGGACCGTGTTCAGCGAGGTGCGCGACGCGGCGTCCACCAAGGCGTCCCGGTCGTTCCTGGACCGGATCTTCGTGTCGTTCTCCGACATCCACGGCGAGACCGTGAAGGCCGCGAACGGCGCCGACAAGCTGGAAGGCGGCATCGGCAAGGCCGAGAAGGGCTCCAAGGACCTCGCCAAGGGCCTCAAGGACGCCAAGGACGGCAGCGGCAAGCTGTCGTCGGGGCTGACGAGGCTCGACAAGGGCGCGGGGGACCTGGAGAACGGCTCGCGGCGGGTCGCCGCCGGCACCCGGACGCTGGCCGACAAGGTCAACGCCGTCGACAAGAAGGTCGGCCCGTTCCTGGCGGACAACGAGAAGACCATCGGCGACACCGCCCGGCTGGTCTCCGACACCTCGGGCGCCCTGCGCGACAACCTGGACGACCTCGTCGAGCGCGCCCCGGGTGCCGCCAAGGGCGCGCACGCCGCCTCCGGGGTGCTGGACACCGTCTACCGGGCGCGCTGCGAGGACGCCGTCCTGCCCGATCCGGCCTGCGCCGACCTGAAGAAGGCCAGGCAGTCGGCGGCGGACGTGGCGACGATCGCCGACGACCTGAACACGCTGATCGCCGACCAGCACGGCGATCTGAAGAAGCTCGACAAGAACCTCGCCACGCTCCAGAAGCAGGCCGACGCCCTCGCCGAGCGCGCGCCCCACCTCTCGGAGGACCTCGACGACGCCGTCGGCCGCATCAACAAGCTGAACGACGGGGCCGCGAAGGTCGCCGCCGGCGCCAAGAAGCTGCACACCGGGCTGGGCACGGCGAAGTCCGGCGCCAAGGACCTGGACACCGGCGTGGGCCGGCTGAAGTCGGGCGCGTACGACCTGAGCGGCGGCATGTACAAGCTGGCCGACGGCTCCGGCAAGCTCTCGAACGGCCTGCACGAGGGCGCCGGGAAGATCCCCGACTACGACAAGAAGGACCGCGACCAGCGCACCGAGGTGATGGCCGACCCGGTCCAGCTCGTCTCCCGGGACCTGCACAAGGCGCCCAACTACGGCACCGGCTTCGCCCCGTACTTCATCCCGCTGTCCCTGTGGGTGGGCGCGATGGTGGCGTACATGCTGATCGCGCCGATGAACCGGCGCGCGCTCGCCGCGGGCGCCTCGGCGTGGCGGATCGCGCTGGCGGGCTGGCTGCCCGTGGTCGCCCTCGGGGTGCTGCAGACCGCGGCGCTGATGGCGGTGCTCCACTGGGCGATCGGGCTCCAGATGGCGCGGGCCGCCGGGACGGTGGGCTTCCTCTTCCTGGTGACGGCGTGCTTCGCGGCGATCGTGCAGTGGCTGAACGCCCGCTTCGGCGCGGCCGGACGGATCCTCGTCCTCGCGCTGCTGATGCTCCAGCTGACGTCCGCGGGCGGCACCTACCCGGTGCAGACCAGCCCGGGCTTCTTCAACGCCCTGCACCCGTTCCTGCCGATGACCTACGTCGTCGAGGCGCTGCGCCGGCTCATCACGGGCGGCGGACTGCAGCCGGTGTGGACCGGAAGCCTGGTCCTGGCCGCGTTCACGGTCGGCGCCCTGGCGCTGACCGCGCTGGCGGCCCGCCGCCGGCAGGTGTGGACGCTCGACCGGCTGCACCCGGAGCTGAGCCTGTGAGCGGGCGCGGGACAATCGGGGCCATGGAAAGCAGCAGCGCCGCGTCGGGCGGCAGCACGCGCCGTGAGGCCACCCGGCAGAAGCTCTACGAGGCGGCCGTCACGCTCATCGCCGAACAAGGCTTCTCCGCCACCACCGTGGACGAGATCGCCGAGCGTGCCGGGGTGGCGAAGGGCACCGTCTACTACAACTTCGCCAGCAAGTCGGTCCTCTTCGAGGAGTTGCTGCGGCACGGGGTCGGGCTCCTCACGGCCTCCCTGCGGGACGCGGCCGAGACGACCGCCCGCGCGGGCGGGAGCAGGGTGGACGCGCTCGACGCGATGATCCGCGCGGGACTGGTCTTCATCGACCGCTACCCGTCGTTCACCCAGCTCTACGTCGCCGAGCTGTGGCGGACCAACCGCGCCTGGCAGTCCACGCTGATGGTGGTCCGGCAGCAGGCCGTGGCGGTCGTCGAGGGCGTGCTGCGCGAAGGCGTGGAGGGCGGTGAGTTCAGCGACGAGATCGACGTCCCGCTGACCGCCGCCGCCCTGGTCGGCATGGTGCTGGTGGCCGCGCTGGACTGGAAGTCGTTCCAGCCGGAGCGCTCCCTGGACGACGTCCACGCGGCGCTGTCCCGGCTGCTGCAGGGCAGGGTGAGCGGTCGCCGCTGACGCCCGATCCGGGCAACGGACACACGAAGGCGCCGGTCCGTGACGGCCGCGTCCCCCGCGGGCCGTCACCGGACCGGCGCCTCCTCGTGCACCCCCGTGCTCCCCCGTTCCCCCGTTCCCCCCTGGACCCCCGTTCGGTCCGTCCCCCGGGTCCCCCGGTCTCGCTCCCGCCGACGCCGGGCCGGCGGAAGGAGCGGATCCGGGGCCGCTCCGTTCCGGCGCCCCGTGTCGCCGGTGCCGGAGCCGATCCCCTTCTCCGTGCCTCCACTCTCCCGTCCGGGCAGGTCGCGCCCCATCCGCGCGCGTACTCAACTCGCCGCCTAGGTACGGGTACTCAGGGCTGCGTGCCGGGCCCCATGACCTGACGTCGCCCACTGGCTACGATCCCCTGCGTGTCCGTACTCCCCCTGGTGTTCACGAGCGGCTGGGCCAGCGGCGTCAACGCGTACGCGGTGGTGCTGCTCCTCGGCATATTCGGCGCGACCGGACTGAGCGACGACGTCCCCGAGGCCCTGCAGCGGCCTGACGTCCTGATCGTGGCCGGTGTGCTCTTCCTGTGCGAGGCCGTCGCCGACAAGATCCCGTACGTGGACTCGGCCTGGGACACGGCGCACACCGTGATCCGCCCGGTGGCCGGCGCGGTCGTCGCCGCGCTGCTCGCCGGTCAGAGCGGATCGGTGCCGGAGCTCGCGGCGGGCGCGCTCGGCGGTTCCACGGCCCTGGTCAGCCATCTGGTGAAGGCCGGGACGCGGATGGCGGTCAACAGCTCCCCGGAGCCCTTCAGCAACATCGTGGTGAGCCTCGCCGAGGACCTCGGGGTCGCCGCGCTCATCACCTTCGCGATCTTCCACCCCGTCGCGGCGGCCGTCATCACGGGCGCACTGCTGCTGGCCGGGGTGCTGCTGCTGTACTTCCTCATCTCGCGCATCCGCCGCTTCCGGCGGCGCCGGGCCGAGCGGCGCGCCGAGAAGCGGCTCGCCCGCCCCGCGGTGACCCAGCGCCCCGGCTGAGCTGCGACGGAGCCCGGCGGTCCGGTTGTCGGCGGCGGCCGATAAGGTCCCCTCCATGGCACGGATTGCGGTGATCGGCGCCGGGATGGGCGCCCTGGCGGCGGCGGCCCGGCTGGCCGTCGCGGGCCACCGGGTGGCGGTGTACGAGCGCACGGAGACGTACGGCGGAGCGGTGCGCCGCTTCGAGCGCGACGGCTTCGCCTTCGACACGGGCCCCGGCCTGCTCCCGCTGCCCGCCGTGTACCGCGACCTGTTCGTCAAGACCGGCAAGGAGCCCCTGGAGGAGTGCGTCGGGCTGGTCCAGGTCGACCCCTCCGCGCGGCACCTCTTCGCGGACGGCTCCGGGGCCGCCCTGCCGAACGCCTCACGCGCGGGCGTCGTCTCGGCCCTGGACGAGGCTCTGGGCGCCGGGGCGGGGCGCCGCTGGGGCGACTTCCTGGTCCGCGCCCGCGAGACCTGGGACCGCACCCGCAGACCTCTGCTGGAGGAGCCCCTGTGGCCCAACTGGCAGGTCCTGGCCGAGCGTGAGCCCTACCCGTCGGTGCCCCACAAGCGGCTGCTGCGCACCCGCCGCGCCGGCACCCTCGCCGAGGTCGGCGCCTGGGAGCTGCGCGACCCCCGGCTCACCGCCCTCCTGGAGAGCCACGCGCTCGTGTACGGCCTCGATCCCCGCGAGGCCCCGGCGAACGCGGCGGTGCTGCCGTACATGGAGCACGCCTTCGGGACCTGGTATGTGCGCGGCGGCATGCGGGAGTTGGCGCGGGCCGTGTACGAGCGGTGCCTGGCCCGCCGGGTCGCCTTCCACTTCGGCGCGGAGGTCGCGGCGGTCCTGGAGGAGGACGGCCGGACGTCGGGGCTGGAGCTGGCCGACGGGACGGCGGTGGAGGCGGACTTCGTGGTGTGCGGGGTCGCGCCCGGCGTGCTGGACCGGCTGGTGCGGGGCACGGCGGTTCGCGGCGGCGAGGGCGAGGTCCCGCCGAGGCGGCGGGCCCCGAGCCGGCTGACGGTGCTGCTGGCTCTGCGCGGCGGCCGCCCGGAGGGCACGGCGCACCGCACGGTGGTGCACGCCGAGGACCGGGACGCCGAGCTGGACGCCCTGTTCGGGCCCACCGCGGGCATGGCGGCGAGCCCCACGGTCACGGTGCTGCGGCCCGACGACCCGTCCCTGGTCCCGGACGCCGGTCATGAGGCGGTCACGCTCGTGGCGACGGTGCCGGCCGGCGGCGCTTCCGCCGAGGAGACGGCCCGGCGTGCGGACGACCTGGTGACGGCGGCCGAGCGGGCGGTGCCGGATCTGCGGGAGCGTCTGCTGTGGCGCGAGGTCCTGACCCCGGCCGACGTCGCGGAGGCGACGGGCGCGGAGGGCGGTGCCGTTCCGGCCCCGGCGCTGGCCGCGGCGGACGGGCGGATGCTGCACGCGGCCAACAGCACGGGCCTGGAAGGGCTGTTCACGGTCGGCGGCTGGTCGCACCCCGGCGGCGGGCTACCGCACGCGGGGATGTCCGGCGCGCTGGTGGCCGGGCTGATCGTGGAGGGACCGGGGTTCCAGGGCTCTCGGTGAGCCCTGGCCCGCGGACCCGTCAGAAACGGTACTGCTCGTCGTAACCGGGGCCCTGCTGCTGCCCGTTGTCCTGGTACGGGTACTGCTGCTCGGGCGGGAGCTCGGCGCCGTACTCGTCGGTGCGCTGCTGCGGCACCCAGACACCGCCGGGCGGGGTGCCCTCGGGGTAGGTGCCGGTGGCGTACGCGTCCTGCCCGTAGGACTGCTGGCCGTACTGCTGCTGCCCGTAGGCGTCGTAGGAGGCGCCGCCGTAGGTCTGCGTGCCGATGTACGGGTCGGAGTAGGCGGCGTACTGCTGCTGGCCGTTCGCGTCGTAGCCGTACTGCTGCTGCTGGTCGTACCCGGCGTAGCCGTCGTACCCGTAGCTCTGGTCGGCGGTGGCGTACTGCTCCTGGGACTGCCCCGCGTCGGCGTAGCCCTGCTGGGCGGCCGCGTAGGCGGCGTCGCTGTACACGCCGTAGGAGCCGGTGTCCTCCGGCATCGGCTGCGGCTCGTAGACGGCGGTCGACTCGGCGGCCGTCTCCCGGCCGCCGCGCGCGGGCGTGAAGACGTCGTCGCGGTCGTAGTCGTCGGTGCCGTAACCGGCCCGGTCGCGGCCGTAGTCGGCGCTGTCGTCCGCGTAGCCGTCGCCCGCCTCCAGGTCGGAGACCTCCAGGGTCGGCTCCTGCCGGTCGTCGTCCTCGTCGCGGCGGCGCTTGGACCCCAGCGGGCCGAGGGCCGGCGCGGAGACCGCCCAGCCGGCGGAGAAGCCGCGGCGGAACGACAGCGTGACGTAGGTCTGCCCGATGGCGAAGGCCGAGGCGCCCACTCCGATGATGACCACGGATCGCGTGAGCACGCCGAGGACGACTCCGAGGAAGCCGACGAAGGCGACCAGCCGCCAGCGCAGCCGCGCCTTGTACTGCAACAGCACCTCGCCGAGCAGCCACAGCGCGACGACGCCGAACGCGATGTAGAGGACCGTCAAGCCCATGTACGCCCCTCTCCCAGTGGCCGCCTACGCAGTGTGACGTATATCAGGACGACCGGTCTAGGCCTGCGGTGGGTGGTGCAGGCCCAGGTTCTCGTGGATTTCCAGTGTCGCCGTGGAGTTGTTGAGCGTGATGAAGTGCAGTCCGGGCACTCCCTCGGCCAGAAGCCGTGCGCAGAACTCGGTGGCGAACTCGATACCGATGGAGCGTACCGCCGCGGGATCGTCCTTCGCTGTGAGGATCCGCTCTCTCAGGGCGTCCGGGAACGCCGCATTGGTGAGCGAGGGGATGCGTTCCAGCGTCCGGACGCCGGCGATGGGCATGATCTCCGGGATGATCGGGGTGTCGCAGCCGGCGGCGGCGACCCGGTCGCGCAGGCGCAGGTAGTCCTCCGGATCGAAGAACATCTGCGTGATCGCGTAGTCGGCTCCGGCCCGGCACTTGTCGACGAAGTGCCGGACGTCGGTGTCCCGGTCGGCGGAGCGCGGGTGCATCGCCGGGAAGGCGGCGACGCCGACGCAGAAGTCCCCCGACGCCTTGATCAGCTCGACGAGTTCGGCGGCGTAGGTGAGGCCGCGGGGGTGCGCCACCCAGTCGCCCAGCGGGTCGCCGGGCGGGTCGCCGCGCAGGGCCAGCATGTTGCGGATCCCGGCGTCGGCGTACTGGCCGATGATGTTCCGCAGGTCGGCCACCGAGTGGTCTACGGCGGTGAGGTGGGCGATCGGCGTGAGGGTGGTGTCCGAGGCGATGGCCTCGGTCGCTTTGACGGTGCCGGCGCGCGTGGAGCCCCCGGCGCCGTACGTCACCGAGACGAAGTCGGGCCGGACGGCCTCGACCCTGCGCAGCGCGTTCCACAGGTTCCGCTCGCCCTTCGGGGTCTTGGGGGCGTAGAACTCGAAGGAATACGTCGTCTTGCCGGTCGCGAGCATCTCGCGCACGGTACGAGCGTGGTCCGACCTGATGGATGCGGTGCCGAGGGCCATACTCGCAGGTTAACCAGGGGTACCCGGTCCCCCAACCGGACGCCGGACATTTGCCCGATTTGTCAGGCCCGTGTCCACCCCTTGGACAGATCGGGGCCGATGACCGCCCTCGCACACCACTCAAGATCCCTGGGCGCCCACCATCCGAGACGGCTCCTCGCCGAAAATGAGACAGCCGGATGAAACGGACCGAAGGAGACGGCCGGATGACACGGCCGGATGAGACGGTCCGGTTCAGTCCTGCCGCAGCCGCTTCGCGAACTCGGCCGCGGCGGCGCCGGGGTCGTCCGCCTCCGTGAGGGCCCGGACGACGACCACCCGGCGGGCTCCGGCCTCCAGCACCTGGTCGAGATTGCCGAGGTCGATGCCGCCGATGGCGAACCAGGGGCGCTCGGTGCCGAGGGCGGCGGTGTGGCGGACCAGGCCGAGACCGGGCGCGGGCCGGCCGGGCTTGGTCGGGGTGGACCAGCAGGGGCCGGTGCAGAAGTAGTCGACGCCCTCCTCGACGGCCGCCGCGGTGGCCTCCGCCTCGGTGTGCGTGGAGCGGCCGATCAGGACGCCGGGGCCGAGGATCGCCCGGGCGGCCGGGACGGGCAGGTCGCCCTGTCCGAGGTGCAGCACGTCGGAGCCGGCCGCATGGGCCACGTCGGCGCGGTCGTTGACCGCGATGAGCTTGCCGTGCCGGGCGCACGCCTCGGCGAGGACGCGCAGGTGCTCCAGCTCCTCGGCGGCCTCCATGCCCTTGTCGCGCAGCTGCACGATGTCGACGCCACCGGCGAGCACGGCGTCCAGGAACTCCGCGAGATCGCCCTGGCGCCTGCGGGCGTCGGTGCACAGGTACAGCCGCGCGTCGGCGAGTCGCGTGCGGGCGGTGTCGGACATGCGGAGCCCCCTGGGGTCGGTGGTGCCGGGTTCCGGACGGGTGCCGGACGCTGGCACGGTACCTGGGAGCCCTCGCCGAGGTCCGATCCAGGGGGAGCCCGGCCTGATCGGCAAGACACCCCCCTAGGGCACGGGTGCACCACGGAGCGCGCGATGCGAAGGCCGCGCCCCGGATGCACCCACCGGCCGGTCCCGGGCCGCGTGTCTGCCGCGGCCCGGGACCGGCCGCAGGGCCGGGTGCGGGTCGGTCAGACGGCGAGCGCCTGGGCGCGGCGCTTCACCTCCGTGCCGCGGTTCTCGCTGAGGGCCTGCGCGGGCGTGCCGGGCAGGGAGGGGTCGGGAGTGAAGAGCCACTCCAGCATCTCTTCGTCCGTGAAGCCGTCGTCCCGCAGGAGCGTCAAGGTCCCGGACAGGCCCTTGACGACCTTGTCCCCGTCGATGAAGGCGGCGGGGACGTGCAGCGCGCGGTTCTCACCCCGGCGTACGGCGATGAGCTGGCCCTCCTTGACCAGCTGCCGGACACGGGTCACCTCGACGCCGAGCATCTCGGCGATGTCGGGAAGGGTGAGCCAGGCGGGGACGAGAGCATCGATCTTTGCGTCAATCTCGGTCACGGGAACAAGCCTGCCATCTGGCACCGACAGTCGGAAGTCAGGCCGGTCCGGCCGGGCGCCGCCGCCGTCCGGCAGGCTCACGCCGTCGCCGCCTTCAGGGGCCGCGCGGGGTCCGCCAGCAGCGAGGCGTCCAGCGGCGTGCCCGCCTCGATCAGCCGCCGCCCCTGGGCGAGGTCCCGGGGCCGGCCCACCGCCAGCAGGGCGGCCAGCCGTCCTTCGCGCAGCCAGCACACCGACCAGGCGGGGCCCGCCGGGTCGCCGCGCCACAGCAGCGTGTCGGCGCCCGGATGGTGTCCCGCGTACTGCACGAACCGGCCGAACTGCTCGGACCAGAAGTAGGGCACGGGGTCGTAGCGCGCGGTGGTCTCGCCGAGGATGTCGGCGGCGACCGTGCGGGGCCCCTGGAGGGCGTTGTCCCAGTGGTGGACGAGCAGCCGCTCGCCGTAGCGCCCGGAGGGGAAGGAGGCGCAGTCGCCGACCGCGTACACGTCCGGCGCCGAGGTGCGCAGCCGGTCGTCGGCCAGCACCTCGCCGTGCGCGCCGAGCGCGATGTCCGAGCCGGTGAGCCAGGAGGTGGCGGGCCGGGCCCCGATGCCGACGACGACGGCGCCGGCCGGCACGCGCGTGCCGTCGTCCAGGACGACGGCTCCCGGCTCGACGCGCTCCACGCGCGTGCCGGTGCGCAGCACGGCCCCGCTGTCCGCGTACCAGGCGGCCATCGGCGCGGCGACCTCGGCGGGCAGGGCGCCCGCGAGCGGCCGCTCGGCGACCTCCACGACGGTCACCGCGCAGCCCGCCTCCCGGGCGGCGGTGGTGAACTCGGCGCCGATCCAGCCCGCGCCGACGACCACGATGTCGTGCCGGCGGGCGAGCACCGGGCGCAGCCGCTCGGCGTCGTCCAGGGTGCGCAGCAGGTGCACGCCGGGGACGCCCTCGGTACCGGGCAGCCGCAAGGGTTCGGCGCCGGTGGCGAGGACCAGCACGTCGTACGGGACGGGCCCGGTCTCGGTGTCCAGGACGCGGTCGGGGGTGCGGACGCCCAGCACCTCGCAGCCCAGGCGCAGTTCGACGCCGAGCGTCTCGAAGTCGACGTCGAAGGCGGAGCCCTCGGCGGTGCCGAGCAGCACGGCCTTGGACAGGGGCGGGCGGTCGTACGGCTGGTGGGGCTCGGCGCCGATCAGGGTGATCGCCCCGGTGAAGCCCTTCTCCCGCAGGGCGACCGCTGTCTGCACACCGGCCATGCCGGCCCCGGCGACGACCACGGACCGCTGCGACTGGGTGGTTGGCTCGCTCACCCGATCACCATAGACACTCGTCGTCAGCTCGGGTTCCGGCCCCGGCCGCGTCGCGCGACGAGGAGCACGCCCGCGCCCGCGGCCACCGCCGCGGCGGCCACGCCCGTGGTCGGCAATGTCGAGGAGCCGGTGTCCGCCAGCTCGCCGCCGTTCGTCGCTCCGGCCCCACCGGTCGACGACGACCCGCCGGCCGAGCCACCAGTGGAACCGCCGGACGACCCGCCCGTCGAACCGGCCGACCCGCCGCCCGTCACGTCCAGCGTGATGTCCGCCTTGTCGTTGGCCTTGTCGGGGTCGAACGACCGGTTCTCGGGGCTCAGCGCGATCGAGCCCTTGGCGCCCGCGATCCGCTTGTCGATCCTCAGCTTGAAGGTGTACTCCATCCGGGCGTCCTCGCGCATGTTCATCCCGAGGTGCGCGGGGCAGTTGTACGTCCCGCCCTTGTCGTGGCAGTAGTAGTCGCGCTTGACGACCGAGGTTCCGGCGGGAAGCTTGATCAGGACGTGGACGCCCGGCACCCCGCCCTCCTCCAGGAGCCAGGCGGGCCCGGCGTTGGCGAACCCCACCTTCATCGTCACCGTGTCACCGACCCGCCCGCTCAACGCGGCACCCGTCACCTGGTAGTCGGCCGTGTTGACGGTGGTGACCGGCACGTAGACGTACGCCGCGGAGCCCGCGCCCCCGGCCGGTCCCTCGACCAGCTTCACGGCCGGTGCGGTCCCCGGCACCGACGGCTCTCCGTTCTCGTCGTCCGACGGAGCGTCCCCGTACCCGACGCGCAGCCGCAGCCTGTCGTTGTACGCGCGGTCGAGTGCCTTCACCCGGAGAGGCTTCTCGGGCGTGAGGACGGCGCCCGGCTCCACCGGCTGGTCGTACGCGCACGTCGCGGTCCAGTACTCGGGCATCTCGTCGTAGGACCTGACGTGCTGCACACGGCAGTTGGAGGGGACGTCCACGAGGTCGAGCCCCCGGGTGACGGAGTAGGAGACCCACGCCTTCCCGGCGGTCACGGTGCCCTTGTTCGTCACGGTGGCCGGCACGTCGAACGTGCTCCCCGGTCGCAGCCCGTGGACCGGCTCGACGCCTCCGAGGACCAGGTCGGGTACGGCTTCGTCGCCGAGGGCGGCGGGAGCAACGGACAGCACGATCAGTCCGGCGGCGCCGAGGGCGGCGACGACGGCTCCGGAGGCGCGGCGGTTGTGCGGGGGTATCGGCATGAAGACATCCTCTGCTGGGACGCGGGAGACGGACGGCACCTTCCGGGGGAACGGCCCTTCTCTCACTAGACCCTCGCCGATCTCCGACGGTTGTACGTCCGGCGCCTTCTCCGCCGTACCGCCGGTCAGGGCGCGGGGACCTGCTCGACCACGCTGGTGCCGCTGCCCGCCTGCGACTCCCACTCCCAGGTCTCCGTCAGGCGCACGCGCCCGTCGGGGAGTTCGCCCACCGTGGACACGCAGTGGCCCGAGGAGGTCGTGCCGTCCCGCTTGAGCTGCACGTAGCGGAAGTCCAGCCGGTCGCCGTCGCGGGTGCCGACGAGGTGCCCGCGCACGACGTCGCCGCCCGCGTACTGGGCCCAGACCACGCCGTCCTCCTCGTGGTACGTGAACCGGGTGCGCGTCCCCACCTGTCCCGGCGCCTGGTCGGCGACGGGGGCGAGGACGAGACCGTCGAGCGAGCGGGCCATGCGGGGAGGCTCCCTTACCGATGTCCGGGGCTGCGGGCTAGGGTGGCCACCGTAGAGCACTCGCGGGAGCCCGGACGCACCGGGCTGAGAGGGAGGCTGGCGGCCTCCGACCGTACGAACCTGATCCGGGTCATGCCGGCGAAGGGAGGGGCTGGACGCCCATGTCCTCACGTACTGCAGACGTCCTCGTCGTCGGGGGCGGGATCATCGGCCTGGTCACGGCGTGGCGGGCCGCGCAACGCGGGTTCGCCACGGCCGTGGTGGACCCGGAGCCGGGCGGCGGGGCCGCCCAGGTGGCGGCCGGGATGCTGGCCGCCGTCACCGAACTCCACTACGGGGAACAGACCCTGCTGGGTCTCACCCTCGACTCGGCCCGCCGCTACCCGGACTTCGCGGCCGAGCTCGCCGACCTCACCGGGCACGCCCTCGGCTACCGCCGGTGCGGCACGCTCGCCGTCGCGCTGGACGCGGACGACCGCGCGCACCTGCGGGAGCTGCACGCCCTGCAGACGCGTTCCGGGCTGGACTCGGAGTGGCTGACCGGCCGGGAGTGCCGGCGCCTGGAGCCGATGCTCGCGCCCGGGGTGCGCGGCGGCCTGCGGGTGGACGGCGACCACCAGATCGACCCCCGGCAACTCACCGGGGCGCTGCTGCAGGCGTGCGAGCGCGCCGGTGTGACCTTCCACCGGGCCTGGGCGGAGCGCCTGGACGTGACGGCGGACCGGGCGACGGGGGTCACCACCACGGACGGCACCGCGCTGCGGGCGGACCGGGTGGTCCTCGCGGCGGGCAGTCTGAGCGGCCGGCTCGCGGGCGTCCCGGACGACGTGCGACCGCCCGTGCGGCCCGTGAAGGGGCAGGTGCTGCGGCTGACCGTGCCGCGGGGCCTCGCGCCGTTCCTGAGCCGGACGGTGCGCGCGATGGTGCGGGGCAGCCAGGTGTACCTGGTGCCGCGCGAGAGCGGGGAGCTGGTCGTCGGGGCGACGAGCGAGGAGCAGGGCTGGGACACCACGGTGACCGCGGGCGGCGTGTACGAGCTGCTGCGCGACGCCCACGAGCTGGTGCCCGGCATCACCGAGCTGCCGCTGACCGAGACCCGGGCTGGCCTGCGCCCGGCCTCCCCGGACAACGCGCCGCTGCTCGGCCCGACCGCCCTGGACGGGCTGCTGCTGGCCACCGGGCACCACCGCAACGGCGTGCTGCTCGCGCCGGTCACCGGGGACGCCCTGGCGCACGTCCTGACCACCGGTGAACTGCCGGACGTCGCCCGTGACTTCACACCGCTGCGGTTCGCCGCCGTCCCCCAGGAGCAGCCGGCATGAACATCTCGCTCAACGGGGAGCGGCGGCGTGTCGCCCCCGGTACGGCGCTCGACGCCGCCGTCCGGCTGCTCACGGCGGCCCCCTCCGGGGTGGCCGCCGCCCTCAACGAGACCGTCGTCCCGCGCGCGCAGTGGCCGTCGACGCCGCTGCGCGAGGGCGACCGCGTCGAGGTCCTGACCGCCGTGCAAGGAGGCTGACCCATGGCCGACGACCCCCTCGTCATCGGGGACCTGTCCCTCGGCTCCCGGCTGATCATGGGCACGGGCGGGGCGCCCAGTCTGGACGTCCTGGAGCGGGCGCTGGTGGCGTCCGGGACGGAGCTGACGACCGTCGCGATGCGGCGGGTGGACCCCTCGGTGCACGGCTCGGTCCTCTCCGTCCTCGACCGGCTCGGCGTCCGGGTGCTGCCGAACACCGCGGGGTGCTTCACCGCGGGCGAGGCGGTGCTGACGGCCCGCCTCGCGCGCGAGGCGCTCGGCACGGACCTGGTCAAGCTGGAGGTCATCGCCGACGAGCGAACCCTGCTGCCGGATCCGGTCGAGCTGCTGGACGCGGCGGAGACGCTGGTGGACGACGGGTTCACGGTGCTGCCGTACACCAACGACGACCCGGTGCTGGCGCGGAGACTGGAGGACGCCGGGTGCGCGGCGGTCATGCCGCTGGGCTCTCCCATCGGCTCGGGGCTCGGCATCCGCAATCCGCACAACTTCCAGCTGATCGTGGAGCACGCGCGCGTGCCGGTGATCCTGGACGCGGGCGCCGGGACGGCCTCGGACGCGGCGTTCGCGATGGAGCTGGGCTGCGCGGGCGTGATGCTCGCCTCGGCGGTGACGCGGGCCCAGGAGCCGGTGCTGATGGCCGACGCGATGCGGCACGCGGTGGAGGCGGGCCGGCTGGCCCGCCGGGCGGGCCGGATCCCCCGGCGGCACTTCGCCGAGGCGTCGTCCCCGGTGGACGGCCTGGCACGGCTCGATCCGGAACGGCCGGCCTTCTGAACGTACGTTCGATCAAGGTGCCCGGAGGCTGAGTCGTCCGTCACAGGACGGTCGCAGTCCCGCCCCGATCCCGGCCGGACCGGACGGGGTGTCGGTGTCGGCTCGTACACTCACCTGCGTGGATACGACCCTTCAGGACCCTCTGGTCGGGCAGGTGCTCGACGGCCGGTATCGCGTGGACGCGCGCATCGCGGTCGGCGGGATGGCCACGGTCTACCGGGCCCTGGACACCCGCCTCGACCGCGTGCTCGCGCTCAAGGTGATGCATCCCGCGCTGGCGGCGGACGGGGCGTTCGTCGAGCGGTTCATCCGGGAGGCGAAGTCCGTCGCCCGGCTGGCCCATCCGAACGTGGTGCAGGTCTTCGACCAGGGCACCGACGGGTCGTACGTCTATCTCGCGATGGAGTACATCGCCGGCTGCACCCTGCGGGACGTCCTGCGCGAGCGCGGGGCGCTCCAGCCCAGGGCCGCGCTCGACATCCTGGAGCCGGTGCTCGCCGCGCTCGGCGCCGCCCACCGCGCGGGGTTCGTGCACCGGGACATGAAGCCGGAGAACGTCCTGATAGGGGACGACGGCCGGGTCAAGGTCGCCGACTTCGGCCTGGTGCGCTCGGTGGACACCGTGACCAGCACCACCGGGGCCGTCCTCGGCACCGTCTCGTATCTCGCGCCCGAGCAGATAGAGCAGCCGGGCGCCGCCGACGCCCGTGTCGACGTGTACGCCTGCGGTGTCGTCCTGTACGAGATGCTGACCGGTCAGAAGCCGCACGACGGGGACTCCCCCGCCGTGGTGCTCTACAAGCACCTGCACGACGACGTGCCGCCGCCCTCCGCGGCGGTGCCGGGCCTGGCCTACGAGCTCGACGAGCTGGTCGCCTCCGCCACCGCCCGCACCCCGGAGGTCCGTCCGTACGACGCCGTGGCCCTGCTCGCGCAGGCCCGTGTGTCGCGTACGGCGCTCACCGACGAGCAGCTGGACGCGATGCCCCCGCAGGCGCTGTCCGACGGGCACGACAACGCCGACGACCGCACGAGCGTGATTCCGCGCGGGCTGGCCGTGCCCCGGCCGCTGCCCGTCGACGGGGACGAGCCCGCGCACCGCACCACCCGCCTGGAGATGCCGCCGCCCCCGCCGTCCGGGCCGCCCCGCGCGCGGGGCCCGCGCCGGCCGCGCGGCCCGCTGGTCGTGGTGGCCGCGGTGCTGCTGGCCCTGGGGCTCGGCGCCGGCATCTGGTACATCAACTCCGGTCAGTTCACCGAGGTCCCGCCTCTGCTGTCGAAGACCGAGGCGCAGGCCCGGGACCGTCTGGAGCAGGACGGGCTCGACGTCGGCCGGGTGCGGCGCGCGTACAGCGACACCTTCGACCGCGGGACCGTCGTCGGCACGGACCCGAAGCCGGGCGCCCGTATCCGGCAGAACGACGCCGTGGACCTGGTCGTCTCCCTCGGCCCCAAGACCGTGAAGGTGCCGGACCTGCGGGACCGGCCGCTCGCCGAGGCGCGGGCCGCGCTGAAGGACCGCGGCCTGGAGCCGGGCATGGTGACGCGCGAGTTCGACGACGCGGTGGCACGCGGCTCCGTGATCTCCTCCTCCCCCGGCGACGGCTCCACGGTCCGCTCGGGCTCCGCGGTCGCGCTCACGGTCAGCAAGGGCAGCCCGGTCGACATCCCGGACGTCACCGGGGAGAGCGTGGAGGACGCGCGGGCCGAGCTGCAGGAGGCCGGCCTGAAGGTGAAGATCGCCCCCGCCCGGGTCAACTCCGAGTTCGACGCGGGCCAGGTCGCCCGGCAGTCGCCGGGTGAGGGTTCGCAGGCGGCCGAGGGCGACACCGTCACGCTGACCCTCTCCAAGGGCCCGGAGATGATCGAGGTTCCGGACGTGGTCGGCGAGAGCGTCGACGACGCCAAGGACCGGCTGGAGGCCGCCGGCTTCGAGGTCGACGAGGACCGCGGGCTGCTCGGCCTGTTCGGCGACACGGTCAAGAAGCAGTCCGTGAAGGGCGGCGACAAGGCACCGAAGGGGTCGACGATCACCATCACGATCCGCTGAGGGCGACGATCGGGCGGCGGGGCGGCCGGGTGACCGGGCCGTTCCCGCCGCATGACACCCTGGACCGGTGAGAAGTCAGCAGTCCGGCCCCCCCCCCCCCCGCCCCTCCCGCACCACCCTCCCCGGCCCCTCGCGCAACCCCGTCGGCGGTCATGTCCCGGTGGCGGGCGGCCTCAGCTCCGTCGGCCTCGCCTACGCCCGTGACCTGAGCGCCGAGACGGTCCAGGTGTTCGTCGCCAACCCCCGGGGCTGGGCGACCCCGCCCGGCAATCCGCGCCAGGACGAGGAGTTCCGCGCGGCCTGCGCCGCTGAGTCGATACCGGCGTACGTGCACGCCCCGTACCTGATCAACTTCGGCTCGCACACCGAGGCGACCGTCGAGAGGTCCGTGGAGTCGCTGCGGCACTCGCTGCGGCGCGGCCGGGAGATCGGGGCGCTCGGCGTGGTGGTGCACACGGGCAGCGCGACCGGCGGCCGGGACCGCTCGGTGGCCCTGAAGCAGGTCCGCGAGCACCTGCTGCCGCTGCTGGACGAGCTGACCCACGACGACGACCCGTTCCTGCTGCTGGAGTCCACCGCGGGTCAGGGCTCCTCGCTGTGCTCGCGGACCTGGGACTTCGGGCCGTACTTCGAGGCTCTGGACGCCCATCCGAAGCTGGGAGTCTGCCTGGACACCTGCCACATCTACGCGGCCGGCCACGATCTCACCGGCCCCTCCGGGATGCACCAGACGCTGGACCTGCTGGTGGACACGGTCGGCGAGGGCCGCCTGAAGCTGATCCACGCCAACGACTCCAAGGACGTCGTCGGCGCCCACAAGGACCGGCACGAGAACATCGGCGCGGGGCACATCGGCGAGGACCCGTTCCGCGCGCTGATGACCCACCCGGCGACCGCGGGCGTTCCGCTGATCATCGAGACCCCCGGCGGCAAGGAGGGGCACGTGGCGGACGTGGAGCGGCTGAAGAAACTCCGTGACGGCTGACGCGGACGGGAATACCCCCAGGGGGTATGTGGTTCCGGTGGAGCGAGAGACGGAACCGCGCGTCAGGGGGCGTCATGGAACACGAAGCACACGCGTCACACGTTCATCACCACCATGCGGGCATGACCGCCGGCGGTGGCTGGGAGACCGCGGTCCGGGCCACCCTGCACTGCCTCACCGGCTGCGCCATCGGCGAGGTGCTGGGCATGGTGGTCGGCACCGCGCTCGGCTGGGGCGCCGTGCCGACCCTGGCCCTGGCGATCGCCCTGGCCTTCTTCTTCGGCTACGCGCTCACCCTGCGCGGCGTCCTCAGGGCCGGTCTCGGACTGGGCGCCGCCGTGAAGGTCGCACTGGCCGCCGACACCCTGTCCATCGCGGTGATGGAGCTGGTCGACAACGGCGTGATCGCGCTGTGGCCGGGCGCGATGGACGCCGGGCTCGGCGACCCGCTGTTCTGGTGGGTGCTGGCGATCGCGCTGGCCGTCGCCTTCGTCCTCACCACTCCGGTGAACAAGTGGATGATCGGCCGCGGCCGTGGGCACGCGGTGGTGCATCGGTACCACTGAGAGGCGTCCGCGCCAGGAGTCAGAGCCCGGGGCCGTCCCCGGGCTCCTCCTGGTAGGAGTAGCGCTGCTCGCGCCACGGGTCGCCGATGTTGTGGTAGCCGCGCTCCTCCCAGAAGCCGCGCCGGTCGGCGGTCATGTACTCCACGCCACGGACCCACTTGGGCCCTTTCCAGGCGTACAGATGGGGGACGACCAGCCGCAGCGGGAAGCCGTGCTCGGCGGTCAGCAGCTCGCCGTCCCGGTGGGTGGCGAAGATGGAGCGCTCGGAGGCGAAGTCGGCCAGCCGCAGGTTGGAGCTGAAGCCGTACTCGGCCCACACCATGACATGGGTGACGGCGGGCGCGGGCGGGGCGATCTGGAGGATCGTGCGCGCCGGGATACCGCCCCACTCGGCGCCGAGCATGCTGAACTTCGTCACGCAGTGCAGGTCGGCGACGAGGCTGGTGTACGGCAGGGCCGTGAACTCCTCATGGGTCCAGCTGTGCTTCTCGCCGTCGGCCGTGGCACCGAAGACCCGGAAGTCCCAGCGCTCGGGACGGAACTTGGGCACCGGGCCGTAGTGCGTGACGGGCCACCCGCGCTGGATGCGCTGCCCCGGCGGGAGTTCGGACTGTGCTGCTGCCTCACCTTCGCGCTCCACCGGCTGACCCATGCCTCCATCCTGACAGACCCGGGACCGTGCGCCTGACCACACCCCCCACCGAACCACCCAAAACGGACTAAGCCTGCACTTACTTACTAAGTGAAGACTTACTGGACGATCTTCGCGTCCGGTGGAATCATGCGCCGCATCCTGCCAGTCCCCCGCTTGGAAGGAGCCCGTAGCGATGCAGGGCGACCCCGAGGTCCTCGAATTCCTCAACGAGCAGCTCACCGGTGAGCTCACCGCGATCAACCAGTACTGGCTGCACTACCGCATCCAGGACAACAACGGCTGGACGAAGCTCGCGAAGTACACGCGGGAAGAGTCCATCGACGAGATGAAGCACGCGGACAAGCTCACCGAGCGCATCCTCATGCTGGACGGCCTGCCCAACTACCAGCGCCTCTTCCATGTGCGCGTGGGCCAGACGGTCACGGAGATGTTCCAGGCCGACCGCCAGGTGGAGGTGGAGGCGATCGACCGCCTCAAGCGCGGCATCGAGGTGATGCGCTCCAAGGGCGACATCACGTCCGCGAACATCTTCGAGGAGATCCTGGCGGACGAGGAGCACCACATCGACTACCTGGACACGCAGCTGGAACTCATCGACAAGCTCGGGGAGGCGCTCTACATCGCCCAGCAGATCGAGCAGCCGAGCTAGGACCAGCCGACCCGCCGGACTAGGCGGCGTCCTCGAGGCCGGAGACGACCGGCTCACCGCGGTCGGCGAGCTCACGGCGGGGGCAGGCACCCCGGCCCAGCAGCGCCTGGATACGGCGCACGCACGATCCGCAGTCGGTACCGGCCTTGCAGGCGGAGGCGACCTGGCGGGGGGTGCAGGCGCCGTTCTCCGCGTGCTTCTTGACCTGCTGCTCGGTGATGCCGAAGCAACTGCAGACGTACACGCGGTTCACCTCCCGATGGGGTCGAAGTGCCATCCCCTGATCGGTGAGGCAAACCTAACCTTACCTGTCGTGGCAGGAGCGCAAAAGTGGTGTGGGGCGCGGATCGTGTGATCCGCGCCCCACCGCCCCTGACCGGGAAGATCACTGGTCGCGGTACATCTCCGCGACGAGGAACGCCAGGTCGAGCGACTGGCTGCGGTTGAGCCGCGGGTCGCAGGCCGTCTCGTAGCGCTGGTGCAGATCGTCGACGAAGATCTCGTCGCCGCCGCCCACGCACTCGGTGACGTCGTCGCCGGTGAGCTCCACGTGGATGCCGCCCGGGTGGGTGCCCAGCGACTTGTGGACCTCGAAGAAGCCCTTGACCTCGTCCAGCACGTCGTCGAAGCGCCGGGTCTTGTGCCCGGAGGCGGCCTCGAAGGTGTTGCCGTGCATCGGGTCGGTCACCCAGGCCACGGTGGCCCCGGAGGCGGTGACCTTCTCGACCAGCTCGGGGAGCTTGTCGCGGACCTTGTCGGCACCCATGCGGACGATGAAGGTCAGCCGGCCGGGCTCGCGCTCCGGGTCGAGACGGTCGATGTACTGCAGCGCATCCTCGGCCGTCGTCGTCGGACCCAGCTTGATGCCGATGGGGTTGCGGATCTTCGAGGCGAACTCGATGTGCGCGTGGTCCAGCTGCCGGGTGCGCTCACCGATCCACACCATGTGCCCGGAGACGTCGTACAGCCGGCCGGTGCGGGAGTCGACCCGGGTCAGCGCGGACTCGTAGTCGAGCAGCAGCGCCTCGTGGGAGGCGTAGAACTCGACCGTCTTGAACTCCTCCGGGTCGGCCCCGCAGGCGTGCATGAAGTTGAGCGCCTGGTCGATCTCGCGGGCCAGCTGCTCGTAGCGCTGACCGGACGGGGACGACTTCACGAAGTCCTGGTTCCAGGCGTGCACCTGGCGCAGGTCGGCGTAGCCGCCGGTGGTGAAGGCGCGCACCAGGTTGAGCGTGGAGGCGGAGGCGTTGTACATCCGCTTCAGGCGCTCGGGGTCCGGGACGCGGGCCTCCTCGGTGAAGTCGAAGCCGTTGACGGAGTCGCCGCGGTAGGTCGGCAGGGTGACGCCGTCGCGGGTCTCGGTCGGCTTGGAGCGCGGCTTGGAGTACTGGCCGGCGATGCGGCCGACCTTCACGACCGGCACCGAGGCGGCGTACGTGAGCACGGCGCCCATCTGGAGCAGGGTCTTGAGCTTGTTGCGGATGTGATCGGCGGACACCGCGTCGAACGCCTCGGCGCAGTCGCCGCCCTGGAGGAGGAACGCCTCTCCCTTGGCGACGGCCGCCAGACGGGCGCGCAGCTGGTCGCACTCGCCCGCGAAGACGAGCGGCGGATACGACTCGAGGTCCGCGATCACTGCGCGCAGAGCCTCGGGGTCGGGGTACTCGGGCTGCTGCGCCGCGGGCAGGTTTCGCCAGGTGTTGCCAGCGCTCGCGCTGGTCTTAGCGTTCACGGTCACGTCCTCAACATTACGGGGTCGTGTCGGGCGTCCCGCCCCATGCCCAGCAATTGAGACACGGGGTACACCAGTCGGACATGCGGTAAGGTGCGTGGCATGTTCGCGCACTCGATCCAGAACTGGTGGTGGACCGCTCATCCGGCGGCCCGCTGACTGCGCGTATCCCAGACTTCGCGAAGGCCGCCCGAGGGGCGGCCTTCGGTGTTTCCCGGGGTCCGTTCCTCCCAGCGAGAAGGACACCGGACCCATGCAGCTGCTCGACCTGCTCGACGATCCACGCCCGTTCGCCCTGCTGCGCCGTCGCGCGCCGGGCCACGACGAGAACACCGTGGAGGTCCTCCTCGGCCCGGTCACCGCCCGTGACCGGCTGGCCGACCTCCCCGACGAGGGCCTGGCGCTCGTGCCCTTCCGGCAGATCCGCGAGCGCGGCTTCGACGTCCGCGACGACGGCACCCCGCTGCTGGTGCTGACGCCCGAGGAGTCGCACACCGTGCCGCTGGCCGAGGCCCTGGCGCAGCTCCCGGCGCACGAGGTGCGGGTCGACGGCGGCGGCTTCGACGTCGGCGACGAGGACTACGCCGAGATCGTCGGACGGGTCCTGGAGCAGGAGATCGGGCGGGGCGAGGGCGCCAACTTCGTGATCCGGCGGACGTACGAGGGCCGCATCCACGGGTTCTCCCGGGCCGACGCGCTGGCCCTGTTCCGGCGGCTGCTGGAGGGCGAGCGGGGCGCGTACTGGACGTTCGTCGTCCACACCGGCGACCGCACACTGGTCGGGGCCAGCCCCGAGGTGCACGTGCGGATGTCGGGCGGCACGGTCGTGATGAACCCGATCAGCGGGACGTACCGCTACCCCGCGGAGGGTCCGACCCCCGAGCACCTGCTGGACTTCCTCGCCGACGGCAAGGAGATCGAGGAGCTGTCGATGGTGGTCGACGAGGAGCTGAAGATGATGTGCACCGTCGGCGACATGGGCGGCGTCGTCGTCGGGCCCCGCCTGAAGGAGATGGCGCACCTCGCGCACACCGAGTACGAGCTGCGCGGGAAGTCCTCGCTGGACGCGCGGGAGGTGCTGCGGGAGACCATGTTCGCGGCGACCGTGACCGGCTCCCCCGTGCAGAACGCCTGCCGGGTCATCGAGCGGTACGAGCCCCTCGGGCGGGACGGCGTGGGGCGCGGCTACTACGCGGGCGCCCTGGCCCTGCTCGGCCGGGACTCCGGCGGGGCGCAGACCCTGGACTCCCCCATCCTGATCCGCACCGCCGACATCGACGCCGGCGGGCGGCTGCGGGTGCCGGTCGGCGCCACGCTGGTGCGCGGCTCGGACCCGGCCGGCGAGGTCGCCGAGACCCACGCGAAGGCGGCCGGGGTGCTGGCGGCCCTGGGGGTACGGCCGTCCCGGCCGGGTACCGGGCACGCGCGCGTGCGGCTCGCCGACGACCCGCGCGTGCGGGCCGCGCTGGACGGGCGCCGGGCGTCGCTGGCGCCGTTCTGGCTGCGGATGCAGGAGCGGGACGGCGCGCTCACCGGGGACGCCCTGGTGGTCGACGCCGAGGACACCTTCACCGCGATGCTGGCGCACGTGCTGCGTTCCGGAGGCCTCGGGGTGAGCGTCCGGCGCTACGACGAGCCGGGGCTGCGGGAGGCGGTGCTCGCGCACGAGGGGCCGGTGGTGCTCGGCCCCGGCCCCGGCGACCCCTCCGACCCGTCCGACCCGAAGATGCGCCTCCTGCGGGACCTGACCGCCGAGGTCGTCCGGCATCACCGGCACGGCGTGCTCGGCGTCTGCCTCGGCCATGAGCTGATCGCCGCCGAGCTGGGCCTGGACATCGTGCGCAAGGACGTGCCGTACCAGGGCGCGCAGACCACGATCGACCTGTTCGGGCGGGCGGAGACGGTCGGCTTCTACAACAGCTTCGCGGCGCGCTGCGACGACGAGGCGCTCCAGGAGCTGGCCGCGCACGGCGTCGAGGTGAGCCGGGCGGAGAACGGCGAGGTGCACGCCCTGCGCGGTCCCGGCCTTGCGGGAGTGCAGTTCCACCCCGAGTCGGTGCTGACGCTGAACGGCGCGGCGATCGTCCGGGAGCTGGTGGGTCAGCTGCGCGGGACCAGCACGTTCTCGGAGCGGCGGCCCGCGGTGTAGTCGAGGACGTTGCGCACGGTGGTGTCGACGATCTGGCCGACGGCGTCCCGGGTGTAGTACGCCTGGTGGGAGGTGACCAGGACGTTCGGGAAGGTGACCAGGCGGGCCAGGGTGTCGTCCTCGATGGCCTGGAGCGACTTGTCCAGGAAGAACAGTCCGGCCTCGGCCTCGTAGACGTCGAGGCCGACCCCGGTGAAGCGGCCCTCGCGCAGCTCGGCGACGAGGGCCGCGGTGTCGATGAGCCCGCCCCGGCTGGAGTTCACGAGGATCGCGTCGTCCTTCATCGTCCTGAGCGCGTCCGCGTCGATCAGGCGGCTCGTCTCGGGCATCAGCGGGACGTGCAGGCTGACCAGGTCGGACTCGGCGAGGAGCCGCTCCTTGGGGACGTAACGCATGCCGAGCTGCATACAGGCGGGGTTCTCGGCGACGTCCCAGCCGAGCAGTTTCATGCCGAAGCCGTGGGCGATGCGGGCGAAGGCCTCGCCGATCTTGCCGGTGCCGAGCACGCCCGCGGTGCGGCCGTGCAGATCACGGCCCATCAGCCCGTCGAGGCGGAAGTCGAAGTCACGCGTGCGCGTGGAGGCGCGCACGATGCGGCGGTTGACCGCCATGGCGAGGGTCCAGGCGAACTCGGCCACCGAGTACGGCGAGTAGTACGAGACCCGGGCGACGGTCATGCCGAGGTCACCGGCGACGTCGAGGTCGATGTTGTTGAAGCCGGTGGAGCGCTGGGCGACCATCCGGGTGCCGCCGACGGCTAGGGCCCGCAGCACGGGGGCGCCCAGGTCGCAGTTGACGCTGGTGCAGACGATCTCGTGCCCCGCCGCGATGGGGGCGGTGTCGTCGTTGAGGAAGACGTCCAGGCAGCGGACCGCGTGATGGTCCCTGAACGCCTGCTCGATCAGGGGTTTCTCGTCGGCCTGCACGCCGAAGGCGACGATCTCCAAGGCTGCTCCCGCTGCATAGGGTTGTGGGCCGCAATATACGGCCCACACCCCCTCCCCGCGTGGCGGACGGGCGCGGCGGCGGTCAGCCGAAGAACACGCCGGCCTCGTCGTAGAGCCTGGCGTCGACCGTCTTCAGCTTCGCCGTCGCCTCGGCGATCGGGACGCGCACGATGTCCGTTCCGCGCAGCGCGACCATCTTGCCGAAGTCGCCGTCGCGGACCGCCTCGATGGCGTGCAGTCCGAAGCGGGTGGCGAGCCAGCGGTCGAAGGCGCTGGGGGTGCCGCCGCGCTGGATGTGCCCGAGGACGGTGGTGCGGGCCTCCTTGCCGGTCCGCTTCTCGATCTCCTTGGCCAGCCACTCGCCGACCCCGGAGAGCCGCACGTGCCCGAAGGAGTCGAGCGACTCGTCCTTGAGCACCATGTCGCCGTCCTTGGGCATGGCGCCCTCGGCCACCACCACGATCGGGGCGTACGACGCCTTGAAGCGGGAGGTGATCCAGGCGCAGACCTTGTCGACGTCGAAGCGCTGCTCGGGGATGAGGATGACGTTGGCGCCGCCGGCCAGCCCGGAGTGCAGGGCGATCCAGCCGGCGTGACGGCCCATCACCTCGCAGACCAGGACGCGCATGTGGGACTCGGCGGTGGTGTGCAGCCGGTCGATGGCCTCCGTCGCGATGCCGACGGCGGTGTCGAAGCCGAAGGTGTAGTCGGTGGCGGACAGGTCGTTGTCGATGGTCTTCGGCACGCCGACGCAGGGCACGCCGTACTCGTCGGAGAGCCGGGCGGCGACCCCGAGGGTGTCCTCGCCGCCGATGGCGATGAGCGCCTGGACCTCCTGCTTGGCGAGGTTGTCCTTGATGCGCCGGATGCCGTCCTGTTCCTTGAGGGGGTTGGTGCGCGAGGAGCCGAGGATGGTGCCGCCGCGGGGCAGGATGCCGCGCACGGCGGGGATGTCGAGACGGACGGTGTCGTTCTCGAGCGGACCTCGCCAGCCGTCCCGGAAGCCCACGAAGTCGTAGCCGTACTCCTGTACGCCCTTGCGGACGACGGCCCGGATGACGGCGTTGAGTCCGGGGCAGTCGCCGCCTCCGGTCAGTACTCCGACCCGCATGGAAATGTCCCTTCGCCGCGGTTGCCTGGTGAGGCCACGCTAATGGTGAGCCACGTCACACAGCGATGGGTCGTACCGGCAATTCCGGTGAACGGCCGGGGATTTGGCTTGACGGCTCGTCAAGCCGGCGACGCGCGGTTCACTCGTCGTCGAGGCCCCGCTCTATCGCGTACCGCACCAGCTCCACCCGGTTGTGCAGCTGGAGCTTGCCGAGGGTGTTCTGCACGTGGTTCTGCACCGTGCGGTGGGAGATGACGAGGCGTTCGGCGATCTGCTTGTAGCTCAGGCCCTTCGCGACCAGCCGCAGCACCTCCGTCTCCCGCTCGGTGAGCTGCGGGGCGCCCGGCCGGCCGGCGTCCTGCGCGGGCGGCGCCGGCTCCGAGGCCAGCCTGCGGTACTCGCCGAGGACCAGCCCGGCCAGGCCCGGCGTGAACACCGGGTCGCCGACGGCGGTGCGGCGGACCGCGTCCAGCAGCTCCTCGGTGGACGCCGATTTTAGCAGGTAGCCGGTCGCGCCCGACTTCACGGCCTCCAGCACGTCGGCGTGCTCGCCGCTCGCGGACAGCACGAGGACGCGCAGCGCGGGGTTGTGCGCGACGAGTTCCTTGCAGACCTGGACACCGGGCTTGGCCGGCAGGTTGAGGTCGAGCACCAGGACGTCGGGGCCGGCGGCCTTGGCGCGGCGCACCGCCTGCTCGCCGTCGCCCGCGGTGGCGACGACCTCGAAGCCGGACGCGCCCAGGTCGCGGGCGACCGCGTCGCGCCACATCGGGTGGTCGTCGACCACCATCACCCTGATCGGCTCCCGCTGTCCGCTCGCGCCGTCCGTCATCGCTGCTCCGCCTTCCCCCGTGAGGCACTGCCGGCCTTCGGTACCTTCAGTTCCACTTCGGTGCCCTGCCCCGGCACCGAGATCACCTCGGCGGTGCCGCCGAGGTCGCGCAGCCGTCCCCGGATCGACAGGGCCACGCCGAGCCGGCCCTCGCCCTCGGCCTCGGCGAGCCGGCCCTCCGGAATGCCGGGGCCGTCGTCGCGGACGGTGACGACCACCTCGCCGGGCTCGTCCTCGACGAGGATCCACGCGCGCGCCTCGGCCCCGGCGTGCGCGCGCACGTTGTCCAGGGCGGCCCCGACGGCCGCCGTCAGCTCCCGCGCGGCGGCCGGGGGCAGCGGTACGGGCGCCCCGGGCTCCGCGAGGCTGACCCGCGCTCCGGCGTACGCGGCGAGCAGCGAGCGCAGGTCCACCGGCCCGCCGGCGCCGTCGTCGTCCGGCTCCTCCACGGCCCGGACGAGGGCGCCCTCGGCGGCGTCCTCCGACACCCGGGACACCGGCACCAGACCGCCGGAGACCAGGGTGCGCAGGGCCACCTCCTGCTCGCCCGCCATCCGGCCCAGCTCGGCCGCCTCGCCGCCGATCACGGCGCCGCGCCGCTGCACCATCGCCAGCACCTGCAGCACGCTGTCGTGGATGTCCCGGGCCAGGCGCTCCCGCTCACGGGTGGCCGCCTCGATCTCCAGGGCGCGGGCGAGGGTGCGCTCGGAGGCGCGGGCGACCTCCACGACGTAGCCGATGGCGATGGACGCGATCCAGACGAGCAGCACCATGTGGACGGTGTCCCGGGTGGGCACCCCGGAGCGCTCGGCCAGGTTGGCGACGGCGACCAGCGTGGAGGCGAACGCGGCCCAGCGCCAGCCGCCCTTGATGGCGAAGGCCAGCACGGCGCCCGCCGTCCAGATCGACGGCAGCGTGGGCGCCCCGGCGTCGATCCGCTCGGGCGACTCCGCGACCCGGGTCAGCAGGATGCCGACCACGGCGACCGACAGGTCCACGGCGAGGAAGGGCCGGGTGCAGCTCGCCGCGTTGGCGACCCTGGGCAGGGTGGCCAGGGTCCAGACGACCAGGACGGCGAAGTAGCCGAGGGCGACCCAGGGCCGGGCCACCTGGTCGTGCGCGCTGACGAACAGGCCGATCGCGTAGACCATGGTCAGTACGCGGTACCCGGCGAGCGCACGCCACAGCGGCTGCTCGACCGACATCCTCATGACCCGCTCACGCCTGGCCACGCCCCCACCCCCCTGTGTGCCGGACCGGCCGCCCCTACGGGGCCCCGGGACGCTCCCCGTCCGGCTGCTTCGTCTTCTTCGCCTGTTCCTTCTCGGCCTTGGCGGCCTCCGCGATCTGCCGCTTGGCGGCGGTCGCGTAGATGTCCACGTACTCCTGGCCGGAGAGCTTCATGATCTCGTACATGACCTCGTCGGTCAGCGCCCGCAGCACGAACCGGTCGTGCTCCATGCCCTGGTACCGGCTGAAGTCCATGGGCCTGCCGATCCGGATGCCCGGCCGCATCAGCTTGGGCATGACCTGCCCGGGCGGCTGGATCTTCTCGGTGTCGATCATGGCGACGGGGATGACCGGCGCCCCGGTGGCGAGCGCCACGCGCGCGAGGCCGCCCGGCTTGCCCCGGTAGAGCCGTCCGTCGGGCGAGCGGGTGCCCTCCGGGTAGATCCCGAACAGCTCGCCCCGCTCCAGCACCTCTATGCCGCTCTTGATCGCCGCCTCACCCGCGCCGCGCGCGCCCGAGCGGTCCACCGGCAGCTGGCCCACGCCCTTGAAGAACGCCGCCGTCAGCCGGCCCTTGACCCCCGGGGTGGTGAAGTACTCGGCCTTCGCGATGAAGGTCACCTTGCGGTCGAGGACCACGGGCAGGAAGAACGAGTCGGAGAACGACAGGTGGTTGCTCGCCAGGATCGCGGGCCCCTCGGCGGGAACGTTCTCCAGGCCCTCCACCCAGGGCCGGAAGGCGACCTTCAACGGTCCCCCGATGGCCACCTTCATCGCGCCGTACAACAACCCTGTGCCTCCTGTGTGTGTGGAGGAGACCTTAACCCGGAGCACCGCCGGAGGACCCGACGGCCCTGGTCGGTGTCAGTGCGGTCGCGTACGGTGAACCTCACCGGGTTGTCACGACATGCGGCTGCCGCGTGAGCCGATGTTGTCGTCGTACACGTCCATGCCGTCCCTCTCACGAACGGGAGACCGTAAGGTGCCGGTCCTTCCTGGAGCCGAGCCGTACCGCCGCGAGGGCACAGAGGCCGGAGTCCTCCTGTGCCACGGGTTCACCGGCTCCCCGCAGTCGCTGCGCCCCTGGGCGGAGCATCTCGCCGCGCGCGGGTTCACCGTCTCGGTGCCGCTGCTGCCGGGGCACGGCACGCGCTGGGAGGACCTGGCGGTCACCGGCTGGCAGGACTGGTACGCCGAGGTGGACCGCGAGCTGCGCGCCCTGCGCGACCGCTGCTCCACGGTCTTCACCGGCGGCCTGGGCCTGGGCGGCGCCCTTGCGCTGCGGCTGGCCGCCCGGCACGGCGAGGACGTGGCGGGAGTGGTGGCCGTCAACCCGGCGAACCGGCTGCACGGTCCGGCCGCGCGCACCCTACCGGTCACGCGCCACATGGTGCGTACCGGGCCCGGAATCACCGGAGACATCGCGAAGGAGGGCGCCGTCGAGGTCGGCTACCATCGCGTGCCGCTGCACGCCGCGCACTCGATGCGGGCCTTCCTCCGCCTGGTCGACGGAGAGCTGCCGCAGGTCACGCAGCCCCTGCTGCTCCTGCGCGGCGGACAGGACCGCGTCGTGCCCGCCGCGGACGCGGCCCGGATCCTCAGCCGGGTGTCGTCCACCGACGTGACGGAGATCGTGCTGGAACAGAGCCGTCACGTCGCGACGTTGGACCATGACGCGGACCGGATCCACGAGGAGAGCCTCGCATTCATCGGCCGGCTCGCGACCGGTGCCGGCAAGGAAGGGACGACCGCACGTGGCTGAGCACGACTCCGGCTCCGACCGCGACAGACACGAGGACCGCGAGCCCGACGAGCAGCAGGTCCCGTTCGACGAGGACGCCGCCTGGGCCGCGATCGTCGCCGGGTACGGCGAGGAGCCGACGGACCCGCCCGGGACCAAGCCGTTCAAGTCGGTCGAGGACCTGGCGCTGCTCGAATCGGGCACCAACGACTCCTCGGCCGGCGCCGCGGACGCCGAGCCGAAGGGCGAGCGAGCCGAGCCCGGCGACACCGCCGTGAAGGACGACGACGCGGGCGACGCCCCGGTGCGCCCGCTGGGCGCCTCCGTCTCCTTCGCGCCCGGCGTCGGCCCCCGCGACTACAGCGTGCCCGAGCCCTCCGAGGAGGACTTCGACGCCGACGACGAGGGCCACTTCGTCCCGCCGGAGCCGCCGCCGCTGCCCGAGGCGGACGCGACCGCGAAGTTCGCCTGGCTCGCGGTGGTCGGCGGGCCGGTGCTGCTGCTGCTCGCCGTCCTGTTCGGCTGGGACATGACGTGGTGGCTGGCCACCCTCGGCATCGGCGGCTTCCTGGGCGGCTTCGGCACGCTGGTGATGCGGATGAAGACGGACGACGAGGACGGCGACGACCCCGGGCGGGGCGCCGTCGTCTGAGGCGGCGCCCGCCGCCCCGGTTCAGCCCGGTGGCGCGGCGGGCACTTCGAGGGCGGCCAGGACCGGCAGATGGTCCGTGGCCGCCAGCAGGTCCTCCCGCCTCACCCCGGGCTGCTCCAGCGGCACCCCGCAGCCCAGCACCCGCACGCCCTCGGTGGCGAAGATCGCGTCGATGCGCTGGTGCGGGTCGAGCGGTGTCGAGGTGTGCTCGCCGCCCCAGGGGGCGGTGGCCCAGCAGTCCTGGAGGCTCCCGGCGAGCCGGCGGAAGGTGCGCCCGGTGGGCCGGTCGTTCAGATCGCCCCCGGCGACGGCGTGCTCCACACCGAGCGCGGACAGCCGGTCCAGCAGCATGCCGCCCTGTTCCAGACGCTCGTCGGAGTGCAGGGAGAGGTGGCAGCTGAGGACGCCGAGGCGGGCGCCGCCGAAGCGGACCACGGCGGTGGCGAAGCCGCGCCGGTGGTGTCCGGGGACCAGCGGCAGCAGCACGTCCTCGGTGCGCTCCACGGTGGCCCGCAGACCGCACAGGATCGCCGGTCCCGCCGCGGTGGCCCCGCCGGTGAGGATGACGAGGTCGGCGGCGCGGGCCAGCCGGGCGAGTTTCTTGCGCCAGCGGAAGAACCGGGGCGCCTCCTGGACGAGGACCAGGTCGGGCGCGCAGGCGCGGATCACGCGGGCGAGGGCCGCGGTGTCGTCGCGCAGGGAGCGGACGTTGTAGCTCAGGACGCGGAGGGTGGCGGAACCGTCGGGGTCGGTGCGGGACTCGGGGAGCAGCGCCATGCCGATCAATGTACGCCCGACGGCTCGGGGCGCGGGGTCATGGCGACGGCCTGTCCACGGCCGGTCGCGCAGGTCCCCGCGCCCCGGAGCGGTGGCGCGTGCGGTGCCCTACAGGGTGTACCCGAGGACGTACCGCGTCACATGATCGGGTCGGGCTCGCGGGCCAGGTCGGCGGCGCCCACCAGCCCGGCCTTGTTGCCGAGCTGCGCGGCGATGACGTCGGCGACCGGGCGCCAGTTGCCGCCCACCAGCCAGCGCTTGTAGGACTTGCGGATGGGGTCGAGGACCAGTTCGCCCTCGTCGGAGAGACCGCCGCCGACGATGAACGCGGACGGGTCGAACAGCGAGGCCAGGTCGGCGAGGCCGGCGCCGGCCCAGCGCGCGAGCTCCCGGTAGGAGTCGACGGCGACGGGGTCGCCCTGCCGGGCGGCCATGGAGATGTGCTTGCCCTCGATGCCGTCGGGGCTGCCGTCGCCCAGGCCGAGCAGGATCTCGGCGTTCTCCGGGGTGGCGTTGGCGCGCTGCTTGGCGTAGCGCACGAGGGCGCGGCCGGAGGCGTACTGCTCCCAGCAGCCCTGGCTGCCGCAGCCGCACAGCAGGCCGTCCGGCACCATGCGGATGTGGCCGAACTCGGCGGCCACGCCGAAGTGCCCGCGGCGCAGCTTGTTGCCGATGATGATGCCGCCGCCGAGGCCGGTGCCCAGCGTGATGCAGATGACGTTGCGGTGGCCCTTGCCAGCGCCGAACTTGTACTCGCCCCAGGCGGCCGCGTTGGCGTCGTTCTCCACGACGACGGGGAGGCCCACGCGGGCCTCGACCTTCTCCTTCAGCGGCTCGTTGCGCCAGTCGATGTTCGGCGCGAAGTACACCTCCGAACGCTGGCGGTTGACGTATCCGGCCGCACCGATGCCCACGCCGACGATCTCGTGCCCGGCGCGTGCCCCCTCCACCGCGGAGGAGATGGCGTCCACGATGCCCTCGGGCGTACCCGGGGTCGGCACCTTGTGGGTCGAGAGGATGTTGCCTTCCTCGTCGACCACGCCGGCCGCGATCTTCGTGCCGCCGATGTCGACGCCGATGGTGAGTCCCATGAATCCCTCAGTTTCGGTCGAGCCCCGCTACGGCCAACCGTACCCGAGGCCCTTGCCCTCCAGTCCGCGTCGTCCGTTCGGCGGACGGGGAGGCCGGGCGGGCGGGATCAGTCGAGGTCGATCCGCTCGCCGGGACCGGTGTCGTCGCCCCGGTCGGGGCCGTCCTTCGGGGCCTGGCCGCCGTCCCCGGCGGTCCAGCGGCGTTCCTGGTTCTGGACGGCCGAGCGGTAGGCGGCGAGCAGTTCGGTGCCGGCGGCGGCGAGATGGTCGAAGACGTCGGGATTGCGCTCGATGACGGGTTCGACGGCGGCCTTGGCCTGGTCCACGACCTGCTTGACCACCTGCTGGGCGGCGGGTCCCGCGACCGCGCCGAGCAGGGGGGACTGCAGGGTGGAGAGCCGGTCGGCGACGGCGTCGACGAACTTGCGCAGCTCCTCGGCGGCCGAGCCGGGCGGCTGTCCGTTCCGCTCCCGGCGGCGGGCCTTCTCCTCGGCGAGGTCCTCGGCGCAGGCCGTCGCCCAGGCGTCGGCGTCGGCCGCCCGTACCTCGTCCACGGGGTCCCCGGGCTCGGGCCCGTCGGCGTCGGACGGGGGGAGCTCTTCGCTCATGACGCACTCCTGACTACGGCTCGTCCCTCCGACGTTACCCGAACGGCGGTACCCGCTTCACTTGGCGCGGGGCCACAGGCCGGGGTCCGGGGCGAACCTGATCCGCAGCTCGCCGTCGCGCAGCGCGGCCCCGTCCACGGCGCACCGCCGCAGCACGGAGGGCAGCGGCACGATACGCCGGAACTGCCCCGCCGCGAGGACGAGTTCGTCGCCGCGCCGGATCAGGTCGAGTTCGTCGCGGTGGGCGCCGGGCAGCGGGATGTGCCAGACCAGGACGCCGTCGTCGGCGAGCCGGTCGGTGACGGGCCACTCGACCGTGGAGGACGTCCCGTTGACGACGGGCACCCCGAGCGCGGCGAGGTCGTCGGTGCCGCGCGGGTCGTGCCCGAGGTGGGGGACGTCGTGCACGTCGTGGGTGCCGCGCCATTCGTCGGTCGCCTTGCGCTGCTGGGCGACGGGTCCGGCGAGCCAGCTGCCGGGGCCGGCCTCCGCCTCGGGCAGCACCCGGTTGGCGACCAGCAGGTCGGGGCGCAGCCCGCGCAGGGCGAGGCCGAGCTCCGCGGCGCGCACGGCGTCGGCGCCGCCCTGGCCGGGTTCGGCGACGAGCCGCACGACGGTGTCGCGGTCGGCGACGACGGCCTCGACGGCGGCCAGCTCGACGTCCCAGCGGGCGGCGGTCTCGTAGAGCCACTCGGCGGGCATGGGGACGCCGGCCAGCCGGCCGAGGACCGGGCGCAGCGCGCGGGCCGCCTGGCGTTCCGGCGGGAGCAGGCGGCGCAGGTAGCGGCGCAGCTCCTCGGGCAGGGAGAGCAGGGCGAGGGCGTGCGGGGTGGCGGGCAGGTCGACGACGAGGAGGTCGTGCGCCTCGGCTAGGGCCGCGTCGCGCAGGGCCCGCAGCAGCGCGAGTTCCTCCGCGCCGGGCAGGGGGGTGACCTCCTCGGGGTCGAGCCGGGAGGCGCCGAGCAGGTCGAGGGCGCCGGTGGCCCGCTCCTGGAAGGCGGCGAGGTCGTCGCGGAAGCCGGTGGCGGCGTCGGGGCGCCAGGCGGTGAGCCGGGGCGCGGCCTCGACGGGGGCCGTCCCGGTGCGCACGCCGAGTGCCGCGCCGAGGGTGTCGGTGCGGTCGGCACTCAGCACGAGCGTGCGGGCGCCGCCGGCGGCCGCGGCGAGCGCGGTGGCCGCCGCGACGGTCGTACGGCCGCTGCCGCCCGGGCCGGTGATCAGGATGGTGCGCATAGGGGTGAACCGTAACGGACGGCGCGGTCCCGTCCGGGCGCGGTGCTCCCGGCCGGGGCGGAGCTACTTGGCGGACTCCACGCGCTTCTTCAGACCGGCCAGGGCCCGGTCGATGATGACCTTCTCGGCCTTGCGCTTGATCATCCCCAGCATCGGGATCTTGACGTCCACGGTGAGGACGTAGGTGACCTCGGTGGCGCCGGCGCCGGCCGGCTCGAGGAGGTAGGAGCCGTCCAGGGAACGCAGCATCTGGGACTTCACCAGCGTCCAGGACACCTCGTGCTCGCCGGTCCAGGTGTACGCGAGCACCTGGTCGTCCTTGATCGCCCCGGCGTCCATGACGAGGCGGACCTGCTCGGCGCGGCCCTGGCCGTCCGTCGCGAGGACCTCCGCCTCCTTCACCTCGCCGGTCCAGTCCGGGTAGCGGGCGAAGTCGGAGATGACCCCCATGACATCGGCCGGTGCCGCCTCGATCGTGATGCTCGAGCTGGTGTGTTCCGCCATCGCCGTGGCTCCTCCAGAAGCGGCCGTCATGAAGTCGTGGTGCGCACGCGGGCGCAGCGTGAAGGCTACCGTGCGCCGGGCCGGGCGGAGCCACCCCCACCTGGGCGGTCGTACGGAAAGCGCCCGGGGGGCCGGATTCCGCTCACCACTGGAGCGCCCACGGCTTCCCGGACCGGGCGAAGTGGCCGACGTTCACGCACTCGGTGGCGCCGATCCGCATGCGCCGCACCAGGGGCTGGTGGACGTGCCCGAACAGCGAGTAGCGGGGCCGGGTGCGGCGGATCGCGTCCAGCAGGGCCCGGCTGCCGCGCTCGAAGCGCCGCGCGACGGTGTCGTAGACGAGTTCCGGGACCTCCGGCGGGATGTGGGTGCACAGCACGTCCACCTCACCGACGGCCTCGATCTTCGCGGCGTACTCCTCGTCGCTGATCTCGTAGGGCGTGCGCATCGGGGTGCGCAGTCCGCCGCCGACGAACCCGAAGGTCCAGCCGCCGATCTCGGCGCGCTGCCCGTCCAGGACGGTGACGCCGGGTCCGGCGTACTCCGGCCACAGGGGCGGGATGTCGACGTTGCCGTAGGTGGCGTACGTCGGTGTCGGCAGGACGGAGAACATCTCGCGGTACTGCTTGCGGACCGCCTCCTCGATCACGGCGGCCCGGTCGGAGCCGATGCCGGCCCACAGCCGCGTCCCGAACTCGCGGGCCTCCTCGAAGCGCCGGGCGGTGCGCAGCTCCACGATGCGGTCGGCGTTCTCCACGCCGAACAGGTCGGGGAAGATGCCGCGCGAGTGGTCGGCGTAGTCCAGGAACAGCACCAGATCGCCCAGGCAGATCAGGGCGTCGGCGCCGTCGCCGGCGCGGGCGAGGTCCCGGGCGTTGCCGTGCACGTCGCTCACCACGTGCACGCGGGTGCCGTTGTTTCCCGTCGGTTTCGGTGCCATGGCGATCAAGGGTAGGCGTCGTGGGGCAGACGTGAACAGTGGCGGGCGAACCGATGGTTACTGGCCAGTCGTCCGAACGCTCGACTACTGTGCGCGCAGAAACACCAATCCGTGTGACGCAGCGAACATCTCGCCGGGACCCCCTGTCGGAGAGGCCATACCGACGGGTAACGTCCGGTCGGTCCAGTCGTGCTCAGGATTTCAACATGTGAATCCCCGAGCACTTGCCCGAGCCTTGGACCGATCGGTCGCATCACACAACGTCGTGGCGCCGGCGCCCTATGAGGAGCAGCAGTCTTGCGCGAGTTCAGCCTTCCGGCTTTGTACGAGGTCCCTGCGGACGGCAATCTCACCGACATCGTCCGCAGAAACGCCGCGCAGCACCCGGACGTGGCCGTCATCGCCCGCAAGGTCGGCGGTGCCTGGCAGGACGTCACGGCCACCGCGTTCCTCGCCGAGGTGCACGCGGCCGCCAAGGGCCTGATCGCCGCCGGGGTCCAGCCCGGCGACCGGGTCGGCCTGATGTCCCGCACCCGCTACGAGTGGACCCTGATGGACTTCGCGATCTGGTCCGCGGGCGCGGTGACCGTGCCCGTGTACGAGACCAGCTCGCCGGAGCAGGTGCAGTGGATCCTCGGCGACTCGGGTGCCACCGCGGTCGTCACGGAGCTGGACGCCCACACCGCGGCCGTCGAGTCGGTGCGCGACCGGCTGCCCGCTCTCAAGCACGTCTGGCAGATCGACGCCGGCGGTGTCGAGGAGCTGGGCCGGCTCGGGCAGGACGTCGCCGACGCCACCGTCGAGGAGCGCAGCTCGCTGGCGAAGGCCGACGACCCGGCGACCATCGTGTACACCTCGGGCACCACGGGCCGCCCCAAGGGCTGTGTGCTGACCCACCGCAGCTTCTTCGCCGAGTGCGGCAACATCGTGGAGCGCCTGCGGCCCCTGTTCCGCACCGGCGAGTGCTCGGTCCTGCTCTTCCTGCCGCTGGCCCACGTCTTCGGGCGCCTGGTGCAGATCGCCCCGATGATGGCGCCGATCAAGCTGGGCAACGTCCCGGACATCAAGAACCTCACCGACGAGCTGGCCGCGTTCCGCCCGACACTCGTCCTGGGCGTTCCGCGGGTCTTCGAGAAGGTCTACAACTCGGCCCGTGCCAAGGCGCAGGCCGACGGCAAGGGCAAGATCTTCGACAAGGCCGCGGACACGGCCATCGCGTACAGCCGGGCGCTGGACACGCCGTCGGGGCCGTCCGTCGGTCTGAAGATCAAGCACAGGGTCTTCGACAAGCTGGTCTTCAGCAAACTGCGCGCGGTCCTCGGCGGCCGCGGCGAGTACGCGATCTCCGGCGGCGCCCCGCTGGGCGAGCGGCTCGGGCACTTCTTCCGCGGCATCGGCTTCACCGTCCTGGAGGGCTACGGCCTGACGGAGTCCTGTGCGGCGACCGCGTTCAACCCGTGGGACCGGCAGAAGATCGGCACGGTCGGCCAGCCGCTGCCGGGTTCCGTGGTGCGCATCGCGGACGACGGCGAGGTGCTGCTGCACGGCGAGCACCTGTTCAAGGAGTACTGGAACAACCCGGGCGCCACCGAGGAGGCGCTGGCCGACGGCTGGTTCCACACCGGTGACATCGGCACCCTCGACGAGGACGGCTACCTCCGCATCACCGGCCGCAAGAAGGAGATCATCGTCACCGCGGGCGGTAAGAACGTCGCCCCGGCCGTGATCGAGGACCGCATCCGGGCGCACGCGCTCGTCGCGGAGTGCATGGTGGTCGGCGACGGGCGGCCGTTCGTGGGCGCGCTGGTCACCATCGACGAGGAGTTCCTCGAGCGCTGGTGCGCCGACCACGGCAAGCCGGCCGGTTCCACTGCGGTGTCGCTGCGCGAGGACGCCGATCTGCTCGCCGCGATCCAGTCGGCGATCGACGACGGCAACGCGGCGGTGTCGAAGGCCGAGTCGGTGCGCAAGTTCCGCGTCCTGCCCGCCCAGTTCACCGAGGAGTCGGGCCACCTGACGCCGTCGCTGAAGCTCAAGCGGAACGTGGTGGCGAAGGACTACGCCGACGAGATCGAGGCGATCTACCAGAAGTAGGCGCTCCACCGGAGACGAGCAAGGGCGCGGTGTCCCCCTCGGGGGCCCGCGCCCTCGTGCGTCCGGCGGCTGACCGTCCTCAGAGCAGGGCTTCCAGCCGCTCGGCCAGCAGGTCCCAGCGCCACTTCTCCTCGACCCACGCCCGGCCCCGCTCGCCCATGCGGGCCCGCAGCGCGGCGTCCCCCAGCAGCGTGACGATGCGGTCGGCCGCGTCCTGCGGGGAGCCGCCGCGCACCACCCAGCCGGTCTCCCCGTCCAGCACCGCGTCGGGCGCGCCGCCGGAGTCGCCGGCCACGACCGGCAGCCCGGTCGCCGACGCCTCCAGGTAGACGATGCCGAGTCCCTCCACGTCCAGGCCGCCCCGGCGGGTGCGGCACGGCATGGCGAAGACGTCACCGGCGCCGTAGTGCGCGGGCAGCTCCGCCCAGGGCACGGCCCCGGTGAAGCGCACCGAGCCGGCGACGCCGGTCTCCCGGGCCAGCCGGCGCAGGTCCTGCTCGTAGGGCCCGCCGCCGACGACGAGCAGCACGGTGTCCGGCTCGGCGGCCAGGATGCGGGGCAGCGCCCGGATCAGGGTGTCCTGTCCCTTGCGCCGCACCAGCCGGGAGACGCACACCACGACGGGCCGGTCCGTCAGCCCGAGCCGGGCCCGGACCTCGTCACCGCCCGATCCGGGGTGGAAGGTCTTCTCGTCGACGCCGGGCGGCAGCTGCACCATCCGCGCGGCCGCCTCGGGCGTCAGGGCGCGCGCGATCCGCGAGCGGGTGTACTCGCCGAGGTAGGTGAGGGTGTCGGTGCCCTCCCCGATCCGGCCGAGCAGCTGCCGGGCCGCGGGCAGCTGCGCCCAGCCCGCCTCGTGGCCGTGGGTGGTGGCCACCAGCCGCTCGGCACCCGCCCTGCGCAGCGCCGGCGCCATCAGGCCGAGCGGAGCGGCCGCCCCGAACCACACCGACGTGCAGCCGTGCTCCCGCAGCAGACCCACCGCCCGCCGGGTCGCCCCCGGGGTCGGCAGCAGCATCGTCGTGCGGTCCCGTACGACCGTGAAGGGCTGCTCGGCGTCGAAGGCGGCGGTCGCCTCGGCGCCCTCCCGGCCGCGCTTCCAGGTGGAGGCGTAGACGACGAGGCGCTCGGGGTCGAGCCGCAGCGCCATGTTGTGCAGGAACGCCTGGATGCCGCCGGGGCGGGGCGGGAAGTCGTTGGTGACGATCAGGGTCTTGTGCATCGCGGCCGACCCTATCGAAGCCGCCGTTCGCGCCCCGGCCCGGCCGCGTATGTCGCCCGCGCCCCGCCGGACACGACATCATGTCCATTCGAGCCGGATATCGAACGGGACGGGGTTCTGGTGGAGACGACGGGCACGCGGCGGTCCCTGGCGTGGCTGGTGGGCGTCTGGGGCCTGACCAGGACGGCCCTGCTGCTGTTCGTGTTCAAGGTGTACGTCTTCCCCGGCCCCGACGTCACCAGCGACGTGTCGGTGATCTACCACGACTGGTACGAGGTGCTGCGCACCGGCACCTTCCCGCTGGACGACGTCACCTGGCAGTACCCGCCCGCCGCCGCCCTCGCGGTCCTGGCGCCCGCGCTGGTCTTCTGGCTCGACTACACCTCGGCGTTCTTCGTCCTCGCGTTCTGCGCGGACCTCGTGGTGCTGCTGCTCCTGCTGTACGCGGGGCTGCGTCCGGGCCGCCTCGTCCGCGGGGCCTGGGTGTGGGTGGCGGGCGTGCCGCTGCTCGGGCCGACCGTGTACGCGCGCTACGACGTGATGGTGACGGCGGTCGCCGTGGCCGCGCTGCTGGCCGGCGCCCGGCGGCCCGCGCTGATGGGCGCGCTGACGGCGTTCGGGGCGATGCTCAAGGTGTGGCCGGTGCTGCTGCTCGTGGCGGCCCGCAGGCGCGGGGCGTGGCTCTGGGCGGCGCTGACCGCGGGCGCCCTCGCGGCGGCGTTCGCCGTCGCCATGCCCGGCGCGTTCGCGTTCCTGACGTTCCAGCGCGACCGGGGCACGGAGGTCGAGTCGCTGGGCGGGCTGGTCCTCCACGTGGCCCGGCAGCACGGCTGGGACGGGCAGGTGCTGCTGAACTACGGCTCGGTGGAGTTCCTCGGCCCGTACGTCGACGCCGTCAGCACGGCCGCGCTCGTGCTGAGCGCCCTCGCGTTCGGCTGGCTGCTGCTGTGGCGGCTGCGGGCGCGGCGGTTCGCGCCGCACACGCTCGCCGACGCGGCGTTCGTGGCGGTGCTGATGTTCACCACGACCAGCCGGGTGATCAGCCCGCAGTACCTGGTGTGGCTGGTCGGCCTCGCCGCCGTCTGCATGTGCTTCCGGGGCAGCCCGATGCGTCTGCCCGTCGCCCTGGTGCTCGCCGCGTGCCTGGCGACGGTCCTGGAGTTCCCGCTGTGGTTCGCGCACGTCGTGGCGAGCGACGCCCTCGGCGTCACCCTGCTGTTCGTCCGCAACGGCCTGCTGGTCGCCGCGACCGTGCTGGCGGCCCGCGCGCTGTGGCGCTCCACGACCGGACGGCCCGCCCCGCTGCCGGTGCCGCGGCGGACGGAACGCGCCCGCGAGACGTCGCTGCCCTCCTGAAGCGGCGCGCTCAGCCGAACTCGGCGCGCAGATACGCCTGCCAGTCCTCGGTGAACCGCCGCGTCGACGTGCCGAGCACGTCCTCCAGGGCGTCCGCCACCGCGCCCGCGCGGCCGTCGTGCGCGCCGACGGCCCGGTAGAACGCGGCGAGCCGGTCCTCGCCCCAGCGATCGGCGATCATCCGGCAGGCCATCCAGCCGCTCTCGTACGCCTGCGCCAGCCGCCCGGCCTCGCCGGTGAAGCCGAAGTCCGCGTCGGCCGGGAGTGCGGCGGGCACCCGTCCCTCGCGCACCGCGCGGGCCAGCTCGGGCGCCGCCTGCGAGGGGGTGCGGGCGCCGCCCAGGTAGCCGATCCAGTCGGCGTAGCCCTCGGAGAGCCACAGCGGGGTCGCGCGGGTGGTGTGGGCGCGGGTGGCCACATGGGTCGTCTCGTGGGTGAGGACGACCTGCCGGCCGAGGTCACCGAGGACGCCGTACGCGTCCGGGTTGACGATGATCCGGTCCGCGGGGGCCTTCGCCGGGCCACCGGTCTCGCCGGTGGTGACCGCCGCGATCCCGCGGTACGAGGACTCGGGCGAGCCCAGCAGCGCCGCCATGCCGGTCAGGGACTCGGGGACGAGGACGACGACGCGTCCGGACCAGTCGCCGTCCCAGGCCCGGGACACGGCGGGCACCGCGTGGTCCGCGAGCCGCGCGAATCCGCGCAGGTCCTCCTCGGACCTCCCGACGCCCAGGACCAGGCTGTGGTCGCCGCGGACGGCCTCGACCCGGCCCTGGTCCCACAGCTGCGCGGCGGAGCCCTCGGCGGGCCGGTCCGTCTTCACGTACCAGTCGCCGTCGGCGTCCCGGCCGAGGGCGAGGGTGCGGCCCGCGGTGACGGGCGCCCGGTCGTAGCCCTCGACGCGGTAGCGCAGCTCGGCCTCGGCGACCGCCTCGTCGCCGTCCCCGCGCAGCCCGGTGACGCGGTAGGACCAGTCGGCGAGGGGCACCTCGCGCAGATGCGCGGACCAGTCGCTCGCGCCGGTGCGCAGATACGCCGTCCGGTCGTGCTGGAGCAGCGCGTCGGCGCGCCGGTCCAGGAGGTGCTGCACCTCGGCGCGGGTGCCGTCGGCGCCGGGCCGCCCGCCGCAGCCGACGAGCCCGGCGAGCAGCAGGCAGAGGGCGACGACGACCCGTGTTCCCGGCACCCGCCTGCGACCAGCCATTTCCCGATCGTACGGCGGGCCGGGCGCGGAGGTCAGACCCTGGTGACGGTCGCCCCGGGGATCATGCCCACCGGGTCGTAGCGCACGGGCGCCCCCGGGTAGGGCGCGTGGATCACCTGGCCGTTGCCCATGTACATCCCGACGTGGCTGGCGTCGGACCGGTAGGTGACGATGTCGCCGGGCCGGGCCTCGGAGAGCGGGACCTGCCGCCCGGCGTACCGCTGGCCCTGCGAGGTGCGCGGCAGGGCGACACCGGCCTGGGCGTACGACCACTGGATCAGGCCCGAGCAGTCGAAGCCGGACGGCCCGCTGGCGCCCCACACGTACGGCCGGCCGAGCGCGGACTGGGCGGCGGCGACGGCCGCGGCCGCTCGGCCCGAGGCGGGCGGGGCGTCGCCGAAGCCGGGCAGTTCGGCCCGGCCGGAGCGGGAGGCCCGGTCGTAGGCGGCGCGGTCGGCGGCCGTCAGGGAGTTGAGGAGCCGGCGCGCCTGGGTGAGCTTCTGCTCGACGGTGCGCTTGTGCGCGGTGACGGCCTGGCGGCTCCTGTCGAGTTCGGCGAGCTTGCCGGTCGCCTCGGAACGCTCCTGGGCGAGTTCGCGCATGGCGTCCTGCAGCTCCTTGAGCTCGCCCGCGTGGTGGGCGCTGATCCGGGCGAGCGTGGCGGCCCGGTCGAGGTAGTCGGCCGGGTCGTCGGAGAGCAGCAGGGCGAGGGAGGGGTCGATGCCGCCCGAGCGGTACTGGGCGCCGGCCAGCGAACCGAGCGCGTCCCGCTTGGAGTTGATGTCCTGCTGCTGGCGGGCGATGCGGTCCTGGGCGGTCCTGACCTCGGTGCGCAGCTTCTCGGCGCGCTCCTCGGCCCGGTTGTACGCCTCGGTGGCCTTCTCGGCCTCCGTGTAGAGGCGGTCCACCTCGGCCCGGGTGTCGTCGTGCGGCGCGGCGACCGCCGGTACGGCGCCGAGGGCGGCGGCCGCCGCGGACAGGACGCACAGCGCTGCGCCGGCGCCCCGGTCGAACCCGGGTGATTCAAGGCGACGATGGGACCCCACGGGAAGCCGCGCTCCTTCCGCTGGCGGACAAGGACTGCTCCCCCGGCGTCGGGGGAAACGCGGCAGACAGTAGCTCCGTGCGAGGGGCGGGGACCAACGGCCGTCGTGGGCACACACCGTGACGCCCCGCCTCTGACGCAGGTCATGGGCGGGGCGCGGGGTCAGGCGGCGGTGCCGTAATTCGCCCGATCGGGCGGCACTCGGCGTTGATCTTGCGGGGTTCCCGGGGTCAGATCCGGACGCCGAACTGGAACGGCATGTTGTTGATCGACTCGTAGCGCACGACCGTGCCGGAGCGCGGGGCGTGCAGGACCTGGCCGTTGCCGGCGTAGAAGCCGACGTGGTGCAGGTCGCCGTAGAAGATGACCAGGTCGCCGACCTTGAGCTGGGACTGGCTGTAGATCCTGGTGCCGTAGCTCGCCTGCGCCTGCGAGGTGCGCGGGATGCCGACGCCGGCCTGGGCGAAGGCCCAGGAGGTCAGGCCCGAGCAGTCGAAGGAGGACGGGCCGGAGGCGCCGTAGACGTAGGGCGAGCCGATCTTGCTCTGGGCGGCCTGGAAGGCGGCCATGGCACGGCCCGAGCCGGGGGCGGTGTTGCCGAGGTCCACGCGGTCCGAGGCGGAGCGGCTGGCGCGGGCGTCCTCGGCGGCGAGGGCGGCCTTCTCGGCGGCGGTGAGGCTGTTGAGGAGCTTCTGCGCCTCGCCCAGCTTGCCCTGGACTTCCTTCTTCTTCTTGCCCAGCTCGGTGCGGGTGGAGGAGAGGTCCTTGAGCTTGTCCGCGGCCTCGGCGCGCTGCTGCGCGAGCTCGCGCTGCTTCTCCTGGATCTTCTTCAGCGACTCGACCTGCTGAGCGCTCAGCTGGTCCATCGTGGACGCCTTGTCCAGGTAGTCGTCCGGGTCGGCCGACAGGAACAGCTGGACGGAGGAGTCGATGCTGCCGGTGCGGTACTGCGCGGCGGCGGCGAGACCCATGGCGTCGCGGAGCTCGTTCAGGTCCTCCTGGCCCCGGGCGACGTTGTCCTGGATCGTGGAGATCTCCTTCTGGAGCTTCTCCTGCTTCTCCTTGGCCCCGTTGTACTTCTCGGTGGCCTGCTCGGCCTGCTCGTAGAGGGCGTCGACCTTCGCCTTGACCTCGTCCTTGCTCGGCTTCTCGCTGGGTGCCGCGTTGGCCGCCTGGGAACTGATGGCCACGGCGGCGGCTGCCGCGGTGGTGAGCACGGTCACACGTGCACGGCTCGGCTGCTTGGGTCGACGGTGGGACGCCACGGAGGTGAACTCCTTCTTCTGAGTGATCACCCGCTCGGAGGTTCGAGGCCAGACCCTAGTGACCCTCTTGTGATCAGATCAAATCCTCACCGGAAAAATCTCGCCCCAGCCGTCATTCTTTACACACAACTCACAGGTCGTCACGTCGGATTGACGCAGTGTGGTGCGACGGGGCGGCCAATTCGGGCATTGCGCCTGTACGTTGGCGCTTCAGGACAGGCGCTTGAGAAGTACCGCAGATGCCACGGGGCGCGCGCCGGCGCGTGCGACCCCGTCCGCCACCTCGCGGTCCGTCGAGGCGACGATGACCGGCCGGCCGGGCGGCTCGGCACGCACGAGCTGCCGGATCAGCTCGTCGGCCGTCACCCCCGGCTTGGAGAAGAGCACCCGCACGCCGCGCGGCGGCGCCAGCAGCACCGGGGCGGCCAGCTCGGCCCCGTCGAAGACACACGTCACCTCGGCGCCGGTCTGCGCGGCGAGCTGCGAGAGCTGGCCGAGGAGCCGCAGCCGCTGCTTCTCCAGCGGCATCTGCGGATAGCCGGTCTTCGTGACGTTGTAGCCGTCCACCACCAAGTGCGCCTGGGGCAGGGCGAGAAGCTGGTCGAGGATGGCCGGATCGTGCTCGGACAGCGCCCGCGCGGCGATGTCCTTCGGGGTCATCCGGCCCGGCTCGACGGCGTCCACGGTCTCGGCGGGACGCACCGACACCGGTGGCAGCGCCAGTTCCCGGCGCAGCCCCTGGGTGGCGTCCAGCAGGGTGTCGAGGAGCAGCCGTACGCGCATGTCCTCCACGCTGCGCCCCTCGCGGGCGGCGCGGCGCGTGGCCTCCAGAGCCGCCTCGGCCTCCGCGAGCCGCGCCTTGAGGCGCCGGGTCTCGCTCTCGGCGGCCGACACCTGGGTGCTCCCCTCGGCCCGTACGGCCTCGGTCTCGGCCTGGGCCTTGCGCAGCGCCGCCTCGCCGCGCTTGACGTCGCTGAGGGCCGAGCGCAGCTTGCGGTGCAGCGACTCGGCCTCCTTCTTCGCCGCGTCCAGCTCCGCGCGAAGCCGCTCGGTCTCGTGCCGGGTGTGCTCGCGGGCCTGTGCCAGCTCCTCGCGGAGCCGCTCCAGCTCGGCGCGGCTCTCCTCGCCGGCCCGCTCGGCGTCGGCCCGCTGGGCCTCCTCACCGGCCGCGGTGACCAGCTTGACCCAGCCCGCGGGGCGCAGCACATAGGCCGCGGCCGCCACGTCGAGCGGGTCCGCGGCCGCGGGTGCCGAACCGGAGTCGAGGGCGCCGGTGAGCTCCGGCTGGGCCTCTCTGAGCTTCTCCCCGATCCGCTGGCGGAAGAGCGGATCGGTCTCCAGCGCGGCCGCCATCGCGTTCCCCGCGAACTTCGCCCGGCGGTTCGGCGCGAATCGGGCGTACTGCCGCAGTTGCGCGGGCAGTTCGCCGACGGTCAGTCCGCCGAAGCCGTCGGACACGATCTGCACGACCCTGCGGCGCACGCCGTCGGGCAGCGGACGGTCGAGCACCTCAGCGGCGCCGTCGTCCGGCCCCCCGCCTTGTGTCTCCACCATCCGTCACCCCAATACGTGTGCGGTGCCGTCCCCGTCAGGAATCGGCGCCCGGCCTGTCCACGAGCTCCACCTTGTCCACGGCGTTGCACCAGCGGCAGCGCACCGACTCGATCGTCTCACTGAGCACCTCGCGCTCCTCGACCTTGGGCTCGCCGGCCAGATCGAGGTGGACGTACTCCACGACCTTGGACGAACGCGTCACGTCGAAGCGGGTGAGGTTGCCGCAGAGGGTGCAGCGCCACCGCGTCGTCCCGGTGGGCAGGGGAACCGTCATCGTGACCGCGCTCTTTCCTTCTAGGCCTTCTATTGTCCGCGACGCCCCGGGCTGCCGGGGCGTGTGGCTCGTAACCCTACGGCCTGGCGGGTACTCGCCGCCCGTCCGTCCACGGCGGCGAGGCGGTCTGCGGGAGTGCGTCCCGTTACATCATGCTCTGTATTCATGATCCGCACCTGGCGTCCGGCACGCTCCCCGGCCCGCTCCGGCCCCGCGGGCCGCAGACGGTCGGCACCGGTGACGCACACCCTGATCGTCCTGTGCGCCGCGCTGTTCCTGGCCGGCCCGGCGGCCGGGCTGAACCCGGCGTTCGGCTCCGGCGAGGAGCTGGTCGCCGCGCAGCGGGCCTACTTCCACCGCTGGGGCGTGGTGCCCGCCGACCTCTTCGCGGGGACGCCCCGGGCGGCGCTGACCCCGCTCACGGCCTCGTTCGTGCACGGCAGCTGGGTGCACCTGCTCGGCAACATGCTCTTCCTCTACGTGTTCGGCGCGATGACCGAGGAGCGGATGGGCCGGGTGCAGTTCGCGCTGTTCTGCCTGGGCTGCGGATATCTGGCCCTGCTGGGCTACGCCGCCGCGAACGACGACTCCGCCCAGCCTCTGGTCGGCGCGTCCGGGGCGATCTCGGCGGTCCTCGGCGCGTTCCTCTTCCTGTTCCCCACGGCACGGGTGACAAGCCTGCTGCCGTTCCTGCTCTTCCTGCCGCTGCGCTTCCCCGCCTGGGTCGTGCTGCCCTTCTGGGTGGCCGTGCAGTGGGTCGCCGCGAGCCGGGCGGGAGCGGGGCCGGGGGTGGCCTACCTGGCGCACCTGGTGGGCTTCGGCCTGGGCTTCGGCTACGCGTGGGCGCGGTTCGGGCGGCGCACTAGAGTGAGGAGCACCCGAGCTCCGGCCCCTGAGGGAGAGAACAAACCGTGATCACCGCGATCGTCCTCATCAAGACCAGCGTGGACCGGATCCCCGAGATCGCCGAGCGGATCGCGTCGCTGGACAGCGTCAGCGAGGTCTTCTCGGTCACCGGCACCTACGACCTGATCGCCATGGTGCGGGTGAAGCGGCACGAGGACCTGGCGGAGGTCATCCCGGGCCGGATCAGCAAGATCCCCGGGGTCGAGGGCACCGACACGCACGTCGCCTTCCGCACCTACTCCCAGCACGACCTGGAGGCCGCGTTCGCCATCGGCCTCGACAGCTGAGACGGCGTTCCCCTGCGGTTGCCCGGCGGCGCCGGCCGAGCCGGCGCCGCCGGGCGCGGGCCGCTCAGGCCGAGGTGTCGGGCACGCAACGGCCGTTCTCGGTCCGGTAGTTCCACCGTGCGCCGTCCGTCACCAGTTCCCGCACGGCCGTGACGAACCGCTCGACGTGCTCGTCCGGCGTCCCGGCGCCGAAGCTGACCCGGATCGCGTTGAGGGACTTCTCGCCCGGCGCCGCCTCCGGGGAGCCGCACTCCCCCTGGGTCCCCGGGTCGCCGCCCAGCAGGGTCCGCACCAGCGGGTGCGCGCAGAACAGTCCGTCGCGGACGCCGATGCCGTACTCGGCGGACAGGGCGGCAGCGAAGTGCGAGCTGTTCCAGCCCTCCACGACGAAGGAGATCACGCCGACGCGCGGCGCGTCGTCGCCGAACAGCGACAGCACGCGCACCTCGGGCACCTCGGCGAGACCCGCCCGCACCTTCTCGATCAGGTACCGCTCCCGGGCGACCAGGCTGTCGAAGCCGGCCTCGGTGAGCGCCTTGCAGGCGGAGGCGACGGCGTAGGCGCCGATGACGTTCGGGGAGCCGGCCTCGTGGCGGGCGGCACCGTCGTGCCACTCGACCTCCACTCCCCCGTCCTCGCGCCGGGCCACCGTACGGCTGGCGCCGCCGCCCGCGAGGTACGGCTCCGCCTCCCGCAGCCAGTCGGCGCGGCCCGCGAGCACGCCGGAGCCGAACGGGGCGTACAGCTTGTGCCCGGAGAAGGCGACCCAGTCGACGTCCAGGTCGCGGACGCTCACCGGGTGGTGCGGGGCGAGCTGCGCGGCGTCGAGCACGATCCGGGCGCCGTGCGCGTGCGCGGCCGCCGCCAGCTCCCGTACGGGCCACAGCTCGCCGGTGACGTTGGAGGCGCCGGTGACGCACACCAGGGCGGGTCCGTAGGGGTCGCGGTCGGCCAGGGCGTGCTCCAGGGTCCGCACGGCCTCGCCGGGGGTGCGGGGCGCGTCGAGGTAGGTGACCCGGGCGTCGCGCCACGGCAGCAGGGAGGCGTGGTGCTCGGTCTCGAACACGAAGACCTGGCAGCCGGCCGGGAGCGCGCCGGCGAGCAGGTTGAGCGAGTCGGTGGTGGAGCGCGTGAAGACGACCTGGTCGTCGTCGCGGCAGCCGAGGAACTCGGCGACGGTCCGGCGGGCGTTCTCGAACAGGTCGGTGGAGAGCTGCGAGAGGTACCCGGCGCCCCGGTGGACGCTGCCGTAGTACGGCGCGTAGGCCGCCACGTCGTCCCAGACGCGCTGGAGGGCGGGGGCGCTGGCGGCGTAGTCGAGGGCGGCGTAGGCGACCTCGCCACCGGTGACGAGCGGGACGGTGACGTCGCCGCCCAGAACGGGCAGCGGGGAACAAATGTCCTGGACGGAGGCAGCGCTGGAGACGGACATGACGGAACTCCCGTGAGAGAAAGGGTGAAGGTGAAGAAGGGTGTGCGGAGGCGGGGCTCGGCGGCCCTATCGCATTCGCTTGCTCACGGAAGACTCCTCGACGACCAGGATCCCTGGAATCGTGAGGGATCCGCGCTTGCCGCAGACCTCGCTGCCTGCGGCCTGGTCTTCACCCGGGGCACCCCGCCACGGACGGAGGGTTGCCGGACAGTCGGCCGGGGCCTCATGACTGTCACTCATGACCTGGTACGGGAACGTACCGAGATGATCGTCGTCCCGCAACCCATGTCCGGATCGCGGGACGACGTCTCGTTCGTCAGGCGTTGCTGGCGGCCACCCAGCGCTCCAGCGTCCGCTTCGCCGCGCCGGAGTCGATGGACTCGGCGGCCTTCCCCATGCCGAGCCGGATCTGCTCGGTCAGCGGGGCCTCCGTCGGCTCCAGGGCGACCAGCGCGGCGGCCGAGTTGAGCAGGACGGCGTCCCGGACGGGCCCGGTCTCCCCGTCCAGCAGCCGCCGGGCGACCTCCGCGTTGTAGGAGGCGTCGGCGCCGCGCAGGGCCTCCACCGGCACCAGCTCGACGCCGACGTCACGCGGGTCGAAACTCTCCTCGCGGACCGCGCCGTCGCGGACCACCCACACGCGGGAGGTGGCCGTCGTCGTCAGCTCGTCGAGGCCGTCGTCGCCGCGGAACACCAGCGCGGACGAGCCCCGCTCGGCGAGGACACCGGCGATCAGCCCCGCCATCCGCGTGTCGAAGCACCCGATGGCCGAGGCGCTGACCCGGGCCGGGTTGGTGAGCGGGCCGAGCAGGTTGAACGAGGTCGGGATGCCGAGGTCCCGGCGCACCCCGCCGACGAACCGCATGGAGGGGTGGAACTTGGCGGCGAAGCAGAAGGTGATCCCGGCCTCGTCGACCACCCGGGCCACCCCTTCGGGGGACAGGTCCAGGTTGATCCCCAGCTTCTCCAGCACGTCGGAGGAGCCGCTCGCGGAGGACGAGGCGCGGTTGCCGTGCTTGACGACCCTGGCCCCGGCACCGGCGATCACGACGGCGGACATGGTGGAGATGTTGACCGTCTTGGCCCGGTCGCCGCCCGTGCCCACGATGTCCACGGCGGGCCCGGGGATGTCCAGGGGCTGCGCGTGCGCGTACATCGCCTCGACCAGGCCGTTGATCTCCTCGACCGTCTCGCCCTTGGCGCGCAGGGCGACCATGAAGCCGGCGATCTGCGCGTCGGACGCCTCGCCGCTCATGAACCGGTCCATCGCCCAGGCGGTGTCGGCGGCGCTCAGATCCCGGCCGGCCAGCAGGGCGCTCAGGACCTCGGGCCAGGAACGGCCCGCCGCGGTGTCGCCTCCAGCGGGGGTCACAGCGCTCATAAGCCGCTCCAGGGTCAGGTGTCCCGCACTGCGGGACATCGGTCTCAACGAGGTCCACCCTATCCAGGCGCCGGACACGGAGAGGGGCCCCGTCCGAAGACCGGACGGGGCCCCTCTGCCGTGTGTGGCGGTGCAGCGATCAGTGGTGGCCGTGGCCGCTCGTGATCTCCTTGTACTCGTCGACGGTCGGCTTCGGGATCTGGCTGTCCGGGCCGTAGTACGACTTGCTGAGCTTGGCGCGCAGCTTCTCGGACGCCTTCACCTTGCGCTCGACGCCGTTCTCGTCGACCGTCGGGCCGATCTCGGCCGGCTTGTACTGCTCGTGCGCGGTGAGCGTGTACATCGCGTCCTGGCTGAGCGGCTCGTGGATCTCGATGAACTCACCGTGCGGCAGGCGCTTGATGATGCCCGACTCGCGGCCGTGCAGCACCTTGTCCTTGTCCCGGCGCTGGAGGCCGAGGCAGATCCGCTTGGTGATGATGAACGCGAGGACCGGTCCGGCGAAGAAGCTGATCCGGACGAACCAGGTGACCGCGTTGATCGACAGGTGGAAGTGGGTGGCCCACAGGTCGTTTCCACCGCCGACCAGACCGACCATGTACACCGTGATCCAGGCGACGCCGAACGCGGTGCGCGTCGGGGCGTTGCGCGGGCGGTCCAGGATGTGGTGCTCGCGCTTGTCGCCGGTGACCCAGGACTCGATGAACGGGTAGACCGCGATCGCCGCGAGGACCACGCCGAAGAGGACCAGCGGGATGAACACGCCGAGGACCAGCGTGTGACCCCACAGGTTGATCTCCCAGCCCGGCATGTACCGGACCAGACCCTCGGCGAAGCCCATGTACCAGTCGGGCTGGGCGCCGGTGGAGACCATGTCCGGACGGTAGGGGCCGATGGCCCAGACCGGGTTGATCTGCGCGATGGCCGCGATGACCGCGATGACACCGAAGACCAGGAAGAAGAAGCCTCCGGCCTTGGCCATGTAGACCGGCAGCAGCGGCATGCCGACGACGTTCTTGTTGGTCTTTCCGGGACCCGCGAACTGCGTGTGCTTGTGGTAGAAGACCAGGATCAGGTGGGCGACGACCAGGCCGAGCATGATGCCCGGCAGCAGCAGGATGTGGATCGAGTAGAACCGGGCCACGAAGTCGACACCCGGGAACTCGCCGCCGAAGAGGAAGAACGAGATGTACGTGCCGACGATCGGCATGGACAGGATCGCGCCCTCGGTGAAGCGGACACCGGTGCCGGAGAGCAGGTCGTCCGGGAGCGAGTAGCCGGTGAAACCGGTGAACATGCCCAGGACGAACAGCAGGAAGCCGAACAGCCAGTTGATCTCACGCGGCTTGCGGAACGCGCCCGTGAAGAACACACGCATCATGTGCACGAACATGCCGGCGAGGAAGATCAGCGCCGCCCAGTGGTGGATCTGCCGGATGAGCAGACCGCCACGCACGTCGAACGAGATGTGCAGCGTGGAGCTGAACGCCTCACTCATCAGCTGGCCCTGCAGCGGGACGTAGCTGCCGTGGTACTCCACCTCGTTCATCGACGGGTGGAAGAACAGCGTCAGGTACACACCCGTGAGGATGATGATGATGAAGCTGTAGAGGCAGACCTCACCCAGCATGAACGACCAGTGGTCGGGGAAGATCTTGCGCATGTTGGCCTTGGCCAGGGAGTAGATCCCCAGGCGGCCGTCGGCCCAGTCGGCGACGCGCTCGCCGGCCGGCGCCTTCCCGCGAGAGCGGGACTCGGTGGTCTCTGAAGTGCTCATCCGCGCTCCCAGAATGCAGGACCGACGGGCTCCGTGAAGTCGCCGAGCGCCTCGAGGTAGCCCTCGTCGTTCACACCGATGCGCAGCTGCGGCAGGGGGTGACCGGCCGGGCCGAAGATGACCTTGGCGCCGTCGGAGAGGTCGAAGGTGGACTGGTGGCAGGGGCAGAGCGCGTGGTGCGTCTGCTGCTCGTACAGGGAGATCGGGCAGCCGACGTGGGTGCAGATCTTCGAGTACGCCACGATGCCCTGGTAGGACCAGTCGAGTTCCTGCTTGTCCTTGATGTCGTCCGGCTGGAGCCGGATGATCATCAGGGCCGCCTTGGCGATCTCGTTCTGGAACTCGTGGTCGTCCTCCTCCAGGCCCTCGGGCTTGGCGAAGGTCAGCGAACCGACCGCGACGTCCTCGGGACGCAGCGGCTCGTTCGTGTTCATGTTGACGAGCAGCTTGCCCTTGGACCACAGCGTGTGGCGCAGCTTGGTGCCGGGCAGCGGGCCGAGGTCGCGCAGCAGCACGACGCCGGAGAGCGGGAACAGGGCCAGCGCGCCGAACATCGTGTTGCGGATCAGCTTGCGGCGGCCGAGGGCCGACTCCTTGGCGCCCTGCTTGAAGTCGGCCATGACCTTGGCCTTGACGTCGGGCTCCGCGGCGATCGGGTGCCGCTCGTCCGCGACCTCGACGTCCGACATCAGGGTGCGGGCCCAGTGGACCGCGCCCGCGCCGATGCTGAACAGGGCCAGGCCGAGGGTCAGACCCAGCGCGAAGTTCAGCGCGTTGAGGTGACCGATCGGGAAGACGAAGATCGACTTGTCGTGCGGGATCGCCACGTACGAGGCGATGAAGCCGACGGTGGCCAGCATGGAGACCGTGAACAGCAGGGCGACCGTGCGCTCGGACCGCCTGGCGGCCCGCTCGTCGACGTCCTGGATCCGGTGCTCGTGAGGAGGCAGCCCGGGGTCGGCGAACGGGTGCTTCTCGTCCGCCACCGCGACGTGGGCGCCCTGCTCAGCGGGCGACTTCTCTTCTGGGATGTCTTGGCTACTCATGACTTCCTGGCCTTTGCGGTCCGAGCTGCGACCCAGATGGCGACCGCGATCAGGGCACCGAGGCCGAAGATCCAGGCGAAGAGGCCCTCACTGACCGGCCCGAGGCCGCCCAGCTCCAGACCGCCCGGGTTCTCCGTCTCGTCGCTGTTGACCGCGTGCAGGTACGCGATGATGTCCTTCTTGTTCTGCTCCGACATGGTGGTGTCGGGGAAGGACGGCATGTTCTGCGGGCCGGTGAGCATGGCCTCGTAGATGTGCTTGGGCTCGACGCCCTCCAGGCTCGGGGCGTACTTGCCCTTCGTCAGGGCGCCGCCCTTGCCGGTGAAGTTGTGGCACTGGGCGCAGTTGTTGCGGAAGAGCTCACCGCCCTTGGCGATGTCCGCGCCCTCGGGGTCGTACTGGTCCTTCGTCGGGACGTTGGGACCGGCACCGAGGGAGGCGATGAACGCCGCGAGCTGGTCGATCTCGGCCTGCGAGTAGATGTTCTTCTTCTTCGGGACCTGGGCGCCCTGGGAGGTGGCGGCCGGCATACGGCCCGTCGAGACCTGGAAGTCCACGGCGGCCGCGCCGACGCCCACCAGGCTCGGCCCGTCGGAGGTGCCCTGACCATCGGTTCCGTGGCAGCTGGCGCAGCCGACGGTGTAGAGCTTCTTGCCCTCCTCGATGGTGAGGGACTGGGCGGATTCCTCGGCCTGCGCCTTGTCCGCGGGCGCGAACACGGCGTACAGCCCCCCCGTGCACGCCAGCGCGAGGAGTAGGACGACGACTGCCGCCAGCGGATGGCGTCGTCGTGCGGAGAGCTTTTTCACGGATTACCCCGGTGTCAGGATCTTCTGCGTCGATGCTTCTGGTAGGTGCGTTGGTGGAACGCGCGCGGGATCGGGCCCGGCTACTTGATCATGTAGATCGTGGCGAAGAGGCCGATCCAGACGACATCGACGAAGTGCCAGTAGTAGGACACGACGATCGCAGCGGTCGCCTGTTCGTGCGTGAACCTCCGGGCCGCGTAGGTGCGGCCGAGGACCAGCAGGAAGGCGATGAGGCCGCCTGTCACGTGCAGTCCGTGGAAGCCGGTGGTCAGGTAGAACACCGAGCCGTACGGGTCCGACGAGAGCGAGAGGCCCTCGTGCTTGACCAGCTCGGTGTACTCGTACACCTGACCGCCGATGAAGATCGCACCCATGATGAAGGTGACGATGAACCAGCCCCGGAGCTTCTTCACGTCACCGCGCTCGGCGGCGAAGACGCCGAGCTGGCAGGTGAGTGAGGAGAGCACCAGGATCGTGGTGTTCGTCGCCGAGAACGGGAAGTTCAAGGCCTCGGCCTTCTCTGCCCAGAACTCGGGTCCCGTCACCGATCGCAGGGTGAAGTACATCGCGAAGAGGGCCGCGAAGAACATCAGCTCGGAACTCAGCCAGATGATGGTTCCGACGCTGGTGAGGTTCGGCCTGTTGACCGACGGGTGCGCGTGCCCGGTTTCTACTGTCGTTGCTGTCGCCACGACCGACATTATGTCGGTCGCTTATCCCGCCCTCACTCCGGGGGGTGCCGTTCGGAGTGTCTTCCCCGTTCGTACCGGTGTTGACGTGGTGTTCAAGGGAGTAGCATCCGGCCCAACGGGCCCTGTCCTTACGACGCCGACGTCACGGAGGAACCCATGCAGCCGACCGCCACGGTGCTGGTCTACAGCGACGACTCCAACACCCGCGAGCAGGTGCGGCTCGCCACCGGGCGCCGGCCCGCACCGGACGTGCCGGTGGTGGAGTTCGTGGAGTGCGCGACGCCGGCCGCCGTACTCACGGAGCTGGACAAGGGCGGGATCGACGTCTGCGTCCTGGACGGCGAGGCCGTGCCGATGGGCGGCATGGGGCTGTGCAAGCAGATCAAGGACGAGGTGTTCGAGGCCCCGCCCGTGCTGCTCCTCATGGGACGCCCGCAGGACGCGTGGCTGGCCACCTGGAGCCGCGCCGAGGCGGCCGTGACGCTCCCTGTGGAGCCCGTGGAGTTCGCGCAGGCCCTGGCCTCCCTGCTGCGCACCAAGCGCCTCCAGAGCGCCTAGGAGGCCCGCACGGGACCCTTGGGCGTCCCGGTCAGACGTTCTGCGGTCTCAGCCTGGCCCGTTCGGCCGGGCTGGGGCCGTCCGGCGTGCCGCCCACGAGGGCGCTGCCGACGCGCCACTTGCGCCAGCTGAGGTTCCAGTCGCCGTAGCCGTTGCCGAAGGGCGCCATCATCTCGCCGCCGGAGTTCACCACCTCGACGACGTCGCCCTCCTTGATGGTGTCGTAGAACCAGGCGGCGTTGTCGTTGCTCATGCCCGTGCAGCCGTGGCTGACGTTGGCGTAGCCCTGGGAGCCCGTCGACCAGGGGGCGGCGTGGACGTACTCACCGCTGTTGGTGAGGCGTACCGAGTGATGCACGATCAGGTCGTAGAAGTCGGACGAGCCTATGCTCGCGCTCGTCATCCGAACGGTGCCCTCCTTGGCCAGGACGACCTTGACGCCGTTGCGCGTGTCGTAGCCGGGCTTGCCCGTGGTGACCGGGATCTCGCGGACGACCTCGCCGTTGCGGTAGACGGTCATCACGTGCGACGCGGCGTCGGTGACGGCGATGACACGGTCGCCGATGTCGAGGGTGAGGGGCTTGGACCTGCCGCCCCGCAGACGGTCGCCGACCCGGATGCCCTCCAGGTTGCTGAGCGCCCGGACGGTGGCGCCGGCCGGCCAGTAGTCCTTGGGCCGGTAGTGGAGTTCCTGGTCGTCGACCCAGTGCCAGGCGCCGTCGACGGCGGGTACGGACTCCACCCGCAGGGCCCGCTCGACCGTGGCCCGCTGCTCCTTGGTCGTGACGGGCGCGCTCAGCTTCGCGGTGACGGGCTGGCCCACGCCGTACTTGCCGGCCCGGGGGCCGAAGGTGACGGTCAGCTGCTTCTTGCTGGCCGGCCTGCTGGTGTCGAAGGTGACGACCCGGCGGCCGGGGGCGCCGTCCTCGTCCTCCGTGCTCACCCGGACCGTGTAGCGGGCGTCGGCGGCCAGCGGGGACGTGCTGTGCCACCGGGTGCCGTCGGCGGAGAGTTCGCCCGCCACACGCCGTCCTGTGGCGTCCTGGGCGACGACGTCGGTGATCCGGCCGTCGGAGTCCTCGGACGTGATCTCCAGGGGCTTGTCCGGGTCGACCTTCCGGCCGTCGCCTATGGGGCCGTTGAAGGCGATCTGCTCCGCCGCGTCGTACGGCTCGGCGGAGAGCGGGTTGCCGTCGCTGCTGCAGCCTGCGGCACTCGCGCCGAGCGCGATCAGCAGCAGCGCGCAGCCTATGACGGTGCTGGTGCGCGGTGTTTGGCTCATGGACCCACGCTAGGAACCGGCGTCGGGGGCGGCGCGCCGAGTCATGCGTTCGGGTGACGGGGAGCGGGGCGGACGCGGGAAGCCCGGACCCTCCTGACGGAGGATCCGGGCTTCCGGTGCTGCGAGCTCAGGTCACTGGGTGCGGTTCTCACCGCGGTAGTACTCGAAGACCCAGCCCCAGATGCCGATGAGGATCATCGGCAGCGAGAAGTACATCAGCCACCAGCCGACCGCGATCGACAGGAACGCGAGAGCGCCACCGATCGCGAGGGAGAGGGGCTGCCAGCTGTGCGGGCTGAAGAAGCCCACCTCGCCGGCGTCGTCCGCGACGTCCGCCTCCTTGTTGTCCTGCGCGCCGGCGTCCACCCGACGGGCCGTGAAGCCCAGGTAGAAACCGATCATGATCGCAAGACCGAAGGCCAGGAAGAGGGCCGTGGTACCGGCCGGCTCCTTCGACCACACGCCATAGACGATCGCCATGGCGAGGATGAAGACGCTCAGCCACATGAACATCCTGCCCTGGATCTTCACTTGCCGGCCTCCTTGCCACCAGCCAGAGCCTTGTCACCGTGAGGCGCGTTCTCGAGCTGGTCGAGTGCGGCGATCTCAGGGTGATGCAGGTCGAACGCCGGGGATTCGGAACGGATCCGCGGCAGGGTGATGAAGTTGTGCCGCGGCGGCGGGCAGGACGTCGCCCATTCGAGCGAACGGCCGTAGCCCCACGGGTCGTCGACGCCGACCGGCTTGCCGTACTTGGCCGTCTTCCAGACGTTGTAGAAGAACGGCAGCAGCGACAGGCCGAGCACGAACGAGCTGATCGTCGAGAAGGTGTTCAGGGCGGTGAAGCCGTCGGCCGCGAGGTAGTCCGCGTAACGACGCGGCATGCCCTCGGCACCCAGCCAGTGCTGGACCAGGAAGGTGCCGTGGAATCCGATGAACAGCGTCCAGAAGGTGATCTTGCCGAGGCGCTCGTCGAGCATCTTGCCGGTCATCTTCGGCCACCAGAAGTGGAAGCCGGAGAACATCGCGAAGACGACGGTGCCGAACACGACGTAGTGGAAGTGGGCCACCACGAAGTACGAGTCGGAGACGTGGAAGTCCATCGGCGGCGAGGCCAGGATGACACCGGTCAGACCACCGAAGGTGAAGGTGATCAGGAAGCCGACCGCCCAGAGCATCGGTGTCTCGAAGGACAACGAGCCCTTCCACATCGTTCCGATCCAGTTGAAGAACTTCACGCCTGTCGGAACGGCGATGAGGAACGTCATGAAGGAGAAGAACGGGAGCAGTACACCGCCGGTG
>NZ_LLZN01000023.1 GCF_001509795.1 Streptomyces sp. NRRL WC-3605 | reverse complement strand
AAAACTTGGCCACAGATGCTCGCGTCCACTGTGCAGTTCTCAAACAACGACCAACCACCCATCACCCCCGGAAAAACCCGGAGTTCACTGGGGCCGGCAACTGAAGGAAGTTCATTCCCTCAGACACCCAACAGCGTGCCCGACACACTCCCCGCTCCCCTCGACGTTCCACGCTCCGAAGAGCAGTACTAGAAGGAGAAGACGATCAAGTGTGCCGAGTAGTCAACGTTCCACCCATGAGCAACCAG
>NZ_LLZN01000022.1 GCF_001509795.1 Streptomyces sp. NRRL WC-3605 | reverse complement strand
ATGTGGCACTCGTCGCCGCCGGAGGAGTAGTCCCCGAAGTAGTCGACGACGTCCTCGGGCCACTGGTTGGCCTCCGCCAGCAGCACCGTGTCCGGGTACATTGCGTCGATCTCGCGCCGGACGCGCTTGAGGAAGGCGTGCGTGGCCGGGAGGTTCTCGCAGTTGGTGCCCTCCTCGGCGTAGAGGTAGGGGACGGCGTCGAGGCGGAAGCCGTCGATGCCGAGGTCGAGCCAGAACTTCAGGGCGGAGAGGATCTCCTCCTGCACG
>NZ_LLZN01000021.1 GCF_001509795.1 Streptomyces sp. NRRL WC-3605 | reverse complement strand
CGTGCAGGAGGAGATCCTCTCCGCCCTGAAGTTCTGGCTCGACCTCGGCATCGACGGCTTCCGCCTCGACGCCGTCCCCTACCTCTACGCCGAGGAGGGGACGAACTGCGAGAACCTTCCCGCGACCCACGAGTTCCTGAAGCGGGTCCGCAAGGAGATCGACGCGCAGTACCCGGACACGGTGCTGCTGGCGGAGGCCAACCAGTGGCCCGAGGACGTCGTCGACTACTTCGGGGACTACTCCTCCGGCGGCGACGAGTGCCACAT
>NZ_LLZN01000020.1 GCF_001509795.1 Streptomyces sp. NRRL WC-3605 | reverse complement strand
CTGGGTTGATAGGCCGGATCTGGAAGCACGGTAACGTGTGGAGGTGACCGGTACTAATAGGCCGAGGGCTTGTCCTCAGTTGCTCGCGTCCACTGTGTTGGTTCTGAAACCACGAACAACCCCATGCCATGGTCACGGTGTGGTGCGGTTGAACAGTTTCATAGTGTTTCGGTGGTCATAGCGTGAGGGAAACGCCCGGTTACATTCCGAACCCGGAAGCTAAGCCTTACAGCGCCGATGGTACTGCAGGGGGGACCCTGTGGGAGAGTAGGACACCGCCGAAC
>NZ_LLZN01000019.1 GCF_001509795.1 Streptomyces sp. NRRL WC-3605 | reverse complement strand
GTACCCGGACACGGTGCTGCTGGCGGAGGCCAACCAGTGGCCCGAGGACGTCGTCGACTACTTCGGGGACTACTCCTCCGGCGGCGACGAGTGCCACATGGCGTTCCACTTCCCGGTCATGCCCCGCATCTTCATGGCCGTGCGGCGCGAGTCGCGCTACCCCGTCTCCGAGATCCTGGCGAAGACCCCGGCGATCCCGTCGGGCTGCCAGTGGGGCATCTTCCTGCGCAACCACGACGAGCTGACCCTGGAGATGGTCACCGACGAGGAACGCGACTACATGTGGGCCGAGTACGC
>NZ_LLZN01000018.1 GCF_001509795.1 Streptomyces sp. NRRL WC-3605 | reverse complement strand
GGCAGGGTCCATTTCTGGTTGGGGCCGGTGTGGCAGGTCCACAGGTGGACGGGGGTGCCGTCGTTCCAGGTGCCGCCCGAGGCGTCGAGGCATTTGCCGGAGCGGGGGTTGCGGACGGTGCCGTCGGTCTGTGGGGCCCATTGCTGGGCCGCGGTGCCGTTGCAGGTCCACAGCTGGATCTTCGTGCCGTCGGCGGTGCCGGCGTTGTCGATGTCGAGGCATTTGCCGAGGGCGCGGAGGGTGTTGTCGGTGCCGACGGTCCAGCGCTGGGCGGCGGTGGTGTTGCAGGTCCAGATCTGCA
>NZ_LLZN01000017.1 GCF_001509795.1 Streptomyces sp. NRRL WC-3605 | reverse complement strand
GTCGCCCTCATGGGCCGCAACGGCGCCGGGAAGTCCACCCTGCTCAACGCCCTCGTGGGACTGGTGACGCCGTCGTCCGGGACGGTGCTGACCGGCGGGGCCGTGCCGCACCCCCCGGCGCCCGTGTCGGCTTCCAGCAGGCCGGGGGGCTCGTGGGGGCGAAGGCGGACGCGGCGAACCAGGCCGCGCGGCTCCTGGGGGGGCGGCACGGACCCGCCGGTCAGCACCGTCCCGGACGACGGCGTCACCAGTCCCACGAGGGCGTTGAGCAGGGTGGACTTCCCGGCGCCGTTGCGGCCCA
>NZ_LLZN01000016.1 GCF_001509795.1 Streptomyces sp. NRRL WC-3605 | reverse complement strand
CCGGCCCCCCTCGGTAAGGGAGCCCGTCCGGCTGACCCTGTGCGGCCTTGTGGCCAACTCCTTGAAGGTGCCCCATGGCGTTGAAGTTTGCGACCACTTGTGGGGTAGTTAGGCCCGCGGGGACGCTTCAAAAACCCACGTTGCGGTGAACCCCAAAAAGAGGGCGGGAGTTTGTAATTTTGGGGCGGGGAGCCAAACCCCCCCCCCGCCACTGGGCGGAAGAGGTCGCAGCGGCCACAGACTTCACACCGGGAGGTGGCCGCCGCGCTGCGCGCCCGGATCGCCTCGGGCGAACTGCAGC
>NZ_LLZN01000015.1 GCF_001509795.1 Streptomyces sp. NRRL WC-3605 | reverse complement strand
GCTGGACCGGGACCCGGCCGGCTCCCGCGCCTCCCGTCCCCAGCACGCGGAGCTGGACTTCACCGAGTCCACGGACCGGATGCTCTTCGAGCGGCGGTTTGGCTGGGTGGACATCGAGGCGGACTGGTTGCCGGCGGAGGAAACGCCGCTGAACTTTTCGCACGCCGCCCTGCGCCGCGAGGCCCGGGAATTCCTGTGCTTCACGTCGAAGTCCGCCGTGCAAAAAGGACACGGTCGTTTCCTCCGCCGGCTTCCAGTCCGCCTCCATGTCCTCCCAGCCAAACCGCCGCTCGAAGAGCATC
>NZ_LLZN01000014.1 GCF_001509795.1 Streptomyces sp. NRRL WC-3605 | reverse complement strand
CGAGACCACCGCCACCATCCACCGCCGCATCGGCGAACTGGCCGAACTCAACAAACTCCACCTGCCCGCGCACACCCGGCGGCTGATCGAAGCCTGTTACCAGCTCACCGACGCCGCTCACAAGCTAAACCGCCCTACCCCCGACCGCCTTTCAGCTCGGGGGGGAAAATTGCTCGGATCCCGGGCCCGCTTCGCCCCCACCGCCCGCCGCATCGGCGAACTGGCCGAACTCAACAAACTCGACCTGCCCGCGCACACCCGGCGGCTGATCGAAGCCTGTTACCAGCTCAACGACGCCTACCC
>NZ_LLZN01000013.1 GCF_001509795.1 Streptomyces sp. NRRL WC-3605 | reverse complement strand
CGGCGGACCCGTTCACGGTCCACACCCGGTGGATCGAGACCGAGTTCGTCAACGACATCAAGCCCTTCACCGCCCCCACCGACACCGGCACCGACGAGGCGGGACGGGACACCGTGGTGGTCGAGGTCGGCGGGCGGCGCCTGGAGGTGTCGCTGCCCGCGTCCCTCGGGATGGCCCTCGCCCGCACCGGCCTCGAAGCCGGGGCCCGCCCGAAGCGCCGCGCGGCGCGGACCTCGGGCCCCGCCGCCTCCGGCGACACCCTCGCCTCCCCGATGCAGGGCACGATCGTCAAGGTCGCGGTCGAGGAGGGCCAGAAGGTCGCGGAGGGCGACCTGATCGTCGTCCTGGAGGCCATGAAGATGGAGCAGCCCCTCACCGCGCACCGGTCCGGCACCGTCAAGGACCTGACCGCCGAGGTGGGCGCCTCCCTCACCTCCGGCGCACCGATCTGCGAGATCAAGGACTGAGGACGTCCGAGGAGGTGCGAACCGTGACACACGACGACGGGCGCGAGCCGCCCGCTCCCCAGCCGCCGGCGTGGCTCCTGGCCGGCGAGGACGACGAGAACGACAGCGAACAGCCGCACATCTGCCGGGGCATCGACTGACGAAAGCACGCTCCCTTTTCCCGGGCGCGGGGCCTTTTCGCCCACCCGCACGCCTGCCTTTTTCCCTCACCCTTTTCCAAGGAGAGCTCATGCACAGCACTTTGATCGTGGCCCGGATGGAACCGGGCTCCGCGGTCGATGTCGCCAAGCTGTTCGGCGCGTTCGACGAGACCGAGATGCCGCATCTGATGGGCACCCGGCGTCGTCAGCTCTTCCAGTACCGGGGGCTGTATTTCCACCTCCAGGACTTCGACGCCGACAACGGCGGCGAGCTGATCGAGAAGGCCAAGTCCGACGAGCGTTTCGTGCGCATCAGCGAGGACCTGAAGCCCTTCATCGAGGCGTACGACCCGGCCACCTGGCGGTCGCCCGCCGACGCCATGGCCCAGCGCTTCTACTCCTGGGAGGCGACCCGATGAGCGGTCGTCGTGTCGTCATCACCGGGATCGAGGTGCTCGCCCCCGGCGGCGTCGGCAAGGACGGCTTCTGGGACATGCTGAGCGAGGGCCGGACCGCCACCCGCGGGATCACCTTCTTCGACCCGAGCCCGTTCCGGTCCCAGGTCGCGGCGGAGATGGACTTCGACCCGGAGCGGCACGGCCTCACCCCGCAGGAGATCCGCCGGATGGACCGGGCCGCCCAGTTCGCGGTGGTCGCGGCACGCGGCGCGGTCGAGGACAGCGGCATCGACCTCGCGGCCCACGAGCCGCACCGGGTGGGCGTCACCATCGGCAGCGCGGTCGGCGCCACGACCGGTCTCGACGAGGAGTACCGGACCGTCAGCGACGGCGGCCGGCTGCACCTGGTGGACCACGCCTACGCCGTACCGCACCTGTACAACTACCTCGTCCCGAGCTCCTTCTCGGCCGAGGTCGCCTGGACGGTCGGCGCCGAGGGCCCCAACACCGTGGTGTCCACGGGCTGCACGTCCGGCATCGACTCGGTCGGCTACGCCGTCGAGCTGATCCGGGAGGGCTCGGCGGACGTGATGATCGCCGGCTCGTCGGACGCGCCGATCTCCCCGATCACCATGGCCTGCTTCGACGCCATCAAGGCGACGACCCCGCGCAGGGAGGACCCCGAGCAGGCGTCCCGGCCGTTCGACGGCACCCGCAACGGGTTCGTGCTCGGCGAGGGCTGTGCCGTGTTCGTCCTGGAGGAGCTGGAGAGCGCCCGGCGTCGCGGGGCCCACGTCTACGCCGAGATCGCGGGCTACGCCACCCGCAGCAACGCGTACCACATGACCGGTCTGCGGCCGGACGGCGCGGAGATGGCGGAGGCCATCACGGTGGCGCTGGACGAGGCCCGGATGAACGTCGACCAGATCGACTACATCAACGCGCACGGCTCCGGCACCAAGCAGAACGACCGGCACGAGACGGCCGCCTTCAAGAAGAGCCTCGGCGAGCACGCCTACCGGACCCCGGTCAGCTCCATCAAGTCGATGGTGGGCCACTCGCTCGGCGCGATCGGTTCCATCGAGATCGCCGCCTCGGCCCTGGCCATGGAGCACCACGTGGTCCCGCCGACCGCGAACCTGCACACCCCGGACCCCGAGTGCGACCTCGACTACGTGCCGGTCACCGCCCGCGAGCAGCTGACCGACGCGGTGCTGACGGTCGGCAGCGGGTTCGGCGGCTTCCAGAGCGCGATGGTGCTCGCCCGTCCCGAGAGGAGCATGGCATGAGCGCGGTGGTGGTGACGGGCCTCGGCGTCACGGCACCCAACGGCCTGGGCGTCCAGGACTACTGGGCGGCGACCCTCGCCGGGAAGAGCGGCATCGGGCGGATCACCCGCTTCGACCCCTCCCAGTACCCGGCCCGGCTGGCCGGGGAGATACCCGGCTTCGCGGCCGAGGAGCATCTGCCCAGCCGCCTGCTGCCGCAGACCGACCGGATGACCCGCCTCGCGCTGGTCGCCGCCGACTGGGCGCTGGAGGACGCCGGGATACGGCCGCAGGACCTGCCCGACTCCAGCATGGGCGTGGTCACCGCGAGCTCGTCGGGCGGCTTCGAGTTCGGGCAGGGCGAGCTGCAGGCGCTGTGGAGCCGGGGCAGCCAGTACGTCAGCGCGTACCAGTCCTTCGCCTGGTTCTACGCCGTCAACAGCGGACAGATCTCCATCCGGCACGGCATGAAGGGCCCCAGCAGCGTGGTCGTCAGCGACCAGGCCGGCGGTCTGGACGCGGTCGCGCAGGCCCGCCGGCAGATCCGCAAGGGCACGGCCGTCGTCGTCTCCGGGGCCGTGGACGCCTCCATCTGCCCGTGGGGCTGGGTCGCCCAGCTCGCCGCGCAGCGGCTGACCACCCGGGACGAGCCGGCCCAGGCGTACCTGCCGTTCGACGCGGCCGCCGACGGCTACGTCCCCGGCGAGGGCGGCGCGCTGCTCGTCCTGGAGTCCGAGGAGTCGGCGCGCTCCCGCGACGCGCGGATCTACGGCGAGGTCGCCGGGTACGCCGCCACCTTCGACCCGGCGCCGGGCAGCGGGCGCCCGCCGGGGCTGCGCCGGGCGATCGAACTCGCACTGGCCGACGCCCGGATGGAGCCCGGCGAGATCGACGTCGTGTTCTGCGACGCCGCCGCCGACCCCGAGCTGGACCGGGTGGAGTCGGAGGCGATCACCACGGTGTTCGGCCCGAACGGCGTCCCGGTGACCGCGCCGAAGACCATGACAGGCCGCCTGTACTCGGGTGCGGCCCCCCTGGACCTGGCCACCGCGCTGCTGTCCCTGCGCGACGGGGTGATCCCGCCGACGGTGCACGTCACGCCGTGGCCCGAGCACACCCTCGACCTGGTGACCGACCGCCCGCGCGAGGCCGGACTGCGCTCGGCGCTGGTCCTGGCCCGCGGCCACGGCGGCTTCAACTCGGCGGCGATCGTCCGGGCGTCCGCCTGAACGACCCGCCACGACCCAAGCGAACGAACGAGAGGAACCCCACGTGTCCACACAGCAGTTCACCCTCGACGACCTCAAGCGCATCCTCATCGAGGGCGCCGGCGCCGAGGAGACCGTCGACCTCGACGGCGACATCCTCGACGCCGACTTCGAGCACCTCGGCTACGAGTCGCTGGCCCTCCTCGAGACCGGCGGCCGGATCGAGCGCGAGTACGGCATCACCCTCGACGACGACGTCCTGTCCGAGTCCAACACGCCGCGCGCCCTGATCGACGCGGTCAACGGGCAGCTGGGGAGCGGGACGCAGGCCGCCGCCTGATCCTCCCCGGCACCCGGCACTCCCCGATCCGCCGCCGTCGGCACCCCTTCGGCCGACGGCGGCGCATTCCCTCGTAGCCATGACCGCAAAAGGAGTTGGAAGAGACATGCCGCAGCAGCAGACGCAGCGGGTCGCACTGATCACCGGGGCCACCAGTGGCATCGGACTGGCGGCCGCCCGGCAGCTGGGCTCCGCCGGGCACCGGGTGTTCATCGGAGCCCGCGACGCCGACAACGTGGCCGCGACGGTCAAACAGCTCCAGGAGGAGGGCATCGAGGCCGACGGCGCCGCCGTGGACGTCCGCTCCCGGGACGCGGTCCGCGCCTTCGTGCAGGCCGCCGTGGACCGGTTCGGCGGCGTCGACGTCCTCGTCAACAACGCAGGCCGCAGCGGCGGCGGCGTCACCGCCGACCTCGCGGACGAGCTGTGGGACGACGTCATCGACACCAACCTCAACAGCGTCTTCCGGATGACCCGCGAGGTCCTCACCACCGGCGGCATGCGCGACCGCGGCTGGGGCCGGATCATCAACATCGCCTCCACGGCCGGCAAACAGGGCGTCGTCCTCGGCGCCCCCTACTCCGCCTCCAAGCACGGCGTCGTCGGCTTCACCAAGGCGCTCGGCAACGAGCTCGCGCCCACCGGGGTCACCGTCAACGCCGTCTGCCCCGGCTATGTCGAGACCCCCATGGCCCAGCGGGTCCGCCAGGGCTACGCCGACGCCTACGGCACCAGCGAGGACGCGATCCTCGAGAAGTTCCAGGCCAAGATCCCGCTCGGCCGCTACTCCACCCCGCAGGAGGTCGCCGGCATGGTCGGCTACCTCGCCTCCGACACCGCCGCCTCCGTCACCTCCCAGGCGATCAACGTCTGCGGTGGCCTCGGCAACTTCTGACCCCCGCCCCCCGAGAAGAAGAGGACGAGGACGTGACCACGACGAACGCGACGACCCGCGAGGTGGCGCACGAGATCACCGTCTCGGCCCCCGCCGACGCCGTCTACCGGCTGATCGCGGAGGTGGAGAACTGGCCGCGGATCTTCCCGCCCACCATCCACGTGGACCACCTGGAGAAGGGCGGGCGCGAGGAGCGCATCCGCATCTGGGCCACCGCCAACGGCGCCCCCAAGAGCTGGACCTCGCGCCGCACCCTGGACCCGGACAACCGCCGGATCACCTTCCGCCAGGAGGTCTCCGCGCCCCCCGTCGCCGCGATGGGCGGCGCCTGGGTCATCGAGGAACTCCCCGGCGGCGGGTCGCTGGTGCGGCTGCTGCACGACTACCGGGCCGTCGACGACGACCCCGAGGGTCTGGCCTGGATCGACGAGGCCGTCGACCGCAACTCCCGCTCCGAGCTGGCCGCCCTGAAGGAGAACGTCGAACGGGCCCACGCCACCCGCGAGCTGACGTTCTCCTTCGAGGACACCGTGCTCATCGAGGGCGCGGCCAAGGACGTCTACGACTTCATCGACCAGGCCGACCGCTGGGTCGACCGGCTGCCGCACGTGGCCCGCGTCCGCTTCGAGGAGCCCGCGCCCGGCCTGCAGGTGCTGGAGATGGACACCCGGGCCAAGGACGGCTCGACGCACACCACCAAGTCGTACCGGGTGACGTTCCCGCACCGCGCGATCGCCTACAAGCAGGTGACGCTTCCGGCGCTGATGACCCTCCACACCGGCCTGTGGACGTTCGAGGAGTACCCGCGCGGGGTCGCCGCGACCTCCCAGCACACGGTCGTGCTGAACCCCGACAACATCCAGCGGATCCTCGGCCCCGACGCGACCGTGGAGGACGCCCGCGAGTACGTCCAGGGCGCGCTGAGCACCAACAGCCGGGCCACGCTGGGCCACGCCCGGGACCACGCGGAGAAGAGCCGCTGACCATGGCCACCGACACCTCCGGAGCCGGCCGGGTCGTCGTGGTGGGGGCGGGCCCCGTCGGCCTGTTCCTCGCCGGGGAGCTGCGCCTGGGCGGCGCCGACGTCGTCGTCCTCGAACGGCTGCGCACCCCCACCACGGAGTCCCGTGCCTCCACGCTGCACGCCCGCACGGCCGAGCTGTTCGACTGCCGGGGCCTGCTGGACGCGCTCGGCGACCCGCCCAGGGAGCCGCGCGGCCACTTCGGCGGCGTCCCCATGGACCTGACGGTGCCCGGTCCGTACGCGGGCCAGTGGAAGGTGCCGCAGACCCGGACCGAGGAGCTGCTCCAGGACTGGGCCCGCGCCCTCGGCGCCGACGTCCGGCGCGGCTGGGAGGTCACCGGACTCGACCAGTCGGACGCGCATGTGGAGCTGACGGTGGCGGCCCCCGACGGTGAACGGCGGCTGCGGGCGGCGTACGTCGTCGCCTGCGACGGCGAGGACAGCACCGTACGCGCCCTGACCGGGGCGGCCTTCCCGGGCTCCCCGGCGGGCCGCGAGCTGCTGCGGGCCGACATCGCCGGCGTCGACATCCCGAGCCGGCGCTTCGAACGCCGGGAGCACGGGCTCGCGATCGCCGCCAGGATGCCCGGCGGCACCACCCGGGTCATGGTGCACGCCTTCGGCCGGCCCGCCCGGCCGCGCACCGGACCGCCCGCGTTCGCCGAGGTCGTCGACGTCTGGCGGCGGGTCACCGGGGAGGACCTGAGCGGCGGGCGGCCGGTGTGGCTCAACGCGTTCGGCGACGCCAACCAGCAGCTGGAGCGCTACCGGCACGGCCGGGTGCTGTTCGCCGGGGACGCCGCGCACCGGCAGATGCCCAGCGGCGGCCAGGCACTCAACCTCGGCCTGCAGGACGCGGCCAACCTGGGCTGGAAGCTCGCCGCGGTGACCCGCGGCCGGGCCTCCGACGGGCTGCTCGACACCTACCACGACGAACGGCACGCCGTCGGGCGCCGGGTGCTCGCCAACATCCGCGCCCAGGCGCAGCTGCTGCTCGGCGGGCCCGAGGTGGAACCGGCCCGCGCCCTGCTCGCCGAACTCATCGAAGCGGGCCCCACCCGGGACCACCTCGCGGCGATGATCACCGGGCTCGACATCCGCTACCCGGTGGGCGGCGCCACCCACCCCCTGCTCGGCGCCCGGCTGCCGCTCGGCACGCTCCCCACCCCGGACGGCCCGGTCGGGGTCGCCGAGGCGCTGCGGGACGGGCGCGGGCTGCTGCTGGTCGCCGACTCGGCCCGGGCGGAGCTGCGCTGGCTCGGCAAGATCTGGGCCGACCGCGTCACCCCGGTGGCGGTACGGGCCGGCGCGGACGCGCCCCTGCACGGCGCCGAAGGACTGCTGGTACGCCCGGACGGCCATGTCGCCTGGGCGGGCGCGGACCCGTGGGCGGCCACGGCGGCGATCCGGCACTGGTTCGGGCGGCCGGACCCCGGGCTGTGATCCCACGCGAGGCCGAACACCGCAGGTCAGAGCAAGTCGTACATGTTCCTATCGATTCGGGCGACGTGCAGAGAGGGAAGCACTGTGGACACGGATGTGATCGTCGTCGGTGCGGGGCCGACCGGCCTCATGCTGGCCGGAGAACTGCGGCTGGGCGGAGCCCGGGTCGTGGTCGTGGAGAAGCTCGCCCAGCCGACCGGGCAGTCCCGGGGGCTCGGCTTCACCGCCCGCGCCATGGAGGTGTTCGACCAGCGGGGCCTGCTCCCGCGCTTCGGAACGCTGGAGAAGAGCCCGATGGGCCACTTCGGCGGCATCCAGTTCGACTACACCGTCCTCCAGGACGCCCACTTCGGCGCGCGGGGCGTCCCCCAGTCGCAGACCGAGGCCGTCCTGGAGGAGTGGGCCGGTGAACTGGGCGCCGACATCCGCCGGGGCTGGGAGCTGACCAAGCTGTCCGAGGACGGCAACGGCGTCGAGATCGTCGCCGCCACCCCCGACGGCGAACAGCGGCTGCGCGGCGCCTACCTGGTCGGCTGCGACGGCGGCCAGAGCGTCGTGCGCCGGGCCGCCGGCATCGGCTTCCCCGGACTGCCCGCCACCCGCCGGATGTACCTGGCCGACGTCACCGGCTGCGCCATCCGCCCCCGCTTCCTGGGCGAGCGGCTGGAGCACGGCATGGTGATGGCCGCGCCGCTCGCGCCCGGCGTCGACCGCATCATCGTCTGCGAGGACGGCACCCCCGCGGGGGACCGCCCGCAGACCGTGGAGTTCGAGGAGGTCGCCGCCGCCTGGGAACGCATCACCGGCGAGTCCCTGGCGGGCGGCGGCGCCGACTGGGTCAGCTCCTTCACCGACGCCACCCGGCAGGCCTCCGCCTACCGCAAGGGCCGTGTCCTGCTCGCCGGGGACGCCGCGCACGTCCACCTTCCAGCCGGCGGACAAGGGCTCAGCACCGGTGTCCAGGACGCCGTCAACCTGGGCTGGAAGCTGGCCGCGGTGGCCCGTGGCGCCATGCCCGACACCCTGCTCGACACGTACCACGACGAACGGCACCCGGTCGGCGCCCGCCTGCTGATGAACACCCGCGCCCAGGGCATGATCTTCCTCGGCGGCCCCGAGGCCGACCCCGTCCGCGCCGTCTTCGGCGAGCTGATGGAACTGGAGGACGTCCGCCGCCGGCTCGCCGGCATCGTCAGCCACCTCGACGTCACCTACGACCTCGGCCCCGGAACCCACCCCCTGCTCGGCCGCCGCCTCCCCCCGCGCCCGCTGGAGCTGCCCGACGGCACCCGCACCGGCACCGCCGACCTGCTCCACCCGGCCCGCGGCGTCCTGCTCGACCTGGTCGGCGACCCCGCCCCGCGCGAGACCGCGGCCCCCTGGAGCGACACCGTCACCGTGGTCACCGCCCGCCCCGAGAACCCCGACGCCTTCGCCGGGGCCACCGCCCTCCTCGTCCGCCCCGACGGACACGTGGCCTGGGCGGCCGGCGGCACCGAGCGCGACGACGTGACCGCCGGCGTCGACCGCCTCGTCGAGGCCCTGCACCACTGGTTCGGCAGCCCGGAGGTGGCGTAGCGCCATGACCACCGCGTCCCTGTCCGTCGGCCCTCGCGTACGGCGGATCACCCTGAACGCCGCCGGGCCCACCCTGTCCGCCCTGCTGAGCGCGCCCCCGGACACGCCGCCGCGTGCCACCGTGGTCGCGCTGCACGGGGCCGGGATGAGCGCGGGGTACTTCGACGGCGGGGCCCAGCCCGACGCCTCCCTGTGCGCGCTGGGCGCGCACCTGGGCTTCCAGGTCCTCGCCGTCGACCGGCCCGGCTACGGCGACTCCGCCGCCGGGTTCCCCGACGGCCTGGACCTCGCCGGGCAGGCCCGCGTCCTGGGGGCCGCGCTCGACGACTTCCGCGCCGGGTACGACACCGGCGTCGGAACGTTCCTGCTCGCGCACTCCTTCGGCGGCAAACTCGCCCTGACGCTGGCCGCCGAGACCCCGCCGCCGGGACTGCTGGGCCTGGACGTCTCCGGCTGCGGGCACCGCTACGCCCCGCGCTCCGAGGAACTGCTCACCGGCACCGACCGGGCCCGCTGGAAGCACAACTGGGGCCGGCTCGCGCTGTACCCGCCGGCCACCTTCCGGCACAGCGCCGACTTCGTCCGCCCGGTGCCCGAACGGGAGCTGCGGGCCGCGTCCGCCTGGCCCGACGTCTTCGACGCGCTCGCCCCGCGCGTGCGCGTCCCCGTACGGCTGACGTTCGCCGAGCACGAACTGTGGTGGCGGCACGACGCCGACGCCCTCGACGACCTGCGCGCCCGGCTCAGCTCCGCCCCGCGCGTGGTCGTCGACCGGCAGCCCGACGCCGGGCACAACATCAGCCTGGGCCGCACCGCCCGCGCCTACCACCTGCGCGCCCTCGCCTTCTTCGAGGAGTGCCTGCCCGAACGGGACGGTCCATGACCGGGTCCGCCACCGGGAAACGGGGGCCGAGAGGACTGCTGGCCACCGGGACGCGCTCGCTGGGCGTGCGCAACTTCCGGCTCTTCGCCGGCGGGCAGATCGCCTCCGTGACCGGCACCTGGATGATGGTCGTCGCCCAGGACTGGCTGGTCCTCGACCTCACCGGCGACTCCGGCACCGCCCTCGCGACGGTCACCGCGCTCCAGTTCACGCCGATGCTCCTGCTCACCCTGTACGGCGGCCGGATCGCCGACCGGTACGACAAGCGGGCGCTGCTGACCGGGGCCAACATCGCCTCCGGGCTGCTCGCGCTGCTGCTCGGCCTGCTGGCCACCGGCGGCGCCGCCCGGCTGGGACACGTGTACGCGTTCGCCCTGGCCCTCGGCGTCGCCAACGCCGTCGAGGTGCCCGCCCGGCTGTCCTTCATCGCCGAGCTCGTCGGGCCGGAGCTGGTGCCCAACGCCTCCGCGCTCAGCGGCGCCTACTTCAACATCGCGCGGGTCCTCGGCCCCTCGCTCGCCGGGCTGCTGATCGAGGCCGCCGGCACCGGCACCGTGATGCTCCTCAACGCGGCCAGCTACGCGGCGACCGTCGCCGGGCTGCGCGCCATGCGGCCCGGCGAACTGCACCGGCCCGAGCGGCCCGCCGCCCGCGACGCCCGGGTCGTGGAGGGCCTGGCCCATCTGCGGTCCCGGCCCGACCTGGTGGCCACCTTGGCCCTGCTCGCCGCCGTCTCCCTGTTCGGCCTCAACCTGCAGCTGACCCTGCCGCTCATGGCCCGGACCGTCTTCCACACCGACGCCGCCGCGTTCGGCCTGCTCACCGCCGCGCTCGCCGCCGGGTCCCTGCTGGCCGCGTTCACCAGCACCCTGCGCCGGGGCCGCCCGCCGGCCCGGCTCGTCATCGGCTGGGCCTGCGCCTTCGGCGCGCTGGCCGCGGCCACCGGCTGGGCGCCGAACCTGACGGTCGCCCTGCTCCTGCTCGTCCCGACCGGCTTCGCGTCCCTGTACTTCGCGCAGGCCGCCAACCACCGCGTCCAGCTGGGCAGCGACCCCGCCTACCGGGGCCGCGTCATGGCCCTCTACACCCTGATCCTGCAAGGCACCGCCCCGCTCGGCGCCCTGTTCGTCGGCGCCGTCACCCAGTACCTGGGCACCCGCGCCGCGCTGTGGGCGGGGGGACTGATCTCCCTGGCGGCCGCGCTCGTGGCGGCGGCCGCCGACCGCCGCGGCGCGCACGACGCCGGTACCGCCGGGACCGAGCGGACGACCCACCCCACCACCCGGACCGGGAGCCGCCCGTGAACCACCTCTCCGCCCCGCACCCCGCCCCCGGCGCCCGGCAGCTCGGCCCGTCCGACCTGCACCTGTGGCTGCTGCCGGCGCCGGCCTCACCGCGCGACGCGCCCGTCATCGAACTCGACGAGGACGAGCGCCGGCGCGCCGCCGCCTATCGTCGGTACGCCGACCGGCAGATGTACGTCGCCGCCCACGTGGGCCTGCGCCGGGTGCTGTCCGTCTACACCGGCGTCGCGCCCCGGCGGCTGGTCATCGGCCGTGAGTGGTGTGAGGAGTGCGGGGAACGGCACGGCCGGCCCGTCCTCGTCGACGTGCCGGGCGCCCCCGAGTTCTCCCTCTCCCACAGCCACGGGCTCGCCCTGGTCGCCGTCGCCCGCACCCGGGTCGGTGTCGACGTGCAGGCGCTGCCGTCGCCCGCGACCGTCGACGCCTGCCTGCCCCTGCTGCACCCGGCCGAGCGCCAGGAGATCGCCCGCGTCCCACCCGAGCGGCGGCCGACCGCCTTCGCCCGGCTGTGGTCCCGCAAGGAGGCGTACCTGAAGGGGCTCGGCACCGGGCTCGCCCGCGCCGCCGACCTCGACTACCTCGGCGAGGGCGCCGAGTCCTGGCGCCCGGCCGGCTGGACGGTGCGCAACATCCCGTTGTGCGAGGGCCATGTCGGCGCCGCCGCGCTGGCCGGCGCCGGCGACCGGCGGGCCGCGCTGCACCCGGTGCCCGCCGACTGGCTGCACGCCCGGGACGCCGTGGACCGCATCCACGCCGTCGAACCGGGACTGCGCACCGTGCTGCGCGCCCACGACCCGTCGTCCGTCCGCCCGCACGACCTCATCGACACCAGGAACAGGAAGGAAAGGGCCCAGGCATCATGACCGTCGTCGATCCCGAGACGCTCCTGCCCGACACCGACGCCCCCGAGGCGGACCGGTTCTCCGAACTGGCGGCCATCAAGGAGATCGCCCGCGGCGGCCCCGACCCGAGGGCCACCGAACGCCAGCACGCCAAGGGCAAGCTGACCGCCCGCGAACGCATCGAACTGCTCCTGGACCCCGGCTCGTTCACCGAGGTGGAGACCCTGCGCCGGCACCGCGCGCAGGGGTTCGGACTGGAGGCCAAACGGCCGTACACCGACGGCGTGATCACCGGCTGGGGCACGGTCGAGGGCCGCACGGTCTTCGTGTACGCCCATGACTTCCGCATCTTCGGCGGCGCGCTCGGCGAGGCCCACGCGCAGAAGATCCACAAACTGATGGACCTCGCCATCGCGGCCGGCGCCCCGCTCGTGTCGCTCAACGACGGCGCGGGCGCCCGCATCCAGGAGGGTGTCTCCGCCCTCGCCGGGTACGGCGGCATCTTCCGGCGCAACACCAAGGCGTCCGGGGTGATCCCGCAGATCAGCGTGATGCTCGGCCCGTGCGCGGGCGGCGCCGCGTACAGCCCGGCGCTCACCGACTTCGTGTTCGCGGTCCGGGACATCTCCCAGATGTTCATCACCGGCCCCGACGTGGTGAAGGCGGTGACGGGGGAGGAGATCACGCAGAACGGCCTCGGCGGCGCCGACGTCCACGGCGGCACCTCCGGCGTGGCCCACTTCGTCTACGACGACGAGCGCACCTGCCTGGAGGAGGTCCGCTATCTGCTGACCCTGCTCCCCTCCAACAACCGCGAACTCCCGCCCGCCCACCCCACCCGGGACCCGGCGGACCGCCCCGGCGACGCCCTGCTCGACCTGGTCCCCGCCGACGGCAACCGCTCCTACGACATCCGCAAGGTGGTCGAGGAGATCGTCGACGACGGCGACCACCTGGAGGTGCACGCCGCGTTCGCCACCAACCTCGTGTGCACGCTCGCCCGGATCGACGGGCACGTCGTCGGCATCGTCGCCAACCAGCCCGCGTCCATGGCCGGCGTCCTCGACATCAAGGCCAGCGAGAAGGGCGCCCGGTTCGTCCAGTTCTGCGACGCCTTCAACATCCCGCTGGTCACCCTCGTCGACGTGCCCGGCTTCCTCCCCGGCGTCGACCAGGAGCACGAGGGCATCATCCGGCGCGGCGCGAAACTCCTGTACGCGTACTGCAACGCCACCGTGCCCCGGGTCTCCGTCGTCCTGCGCAAGGCGTACGGCGGCGCCTACATCGTCATGGACTCCCGGTCCATCGGCGCCGACGTCGCCCTGGCCTGGCCCACCAACGAGATCGCCGTGATGGGCGCCGAGGGCGCCGCCAACGTGGTCTTCCGCCGCGAGATCGCCGCCGCCGACGACCCCGAGGCGATGCGCCGCCGCAAGATCGAGGAGTACCGCAGCGAGCTCGTCCACCCCTACTACGCGGCCGAGCGCGGCCTCGTCGACGACGTGATCGACCCCCGCGAGACCCGGCACGCCCTCAGCCGCGCGCTGACGATGCTCGCCACCAAGTCCGAGGCGCTGCCCACCCGCAAGCACGGCAACCCGCCCCAGTGAGGAGCACCCCATGACCCCGACCCCGGCCGACCTGCTCGCCGCCACCTCGGTACGCGTCCTGCGCGGCACCCCGAGCCCCGAGGAACTGGCCGCCTTCACCGCGGTCCTCACCCTCCGCCTGACCCCGGCCCCCGACCCGGCCCCGCCCCCCCCCGCCCCCGCCGCCCGGACGCGCCCCGACCGCACCCGCCCCTACACCAGCCCCCGGGCCTGGCACATCTGACCCGCACACGGCGGCTCCGCCTCCACCGGGACTCCCTCGGGACACCCGGCACCTCACCCGGCCCGCGACCGTGGCCGCCGGGCAGCCCGGCCGATCCTGGCGGAGCGTCGAACGACCGGGTCGCCGTCAGCCCCTCGGCCCCCGAGGCCCTTCGGCCCTCCGGGGCCGGCACCCGGCAGCCGGTCGGGTCCGCTCTCGTCAGCCCTTCGGGCCCCCAGGGCCGGCACTCGGCAGCCGGTCGGGTCCGCCTTGGTCAGCCCTTCGGGCCCCCCAGGGCCGGCACTCGGCAGCCGGTCGGGTCCGCCCTCTCCGGCTCCGATGCCCCGCCCTCGGCGCCCGGTTCCCACCGCGGCCGGGGCCGACCGGTGTCCACGCCGGCCCCGCCCGGTTCCCACCGCGGCCGGGGCCGGCCGGTGTCCGCGCCGGCCCGTTCCCGCGCCCGGCCGTCCCGGGGTGCGGGGGCGGGGCCGCCGGGTCGCACCGGTGCCGCCGGGCGCCCTTACGCCCTCCGGCCCCGCCGCAGCACCCGCGCCCCCACCGACACGAGCAGAGCCGTCGCCGCCGCCGCGACCGGCACGGCGTACCCGGCGGACGGGGACGCGTGCTCCACCGTCCAGCCGCCGGCCGCGCTGCCGCACGCTATGCCGCCGAGCAGGGCCGTCACCGCCAGGGTCATCCCCTCGTTGAGGCGGCCCGGCGGGGTGCGCCGTTGCACCAGGGCCATGTTGGTGATCATCGTGGGGGCGGTGGCCATCCCGGCGAGCAGCAGGGCCGCGGCCAGCACGACGAGCGAGTCGGTGCCGTGGGCGGCCAGGGTCGGCAGGAGCAGCAGCGCGGTCATCGCCGCCACGCACCACGGGTAGCGGCGCTCGGGGGAGCCGGTGAGCCGCAGCCGGCCGTACACCAGGCCCGCCACACACGACCCGGCGGCCTGGAGTCCCAGCACCGCGCCCGCCGCGGCCCGTTGCCCCTGCTGGTCGGCGTACGCGATCGTGACGACCTCCGTCGCACCGAACACCGCGCCCAGGGCGAGGCAGACGGCCAGCAGCGCGGGCATGCCGGGCGCGCGCAGCGGCGCCGGGCCGGGCGCGGAGGCCGGGCCCTGGGCGGGCGGCTCGGTCGAGCGCTGGGCGGCGAAGGCCAGCACCCCGGTCACGAGCAGCGACACGGCGACGAGCGTGCCCGCCTCCGGGAAGAACGTCCCGCACAGGAAGGCCGCGAGCACCGGGCCCAGCATGAAGCACAGTTCGTCGACGGACTGTTCGAGGGAGTTCGCGGTGTGCAGGGCGCCGGGGTCGTCCTTCAGCAGGTGGGCCCACCGCGCGCGGGACATGCCCCCGGTGTTGGGCGTGCTGGCGGTGGCGGCGTACGCGGCGAACAGCGTCCACGCGGGGGCCTCGTACCGCACGCACAGCAGCAGGGCGAGGCTGCCCAGCGCCGCGAGCAGCGTGGCCGGCACGGCGACCCGGGCCTGCCCGTACCGGTCGACGAGCCGTGCTACCCCGGGGCCGACCACGGCGGTCGCCGCGAGGCCGGTCGCCGTGACGGCCCCGGCGAGGGCGTACGAGCCGCGCGTTCCGGCGATCATCACGACCGCGCTCACGCTGAACATGCCCATGGGCAGCCGGGCCGCCAGGTTGGCGAGGGTGAAGGCGAGCGTGCCCGGCCGGGCGAACAGCCGCCGGTAGGGCCCCGGCGGCCGGGACGTCCGCTCACGGGGGAGGCCCTCGGCAGCACCGATGGACGATGGGACGTTCCGGACTTCCCCGGCATCAGGGGCACTTGTGGTGGTCGATCGCGGCATGCGCCCAGCCTCGGTGGTCGCCGATCACCGGGTCCAACACCTGCTCCGCACGGATTCACGCACTCCTGTTGTAAGTTCGGCGCATGCCGGCTCCCGCCCACCTCGACCCGCGCCTCCTGCGCGCCTTCCTGGCCGTCGCGGAGGAACTGCACTTCACCCGCGCCGCCGCCCGCCTGTACGTCGCCCAGCAGGCGCTCAGCCGGGACGTGCGCCGCCTGGAGCGCGAGCTCGGCGCCGAGCTGTTCGTCCGCACCACCCGTCAGGTCACCCTCACCCCCGACGGCGAGCGGCTCGTGCCGTACGCCCGCCGCGCCCTCCAGGCCCAGGACGACCTGCTCGCCGCCTTCGGGCAGGCCCGCCCCCTGCTCGTGGACCTGAACACGCCCGGCCTGCGCACCACCCGCCAGATCCTGCACCGCGCCCGTGAACTCGCCCCCGAGCTGGAGCTCATGGCCCGCTACGAGAGCGGTCTGACGGGCGCCGCCGCCGACCTGCTCGCCGGCCGCCTCGACGCCTCGTTCGGCCGGTTCGCCGGCCTCGACCCGGCGCTGCGGGCCGGCCTCGACCACCAGCCGGTCCGCTACGAGCCGATGGCCGTCGTCCTCCCCGAGGACCACCCCCTCGCCGCCCGGGACGAGGTGCCGCTGGTCGCTCTGGCCGGCGAGACGGTGTACGCGGGCGCCGGCAACCCCCGCACCCCGGAGTGGACCGACCTCGCGCGCCGTCTCTTCGAGGGGCGGGGCATCGCGATCTCCGCCCCCGCGCCGCTGGCCGTCGGCGACGAGGAGTTCCAGCGGCTCATGGCGAAGACGCGGAACCCGGTGCTCGCGGTCGTCGACTTCCCCCCGATGCCGGGCACGGTGCTCCGCCCACTGACGCACCCGGTCCCACTGTCGCCAGTATCACTTGTATGGAGAAGGGGTCTCGAACATCCCGGACTTATCGCCCTTCGGCGGGCAGCCTCCCAGGTCACAAGGGAGGAAGGGTGGCTGAATCGACCGCCTGAGGGATGGATTCCGGCCACCGACGAGTGCGTCATGGGTGTCCATTAATTGGCACGTGGCAACCACGAAACCTCCGCGTGCGCTACATTCTTCGCCTGAGCACAGTGTGGTAAAGGGGGGCGCTCGGCCGGGTGGGGGCCCGGTGCGGCGACGCGTGCTCGGAGTCGTGTGCGCACCCGGAACGGTCCCGTGGGGGGATGTGCGTGCGCGTGAAGAAGTGGCGAGAAGACGCCCAACCGGAGTGGCCCCAAGCCGCGTACCGGTCTGTGGGCAATTCTTCCGCGGGGGGCGCCAGGGTCGACACCCAGGCCTTCCCGGCGACCGGGGAGACCGGGCTCCCAGGTCGGGGGCCGCGCTCCCGGACCGAGGCAAGGGAGACGGACATACTCCAGGGTGGCAGGCGTGCCTCGACGGACGCCGACAAGACGGAGATCCTGCGCGGCGTACCCGCCGCGTCCGGCGACGAGACCGCGGTCCTGCCCGGCGTCGGAAGACCGGCGGCCCCGCCCCGGCACGGCCGGCACGCGGCCGGCGGCACCGACCCGTTCGCGGCGGCCGGCGGCCCCCGCACGGCCCCCGTGCGCGACCCGTGGGCCGAACACGAGCAGGCGGTGGACCCGGAGGGCGCCGGCGTCACCCACGACCCGCACGAGGTCACCGTCCAGCTCGACGGCATAGGGCTCCAGCTCGACGGCATGATGCGCGCCGCCAAGGACGCCCCCGGCGCCCCCGAGGGCTCCGAAGGACCGGTGTTCGTCGACGAGACGGGCCGCCGCAGCCGCCGCTTCCGCCGGCTCGGCATGGCCGTCGCCCTGGCCTGCGCCGTCTACGCCGTGGTCATCGTCGCCACCCTGCTGTCCGGTAACTCCGACGCGCCCTGGCTGCCCGTCGAGGGCCCCGCGGACAAGCCCGCCGGCCAGGTCGACACCTCGCCCATGCCGGCCGACTCGGTGACGCCTTCCGAGACCTCGGACGTCTCCCCGGGCGCCTCCCCGTCCGCGTCCGCCGGCGAGAGCGTGCTGCCCGGAACCGGCGGCACCGCGCCCGGCGCGTCCACCGGCACCGAGGACCCGGCCACCTCCGGCGAGCCGAAGCCGAGCAACAGCAAGGCGACGTCCAACCCGGGCGGCACCAACCCGACGCCCGACCGGCAGCCGCCCACCGACCCGGTCACCGAACCCACCGCACCGAGCCCGACGGACGGCGGCGGCACCACCACGGAGCCGACCGACCCCACGACCACCGAAGACCCCGGAACGGGGACGGTCGCCAACGGCCCGAGCAACCCTGAGCCCGTCACGCAGGAGCCCGGAGGCACCGCCTCCGCTCCCGCAGCCCCGTTCCCGGAGAACACCTTCTGATGGCATCCCGCACCCGCCGCCGTGGGGCCGAGCACGGAGCCCGCGGCGGCTCCTCGCGTCGCCACGCACCCGAACACCGCGCCCGCGGCGCGGCCCCGCGCCGCCGCCGCGTACCCATGCGCCTGCTCCTGCCCTGCCTCGTCCTCGTCGCCCTGATGGCGATGCTGATGCTGCGGGGCTACGTCCACAGCGAGATCCTCGCCGACCACCGGATCCGGCCCGAGGCCGCCACCGACAAGGTCCCGGAGAAGATCCTCGAGGGCGGCCCCGTCATCGACACCCGCGGCGGCCGCGCCGAGACGCTGAGCCTGCGCGACCACCGCCTGGTCCTCACCTTCGACGACGGCCCCGACCCGGAGTGGACCCCCAAGGTCCTGGACGTGCTCAAGAAGCACCACGCCCACGCCGTCTTCTTCGTCACCGGCACCATGGCCTCGCGCTACCCGGAGCTGGTCCGGCGCATGGTCGAGGAGGGCCACGAGGTCGGCCTGCACACCTTCAACCACCCCGACCTCTCCTACCAGTCGAAGAAGCGCATCGACTGGGAGCTGTCCCAGAACCAGCTCGCGATCACCGGCGCCGCCGGCATCCGCACGTCCCTGTTCCGCCCGCCGTACTCGTCGTTCGCCGACGCCATGGACAACGCGTCCTGGCCGATCACCGAGTACATCGGCCAGCGCGGCTACCTCACCGTCGTCAACAACACCGACAGCGAGGACTGGCAGAAGCCCGGCGTCGACGAGATCATCCGCCGCGCCACCCCCAAGGGCGGCAAGGGCGCCATCGTCCTGATGCACGACTCCGGCGGCGACCGGCACCAGACGGTGCAGGCGCTCGACCGGTTCCTGCCCGACCTGCAGGCCAAGGGCTACAAGTTCGGCAACCTCACCGAGGCGCTCGGCGCGCCCAGCGCCCACAGCCAGGTCACCGGGCTCGACCTGTGGAAGGGCAAGGCCTGGATCTTCCTCGTCCGCGCCTCGGACAACATCACGGGCGTCCTCGTCGTCGGCCTCGCGGTGATCGGCTTCCTGGTCATCAGCCGCTTCGTGCTGATGCTGCTGCTGTCCGGCATCCACGCGCGCCGGGTGCGCCGCAAGGGCTTCCGCTGGGGCCCGCCCGTCACGGAACCGGTGACGGTGCTCGTCCCGGCGTACAACGAGGCGAAGTGCATCGAGAACACGGTGCGTTCCCTCATGGCGAGCGAGCACCCCATCGAGGTGATCGTCGTCGACGACGGTTCCAGCGACGGCACGGCCCGCATCGTCGAGGCCATGGGGCTGCCGAACGTCCGGGTCGTCCGCCAGCTCAACGCCGGCAAGCCCGCCGCGCTCAACCGCGGCCTGGCGAACGCCAGCTACGACATCATCGTGATGATGGACGGCGACACCGTCTTCGAGCCGGCCACGGTCCGCGAGCTGGTCCAGCCGTTCGGCGACCCGCGCGTCGGTGCCGTCGCCGGCAACGCGAAGGTGGGCAACCGCGACTCCCTCATCGGTGCCTGGCAGCACATCGAGTACGTGATGGGCTTCAACCTCGACCGCCGCATGTACGACATCCTGCGCTGCATGCCGACCATCCCGGGCGCCGTCGGCGCCTTCCGGCGGTCGGCGCTGGAGCGGGTCGGCGGCATGAGCGACGACACGCTCGCCGAGGACACCGACATCACCATGGCGATGCACCGGGACGGCTGGCGCGTCGTCTACGCCGAGAACGCGCGCGCGTGGACCGAGGCACCGGAGTCCGTCCAGCAGCTGTGGTCCCAGCGCTACCGCTGGTCGTACGGCACGATGCAGGCGATCTGGAAGCACCGCCGCGCCCTCGTGGAGAAGGGGCCCTCGGGCCGCTTCGGCCGGGTCGGCCTGCCGCTGGTGTCGCTCTTCATGGTCCTGGCGCCCCTGCTCGCCCCGCTCATCGACGTCTTCCTGATCTACGGCCTGATCTTCGGCCCGACGCAGAAGACCGTCGTCGCCTGGCTGGGCGTCCTCGCGATCCAGCTGGTCTGCGCCGCCTACGCCTTCCGGCTGGACAAGGAGCGCATGACCCACCTGATCTCGCTCCCGCTCCAGCAGATCCTCTACCGCCAGCTGATGTACGTCGTCCTGCTCCAGTCCTGGATCACGGCCCTCACCGGCGGCCGCCTGCGCTGGCAGAAGCTGCGCCGCACGGGCGTGGTGGAGGCACCCGGCGGCCCCGTGCCGTCGCAGCGTTCGGCAGGCACACGTGACGGCGATCGGAGGCCGGTGGGATGACGCACGGATACCCGCCCATGGGGCCCGGAGCAGCCGGGCCCGGGGCACCGGAGCCGTCCTGGCAGAACGACCCCGCCTGGCAGACCGACCCGGCTTGGCAGAACGACCCGGCCTGGCGGACGGACCCCTACGCGGGCGCGGGCGCGTACGGACACGAGCCGGCGGCGACCGCCGTCGCACCCGAGCCCTCCACCCCCGCCCCGGACCCGGCCCCCGAACCGGTGCCGGCCGCCGCGCCGAAGAAGCCGGGCCGCGACCGCTACCTGGACCTCCTGCGCTCCATCGCGCTGGTCCGCGTGGTCGCGTACCACCTCTTCGGCTGGGCCTGGCTGACGGTCCTGTTCCCGTCCATGGGCGTCATGTTCGCGCTGGCCGGCTCGCTCATGGCGCGCTCCCTGAACCGTCCCGCGTGGGGCGTGATCAAGAGCCGCGTCAGGCGTCTGCTGCCGCCGCTGTGGGTGTTCAGCGCCGTCGTGCTGACGATGATGTTCGCCGGCGGCTGGAACCCGACGAAGGACCCGGACCTCGGCGGCGGCATGTGGGCCGTCATCGACCTGTTCAACTACCTCGTCCCGGTCGGCGCGCCGCCGTTCCCGTGGCAGATCGGCTCCCAGTCCGGCCTGTTGGAGAACACCTGGGCGGTGCAGGCCGCCGGTGTGCTCTGGTACCTGCGGGCCTACCTGTGGTTCGTCGTGGCGTCCCCGCTGCTGCTGTGGGCGTTCCGCCGGGCCCCGTGGCCGACCCTGCTGGCCCCGCTCGCCCTGACGGCCGTCGTGGGCACGGGTGTCGTCAAGATCCCCGGCGAGACCGGCAACGCGATCTCCGACTTCGCCGTCTACGGCGGTTGCTGGGTGCTGGGCTTCGCCCACCACGAGGGCCTGCTGTCCAGGATCCCGCGCTATGTGGCCGTCTCCTGCGCCTCGCTCGTCATGGCCTTCGGACTGTGGTGGGCCTCGGGCCACCTCGGCCCGGACGGCTGGGACCTCAACGACATCCCGCTGTCCCAGGCGACCTGGTCCTTCGGGTTCGTCGTGATCCTGCTGCTCTACTCGCCCTCGTGGCAGGAACTGCCGGGCCGGCTCGCCCGCTGGGACAAGCTGGTCACGCTGTCCAACAACCGCGCGGTCACGATCTACCTGTGGCACAACCTCCTGATCATGGCCACGGTCCCGATCCTGGACCAGCTGTACAACCTGCCGTTCATGGAGAGCGAGCGGGCCTCGGCCGCTCTCGACTCGACGTACATGATCTGGATGTTCTTCCTGGTCTGGCCGCTGATAGGGCTGGCCGTCCTGTCCTTCGGCTGGGTCGAGGACATCGCCGCCAAGCGCAGCCCGCGGCTGTGGCCGAACGGCACGAAGAAGAAGGCCGCCGCGTCCGGCGACGGCGGCCGCGGCGGCCGTCGCCGCGGATGACACCGTCCCCGTCCGCCCCCGCGACCCCCCGTCTCCGCAGGTCCGCCGTCCTCGATGTCGGACCCCCGTGGAAGACTGGCCGGGTCGCGGTGGTGGACGGGGTCGCCGGGTGGTCCGGTGGGGGAGTGGGTGACGCGTGAGCAAGCGGCAGGTCCAGAAGATGCTTCGGCTGATCGCGAGCGGTCAGCCGGTGGAGCTCACGAGCCCCATGGCCTCGGTGAAGAAGCTCGCCCACCTCGCCTTCGTCGCCCAGCAGTTCGGGTACGAGTACCTGGACGTGAGGCAGGGCGGACGCAACAACGCCCTCGTGATGCTGATCGCGCCCGACCCCAGCCCGCAGGCCCGCGCCCGGGCCGCGCAGAACTGGGCGCAGTACCCGGACGCCGGTGACGGCGTCTCCCTGCCGCCGCTCGTGCCCGACGCGCACGAACTGCTCAAGGCGCGCATCAACTTCGACCTCACCGGCCGGCATGTCGAGAAGCGCATGTACTGGGTGGCCGCCGGTATCACCGGTGGCTTCTTCTTCTCCGCCCTGAAGGCGGACATCGAGGGCGACTCCGCCTTCTTCGTCGTCCTCGGCTGGCTGGCGCTCATGGCGCTGCTCGCCGTCGGCGTCGTCGTCACCCGCAAGCGGAACGCCAAGTTCGCGGCGCGGCTCGAGGCCGCCGGCTTCACACCCGTACGGGACGAGACGGGCCGCCTGCGGTACCTGCCGGCGAGCGGCCACCTCCCCGGGCACGGCAACCCGTTCGGCGCGGCCGGGCCGTACGGCGGGCAGGTCCCGGCCGCCGCGCCGGGTGCCCCCGGCGGATACGGGCAGCAGGCCCCGGCGCCGGCCCCGTACGCCCAGCCGGCCGCCCCCGGCCCCTACCCCGCCCAGCCTGCCGCCCCCGGCCCCTACCCCGCCCAGCCTGCCGCGCCCGGCCCGTACGGGCAGCAGCCCTACGGTCAGGCGCCCCAGCAGCCGTACGGGCAGGCGCCCCAACCGCCCCAGCCGTACGGCCAGCAGCCGCCCTACCCGCAGCAGAACCCCCACTGGCAGCCCCCGCAGCAGCCCTGACCAGGTCGTCCGGGCCCGGTCCGCGGGACCTCTCATCCGCCCCGTCCGGCGGGTGAGAGCAACGTTCCTTGCCGGTCACCGGGTGCCACAGCCCGGAAACGAGCCCTCCCTACCTTCGGGATCAGCCACTCGCAGGCGACCGAGTCCGAAGACCGTGGAGGCGCCATGACAGCCCCGAGCACTGCCCCCGTCGCGAGCAGGGGAGGCCGCTGGATCGACCACTGGGACCCCGAGGACGAGACCTTCTGGAACACCACCGGTGAGCGGATCGCCCGCCGCAACCTGTTCTTCTCCGTGCTCTCCGAGCACATCGGGTTCTCGATCTGGACCCTGTGGTCCGTGATGGTGCTGTTCATGGGGCCGGAGTACGGCCTCACCCCCGCCGACAAGTTCACCATCGTCTCGATGGCCACCCTGGTCGGCGCCGTCGCCCGCGTCCCCTACACCTTCGCCGTCGCCGTCTTCGGCGGCCGGATGTGGACGGTGGTCTCGGCGAGCCTGCTGCTCGTGCCCACGGTCGCCGCGTTCGCGGTGATGGAGCCGGGGACCTCGTTCACCGTCTTCCTGATCTGCGCGATGCTGGCCGGCGTGGGCGGCGGCAACTTCGCCTCCAGCATGACCAACATCAACGCCTTCTTCCCGCTGCGGAGGAAAGGCTGGGCGCTCGGGCTGAACGCCGGCGGCGGCAACGTCGGCGTCCCCGTCGTGCAGCTGGTCGGTCTCGCCGTGATCGGCGCCAGTGGCGGCCCGCGCCTGCTGCTCGGCATCTACATCCCGTTCATCGTCGTCGCCGCCGTCCTCGCCTGGCTGAAGATGGACAGCATCTCCTCCGTCCGCAACGACACCGGTGCCGCCAAGGACGCCGCGAAGGACCCCCACACCTGGATCATGTCCTTCCTCTACATCGGCACCTTCGGCTCGTTCATCGGCTACAGCTTCGCCTTCGGCCTGGTCCTGCAGACGCAGTTCGGCCGTACGCCCCTCCAGGCCGCCTACGTCACCTTCATCGGCCCGCTGCTGGGCTCCCTGATCCGCCCCGTCGGCGGTTCGCTCGCCGACCGCTTCGGCGGCGCGCGGATCACGCTGTGGAACTACGTCGCCATGGCCGCCGCGACCGGCGTGGTCATCGTGGCGTCGGTGCGCGAGTCGCTGCCGCTGTTCACCGTGGCCTTCATCGCGCTGTTCGTCCTGACCGGACTCGGCAACGGCTCCACGTTCAAGATGATCCCCGGCATCTTCCACGCCAAGGCCCTCGGGCAGGGCCTGGAGGGCGAGGCGGCCGCCGCCTACGGCCGCCGGCTCTCCGGCGCCTCCATGGGGCTGATCGGCGCGGTGGGCGCGCTCGGCGGACTCGGCATCAACATGGCCTTCCGGCAGTCGTTCCTCAGCGTGGGCTCCGGCACCGGCGCCTTCGTCGCCTTCCTCGCCTTCTACGGCCTGTGCTTCGCGGTCACCTGGGCCGTATACCTTCGCCGCCCGGCACCCGCCACGGCCCCCACGGCTTCGGCGACGGAGGCGAAGCCGCAGCTCAGCTATGCCGAGGTGTGACGTAACACCGCTGACACGTGGCCGAACCGAGCCTGTCACGCACCGTTGACAGGCTCGCTCGGCATGCGGACGCATCTGTGCGGGCGTCCGGCGCAGGCACCACGACTCGAGTGCGGAACGAGAGTTATGTACGACGAACAGCAGCAACCTGAACACGGACCCCTCGCCGGGTTCACCGTGGGCGTCACCGCCGCGCGCCGTGCCGACGAGCTCGGGGCGCTGCTCCAGCGGCGCGGCGCCGCCGTCGTGCACGCCCCGGCGCTGCGCATCGTGCCGCTCTCCGACGACAGCGAACTGCTCGCCGCCACCAAGGAGATCATCCAGCGGCACCCGGACGTCGTGGTCGCCACGACCGCGATCGGCTTCCGGGGCTGGATCGAGGCCGCCGAGGGCTGGGGCCTCGGCGAGGACCTGCTGAACCGGCTGCGCGAGGTCGAACTGCTCGCGCGCGGGCCCAAGGTGAAGGGCGCGGTGCGCGCGGCCGGACTGACCGAGGAGTGGTCGCCGTCCAGCGAGTCCATGGCCGAGGTGCTGGACCGGCTGCTGGAGGAGGGCGTCGACGGGCGCCGGATCGCCGTCCAGCTGCACGGCGAGCCGCTGCCCGGCTTCGTGGAGGCGCTCAGGGCGGGCGGGGCGGAGGTGCTCGGGGTGCCCGTGTACCGGTGGCTGCCGCCGGTGGACATCGGCCCCGTGGACCGGTTGCTGGACGCGGCCGTCTCCCGTTCCCTGGACGCCGTGACCTTCACCAGCGCCCCGGCCGCCGCGTCCCTGCTGACGCGGGCCGAGGAACGCGGACTGCTCCACGAACTGCTGGCCGCGCTCGGGCACGACGTCCTGCCGGCCTGCGTGGGCCCGGTCACCGCGCTGCCGTTGCAGGCGCGGGGGATCGACACCGTGCAGCCCGAACGCTTCCGGCTCGGCCCGCTGGTGCAGCTGCTGTGCCGGGAACTGCCCGGCCGCGCGCGGACGTTGCCGATCGCCGGGCGCCGGGTGGAGATCCGCGGCCACGCGGTGCTGGTGGACGGGGACTTGCGGCCGGTGCCGCCCGCCGGGATGTCCCTGCTGCGGGCGCTGGCGCGGCGGCCGGGCTGGGTGGTGTCCCGGGCCGACCTGCTGCGCGCGCTGCCCGGCGCCGGGCGGGACGAGCACGCCGTGGAGACGGCGATGGCCCGGCTGCGTACGGCGCTGGGGGCGCCGAAGCTGATCCAGACGGTGGTGAAACGGGGGTATCGGCTGGCGCTGGACCCGGCCGCCGATGCGAAGTATTCGGGCGAGTGAGGATGTTTTGGTTGCCCCGGGCCGGGCCGTACCCGGCGTACAGGTTGCCGTCTCGGGGGCTGCCGCCCCCGAACCCCCGCTGTCGGCCCTGAACGGGCCTCGTCCTCAAGCGCCGGACGGGCTGGTTGTGCGCGCCCGGCCTTGGAAGGTCGCCGCCGGAAGGGCGGGGTCTGCCCGGCACGAGGGGTTCGCGGCACGAGGGGTTCCGGCCGGGCCCCGGGCCGGGCACTGTGGGAGGGAACGGTTCCCCCAGCCCCCTCTCGCACGCGCCGGCCCCGCCGACCGGGGACGGTGCCCCCTAGGCGGTGACAGGCACATGGCACCGGGTACGGCCACGGTCGCGTACGACCTGCGTTTCGGCGCGGGGCGGGTGAGTCTCGACCTTCTCGCGACCGCGCACCCCTGTGAACGGTTCGTCTCCGTCGAGGTGTTGTGCGCGTGGATCACCGAGTCCGGGCTCGTGCCGCCGCACACCCCGCTGGGGCACGCCGACGCCTCGTGGGTGGCCGCTTTCCGTGAAGTACGCGCTTTCGTGGATCAGTTGGTGCGGGGCGCGTCGGCGGGGCCGGCGTCCTGGCCGTCGTACGACGGGGTGCTGGAGCGGGTGAACGACCTCGCCCGTGCCGCGCCGCCCGCTCCGCGGGTCGTGCGGGGTGGGGACGGCACGCTGGTGCGGCGGCTGGAGCGGCCGCCCGCGTGCGGGGAGTTGCTCGGCGCCCTCGCGCGGGACGTCCTGGAGCTGCTCACCGATCCCGTCGCACGGGCGGGGCTTCGGGAGTGCGAAGGGGACAATTGTCCTCTCGTGTACCTCGACACCTCCCGGGGCCGCCGGAGGCGCTGGTGCTCCAGCGAGGTGTGCGGAAACCGCGAAAGAGTGGCCCGGCACCGCCGCCGCGCGGCTCTCACCCGGACCTGAGCGCCCGTTATGCCCCGTGTGTGAAACGGCCGTCGAAGTGATTTCGATTACACGTTGTTTACCTACGCCACCGTAGGGAAGCGTGAAGACGATCTTGCCGATGTGACGGAAATGTAAAGATCGCACGGTGGGAATGTGGCGCCATGTCCCGCTCGTCACGTCACTCCGAAGAAAACTGTCGCCTCACTTTGAACACGCAACCCGCCGTCTGCGTACGGGTGGTCGAGCGACCGACTGGGGGAACCCCCGGACATCGGAGGTGGGCGTGCGCAAGGATTCCGTCGTGGCCAATGAACGTGGATCGAGGGCCCGACATCGCATGTCCCAGCCCTCGGAACCTGATGAGGAGCTGATGCGTGCGCTGTACAGAGAGCACGCCGGACCCCTCCTTGCGTATGTCCTCCGTCTGGTCGCCGGTGATCGGCAACGAGCAGAGGACGTCGTGCAGGAGACGCTCATCCGTGCCTGGAAGAACGCCGGACAGCTCAATCGAGCGACCGGATCGGTACGCCCCTGGCTGGTGACGGTCGCCCGGCGCATCGTCATCGACGGCCACCGCAGCCGGCAGGCCCGGCCGCAGGAGGTCGATCCGTCGCCGCTGGAGGTCATCCCCGCGGAGGACGAGATCGACAAGGCGCTGTGGTTGATGACGCTGTCGGACGCGCTCGACGACCTGACCCCCGCCCACCGGGAGGTGCTCGTCGAGACGTACTTCAAGGGGCGTACGGTCAATGAGGCGGCCGAGACACTGGGCATACCCAGCGGAACCGTCCGCTCAAGGGTTTTCTACGCCCTGCGGTCGATGAAGCTGGCTCTGGAGGAGCGGGGGGTGACGGCGTGATGAGCGGGTACGGGGGAAACCAGGGATTCGGCATGGGCGGGTCGGGTATGTCTGGGTCCATGAGCCCCACGCAGGGACGACCGGGCCCCAGTGAGCACGAGACCGTCGGCGCCTACGCCCTCGGGATTCTCGACGACGCCGAGGCAACCGCTTTCGAGGCTCATCTGGCCACCTGCGAATGGTGCGCCCAGCAGCTCGACGAACTCGCCGGAATGGAACCGATGCTGGCCGCCCTCGCGGACCTGCCCGGTGCCGGCACACCCGCCATCGGCGACTCGCTGTCGGCCAAGCCCAGCCCGCGCCTGGTGAACAAGCTGGTGGACGAGGTCGCCGAGCGCCGCGCCCAGAAGCGCCGGCGTGGCTTCTACCTGGTGGCCGCGGCCGCCGCGCTGATCATCGGCGGTCCCGTCGTGGCCGTCGCGACGAACGGCGACAGTGGAGGCGGCGGCACCGAGGGCAACCGGACCGTGCAGGCGGCCAACCCCGCCAAGGAGCTGTTCACCGGGATCAAGGACAAGGTCACGGGCACCGACTCGTCGACCGGCGTCACCGCGACCGTCGGCCTGAGCAAGAAGCTCTGGGGTACCGAGACCGGCCTGGAGCTCAAGGGCGTCAAGGGCCCGCTGAAGTGCTCCATGGTCTTCGTGAGCAAGGACGGTGCGCGCGAGACGGCGGCCTCCTGGTCCGTGCCGAAGTGGGGCTACGGCCTCCCGGACGCGAAGACCGAGCAGGCCAGGAACCCGCTCTACGTCAGCGGCGGAGTCGCGATGTCCCCGGACAAGATCGACCACGTCGAGATCATCGACTTCGACGGGAACAAGCTCGTCCAGGTCGACGTCTAGGCGAGACCTCCCGGGCCTGTCGTAGCGCCACCGGCCCCCCTTCGCGTACGGTTGACGGCTGCCCAGCACGTCAGAAGGGGGCCCGGTGGCCGCTCAGGCGCAGGACAGTGCGCTCGACTCCCTGCGAGACCGAGAGATCGGCGTCGAACAGGAACACCTCGACCGGGTGTACCGACGCCTCGAGGAGAAGATCCACGAGGCCGAGTTCCTCATGAACGACGCGGCCCAGCGCGGCCAGGTCGGCACACCCGGAGCGCTCGCCGAACGGGACGCGCAGGTCTTCCGGGCCGGCGTCCACCTCAACCGGCTCAACAACGAGTTCGAGGACTTCCTCTTCGGCCGGATCGACCTGCTGCTCGGCAAGGACGGCAAGAAGGGGCCCGACGGCGCCTACACCGCGGTCGAACCCGCCGAGGGCGCGGTCCGCGACGACAACACCGCCGACATCGCCGAGACCCTGCACATCGGGCGCATCGGCGTGCTCGACCAGGACTACGCCCCGCTGGTCATCGACTGGCGGGCCCCGGCCGCCGCCCCCTTCTACCGCTCCACGCCGGTCGACCCCGGCCGGGTCGTACGGCGCCGGGTCATCCGCTCCAAGGGCCGCAAGGTCCTCGGCGTCGAGGACGACCTGATGCGCCCCGAGCTGACGGCGTACCTCGAAGGGCGCGATCTGCCCGTCATCGGCGACGGCGCCCTCATGGCCGCGCTCGGGCAGGCCCGCACCCACACCATGCGGGACATCGTGGCGTCCATCCAGGCCGAGCAGGACATGGTCATCCGCGCCCCCGCCGCCTCCGTCACGTACGTCGAGGGCGGCCCCGGCACCGGCAAGACCGCCGTCGCCCTGCACCGCGCCGCCTACCTGCTCTACCAGGACCGGCGCCGGTACGCGGGCGGCATCCTCATCGTCTCGCCGACCCCGCTGCTCGTGGCGTACACCGAGGGCGTGCTCCCCTCGCTCGGCGAGGAGGGCCAGGTCGCCATCCGCGCCATCGGCTCCCTGGTCGACGGCGCCGAGGCCACGCTGTACGACTCCCCGGCCACGGCCCGCGCCAAGGGCTCGTACCGCATGCTCAAGGTCCTGCGGAAGGCGGCGCGCGGCGCGCTGGAGCTGGGAGCGGCCGCCCGCGCGGGAGGCGGGGACCGCGGCGGGCAGCTCGCGTTCGGCGACGACCCCGCCCAGGTGCCCGCCGGACCCCCGACCCGGCTGCGCGTCGTCGCCTTCGGGCGCCGGCTGGAGCTGGAGGCCGGCGCCCTCGACCGCGTCCGCCGCACCGCCCTCGGCGGCACCGCGCCCGTGAACCTGCTGCGCCCGCGCGCCCGCAAACTGCTGCTCGACGCCCTGTGGGAGCAGTCCGGCGGCGCCAAGCGGCACAGCGACCCCGAGCTCGCCGCCGAGCTGCGCTCCTCCTTCGACGAGGACGTGACCTCGGAGGACAGCTTCATCTCGTTCCTGGACGCCTGGTGGCCCGAGCTCACCCCGGCCGCCGTCCTCGCGGCGATGGCCGACGAGCGCCGGCTCGGCCGCTGGGCCCGCCGGGTCCTCAACCCGGGCGAGGTCCGCAAGGTCGCCCGCTCGCTGCGCCGCGACGGCCTGTCCGTGCACGACATCGCCCTGCTGGACGAGCTCCAGGCGATCCTCGGCACCCCGGCCCGCCCCCGCCGCAAGCGCGAACTGGACCCGCTCGACCAGCTCACCGGCCTTGAGGAGCTGATGCCGGTGCGTGAGGAGTCGCAGCGCGAGCGCGCCGAGCGGCTGGCCGCCGAACGCACCGAGTACGCGCACGTCATCGTCGACGAGGCCCAGGACCTCACGCCGATGCAGTGGCGCATGGTCGGCCGCCGCGGCCGGCACGCCACGTGGACGGTCGTCGGCGACCCGGCCCAGTCCTCCTGGTCCGACCCGGACGAGGCCGCCGAGGCGCGCGACGAGGCCCTGGGCAGCCGGCCCCGCCGCCGCTTCCAGCTCACCGTGAACTACCGCAACCCCGCCGAGATCGCCGAACTCGCCGCGAAGGTGCTCGCGCTCGCCATGCCGGGCTCCACCTCCCCGTCGGCGGTGCGTTCGACCGGCGTACGGCCCCGCTTCTCGGTCGTGGAGGACTCCCTCGCCGGGACCGTCCGCGCGGAGGCGGCCCGGCTGCTGGACCAGGTCGACGGCACGGTCGGCGTGGTCGTCGCCATGCAGCGGCGCGAAGAGGCGGCCCGCTGGCTGGCCGGGCTCGGCGACCGGGTCGTCGCGCTCGGCAGCCTGGAGGCCAAGGGGCTGGAGTACGACGCCACGGTGGTGGTCTCCCCGGCGGAGATCGCCGACGAGTCCCCGGCCGGACTGCGGGTGCTGTACGTGGCGCTGACCCGCGCGACCCAGCAGCTCACGGTGGTGTCGGGGGAGCGCGACGAGCCGGACGCCGCCGGGGTCCCGGACCTGCTGAGGGACTGATGGGAAGGAACCCCGCCGGAGGGAATGGCCTCAGGCCATCCGTTTGTTAGCCTGGACGTGACACCGGCTCGATCCAAGCCCCCGGGCCCAACCTTCGTCGCTACGAGCGACCACTTGCCGCGAGGCGAGCATGGCGGGTCGGTGTCACCTACGTAGGGGAGAGGCCCGCGTCACGAAATGTGACGCGGGCCTCTTCTCCTTTGAAGACGTGGCGAACAAAACGTTCGCAATCCCGGCCCGGCTAACTCCTACTCGACGGTAGGTGCGACGATCGGACGGCAGATCGCAGCTATACGGTGAAAGCAGAGGAAGTCGGCCATGGCAACGGCGCCCAGCGTCTCCTACTCGATGACGGTCCGGCTGGAGGTGCCCGCGAGCGGAACCGCGGTCTCCCAGCTCACCACGGCCGTGGAGTCCCACGGAGGCTCGGTGACCGGCCTCGACGTGACCGCGTCCGGCCACGAGAAGCTCCGGATCGACGTCACCATCGCCGCGACCTCCACCGCGCACGCCGACGAGATCGTCGAACAACTGCGCCTGATCGAGGGCGTCACGCTCGGCAAGGTCTCCGACCGTACGTTCCTGATGCACCTCGGCGGCAAGATCGAGATGGCGTCCAAGCACCCCATCCGCAACCGTGACGACCTGTCCATGGTCTACACGCCCGGCGTGGCCCGGGTCTGCATGGCGATCGCGGAGAACCCCGAGGACGCCCGCCGGCTGACCATCAAGCGCAACTCCGTCGCGGTCGTCACCGACGGCTCCGCGGTCCTCGGCCTGGGCAACATCGGCCCGAAGGCCGCGCTGCCGGTCATGGAGGGCAAGGCGGCCCTGTTCAAGCGGTTCGCGGGCATCGACGCCTGGCCGATCTGCCTGGACACCCAGGACACCGACGCGATCGTGGAGATCGTCAAGGCGATCGCCCCCGGCTTCGCGGGCATCAACCTGGAGGACATCTCCGCGCCGCGCTGCTTCGAGATCGAGGCGCGGCTGCGCGAGGCCCTGGACATCCCCGTCTTCCACGACGACCAGCACGGCACGGCGATCGTCGTCCTGGCGGCGCTGACCAACGCCCTTCGGGTCACGGGCAAGGCGATCGAGAACATCCGCGTGGTGATGTCGGGCGCCGGCGCCGCCGGTACGGCCATCCTCAAGCTGCTGCTCGCGGCAGGCGTGAAGAACGCCGTCGTGGCCGACATCCACGGCGTGGTGCACACGGGCCGTGAGGACCTGCGCCAGGCCCCCGCGGACTCGCCGCTGCGCTGGATCGCCGACAACACCAACCCGGAGAATCTGACGGGCACCCTCAAGGAGGCCGTGCGCGGCGCCGACGTCTTCATCGGCGTCTCGGCCCCCAACGTGCTCGACGGGGACGACGTGGCCGCGATGGCCGAGGGCGCGATCGTGTTCGCGCTCGCGAACCCGGACCCCGAGGTCGACCCGGCAATCGCCCGTCAGACCGCCGCAGTTGTGGCCACGGGCCGCTCGGACTTCCCGAACCAGATCAACAACGTGCTGGTCTTCCCGGGTGTGTTCCGCGGTCTGCTCGACGCGCAGTCCCGCACCGTCAACACGGACATGATGCTCGCGGCCGCGAAGGCCCTGGCGGACGTGGTGACCGAGGACGAGCTCAACCCGAACTACATCGTCCCCAGCGTCTTCAACGACAAGGTGGCGGGTGCCGTCGCCGGCGCGGTCCGCGAGGCCGCGAAGGCGGCGACCGCCTCCCAGGGGGCGTAAGCCCCGTGCGGCGGGGTAACCGGCACGTGTGACCGGGCTGTGAGGATCGCCACGGCAAGCCCTTGTGACGGCGCGTCGCGGAAGCTGACGCCTGTTTTCGCCGTTTATCGTGACGGCCAGGCTCAGGCCCTCTCTTCGTGTGACTCCCAAGGGTGTTCTCACGACTCCTCCGGGTGCCGGATTGGCTTTCCCGCCGCAGGTAGGGGCAGGATGCGTCCCTGGGCGCGAGGGTCTGGCCACGGACCCGGTCCGGGGACCGACCGAGGACCCTGGCAGCATCGACACCGCTGTGCCCGACATGCGGCTCCGCCGCGTGGCACGCCTCAAGGCAATTGAACACGGGAGTAAGAACATGAACCGCAGTGAGCTGGTGGCCGCGCTGGCCGACCGCGCCGAGGTGACCCGCAAGGACGCCGACGCCGTGCTGGCCGCGTTCGCCGAGACCGTCGGCGAGGTCGTCGCCAAGGGCGACGAGAAGGTCACCATCCCTGGCTTCCTGACCTTCGAGCGCACCCACCGTGCCGCTCGCACCGCCCGCAACCCGCAGACCGGCGACCCGATCCAGATCCCCGCCGGCTACAGCGTGAAGGTCTCCGCGGGCTCCAAGCTCAAGGAAGCCGCCAAGGGCAAGTAAGCGCTCCGCACCGAGCGAGAGACGCCGAAGGGGCGGTCACCCGATTCCGGGTGACCGCCCCTTCGCCATGAGCCTCGGAGAGCGTCAGCCGAGCGCCTTGCCCGGCAGTTCGACCTTCGCGCCCAGTTCCACGAGCTTCTCCATGAAGTTCTCGTAGCCGCGGTTGATCAGTTCGATGCCGTGGACCCGGGACGTGCCCTGGGCCGCCAGCGCGGCGATGAGGTACGAGAAGCCGCCGCGCAGGTCGGGGATCACGAGGTCCGCGCCCTGGAGCTTCGTCGGGCCGGAGACGACCGCCGAGTGCAGGAAGTTGCGCTGGCCGAAGCGGCAGTCGGAGCCGCCCAGGCACTCGCGGTACAGCTGGATGTGCGCGCCCATCTGGTTCAGGGCGGACGTGAAGCCGAGCCGGGACTCGTAGACCGTCTCGTGGATGATGGACAGGCCGGTCGCCTGCGTCAGCGCGACCACCAGGGGCTGCTGCCAGTCGGTCTGGAAGCCGGGGTGCACGTCCGTCTCGAGCGCGATGGACTTCAACTGGCCGCCCGGGTGCCAGAAACGGATGCCCTCGTCGTCGATCTCGAAGGCCCCGCCCACCTTCCGGTAGGTGTTGAGGAACGTCATCATCGAACGCTGCTGCGCGCCGCGGACGTAGATGTTGCCCTCGGTGGCGAGCGCCGCGGACGCCCAGGAGGCGGCCTCCAGGCGGTCCGGCAGGGCGCGGTGGGCGTAACCGCCGAGCTTGTCCACACCGGTGATGCGGATCGTGCGGTCGGTGTCCATCGCGATGATGGCGCCCATCTTCTGCAGGACGCAGATGAGGTCCTCGATCTCCGGCTCGACGGCCGCGTTGGAGAGCTCGGTGACGCCCTCCGCGAGGACGGCCGTCAGCAGCACCTGCTCGGTGGCGCCGACGGACGGGTACGGCAGGCGGATCTTGGTGCCGCGCAGCCGCTGCGGAGCCTCCAGGTACTGTCCGTCGGCCCGCTTCTCGATCCGCGCGCCGAACTGCCGCAGCACCTCGAAGTGGAAGTCGATGGGCCGGCCGCCGATGTCGCAGCCGCCGAGGCCGGGGATGAAGGCGTGGCCGAGGCGGTGCAGCAGGGGGCCGCAGAACAGGATCGGGATGCGGCTCGAGCCCGCGTGGGCATCGATGTCAGCGACGTTGGCGCTCTCGACGTGCGACGGGTCCATCACCAGCTCGCCGGGTTCCTCGCCCGGACGGACCGTGACGCCGTGCAGTTGGAGCAGGCCGCGGACGACCCGGACGTCCCGGATGTCCGGAACGTTGCGCAGTCGGCTGGGGCCACTGCCCAGGAGGGCGGCGACCATGGCCTTCGGTACGAGGTTCTTCGCACCGCGGACACGGATCTCGCCCTCGAGCGGGGTTCCGCCGTGGACAAGCAGTACATCGTCATTGCCGTTGACGGTCATGTATCTCGCGTTCCGATGAGTCGGGCAGGGGCCAGAAGGGAAAGGGTAATCGCCGCGCACCCCCCTGGAGTAAGCCCGAGTGGGGCTCAGCATCGTCATAGTCGTGTCACAACACGAACGGTTCCGCACCGGCCACGAGCGGTCACCGGGCGGGGCCCCGCACAGGGGCGTCGCCCCCCTGCCCCAGGGGCCCCGCCGGACGCGGCCCCACCAGGACGCTCCCTCCGGCGCCTGCCGCGTTCCCCCGCGAAGCGGCATTGCCTCCCCACACCGGGGGAAGATGCGGGATCATGTCTGGCATGACCGAGGTGTCCTCGCTCACAGGGCGGCTGCTCGTGGCCACGCCCGCCCTGGCGGACCCGAACTTCGACCGCGCGGTGGTGCTCCTTCTCGACCACGACGAGGAGGGCTCCCTCGGTGTCGTCCTCAACCGGCCGACCCCCGTCGACGTCGGCGACATCCTGGAGGGCTGGGCGGACCTCACCGGCGAGCCCGGTGTCGTCTTCCAGGGCGGCCCCGTGTCGCTGGACTCGGCGCTCGGCGTCGCCGTGATCCCGGGCGACGCGGCCGGGGAGAGCGCGCCGCTGGGCTGGCGCCGGGTGCACGGCGCGATCGGCCTGGTGGACCTGGAGGCGCCGCCGGAGCTGCTGGCCTCGGCTGTCGGGTCGTTGCGGATCTTCGCCGGGTACGCCGGCTGGGGTCCCGGCCAGCTGGAGGACGAACTGGTCGACGGCGCCTGGTACGTCGTCGAGTCCGAGCCCGGTGACGTGTCGTCCCCGGCGCCGGAGCGGCTGTGGCGGGAGGTGCTGCGCCGCCAGCGCAACGAGCTCGCGATGGTGGCCACGTATCCGGACGACCCGTCGCTCAACTGATGGACGTGAGCTTCAGTACCCTTGGCGCTATGAGCACTCTCGAGCCCGAGCGCGGGACTGGTACGGGGACCCTCGTCGAGCCCACGCCGCAGACTTCCCACGGCGACGGTGACCACGAGCGCTTCGCCCACTACGTCCAGAAGGACAAGATCATGGCGAGTGCCCTCGACGGCACCCCCGTCGTGGCACTCTGCGGCAAGGTCTGGGTGCCCGGCCGCGATCCCAAGAAGTATCCCGTGTGTCCCATGTGCAAGGAGATCTACGAATCCATGGGCGCCGGCGGCGACGACAAGGGCAAGGGCAAGGGCGACAAGTAGGCCGGCCTTCCTCCGGGCCCGCGTGCCGAGGCCCCCGGGGTGCGTTTCGCGCACCCTGGGGGCCTTTGTGTTGTTCGGCCGTTGCACGGAGTGCGTCCGCCGGTCACAGAGTGGTTGAGACCTCTTGTGGTCGTGTTCATGAACTCCCTAGCCTCCCGGTGTTGTGCACAGCGAAACCGTCATTGCGCATGCTGCAACGCCTCATCGGAGGAGTGCCATGAACACCCGGAAGCCAGCTGTCCGCGTCCTCGGGGCCACGGCCCTCGCGGCCGCCACCCTGATCGTCTCCGCCTGCGCCCCCCAGACCACCGGCGACTCCTCCTCCGACAAGGACGAGAAGACCGGCACCCTGCGGGTCTGGCTCTTCCAGGAGGTCGGCAACAAGCCCAAGGAGAAGGTCGTCGACGCGGTCGTCGCCGGCTTCGAGAAGGAGCACGAGGGCACGAAGGTCGACGTCGAGTACATTCCCGTCGAGACCCGCACCCAGCGCGTCAAGGCCGCCTTCAACGACCCCAAGTCCGCGCCGGACCTCATGGAGTACGGCAACACCGACACCGCCGGCTACGTGAAGGACGGCGGACTCCTCGACGTCAGCGAGGAGTTCGCCGCCTGGGACGAGGCGAAGGACACCGACCCCACCGCCCGGCAGTCCGTCACCGTGGACGGCAAGGTCTACGGGGCGCCCTTCTACGTCGGCGTCCGCGCCCTGTACTACCGCACCGACGTCTTCGACGAGCTCGGCCTGGAAGTGCCGAGGACCATGGACGAGTTGGCGTCCACCGCCCGCAGGATCCGCGCGGAGAAGCCCGAGTTGTACGGCCTGGTGGTCGGCGGCGCCTACACCTACGGCGCCATGCCGTTCGTCTGGGCCAACGGTGGGGAGCTCGCCGAGGGCAAGGGCGGCTCGTACGCCTCCGCGATCGACAGCGCCCAGGCCCAGAAGGGCATCAAGGCCTACACCTCCCTCTTCTCCGACGACAACTGTCCGGTCGCCAAGTGCGCCGGCATGGGCGGCAACGACACCGTCACCGCGTTCGCCGCGGGCAAGGCGGGCATGGCCATCGGCGGCGACTTCAGTCACGCCGCGGTCGAGGCCGGCAAGGTCAAGGGCAAGTACGGCGTCGTCCCCCTGCCCGGTGTGAAGGCCGGCACGGTCGCCCCCGCGTTCGCGGGCGGCAACAACATAGGCGTCCTGGAGAGCACGTCCCACCGCACGCTGGCCGTCGAGCTGATGGAGCGGCTGGCCGCGAAGGACACCCAGGAGTCGATGTTCGAGGCGATGGGATTCCTGCCGACCTTCGCCGACGTGCGCCGGCAGGCCGCGGCGAAGAAGCCGTACGTGAAGCCGTTCGTCGAGACGCTGGCCGCCGGGACCAAGTTCGTGCCCGCCTCGCCCGCCTGGGCCCAGATCGACTCGTCGCTGGTGCTGCCGACCATGTTCCAGGAGGTCGTCAGCGGCAAGAAGGACGTCGCCGGGGCCTCGCGCGACGCGGCGAAGAAGATGGACGCGGCGTTCGGCTCCGCCGGATGACAGCGCCCGCCCGGCCGCGGGCCCGCCGCCCGCGGAGCACGACACCCTGGCTCTACCTGGCACCCGCCCTCGTCGTCATCGGCGGACTGCTCGTCTACCCCGTCTACCAGCTCGGCCTGATCTCGTTCTTCGAGTACACCCAGGCCCAGGTCAGCGGCGGCGAGCCGACCACCTTCCAGGGGTTCGGGAACTACGCGGAGCTGTTCTCCGACGAGCAGTTCTGGCAGGTGCTGCTCGCCACCGTCGCCTTCGCGGCGGCCTGCGTCGTCTCGACGCTGGCCGCCGGCTGCGCGCTGGCCGTACTGCTCACCAGGGTGCGGGCCGTGCCGCGGCTGGCCCTGATGCTGGCCGCGCTCGGCGCCTGGGCCACCCCCGCCATCACCGGCTCCACCGTCTGGCTGTTCCTGTTCGACCCGGACTTCGGGCCGGTCAACCGCCTGCTCGGGCTCGGCGACCACTCGTGGACGTACGGGCGCCTCAGCGCCTTCCTCCTGGTCCTGCTCGAAGTGGTCTGGTGCTCCTTCCCGTTCGTGATGGTGACGGTCTACGCCGGTATCCGGGCCGTCCCCGCCGAGGTGCTGGAGGCGGCCTCCCTGGACGGCGCCTCGCAGTGGCGGATCTGGCGCTCGGTGCTCGCGCCGATGCTCCGGCCGATCCTCGTGGTCGTCACCATCCAGTCGGTGATCTGGGACTTCAAGGTCTTCACCCAGATCTACGTCATGACCAACGGCGGCGGTATCGCCGGCCAGAACCTCGTGCTGAACGTGTACGCCTACCAGAAGGCCTTCGCGTCCTCGCAGTACAGCCTGGGCTCGGCGATCGGCGTCGTGATGCTGCTGATCCTGCTGGCGGTCACGCTCGTGTACCTGCGGCTGCTGCGGCGGCAGGGAGAGGAACTGTGAGGCCGATGAACCTGACGCGCCTCGTACGGCGCCCCTGGCGGCTGCTCGCGGAGGCCACCGCGCTGCTGATCGCCGTGGTGGTCGCCTTCCCGCTGTACTGGATGGTGCTCGGCGCCTTCAAACCGGCCGGGGAGATCGAGTCCACCGAGCCGCGGCCGTGGACCCTGTCGCCCTCCCTGGATTCCTTCCGCAGGGTCTTCGAGCAGAACCAATTCGGCCGCTACTTCGTCAACAGTCTCGTCGTGGCGTGCACGGTCGTGGTCGTCTCCGCGCTCATCGCGTTTCTCGCCGTGACGGCGGTGACGCGATTCCGGTTCCGCTTCCGCACCACCCTGCTCATCATGTTTCTGGTGGCCCAGATGGTGCCCGTGGAGGCCCTGACGATTCCGCTGTTCTTCCTCATGCGGGACTTCGGACAGCTGAACACGCTCGGGTCGCTGATCCTGCCCCACATCGCCTTCTCGCTGCCCTTCGCGATCTGGATGCTGCGGGGGTTCGTGAAGGCCGTTCCGGAGGCCCTGGAGGAGGCCGCCTACATGGACGGCGCGAGCCGGTCGCGATTCCTGTGGCAGATTCTTTTCCCGCTCGTCTTCCCGGGCCTCGTGGCCACGAGCGTGTTTTCCTTCATCTCCGCCTGGAACGACTTCCTGTTCGCCAAGTCGTTCATCATCAGCGACACCTCCCAGTCGACCCTTCCGATGGCCCTGCTCGTCTTCTACAAGCCCGACGAGCCGGACTGGGGCGGCGTGATGGCGGCGTCCACGGTGATGACGATTCCGGTGCTGATCTTCTTCGTCCTCGTGCAGCGGCGACTCGTGTCGGGGCTGGGCGGGGCGGTCAAGGACTAGAGGTGACCGACGTGACTTCTGCTGGGCAACTGATTCCCGCGCCGCGCGCGACCGAGGGTCTGGGGGAGGGCACCCTCACGCTCGGCGCCGACACCACCCTGTGGGCGGCCGACGGCACCGGCACCACGGAACGCTGGCTGCGCGCCACCCTCGGCGCGGCGTTCGGCCTGCCGCTGCGACCTGGGCCGCAGGACGCGCCGGGCGCCGTCAGGCTGCTCCTGGACGACACCCTGGACGCGGAGGCGTACCGGCTCACCGCCGGCCCGGACGGCGGCGTCGAGATCCGCGGAGGCGCCGCCGCCGGCGTCTTCTGGGGCGCCCAGACCCTGCGTCAGCTCCTCGGCCCCGACGCGTTCCGCCGCGCCCCGGTCCGGCCCGGCACCCGTCCCGTCCTCGCGCACGGCACCGTCGAGGACGCCCCCCGGTTCCGCTGGCGCGGCCTCATGCTCGACGTGGCACGGCACTTCATGCCCAAGGACGGCGTCCTGCGCTACCTGGACCTGATGGCCGCCCACAAACTCAACGTCTTCCACTTCCATCTGACGGACGACCAGGGCTGGCGCGTCGAGATCAGGAAGTACCCCCGGCTCACCGGGACCGGCTCCTGGCGGGCGCGCACCAAATTCGGCCACCGCGCCTCCCCGCTCTGGGAGGAGAAGCCGCACGGTGGCTTCTACACCCAGGACGACATCCGCGAGATCGTGGCGTACGCCGCGCAGCGGCACATCACCGTCGTCCCGGAAATCGACGTGCCCGGCCACTCGCAGGCCGCGATCGCCGCGTACCCGGAACTCGGCAACACCGACGTCGTCGACACCACCACCCTGTCCGTCTGGGACTCCTGGGGCATCTCCCCGAACGTACTCGCCCCCACCGACACCACCCTGCGCTTCTACGAGGGGGTGTTCGAGGAAGTCCTGGAACTGTTCCCGGGCGAGTTCGTGCATGTCGGCGGTGACGAATGCCTCAAGGACCAGTGGCGGAGTTCACCCGCCGCGCAGGAACGCATCCGGGAACTCGGCCTGAAGGACGAGGACGGTCTCCAGGCGTGGTTCATCGGCCATTTCGACCGGTGGCTGTCCGCGCGCGGGCGCCGGCTCATCGGCTGGGACGAGATCCTGGAGGGCGGACTCGCGCCGGGCGCCGCCGTGTCGTCCTGGCGCGGCTACGCGGGCGGCGTCGCGGCGGCCCGCGCGGGCCACGACGTCGTCATGTGCCCCGAGCAGCAGGTGTACCTGGACCACCGGCAGGACGCGGGCGCCGACGAGCCGGTGCCGATCGGGTACGTGCGCACCCTGGAGGACGTCTACCGGTTCGAGCCCGTGCCCGGGGAGTTGACGCCGGAGGAGGCCCGGCACGTGCTCGGCACGCAGGCCAACGTCTGGACCGAGGTGATGGAGGACGCCGCGCGCGTCGACTACCAGGCGTTCCCGCGGCTCGCCGCCTTCGCCGAGGTCGCCTGGAGCGCCCTGCCCGCCCCGGCCGAGCGGGACTTCGCCGGCTTCGAGCGGCGGATGACGGCCCACTACGCGCGCCTGGACGCCCTCGGCGTCGCCTACCGGCCGCCGTCCGGACCGCGGCCCTGGCAGCGGCGCCCCGGGGTGCTCGGCCGTCCGATCGAGGGACCGCCCCCGAACAGATGAGGGAAAAACCGGCGCGGTGTCACCGAAGAGTGTCAATCGGTACTCATCGGTGATGCCGTCCCAAAACGGACCATCTCCCTGATGAGGTGGGCGAATGCCTCCTAGCGGACCCGTGTCCGCGTGCCCTGGGAAGATGTGCCAGAGTTGCCACGTCCGCCCTGTCAGCACGTACCGTACGGCAACACAGGTGGGACCAGGTGGGGCAGCGGGAAGGGGCAGCCGGTTTGACCACGCACGCACCGCAGGCGGCGCAGGCCGTCACGCTGCCCACGACACTGGACGAGGCCGTGGCGGCGCTCACCGCCATGCCCGCCGCCGTACCCGTCGCGGGCGGCACCGACCTCATGGCCGCCGTCAACTCCGGACAGCTGCGGCCCGCCGCCCTCGTCGGCCTCGGCAAGATCAGCGAGATCCGCGGCTGGCAGTACCAGGACGGCCACGCCCTGCTCGGCGCCGGGCTCACCCACGCGCGTATGGGCCGCCCCGACTTCGCCGCCCTGATCCCGGCGCTCGCGGCCGCCGCGCGCGCCGCGGGCCCGCCGCAGATCCGCAACGCCGGCACCCTCGGCGGCAACGTGGCCTCCGCGTCCCACACCGGTGACGCGCTGCCGGTCCTCGCCGCCCTGGAGGCGACCCTGATCGTCGCGGGCCCGGGCGGGGCCCGCCGCGAGGTCCCCGTGTCGCACCTGCTGGCGGGCGTGGACACGCTGCGCGCCGGTGAACTCATCGGCTACGTGCGCGTGCCGCTGCTGCACGCCCCGCAGGTTTTCCTCAAGGCCACCGGCCGCACCGGCCCCGGGCGGGCCCTCGCGTCCGTCGCGGTCGTCCTCGACCCGGCCCGGCGCGGCATCCGCTGCGCGGTCGGCGCCATAGCGCCGATGCCGCTGCGGCCCCTGGAGGCCGAGCAGTGGGTCGCCCAGCTGATCGACTGGGACAACAGCCGCGCGATCGTCCCCGAGGCCCTGCAGGCCTTCGGCGAGTACGTCGCCGCCGCCTGCATCCCCGACCCGGCCCCGGCCGAGGACGGGACCGTGGCCCAGCATCCGCCCGCCGTTCTGCACCTGCGGCGCACGGTCGCCGCGCTGGCCCGACGAGCACTGGGGAGGGCGCTGTCGTGACCGACGACCGGCACGGAGAGGGCGCGCCCCGCGGCAACGGCCGCTGGGACCCGCTGCCCCAGGGCGAGTACGACGACGGCGCCACGGCCTTCGTCGAGCTGCCCGAGGGCGGCATCGACGCCCTCCTGGCCTCCTCGGACAGCCCGCTCGCCGCACCCGGCCAGGGGTACGTGCCGCCGCGGATCACCGCCGCGCCCGGCAGCACCGACCCGGCCGCCGCCGGCTGGCCCGCCGCCGGCACGCCCGGCGAGGGCGCCGGATGGCCCGGCACCGACGCGGCCGCCCCCCAGGACAGCGGCGACCGGTTCACGTACGACCCCGCGGCCACCCAGCAGTGGAACCTCCCGGACGCCCAGAGCCGGCCGCCCGGGCAGGACGTCACCGGGCAGGACGTCACCGGGCAGTGGTCGATCCCGCTCGCCGGAGGGGACCTTCCGGACGAGTCGGGCGAGTTCACCACCTCCTCCCTCGTCGAGCAGTGGGGCGGCGGAGCCCCGGCCACGCTGCCGGGCGGTGCCGCCGCCCCGTGGGCGCCCCTGCAGCCCGAGCAGCCCTGGGAGCAGCCCGCAGCGGCACCCGGCGCGCCCATGGCGGACGGCCCGCACGACGCCCGTGCCGAGCGGCCCGGCGCCCACGGTCCCGGTCACGACCAGCCTCCGGGGGCGCACGCCGCCGAGGAGGCCGCCGAGAACGCCGCACAGGCCGCCCAGGCCGCCCGTGAGGCGGGCGAGGCAGCGGCGGCAGCCGAGGACGCCCGGGACGCCACGGAGGCCGCCCAGAGCCCCGCGGAGCCCTCCGCCGACCCCGCCGAGGGCGACGCCGACGGCGCCCGCGCCGAGGAGTCCGGCGAGACGCCCCCGCCCCCCGGCGAGGAACACCCCCTCGCCTCCTACGTCCTGCGCGTCAACGGCGCCGACCGGCCCGTCTCCGACGCCTGGATCGGCGAGTCGCTGCTGTACGTGCTGCGCGAGCGCCTCGGCCTCGCGGGCGCCAAGGACGGCTGCTCGCAGGGCGAGTGCGGTGCCTGCAACGTCCAGGTCGACGGCCGGCTCGTCGCGTCCTGCCTGGTGCCGGCCGTGACCGCCGCCGGCAGCGAGGTGCGCACCGTCGAAGGGCTCGCCGCGGACGGGCACCCCTCCGACGTGCAGCGCGCCCTCGCCCGCTGCGGCGCCGTGCAGTGCGGCTTCTGCGTGCCGGGCATGGCGATGACCGTGCACGACCTGCTGGAGGGCAACCCGGCCCCGAGCGAGCTGGAGACCCGCCAGGCCCTGTGCGGCAACCTCTGCCGCTGCTCCGGCTACCGGGGCGTCGTCCGGGCCGTCCAGGAGGTCGTCGCGGAACGCGCGGCCCACGCGGCGGAGGCCCCCGAGGGCGACGAGGGCGAGCCGCGCATCCCGCACCAGGCGGGCCCGGGGGCCGGCGGCGTCCACGCCTCGGCGTTCGAGGCGCCCGGCGCCATGGGACCGCATGACCCGTACGGCCAGGACGGAGGCCAGGCGTGAGCAACGAAGCCGCCACCGCGACCACCGCAGCGGAGGCAGCCCCCGCCCCCGAGCAGGTCCCGCACGGCCTCGGCGCCTCCCTGCCGGCCGCCGACGCCCGCGCCAAGACCGAGGGCACCTTCCCCTACGCGGCCGACCTGTGGGCCGAGGGCCTGCTGTGGGCGGCCGTCCTGCGCTCACCGCACCCGCACGCGCGCATCACGTCCATCGACACCTCCCACGCGCGGGAGATGCCCGGCGTCCGCGCCGTCGTCACCCACGAGGACGTCCCCGGCACCCCGATGCTCGGCCGCGGCCGGGCCGACCGGCCCGTCTTCGCCTCCGACGTCGTGCGCCACCACGGCGAGCCCATCGCCGCCGTCGCCGCCGACCACCCCGACACCGCGCGCCTCGCCGCCGCCGCCGTCATCGTCGAGTACGAGGTGCTCGACCCGGTGACCGACCCCGAGCAGGCCTTCGAGGCCGAGCCGTTGCACCCCGACGGCAACCTGATCCGGCACATCCCGCTGCGCCATGGAGACCCCGACGCGGCCGGCGACGTCGTCGTCGAGGGCCTGTACCGCATCGGCCGCCAGGACCCGGCCCCCATCGGCGCCGAGGCCGGACTCGCCGTCCCGCGCCCCGACGGAGGCGTGGAGCTCTACCTCGCCTCGACCGACCCGCACAGCGACCGCGACCGCGCCGCCGCCTGCTTCGGCCTGGAGCCCGAGCGTGTCAAGGTCGTCGTCACCGGCGTGCCCGGCGCCACCGCCGACCGCGAGGACCAGGGGTTCCAGCTGCCCCTCGGACTGCTCGCGCTCAAGACCGGCTGCCCGGTGAAGCTCACGGCCACCCGCGAGGAGTCCTTCCTCGGCCACATCCACCGGCACCCCACCCTGCTGCGCTACCGCCACCACGCGGACGCCGAGGGCAAGCTGGTCAAGGTCGAGGCGCAGATCCTGCTGGACGCCGGCGCCTACGCCGACACCTCCTCCGAGGCGCTGGCCGCCGCGGTCTCCTTCGCCTGCGGCCCGTACGTCGTCCCGAACGCCTTCATCGAGGGCTGGGCCGTACGCACCAACAACCCGCCCTCCGGCCATGTGCGCGGCGAGGGCGCCATGCAGGTGTGCGCCGCGTACGAGGCGCAGATGGACAAGCTGGCCAAGAAGCTCGGCGTGGACCCGGCCGAACTGCGCCTGCGCAACGCGCTCGCCACCGGCGACGTCCTGCCGACCGGCCAGTCCGTCACCTGCCCGGCGCCGGTCGCCGAACTGCTCCAGGCCGTACGGGACCATCCGCTGCCGCCGCTGCCCAAGGACACCCCCGAGGAGGAGTGGCTGCTGCCCGGCGGCCCCGAGGGCGCGGGCGAACCGGGCGCCGTGCGCCGCGGCGTGGGCTACGGCCTCGGCATGGTGCACATGCTCGGCGCCGAGGGCGCCGACGAGGTGTCCACGGCCACCGTGAAGGTCCACGACGGCGTCGCGACGGTGCTGTGCGCCGCCGTCGAGACCGGCCAGGGCTTCACCACGCTCGCCCGGCAGATCGTCCAGGAGACGCTGGGCGTCGACGAGGTGCACGTGGCACCGGTCGACACCGACCAGCCCCCGGCCGGCGCGGGCTGCCGCGGCCGGCACACCTGGGTCTCCGGCGGCGCCGTCGAGCGGGCCGCCAAGATGGTCCGCACCCAGCTCCTGCAGCCCCTGGCGCACAAGTTCGGCATGTCCACCGAGCTGCTCCAGATCACCGACGGCAAGATCACCTCGTACGACGGCGTCCTGTCGACCACCGTCACCGAGGCGCTGGAGGGCAAGGAACTGTGGGCCACGGCCCAGTGCCGCCCCCACCCGACCGAGCCGCTGGACGGCGCCGGCCAGGGCGACGCGTTCGTGGGCCTGTCCTTCTGCGCGATCCGCGCGGTCGTCGACGTCGACATCGAGCTCGGCTCGGTGCGCGTGGTCGAGCTGGCCCTCGCCCAGGACGTCGGCCGGATCCTCAACCCCGCCCAGCTGGAGGCGCGGATCGAGGCGGGCGTGACGCAGGGCGTGGGCATAGCGCTCACGGAGAACCTGCGCTCCGCGCGCGGACTGATCCGCCACCCCGACCTGACCGGCTACGCGCTGCCCACCGCGCTGGACGCCCCCGACATCCAGATCGTGAAACTGGTCGAGGAGCGGGACGTCGTCGCGCCGTTCGGCGCGAAGGCGGTGAGCGCCGTGCCGGTGGTGACGTCGCCCGCGGCCGTCGCCTCGGCCGTGCGCGCCGCGACCGGCCGCCCGGTCAACCGTCTGCCGATCCGCCCCCAGGCCGCGGTCGTCCACACCCAGTGACCGGACCCGGTGGACGTGCCGCCGGGCCCGATCTCCCGCGGAAAACGGCGCGTTGTGGGAACGTACCCGGGGTGCTCGGGCGTCTACTGAGGTGAAGCGCTCTCCGTGGCCGTGCCGGGCCCGGTGCGATGTCAGTGGTGGCGCGTAGTGTTCTGGGCAGTGGGGACGACGGCCGGATGCGGTGACCGGCCGGACAGGCGTGTCGTGCCCAGGGGCGGTGAGCAAGCGCATGCGGGGGAGCCATGAGCACGACGATCACGACCCAGGCGGGTGACCGGACGATCATCCTGTCCGAGCCCGAGCTCGATCCGTACGTCACCCACGCGTCCACGCGGCGCTGGCTGACCGGCCCCGGACTCCCCGGCGGCAACTCGGTGCTGAGCTTCGCCGAGCTGTCCCGTGCCGGCCTGCGCACGGTCGCCGACTCCACCGGGGACGCGGGCCGGCTCACGGCCGAGCTGCGCGACCAGCTGGTGATAGGCGGACTGCTCGGCCCCGGCGGCCGCGAGACCGAGTCCGTACTCCTCGACGGCGCGACCGGCGAGGTCTCCACGACCCATCTGCTGCACGACCGGCCCGAGCTGATGGACCGCCGCGCCCTGGCGCCCTCCCTGCGCACCCTGGTCCGCTTCGCCGAGGCCACGGACGAACTCGCGGGTCTGCGCGGCCAGTTCGCCTCGTACGCCGGGCGGTACGGCACCAAGGCGGTCGCGGAGGCGTCCCGGCATCTGCTGTCGGTGTTCGAGGAGGGCACGGACGGCGAGCCCGCCCCGTTCTGGAAGATGGCGGCGCTGATCCGGCCGCTCGCGCTCGTCGCGGGCCGCGCCGGGCAGTCCGGGCTGGCCCTGGACCTGCCGGCGCGGCTGCTGGACGAGGAGTTCGGCCGGCGCGCGGTGGTCCGCTTCGAGGAGGTCGACTTCCCGTCCGCCCTCGGCCACGAGCCCACCCGCCGCTTCCTGCGCGAAGTGGGCCTGCCGGAGGGCGGTTTCCTGTTCACCCTGGACACCGACGCGCCGCTGGCCACCCTGGACGAGTACGACACCGACCGCGAGACCCCGGCCGAACTGCCGCCCCTCGCCGCGTCCTTGATCCGCCTCGGCGACCTCGCGGAGGACGGCAGCCTCGTCCTCGACGGCGTGACCGGTGCCGTCCTGCACTGGAGCGAGCGCGAGGGACGCCTGTACCCGCTGAACACGGACGTCTCCACGCTCGCCTTCACCCTCTGGCTGCTGCACCGCGAGCGGGCGATCGACGCGGAGTCCCACCACGAGCTGACGACCGCCACCTACGACCAGCTGGCGATGACGATGCTCCAGGTCCTCTCCACGGTCGACCCGACGGGCACGGCGACGGACGGCGCGGCCCGCCACTACTGGACTGAGGCCTTCCAGGACGAGACGGTCGGCGTACTGGAGTCCTGCGCCCGCTGAACCGACCGGGGACCGCTCCTGGGACCGCCGGCCCCAGGAGCGGGTGTGCCCGTCAGCTGGACCGGGCGGCGCGCCGCCGGCGGACGGCCAGGAAGAGGCCGGCGCCCAGGGCCGAGGCGGCGGCAGCGGCGCCCGCGATCAGCGGGGTGCCGTCCGAGCCGGTGCTCGCGAGGTTGCCATCGACGGAACCGGTGGTGGAGCCAACCGCCGAGCCACTGCCTGCCCCACCGGAGCTCCCGGAGCCACCGGTGGTCTGGCCGGACGGGTCGTTGCCGCCGCCGGTGGAGCCGCCGTCCGCCGAGCCACCCCCGGTGGCGGACGAGCCGGAGGGCGTCGGCTCGGGCTCGTAGTCCGTCGGGATGGCGACGCGGATGACGTCCTTGTCGTTGGCGGGGTTCTTGTCGAAGGCGGGGTGGATGTCGTACACCGACGTCGCCTTCACCTCACCGGTCGTCGTCTCGGTGTCCTTGCCGATCTCCAGCATGATCGTGAACAGCGCCTCCTCACCGACGTCGAGCGTGTTGTCGTCCGGCGTGCAGACGTACGTCGACTTGCCCGGCGTCCCGCCCGGCGCGTTCGGTCCGTCGATGCCGAACGGCGCGCACTGCTTCGGCGCCATCGAGGCGGTGGTGCCCTTCGGGATGCGGACCATCAGCGCCGGCTGGTCGTCGCTCTCCTGGTTCCGGATCCAGCCGGGCCCGTCGTTGCGCAGCCGCACGGTGATCGACTGCCGGTCACCGGCCAGGGCCTCGGTGTCCTCCCCGACGGCCGCCAGGTCGGCCGAACTGTCCGCCGTCAGCGCGAGCCGACGGTGGCTGTCGCCGTACCCCTCGCCCGGGGCCTCACCGGTGGCCCCGGTGCCGTACTCGACGGCCTCCATCAGGGCGTTGGGCAGCGCCTTGAACCGCACGGGTGTCTCGATGGAGGCGCCCGGCTCGATGACCTCGTCGATCTCGCACAGCGCCTGGCGGACCTGGTCCTCGACGGTCGAGTAGGTGCACCCCGGCACCTGCGACGGGAAGTCCAGCCCACGGGTCAGCCGGACCCGGAAGGTGAGCCCGTCCGCGGCGGCGGTGCCCTTGTTGGTGACGACGACGTTCTCGTCGTACACCTCGCCCGGCTTCGGAGACGTCTTCGGCAGCTCCGATATCACCAGGTCCGCCGCACCCTCCTCCGCGTACGCCGAGGGAGCGGCGAGCGCGGGAACGGCGGCGGCGATCGCGGCGGCGGCCACGAGGGCGGCCGAGGTACGAAGGTGCGAGGTGCGGATGCGCTGGCGCACGGGTGGGTCTCCTCGGTGGACAGGAAGCACGGCGGCCGAGGCCAGAACCCCGACACCAGGAGGACCCCCGGCGGTGGCGGAGGGTTGTGCTCCTGTGTGCGGAGGGACGGGGGAGGAGTTGTGGGGCGAGGAGGCACCGGTGCGGAAACGGGCGGCACCTCAGAGGTGCCGCCCCATGCCTCGCCTGGTCGTGCCTCGCCTGGTCGTGCTCCGGAGGCCGTGGCGGGAATCGAACCCGCGTAACTCGCTTTGCAGGCGAGTCCCTGAACCACTCGGGCACACGGCCGTTCGCAGGTCCGGTGGGCCGGGCCTGGTCGGTGGTTCGACCGTACGGGCCGGGTGGGACGCGGCTCAAGGGAAACGGGCGGGGTGCAATGTGACTGCCATGCCGCGTTCATGAATGGCGGGGAGTGGCGGTCGTACGACCAAGGTCCCAGAGGAGGTGAGGCCCCCGACAGGGGTCAATGTCAGTCACGGCCCTTACTCTGGCGACCATGACTGCCCTCGAGCCGCGCGACACCGATGTCGCCAAGACGTCCGCCGTCCCCTCCGCCGCCGCGCCGGAGGAGACCGTGCTGGGGCGGTCGTACCGGGCCCTGAGCATCGGGATCGTCTCCGTCGTGCTCCTCATCGCCTTCGAGGCGACCGCCGTCGGCACGGCGATGCCGGTCGCCGCGCGCGAGCTGGACGGGGTGTCGCTGTACGCCTTCGCGTTCTCCGGGTACTTCACCACCAGCCTGTTCGGCATGGTGCTGTCGGGCCAGTGGTCCGACCGGCGCGGGCCGCTCGCGCCGCTGACCTGCGGAATCGCCGCGTTCGGGGCGGGGCTCCTGCTATCCGGCACCGCGGGCGCCATGTGGCTGTTCATCCTCGGCCGGGCCGTCCAGGGGTTCGGCGGCGGACTCGTCATCGTCGCCCTGTACGTCGTCGTCGGCCGCGCCTACCCCGAACGGCTGCGCCCGGCGATCATGGCGGCGTTCGCCGCGAGCTGGGTCGTGCCGTCGATCGTGGGCCCGCTGGCCTCCGGCGCGGTCACCGAGCACCTGGGCTGGCGGTGGGTGTTCGTCGGCATCCCCGTGCTGGTGCTCCTCCCGCTGGCCCTCGCCCTGCCGCAGATACGCCGCCGCGCCGCCGGACCCGTGCCGGGTGCCGGGGCCGACGCCTCCTTCGACCGGCGCCGCATCCGGCTCGCCCTCGCGATCTCCTTCGGCGCCGGGCTGCTGCAGTACGCCGCCCAGGACCTCAGGTGGATCTCCCTCGTCCCCGGCGCCCTGGGCGCCGCGCTCCTCGTGCCGGCCGCGCTCGGACTGCTCCCGCGCGGCACCTACCGGGCGGCGCGGGGCCTGCCGTCCGTGGTCCTGCTGCGCGGCGTGGCCGCCGGGTCCTTCATCGCGGCCGAGTCCTTCGTGCCGCTGATGCTGGTCACCCAGCGGGGTCTGTCGCCGACGCTCGCCGGCTTCTCGCTCGCGGCCGGCGGGGTCACCTGGGCGCTGGGTTCCTGGGTGCAGTCCCGGCCGCGCGTGGAGCCGTACCGGGAGCGGCTGGCGACCGCCGGGATGGTGCTGGTCGCCGCGGCCGTGGCGGCGGCGCCGAGCGTGCTCATCCAGTCCGTGCCCGCCTGGACGCTCGCCGTGGCCTGGGCCTTCGGCTGCTTCGGCATGGGCCTGGTGATCTCCTCCACCAGCGTGCTGCTGCTCAAGCTCTCCGCCCCCGAGGAGGCCGGTACCAACTCCGCCGCCCTCCAGATCTCCGACGCCCTGTCGAACGTCGTCCTGCTGGCGGCGGGCGGCGCCGCGTTCGCCGCGCTGGGCGGTGGCGCGCTGAGCCACGCCCCGCTCGACACGTCCGGCGCCGGTTCGCACCCGGCGGCCTTCGCTGCGGTGTTCCTGCCGATGGCGGCGGTCGCCCTGGTGGGCGCCTGGGTGACCACCCGGCTCCGGGAGAACTGAGCCCGACTCCTGGGTGACCACCCGGCTCCGGGAGAACTGAGCGGGGCGGGGTGGTGACCACCCCGGCTCCGGGAGCACTGAGCCGGGCGGATGGGTGACCACCCGGCTCCGGGAGCGCTGAACCCACCCCCCGTGGGCCTTTCCCGTTGTGACGTCAGTCCCACCCGCGTGTGACCCGGCCCCGTCCGAGTCGGGCCGGTGCCGGGCCGCCGGTAGGGTGGCCCGGTTGTCATACGCAGGCCCAGCCGCCCGCCCAGCGGATCGGCGTGGCCCTTGAACCGACCCCCGTACGGAGACCGTGACTACCACCGCCGCCTCCTCCCACCACCTTTCCCCCGCCTTCCCCGGACGGGCCCCCTGGGGCACCGCGAGCAAGCTGCGCGCCTGGCAGCAGGGTGCGATGGAGAAGTACATCCAGGAGCAGCCGCGCGACTTCCTCGCGGTCGCCACGCCCGGCGCCGGAAAGACGACCTTCGCCCTCACCCTCGCCTCCTGGCTGCTGCACCACCACGTCGTGCAGCAGGTCACGGTGGTCGCGCCGACCGAGCACCTGAAGAAGCAGTGGGCGGAAGCGGCGGCGCGCATAGGTATCAAGCTGGACCCCGAGTACAGCGCCGGCCCGCTCGGCAAGGACTACCACGGCGTCGCCGTGACGTACGCGGGCGTCGGCGTGCGCCCCATGCTGCACCGCAACCGCGTCGAGCAGCGCAAGACCCTCGTCATCCTCGACGAGATCCACCACGCCGGTGACTCGAAGTCGTGGGGCGAGGCGTGCCTGGAGGCCTTCGAGCCGGCCACCCGCCGGCTCTGCCTGACCGGTACGCCCTTCCGGTCCGACACCAACCCCATCCCGTTCGTCACGTACGAGGAGGGGAACGACGGCATCCGCCGCTCCGCCGCCGACTACACCTACGGGTACGGCAACGCGCTCGCGGACCACGTCGTGCGGCCCGTCATCTTCCTCTCCTACAGCGGCAACATGCGCTGGCGCACCAAGGCCGGCGACGAGATCGCCGCCCGCCTCGGCGAGCCGATGACCAAGGACGCGATCAGCCAGGCCTGGCGGACCGCCCTGGACCCGCGCGGCGACTGGATGCCGTCCGTGCTGCGCGCCGCCGACCAGCGGCTGACCGAGGTGCGCAAGGCCATCCCGGACGCCGGGGCCCTCGTCATCGCCTCGGACCAGGACTCCGCCCGCGCCTACGCCAAACTGATCCGCGAGATCACCGGGCACAAGGCGACCCTCGTGCTGTCCGACGACGCCGGCGCCTCGAAGCGGATCGACGACTTCAGCGGCAGCGAGGACCGCTGGATGGTGGCGGTCCGCATGGTGTCCGAGGGCGTCGACGTGCCCCGCCTCGCGGTCGGCGTCTACGCCACCACGATCTCCACGCCGCTCTTCTTCGCGCAGGCCGTCGGCCGTTTCGTACGGTCCAGGCGGCGCGGCGAGACGGCGTCCGTCTTCCTGCCGACCGTGCCCGACCTGCTCACCTTCGCCAACGAGATGGAGGTCGAGCGCGACCACGCCCTCGACAAGCCGAAGAAGGAGGGCGAGGAGGACCCGTACGCCGAGTCCGAGAAGGAGATGGAGGAGGCGAACAAGGAGCAGGACGAGGAGACCGGCGAGCAGGACATGCTGCCCTTCGAGGCGCTGGAGTCCGACGCCGTCTTCGACCGGGTCCTCTACGACGGCGCCGAGTTCGGCATGCAGGCCCACCCGGGCAGCGAGGAGGAGCAGGACTACCTCGGCATCCCCGGGCTGCTGGAGCCGGACCAGGTGCAAATGCTGCTCCAGAAGCGGCAGGCCCGGCAGATCGCGCACAGCCGCAAGAAGCCGGACGCCGAGGCCGACCTGCTCGAACTGCCCGCCGAGCGGCGCCCCGTCGTCTCGCACAAGGAGATGATGGAGCTGCGCAAGCAGCTCAACACGATGGTCTCCGCCTACGTCCATCAGAGCGGCAAGCCGCACGGCGTCATCCACACGGAGCTGCGGCGCGTGTGCGGGGGACCGCCGAGCGCCGAGGCGACGGCCGGGCAGCTGCGCCAGCGGATCGCCAAGGTGCAGGAGTGGGCCACCCGGATGCGGTGATCCTCGCGTCCGCCACCTCGATACGGTGACCCCGGCGCGCGCCCCGTACCGCGACGGCGCGCGCCCCACCGGACACCCCACGCCCCTCCCGTAACCCGGTGCGCCGCACATATACGGGCGAACCCGTGCGGTCCGTACCAGCGCATGCCCGGATTCTGGACGGAGCCTTCCGCTCAGCGAACCGGCTTCGCTAATGTCCGCCTACGCATACGCCCCGTGGCAGCGCCGCCGCGGAGCGCAGCCGTGAAGCGACGCGGTCCGGAAGGCCGGACCGCCGGCCGATCGGCGGCCTCTGAAGCGCGTGACCGACGGGACTCGGTGACGCATCCGCCGCGACGAGGCCGTCGACCTCACCACTAAGGAGTGGGCGTCGTGACCGCGGAGACCTCTCAGACGCTCGACAGGGGACTGCGCGTCCTCAAGCTGCTGGCCGATACGGACCACGGACTGACCGTCACCGAGCTATCCACCAAACTGGGCGTGAACCGGACCGTCGTGTACCGGCTGCTCGCCACGCTCGAACAGCACGCCCTCGTACGCCGCGACCTCGGGGGCCGCGCCCGCGTCGGGCTCGGCGTGCTGCGGCTCGGCCGCCAGGTGCATCCGCTGGTGCGCGAGGCCGCGCTGCCCGCGCTGCGCTCCCTGGCCGAGGACATAGGCGCGACGGCCCACCTGACGCTCGTGGACGGCTCCGAGGCGCTGGCCGTTGCCGTGGTGGAGCCGACCTGGACCGACTACCACGTGGCCTACCGTGCGGGTTTCCGGCACCCCCTGGACCGCGGGGCCGCGGGCCGCGCCATCCTCGCCGCCCGGAAGCAGCCCCCCGAGGGCCCCGGGTACACCCTGACCCACGGCGAGCTGGAGGCCGGTGCGAGCGGAGCCGCCGCCCCGCTGGTGGGCGTCACCGGGGTCGAGGGCAGCGTGGGCGTCGTGATGCTGGCCGACGCCGTACCGGAGCGGGTCGGGCAGCGGGTCGTGGACGCGGCCCGGGAGGTCGCCGAAGCCCTCCGCTGACGCGCCTTCCGGACGGCCCGGGCCTGGCGTGCGGCCCTCTAGGCAGCCCCCGCGCCACCTCCGACACTCGTGTCATGACCTCAGAGAGCATCCGCACCGTCCACGACACCGCCGGGTTCGCCGCCGTCGCCGACTACTTCAGCGACGTGTGGCAGACGCCGCGCAGCGCGCCGCCGCTGCTGCCCGAGACGCTGAACAGCCTCGCCCACGCGGGCGGTGCGGTGCACGCCGCGTACGACGGGGAGCGCGTCGTCGGCGGCTGCGTCGCCGTGTTCGGGCCGCCGGCGGCCAGAGCGGCGTACTCGCTGCTCGCGGCCGCCGAGCGCGGGCTCGGGCCACGGCTCAAGGAGGCCCAGCGGGCGTGGGCGCTGGGGCTCGGGGCGCGCACCATGCGCTGGACCTTCGACCCGCTGGTCGGCCGCAACGCCCGCTTCAACCTCGTCAAGCTCGGCGCCGAGGGCACCGGCTACCTCGTCGACTTCTACGGCCCCATGGCCGACGGCGTGAACGACGGCGACGAGAGCGACCGGCTGGAGGTCACCTGGGACCTGACCGGCACGCGGCGGTCGTCCGCCGGAACGACCACTGGTACGACCACCGACACCACCGCCGCGCGCGAGGCCGCGCCCGTCACCCACCCGGCGCCGGACGGCGGGTCGCTCGCCCGCCGCGACCCCGGGGACCGGTACGTGTGGTGCCGGGTGCCGCAGGACATCGTGGCGTTACGGGCCACGGACGCCGAGCGGGCCCTCGGCTGGCGGCGGGCCGTGCGCGAGGTGTTCACCAAGGCGTTCGCCGAGGGGTTCACGGCGACGGAGATGTCCCGCGACGGCTGGTACACGCTCACGCGCCGGGAGGACGCCCGCATGGAGGAGGACACCCCGTGAAGCTGGAACGCGTCGAACTGCTCCGGGTCGCGATCCCGCTCGTGACCCCGTTCCGCACCTCCTTCGGCACGATGACGACGAAGGACACCTTCCTGCTGCGGGCCGTCACCGACACCGCCGAGGGCTGGTCGGAGTTCGCCGGCGACCCCGAGCCGCTGTACTGCGCGGAGTTCGTGGCCGGCGCGGAGATCGTGCTGCGGGACGTCCTGCTGCCCCGGGCCGCCGCCCTGCCCGCGCTCACCGCGCCCGCCCTCGGCCCGGCGCTGGCCGCCGTCAAGGGACACGAGCTGGCGAAGGCGGCCCTGGAGACGGCGGTCCTCGACGCCGAGCTGCGGTCGTACGGCATGTCCCTGGCCACGTATCTCGGGGCGGTGCGCGAGCGGGTGCCCGCCGGGGTGTCGGTGGGGATCAGGCCGACCGTCGGGGAACTGCTGGACGACGTCGAGGGGTACCTCGCCGAGGGGTACGTGCGGATCAAGCTGAAGATCGAGCCCGGCTGGGACCTGGAGCCGGTCCGGGCGGTACGGGAGCGCTTCGGGGAGGCGGTGCCGCTCCAGGTCGACGCCAACGCCGCCTACACGCTCGCGGACGCCGAGCACCTGCGGCGGCTCGACGCGTTCGGGCTGCTGCTGGTCGAGGAGCCCCTCGCCGGAGGCGACCTGTACGCGCACGCCCGGCTCCAGCAGCGGCTCGCGACCCCCGTCTGCCTGGACGAGTCGCTGCACAACGCCCGCGACACCGCGTCCGCGATCACGCTGGACGCCTGCCGGGCGGTGAACGTGAAACCGGCCCGGGTCGGCGGCTACCTGGAGGCGCGGCGCGTCCACGACGTGGCGCACGCCCACGGGGTGCCGGTGTGGTGCGGCGGCATGCTGGAGACGGGTATCGGCCGCGCGGCCAACCTGGCGCTGGCCGCACTCCCCGGCTGCATCCTGCCGGGCGACACCTCCGCCTCCGCCCGCTACTTCGCCGAGGACATCACGGAGCCCTTCGTCCTCACCGACGGCCACCTGCCGGTGCCACGGGGCCCCGGCATCGGCGTCCGTCCCCTACCGGAGGCCCTGCGACGCTTCACCACGGCCCGCAGGGACCTGTACCGCGCCTGAACGCAGCCCGGCGCCTCCGGCTCCGCACCGCGCCCGAGCGCGCCGCCCGGCGCCCGCCGCCCGCGCGACCTGTAGCCGTGCTGACGCCGCCCAGCACCGCCCCGGCCCCGGTCCGGGGCGGCACGCCGTCACGTTAGATTTGGTCCGTGCTCTCACGCCTCACGCGCCCCCGGGCCCTCGCCGTCTGTGCGCTGCCGGTGGTGGCCCTGCTCGCCACCGCGGCCTTCGCGCCCCTGCCGTTCTCGCTGACGCAGCCCGGTCTGACGGCGAACGTGCTCGGCGACAACCGGGGCGAGCCGGTCATCACGATCTCCGGTGCGCCGACCCGCGACACCAGCGGCCAGCTGCGCATGACGACGATCGAGGCGACGTCGCCCGACACCACGGTGCGGCTCGGTGACGTGATCGACGCCTGGTTCAGCACCGACCAGGCGGTCATGCCGCGCGACTCGGTCTATCCCAGCGGACAGAGCACCCGGGAGATCGAGCGGTTCAACACCCGGCAGATGAAGGAGTCCCAGGACGACGCCACCGAGGCCGCCCTGACCTACCTCGACCTCGACGGCAAGGACGTCCGGGTCACCCTGAAGCTCGCGGACGTGGGCGGCCCGAGCGCCGGTCTGCTCTTCTCGCTCGGCATCGTCGACAAGCTCGACGGCGACGGCAGCGGCGGCGACCTCACGGGCGGCCGCGTCATCGCCGGCACCGGCACCATCGACCCGGACGGCAAGGTCGGCGCGGTCGGCGGGGTCTCCCTGAAGACGCAGGCCGCCCGGCGGGACGGCGCGACGGTGTTCCTGGTGCCGAAGGACGAGTGCGGCGACGCGAAGGCGGAACTCCCGAAGGGCCTGCGCCTGGTCCCGGTGACCACCCTGAAGGGCGCGATCGGCGCGCTCGACGCGCTCAGGACGGGCAAGGGCACGGTCCCGGCCTGCTGAGAACGGGAGCGCTACTTCACGAGGCCCTCCTGCTTCAGCCAGTCCAGCGCCACCTGGTGCGGGTCCTCCCCGTCGACGTCCACCTTCGCGTTCAGCTCCTGCGCCACCGTGTTGTCCAGCTTCTTCGTGATCGGGTCCAGGACGTCGGGGATCGCCGGCCACTTCCGCAGGGTCTTGGTGTTGATCATCGGGGCGGCGTTGTAGTTCGGGAAGAAGTCCTTGTCGTCGTCCATCACGACCAGGTTCATCGACTTGATCCGGCCGTCGGTGGTGAAGACCTCGCCGTAGGTGCAACTGCCCTTCGCGGTCTGGGTGTAGATGATCCCGGTGTCCATCTGCGTGATGTTCCGCGACGGCACGTCCATGCCGTACGTCTCCTCCATGCCGCGCAGGCCGTCGGCCCGGTTGGCGAACTCGACCTCCACGCACAGCGTGACCGCGGACGGGTTCGACTTCGACAGGGCGGCCACCTCGGAGAGGGTGTTCGTGCGGTACTTGCGGTGGTTGGCCTGGTTCATGGCCAGCGCGTACGTGTTGTCCAGCCGGGCCGGCGGCAGCCAGGTCACCCCGTTGCCCGCGTCCTCCTTCTTCACCGCCTCCCACTGCTCGTGCGGGTCGGTGATCGGATCGCTGTGCCCGAGATACGTGATCCAGGCCGTGCCCGTGTACTCGTACCCGGCGTCCGCCTCCCCCTTGACCACGGCCTCCCGGCTGCCGATGGAGCCCTGGATGCCGGTGCGGTCCACCACCTCGGCACCGGCCGCCTCGAAGGCGATGCCCATGATCGCGCCGAGGATCAGCTGCTCGGTGAACGACTTCGACGTCACCGTCAGCTTGGCGCCCTCCAGCGGTTCGCCCCGCCCGATCGAGCCGGGCTCCACGTCGTCGACCATGGGGGAGCCGCTGGTCAGCCCGCAGGCCGCCGCCGTCATCACCAGCCCCGCCGCCAGCAGCACGGCCGGCCGCCTCACCGGCCGCACCTGCCCGACCCGCCTCACAGCTCCGCTCCGCCTCACAGGTCCAGCCCCCTCGGCCGCAGCAGCACCTCGGCCAGCGACGCCAGCCAGTCCACCAGGAGCGCCAGCGACACGGTGAGGATCGAGCCCAGCACCAGCACCGGCATCCGCTGGTTGGTGATGCCGGCCGTGATCAGCACGCCCAGCCCGCCGCCCCCGCCGAACACCGCGAGGGTCGCCGTACCGACGTTGAGGACGAGGGCCGTGCGCACACCCGCCAGGATCAGCGGCACCGCCAGCGGCAGCTCGACCCGGGTCAGCACGCCCGCCGGGGACATCCCGATGCCCCGCGCCGCCTCCAGCAGCGTCGGGTCGTTCGCCTTGAGACCGGCGATCGTGTTGGACAGCACCGGCAGGACGGCGTAGATGATGATGCCGATCAGCGCGGCACGGCGGCCGATGCCCAGCCAGATCACCAGCAGGGCGAGCAGCCCGATCGCCGGGGTCGCCTGGCCCATGTTGGCGAACGCCAGTGCCACCGGTGTGGCCTTGCGGAAGGCCCGCCGGGTCAGCAGGATCCCGAGCGGGATCGCGATGATCAGCACGAAGAACGTGGAGATGACGGTCAGTTCGATGTGCTCCCACAGGGCCTGCGAGACCTGCCCGTCGGACAGCGCGTTCTCGGAGACCGGGTCGAGGTCGGCCTGCCGGAACCACAGCCAGGTCGCCAGCAGCAGCACGACCAGCATCGCCGGGACGATGGTGAGCTTCTGCCAGCTCAGCTTGCGCGGCGGCCGTTTCGGGGGCGGGGGAGGGGGCGCCTCGTCGTCCTCGGGGACGGGCGGTTCCTCCCGTGCCGGCGCGCCCGGCGCCTGGGAGGTGCTCACGCCATCCGCCCTTCCGTGCCGCCCTCCTGCTCGGCATGGGTGACCTCGCTGCGCTGGCCCTCCAGCTCGTGCTGCGCCTCCAGCGCCTCCAGCCGGTCGGCCTCCAGCAGTTCGTGCACGGAGTTGATCAGCGTCTCCATGTCGACGACGCCCGTGTACTCGCCGCGCCGCCCGGTCACCGCGACCCGTCCCGCGTTGTCGGTGAGGACCGCCTCCAGGGCGTCCCGCAGGGTGGCGTCCCGGGTCACGGTGTCGCTGACCAGCGTCCCGGCCCGGGCCAGCGAGCCGCGGGCCCGCATCAGGTCGCCGCGCCGCACCCACTTGTAGGGGCGGCGCCGCTTGTCGAGCAGCAGGATCTCGTTGGTGCCGCTGGAGCGCAGCCGGTTGAAGATCTCCTGGAGCGGGTCGTCGACGGTCACCGTCGGGTAGTCGGTGATCTCCACGTCCCGCACCCGGGTCAGGTTGAGCCGCTTCAGCGCCGCGCCCGCGCCGACGAACCCGGAGACGAAGTCGTCGGCCGGGTTGGTGAGGATGGCCTCCGGGGTGTCGAACTGGGCGATGTGGGAGCGCTCGCGGAGCACCGCGATCCGGTCGCCGATCTTGATGGCCTCGTCGAAGTCGTGCGTGACGAACACGATGGTCTTGTGCAGTTCGTGCTGGAGCCGGATCAGCTCGTCCTGGAGGTGGTCCCGGGTGATCGGGTCGACCGCGCCGAACGGCTCGTCCATCAGCAGGACGGGCGGGTCGGCGGCCAGCGCCCGTGCCACGCCGACCCGCTGCTGCTGCCCGCCGGAGAGCTGGCGGGGGTAGCGGCCGTGGAACTCGCCGGGGTCCAGGCCCACCAGGTCGAGCAGCTCCTCGACGCGGGAGGCGATCCTGGACTTCGACCAGCCGATCATCTTCGGCACCAGGCCGATGTTCTGGGCGACCGTCATGTGCGGGAACAGCCCGGCGGACTGGATGGCGTAGCCGAGGCGGCGGCGCAGCTTCACCGGGTCCATGTCGGTGACGTCCTCGCCGTCGATGCGGATCCGGCCGCCGGTCGGCTCGATCAGACGGTTGATCATCTTCAGCGTCGTGGACTTCCCGCACCCTGAGGGCCCGACGAAGATCACCACCTCGCCCGCCTTGATCTCCATGTTCACGTTGTCGACGGCCGGCTGCGCGCTGCCGGGGTAGCGCTTGGTCAGGTTCTCCAGCTCGATGGAGGCGCCGTGGTGCTCGCTCTCAGACACGGATCCCCCTGGGGATGGTCAGCCGTCCGAGGACGACGTACGCGGCGTCGAACAGCAGCGCGAGGATGATGATCCCGATGGTGCCCGCGAGCACCTGGTTGAGCGCGTTGGCGCTGCCCAGCGAGGCGAGCCCGCGGAAGATCACGTTGCCGAGGCCGGGGCCCGAGGCGTACGCGGCGATCGCTGCGATGCCCATCAGCATCTGCGTGGCGACCCGGATGCCGGTCAGGATCGGCGGCCAGGCCAGCGGCAGCTCCACCCGCAGCAACTGCGCGAGCCGGGACATCCCGATCCCGCGGGCCGCGTCCACCAGGGCGGGGTCGACGCCGCGCAGGCCGACGATGCAGTTGCGCACGATCGGCAGCAGCCCGTACAGCGTCAGCGCGATCACCGTCGGCGCCACGCCCAGCCCCACGATCGGGATGAGCAGGCCGATCATGGCCAGCGACGGGATGGTCAGGATGCCCGAGGTGGTCAGCGTGGCCAGGTTCCCGGCCCACTCGCTGCGGTACGTCAGCACCCCGATCAGCACCCCGATGAGGGTGGCCACCACCATGCACTGCAGGACCGCGCTCGCGTGCTGCAGGGCGTCGGCGAACAGCTGCTGGTGGCGGCTGCCCAGGTACTCCCAGAAGTTCACGAGGCTCACCCCCAGCTGATCGGGCCGCTAGCTGCTCTCCCGGTCCTCCGCCGCCTGCTCCACCAGAGGGATGACCCGCAGCGGAACGGGGTTCTCCATGACGATCGCGGTGGAGGCCCGGACGATCCCATCGAAACCGACGACCCGGTCGATCACACGTTGAAGATCGGCGTTCGAGCGCGCCACCAGACGGCACAGCATGTCCCCGGTGCCGGTGGTGGTGTGCAGCTCCAGCACCTCCGGCACGGACGCCAAGTGCGCGCGCACGTCGGCTCCTTGACCCTGCCGGATCTGCAGCGTGGCGAACGCCGTGACCGGGTAGCCGAGGGCCGCCGGATCGACCTCCGGCCCGAAGCCGCGGATGACTCCGTTCGACTGAAGGCGGTCCAGCCGCGCCTGCGCGGTCCCACGCGCCACCCCCAGCCGCCGGGACATCTCCAGCACCCCGATCCGCGGCTCGCGCGCCAGCAGCGCGATGATCCGCCCGTCCAGCCGGTCGATCGCCATACGCCCCCCTTCCGGGGTGGTCATCCTGTACAGAAAGTCCGCGTGGACCGCCCTGATGCCCTACAGATTGCCCAGCGGAAAACGAAACTATTGCGCACCTTGCCGTGCCGGGTGAGGCTGCGCCTATGACGCAGACCACACACCACACTCCCGACACCGCACGGCAGGCCGACCCCTTCCCGGTCAAGGGAATGGACGCGGTCGTCTTCGCCGTGGGCAACGCCAAGCAGGCGGCGCACTACTACTCCACCGCCTTCGGCATGCAGCTGGTCGCATACTCCGGACCGGAGAACGGCAGCCGCGAGACCGCCTCGTACGTGCTGGAGAGCGGCTCGGCCCGCTTCGTGTTCACCTCCGTGATCAAGCGGTCCACCGAGTGGGGCGCCTTCCTCGAGGACCACGTGGCCGCGCACGGCGACGGCGTGTACGACCTCGCCATCGAGGTGCCGGACGCCCGCGCCGCCTACGCCTACGCGATCGAGCACGGCGCCACGTCCGTCGCCGAGCCGTACGAGCTGAAGGACGAGCACGGCACCGTGGTGCTGGCCGCCATCGCCACCTACGGCAAGACCCGCCACACGCTGGTCGAGCGCACCGGCTACGACGGCCCGTACCTGCCCGGCTACGTCTCCGCCGCCCCGATGGTCGAGCCGCCGGCCAAGCGCTCCTTCCAGGCCGTCGACCACTGCGTCGGCAACGTCGAGCTCGGCCGGATGAACGAGTGGGTCGCGTTCTACAACAAGGTCATGGGCTTCACGAACATGAAGGAGTTCGTGGGCGACGACATCGCGACCGAGTACAGCGCGCTGATGTCCAAGGTCGTGGCCGACGGCACGCTCAAGGTCAAGTTCCCGATCAACGAGCCCGCCATCGCCAAGAAGAAGTCCCAGATCGACGAGTACCTGGAGTTCTACGGCGGCGCCGGCGTCCAGCACATCGCGCTGAACACCAACGACATCGTGCACACCGTCCGCCAGATGCGCGCCGCCGGCGTGCAGTTCCTGGACACCCCGGACTCGTACTACGACACCCTCGGCGAGTGGGCGGGCGAGACCCGGGTGCCCGTCGAGACGCTGCGCGAGCTGAAGATCCTCGTCGACCGCGACGAGGACGGCTACCTGCTGCAGATCTTCACCAAGCCGGTCCAGGACCGCCCGACCGTCTTCTTCGAGATGATCGAGCGCCACGGCTCCATGGGCTTCGGCAAGGGCAACTTCAAGGCGCTGTTCGAGGCCATCGAGCGCGAGCAGGCCAAGCGCGGCAACCTCTGACGGCCCGGCCCGCCGGGGAGGCTCACTCCCCGGCGGACCAGTCCTCGAAGTCCGGGACGTCCTCCACCGACGGCTCCCCGAGCTCCCGCAGCGCCTCCTCCGCCTTCGGCGCCAGCGTCGGCGAGAAGCGCGGACTGATCCGCAGCGCCTCCTGGAGGTGCCGCCGCGCCGGCCCCTCCCGGCCCAGCTCCCGCTCGATCATCCCCAGGTGGTAGCTGTACAGCGCGCTGCGCACCGCGCCCCCCTTGGCCCGGTCCGTGGCCCGCCGGGCGAACGTCAGGGCCTCCTCGTCCTCCCCGGCCCGGTGCAGCGCCCAGCCCAGCGCGTCCGCGACCGCGATCCCCGGCTGACGCCGCCACTCCGCGCGCAGCCGCTCCACCGCCGACTCCGCGTCCCCGTGGTCCGCCTCGAACCGGCCCAGGACCAGCTCCTCGTCCACCCCGGCCGCCGCGGCCCGCGCCGCCCGCTCCCGCAGCAGGTCGTACTGCACGCGTGCCGCCTGCCCGAGACCCATCGACTCGTACAGCTCGCCCAGCTCCAGCGCGTACTCCGGGCACGGCTGCCGCGCGAGGGCCGCCCGGTAGGCGGTCAGGGCCTCCGTGGTGCGGCCCAGCGCGGCCAGTGCCCGGCCCTGCCCGGCCAGCGCCGCCCGCTGGTCCGGGTCGAGCCGCACCGCCTCCTGGAAGTGCCGCAGCGCCACGTCCACGTCACCGCTCTCGAACGCCAGCTGCCCGGCCCGCTCCAGATAGTCCGCACGCTCGGCCGGGTTCGCCGCGCCGGCCGCCGCGTCGGACAGCGCCGCCGCCGCGTCCTCGCCCAGCCCCCGGTCCCGGTACACGGCCGCCGCCCGTGCCCGCACCGCCGGGCCCGAGCGCAGCTTCAGCAGCCGGTCCAGGGCCCGCCCCGCCGCCTTGTGGTGACCGAGGCCGGTGTGCGCGTCGATCAGCTGCGGATACGCCGTCCAGCGCTTCGGGTCCGCCTTCACCGCCGCCTCCGCCCAGGTCAGCGCCGCCCCGAAGTCCCGCCGGGCGTTCGCCAGGGCCGCCATGCCGCTCAGCGCCCCGGCGTTGCGCGAGCGGACCTCCAGCGAGGCGCGCAGCGCTTTCTCCGCCTTCGGGTAGTACGCCGGCTGCGCGGTCCGCCGCCCCTGCTCGACGTACGCGGCCCCCAGCACCGCCCACGACACGGCGTCCCGCGGATGCGCGCGCACCCGCCGCTCGCGCCGGTCGATCAGCGCCGCCAGATCGGGCAGCGCCGCCGGCACCCCCGAGGTCACCGCGGTCAGCGCCCGCGCCCCCGGTGCCGGCGCCGGTGCGGGCGGCCGCGCGGGCCCGGGCCCCGGCCCGGACGGCAGCAGCGCCAGCGCGCCGCCGAGCACGGCACAGCCCGCCACCGACGCGATGAGGACCCGGCGCCGCAGGCGCCGCCGGGCGGTCGCGTCCTGTCCCTGGTCCACGGCCTCGTTCTCCATGGCGTTACTGTGCGCGAAACGGGGCGTGGACACGACGACCACACCCGCCCGGCCACGGGTGCCGCGCGCGGGGTTCACACCGATGGCCCCGGGTGTCACGCTGTGATCATGAGCCGTACCGAAGCCGCACCCGACCAGGCCCTGGGTGACCTCACCGAACGGCTGCTCGCCGGTCTGCCCGCCGAGGCCGTCCTCACCGACACCGACGTCACCGCCTCCTACGCACACGACATGGCGAGCTTCTGCCCGGCCGGCACGCCCGCCGTCGTCGTGCTCCCGCGCACCGTCGAAGAGGTCCAGCACGTGATGCGCACCGCCACCGCGCTGCGCGTCCCCGTCGTCCCGCAGGGCGCCCGCACGGGCCTGTCGGGCGGCGCCAACGCCTCCGACGGCTGCATTGTGCTGTCCCTGACGAAGATGGACCGCATCCTCGAGATCAACCCGGTCGACCGGATCGCCGTCGTGGAGCCCGGCGTCGTCAACGCGACGCTCTCCCGCGCGGTGGGCGAGCACGGCCTGTACTACCCGCCGGACCCCTCCAGCTGGGAGATGTGCACCATCGGCGGGAACATCGGCACCGCCTCGGGCGGGCTGTGCTGCGTGAAGTACGGGGTGACGGCCGAGTACGTCCTCGGCCTCGACGTCGTCCTCGCCGACGGACGCCTGATGAGCACGGGCCGCCGCACCGCCAAGGGCGTGGCGGGCTACGACCTGACGCGGCTCTTCGTCGGCTCCGAGGGCTCGCTCGGCATCGTCGTGCGGGCGGTGCTCGCGCTGCGCCCCAAGCCGCCCCAGCAGCTCGTGCTGGCCGCCGAGTTCGCCTCCGCGGCCGCCGCCTGCGACGCGGTGTGCCGGATCATGGCCGGCGGACATGTGCCGTCGCTGCTGGAGCTGATGGACCGTACGACCGTCGCGGCCGTCAACGCCATGGCGAAGATGGGGCTGCCGGAGACCACCGAGGCACTGCTGCTGGCCGCCTTCGACACCCCCGACCCGGCCGCCGACCTCGCCGCCGTCGGCGCGCTGTGCGAGGCGGCCGGCGCCACCCAGGTGGTCCCGGCGGACGACGCCGCCGAGTCCGAACTCCTGCTCCAGGCACGCCGGCTGTCCCTCACCGCGCTGGAGGCGGTCCGGGGCGTCACCATGATCGACGACGTGTGCGTGCCGCGTTCCCGGCTCGGCGACCTGATCGAGGGCGTGGAGCGGATCGCGGACCGGCACCGCCTCACCATCGGGGTCGTCGCGCACGCGGGCGACGGCAACACCCACCCCACCGTCTGCTTCGACGCCGCCGACCCCGACGAGTCCCGGCGCGCCCGTGAGTCGTTCGACGAGATCATGGCGCTCGGCCTGGAACTCGGCGGCACCATCACCGGCGAGCACGGCGTGGGCGTGCTGAAGAAGGAGTGGATGGCCCGCGAGATCGGCCCCGTCGGGATCGAGATGCAGCGAGGGATCAAGCGGGTCTTCGACCCGCTGGACCTCCTCAACCCCGGCAAGCTGTTCTGACCCGCCCCCTGGGCGCCCGTCACCGGGCGAGCAGCTCGTCGAGCGCGTCGTCGATCCCGAGCTGGCCGGCCTCGGTGCCCGGCGGCACCACCCGCAGCGTCCGCTCCAGCCAGGCCGACACCTGCGCGGCGGGCGCCTCCAGCAGGGCGTCCCCGTCGGGCGAGCTCAGCGCCATCAGCACCACGCTGCGGCCCTCCGACTTCGTCGGCCACACCCGCACGTCCCCGTGCCCGCACGGGCGGAACACCCCCTCGACCAGCAGATCGCGGGAGAACGTCCAGTGCACGGGCTGCGCGGAGGTGATGTGGAAGGTGACGTGGACGGCGTAGGGGTCGTCGCTGTGGTAGCCCAGCCGGGCCGGGACGGGGACGCTGCGCTCGGGCGACAGGATGAGCCGCAGCTCCAGTTCGCGCTCGACGACGGTGTGGGACATGGCAGGGGTCCTCTCTCGTGACACGTACGGGTTCCCCGGGTGGGCCCCGTACGAGTGGAGAGGGACGACCCCGCGTCGCATTACGCGACTCGGGCGGACTTTTTTCCGGCCCGGCCCCCCGCCGGGCTTTCGTACCTGTGACGTACGTGCACGAGGTTGCCCGGAAAGGGGCGGGTCCCGTAGGACCGGCGGTGGCGGGTGCGTCCGTCTGATAGATGTGGAGCCCCCGTAGTGACCCACGAGCAGATACCGGACGACGGACATGAGCGCCCCAACCCCGGCCCCCGGTGACGACCGGCCCCGCGAAGGGTATTACCCGGACCCGTCCATTCCTGGATATGTCCGGTACTGGAACGGCGCCTCCTGGGTGCCGGGCACCAGCCGTCCCGCCCCGACCGACGGCGAGCCGCTCGCCCCGCCGCCGGGCGCCCGGCCGGCCGACGCCCCGGCCCAGGTAGAGGAGACCGGCCCGCACTTCTTCGACGAGGACCCGGTCGCCCGGCAGGCCCCCGGCGAGGCCCAGCACGGCAGCCGCCCCGAACCCGCCTCCGCCTGGGGCGCCGACCGCTCCCGGCAGACCGGGTTCGGCGGCGACCAGGACCGCCGGGTCTCCTGGGGTGCCCAGCAGGAGGGCGCCGACCCGCGTGTCCCGGCGCCCGCCGAGCCGGAGGCGGAGTCCGGCGGCGGACCCACGCCCGACACCTTCATGATGCGCCGGCCCGTGACGGACGGCGGGGGAGCGCGGTCCGCCGCGGCCCCCGACCCCGGCACCATGGCCATCCGCGCGGTGAACCCGCGCGGCGGCACGCAGGAGCCGCCCTCCGCGGCACCCTCCGCCGCGTCGGGCGCGGCGGCGAACGCCCCGCAGGGCCCCGGCTTCAGCGCCGGCAAGGCCGCCGCGGCCCCCTCGCCGGCCCAGGGGACGCCCGCGGTCCCGCCCGCCGCCCAGCCCGCCCCCGCGCCTCCTGCCGGCCCCCAGCAGGCCACGCCGGGCATCCCCCAGCAGTCGGGCGGACCGCAGCCCGCGCCCGCCGCTCCCGCCGCCTCCGGGGCGCCGATCGCGCCGGGTCCCGGCGGCGGTCAGTCCTCCTGGGCGCAGCAGGTCCACCGGCTCGCGGAGCCGGGCGCCGACGTCCGGCCGCCGTCCGCCGAGGGCCGGCCCCCGGTCGCCCCGTGGAAGCCCGTGCGGGAGGACCCGTTCGCGGCGGCCGCCCTGCGGCAGGCCGCGGCCCGGCCCGCCGGCCTCGGCAAGCGGCTCGCGGCCCGGCTGGTGGACACCGTGGTGCTCGCCGCCGTCACGGCGGTGGCCGCCGTGCCGCTCGGCGGCAAGGCGCTCGACCACGTCGACGACAAGATCGAGGCGGCCAAGCTCTCCGGACGGACCGTCACCGTCTGGCTGCTGGACGGCACCACGTCGGTCTACCTCGGCATCATCCTGGCCGTGCTGCTGGTCGCCGGCGGGCTCTACGAGGCCGTGCCCACCGCCAAGTGGGGCCGCACGCTGGGCAAAAAGCTGTTCGGCCTGGAGGTGCGCGACATCGAGGCGCACGAGCCGCCGGAGTACGGCGCTGCGGTGCGCCGATGGCTCGTGTACAGCGTGCCGGGCGTGCTCGTCGTCGGGGTGGTCGGCGTTCTGTGGTGCCTGTTCGACCGGCCCTGGCACCAGTGCCTGCACGACAAGGCAGCCCGTACGTTCGTCGCCGGATGAGCGGGTCCGCCGTCCGGCCCGGATGATTCCGTACTCCGGACGGCCCCGTGCCGGATGCGCGGCTGTGCCGTTCGCGGTCGACTCGGGCCATGAGCAGCGAACCGCCTCCCGGCCCCGGCCCGCAGCCCCCGGACGACGACCCGTTCAGGAAGCAGCCCCCGCCCGGCGGCGGCCCGGGCGGGCCGTACGGCGACCAGCCGCCCCAGGGCGGGCAGCCCCCGCCGCCACCCGGCGGTGAGGGCGGTCCCTACGGCGGTCAGCCGCCCCCGCCCCCGCCCGGTGGCGGTGGCCCGTACGGCGGCGGTCCCTACGACGGCGGCGGCCCGTACGGAGGCGGCGGCCCGTACGGAGGCGGGCCCGCCGACCCGCTGGCCGGGATGCCGCCGCTCGCCGACAGCGGCAAGCGCACGCTGGCCCGGCTCATCGACCTGATCCTGGTGGCGGTCGTCGTCTGGCTGATCACCTGGGGGTTCGGGGTCACCGAGCTGGACGTGGACACCGACAAGGTGCAGTTCGGGAAGTCCTTCGCCCAGTCGCTGATCGCCGCCGTGCTGTTCGTCGGCTACGACACGGTCATGATCTCCCGGACCGGTCAGACGCTCGGCAAGAAGCTGCTGCACCTGCGGGTCGCCAACCTCGACAACGGGGCCACGCCCTCGGTGCAGACCACGCTGATCCGCTCGCTGGTGCTGTGGATCCCGTTCGCGTTCTGCTGCGCCTGTATCTGGACCGCGATCGCCGGCGGCTGGAGCTTCTTCGACCGGCCCTACAAGCAGGGTCTGCACGACAAGGCGGCGAAGACCGTGGTCGTCAGCACGGACGCGTGAGCGCGGGTCAGGACTTGCTGAGGGCGGGCTCCTCGGTCTTCTCCCGCTCCGCCCCGGCGGAGCGGCCCACCGTCACCACACGGGACCCGCGCGGCACGGGCACCGTCATGGCGACCAGGAGTCCGAGCAGCATCGCGGCGAAGGCGATGATCGCGATCCCGGCGCCCGAACCGGTCTGTGAGAGCAGCAGCATGGCGAGCGTCGAGAAGACCACGGTGCACGAGCCGTAGGCGAGCTGTGCGGCAGTCGGACGAGGCATGGTCATCGTGTCCTCGGAATCGGGGGTGCACGGGGGATTCGGCCTGGCTTTGCGCCGACGTCCGGGCGTTCCGCCATCCGACTCTAACGGCGTCCATGCCCGAGAGGAACGTTCGGTAAGCGTGACCTGACCAACAGTGCCGGTGCACGGGGGGCGCACGGATTCATGGCGTCCACCAGGTGGACGGCGGTGCGCGCCCGTCCTCCGGCCGCCGTTCGGTAACTGGACAGTCACTCCGCATAGTGCAATTGACCTGTTCAAGTCAAGGTCTGTTTTTTCTGCTTAACCTCTAGTCAAATGACGTCACTTGACTACACGCGTTGATCACGTGCGCGCGGATCCTATGTTGACCAGGACCCTCCTTCCGCGCGCCCGAACGCGGGGGAGGATCTCAAGTGACCAGTAGACCCTGGACGTTCCGTACGGCGGCGACCGCCGTCGCGCTCGCGACAGCCGCGGCGACGTTCTCGACCTTCGCGGTGGCTCAGGCCGACGAAGGCGCACCGGCCTCCGTGGACCGTCGTGACCCGGCGGACCGGCAGCACGCCGACCACGACCTCGAAGGCCCCCTGAGCAAGACCGTGGAGGCGCAGCGGCAGGAAGCGCTCAACCAGGTCATCTCGGGCAAGAGCAAGGTGAAGAACCGCGACGGTTCGAAGGTCGTCGAGCTCAAGAGCAAGAAGGGCGACAGCAAGTACGTCGAGCTGGGCCGCGAGAAGACCGACAAGATCTTCACGATCCTGGTGGAGTTCGGCGACCAGATCAGCCAGTTCGGTGGCACCCCCGGCCCGCTGCACAACCAGATAGCCAAGCCGGACCCGAAGAAGGACAACTCGACGGCCTGGAAGGCGGACTACAACCGCCAGCACTTCCAGGACATGTACTTCGGCACCGGCAAGAAGACCGAGTCGGTCAAGAAGTACTACGAGAAGCAGTCCTCGGGCCGCTACTCGGTCGACGGCGAGGTCTCGGACTGGGTCAAGGTGCCCTACAACGAGGCCCGTTACGGCAACAACGCCTGCGGCGACACGAACTGCTCCAGCGTCTGGAACATCGTCAGCGACGGCCTGAACTCCTGGGTCGCGCAGCAGAAGGCGGCCGGCCGCACCGACGCGCAGATCAAGGACGACGTCGCCCAGTTCGACCAGTGGGACCGCTACGACTTCGACGGCGACGGCGACTTCAACGAGCCGGACGGCTACATCGACCACTTCCAGATCGTCCACGCCGGTGAGGACGAGTCCGCGGGCGGCGGCGTCCAGGGCACGGACGCCATCTGGGCGCACCGCTGGTACGCGTTCGGCACGGACGCCGGTGCCACCGGTCCCGCGCAGAACAAGCTGGGCGGCGCCCAGATCGGCAACACCGGCATCTGGGTCGGCGACTACACCGTGCAGCCGGAGAACGGCGGCCTCGGCGTCTACGCGCACGAGTACGGCCACGACCTCGGTCTGCCGGACCTCTACGACACGCAGGGCGGCGAGAACTCCACCGGGTTCTGGACGCTGATGTCCTCCGGTTCCTGGCTGGGCACCGGCAAGAAGGAGATCGGCGACCTGCCCGGCGACATGACCGCCTGGGACAAGCTGCAGCTGGGCTGGCTGAAGTACGACACGGCCAAGGCCGCCACGAACTCGTGGCACAAGCTGGGTGTCGCCGAGTACAACACCAAGCACAAGCAGGCCCTCGTGGTCGAGCTGCCGAAGAAGAAGGTCACCACCGAGATCGTCCAGCCGGCGCAGGGCGAGAACCAGTGGTGGAGCGGCAGCGGTGACAGCCTCTCCAACACGCTGACCCGTTCGGTCGACCTGACCGGCAAGTCGGCCGCCTCGCTGACCCTCGACGGCTGGTGGGACATCGAGGCCGGCTACGACTACCTCTACACCGAGGTGTCCACCGACGGCGGCGCCAACTGGACGGCCCTGGACGGCACCGCCGACGGCACCGCCCTCGGCAAGGACGCCAGCGGCAAGTCCGCGATCGACGGCACCTCCGGCGCCTGGAAGAAGCTGGTCTTCCCGCTCGACGCGTACGCGGGCAAGAAGGTCGACCTGCGCTTCCGCTACCAGACGGACGGCGGCGTGGCCCAGAAGGGCTTCACGGCCGACAACATCGCGGTGACCGCCGACGGTTCGGCGGTGTTCTCGGACGACGCCGAGACCGCCGACGACGCCTGGGCGAAGAAGGGCTTCTCGCGCATCGGCGCGTCCATCACGGACGACTACGCCCAGTACTACATCGCCGAGAACCGTCAGTACGTGTCGTACGACAAGACGCTGAAGACGGGCCCGTACAACTTCGGCTTCTCGACGACCCGTCCGGACTGGGTGGAGCACTACGCCTACCAGAACGGTCTGCTCATCTGGAAGTGGGACACCTCGCAGCTGGACAACAACACCAGCCAGCACCCGGGTGCCGGTCTGATCCTGCCGATCGACTCGCACCCGACCCAGCTGAAGTGGACGAACGGCACGCTGATGCGCAACCGCATCCAGGCCTACGACTCCCCGTTCAGCACCTTCCGCACGGACGGCATGACGCTGCACAACGCGGACGTCGCCGCGAAGATCCCGTCGCGTCCGGGTGTGGGGGTCTTCAACGACCGCACCAACACCTACTACGACGCGTCGAACCCCTCCGCGGGTGTCAAGATCACTGACACCAACACCAAGATCAAGATCGTCAAGGAGGCCAAGGACGGCTCCACGATCGAGCTCGAAGTGGGCCCTGCGGCGAAGTAAGAAGTAAAACTGCAGGTCAGAGCATGATCGGCGGCAGCCCCCTGGCGGGGTTGCCGCCGGTCGTGTTTAGGTGCACCCTGTGCTTCCGTTATTGACACCGGCTCCGGCACCGGAGCCGGACCCGACCTCGACACCGCATCGCACGGGGGTGTGACCGTATGGCCGCAGGAGGTTTCTGCAAGCTGCCGACCGGCAGCGTGGTGGTGGCGCTGAACCTGCCCAGACCCACCGCCGACGGCACGGGCAGCGTCCGTGTCCTGGTGCACGCCCGCAACCGCGCCCGAGCCCTGACCAGGCTCCGCAACCTGGGCATGCGCGCCGTCTACCTGCGGGGGAACGCCGCCCCGCCGACCCCGGACGAGATCACGGCGGTCCTGCACCACCCCGACGGCCTGATATGGCGCACGGCCCCCTGCCCGGACGTCGTCCCCGCCGTGCCGCAGCCCGTCCCGGGACCGGCCCAGGAGCTCTGGCACCCCATCCGGGCCCTGATGCGCCGCCCCGCCGCCCCCGCCCAGCCGTAGCGGGCCTCGCGGCCCCCCGGGGGCTACGCCACCACGGGCTTGCCGGTCAGCTCCACCCCGGCCTCGCGCAGCTCCTCCAGCGCCCGCTCGGTGGTCTCCGCGGCCACTCCGGCGGTCAGGTCCAGCAGCACCTGCGTACGGAAGCCCTCGCGCGCCGCGTCCAGCGCCGTGGCCCGCACACAGTGGTCGGTGGCGATGCCCACCACGTCCACCTCGGTGACCTCCCGGGCCCGCAGCCAGTCCGCGAGCCGTACGCCGTTCTCGTCGGCGCCCTCGAACCCGCTGTACGCCGCGGCGTACGCCCCCTTGTCGAAGACGGCGTCGATCGCGCCGGAGGCGACCGCGGGCGCGAAGTTCGGGTGGAAGCCCACGCCCTCGGTGCCCGCCACACAGTGCGCCGGCCACGACTGGACGAAGTCGGGATGGGCCGAGAAGTGGCCGCCCGGCGCGATGTGGTGGTCGCGCGTGGCCACGACGTGCTGGTAGCCGGACCCGGCCGCCTGGCCGATCAGCTCCGTCACGGCGGCGGCCACGTCGGCGCCACCGGCCACCGCGAGGCTGCCTCCCTCGCAGAAGTCGTTCTGCACGTCTACGACGATCAAGGCGCGGCGCATGGGCGGTGTCCTTCGGTTATGGACGCTGAGGTCGGGACGGTGGATCGGCGGGCCCGGCCGTGAACCTCCGAGCCTAGAGACTTCGTGTGCGGTGCGGGAGGGGGCATGGAGCGGGCACTGCGGGCGCGCCCGTTTCACGCCCCCGTCTGGCTACCCGGCCGCTCGTGGGCGTACTCCGTCGGAATGACGGGTTCCCCCCGGGACAGCTGCATCGCGGACAGCGGCAGGTCGGCGCGGGCCTGCGCGTGCCGGTTCCGTACGGCGTCCAGCGGCTCGCGCGCCACGACGTCCCCGCCCTTGACGAGCTGGACCAGCAGCTGCCGGCCGGCGAGTTCGGCGGGCACCGGCCCGGTGCCGATCACCTCGGCCTCCGCGACCCCCTCGGCGTCGAGCCGGCGCGCCGCCCACTTGCGGCCGCCGACGGAGGTCTTTCCGCCCGTCGACCGCTTCGCCACCGGCACGAGCGGTGCCGAGGCGTCGGCGGACTCGGCGCGGGCGACCAGCTTGTAGACCATGGAGGCCGTCGGGTGCCCGGACCCGGTCACCAGCTGGGTGCCGACGCCGTACGCGTCCACGGGCGCCGCCGCCAGCGAGGCGATGGCGTACTCGTCCAGGTCGGAGGTGACGAGGATCCTCGTGCCGGTCGCGCCCAGCTCGTCCAGCTGCTGGCGGACCCGGTGCGCGACCAGCAGCAGGTCGCCCGAGTCGATGCGGACGGCGCCCAGCTCGGGTCCGGCGACCTCCACGGCCGTACGGACCGCCTCGGCGACGTCGTAGGTGTCGACCAGCAGCGTGGTGCCGCGGCCCATGGAGTCCACCTGGGCCCGGAAGGCGTCCCGCTCCTGGTCGTGCAGCAGCGTGAAGGCGTGGGCGCTGGTGCCGACGGTCGGGATGCCGTACCGGAAGCCGGCGGCCAGGTCGGAGGTGGAGGTGAAGCCGCCGATGTAGGCGGCCCGGGAGGCGGCCACCGCGGCCAGCTCATGGGTGCGCCGGGCCCCCATCTCGATCAGCGGACGGTCCCCGGCCGCCGCGGACATCCGGGAGGCCGCCGCGGCGATCGCCGAGTCGTGGTTGAGGATGGAGAGGATCACCGTCTCCAGCAGCACGCACTCGGCGAAGCTGCCCTCCACCCGCAGGATCGGCGAGCCCGGGAAGTAGACCTCGCCCTCCGGGTAGCCCCAGATGTCCCCGGAGAAGCGGTAGTCCGCCAGCCAGCGCAGCGTCGGCTCGTCGACGACGGCCCGCTCGCGCAGGAAGCCGAGGACGTCCGCGTCGAAGCGGAAGTTCTCCACGGCGTCCAGAACGCGTCCGGTGCCGGCCACCACGCCGTAGCGCCGGCCGTGCGGCAGGCGCCGGGTGAAGACCTCGAACACGCTGCGCCGCTCGGCGGTGCCCGCGCGCAGCGCGGCCTGCAGCATCGTCAGCTCGTACTGGTCGGTGAAGAGCGCCGTCGAGGGGACTTCCACCGGCAGCCCAAGGTCCGCTGTGTTCATGGCAACGCATCGTACCCCCATTTCGTCAGTCTGACGATTTGGGGGTGGGGAGGGCCGGGGATTTGTGCGACCACCCCCCTGCGGTGGCAGCATGGGCACTGTGACGTCACCCGCTCCCCTAGAGATCGAACGCACCGAGTCGGCGGAGGAAGTGTTCGCCGTCCCCGAGCCCGACGTCCCCTGGGTCACGATCGTCCACAACGACCCGGTCAACCTCATGAGCTACGTGACGTACGTCTTCCAGACGTACTTCGGGTACAGCAAGGACAAGGCCACCAAGCTCATGCTCGACGTCCACCACAAGGGCCGGGCGGTCGTCTCCAGCGGATCCCGCGAGGAGATGGAACGCGACGTGCAGGCCATGCACGGCTACGGCCTGTGGGCCACCCTCCAGCAGGACCGGAAGTAGCGAATCGTCTCCATGCCAGGAACCTTCGAACCCGTCCCCGGCGGCGGCGCCGCCGTCGCTCTCGACGAAGTCGAGATCTCCATCATCCGGTCGCTGGCCGTCCAGCTGCTGGAACTCATCGGACCCGGCCCGGCCGGCGACGCCTCCGACGACCCGCTCGCCGAGCTGTTCGTTGACGGCCCCAGCGAGCCGCCCTCCGACCCCGTGCTCAAGCGCCTGTTCCCCGACGCCTACAGCGACCCCGAGGGCACCCCGCAGGCCCAGGAGGCCGAGGAACAGCGGGCGTACTCCGCCGAGTTCCGCCGGTACACGGAGAACGACCTGCGCGCCGGCAAGCGGGAGAACGCGCTCGCGGTGGTGCGCACCCTGGACGCGCTCAACGCCGAGAGCGCCGGCGAGGGCGGCGCGGTGCTCAAGCTGTCCACCGAGGAGTCCCAGCAGTGGCTCAGCGCCCTCAACGACCTGCGCCTGGCCATCGGCTCCCGGCTGGAGATCACCGACGAGGACGACACCGACCTGCTGTACCGCCTCCCCGACGAGGACTCCCGCAAGCCGATGGTGATGGCCTATCTGTGGCTCGGCGGCCTCCAGGAGACCCTGGTCGCCACCCTCATGCCCTGATCCACCCGGTCATGCGACCGTTCCGTGCCGATATGTAAGGGTTCTGTGTTCGCTCAGCGGACGCTCAAATCCGGATAACGATCTCGTCACCGCCGCCACCCGCTATGCGGGGCGGCGGTGATTTTGTCCGGTTCTCCTTGTGGGATGCGCCACACGTGCCCCCGCCGATCACCGTTGCCGCCGTGATAAATCTTCACGACCGCCCGCCGAGCACCACCCGAATGTTCGGCCGGGTGCGCCACAGGGCCGGCGGATCGCCGGCCGGGCACAGCTCCAGCAATCCGGGGGGGTCGAGACCCGATCCGCGGCCGACGAAAGGCCCGGGTCGGCATGGAGAAAGGCGCACACAACATGACCTCTTCGAAGGTCACCGACGAGACGGCCACGGGTGCCCCCGAAGAGGGGTACGAGCGCGGTCTCGGCAGCCGTCAGGTCCAGATGATCGCGATCGGCGGCGCCATCGGCGTCGGCCTGTTCATGGGTGCCGGTGCGAACATCGCAAAGGCCGGACCCAGCATCATCCTCATGTACGCCCTCGCGGGCGTCGTCATCTTCTTCATCATGCGGGCCCTGGGCGAACTGCTCCTGTACCGGCCCGTCTCCGGCTCCTTCGCCGAGTACGCCCGGGAGTTCCTCGGCCCGTTCTTCGGCTTCGTCACGGGCTGGACGTACTGGCTCATGTGGGTGGTCACCGGCATGGCCGAACTGACGGCCGCCGCGATCTACATCCACTTCTGGTTCCCGGAGATCCCGCAGTGGGTCAGCGCCCTGGTGTTCCTCGTGGTGCTCTTCGGCGTCAACCTGATCTCCGTCAAGATCTTCGGCGAGGTCGAGTTCTGGTTCTCGATGGTCAAGGTCACGGCCATCATCGGCATGATCGTCATCGGCCTCGGCGTGCTCACCCTGGGCTTCTCCGACGCCGGTGACACCGCCGCCGCCTCCAACCTCTGGTCGCACGGCGGCTTCTTCCCCAACGGCATCGGCTCCAGCCTGATGACCCTCCAGGGCGTCATGTTCGCCTACCTCGCCGTCGAGCTGGTCGGCGTCACCGCGGGCGAGTCCGAGAACCCCGAGAAGACCCTGCCCAAGGCCATCAACACGCTGCCCTGGCGCATCATCGTCTTCTACGTCGGCGCGCTGCTGGTGATCCTCTCCGTCGTGAAGTGGACCGAGTTCTCCGCCGGCGAGAGCCCCTTCGTGCACGCCTTCGGCAAGATCGGCATCCCGCTCGCCGCCGGCATCGTCAACTTCGTGGTCCTCACCGCGGCCCTGTCGTCCTGCAACTCCGGCATGTACTCCACCGGCCGCATGCTGCGCGACCTGGCCGCCAACAGCGAGGCCCCGCAGGCGTTCGGCAAGCTCAACAGCCGCAAGACGCCGGCCATCGGCATCACCGTCTCCGTGGCGCTCATGGGCATCGGCGTGATCCTCAACTACGTCGTCCCGGAGAAGGCGTTCCTCTACGTCACCTCCGTCGCCACCGCGGCCGGCATCTGGACCTGGATGATGATCCTCGTCAGCCACATCCGCTACCGTGCCGCCGTCGACGCGGGCCGGCTGCGCGCCTCGTCCTTCCCCGCCCCCGGCGGCGCCCTCTTCAGCTGGGTCGCGCTGCTCTTCCTCATCGGCGTGACCTGCATGATCGCGTACGACAAGGACGCGCGGGTCTGCCTCTACGTCGCCGCCGGCTGGGCCGTGGCCCTCGGCGTCGGCTGGTCGGTCCTCAAGAGCCGCAACCCCGGCATCGCCACGCGCGGCGGCGAGGAGCCGGAGCTGGAGAAGGTCGGCTGATCCACGCGCGGACGCCCGGTCGCGGGGAGCACTCGTGGTGCCCTCCGCGCCCGCCGCTCAGGGCGTCCGCGCCCCCGGGACGTGACCGCACGTCCGGCATGTGGGCCGCCCCGTACCAACCCTCGGTACGGGGCGGCCCCTCTGCTTATCCTGGCCGCATGCTGACCATCACCCAGGCCCTCGTCGACCAGATCGTCGCCCACGCGCGCAAGGACCACCCGGACGAGGCGTGCGGAGTCGTCGCGGGCCCGGCCGGCTCCGACCGCCCCGAACGCTTCATCCCGATGCTGAACGCGGCGATGTCCCCCACGTTCTACGAGTTCGACTCCGGTGACCTGCTCAAGCTCTACCGCGACATGGACGACCGCGACGAGGAGCCGGTGATCGTCTACCACTCGCACACGGCCACCGAGGCGTACCCGTCGCGCACCGACATCTCCTACGCCAACGAGCCCGGCGCCCACTACGTCCTCGTCTCCACGGCCGACACCGACGGCCTCGGCGAGTTCCAGTTCCGCTCCTTCCGCATCCTCGAGGGCGAGGTCACGGAGGAGGAGGTCAGGATCGTCGAGTCCTACTGACCACCCGGCCCCGTACGACGGAACCGGCCCCTCGAGGACCCGGTCCGCGGGGCCCGGTCTCACCACGCGACCCGTCACCGTCCGCGATGTGGGATCACATTCCAGGACCCGGACCGGGAATCGATACGATGACCCCATGGTTCTCCACGACGTGAGCGGGAAGACGCCGGGCATGCTGCTCGTGGCGCGGCTGCACGTCGACCTGTGCAGGCTCGCCAGCGCCATCTGTTGACGCGTTCCCCTGCCGCCGTCCGGCCGTGAGCCGCGGCGCCGCACTCACGCACCGATGCACTCCCAGCGCTGCCGCGCGCCCCGACCGACTACTCCCGACAGGAGCCCCGACCCATGGCCATCGAGGTCCGCATCCCGACCATCCTCCGCACCTACACCGACGGTCAGAAGGCGGTGGAGGGCAGCGGTGAGACCCTCGCCGACCTGTTCGCCGACCTCGAGACCCGCCACACGGGCATCCAGGCGCGCATCGTCGACGGCGACCAGCTGCGCCGCTTCGTCAACGTCTACCTGAACGACGAGGACGTCCGCTTCCTCGACGGCATCAACACCAAGCTCAGCGACGGCGACAACGTCACGATCCTGCCGGCCGTGGCCGGCGGTATGGCCTGATCGGGATGCGGTACGACTCCCCCCTCGCCGCGGTCGGCAACACCCCCCTGGTGTGCCTGCCGCGGCTGTCGCCGTCCGACGACGTCCGGATCTGGGCCAAGCTGGAGGACCGCAACCCCACCGGCTCGATCAAGGACCGGCCCGCCCTGCACATGATCGAGCAGGCGGAGAAGGACGGCCGGCTCACCCCGGGCTGCACCATCCTGGAGCCGACCAGCGGCAACACCGGCATCTCCCTCGCCATGGCGGCCAAGCTCAAGGGCTACCGCATGGTGTGCGTCATGCCCGAGAACACCTCGCAGGAGCGCCGGGACCTGCTCGGCATGTGGGGCGCGGAGATCATCTCCAGCCCCGCCGCGGGCGGCTCCAACACCGCCGTACGGGTCGCCAAGGAACTCTCCGCCGAGCACCCGGACTGGGTGATGCTCTACCAGTACGGCAACCCGGACAACGCGGGCGCGCACTACGCGACGACCGGCCCGGAGATCCTCGCCGACCTCCCCTCCATCACCCACTTCGTGGCGGGCCTCGGCACCACCGGCACGCTCATGGGCGTCGGCCGCTACCTGCGCGAGCACAAGCCCGACGTGAGGATCGTCGCCGCCGAACCGCGCTACGACGACCTCGTCTACGGCCTGCGCAACCTCGACGAGGGCTTCGTCCCCGAGCTGTACGACGCCTCGGTCCTCACCACCCGGTTCTCGGTCGGCTCCGCCGACGCGGTCACCCGCACCCGGGAACTCCTCCAGCAGGAGGGCATCTTCGCGGGCGTCTCCACCGGCGCCGCCCTGCACGCCGCGATCGGCGTCGGGAAGAAGGCGCTGCAGGCGGGGGAGAGCGCCGACATCGTGTTCGTCGTCGCCGACGGCGGCTGGAAGTACCTGTCGACGGGCGTCTACACGGCCGCGACGACGGAGGAAGCCATCGAAACCCTCCAGGGCCAGCTCTGGGCCTGACCGCCCCCGCGGTCACGACGACAGGTGACGGACCTGGTCCCACACGGCCGGGTCCATCACCCCGACCCGCCGCCGGAAGTCCCGCACCGGGACGACCCGCAGCTCACCCGTCTCCAGATAGCTCGCCCGGCCCCCGGCGTCCCCGACCGACCCCGGCGGCAGCGCGATGACACCGCCGCGCTCGGCGCGGTTCCTGCTGGTGATCTTGGCGACCGTGACGCGCTGCCCGCGCACCGCCAGCACCAGACACGGCCGGTCCTTGGCCCCCGGCCGGTCCTCGTAGGGCACGTTCGCCCACCAGATCTCCGCCGGCTCCGGCAGCCGCGCCGGCACCCGCCCCCTCGCGCGCCCCCGGGGACGCCCCGGCGGCCGGGTCCGCGGCCTACGCCCCCGCCCCCACCCGTCAACGAGCGTGGCGACCAACGCGAGCAGGACGACCGCACCGAGCGCCGGCCACCATGACGTGTCCATAACCCCGAACATACCGGCGCCCACCCTGCCCGCGCGCCGCCGCGCACCCCTCGTGCGCCCCGGGTCCAGCCGAACGCGTGACACCACAGGTGAGTTCGCCCACAACAGAGCTGCGCGGAGGAGCGACCGGAGGTTTTGCGCCTTACGCTCGACAAACCGCACGACCCCCGACGCCCCCCATCCCCGATCTTCGGATTTCCGCCAGCGGAGGTTTCTGTTTCATGAAGCTCACCGTCGTCGGCTGCTCGGGGTCGTTCCCGTCCGCGGAATCGGCCTGCTCGAGCTACCTCGTCGAGGCCGACGGCTTCCGGCTGCTCCTCGACATGGGCAACGGCGCCCTGGGCGAGCTGCAGCGCCACTGCGGTCTCTACGACCTCGACGCGATCTACCTCAGCCACCTGCACGCCGACCACTGCATCGACATGTGCGCGTACTTCGTGGCGCGCTACTACCGGCACGACGGCGGCCGCTGCGACCCCATCCCGGTCTACGGCCCCGAGGGCACCGAGCACCGCCTGACCACGGCCTACGCGGACACCCCCACCGCCTCCTCCATGAGCGAGGTCTTCGACTTCCACACGGTCAAGCCGTCCACCTTCGAGATCGGCCCGTTCACGGTGCACACGGAACGCGTGGCCCACCCGGTGGAGGCGTACGGCATCCGGATCGAGCACGGTGGCCGGGTGCTGACCTACTCCGGCGACACGGGCATCAGCACCGCCCTGGACGAACTCGCCCGCGACGCCGACCTGTTCCTGTGTGAGGCCGCCTTCACGCACGGCAAGGAGAACATCCCCGACCTGCACCTCAACGGGCGCGAGGCGGGGCAGTCGGCGGCCCGCGCGGGCGCCCGGAGCCTGGTCCTCACCCACATCCCGCCGTGGACCGACCCCGAGGTCAACCTGGCGGACGCGCGCGAGGTCTACGACGGCCCGGTGACGCTGGCGGCGCCCGGCCGGACGTACGAGATCTGACGCCCGGCTCTTCCGCCGGTGGCACGGCGAAGGCCCCGGAACCCTCCCGGTTCCGGGGCCTTCGTCATGCCGTGTGGCTCACGCCTTGGTGAGGTCCTCGACCTCCTCCTCGGGCTCGCGGCCCGGGGTGGGGAGGTTCCACTTCGTGATGGCGAAGCGGAAGACGGAGTAGTAGATCGCCGCGAACACCAGGCCGATCGGAATGATCAGCCAAGGCTTGGTCGCCAGGTTCCAGTTGAGCGCGTAGTCGATGAAGCCCGCGGAGAAGGTGAAGCCCGCGTGGACGCCGAGCGCCCAGGTGACCGCCATCGACAGGGCGGTGAGCACCGCGTGGATCACGTACAGCACCGGGGCGATGAACATGAACGCGAACTCGATCGGCTCGGTCACACCGGTCACGAAGGAGGTCAGCGCCAGCGAGACCATCATGCCCATCACGGCCTTGCGGCGCTCGGGGCGGGCGCTGTGGGCGATGGCGATGGCGGCGGCCGGCAGACCGAACATCATGATCGGGAAGAAGCCGGACATGAACTGACCGGCGGTCGGGTCACCGGCGAAGAAGCGGTTCAGGTCACCGTGGACGATCTCACCGGCGGCGTCCTTGAAGTCGCCGAGCTGGAACCAGGAGACGGTGTTCACGAACTGGTGCATGCCGACCGGGATCAGCGCACGGTTGATCAGGCCGAACAGACCCGCGCCGAAGGCGCCGAGGCCGGTCATCCACTCGCCGAAGTCGGCGATGACCTCACCGATCGGCTCCCAGACCAGACCGAAGAAGACACCCATCGCGGTGCCGACGAAGGCCATGATGATCGGGACCAGGCGGCGGCCGTTGAAGAAGCCCAGCCAGTCCACCAGCTTCTTGCGGTGGTAGCGCTGCCACAGCACGGCGGCCAGCAGACCCATGATGATGCCGCCGAGGACACCGGGGTTGTTGTAGGTCGCGGCTATGTCCGCGCCGTCCTGGACCTTCGCCTCGGTGACGGGGAACGCCTTGAGGACGTTGCTGTACACGAGGAAGCCGACGAGGGCGGCCAGGGCGGTCGAGCCGTCCGCCTTCTTGGCGAAGCCGATCGCGACACCGATGCAGAACAGCATCGGAAGGTTGTCGAAGATCGCCCCGCCCGCGGTGGCGAACACGGCGGCGACCTTGTCCCAGCCGAGTCCGTCCTTGCCGAAGACGTCGGGCTGGCCGAAGCGGAGCAGCAGACCGGCCGCCGGCAGCACGGCGATCGGGAGCTGAAGACTGCGGCCGACCTTCTGAAGGCCCTGGATCAGGCCTGATCCCCACTTCTTCGTGGGGGCCGCCGTTGGCGAGGTGGCGGTACTCATAGACTTCCTCCATCGGGTGGTGGTCTACACCACTCAGTGGTGTAGACCTGTTGTACACGATGAAGGTGCGATAAGGAACCCGCGATTCCCGAGCGTTGCCCGGACCGTTATCCCGCCTTATTCGGACCTTTGTGGAGGCCCCCCGGAGCCCCTCACGGGCTGTCAGCCCTTGGTGACGTCCTCCACCTCCTCCTCCGGCTCCCGGCCCGGCGTCTTCAGGTCGAACCTCGTGATCGCGAAACGGAAGATCGCGTAATAGAGGGCGGCGAAGCACAGACCGATCGGGATGATCGCCCACGGTCTCGTCGCCAGGTTCCAGTTGATGACGTAGTCGATCAGCCCCGCCGAGAAGCTGAACCCGTCGTGCACCCCCAGCGCCCACGTCACCGCCATCGACACACCCGTCAGCACCGCGTGCACCGCGTACAGCAGCGGCGCCACGAACAGGAAGGAGTACTCGATGGGCTCCGTGATCCCCGTGACGAACGACGTCAGCGCCACCGACAGCATCAGACCGCCGACCTCCTTGCGGCGCCGCGGCCTCGCACAGTGCGTGATCGCCAGCGCCGCCGCCGGCAGCGCGAACATCATGATCGGGAAGAAACCCGACGTGAACTGACCGGCGTCCGGGTCACCCGCCAGGAACATGTTGATGTCACCGTGCACCACCCGCCCGTCCGGCGTGGTGAACGTCCCGAACTGGAACCAGATGGGCACGTTCAGGAACTGGTGCAGCCCCACCACCAGCAACGCCCGGTTCGCGACACCGAAGACACCCGCGCCCCACGCGCCCAGATCGCTCATCCAGTCGCTGAAGCTCTCCAGCGCGTCACCGATCGGCGGCCACACCCACAGGCACAGCGCCGCGAACGCGATCGCCACGAACGCCATGATGATCGGCACCAGCCGCCGGCCGTTGAAGAAGCCGAGCCAGTCCACCAGCTTCGTCCGGTGATAACGCGCCCAGAAGAAGGCCGTCAGCAACCCCATGACGATCCCGCCGAACACCCCCGGATTCTGGAACTCGAAGACCGTCACCGAGCCGTCCTGCAACTGACAGCCCACGTTCGGGACCGCCTTGGAGCCCTCCGCGCAGTCGTCCGGGAACTGCCGCAGCACCGTGTAGTACACGAGGAACCCCGCCACCGCCGCCAGCGCCGTCGAACCGTCCGACTTGCGCGCCATGCCGATGGCCACACCCACACAGAACAACAGCGGCAGGCCGAGCGCGCCGTCGAGCAGCGCGCTGCCCGCGCCCACCATCACCCGCGAGACATCGGTCCACCCCAGACCGTCGTCCCCGAACACATCCGGCTGCCCCAGCCGGTTCAGGATGCCCGCGGCCGGCAGCACGGCGATGGGGAGCTGAAGACTGCGCCCCATCTTCTGCAACCCCTGGAACAGGGCGTTCCAGCGCGCCCGCCCGGGGGAGACCGTACTGTCGGCAGCCATCCGAACCCCTGTCGTCGCCGGGCGGTTTGTCGGCCGTCCCCCTGGTGGTGTAGACCAGTCGCGGACGGTTCCGCTGTCGTGAAGGCCATCCTTCGACACAGACGGCACGACCGCTCGCGAAGATGGGCCAACTGTGGGTTACTGCGACAAAGCGGTTCGGATCAGGGAGAGGGAACATGGCCAGCAAGGCTGAGAAGATCGTCGCCGGGCTCGGCGGCATCGACAACATCGAGGAGATCGAGGGCTGCATCACCCGTCTCCGCACCGAGGTCAGCGACGCCTCGCTCGTCGACGAGACCGCCCTCAAGGCCGCCGGCGCCCACGGCGTCGTCAAGATGGGCACCGCCATCCAGGTCGTCATCGGCACCGACGCCGACCCGATCGCCGCGGAGATCGAAGACATGATGTGAAGCGCGGGCATCGTCCCCGGCTTCACCCCCTGAAGGGCCCCTCCCCACACGGGACGGGCCCTTCTTCCGGTCCCGCTAGGCTCACGCCATGTCCTCACAGCCCCGCATCGACGGCCGCACCCCCGACCAGCTCCGCCCGGTCACCATCGAACGCGCCTGGAGCAAGCACGCAGAAGGCTCCGTCCTCGTCTCCTTCGGCGACACCAAGGTGCTGTGCACCGCCTCCTTCACCGAAGGCGTCCCGCGCTGGCGCAAGGGCAGCGGCGAAGGCTGGGTGACCGCGGAGTACGCCATGCTGCCCCGCGCCACCAACACCCGCGGCGACCGCGAATCCGTCCGCGGCAAGATCGGCGGCCGCACCCACGAGATCAGCCGCCTCATCGGACGCTCCCTGCGCGCCGTCATCGACTACAAGGCCCTCGGCGAGAACACCGTCGTCCTCGACTGCGACGTCCTCCAGGCCGACGGCGGCACCCGCACCGCCGCCATCACCGGCTCCTACGTCGCCCTCGCCGACGCCATCGCCTGGGCCCAGGGCCGCAAGCTCATCAAGCCCGGCCGCAAGCCGCTCACCGGCACCGTCAGCGCCGTCTCCGTCGGCATCGTCGCCGGCGTCCCCCTCCTCGACCTGCGCTACGAGGAAGACGTCAAGGCCGACACCGACATGAACGTCGTCTGCACCGGCGACGGCCGCTTCGTCGAGGTCCAGGGCACCGCCGAGGCCGAACCCTTCGCCCGCGACGAACTCAACACCCTGCTCGACCTCGCCGTCGCCGGCTGCGGCGAACTCGCCGACCTCCAGCGCAAGGCCCTCGACACCTCCCTCGAACAGTAAAGAACAAACCAAGACACGAGGACGGCCGCGGGCAACCGCACCGCCTTCCCCGGCGTCACTACGGGTACGGGCGTACGGCACACCGCCGTACGCCCGGCCAGTGCACGGGGGCCCGCGAGGCCCGCGCAGGGAGGGGAACGTCCACCATGGCCACCAGCCGACGCCGCCGGAGCCGCATCGCCACAGCCGCCGCAGCCGTCGCGGCACTGGCCCTCACCGCCGGACTCACCACCGGCTGCGACGCCGTCGGCAAGGCGATGGACTGCGTCCGCACCGCCGACGCCATCGCCGACAGCGTCACCGAACTCCAGCAGGCCGTGGAGAACGCGAGCAACGACCCGACCCAGCTCGAGGAATCGCTGACCTCCATCGACAAGAACCTCGGCGAGATCGGCGACCAGACCGACGACGCCGACGTGAACAAGGCCGTCGACGACCTCCAGAAGGCCGTCACCAACGTCCGCGACGCCGTCAAGAACGGCGACGAGACCCCCGACATCAGCCCCGTCACCGACGCCGCCGGCGAACTCACCAAGGTCTGCACGCCCTGACCGGCCGAATCCGCCGTTGGCCATACTGGGGGCCATGACCCGCCTGATCCTCGCCACCCGCAACGCCGGAAAGATCACCGAACTCCGGGCGATCCTCGCCGACGCAGGACTCGACCACGACCTCGTCGGCGCGGACGCCTACCCCGAGATCCCCGACGTCAAGGAGACCGGCGTCACCTTCGCCGAGAACGCCCTCCTCAAGGCCCACGCCCTCGCCCAGGCCACCGGCCTCCCCGCCGTCGCCGACGACTCCGGCCTCTGCGTCGACGTCCTCGGCGGCGCCCCCGGCATCTTCTCCGCCCGCTGGGCCGGCAGGCACGGCGACGACCAGGCCAACCTCGACCTGCTCCTCGCCCAGCTCGGCGACATCGCCGACCCCCACCGCGCCGCCCACTTCGCCTGCGCGGCCGCCCTCGCCCTCCCCGACGGCACCGAACGCGTCGTCGAGGGCCGGCTCCGCGGCACCCTGCGCCACCGCCCCGCCGGCACCAACGGCTTCGGCTACGACCCGATCCTCCAGCCCGACGGCGACACCCGCACCTGCGCCGAACTCACCCCGGACGAGAAGAACGCCATCAGCCACCGCGGCAAGGCGTTCCGGGCCCTGGCACCGGTGGTGCGGGAACTGCTGGGCTGAGACTCACGGCAACGGCGACGGCCTGCGTCTCGATCTTCGAAACGCAGGCCGTTCAAGTGCGGCGGAAGGGATTCGAACCCTCAAGCCCGCTAAGGGCCACAGGACCTAAACCTGCTGTGTCAGCCATTGCACCACCGCCGCCAGGCGTCTGTCATCGTACCGGCAGACCCCGGCGGCCCGGCGCCTCCCCTGCACCAGGTCCCCGTGAGCGCGTGGCAGTTGGGACACAGCAGCCGCAGATTCTCCCGCCGGTCGTCCCGCCAGTCCCCGCTGATGTGGTCGACCTCCAGCGTCATGGGTTTGCCCAGCCACTCGGGACCCACGCCGCACCGCGCACACCGCTCCGGGACACCGGTCGCCAGGAGCGCCCGGCGCAGGCGGCTCGACTCGGTCCGGTGAGCGCGGTCGTGCCGGACCAGCACCTCCTGCGGGCTCTTGGCGTTCAGGGCCGGCCTGCCGCGTTGATGGGCCTTCCCCAGGAAGTGCGCGGTGTCGATCCCCTCCTCGGCCAGCCAGGCGCGCAGCCGGGCGCTCTGGGTGCCGTTGACCGTACGCCCGAGCCGCCGCAGGACCTGGGCGAGCGACGACGACTCCGCGACCGCCGCGCTCAGCTCCTCGCGCGAGGGCCGCGGACGTCTGCCGCAGGGCCGGAAATGCGAGACGTCGATGCCGAAGCGGGCGAAACGCGCCAGCAGGTAGCGACGCAGATTGGCGTATGGTCGCGTCCCCAGGAAGACGATGACCTCGTCGATGTCGCCGCACCGGCGGGCGGCTTCCGCCAGCCGCTCCCGGTCGTACCGAGTGCCCGCGCTCATGAGGCCCGCTCCCGGGCGCGCCGTGTGCCGCGTCCGCGGTAGCGGTCGGTCGTCGCATGGCAGTTGGGGCACAGGAGGCGCAGGTTCTCGAGCCGGTTGTCGCGCCAGTCGCCGTCGATGTGGTCGACCTCGAGCGGCAGGGGTTCGCCGAGCCACATGCCCTCGGCACCGCACAGCGCGCACCGCTCCGGCACGCCCTTCTCCCGCATCGCGCGTTTGAGGCGAGAGCCCGGCACGCGGCCGGCCCGCTCCGCTGTGAGCACGGTGAGGATCTCCTCGGCCGTCCGGCGCCGCCGGTTGTCGCGTTGCCGTTCGGTGCGGACGACCGGGTTGAAATGCGACGTGTCGATCCCGTACGCCCTGATCCGGCGGCTGATGTGGGTGTGGTGGCCGCCGACCACGTCCAGGCCGAGGTGGCGCAGGACCTCGGACATGTTCGTCGACGCCGTGACCGCCCCCTGGAGCACGTCTCGCGTCCACTTCACGCCTCCACGCTCCCTATCCGCCCCCATCGCGCCCCTCCCCGCCCTCGGTCACCCGTTCGTGGCTCGTACGGATCAACGAGCCGATCGTCGGATCGTCACCCCAGGAAAAGCGGAACGGCTCCCACCGGGGTGACCGGGTGGAAGCCGTCGGGGCGCGGGAGCAGGCGTCAGATGGCCAGGTCCTTGATGATCTTGGCGACGTGGCCCGTGGCCTTGACGTTGTAGAGGGCTCGTTCGACCTTGCCCTCCTCGTCGACGACGACCGTGGAGCGGATGACGCCGACCACCGTCTTGCCGTAGAGCTTCTTCTCGCCGAAGGCGCCGTACGCCTCCAGTACCTTCTTGTCCGGGTCGGCCACCAGCGTGACCTTCAGGGACTCCTTCTCGCGGAACTTGGCGAGTTTCTCCGGCTTGTCGGGGGATACCCCGATGACGTCGTAGCCGGCGCCGGCCAGGAGCTCCAGGTTGTCCGTGAAGTCGCAGGCCTGCTTGGTGCAGCCGGGCGTCAGGGCGGCGGGGTAGAAGTAGACGATGACCTTGCGGCCCTTGTGGTCCGAGAGGGACACCTCGTTGCCGTCGGCGTCGGGAAGGGTGAAGGCGGGGGCCACGTCCCCCGGCTGGAGTCGCTCGCTCATCGAACAAGCGTAACCGGGGAGCCTGACGGTGCGGTTCGCCGTGGAGCTGACAGACTGTCCGGAAACATCATCAGTTCACTTCGGAGGCCGTACGGTGGCGGACACGTCGGACACCAGGACCCCGGCACAGATCGAGGCGGACATCAAGGCCCGCCGTGCTGTGCTGGCGGAGACGCTCGACGAGATCGGGGTGCGTGTGCACCCGAAGACGATCGTCGGCGACGCCAAGGCCAAGGTCGTGGCGAACATCGACCACACGCTCGGCCGCGCCTACGTGGGCGCGAACCGGGCCGTGAGCGACGTCAAGGCCAGGTTCACGGACGAGGACGGCGCGCCCCGTCTGGAGCGCATCGTGCCGGTCGCGCTCGTGGCGGTAGGACTGGTCGGGCTGCTGGCCCTCGGCACCCGGCGCCGCAAGGGCTGAGGGCGCGACCCGGCGGCGTACACAGGTGGCAGAGGCAGGTAGGTTCGAGGCGTGAGCGCCAACAGAAACGAGCACAGCACCCAGGACGACAAGCTGCCCATCCGGATGCTGCACGACCGTGTACTCGTGCGGCAGGACACCAGCGAGGGCGAGCGGCGTTCCGGTGGCGGCATCCTGATCCCCGCGACGGCCGCCGTGGGCCGCCGGCTGGCCTGGGCCGAGGTCGTCGCGGTGGGGCAGAACGTACGGACCGTGGAGGCGGGCGACCGGGTCCTGTTCGACCCGGAGGACCGTGCCGAGGTGGAGGTGCGCGGCGTCGCGTACGTGCTGATGCGCGAGCGCGACCTGCACGCGGTGGCCGCCGACCGGTTCGAGGGGTCGGAGGACTCCACGGGGCTGTATCTGTGAGGTGAGGGGTCGGTTCGAGGGGCCGGTGACGATCGTCACCGGCCCCTTTTCCGTGGGCTCCCGACGGGCTTGCTAGCGTGGAAGGCGCCCGACGAGACGCGCCGTACCGGGATGAAGGCAAAGACGACGCACCGCGTTCCACGTCGTCTCGTCTCGGAAGGTGCCTGTCATGGCCTGGGTGCTGCTCGTCGTCGCCGGTCTGCTCGAGGTCGCCTGGTCGGTGGGCATGAAGTACACCGACGGTTTCACCCGGCTCGTCCCCAGCCTGTTCACCGGCGCGGGCATCGTCGCGAGCATGCTGCTGCTGTCGTACGCCGCCCGGTCCCTGCCGATCGGTACGGCCTACGGGGTGTGGGTCGGTATCGGCGCTGCCGGTGCCGCGGTGGTCGGCATGGTGGTGCTGGGGGAGCCGGCCACGGCGGCGCGGATCTTCTTCGTGTGTCTGCTGCTGGTCGCCGTGGTGGGGCTGAAGGCGACCAGCGGCCACTGAGAGGCCGGCAGGGGCCGTCCCGGCCTACGGTCTGCGGGTCGGGAAGCCGGCCGTGGTGCCCGTCGTCCCCGCTCCACCGGTGTCGGTGCCGCCGTCCTGGCCCGTGGTGGTGCCGCCGTCCTGGCCGCCGGGTCTGCCGGCGCCCCCGTCGGTGGTCCCGCCGTCGTTCGTGCCGCCGTTCTCGCCGCCGTCGGTGGTGCCTCCGTCGTCCGTGCCGCCGTCGCCGCCGCCGTCCTGGCCGGCGCTGGTGCCGCCGTCGGGGCCGCCGGGCGTCTCGCCGCCGGTCTGGCCCTCGGTGCCGGTGCCGGAGGACGGCTCGCCGGACGGGGTCTCGTCCTCGTCACCCTCGTCCTCGTCGCCCTGGGTCGGGTCGGAGGTGGGGTACTGGGGCACCTCGGCGTTCTCCTGGAGCTCCAGGTCGAAGTCGGTGACCGGCTTCCCCTTCAGGGCCGCCTTCGTGTACTGGGCCCAGATCTCGGTGGGCGCGCCGCCGCCGTTGATCCGGTCGAGGCCCATGACGCCGTACAGGGACTTGTGCTTGGCGGTGACGGGGTCCTGGCCCATCACGGCGACGACGGTGGCGAGGTCGGGGGTGTACCCGGCGAACCAGGCCGCGGTGTCCTCCTCGGCGGTGCCGGTCTTGCCGGCGGCGGGGCGGCCGGCGGCCTGGGCGGCGGTGGCGGTGCCGCTGTCGACGACGCTCTGCAGGACGGAGGTCGTGGTGTCGGCGGCTTCGCGGGTGACGGCCTGGGAGGGCTTGCGGTGGGGCATCTCGACGACCTCGGCGCCGTCCTTGGTCACCTTCTCGATCATGGTGTAGGTGCCGCGCTTGCCGTGGTTGGCGAGGGTCGCGTAGGCCTCCGCCATGTCCAGGACGCTGGCGGTGGCGGTGCCGAGGGCGATGGAGGGGTAAGGCTCCAGGTCGGGGGTGGCCGTGGGCAGGCCGAGCTTGACGGCGGTGTCCTTGACCTTCTGCGGGCCGACGTCGACGGCCATCTGCGCGTAGACGGCGTTGACGGACTTGTTGGTGGCGGAGCGCACGGAGATGTCGCCGTAGGAGACGTCGTCCTCGTTGGCGGGGGCGTAGTACTTGCCCTGCCAGCCCTGTACGGGGCGCCGGTTGGTGCCGTCGTAGACCGTGTTGGGGGTGATGGGGCGGCCGTCGCGGGTGGTCGACTCGTTCTGCACGGCGGCGGTGAACACGAACGGCTTGAAGGTGGAGCCGACCTGGAAGTCCCGGCGGGTGGCGTTCGGGGTGTACTGCTTGACGTAGTCGACGCCGTTGTACATCGCGACGACCTTGCCGGTCTTCGGGTCGACGGAGGCGCCGCCCGCGCGGACGTAGCTGTCGACCTTGCGCTTCTTCGGGTCCAGCCGGGACATCAGCTTGTCGTCGACGGCGTCGACGAAGGCGTCCTGCCGCTTCTTCTGCAGGGTGGTGGTGATGCGGTAGCCGCCGAACTCCAGGTCCTCCTTGTCGACCATCTTGTTCCTGATCAGGTAGTCCTGGACGGTCCGCACGATGTAGCCGCGCTGTCCGGACAGCCCGGTGGAGGTGGAGGACTCCTTGGGCATGGGGAACTTCAGCCCGGCCCGTTCGGAGGCTTTGAGCCAGCCCTTGGTGACCATGCCGTCGAGGACGTAGTTCCAGCGGGCGACGGCGCCGGCCTTGTTCTCGGGGTGGGCGACGACGTCGTACTCGCTGGGCGCGTTGACCAGGGCGGCGAGGTAGGCGGCGTGGGCGGCGTCGAGGTCCTTGGCGTCCATGCCGTAGTAGGCCTGGGCGGCGGCCTGGATGCCGTAGGAGTTGCGGCCGAAGAAGCTGGTGTTGAGGTAGCCCTCGAGGATCTCGTCCTTGCTCTTCTCGCGGTCGAGCTTGATCGCGATGAAGAACTCCTTCACCTTGCGGGTGACGGTCTGCTCCTGCCGCAGGTAGTAGTTCTTGACGTACTGCTGGGTGATCGTGGAGCCGGACTGCTTGCCCTTGCCGGTGGCGGTGTTCCAGGCGGCGCGCACCATCGCCTTGGGGTCGACGGCGGACTCGGTGTAGAAGTCGCGGTCCTCGGCGGCGAGGATGGCGTGCTGGGCCGGCTTCGACATCTGGGCGAGGGTGACGTTCTCCCGGTTGACCTCGCCGTCGCGGGCGATCACGGAGCCGTCGGCGTACATGTAGACGTTGGCCTGCTTGGTGGCGAGCGCGTTGGCCGGCGGGATCTTGACCAGGGAGTAGCCGAGGAAGAACAGGCCGGCGAGCAGCAGGACGCCGATGACGAAGGTGCCGAGGACCATGCGCCAGGTCGGGATGATCCGTCGCCAGCCCGTCCGCCGGGGTCGCTTGGGCTTCCCGGCCGGCTGTTGCGGCTGTGGCTGCGGCTCTTCGCTCATGTCGTGCTCGGACTCCTGATTCACGTCGTACTTCCGTACGCCATTCACGTCGTACTTCCCGTACGCCCTCGTACGCCTGCTGCGCCCCCATTGAAGACTCTCGCGCCGGGTGTTCCGTTCCCGGAAACGCGCGCGTGTTGGGGGAAAGTGAGCTGTTTCTCGCCTCAGGGTGCCCCGGAAATCGGCTGGCAGGCCGCCTCGCGCGGCGACTAGGCTCCTGCGCTTCGGTGCCGGCGCGGGTGAGGAGGGTGGTGGACGTGGGCGCGGGGCGGTTGTACCTGGCCGTCGCGGTGGGTGGTTTCCGGCGGTATGCGACGTACCGGCTGGCCACGGCGGCCGGGGTGTTCACCAACACCGTCTTCGGTGTGATCCTCGTCTTCACCTATCTGGCCCTGTGGGAGGAGCGGCCGGGGCTCGGCGGCTACGACCAGGCGCAGGCGGTGACGTACGTGTGGCTGGGGCAGTGCCTGTTCGCGACCCTGGCGATCCAGGGCGGGGGCGCGGAGAAGGAGCTGATGGAGCGCATCCGCACCGGGGAGGTCGCCGTCGACCTGTACCGGCCGGTGGATCTGCAGCTGTGGTGGCTGGCCGGGGACCTGGGGCGGGCCGCGTTCCAGTTGCTGGGCCGGGGGGTGGTGCCGTTCCTGTTCGGGGCGGTGTTCTTCCCGATGACGCTGCCCACGGACGTGGGCCGGTGGGCGGCGTTCACGGTCACGCTGGTGCTGGCGGCGGTGGTGAGTTTCGCGATCCGCTATCTGGTGGCGCTGAGCGTGTTCTGGCTGCTGGACGGGACGGGCGTCAACCAGGCGCTGATGATCGCGGGTGTGTTCTTCTCGGGCATGCTGCTGCCGCTGAACGCGTTCCCGGGGGCGTTCGGCGAGGTGGTGCGGGTGCTGCCGTGGGCGGCGCAGCTGCAGATGCCGGCGGACGTGCTGATGGGGGAGACCGGGGTGTCGGGGGCGCTGGCCTTCCAGGCGGGCTGGGCGGTGGTGCTGCTGGCGGCGGGGCGGGCGCTGCAGTCGGCGGCGACGCGGCGGGTGGTGGTGCAGGGTGGCTGAGCGCGGCGCGGTGTTCGAGGGGCTGCGGGCCTACCGGCTGATCGCCGGGATGTGGGTGCGGTCCAGCATGACGTACCGGACGTCGTTCGTGGTCACGGTGGTCGGCAACCTGCTGCTGACCGGGATGGACTTCGTGGGCATCCTGCTGATGTTCTCGCAGGTCGACTCGTTGGGCGGCTGGTCGCTGCCGGAGGTGGCGTTCCTGTACGGGCTGTCGGTGACGGCGTTCGGGATCGCGGATCTGGTGCTGGGCTCGATGGACGTGCTGGGCGCCCGGATGCGGGACGGTTCGTTCGACGTGTTGCTGGTGCGTCCGGTGCCGGTGCTGGCGCAGGTCGGCGCGGACCGTTTCGCGCTGCGCCGGCTGGGCCGGATCACGCAGGGCCTGGCGGTGCTGGGCTGGGCGCTGTCGGCGGTGGACGTGGAGTGGACGGCGGCGAAGGTGCTGCTGGTGCCGGTGATGGTGCTGAGCGGTGCGGTGATCTTCGGCGCGGTGTTCGTGGCGGGGGCGGCCTTCCAGATCGTCGCGCAGGACGCCGCCGAGGTGCAGAACGCGTTCACGTACGGCGGGACGACGCTGCTGCAGTATCCGCCGACGGTCTTCGGCAAGGACCTGGTGCGCGGGGTCACGTTCACGCTGCCGCTCGCCTTCGTCAACTGGGTGCCGGCCGCCCATGTGCTGGGCCGGCCGTACCCGGTGGCGCTGCCCGGGTGGACGACGTACGCGTCGCCGCTGGTGGCGGCGGTGTGCTGCGCGGCGGCGGGGCTGGCGTGGCGGGCGGGCCTGCGGGCTTACCAGAGTACGGGGAGCTGAGGGACGGACATGGGTGACGAGGCGTTCATCGAGGTCGACGGGGTCGAGAAGGTCTTCGACGTCCGCCGCAGGACGGGTTTCCTGAAGCGGGAGCGGCGGCGGGTACAGGCGGTCGACTCGATCTCCTTCCGGGTGGCGCGCGGCGAGATGGTGGGCTACATCGGGCCGAACGGCGCCGGGAAGTCGACGACGATCAAGATGCTGACCGGCATCCTGACGCCGAGCGGCGGCCGGCTGCGGGTGGCCGGCATCGATCCGTCCCGGGAGCGGACCAGGCTGGCGCACCGCATCGGGGTGGTGTTCGGGCAGCGCACCACGCTGTGGTGGGACCTGCCGCTGATCGACTCGTACCGGCTGATGCACCGCATGTACCGGATCCCGGACGCCCGCTACCGGGAGAACCTGGACCGGCTCGTCGAACTCCTCGGTCTGGAGGACCTGCTGGAGGTGCCGGTGCGCCAGCTGTCCCTCGGGCAGCGGATGCGGGGGGACGTCGCTGCGGCGCTGCTGCACGACCCGGAGGTGCTGTACCTGGACGAGCCGACCATCGGCCTCGACGTGATGTCGAAGGCCAGGGTGCGGGCGTTCCTGCGGGAGCTGAACGCCGAGCGGGGCACGACGGTGCTGCTCACCACGCACGACCTGCAGGACATCGAGCAGCTGTGCTCCCGCGTCATGGTCATCGACCACGGGCGGCTGGTGTACGACGGCGCGCTCGCCGGGCTGCACGAGGTGGGGGAGAGCGAGCGGATGCTCGTGGTCGACCTGGAGCGTGAGCTGCCGCCGATCGAGGCGGCCCCGGCCCGCGTGGTGAAGGTGGAGGGGCCCCGCCAGTGGCTGGCGTTCCCGGCGTCCGAGTCGGCGGCGGCGCTGGTGGCGCGGGTCGCCGCCGACCACCCTCTGGTGGACCTGTCGGTACGGGAGCCGGACATCGAGGCGGTGATCGCCCGCATGCTGCACAGCCCGGCCGAGTCCGCGCAGGTGCCGCGGGAGGACGTGGGACGGGTCATCTCGTAGCCCCCGGACAGGAGTTGCTCGTAGGCTGCTGTCATGAGCGACAACGCCCCGGAGCTGCGTGCCTCCGACGCCGACCGTGAACGGGTCGCCGACGTCCTGCGGGACGCCCTCGCGGAGGGGCGGCTCGACATGGAGGAGTTCGGGGACCGGCTCGACGCCACCTACCAGGCCCGCACCTACGGCGAGTTGGAGCCGCTGACCCGGGACCTGCCGGTCGGCGCGGCGCCGGTGCCGAGGGTCGACATGGTCAAGCGTGCCGCGCCCGAGGACCAGCCGTGGGAGGGGCGGATCGTCGGCGGTGACGGCTCCCCGACCTGGGCGGTGGCCGTGCTGTCCGGGTTCCAGCGCAAGGGGCGGTGGACGGCGCCGAAGCGGCTCAACTGCGTCGCGTTCTGGGGCGGCGGGGAGATCGACCTGCGGGAGGCGAACTTCGCGGACCGCGAGATCGAGATCAACTGCGTGGCCGTCATGGGCGGCGTGCAGGTGATCGTGCCGCCCGGCGTGGAGGTCGTGGTGCGCGGCATCGGTGTCATGGGGGGCTTCGACCACCGTGAGGACGGTGTCCTCGGCGAGCCCGGCGGGCCCCGGGTGATCGTGTCCGGGTTCGCGTTCTGGGGCGGGGTCGGTGTGGAGCGCAAGCTGACGCGCGCCCAGAAGCAGGAGCTGCGCGAGGAGCGCCGCCGCGAGAAGCTGGAGCGCAAGGCCGGACGGCGCGAACTGCCGACGCCGGCCGACGAGGACTGAACGCGGACGGGGAAGGGGCGGCCACCGGGTCCGCCTCTTCCCCGTCGCTCACAGTTCGGCGGGGGCCGCGCCCTTCAGCAGCTTCAGGTCGAAGCTGTCCGCCATCCGCTCGTACCCCTTGTCGCTGGGGTGCAGATGGTCGCCGGAGTCGTAGTCGGCGCGGAACCGGCGCGGGTTGTACGGGTCGCGGACCGCCGCGTCGAAGTCGACGACCGCGTCGAAGACGCGTCCCGCGCGGATCTGCGCGTTGATCTGCTGCCGCACCTGCTCGCGGGCGTCGGTGTAGCCGCGGTGGCCCTGGAAGGGCATCAGGGTCGCGCCGACGACCTTCAGGCCGCGGGCGTGGCCCTGGCGGACCAGGGTGCGCAGGCCGTCGAGGATGCGCTCGGGGTCGGCGACGCCGGGGGTGCGCAGGATGTCGTTGACGCCGAGGTCGATCACGACGACCTTGACGCCGGTGCGGGAGAGCACGTCCCGGTGGTAGCGGCCCAGCCCGGCCTGGTTGTCGGCGGGCCGGCCGGTGCCGCTGGCGAGGATCTGGTTGCCGCTGATGCCCTGGTTGACGACGCTGTAGCGGGGCAGGTCCTGGCCGGCCGCGATCGCGCTGCGCAGCCGGCGTGCGAGGACGTCCGTCCAGCGGCGGTTGGCGTTCAGCGTGGACGTGATGCCGTCGGTGAGCGAGTCGCCGAAGACGACGACGGTGCCCTCCGACTCGTTGCTGAGGACGTCCACCGCGGTCAGGTACCGCCAGGACGTGACCTGCCCGGTGTACGCGGCGCCCGTGGTGTCCTCGGTCAGGTCGCCCTCGCCGACGTAGCTGGTCTGACGGGCGTGCGGGTGCCAGGTCACCGGGCCGGACGGGGTCGGCGAGTACGTGGTGACCAGCACGTCGGAGTCGGCGGGGACCGCGATGCGCACCGCGTCGCTGAGCACCTGCTGCCCGGGCGGTACGACGACGGTGGTGCTGCCGCCGAAGGTCAGGCGCCGCATGGTGTCCGCGACGGCGGCCGCGGTGCCGGGGCCGGCGGCGACGGCCATCGACGCGTGCGTGATCGTCAGCGACGACTGGCCGTAGAGATTGGACAGCGTGATCCGGGCACTCGTACCTCCGACGCCGACGTGCACGACGTTGCGCAGGGAGCGGCCCACCAGGCCCTCGACCTCGGTGCCCGGCTCCGCGCCGACCGGGGACGCCGACCAGGCGCCGACCCACAGGCCGGTGGAGGCGGGGGCGGCGGGGCCGCGGCCGGTGCCGCGCTGCGCGGGGGCGGTCGTGCCGGTGGCGCTGCCGTGGTCGGCGGCGACCCCGATGTACAGACCGACGGACAGGGTGACGATCAATGCGACGATCGCGGCGAGCAAGGCATAACCGGTACGCCTGGTCATGCGGTGCGTTCTCCTCGGACGGATGGGAGCCCGAGGCTCCGATGTGATCACCTCATGATGCGTCATAAGGCGGAAGGGAGTTGCACAGACCCCCCATTGGGCCGCCCGGAGTGTTCCGGAGTCGTCATCGCTCTCCCCCCGAGGACAGACGCCGGGAACTCCTGATTCGTTCCAGGAGTAGGTCGGGAAGGGACAATGTGTGCGGGGGATCACGGACGGGCGGAGCAGAATGGAACGTACGAATCCGGAGGAATCGGGAACGCGTGGCGTAGGGGAGCATGCCCGGCCGCAGGCCCCCGGTAACCGGGACGTGCCCCCGGCGGCCGTCCGCGCCATGTCCACGTTCACGGCTGCCGACGAGGAGAAGCGGCGCGGCGTACGGCGGATGAAGCTCACCGCGACCGGCCTGCTGCTGTTCGTCGCCCTCGTGTACGTCCTCGCCGAGGTCGCCTCCCACCACGGGGCCGGTGCCTGGGCCGACTACGTCGCCGCCGCCGCGGAGGCCGGCATGGTCGGCGCGCTCGCGGACTGGTTCGCCGTGACGGCCCTCTTCCGGCACCCGCTGGGCCTGCCCATCCCGCACACCGCGATCATCCCGAACAAGAAGGACCAGCTCGGTGTCTCCCTGGGCGAGTTCGTCGGCGAGAACTTCCTCTCCGAGGACGTCGTACGGCAGCGGCTGCGCGCCGTCGGCATCGGCAGCCGGCTCGGCGCCTGGCTCGCCGAACCCGCCCACGCCGACCGGGTCACCGCCGAGCTGGCGACCGCGCTGCGCGGCGCCCTGACGGTCATGCGGGACTCCGACGTCCAGGCCGTCGTCGGCGAGGCCATCACGCGCCGCGCCGACGCCCGCGAGATCGCGCCCGGCGTCGGCAAGATGCTGGAGGGCATCGTCGCCGAGGGTGGCCACCGGCGGGCCGTCGACCTGATCGTGGCCAAGGCCCACGACTGGCTCGTGCTGCACGGCGACGACGTCATGGGGGCCGTGCAGGGCGGTGCCCCCGGCTGGACGCCGAGGTTCGTCGACCGCAAGGTCGGCGAGCGCGTCTACAAGGAACTGGTCCGCTTCTGCGTCGAGATGCGGGACATGCCCTCCCATCCGGCGCGCGGCGCCCTCGACCGGTTCCTCATCGACTTCGCCTCCGACCTGCAGTCCGACACCGAGACCCGGGCGCGTGTCGAACGGCTCAAGGGCGAGGTGCTGGCCCGCGGCGAGGTGCAGGACCTCATCGCCTCGGCCTGGACCGCCGTACGCTCCATGATCGTGTCCGCGGCCGAGGACGAACGCAGCGAGCTGCGGCTGCGCGTGCGCTCCTCCCTGCTGTCCCTGGGCGCCCGGATGGCCGCCGAGCCGTCCATGCAGAACAAGGTGGACCGCTGGGTCGAGGGCGCCGCCGTGCACGTCGTGACGACGTACCGCGCGGAGATCACCTCCCTGATCACGGACACCGTGGCGGGCTGGGACGCCGAGCACACCACCCGCAAGATCGAGGCGCACATCGGACGCGATCTGCAGTTCATCCGGATCAACGGCACCGTGGTCGGCTCGCTCGCCGGACTGGTGATCTACACGGTGGCGCGGGCACTGGGGGCGTAGACCTGCCGTCGCGCGGGCACCCGACGAGCGTTCCACTCGCCGAGGAGGGAGCCCATGAGCACGGCACAGGCCGAGAGCGGCCGCACGATCACCACCGACATCCCCGCGAGACTCGACCGGTTGCCGTGGTCCCGCTGGCACTGGACCATCGTGATCGGTCTCGGGACCGTCTGGATCCTCGACGGCCTGGAGGTCACGGTCGTCGGGAACATCGCGCCCCGCCTGTCCGAACCGGGCAGCGGACTTCCCATCTCCTCCGGTCAGGTCACCGGGCTCGCCGCCGCGCTCTATGTGGCCGGTGCCTGTATCGGCGCCCTGTTCTGGGGCCGGCTGACCGACCGCTGGGGCCGCAAGAAGCTGTTCATGATCACGCTCGCGGTGTACCTGGCCGCGACCGCGCTGACCGCGTTCAGCTTCCACACCTGGTGGTTCTTCCTCTTCCGCTTCCTCACCGGCTTCGGAATCGGCGGCGAGTACGCGGCGATCAACTCCGCGATCGACGAGCTGATCCCGGCGAAGTTCCGCGGCCGCGTCGACCTGATGATCAACGGTAGCTTCTGGCTGGGCGCCGTCGGCGGCGCGCTGCTGTCGATCGTCGCCCTGGACACCTCGATCTTCGCCGCGGACGTCGGCTGGCGGCTGACCTTCGCGCTCGGTGCCGTCCTCGCCCTGGTCATCCTCCTCGTACGACGGCACGTCCCGGAGAGCCCACGCTGGCTGCTGATCCACGGCCGGGACGACGAGGCGGAACGGATCGTGACCTCCATCGAGGAGAAGGTGGAGGCCGGCCGGGACGAGCCGCTGCCGCGCGCGGAGGGTGAGATCACTATCCGCCAGCGCCGCAGCGTCACCTTCATGGAGATCGGCCGCACCGTCTTCGCCAAGTACCGCCGGCGCGCCACCCTCGGCTTCGCCCTCTTCATCGGCCAGGCGTTCCTCTACAACGCCATCACCTTCGGCTTCGGCGCGATCCTGACCCAGTTCTTCGACGTGCCGAGCGGCAACACCGGCTACTACTTCGCCGTCATCGCGGTCGGCAACTTCATGGGGCCGCTGCTGCTCGGCAAGCTGTTCGACACGGTGGGCCGGCGCGTGATGATCTCGTCGACGTACCTGCTGTCCGGTCTGCTGCTGTTCGGCACGGCCTGGCTGTTCGACCGGGGTTCGCTGAGCGCGACCACGATGACGGCCTGCTGGTGCGCGGTGCTGTTCTTCGCCTCGGCCGGTGCGTCCAGCGCCTACCTGACGGTCTCCGAGGTCTTCCCGATGGAGACCCGGGCCATGTCCATCGCCTTCTTCTACGCCCTCGGCACCGCGGCGGGCGGCATCAGCGGCCCGCTGCTGTTCGCCAAGCTCACGGAGACGGGCGTGGTCGGCGACACGGTCCTCGCGTTCCAGATCGGCGCCGGGCTGATGTGCGCGGCCGGGCTGGTCGCGGCGTTCCTGGCCGTCAAGGCGGAACGCCGGTCCCTGGAGGACATCGCCAAGCCGCTGTCGGCGGTCGCCGATCCGGCCGGCGAGGGCGTCCGCCCGGCACCGGCGCCGGGGACGGCGGGTCCGTGATGGGGGCGTGACGGCGGTCCCGTAACGACAGGGCCGTAGCGGCGGGTCCGTAACGGCATGGCCGTAGCGGGCGAGTGGACCGGTACGGGTCCACGAACATGAGGCGCCGAGCCCGTTCGGGACCGGCGCCTCATGCATGCGTCACCCATTGCCGGGACCGGCGCCTCATGCGTGCGTCACCCCCCGTCGGGCCCGGCGGGGGGTGCGCGCGTCATCCCCGGCGGTCGGCGACCGCCCAGGACGCGAGGGCCACGGCGCCCGCGACACCGAAGACGGCCGGCCAGGCGCCGACCTTCCGGGCCAGCGGGTGCGAACCGGCGAAGGCGGCGGCGTAGGTGACGGTCAGCGCCACCGCGGCCCGGTCGCCGGCCTGCCGCCGCCACTGCTGCGCGGCCGTGGCCCCCGCGACGGCCAGCACGGCTCCGCCCAGCTGCCGCTTCCTGGTCCAGCGGGCCACGCCGTACCCGCCGACGAGCCCGCTCGCGGCGACCACCGCGCTGGGGATCCTCGCCATGTGTCCCTCCAACCGCTTGCGCCGGCCGATGCTGCCGGCCGAGCTGTAGAGCATGAAGATAACGGGCGGGCCCACGCCGCTTTCCACCGGCGAGGCCCCCGCGCTTCGGCCCGGTGCCGGAACAGGCGTCAGAGCACGTCGGCCAGGCGGTCCACCTGGTCGGGGTCCACGCCGTAGCAGTAGAGCATCACCTCGTGGACGCCCAGATCGGCGTAGGCGGTGAACGCGGCGCGGATCGCGGCCGGGGTGGTGAGCAGCCCCTCGGCCATCCGGTCGGCCATGCCCGTGAAGGCGTAGTAGGCGAGCAGCCGGGAACGGGCGTCGTCGACCACGTCCTGCGGGCCGAGCGCCACGTTCACCTGGGCCACCAGGCGGGGTTCGCCGTCCCGGCCGTACTCCTTCCAGAAGCCGCGGACGGTGTCGAACAGCCCGCCCGCCCAGGAGGGCGGAGCCGCGGCGAGGAAGCCGTCACCGAAGCGCGCGACGCGTTCGAGCGCGGCCGGCTGGAAGCCGCCGAACAGCACCTGGGGGCCGCCGGCACGGGCGGGCGCGGGCCCGATGGGACCGGCGCCCTCCCCGTATGCCTCGCCCGCCCACAGACGGCGCATCAGCACCATCTGCTGGTCCATGAGACGCCCTCGGGTCCGCAGATCGGTACCGGCGACGAGATGGTCGTCCTCCCGCCCGCCGACCCCCAGCCCGAGGACGAGCCGCCCCCCGGTCATCCGGTCCAGGGTGGCCGCCTGCTTGGCCAGCAGGGCGGTGCCGCGCAACGGGGCGAGCAGCACCTCGGTCTGCACCCGGATCCGGGAGGTGGCACCCGCGAGGACGGAGAGGGCGACGAGCGGTTCGGGGTTGTCGTGCACGAGACGGTCCAGCAGCCCGAGGGTGCTGAAGGGGCCGGCGTCGGCGCGCCGGGCCCAGGTGAGGAGGGCGTCGGGATCACCGATGGGCAGACCGATGCCCACGTCGAGGGTGGTGTTCATCTGGGGAACCTCCGGGATGAGGGGTCGACAAAGTCAGCTGCCGCCCCTCCCGCACCTCATCGAGGAGGTGGGACGCTCCCACGCTGCGGCGTGTCTCCGGGGAACGTCTCGTCGAAGTGAGGGCACGGTATCCGGCCCCGAATCCGCCCGACAATCGATTTACGGGGGTCAGTCCCCCGAATCAGAACCAGAACCGGAACCGGAACTGAACCCGGACCTCGACCCCGACCCGGACTGGGACGACCCCATCCCCCGGACGAGCGCCGTGACGATCCCGGCGACGCCCAGCGTCACGGCGGACACCACCCGCACCCAGCGCGGCCCGCCCCGCGCCGCCCACACGACACAGACGCAGCCCAGGACGACGAGCAGCAGAATCCCGGCCAGTACGAGCACCCCCACGCGCTCTCCCCCTCACTCGCCCCGGAAGGTCATCTCCGGGGATCGGTCCGGCCTGCCATCCTCCCCCAACGACCCGGGAACCCGACCGCCGGGTACGTCCCCGAGACATGTACACGGACACGGACGAGGGCCCCGGCACCGGGCGTGTGCCCGGGCACCGGGGCCCATCGGGGTGAGTCGTCAGCGGCGAACGTGCGGCTCAGTGGCCCCCGCCGCAGCTGGAACCCTGGTGAGTTTGTTGCGCGCCTGGGCTCCCCTCACCGTTGAGCAGATTGCCCGCCAGCCCGTTGGCGATCCCGACCTCACCGAGGATGTCCAGGTTGAAGTCGTGCGAGTGGCAACCGTCGCCACCGTAGGCGGGCTGCGCGCTGGCCGTGCCGGTGGCTATGCAGGTGAGGCTACCGACCACTACGGCCGCGAGAGCGGCCCTCTGAAGCTTGCGCATTGTTCCTCCTACGGGTGGGATCGGCCGAGCGCACACGAAATGACCCACTTTGCGCTCATCTCGGAGGCTAATCCGATATCCCACCCCCCGCCGCCCGAGGACTGCCGAACGGGCCATGGCGGTGAGGGGGCATCAGAACCACGGACCCCACTCGACACTGACCGGGTATCAGCCGGTCGGCGGACAACGACGGCCCTACCCTGCGGCGATGCTCGCGTACGACCTCACGTCCGCGGGCAGTTCGTGATGGAGGCGCCAGGTGATGGCCATGGGCTTGCTGCCCTCGTGCTGGACGTAGGTGGCCGGTCCCAACAGCATCCACGGCTGTGCCTTGCCGATGTCGGTCTCGTTGTAGCGCCGGGCGAACAGCAGTACGTGGCTGCCGCGCCGCTCATGCTCCCGGTACCGGAGACCGGTCGGCGAGGTGTCCGCCGTGGTGCTCTGCGACTCCCAGTGGAAGAGCCAGGGGCTCAGCGCGTAGTCCTTGTAGCGCACGGTGGGGGAGAAGTCCTTCTCGTTCTTCTCCAGTGTGATCAGCAGTGCGTCGGTCTGATGCGCCTCGTCCCACAGCACGCCCTGCGCGAAGGAGCCGGGCATCTGCCCGCCGAAGCGGACCACGCCGAGTGCTGCCAGGATCTCCGACCGGTTGTACGCGCTGTGGACCTTCAACGGGACGTCGGTGTGCGGCCCTTCGAGAGGGACGGGCAGGTGGTCGGCCTGCTCCAGCACATGGCGGAGGACCTGGCGCAGTTCGCTGCGCAGCGCGCGCTGTCCGCGGAGCGCCTCGAAGCCCTCGCTGTAGGACCCGAACCCGCCGGCCTTGTCCCAGAGCGTGAAGAAGAGCATGCGCGCGTAGGTCTGGTCCCGAGGGCTGAGTGACGCGTACGCCGGCGCGTCGTCGGCCAGCATGCGGAGATACGCGTCGGCACGCTCCCGGTCGTCGACGTGCAGGAACGCGTGCACGCGCTTCAACAGGTCTGCCTCGCCGGGCTGCTCGGGCTCCCCGGCCAGTCCGGCCCGGCGCAGGATCGACGTCCATGAGTTGGTGGACTTGTACAACTCGCGGATCTCGCGCCGGCTTTCGCGCAGATAGTCCGCGAGGCGTGGTGTGTGGAACGCCCGCACCTCACGGGCCAGGGTCTGGGCCGTCGCCTTCAGCTGGGTCCGGATGTTGTCCAGCACCAGGTCCTTCGACTTGCCCTCGAGGATGATCTGGCAGCCGGACGGCAGCACCGGGAAGTCGTGTTCGGCGTGCTCGAGCAGGCGGCCGCGCGAGAGGTTGGTCATCGCCCGGAACTGCTCCTCGAAGCGGAACTCGGCGCGGTGCTGGCCGATGAAGTCGAGCACCGTGAGCACGGGCTTGTCCGGCGTACGGCGCAGGCCTCGTCCGAGTTGCTGGAGGAACACCGTGGCGCTGCTCGTCGGTCGCAGGAGCAGCAGGGTGTCGACGTCGGGGATGTCCAGGCCCTCGTTGAACAGGTCGACGGAGAAGACCACTTGGGTCCTGCCCTCTTTGAGCCGCGACAGGACCTCCTCGCGCACCTCAGGACGCGATGCACTGTCCAGCGCCTCGGCCTCGAAGCCTGCCTCCCGGAAGTACCGTGCCATGAAATGGGCGTGCTTCCTGCTGACGCAGAAGCCGAGGGCCCGCATGGTGGCCGGATTGGGAACCTTGTCCCGCACCTGCTTGATGACGATGCGGGCGCGGGCGTCGTCGGCGGAGAACAGCTCCCCGAGCTGTGTCTGGTCGTACGCGCCCGTACGCCAGTCGAGCCGTCTCAGATCCGTGCCGTCCGGCACGCCGAAGTAGTGGAACGGGCACAGCAGGTCGTTGTCGAGGGCTTCCCACAGTCGCATCTCGGCGGCGATCCGGCCTTCGAAGAACGCGTCCTGGACGTTGAGGCCGTCGGCGCGCTCAGGGGTGGCCGTCAGCCCGAGGAGCTGCTTCGGCTGGAAGTGGCTGAGCACCCGGCGATACGTGGTCGCGGTGGCGTGGTGGAACTCGTCCACGACGACGACGTCGAAGTGCTCCGGAGCGAACTGCTCGAGACGCTGCCCGGTGAGCGACTGAACGCTGGCGAACACGTGCTTCCAGTCGCGGGGCAGCTCGCCGCTGTACAGGACCTCACCGAAGGACGCGTCGTCGAGTACCTCGCGGTACATGCGCAGCGACTGCTTGAGGATCTCCTTGCGGTGGGCCACGAAGAGCAGCCGCGGATAGGGCCGTCCGCCGCCCCGCCGGTGCAGCTCCCGGTAGTCGAGGGCGGCCATGACGGTCTTGCCCGTACCGGTGGCGGCCACGAGAAGGTTCCGGTGGTACCCGTGGACCTCGCGTGCGACGCGCAGCCGCTCCAGCATGTCGGCCTGGTGGGGGTACGGCCGGACCTCGAGACCGGACAGGCTGATCTTCGCGTCCCTGCCGGACACCGGCCCGCCCGCGGTACGCAGCGCGTCGTCCAGCCGGTGGGCGTCGCGATCCGGGTCGTAGGACTCGAACGCGATGTCGTTCCAGTAGGCGTCGAAGGTGCCCTCGAACTTGCTGAGCACGGCCGGCGTGGCCACGGACGACAGCCGGACGTTCCACTCCAGGCCGTCGAGGAGCGCGGCCTTGGAGAGGTTGGAGCTGCCGACGTACGCCGTGTCGAATCCGCTGTCCCGCCTGAACAGCCACGCCTTCGCGTGAAGCCGGGTGGAGCGGGTCTCGTAGTTGACCTTGATCTCTGCGCCGAAGTCACGTACCAGCCGGTCCAGCGCATGGCGGTCGGTGGCGCCGATATAGGTCGTGGTGATGACGCGGATGGGCACGCCACGCTCGGCGGCCGCCCGCAGGGAGTCCTCCAGCACCCGCAGGCCGTACCACTTCACGAAGGCGCAGAGCAGATCGATCCGGTCGGCGGTCGCGAGCTCGGCGCGGAGCTCGCTGCCGAGGCTGGGGTCGTCGGGCGCGTTGGTGATGAGCGCGGTCTCCGACAGCGGCGTCAGCGGACGTACCGCGTAGACGCCCGGGGCCTCCTTCTCGGCCAGCGCGAGCAGTTGCCGAGGCCCTTCGGCGATGGTGTCCGTCTCGCCGCCGTCCTCGGTGCCGGTGGCGAGGGACGCCATGATCTGGTTGGCCACGGTGACGCGCCGGTCGGGTGGCAGCTGCGCGAGCCGCCGGCTCACCGCCTGTCCGATGTGCCGGGCGAGGACGTGCGGCGACGACTCCTCGCTGACCTCGTCGTCGATCGCCTTCCACCCCGCCGCGTGCAGCTGCTCCATCTGCTGCTGCATACGCCGGGTGACGACCGCCTCGTAGACGCCCGCGACAGGCTGCGACAGATCCCTCGGCTGAGCCACGCTGGTCCCCCCATCCCGCACTTCAGTGGCTCAGTTCTAGCAGGAGCCACTGACAGCCCACGGGACAACGGGGGGAGGGGCACGAGGTCACTCGGCGGCCTCAGACCGCCGAGTCCACCCCATGGCACTCCCCATACCCCCGCCCCGACCCGCACCAGCAATCCGCCCCCCGCTGCGGTGGCCAGGCGATGGCTCGGCCTCGGGCGGCCAGGGTGGTCGCGTACTGGGGGAGGAGGGTCGGGTCCTCCGGGGAGGACAGCTCGGAGGCGGCGAAGGCCTCGTAGGACGGGACCGTGCCGGTGACGATGCCCAGATTCGGGGTGCCGGACGCGGACAGTTCGCGCAGGGACGTCTCTATCGTCGCCAGGTGCTCATCGTGCGACGGGTACTCGGCGGACAGTGACGGGTACGCCGTGAGCAGTTCGGTCAGTTCGTCCGCGGGCCAGCGCAGCATCGCCACCGGGAACGGGCGGGACAGGGCCTCCCGGTAGGCGCCGAGTTCGGCGCGCAGGCGGGAGATCTCCGCCTCCAGCTCCGCCGGGTTGTCCGAGCCCAGGGACCAGACCCGCTTGGGGTCGTGGAGCTCGTCCAGGGAGACCGGCATCGAGTGCAGGGTGTCCGCGAGGGCGTCCCACTCGTCGTGGGCCAGGCCCAGCATGCGGCGGACCCGGTGGCGGCCGAACAGCAGCGGGTGCGTCGCGTACGGGGGTTCCTCGGCGTCCGTCAGGAGGAGCCGGGCCGCCTGCGTGAACGTCTCCTGCGCCTGCTCCAGTTCGTCGTGCGCCTCCAGCGCCTCCGCGACGATCACCCAAGGGGCCGGGTCCCTCGGGGCGGACGCGCGGACCCCGTCGATGATCGCTCTGGCCTCGGCCTCGTGGCCGTACTCCCAGAGGTTCGACGCCTTGAGGGCGCGCACCAGATGGGGGTTCTCCAGGGGGTCCGACGACGCCAGCAGGCGGTCGTACAGGGCGGTCGCGGCCGGGCGGTCGCCGGACAGTTCCAGGTGGGCCGCGGCCCGCAGCAGCAGGGCCTCGGCGTCCTCGGGGTAGAGGCCGGCGGTTCGCTCCAGGCGTGCCGCCTCGGCGGTGTGGTCGACGTTTTCGGCAGGCGTGTCGGGGCGCATGGGGGACACCGTACTGCCCGTACATGTCCTGGGAGAGGACGGAGGGGAGAAGAGGGAGGGAGAACAGGAAGGGAGAACAGGAGGGGAGCCCCTCAGGCCGTTCGGTCCCGCAGCGCCGCGACCGCTGCCGCCGCCACCAGGGACAGGACCGCCGAGACGACCATCGCGATGTCGGCGCCGTGGGTCAGGCCGCCCTTCGTGGACGTCACGACCGCGATCGTGAGGGCCACGCCCGCGCAGGAGCCGATGTACCGGAAGGTCTGCTGGGCGCCCGAGCCCATCGCGGCCCGCTGGGCCGGGACCGACTCCACGGCGAGCAGGGGCAGCGCGGCGTTGAGCAGGCCGCTGCCCACACCGGCGACGATCAGGCCGGGCAGCAGCCGGGTCCAGGAGCCGGAGCCGAGTGCGCCCAGCATGGTCAGGGTGCCCGCCGCGTGCAGGGCGAAGCCGAGGGCCAGCTGGAGGCGCGGTGCGATGCGGCCCGCAAGCCTGCGGGCTTGGAGGGCCACGGCGAAGGACAGCCCGGACCACAGCAGGAACAGCCAGGCCGTGTCCATCGCGGACAGGCCGAGCGTCTGCTGGAGCAGTGCGGGCAGGAAGCTGAACAGGCCGATCACCGCGAGGCCGGTGAACAGGCCGCCGGCGGAGGAGGCCAGGAATCCGGGGCGGCGCAGCAGGCCCAGGTCGATCATGGGGGTCGCCGTGCGCCGCTCCACGACCGCGAAGAGCCCCAGCAGGACCACGGCCGCGAGGAGCAGCAGGGCCACGGGTGCCCGCAGCCAGCCGTCCCGGCCCAGGGTCAGTGCCGCGACCAGGGCGACCAGCGCCAGGCCGAAGGTGACCGCGCCGGCCAGGTCGGGGCGGCCGCCGCGCGGGGCGCGGGACTCGGTGAGGGCGCGGTGGGACAGGGCGGCCACCACGAGCGCGGCCGCGCCCAGCACGCCGTAGGCGACGCGCCAGCTGGGCATCGCCCCGGCGACGAGAGGGCCGACGGCGATGCCGCCGCTGACGAACGCGCCCCACACCCCGGTGGCGTGCAGCCGGCCGCGCGGGCTAGGGAAGGCGTGGACGATCAGGCCGAGGCTGCTGGCGAGGAGGGCCGCGCTCGCGGCGCCCTGCGCGACGCGGGCCAGCGTGAACAGCCAGGTCGAACTGGTCAGCGCGCCCAGCGCCGTCGTGACGCCCAGCGCCAGGGTGCCCGCGACGAAGATCCGGCGCCGCCCGTAGTCGTCGGCGAGGCTGCCGGCGACCAGGAGCAGGGCGGCGAGGCCCAGCGGGGTGCCGTTCAGGAGCCACGCCTGCGCGGAGAGCGGGGTGTGCAGATCGGCGGCGGTCTCGGGGAGCGTGACCATCGGGGCCGTGTACGTCATCAGGGCCACGGCGGTGGCGGCGCTGGTCAGCGCGAGGGTGGCGCGGCCCGATCGCGCGCCGGGCGGGGAGGTCGGGCCGGCGGCCGGGGCGGGGGCCACGGCGGCGTCAGTTCGTTCAGTGAACCTGGGCATGGGCTCACCGTAGCATCGTGAGTCTGTTCACTGAACCAAGGAGGTGGAAAGCGGTACATTGGACGCCATGGCACTGGGTAAGGACTACGCGACGCAGGACTGCTCCATCGCCCGCGCGCTGGAGATCGTCGGTGAGCGGTGGACGCTCCTGATCGTCCGCGACGCGCTCTACGGCGTCCGGCGCTACAACGACTTCCTCGTCCACCTCGGCATCCCGCGCGCCGTCCTGGCCGCCCGCCTGCAGACGCTCACCACCGAGGGCATCCTCGTCAAGCACCGCTACCAGCAGTCCCCGCCGCGCGACGAGTACGTCCTCACCGAGCGTGGCACCGCCCTGTGGCCCACTCTGCGGTCCCTCGGCCTGTGGGGCCGCGAGCACTTCGGCGAGCGCAAGCTCCGCGTCTTCCGGCACGCCGGCTGCGGTACCGAGCTGGGGGCGTACGGCGAGTGCCCGGCCTGCGGGACCGTCGTCCCCGTCGCCGACGTCGAGATGGTGCCGGGACCCGGAGTCGACCCCCACCCCGCGGACCCGGTCGGCCGGGCCCTGCTGCGGCCCAAGCGCCTGCTGGAGCCCCTCGAGGTGGAGCCCGCCTGACCAGGGGACCGCGCCTGACCAGCGGGCCGTGCCTGACCAGGGCGCCGCGCCTGACCTGTGGGCCGGTCGGCGGAACGATCCCCTCCCGTCGCGCGTCCTGTATAACGAACGTCAGGACCGTGACGCAGGTCAGGACCGTGACGCAGGTCAGGACCGTGACGAAGGTCAGGACCGTGACGAAGGTCAGGACCGTGACGAACGTCAGCACAGCCAGGCAGGCGTCAGTACGCCGAGGGGAGGGCAGCCGATGATCCGCACAGCGTCGCGTCTGCGGCCCGCCGCCCTGCTGGTGTTCCTGTTCCTGGAGGTCGCGCTCCTCGACACGGGCAGCCTCTCCGCGACCGTCGCCCTCGCGGCCACCGCCGCCGCGAGCTCCGCGTTCGCCGCCTGCTCCCTCCTCGCCTCGCGGGCCGCGCCCACCGTGCCGCCCACCCGCGTACGGACGGCCATCAGAGACCGGGCCCGGCGCACCGCCTTCCTGCCCCAACGCGACCCCGACGCCTCCGGCCGGCCACGGCCCAGGGCACCCGGGCACGCCCTCGCGACGACCTTCGCGTAGGGCACACCCTCCTTTCCCTCAGCCGTTGATGTGACCCGACGCGGGTCGTCATGCCGCCATGCCGTCCACCGGCATCCACCCACCCCGGCACGACGAGACCCACGGAGGGCTCACCCATGTCCGTTTTCGCCGACGTCGTTCAGCGGCTCGCCGACCTGCTCACCCCGCTGTTCGGCGCCACCGCGGCCGCCGCCGCGATCGTCCTGTTCACCGCCCTCGTACGGCTCCTCGTGCACCCCCTGTCCCGGGCCGCCGCACGGGGTCAGAAGGCGCGCCAGGAACTCCAGCCGAAGCTCGCCGAGCTGCGCAAGAAGCACGGCCGCGACCCCGAGCGGCTTCAGCGGGCCGTCATGGAGCTGCACCGCGAGGAGAAGGTGTCCCCGCTCGCCGGCTGTCTGCCGGGCCTGTTCCAGCTGCCCGCCTTCTTCCTGCTGTACCACCTGTTCTCCAACACGACGATCGGCGGCCACGCCAACGAGCTGCTGTCCCACCAGCTGTTCGCCGCGCCCCTCGGTGACCGCTGGGCCGACGCGCTCGGCGACGGGGGCGCCCTCGGCCCGGCCGGGCTCGTGTACCTCGTGCTGTTCCTGCTGGTCGCCGGTGTCGCCGCGTTCAACTACCGGCGTACGAAGCGGATGATGGCCGCGAACCCGGTGGCGCCCGTGGCCGACGGGCAGGCCGTGCCCGGCATGGGGGCGATGAGCAGGGTCATGCCGTTCATGTCCTTCCTCACCCTCTTCACCGTCGCCGTGGTGCCGCTGGCCGCCGCCCTCTACGTGGTGACCAGCACGACGTGGAGCGCCGTCGAGCGCGCCGCTCTCTACCGATGACCCGGACCCGGCGTCCGGTCCAGTACGTGAACCGGGTCTTGCGGACTGCCCGCGCAGCTTGGACGATCGACCAGTCCTCCGATGGCTGCACCCGTCGGCGGGCGCCCCGCGATCGAGGGAGATTGTGACCATGAAGCTGCTGCGCGTCGGTACGGCCGGATCGGAGCGGCCCGCGCTGCTCGACGCCGAGGGGACCCTGCGGGACCTGTCGGGTCTCGTCCCGGACATCGACGGACCGCTGCTCGCCGACCCCGAGGCGCTCGGTCGCGTCCGTGCCGCCGCAGGCACGGGCGAGCTGCCCGCGCTGGACCCGGAGGGGCTGCGGATCGGGCCGCCGCTCAGGCGGATCGGCAAGATCGTGTGCATCGGCCTCAACTACCACGACCACGCCCGGGAGACCGGTGCCGAGCCGCCGTCCGAGCCGGTCGTCTTCTTCAAGGCGCCGGACACCGTCGTCGGCCCCGACGACACCGTCCTGGTGCCGCGCGGGTCGGCCAAGACGGACTGGGAGGTCGAGCTGGCGGTCGTCATCGGCCGTACGGCCCGCTATCTGGAGTCCGCCGAGGAGGGGCTCGCGCATGTCGCCGGGTACGCGGTGGCGCACGACGTGTCCGAGCGGGAGTTCCAGATCGAGCGGGGCGGCACCTGGGACAAGGGCAAGAACTGCGAGACGTTCAACCCGCTGGGCCCGTGGCTGGTGACGGCCGACGAGGTGCCCGACCCGCAGAGTCTCGCGCTGCGGCTGTGGGTCAACGGCGAGCTGAAGCAGGACGGCACGACGGCCGAGCAGATCTTCCCGGTGGGGGAGGTCGTGCGGTACGTCAGCCACTTCATGACCCTCTACCCCGGTGACGTCATCAACACGGGGACGCCGGCCGGGGTCGCGCTGGGGCGGCCCGAGCCGAAGCCGTACCTGCGGGCCGGGGACGTGGTGGAGCTGGAGATCGAGGGGCTCGGCCGGCAGCGGCAGGAGTTCGAGCAGGCCTGACGGGCGGGACCGTGTGGCGCGCCCGCCACACGGTCCCGGAGTCTCACCCGCCACACGGTCCCGGGTCCTACCCCTTCGCCAGGAAGCTCTCCAGCGCCTCCACCACCATCCGGTGGTCCGCCAGCTGAGGCAGTCCGCTCACCGTGACCGCGCCGACGACCCCGGCGCCCTCCACGGTGATCGGGAACGAGCCGCCGTGGGCCGCGTAGACGTCGGGGTCCAGCCGCGAGGACTCCTCGAACGTCGTGCCCTTGGCGCGGAACCGGGCGCCCACCAGGTAGGACGAGGCGCCGTAGCGCTCCACGACCCGGCGCTTGCGGGCGATCCACGCGTCGTTGTCGGGCGTGGCGCCCGCGAGCGCCGCGTGGAACAGCTGCTGCCCGGCGCGGTGGATGTCGATCGCGACCGGCGCCTGGCGCTCCCGGGCCAGCTCCACCAGCAGGGAGCCCAGCGCCCACGCGTCCTCGTGGGTGAACCGGGTGAAGACCAGGCGCCGCTCCTGGGCCTCCAGCTCCTCCAGCGAGGGCGTGAGCTCGGGCTGGGACTTCGGGGTCGGTCCGCTCGTGTGCGTCACAGGGTCACCGTCACTCCGTCACGGGCGGAGCGTCGCGCCGCCTCCAGTACGTCCAGGGCGGCGGCCGCCTCCAGAGCGGTCACCGGGTTGGGGCCGCCGTCGCGCAGGGCCGCCGCGACGGCCGCGTAGTAGGCGGGGTAGTCGCCGGGCAGGGTCGGGACGGCGGTGCCGCCGCCCGTGAGCGGGGACTCGCCGGCGCCCAGCCGTCCGTACAGCTCCTCGGGCTCGGTGCCCCAGCCGGCTCCGTCGCCGGGCCGCCGTCCCTCGCGCAGCTCCGCCTCCTGCGGGTCCAGGCCGTGCTTGACGTACCCGGCCTTCGAGCCGAGCACCCGGAAACGGGGGCCGAGCTGCGCGGTCGTGGCGGAGACGTACAGATGCGAGCGGACGCCGTTGGCGTGTGTCAGGGCGAGGAAGGTGTCGTCGTCGGCCTCGGCGCCGGAGCGGCGGACGAGCGCCTCGGCGTACACCTGGGTGACCGGGCCGAAGAGGACGAGGGCCTGGTCGACGACGTGGCTGCCGAGGTCGTAGAGCAGACCTCCGATCTCTGCGGGGTCGCCGGACTCGCGCCAGCCGCCCTTGGTCTGCGGACGCCAGCGCTCGAAGCGGGACTCGAAGCGCCAGACTTCGCCCAGCTCGCCGTCGTCGAGGAGGCGGCGCAGGGTGAGGAAGTCGTTGTCCCAGCGGCGGTTCTGGAAGACGGACAGCAGCAGGCCGCGCTCCTCGGCCAGCGCCGCCAGCCCGCGCGCCTCGGCCGCCGTGCCGGCCAGCGGCTTGTCCACGACGACCGGCAGGCCCGCCTCCAGGGCGGCGGTGGCGAGCGGGACGTGCGTCTTGTTCGGCGACGCGACGACGAGCAGGTCGAGCTCGCCGGCGCGGGCGAGCAGCTCGTCCGGCGACGCGGCGACACGCACGTCCGGGTGCTCGGCGCGGGCCTGCCGCTGCCGCTCGGGGTTCGAGGTGACCACCGTGTCGAGGGCGAGACCCTCGGTGGTGGCGATCAGCGGGGCGTGGAAGACGGAGCCGGCCAGTCCGTAGCCGACGAGGCCCACGCGGAGGGGAGTAGCACTCATACGACCCACTTTGGCAACGCTGTTGCCAAAGTGCAAGCGCCGGGGACAATGGGAGACGTGAACAGGACGGAAGGCGGGGCCGGCGGGGTGAACCTGGGCGCCCTGCGCAGCCACAACACCGCGCTCGTGCTCGATCTGCTGCGCACGGCCGGCCCCGGCGGCATCAGCCGGCTCGAACTCGCCGAGCGCACCGGGCTCACCCCGCAGGCGGTCAGCAAGATCACGGCCAGGCTGCGGGAGGAGGGCCTCGCCGCGGAGGCGGGCCGACGGGCCTCCACCGGCGGCAAGCCGCGGACCGTGCTGCGGCTGGTCCCCGAGGCCGGGCACGCGGTCGGCGTGCACCTCGACCGGGACGAGCTGACGGCCGTGCTCTGCGATCTCACCGGCACCGTCGTCGCCCGGCGCGGCGCCGCCCTGGATCTCGGGGCCGGTGCGGACACCGTCGTCGACCGGCTGGTGACCGAGGTGACGGGCCTGGTGTCCGGGGCCGCGCGGCCGGGCCCGGTCCTCGGCGTCGGAGTGGCGCTGCCCGGTCCGCTCGACCACCGGCGCGGCGTCCTGCACCGCGTCACCGGGTTCCCCGAGTGGAACGGCTTCCCGCTGCGCAGCGTGCTCCTGCGGCGCCTGTCGCTGCCCGTCGTCGTGGACAAGGACACCAACGCCGCCGCCCTCGCCCTCGCCGTCGGCCGCGCGGAGACGGCCGGCGCCTCCTTCGCCTATCTGCACTTCGGGGCGGGCCTCGGCGGCGGGCTCGTCATCGGCGGGACCGTGCACCGGGGCACCCGCACCGGGGCCGGGGAGTTCGGGCACCAGGTGGTCCAGCTGGACGGCCCGCCCTGCGGATGCGGCAACCGGGGCTGCGTCGAGGCCCTGTGCCTGGCCGCCGTCGCCCGGGGCGACACGGCGGAGGCGGCCAGAGTGCTCGGCACCGCCGCGGGCAACCTGGTCGCGCTGCTCGACGTCGACCTCGTGCTGCTCGGCGGGCGCACGGTCGCCGCCGCACCGGACACCTTCGTCGACGGGGTCGCCGCCGTCCTCGACGCCCGCGCCCGGCGCGCCGGCGAGGAGACCGTTCCCGTACGGCTCGCCCCCGGCGCGGGCGACGGAGTCGCCGAGGGGGCGGCACAGCTGCTGCTCGCACCCCTGTTCGGGCGTGCCGAGGGGTGACCCGCGCGGGCCGCGTCCGACGGCGTGGCAGCGCACACCCATCGCTCGGGGCGGGCGACGGCTCGGGAGGGCGAGGGGTGACCCGGGCGGGCCGCGTCCGACGGCGTGGCGGCGCACACCCGTCGCTCGGGGCGGGCGACGGCTCGGGAGGGCGAGGGGTGACCCGGGCGGGCCGCGCCCGGCCGGGCGGCGGTCCTGCGCCGATCGGGCGGTCCCGCGCGTCCGTACGGGACGGCATCGCCCGAAAGGCCCTCCCGACCGGCATGGTCATGTGTTCATGCGACTGCACACACCCGTAGCCCTCTGCCTCGCCGCAGCCGCCCTCGTCGCCGTCGCACCCCCGGCGGGCGCGGAACCCGCCGCGCCCGGCTGCGCCGGCGACGGCGGGACCTTCCCGCTGGCCACCCGCCTGCACGGCGGGCCGAAGACGTACACGGCGGGCGGTGGATCCGGCACCTGGTACCTGGACCTGAGGAACCGCACCGGACGCACCTGCACCGGCATCCACCCCGTCGTCGTCCTCGTCGACGACAAGCGCGGCCTGACCCCGTCCCAGCCGCGCCTGGAGTTCCACCCCGGCGGCCGCGACGACCGGCCCCGCCGGGTCCGCTTCGAGGCCACCGACCAGGACGAGCTCGTCGGCGCCTTCGACGGCTTCCCCGGCTTCACCGTCGGCCCCCGCAAGACCGTCACCGTGAAGGTCCGGCTCGCGTTCACCTCCGACGCCGTACCCAACGAGGTCACCGCCAACGCGGCCGTGGTCCAGCGGCACGACGGCGACGGCGACTGGGTCGGCCAGTCCGACGACTACCGGTTCACCGTCGAGGGCGCCCCCGCCGACGAGGACGACCCGTCCGGAAGCCCGGCCCCGGACGGCACGGACGCCACGGACGGTCCGAGCGACCCCGGCGACCGGGACGCCTCCGCCGTGCCCGCCGACCCGGACGCCTCCCCGTCCCCCGGCGAGACCCCGCGGGAGCGGCTCACCCTCGCCGACGAACTGGCCCGCACCGGCCTCACCTCCCCGCCCGGCGTCACCTTCACCACCACCGTGGCCCTCCTGCTCGCCGGAGCCACCCTCCTGATCGCCCGCAAGCGCCGCTGAGGTCCGCAGGTCCGCGGAGCCGGGCACGCGGCACGGGCCTTCCCCCGGCGGCGGCCGGTCACGCATGATCGGCGGGTCGGGGCCGACCGGTCCTGACTAGGCTGGAGCCGCCGGTACGGCGTGGTTCCGGCGCCCGCAGCCCGTCTCCGCACGCAGGCCAGGAGAGTCACATCACCATGGCAGACCGCAAGCCCATCGAGTCCTGGCTCACCGACATGGACGGTGTGCTCATCCACGAGGGCGTCCCCATCCCCGGCGCGGACGCGTTCATCACGAAGCTCCGCGAATCCGGCAGGCCCTTCCTCGTCCTCACCAACAACTCGATCTACACCCCGCGCGACCTGCACGCCCGCCTGAACCGCATGGGCCTGCACGTGCCGCTGGAGAACATCTGGACGTCCGCCCTGGCCACCGCCCAGTTCCTGGACGACCAGCGGCCCGGCGGGTCGGCGTACGTCATCGGCGAGGCGGGCCTGACCACCGCGCTGCACGACATCGGGTACATCCTCACCGACCACGAGCCGGACTACGTCGTCCTCGGCGAGACCCGCACCTACTCCTTCGAGGCCATGACCAAGGCGGTCCGGCTCATCAACGACGGGGCCCGCTTCATCTGCACCAACCCCGACGAGACCGGCCCGTCCGCCGAAGGGCCGCTGCCGGCGACCGGCGCCGTCGCCGCGCTGATCACCAAGGCGACCGGCAAGCAGCCGTACTTCGCGGGCAAGCCCAACCCGCTGATGATGCGGACCGGACTGAACGCCATCGGTGCCCACTCCGAGACGAGCGCCATGATCGGCGACCGGATGGACACCGACGTCCTGGCCGGCATGGAGGCCGGGATGCAGACGTTCCTGGTGCTCACCGGCCTGACCCGCCCCGAGCACGTGGAGAACTTCCCCTACCGGCCCTCCCAGGTCGTCGACTCGATCGCGGACCTCGTCGAGCGGATCTGAAACGCCGTACGGGCCTGATCCGACCCGGATGGAGCAATGCGGGCCCCGCCCAGGATGCGGGGCCCGCCTCACCGGGGGAGCCTCCCTGTATCTGGAGGTTCACGATGGGATCACTGCGCGTCACCCTGAGTGCGCTCGCCGCCCTGGGGGCGGTGAGCGCCGTCCCGGCGGCCCACGCGGCGGACGGGGGTGTCTCGGTCGGCCCCTCGACCGCCGCCCCCGGCGACGACGTCGCCCTCCGGGTGAGCGGATGCCCCGGCCGAACCGCCACCGCCACCTCCCCGGCGTTCGTCGCCGACGCCGCCCTGACCGTCGGTGAGGACGGCGCCCTCGGCGGGGAGAGCCGGGTCCGCTCCACGGCGAAGGACGGCGGCTACGACGTGCGCGTCCGCTGCGGCGACACCACCCGCACAGGCTCCGTCACCGTCGCCCGCCGCGCGGCAGGCCCGGCCGGCGCCCAGCGCCACGGGGCCCCGCCCTCGCCCGCCGCCAGCCCGACCGCCCCCGTCCGGGCCGGCGGAGGCGGCGCCACCCGCCTCGCCATGGTCGACGCCCGCGAAGCCGGACCCGGCACCGCGCACACCGTGACGGGACTCGTCCTCGCCGGCGTCGCCGCGACCGCCGTGGCGCTGCGCAGCGCCCGCCGCAGCCGGCGCCCCCGCTGACCGTGACCGCACGCGAACGCACCGGCCTCGGCGGCCGCCTGCTCACCGGCACGGTCTGGGTGGCGCTGCTGCTCGGACTGTGGCTGTGGGGCTGGGAGGTCACGGACGTGCGGCCGCACCCGTCCTCCCCGCCCGCCGCGGGCACGCCGATCCCCGCCGGCCCGCCGCCCGACGTACGGCTGCCCCCCGCGGCGCGGCCCCTCGCCGACGCCCTGCCGCAGCGGGTCGAGATCCCGGCGCTCGGCGTACGCGCCCCCGTCGTCGCCCGCGGCCTCGACGCGCACGGCGCCGTCGACCCGCCCCCGTACCGGCAGGCGGCCGCCATCGGCTGGTACGCGGCCGGGCCGGCACCCGGGGCCGAGGGGGCCGCGCTGATGGTCGGTCACACCGACACCGAGACCCGCCCGGCGGTCTTCCACCGGCTCGCCGCGCTCCGGCCGGGCGCCCGGGTGCGGGTGCTGCGCGCGAGCGGCCGGGTCGCCGAGTTCACCGTGGACGACGTCCGGACGGTGGAGCGCGACCAGTTCGACGCCGGGTGGGTGTACGGCCCGCACCGCCCCGGCCGCGCCGAACTGCGCCTGATCACCTGCGCCGGCACCTTCGACCGGGCCACCCGGACGTACTCCGCGAACCTCGTCGTATCCGCCTATCTCACCGGCCGCGAGTAGCCCCGGCGAGGGGCACGTGGACCTCACGTGGCCCGCCACCGGGTATGTCAGGATTGAGCCTCGGAAGAGTGCACCCGAGGGGGAGCTGGATGTACCAGAAGAGGGGGGCCTGGGGGGTCGCTCGTGCGCGCACGTCGGCCGTGCTGCTGGGGGCGGCACTGCTGATCGCGGGATGTTCCTCCGGGGACGGCGACACACCGGACGGCGAGAACGCCGCCCGGATCAGCCAACAGCCCAAGGACAGGAACCCGTTCTGGGTGAACCCGGACGGGAACGCGGCCGAGCAGGTGGCCGCGTACGAGAAGGACGGCAAGAAGGAGGACGCCGAGCAGATCCGCAAGATCGCGGAGCAGCCGACCGGCGAGTGGATCGGCCCGGAGAACCCGGAGGACGAGGCGCGCGGGTACACCGAGGCCGCCGCCAAGGCGGACCGCACCGCGCTGCTGGTCCTCTACAACATCCCGCACCGCGACTGCGGCCAGTACTCGCAGGGCGGCGCCGCCGACGGCGACACCTACCGGGAGTGGATCGACGGGGTGGCCAAGGGCATCGGCGACCGGGGGGCCACGATCGTCCTGGAGCCGGACGCCGTGCTTCACCTGGTGGACGGCTGCACCCCGGACGAGTTCCACGAGGAGCGCTACGACCTCCTCAAGGGCGCCATCGCCAAGCTCAAGTCGCTGAAGAACACGAAGGTCTACCTCGACGCGGGCAACGCCGGCTGGGGGCACCCGGACCAGATCTTCGAGCCGCTGAAGTGGGCGGGCGTCGACCGGGCCGACGGCTTCGCGGTGAACGTCTCGAACTTCTACACGACCAAGGACTCCATCGCGTACGGCAAGCAGCTCTCCACCCGCGTGGGCGGGAAGCCGTTCGTCGTGGACACCAGCCGCAACGGCAACGGCCCCTACACGGGCGGCGACCCGAACGAGCGCTGGTGCAACCCGCCGGGCCGCGCCCTGGGCGAGACCCCGACGACGAAGACGCCGGACCCGCTGGTCGACGCGTTCGTCTGGGTCAAGCGCCCCGGAGAGTCGGACGGCGAGTGCAAGGGCGGCCCGAAGGCCGGCCAGTGGTGGGCGAAGTACGCCCTCGGACTGGCCCGGGCCGGCAAGTGACCCGCTGAACGCGACGGCCCCGCACCTCCTCGAAAGGTGCGGGGCCGTCGTCCGTACGGCCACGGGAGCGCTACGGCACCCGGACCCACTGCGCCTTGGACGGCGTGCCCTGGTCGTCCGTCACGAAGAGCATGTACCAGCCCGACGGCACCAGGTTGCGGTTCGTCGGCACGGTCACCGTGAGCTTGTCGCCCGACGCCCGGAAGTCCAGCTTCACCGACCGCTGGTCCACGTCCGTGACGTGCGTGGACGCGCTCGGCCGCATCAGCCGTACGTTCTTCACGGCCGAGGCGTGCTGCGAGGTGAAGGTGCCCGTCCCGCCGCGCTTGATGGTGCGCGGGCCGCCCGACAGCGACGGCTGAGCGTCCCGGTACAGATACGGCGGCGTGTAGATCTCGATGCGCTGCTCGAACTTGCCCGGCTTGGTGTTGGCCTTGTCGGCGTAGAGCGAGTCCGAGCCGAAGAACATCACGCGCCCGTCGGGCAGCAGGATCGAGCCCGAGTGGTAGTTGCGGCCCACCAGCGGGTCGGCCACCCGGTCGAACTCCTTGGCGCCCGGCCGGTACAGGTGCGCCTGGAGGATGTTGGAGTCGCCCCGGCCCCGGTAGTCCTCCGAACCGCCGGACACCAGCACGGAGTCGTCCGGCAGCACCGAGGTCTGCGGGTAGCGTGTGCCCTTCTCCAGCGACGGCCCGTCCACGAAGGCGGGGTCGTCGTCCTTCAGGTCGATCAGCCGGGTCTTCTCGCTGGACTCCTTGGACTCGCCGACGCCACCGCCGCCGATCACCATGTACTTCTCGTCCTGCGCGGGAGGGAGCAGCACGGTGCCGGACGTCTCCATCAGCTTGGCGTCGCTCAGGCCGCGCAGCTTGGTGAACTTGTTGGTGTCCACGTCCCAGATGCCCGGGTCACGGCCCACGTTGTCCGGTCCGTAGCCGGCGTTCGAACCCGAGTAGAAGATCTTGCCGTTCAGCAGCGGGAACAGCGCCGGGTACGTCGGGAACTGCCGGGTCTTGTCGAGGTACGTCCACTTCTTGGTCTTCGGGTCGTACACCTCGTTCTTGCCCGGCACCAGCTGACCGATGTCGTCGAGGCCGGAGACGCTGAGGATCTTGCCGTCGCCCAGGGTGGTGAGCGTCGGGTACCAGCGGGCCTCGTGCATCGGGTCGACCTTGATGTACTTCTCGGCGACCGGGTCGAACTCGTAGGCGTCCCGGATGCCCTGGAAGTCCTTCTTGTCGAGGGCGAGCTTCTGCGCGATGCCGTAGGTGTTGCGCGCGTCGACGCCCGACAGGCCCTGGATGCGGTAGTTGTCCTGGGTTCCCGTCTCGTACTTGGTGCCCTGCTTCTGCGCCTCGACGTAGATCCGGCCGAGACCGGGGTCGTTGCGCAGGAACTCGCCGGTGACCTTGTCGAACACCTTCTTGGCGCGCGGCACCAGCACCGGGTCCTTGGAGACGAACGTCTTGCCGTTCTCCTTGCCGGTGAACTTGGTGCCCGCGGGCAGCGTGATCGGCTCGTCCGGGTTCTCGTTGTGGACGATCATCAGGCCGCCGGCCTTGGTGACGTCACCCTTGAGCTTCTCGTACCGCTTGGTGCCGCCCGCGATCAGCAGGTTGCCGTTGGACAGCTGGGTGTGGCCGGTGCAGAACAGGTCGTTCGGCGTCGGCACCTTCTTGATGGTGCCCTTGACCGGGTCCCAGATCCGGGTGTCGTACTGCTTCGCGTCGAAGTTGTCCTGGTTGTTGCCCGAGCCGGCGATGAGCAGCACCTTGCCGGTGTGCAGGAGCGCCGCGTGGATCGTGTTCTGGCGGTACTCCTCGGGGAACTCGACGATCTCCCACTTGCCGTTCGCGGCTTTGTACTCGGGTCTGTTGATCTGGTACTGGTGGTATTTCTCGGTGCCGACGCGATAGAGCCACGGCCCGTTCATTCCGGCCAGCGCGAGCACCACCGCCGTGCCTATCGCGAGTCGACGGGCGCGGCGGCGGCCTGCACGGTCCTTCATTCCTTACGTCCCCCAAGTCCACCAAGGGCGATCTGCATCGTCTGGTCGTTGCCGCCACCGCCCTGCGCGGCCCAGGTCGGCTTCTGCTGACCGTGGGGCGCGTGCGGGGTGGCGTGCGAGGGCAGCGGCTGCGGCTGGTACGGCACCGCCGGGCCGGCTGCCGGCGCCGCGTCCTGCTGCCCGCTCCCGGCGGGCCGGGCAGCGTGCGCGGCGGGCTTCTTCTTCTCCTGCCGCAGCATGTAGCGCCAGGCGAAGATCGGCGTCGCGGTGATCAGCATGGCGAACGTCGCCCAGATGATCATCGCCGGGTGGGAGTGCCCGTAGACGAATCCCGCCGTGATCGAGGCACCGAAGATCGCGATGAAGTACCAGTGGTACCGGAACGTGCCGAACCAGCGGTCGGGGCTCGCGGAGTCGCCCTTGGGCGTGACCACGAACTTGCTCTTCTTGCGCAGCACCGAGTCGATCAGGGCCTTGGCGTACAGCGGCGCCGACAGCGCGGACATCACCATGCCGGCCACACCGCCGGAGCCCTCCGGCTCGTGCGGCGAGACGTTGTGGCGGCGGTTCCAGACGTACAGGCCGATCTGGAGGGCCGAGGCGTTGCCGTACAGCATCAGCCAGATCGTGGGGTCGATGTTCACGCCGGAGGCGCCCAGGCCCAGGAACAGCGCGCAGCTCAGCGCGGCCAGGATCCAGTTGAGGGCCGACATCGGGTAGAAGATGATCATCATCGTGTAGTTGAAGAGCTTGCTCGGCGGCAGCGAGTACCAGCCCTTCCAGTACTGCTTGAGGATCGTCTCGTACGTCCCTCGCGACCAGCGCATCTGCTGGGTGAAGAAGTCCGTCCAGGCGCTCGGGCCCTCGCCGACGGCGAGCACGTCCGGAGTGTAGACCGAACGCCACTTGCGGCCCGTGGCCGGGTTCTTGTGGCGGTGGATCTCGAAGCCGGTCGCCATGTCCTCGGTGATCGAGTCGTACAGGCCGCCGATCTGCTTCAGCGCCTTGATGCGTACGGCGTTCGACGTACCCACGAACATCGGCGCGCCGTACTTGTTGCCCGCGCGCTGGATGAGGGCGTGGAAGAGGAACTGCTGGGACTCGGCGGCCTTGGTGACGAAATTGTCGTAGTTGCCGTAGACCTGCGGGCCGATGACGAAGCCGACGTCCGGGTCGCGGAAGAAGCCGAGCATCCGCTCCAGGTAGTTGGGCAGCGGCACGTGGTCGGTGTCGACGGAGGCGAAGAAGTCGTAGTCGTCGCCGTGCGCGTCGAGCCAGGCGTTGTAGTTGCCGTGCTTGGTCTTGGCGCGGTGCGGGCCCTTGGCCTGGTTCCACTTGGCGATGCCCTTGCGGGAGAAGTGGCGCACACCGAGGCGGGCGCACACCTCCTTGACCGCGGGGTCGTCGCCCTCGTCGAGCAGCCAGACGTGCATCAGCCCCCGGTGGCGCAGCTTGACCGCCGCCTCCAGGGTCTTGGTCACCATCTCCAGCGGCTCCTTGCCGGGCACGAAGGAGGTGAGGAAGGCGACTCTCGTGCCGGTCTCCGGCACCACCGGGATCGGGTCGCGGGCGACCAGCGTGGCGTGCGCGTTGGAGAGCACGTTCATGCAGCGGAAGAACTCGATCAGGCCGATCGAGACGAGCATCACGATGTCGAGCGCCGGCAGCCAGTCGAAGGCCGGGTAGTCCCGCTCGGTCCAGTGCTCGGGCTGGAGCAGCCAGAAGAGCAGGACCAGCGAGAGCACCGGGGCCGCGGCCAGCATCAGGGCGACCCGGATGCGGTGCGGCTCCTGCGAGATCAGCGAGCGGTACTGGACCCGGTACGGCTTGTTCGGGTCGGGCTGGGTGAGGGGACCGGCCAGCCGGCTGTAGTGCTCGTAGTCGTACTTCGGCAGCGTCTTCTTTATCCGGCGAAAGGCCCCGGTCCGGTGCGTCGGCACCCTCAACTGGGTGGTCTGTGACGGGTCGAAGTCCCGCCGGGCGCCCGTCGGCGTCGACGTCATGAGTCATCCCCCCACACGCAGGTCACCGCGTGTCTGTCGGTTCCGTTTACGACTGTGTCGATCCCCCTCGACCTTCACAGGCGTATCAGTGGCGGGCCGCGGTCACCACATCTTCCACACGTTAGACATGGAAACGCGACCTTCCGGTTGCATCATGCCCCCCTCGGCATGCGGTCGTGAAACGGGGCCCCCTGCTCCCCGGAAAACCGGCAACCGGCTCCTTGCCCCCCAACTGCCGCGTATGCGCAGCATCGTGAAAAACCCCACCCCAGGGTTCTACGCGGGTCCGCATGATCGCAAGATGCGAAACGCGGTGTTTACCGGTCATACGCGCCCATTGTGGCAGCTGTGGAGGCCGCGTGTGGCCGTCGTGGACACAGTCGTGGACACAAGGTGCGGGAACGCCGGAAGCCCCTCGCGCGAGCGAGGGGCTTCCGGACCGTCTGTGCGCCGCCAGGGACTCGAACCCCGGACCCGCTGATTAAGAGTCAGCTGCTCTAACCAACTGAGCTAGCGGCGCCTGCTGACGTCGTCACTCTACATGACCTTCGCCGGTGCTCCCGACCACCCGCCGCGCGGCGCCGGGGCCGGAGGAGGGGCCTGTAAACCATTCGGACCGTCAACATGCGGGTCCCGGCGACAGTTGGGAAACTGTCGAGGTGCACAGCCGAGGAATGTTCCGTCTGGAGTGTGAAGGGAATCGCATGGAAACTCGGACTCCGGTGTTCGAGGAATTCGATCCGGCGAGTGACTGCGACTGCCCGGGATGCGTCCACTGGCGGCGTGTCCTGCCGCATTCCACGACCGGCCGCCACCCGGCGGCCTACCGGGCCCTGGTGCTCGCCGCCGCCGCGACCAGCACGCTCGCCGCCGCTCACACGGCCGCGGCGGCCGCCCCCCAGGCCCCCGACCGGCCGGGCGTCCCCGCAGGTGACGAGCCCAGCACCCCGCAGGGCCGCAAAGCCCCGCTGCACGGTCCCGGCGGGGCGCCGGCCGCCCCGGCCACCGCGACGGAGACCCCCGCCACCACCCGTACGGAGATCATCAACCGGGCGAAGAAATGGGTCGCGGCGAAGGTGCCGTACAGCATGTACAAATTCTGGTCGGACGGATACCGGCAGGACTGTTCCGGATTCGTCTCGATGGCCTGGAGCCTGCCCGGTAACGAATGGACCGGAAGCCTCGCCCAGTACGGCGTCCGTATCAAGAAGGAGGATCTCCAGCCCGGCGACATCCTGCTGTTCCACAATCCGGCGGACCCCCAGAAGGGCTCGCACGTCGTGATCTTCGGCGGCTGGACGGACCACACCCAGTCGTCCTACGTCGCCTACGAGTCGGCGCCCCCGCATGCGCGCCGCCAGACCACGCCGTACGCCTACTGGAGCCACTCCGACCGCTATGTCGCCTACCGCTACAAGGGGCTGGTGAAGGGCACGGCGGGCGCGGAGCCGGAGACCGCCGGGCCCGAGCAGCCGAAGCCGCAGCAGCCGGCGGGGCCGGCCGAACCGGCGAGTGCGGTGCCCTACCCGGGGCGGGCCTACTTCGGCCCCGGGGCCAACAACAAGCACGTCACCCGGCTGGGCCGCATGCTCGTCGAACGCGGCGCCGGCCGCTACTACACCGCGGGCCCCGGCCCGCGCTGGACCGACGCCGACCGCCGCGCGACCCAGGCGTTCCAGCGGGCCCAGGGCTGGCGGGGCCAGGACGCGGACGGGCTGCCCGGCCCGGCGACCTGGAAGCTGCTGGTCACCGGTAAGGGCAGGGACGTCCAGGGCGGGGCGGGCGCGCCGGAGCAGCCCGCCTCGCACGGGGTGGCCGGCTATCCGGGGCGGGCCGCGTTCCGGCCGGGCGCGGAGAACGCCCATGTCACCAGGCTCGGCGAGCGGCTGGTGAAGAAAGGGTTCGGCACGTACTACAGGTCCGGGCCGGGGCCGCGCTGGAGCGAGGCCGACCGGCGAGCCGTCGAGGCCTTCCAGCGCGCCCAGGGCTGGCGGGGCGGCGCGGCGGACGGCTACCCGGGGCCGGAGACCTGGCGGCGGCTGTTCGCGTAGCCGACCCGGCGCGCCGAGGCGCGCACCGGACCGAGGGGCGGTCCGGACACCGGGTGCGCGCGCCGGGCGCCGCACCCTCATTCCCTGTGACGCATCTGGCGCGGAGGCTGGAGGCAACGCGTGACCACGACCACGTCCCACACCCCGGAGCCCGACGGGTTCGACGGGCCGGCCGAGCCGCCCGTGCGGCCCGCACGGCTCATCCAGAACGAGTCGACCACCGAGATCCCCGTCCATCTGCTCTTCCGTGACGAGGCGGACCCGGTGCCGGTGCCGCTGCGTCCGACGGTCGTCGCCCGCCGGCAGGGCACGGGGGAGCAGCCCCGAGTGCGCCGGCCGGTGCAGCCGAAGCCACGCCCCGACCTCCGGGTCGACCCGGAGCTGGTGGAGCGGCCCGCCCGGGTGCTGCCGGGTGCGGTCGGACTGATCGCGGGGGTGTGCGCGGCGGCCGGGGCGCTGGCCACCTCCTGGTGGGCGGGGGTGCTGCCCGCGGCGGCCGTGCACGCGCTCGGGCTGCCGGCGGCCGCCGGGGCGGGGCTCGGGCCGGCGCAGTGGGCCGCGTACACCGGTGCCGGTGCGCTCGGCCTGTTCGGCTTCGGCGGTCTGGCGCGCGGGCGGACCGGCGGGGCCTGGGTGCTGGGGCTGTTCGGCCGCTACCGGGGGACCGTGCGGCGCACCGGCCTGCTGTGGGTCAACCCGCTGCTGCTGCGCCGCCGGGTCGACGTACGGCTGCGGCACTGGCGCAGCGAGCCGATGCAGGCGGCCGACGGCAGCGGGGTCGCGCTGCGGGCGGTCGTGCTGGTGGTGTGGCGGGTGCGGGACACCGCGCGGGCCACGCTCGCGGTCGAGGACCACGAGTCGTATCTGCGCGAGTGCGTGGAGGCGGCGCTGGCGCGGGTGCCGGTGGAGACGCCGGGTGCCTCCCGGGGTGCGGTGGAGGCGTCGGGGGACGCGCTGACCCGGCTGGTGGTGCGGGACGCCGGGGCGGTGGGGCTCGAGGTGTTCTCGGTACGGCCGCTGCGGGTGGAGTACGCCCCGGAGGTGGCCGCCGCCATGAACCGGCGCCGGATCGCGGTGCTGGACGCTCAGAACCGGGCGACCGTGCTCACGTCGGTCGTGGACTCGGTGGAGGACACGGTGACCCGGCTGACCACGCGGGGCCTGGTCGACCTGGACGACTACGAGCGCAAGGCGCTGGTGAAGGACCTGACGGTGGCGTTCTGCTCGGGGCGGGGGGAGACGGCGGGCTGACGGGGTGTCGAACAGGGCCCGCTATTGGTATGGACATGTTCAAGCGTCAGCAATAATCTGGGACTTGGTCTAGACCTGCAAGCTCACCGAACCTCCCCCACGTTCCCAGGAGCAGCAGCATGCGCAGAAGGACCAAGCTGTACGCCGCCGCGCTCGGACTCACCACGGCCGGAGCCCTCGCCCTGTCCACCCAGGGCGCGAGCGGGCACGGGTACACCGACCTCCCCGTCAGCCGTCAGAAGCTGTGCCAGAACGGCACCGTCGCCAACTGCGGGTCCATCCAGTGGGAGCCGCAGAGCGTCGAGGGCCCGAAGGGCTTCCCCGGCGGCGGACCGGCCGACGGGCAGATCTGCAACGGCGGACTCGGCCAGTTCAGCCAGCTGAGCGCGCCCAAGACGCCGTCCGGGGCCGCCTGGCCCACCACCAGGGTGACCGGCGGTCAGAACTACACGTTCCGCTGGCAGTTCACGGCCATGCACGCCACGACCGACTTCCGGTACTACGTCACCAAGCAGGGCTGGAACCAGAACCACAACCTGTCCCGCTCGGACCTGAACCTGACGCCGTTCTTCACGGTCCCGTACAACGGTCAGCGCCCGCCGTCCACCCTCTCGCACAGCGGGCGGCTGCCGACCGGGCTGAGCGGCCACCACGTGATCCTCGCGGTGTGGACGATCGCGGACACCGGCAACGCGTTCTACGCGTGCTCGGACGTCAGCTTCTGAGGTTCCCTTGAGTCAAGGTCACGGCCGGCGTGGGTAGGTTCCTGCCACGCCGGCCGTTCGAGGCCGGCGCCTTGACCTCGGGGGACCATCGTCATGGACGCACTCTTCTACATCGTGCCCTGCCTCATCCTGGCGGTCGTGCTCTTCATCGGCTTCCGCGTGACGCACCGCTCGTGGCAGATCCGCGCCGCCTGGAACAGCGGGCTGACGGCGGAGGGCCGCTGTCTGCGGACGTTCACGACCACGCACGGGGGCGGGCGCGACACCTCGGTGCACACGACGCTGCACCACGTGTACGAGTTCACCGCGCGCGACGGCCGCGTCGTCCGCTTCGAGGAGGAGGGCGGCCCGGCGACGACGGTGCAGGGCGACTTCGTCACCGTCCACTACACGGAGGGCGCCAGGATCGCCGCCACGGCCCGCAGGCCCGGCCGCCTCGGTCTGGCGGCGTCCACCCTGGGGACCCTGGCCGTCCTCGGCGCGGCCGCGGTGGTCTGCGTCACCCTCCTGGTCTCGTACCAGTCGATGACGGCCGAGTTCGGTTTCGGGGAGGAGACGGGAGACGGGGGCGACATGGTGGTGATCGACGGGGTGACGATGACGCCGTGAGGCCGTATTCGTGGGCGGACATGTCGAAGGGCCCCCCGCTCCCACGAGAGGCCCTTCCGGTGTGCGCCGCCAGGGACTCGAACCCCGGACCCGCTGATTAAGAGTCAGCTGCTCTAACCAACTGAGCTAGCGGCGCATGACTCGCGCCGACCGCGTTCTCACTGCTCCCGCGGCTGGCGACGAAGAAAATAATACCCGGTTCTGAGGGGTGCTTCTGACCACCTGGGCCGGTGCCTCCTGGACCTAGATCGCCAGGGACAGGAGCACCGGGGCCGCGTTGCGGTTGAGGGCGTCCGCCGCCTGGCGCAGGCGGTGGGCGTGGCGTACCGGGAGCGACAGGGCCAGGCAGCCGACCGAGGAACCGGCCGTGATCGGTACGGCCGCACAGACCGTGCCCACCGCGTACTCCTGCAGGTCGAGGTGCGGGACCGTCGGCGGCTGGGACTCCAGGCGGGACAGCAGCACCTTGTCGCTGGTGATCGTGCGCGAGGTGAGCCGGGCCATCTTGTGCCGGGACAGATGGTCCCGGCGCCCGTTGTGGTCGAGCTGACCGAGCAGGCTCTTGCCGATCGCCGTGGCGTGCGCCGAGTAGCGGAAGTCGACCCACTCGTTGACCACGGGGGTGGCCGGACCGGCGGCGAACTGGTCGATCCGGATCTCCCCGTCGACGTACCGGCTGACGTAGACGGCCGCGCCGACCGAGTCGCGCAGCCGGTCCAGGGTGCGCTGAAGGTTCTCCCGCAGGGCCCGCGCCCGGCTCTCCGCGGAGCCGAGGCGGGCCAGCGCCTCCCCGGCGACGTACGCCCCGTCGGTCACCTGCTCGACGTACCCCTCCCGGCGCAGCATCCGCAGGAGGCCGGTCAGGCGCTCCTGGCCGATGCCCGTGTGCCGGGCGAGTTCCGTGCCGGTGACTCCGGTGCCGTGCCGGACCACCGTCTCCAGGACGCGCAGGGCGTCCTGTGCCGAGTGGTACGGCGTCGTCGGCTCGTGCTGCAGCGCCACGGTCCCCCCTGCGGTCGCACATTGCTTCCCGATGCGGGTTCTGGTCAGCCGGTCCCCTTCACGATAGCGGCCAAGGGGGCCGTGGCGAGCGGTCGTTGACGAGATTCCGGCCCCCTCAACTGCGGCATCGGCACTCTGGCACATGCCACGGTCATGGGACCGGGGTGACGTCACAGGACAGCGCCGAGGAACTCCCGTGTGCGCTCGTTCTCGGGGTCGTTGAAGATCTTCTCCGGGCTGCCGGACTCGATCACGCGGCCGGAGTCGAACATCAGGACCTGGTCCGAGATGTCCCGGGCGAAGTTCATCTCGTGCGTCACGCAGAGCATGGTGATGTCCGTGCTGCGCGCGATGTCCCGCAGCACGTCGAGGACGCCCGCGACCAGCTCCGGGTCCAGGGCCGAGGTGACCTCGTCCAGCAGGAGCACCTGCGGGCGCATCGCCAGCGCCCGCGCGATCGCCACCCGCTGCTGCTGCCCGCCGGACAGCTGCGTCGGGCGGGCGTCGCACTTGTCGGTCAGGCCCACCATCTCCAGCAGCTCCCGCGCGCGCACCTCCGCCTCGTCCTTGGACATGCCGAGCACGGTGACCGGGGCCTCGGTGATGTTCCGCAGCACGCTCATGTTCGGGAACAGGTTGAACTGCTGGAAGACCATGCCGATCTTCTTGCGGATCTCGCGGACCTGCTTCTCGGGGGCCGGGTACAGCTGGTCCCCGTCGACGGTGATCCGGCCCTCGTCCGGCTTCAGCAGGGTCATCAGCAGCCGCAGGATCGTGGTCTTGCCCGATCCGGACGGGCCGATGAGGGTGACGTGCTTGCCGGCGTCGACCGAGAAGTCCAGGTTGTCCAGGACCGTGTGGTCCCCGAACCGCTTGGTGACCCGCTCCAGGCGGATCAGCTCACCGGTGCTGCGCGGAGCGGTGGCGTCCCCGGCTCCCCCGGGCTTCTCGGGCTGCTTCTCGAACGGGGCGTGGGTGTCAGTGGACAAGGCGTCGCTCCAGGGCTCGCAGGGCAAGGGAGGCCAGGTAGGAGATGACGATGAAGGCAACGCCGATCACCGTCAGGGGCTCGGTGAACTGGAAGTTCTGCTGGGCGAACAGCCGTGCCTCGCCGAGCATCTCCAGCACGGTGATCGCCATCAGCAGGGGCGTGTCCTTCAGCATCGAGATGACGTAGTTGCCCAGCGCGGGCACGACCCGGCGGACGGCCTGCGGAAGGATCACCACGGCCCACGTCCGGCGCAGCGGCAGGTTCAGCGCCGTCGCCGCCTCCCACTGGCCCACCGGCACGGCCTCGATGCCGGCCCGGTAGACCTGCATGGTGTAGGTCGAGTAGTGCAGCCCGATGGCGAAGACGCCGGTGGTCAGCGCCGAGGCGGTGATCCCCCACTCGGGCAGCACGTAGAAGAGGAAGAACAGCTGCACCAGCAGCGGGGTGTTGCGGACGAACTCGGTGACGGCACCCACCGGCCAGGTCACCCAGCGCGTGGGCACCCGCATGAGCAGCGCCCACACCAGTCCCAGCGCGAACGAGATCAGCGAGCCCAGGACCAGGATCTGCAGGGTGACCAGCAGACCGTCCCAGAAGTACGGCATGAAGTCGGAGACGGCGCTCCAGTCCCACTTCACGAGACACCACTTCCCTCGGGCACGCGCACGGCGGCGGTCTCCTTCTTCGGCGCCTTGCCGACCCCGGCCTTCAGCCGCTTCTCCAGGCCGCGCATCATCCGGGTCAGGGCGAAGGCGATCACGAAGTAGATGAGCAGGATGTACGTGTAGATCTCCGCGCTCTCCTGGAGCGCGAGGCGCACCAGGTTGCCGCTGAACGCCAGGTCGCCCATGCCCATGATCGACACGAGGGCGGTGCCCTTCAGCAGTTCCACGAGCAGGTTGGAGAACGGCGGGATCATCTCCGGCACGGCCTGCGGCAGCAGGACGAGCCGCATCCGCTGCCAGGGCGTGAAGCTGAGCGCGATCCCGCCCTCACGCTGGGCCGGGTCGACCGCGGCGAGGGCGCCGCGCACGATCTCCGAGCCGTACGCGCCGTAGGTCAGGCCGAGGGCGAGCGTGCCCGCCCACAGCGGCACCAGCTGCCAGCCGAAGGCCGGAGGCAGCACGAAGAACACCCAGAAGATCATCACCAGTGCCGAGGTCCCGCGGAACACCTCGGTGTAGAAGCCCGCCAGGAAGCGGACGAACTTCAGCCGGTGGGTGCGCGCGATGCCGACCACGAAGGACACGGCGGTCGCCAGCAGCGCGCTGAGGACGAGCAGCTGGATCGTGACCCAGACGCCCTTCAGTACGAGTTCCCACAGTCCCGAGGTCATCCGCCGCACAGCTCCTTCGCGGTCAGATCCGTCATCTCGTCCTCGGTGAAACCGAAGGGCTTGAGGATGCGGAGCAGTTCGCCGCTCTTCTTGAGCTCGGCCAGTTCGCGGTTGAAGGCGTCCCGGAGCCTGGTCTCGGTGGGCCGGAACGCGAACGCGCCGCCGTCGACGTGCGGTTCGCCGTCCACGAGGGGCTTGAAGGGTTCGGTGGACTCCGCCTTGGAGGACTTCTTCACGACCTCGCGGGTGGTCAGCGCGGTCCCGGCGAAGACGTCGACCCGGCCGGCCTCGACGGCGTTCAGGCCGGCGACCTGGTCGGGCACGATCAGGATGTCGCTCTCCTCGTACCCGGCCTCGACGGCGTACGCGATCTCCGCGTACCCGGTGCCGGTGGCGAACTTGGCCTTCTTCTCGACGACGTCCTTGTAGTCGTGCAGGCCCATCGGGTTGCCCTTGCGCACGATGAAGGCGTCGAGCATCTGGTAGTCGGGGTCGGAGAAGATGACCTGCTCGCAGCGCTCGGGGTTCACGTACATCCCGGCCGCGACGACGTCGAACTGCTGGGAGTTCAGGCCGGGTATGAGCGAGCCGAACTCGGTGGGGACCGGCTGGACCCGGTCGACGCCCAGCCGCTTGAAGATGACCTTGGCCAACTGCGGCGCCTCGCCGGTCAGTTCGCCGTTCTTGTCGATGTATCCGAAGGGTATCTCGCCGGCGATGCCGAGCCGGACCACGCCCGCCGCACGCAGTCGTTCGAGCAGGTCACCGCCGTCCTTCGTCGACGCGGTGGCCACGCGCGAGCAGCCCGCGGCCCCCAGCACACCGAGCGCCGCCACCCCCGCGAGCAGCGACCGGCGTGTGGTCCCTGATGTGTCTCTGTCGTTCCCATTAGGTGGAGCCATGGCGGCGCGGCTACCCGAAGCGATGCGAGGTATTCCGGCCAGTTTCGGCCCCGTTCGGCGGTCGGGCGGTCTTGACCGGGGCGGGACCATGGGGGACATGGCCGACCGATACCTCGAGATCTCCCTGGTCGAGCGCGGGATCAGCTGCACGGCCCGACTCCTCGACGACCGGGCGCCGCTCACCTGTGAAGCCGTCTGGAAATCTCTCCCGCTGTCCGGCGACGTCTACCACGCCAAGTACGCCCGCAACGAGATCTACGCCCTCTTCCCGCCCTTCGCGGAGACCGAACCACCCCTGGAGAACCCCACCGTCACTCCCATTCCGGGCGATCTGTGCTATTTCTCCTTCGCCGGTGCCGAACTCGGCACCTCCGCCTACGGCTACGACCGGGAGGTCCGCCCCGGCACGACCGTGGTGGACCTGGCCCTGTTCTACGAGCGCAACAACCTGCTCCTCAACGGTGACGTCGGCTGGGTGCCCGGCATCGTCTGGGGCCAGGTCGTGGACGGTCTGGAGGCGATGGCCGACGGCTGCAACGACCTGTGGCGGACGGGGGCCGCCGGGGAGTCACTGCGTTTCCGCAGGCTCTGACCCGCCGGGTGCGGAGGGCGGCGCCGGCACTCCGGCCGCCCCCGCCTCGTACAGCGCGTGCGCCGCGCGCAGCACCAGGTCGTCCCGGTGCCGGGCGGCCACCAGCTGCAGGCCCACGGGCAGTCCGTCGGCGTCGAGGCCCACCGGGACCGAGGCGGCGGGCTGCTGCGTCATGTTGAACGGGTAGGTGAACGGCGTCCACCCGGTCCACCGCCGGTGCCCGGACCCCTTCGGCACCTCCGCGCCCGCCTCGAACGCCGTGATCGGCAGGGTGGGCGTGACCAGCAGGTCGTACGACAGGTGGAAGCGGCCCATCCGGCGGCCCAGGTCCCGGCGCGCGTCCACGGCGGCCAGGTACTCCAGCGCGCTGTGCCGGGCGCCGAGGGCGCAGATCTCCCGCAGTCCGGGGTCCAGGAGGGCGCGTTCGCGCGGTCCGAGGTGCTGGACGACCCGGGCCGCCCCGGAGAACCACAGGGTGTGGAAGGCCTCCACCGGGTCGGTGAGGTCGGGGTCGCGCTCCTCGACGTACGCCCCGAGGTGCGCCAGCCGCTCCACGGCCCGCCGTACCGCCGTCGCCACCGCCGGACGAACCGCCACCTGGCCGCCCAGCGTCGGCGAGTAGGCGATCCGCAGCCCTCGCACGCCGTCCGCCAGGGCGGCCGCGAAGGACCGGGTCGCGGTCGGGAGCGCCGACCCGTCGCGGGGGTCGGGCACGCCGATCGTGTCGAGCAGCAGCGCCGCGTCGGCCGCGTCCCGGGTCATCGGGCCGACGTGCGCGAGCGAGCCGAAGGCGCTCGCCGGGTACAGCGGGACCCGCCCGTACGTCGGCTTCAGCGCGAAGACACCGCAGAAGGCCGCCGGGATACGGACGCTGCCCCCGCCGTCGGTGCCCAGGGCGAGCGGTCCCGCGCCCAGCGCCACGGCCGCGGCGGCGCCCCCGCTGGAGCCGCCCACCGTGCGGGACAGGTCGTAGGGGTTGCGGGTGACGCCGGACAGCGGTGAGTCGGTGACGCCCTTCCAGCCGAACTCGGGCGTCGTCGTCTTGCCGAGGAACACGGCGCCCTGCTCGCGCAGCCGGGCCACCGACGGCGCGTCCTCGTCCCAGCGGCCCCGCTCCGGCACGGTCCGGGAGCCGCGCAGCGTCGGCGCGCCCCGCGTCAGCAGGATGTCCTTCACCGTGACCGGCACCCCGTCGAGCGGCCCGGCCGGTGTGCCGTCCCGCCACCGCCGCGCGGACTCGGCGGCCCGCGCGAGGGCCTCCTCGGCCGTCAGCCGGACGAACGCGTTGACCCGTGGCTGGATCCGCTCGGCCCGCTCCAGCGCGGCGCGGGTCGCGTCGACCGGGTCGAACCGCCCGGTGCGGTATCCGTCGAGGAGTTGTACGGCGGTCAGTCCGGCGAGTTCCGTCATGCGCCCTCCAGGCCCGTGTCCGTGCGCGGTTCAGCGTCCGGGGACGTACCCGCGCTGTTTGTCCACCACGTTCAGCAGCGGTCTGCCCGCCTCCCAGCGCTCGTACAGCTCCACGAACTGGGTGCCGAGCCGATCGCGCCAGCCGACCGTGTCCCCGCTCATGTGCGGTGAGACGAGCAGCCCCGGCACCTCCCACAACGGGCTGTCCGGGCCCAGGGGTTCGTCCTCGAAGACGTCGAGCGCCGCCCCCGCGATCCACCGCTTCCGCAGCGCCTCGGCCAGCGCCTCCGTGACGACGAGCTGCCCGCGCCCGACGTTGATGAACCGGGCCGAGGGCTGCATGACGCCGAAACGCCGCAGGTCGAACATCCCGCGGGTCTGCCCGGTCAGCGGCGCCGCCGCGACGACCCAGTCGGCGCGCGCGATCAGCCGGTCCAGGTCCTCGGGTCCGTGGATGCCGGTCCGCGGGACCCGGCCCACCAGCGCGGTCGTCACGTCCAGAGCCTTCAGCGTGCGGGCGATCGCCCGGCCGATGGGACCCGAGCCCACGACACACGCGCGGGTGCCCGCCACCTGCTGCCCCTCGCGGTGCCGCCACTCCCGGGCGCGCTGGAGGTCCAGGGTGCGCGGCAGGTCCTTGGCCATCGCCAGCACCAGCGCGGCCACGTACTCGGCGATCGGCTGGTCGAAGACGCCGCGCGCGTTGGTGACCACGGTGTCGGACGCGGTGAGCTCCGGGCACATCAGATGGTCGACGCCCGCGCTCGCGGTGTGCACCCAGCGCGGCCGGGGCCCCTCGCCGGGCCAGGCGTGGCGCACGGCGTGCGAGGTGAAGTCCCACACGAGCAGGACGTCCGCGTGCGGGAGCCGGTCGGCGAGCGTGCCGGCGTCCGCGTGCTCGATGCGGACGCGTCCGGTGAGACGGCCCAGCCGGGGCAGGGGGTCCGCGTCGAGCACGAGGAGCGTGGGCCGGGACGCGGACGGGACGGGTGGGGTCATGCGGGGTCGCTTCCGGAGGTGTGGGGCGGCGGGGCCGGGGCCGGCTCCTGGGCGGGTGCGGGTGCGGTCGCGCGGATTCCACTGGGGGTCACGGGCCGTCTGACATGCGAGGTTTGACCACGCTCGCACCCGAACCTACCTTCGTCAACACGGGCGCACGCACGGTCCGTTGCTCAGCCGTATCTCGCAGTGAGGACGGTGCCCGCCATGGACGCCATGGACATCTCCTTCCTCGGCGGACCCCGCCCGCAACGCGGTGTCGGTGTCGTCGCCCCCTTCGACTTCGCGCTGGACCGGGAGCTGTGGCGGTGGGTCCCGGACGAGGTCTCCCTGCATCTGACACGGACACCGTTCGTGCCGGTCGAGGTCGGTCTCGATCTGGCGCGGCTGGTCAGCGAGCACGAGACGCTGGGCGACGGAGTGCGCACCCTGACCGCCATCAGCCCCGAAGTGGTCGCCTACGCCTGCACCTCGGGCAGCTTCGTCGGCGGAGTCGCGGGCGAGCGCGCGATGTGCGAGGCCATGACCCGGGCCGGCGCGGTGCCCGCGGTGACCACCTCCGGGGCGCTGCTGGAGGCGCTGGCCGAGCTGCGGGTCCGGCGGGTGGCGCTGGTGACGCCGTACACCGAGTCGGTGACCCGGTCCCTGGAGGAGTACGTGGCGGAGGCCGGGGTAGCCGTCGCGGGGTGCGCGTACATGGGGCTCACCCGGCACATCTGGAAGGTGCCCTACCGGGAGGTGGCCGAGATGGCCCACCGGGCCGTGCGCGCGCCGGCCGACGCCCTGTTCATCAGCTGCACCAATCTGCCCACCTACGAGGTGCTCCCGCAGCTGGAGGCCGAGCTGCGCATACCGGTGATCTCGGCCAACCAGGTGACGATGTGGGCTGCGCTGCGCCGGTTGGGTACCCGCGCGGTGGGACCGTATCAGGCGCTGATCGATCCGGCGGCGCGCGGCGGCCCGGTCCTCCCGGACGTGCCGGACGTGCCCGAACAGGAACAGCAGTAGCAGCCCGACGTCAGCACCGACCAGCAGAAAGGCCGACATGACCGCACTGGGATTCCTCTACCCGGGCCACTCCGCCGAGGACGACTACCCGCGCGTCGAGCAGCTGCTCGCCAGCGACATCCGGCTCGACGTGGTGCACACCGACATCGGTGAGGACGCGCACCGGGTGGACGCGCTGCTGAGGATGGGGTCCGCCGAGCAGCTCGCGACGGGCATCGAGGAGCTGCGGCTGACCGGCGCCGAGGCGGTCGTGTGGGCCTGCACGAGCGGCAGCTTCGTGTACGGCTGGGAGGGCGCCCACGACCAGGTGCGCTCCCTGGCCCAGGCGGCGGGCATGCCGGCGTCGTCGACGTCGTTCGCCTTCGTCCACGCGATGCGGGAGCTGGGGGTGCGCAGGGTGGCGGTCGGCGCGACCTACCCGGACGACGTGGCGGGGCTCTTCGCCCAGTTCCTCCAGGCCGCCGGGGCGGACGTCGTCGCGGTGCGCGGCGCCGGGATCGTCACCGCGGCCGAGGTCGCGACCTGGGAGGAGAAGGAGCTGTTCGCGCTGGCGCGGGAGGCCGACCACGCCGACGCCGAGGCGGTCCTCCTGCCGGACACCGCCCTGCACACCGCCTCCCACGTCCCGGCCCTGGAGGAGGCCCTCGGCAAGCCGGTCCTCACCGCCAACCAGGTCACCGTCTGGGAGGGGCTGCGGCTCACCGACCGCCGGGTGCACGCCCCGGCCCTGGGCGCGCTCTTCACCCGGGAGCCGATCGTGCAGGTGTGATCCGTCCCGCGACCGCCGCGGCCCAGGGAATAAAGCGGAGACCCCCTCCTGTTACCGCCCTACGCACACCGCAGGGCGATATCGCAGGAGGAAGACGTGGCCGCAGACGACACCGGGGCCGACGGGATCCGGGGCACGGCACACGGCACGGCACCGACGCCGCTGTCCGTGCTGGACCTCGTCACGGTCAGCGCGGGCCACACCGCCACCGACGCCCTGCGCACCAGCGTCGAGCTGTCCCGGCTGGCCGAGGCGCGCGGCTTCCACCGCTACTGGGTCGCCGAGCACCACTCCATGCCGGGCGTGGCCTCCTCGTCCCCGGCCGTGATCCTCGCGCACCTCGCCGCCCACACCGAGCGCATCCGCCTCGGCTCCGGCGGCGTGATGCTGCCCAACCACGCGCCGCTGGTCATCGCCGAGCAGTTCGGCACGCTGGAGGCGCTGGCGCCGGGGCGCGTCGACCTGGGCCTCGGGCGCGCGCCCGGCACCGACGGCGCCACCGCGGCGGCCCTGCGCCGCACGGACCACCTCAACGAGGGCGCCGACGACTTCCCCGAGCAGCTCGCGGAACTGATCCGCTTCCTCGACGACGACTTCCCCGACGGGCACCCCTACCGGCGGATCCACGCCGTCCCCGGCCCCGTGCAGGGGACCTCGCCCGGCGGTGTCCAGTCCACCCACCGGCCGCCCGTCTGGCTGCTCGGCTCCTCCGGGTTCAGCGCCCGGCTCGCCGGCGTCCTCGGCCTGCCGTTCGCGTTCGCCCACCACTTCTCGGCGCGCAACACCGTCCCGGCGCTCGACCTGTACCGGGAGAGCTTCCGGCCCTCCGGCGTCCTCGACCGGCCGTACGCGCTCATCGGCGTCGGCACCCTCGCCACGGACGACGAGAAGGAGGCCCGGCGCCAGCTCAAGGCCGCCGCGCTCAGCATGATCCGGCTGCGCACCGGCCGCCCCGGCCTCGTCCCGTCGGTGGAGGAGGCGGAGCGCTACGAGTTCACCGAGATGGAACGCGACTTCGCCGACTCCTGGAACGCCAACGTCGTCCACGGCACGCCCGACGAGGTCCGCGCCGGACTGGACGACCTGCAGAAGCGCACCGGCGCCGACGAGTTGATGCTCACCAGCAACGCCCCCGGCATGGACGTCCGGCTGCGCTCCTACGAACTCATCGCCGGCGCCTACGGGTTGCCGGCGGCCTGACCCGTTCCGTCAGACCTTGACGCCGAGCAGCTCGGAGATGCGGTCCGGGGACACCGGCCGGGAGTACAGCCACCCCTGGCCGGTGTCGCAGCCGATCCGCCGCAGCCGTGAGGCCTGCGCCAGCGTCTCCACGCACTCCGCCGTGACCGTCAGGCCCAGCCGGTGGGCGAGCTGGATCATCGCCTCGACCACCACCTCGTCGGCCGGGTTCGGCGTGACCGCCGCCGTGTCGTCGCCCTCGTACTGGAAGCCGCGGACGAAGGCGCCGTCCAGCTTCAGCACGGACACCGGCAGCCGGCTCAGATACGCCAGGTTCGAGTAGCCGGTGCCGAAGTCGTCGATGGCGATGCGCACGCCCATGTCGCTGAGCGCCTGGAGGTCCCGCAGCGGCCGTCCGGCCGAGCCCATCACGGCCGACTCGGTCAGCTCCAGCTGGAGCAGCCGGGGTTCGAGACGCGTCTCCTCCAGGATTTGAGCCACGTCCGTCACCAGGTCGGAGTCCCAGACCTGCCGCACGGCCACGTTCACACTGACGAAGATCGGTGGTTCGCCGGGGTGCGCGGCCTGCCACTCGACGGCCTGCCGGCATGCCGTCGCGAGGATCCAGCGGCCGAGCGGCACGATCGAGCCGTCCTCCTCCGCCAGTCCGATGAACCGATTCGGCGGCAGCACACCGAACTGCGGGTGGTTCCAGCGGACCAGCGCCTCCACCCCGCGCAGCCGTCCGTCCTCCATGCTCACCAGCGGCTGGTACTCCAGCGCGAACTCCCCGCGCTCGATGGCCGGCCGGAGCGTGGCGGCGAGCGCCTGACGCGTGATGAGGTGCGCGCTGCGCTCGGGGTCGAAGAGCGTCCAGCGGTCCTTGCCGTCGGCCTTCGCCCAGTACAGCGTGGTGTCGGCCGCCTGCATCAGGGCGGTCGGGGTGGTGCCGGCCGCGTGCCGTTCCACGACGCCGATCGACGCCGACACCGACAGCCGCCGCCCGGGCAGGTCGAACGGCTCCCGGACGGCCTCCAGCAACGACTCGGCGAGATCGGCCAGTTGGTCGGTGCCCGTCGAATCCTCCACGAGCAGCGCGAACTCGTCGCCGCCGAGCCGCGCGACCAGCGGCGGGATCGACCGGCTGCGCCCGGCCTCCTCGGCGCAGCGCGTGAGCCGTTCGGCGACGGCGGCCAGCAGCTTGTCGCCGATGCGGTGCCCGAGGGTGTCGTTGATCGCCTTGAAGCCGTCGAGGTCCAGGTAGCACAGGCCGATCCGTCCGGTGCTGCCGCTCTCGTCGTACGACTCCACCTCCAGCGCGGCCGACAGCCGTTCGAAGAAGAGGGTGCGGTTGGGAAGCCGGGTCACCGGGTCGTGCATCTGCAAGTGCCGCATCCGGGCCTGGAGTTCGCGGTGGGCGGTGATGTCGGCGACGGACAGCAGCACGGCGTCCGCCTCCTCGCCGGGCAGCGGCGCCACGGTGACCCGGGCCCACAGCGAGCGCCCGTCGGGGTGCTTGAGGCGGCGCGTGCAGCGCAGTTCGGCCTGCCGGCCGCGCAGCACCTCCCGGTACGCGTGCCAGGTGCGCGCGTCGGAGGCGAGGTCCACCAGGTCGGCGGCGACCGACCCGGCCAGCTCGTCGTCCCCGGTGCCGAGCAGGTCGGCGAAGCTGGGATTGGCCCCGGTCACCCGGCCCTCGCGGTCGACCACCGCCATCGCCAGCGGCGCCGCGCGGAAGACGGCGGCATAGGGCGGCCCGCCGGTACCGGGGGACGGCAGTTCACCACTCTCTGTGACGGCCGGCCCGATGAGGTCTGCCGCGGGCGCCGGCCCTTCGGACGTTCCGCTCACCGCTCGCTCCCGCAGTGCACTCGATCTTCGGATGGGTCTCATCGGAATGGGTGGCCGGGTGGCGATCCGGTCGCCGGGCCGTGTCCGTGCAGGAAAGTGTCAGGAAAGTGTGCCGATCATAGAGGCTGGCTCAGAGGCCTTCCACCTACTGCCCAGTGTTCCCACACGGGCCGCGCTCGCGCCAGATCGTTTCTGCCCGCACGTGGACGGCTTCTTTGGGCCTTCGACCAGTTGTGACGTTCCGTGAGCGAACCGGGGTGTCGCCCTGACGGTTCCTGAGCACTCTCACCCGTCCGGTGCAGCTGAACAGGACGTAGTACGACAATCCGACACAGGCTGGGTGCGGTGTCCCGCGAACCGCTCCCGGAGGTCGTCGTGCCGCGTCAGTTCCCCCTGCTCCGTGGGCCGGGCCTGCCGCGGGACCGGCGCCGACTGCGCAGCACCGCCGCGGTGTTCACCACCATGTCGGCGCTCGCGGCCACCTCGCTGATCGCGGGTCCCTCGTCCGCCGAACCGTTCGACGCGGCGCCCTGCGCCCTCGCCCGCACCGACGCCCATCACTCCGAGGGCCTCGACACCTGGAACGCCGCCTATCCGCGGCCCACCCGGAAGCTGGACGCGGTGATGGTGTTCCTGTCCTTCCCGGACTCCCCGCCGCAGACCACGCCCGCCGAACTGGCCGCCGACCACTTCCCGGCCACCAGCCACTTCTTCGAACGCGCCTCCTACGGCAGGTTCAGCCTGCGCGCCCACCCGATGGGGCACTGGCTGCGCATGCCGAAGCCGTCGACGGCGTACGCCATACAGCGTGACTGGCGGGCCGCCGACCGGGCCGCCTACCTGCGGGACGCGCTCGCCGCGGCGGACCCGGAGGTGGACTTCTCCCGCTACGACATCGTGTACTTCGTCGCCGACCCGGACGCGCCCGGCGTCGACTCCGACGCCACGAAGGTCGTCAACCTGGAGCGGCCGCTGCGGGCCGACGGCACGGACATCCGGCGGGTCGTCACCGTCTTCGAGAACCATCCGCCGGACCGCCTGGTCCTCGCGCACGAGACCGGCCACGTCTTCGACCTGCCGGACCTCTACCACCGCCCGGTGGACGGCAAGGGCGACTGGGACACCTACGTCGGGGACTGGGACCTGATGGGCAGCCAGTTCGGGATGGCACCCGACCTGTTCGCCTGGCACAAGTGGAAGCTGGGCTGGCTCGACCCGCGGCAGGTCGTGTGCGTACGGGGCATGGGCTCCGGTTCGACACGGCTCACCCTGGAGCCGCTGGCGGCCGGCGCGGGCGTCCCGGTGCCGGTGGGCGCCGCCGGGGCGCCCGGGTTCTCCGGCACGCCCGGCACGGTCCCGGGGTTCGGGCTGGGCAACGGCATCAAGCTCGCCGTCGTCCGCACCGGGGCCGACAGCGCCCTGGCCTTCGAGGTCCGCAGCCCGGCGGGCAACGACGTCCAGGCGTGCCGGGAGGGCGTGCTGGTCTACCGGGTGCGCAGCCACACCGAGTCCGGCGGAGGGTCCGTGGAGGTGGTCGACGCCCATCCGCGCAGCGAGGCGTGCTGGGAGGAGTCCGTGTATCCGCCGCTCGCGGACGCGCCGGTCGGGCTCGGCGAGAGCTTCACCGTGCCGGAGGACGGGGTGCGGGTGGAGGTGGAGGGGCGGTCCGTCTCGGGGGCGTGGACGGTGAAGATCACGACCGTGAGGTAGCGCCCGCGCCCGGCCCGGGGTCGCGCGACCGGATCACGAACGCGCCGCGTGGGACGGTGCGCCCGGGCAGCCTGTCTCAGGCATGTGAGAAGCCCCCCGCTCGCGCGAGGGGCTTCTCACTGTCTGTGCGCCGCCAGGGACTCGAACCCCGGACCCGCTGATTAAGAGTCAGCTGCTCTAACCAACTGAGCTAGCGGCGCCTGCTGACGTCGTAGACCTTAGCACCCTGATCCGCGTGGGGAAAAATCGATATCCGCACGGTCGCCCGAGCCGCCCGCACGGCCGCCCAGAGGAGCACCTCCGGGCCCGGTAACCAGGGATTACGGGTGTCCGGCGCCACCAGCCAGCGGGAGTCGCGCGGGGCCTCGGCGGACGTGTGCGCGTCGGTCGCGGCGGGGACGGTCACCGCGTCGCCGGCGCCGTGGCACAGCAGGGGCGGAATGCCCTCCGTGCGGCCGAAATCCTCCCAGCGCAGCAGGGAGGGCAGGCGCTGGGCGGTGCCCGGAGCGGCGAACATCAGCAGCCGCCCGCGATGGGCGGCGACGGGTCCGGAGCCCGGGCCGTCGTTCCACAGCCGGTCGAGCATGCGGCGCCCGAAGACGGCGGGCGCGCTGACGACGTCGAAGACCGAACCGCACGGCAGGACCACCGGGGCCTGCGGGCGCTCCCGCCAGAGGGCGAGCGTGCTGCGCGGATACGTTCCTGCGGAGGCGAGCCAGGCGGCGCCGTCGCGGGTGACCCCGGTGACGTCGCAGCGGTCGTCCTGGAAGAGTGCGTCCCGTGTGCTGCTCATGCCGTCTACATCTACCGACGGTGAGCAGTCCGTATCGCTGGGTTGCCGAAAGGCGGGACAGGGGAGGGCGTGAGCGGGTATCTTGCCCGCCCTCCTGGCATATGCCGGGTCATCGAGGTCACGGCGTGCGGTCACACGGGGTCGACGGTCCCCGCGCCCTCCACGCCGCGCAGCAGGTCCCTGCCGAACTCGACCATCTTCTTCGCGTAGTCCTCGGTCCACTCGGCCCGCTCGGCGATGTCGGCGGTCGTCAGCCGGTCGAACCGCCGCGGATCCGCGAGCTGGGCCGCCGCCATGGCCTGGAACTCCATCGCGCGGTCCGTCGCCGCCCGGAACGCCTGCGTCAGCTCGGTCGCCCGGGCCAGCAGGGCCCGCGGGTCGTCGATCGACTCCAGGTCGAAGAAGTGCTCCGGGTCGGCCGCCGCCTGGGTGGGCTCGAAGAGCAGGGGCGCGGGGCGTAGCCGCGGTTCGTTCCTGCGCGGCGTGGGCTCCGCCATGTCGTGTCCTCCTCGTACGTCACCGATCCCCGGTACCGATACCCACCCACGCGGGCGCGCACCGCGGCGAACCGGTCCATCGTCCATTGTCCCGCGCCCGCGCAAGGGGGCACCGGGGCGTGCGCCGGTCCGCTCCACGCTCTTCAAGGCGGCGGGGGCCCGGGATGTTCCGGGGGGGTGCCCCTATGTCTCTGGTCAAGGTAGATGGGTGCTGGTTCGGCGTCTGGGACGATGTGCCTGTGCATGCTGATGACGAGGTTGGCGAGGGT
>NZ_LLZN01000012.1 GCF_001509795.1 Streptomyces sp. NRRL WC-3605 | reverse complement strand
CGCATGTTCTCTCCGTTGGTCTTGCGATTGCGGGGGTGTACGGCGGATCGGTGCGGTGATCAGCCGAGGCGGGGCAGGCCCCGCTGGCCCACCCGGGGCGCCGCGACCTGGGCCAGGGCCAGGCCCGGCCACTGCGGCGCCCTGGCCGTCGAGATCGGCCGTACGGACGGCGTGGTGCTCCGGACCCTGGCGGACGCCGGGGTGCGCCCGCTGGCCTTCGAGCCGTCCGGACGGTGCGGATACGGGGCGGCGCGGGTGCGCACCGATTTCCTGCCCGCCGCGTCCGCGCGTGAGGCCGTCGCCGCG
>NZ_LLZN01000011.1 GCF_001509795.1 Streptomyces sp. NRRL WC-3605 | reverse complement strand
GGCGCCGGCGCGTTCTTCTGGCTGGGCGCGCTGATCGTGTCCGGTGCCTTCGTCTACGAGCACTGGATCGTGCGCCCGCACGACCGGTCCCGGCTGAGCCGGGGGTACTTCAGCGTCAACGTCTTCGTCGGGAACGCCCGGTTCTTGTGCGAGCTGCTGGACCTGCAGGTGCACGGGCTGCCCGTCTGCCCCCGCCCGTCAGAGGGGCAGTTCCCGGCGGGGGCCGGTGTCCGGGCGGCGCAGCACGAACGCGGCCGCCACACCGGCCACCAGCCCCACCAGGTGCCCCTGCCAGCTGACGCCGGAC
>NZ_LLZN01000010.1 GCF_001509795.1 Streptomyces sp. NRRL WC-3605 | reverse complement strand
ACGATGTCGCGGTAGACGCGGTGGCGGGTGCTGCTGGGGAACGCGGCCATGATGTGGTCGGCCTGGCCGGCGCCCTCGGTGCTCATCGTGCGCGGTGTCTTCAGGTCGGTGAGACCGGGTACGGCGAGCGGGACGCCCGCGAACATCTCCTCCTCGTCGGGGATCGACGTGTTCCGGGAGGCCAGCGGGTGCAGGCCGATCTCGTGGGCCAGCATCCCCATGATGTGGCCGATGTCGTACTTCTCGAAGTAGTAGCTCGCGAGATTGATGTCCACCCCGGCCTCGCCCCGGTCGATCACGTCGGCCGG
>NZ_LLZN01000009.1 GCF_001509795.1 Streptomyces sp. NRRL WC-3605 | reverse complement strand
GGCGGGGGATGCTGCGGGTGCTGTCACGGCGTTGGAAGAACTGCTGGCCGACCGGCAGCGGGTGCTGGGCCCAGAACACCCAGACACGCTCAGCACCCGGTTCAATCTCGCCCGCTGGAGGGGTGAGGCGGCGGGGGCCCCGGTGGGTGTCGCGGCGTTTGAAGAATTTCCGGGCGACGAGGAGGGGGGGCTGGGCCCACAACACCCAGACACCCTCACTACCCGGGGGCACATCGCCGACTGGCGGAGGAAGGCCGGCAGCGTGTAAACGCGGCACACTGGATCAGTGTCGGATGATGCAAGTTTTTATCCG
>NZ_LLZN01000008.1 GCF_001509795.1 Streptomyces sp. NRRL WC-3605 | reverse complement strand
GGCGGGGGATGCTGCGGGTGCTGTCACGGCGTTGGAAGAACTGCTGGCCGACCGGCAGCGGGTGCTGGGCCCAGAACACCCAGACACGCTCAGCACCCGCTTCAATCTCGCCCGCTGGAGGGGTGAGGCGGGGGATGCTGCGGGTGCTGTCACGGCGTTGGAAGAACTGCTGGCCGACGAGGAGCGGGTGCTGGGCCCACAACACCCAGACACGCTCACTACCCGGGGGCACATCGCCGACTGGCGGAGGAAGGCCGGCAGCGTGTAAACGCGGCACACTGGATCAGTGTCGGATGATGCAAGTTTTTATCCG
>NZ_LLZN01000007.1 GCF_001509795.1 Streptomyces sp. NRRL WC-3605 | reverse complement strand
CGATAGCGGATAGTACCGTGAGGGAATGGTGAAAAGTACCGCGGGAGCGGAGTGAAATAGTACCTGAAACCGTGTGCCTACAAGCCGTGGGAGCGTCGGGTAGGAACTTGTTCCTGCCTCGTGACTGCGTGCCTTTTGAAGAATGAGCCTGCGAGTTTGCGGTGTGTTGCGAGGTTAACCCGTGTGGGGAAGCCGTAGCGAAAGCGAGTCCGAACAGGGCGATCTAGTAGCGCGCTCAAGACCCGAAGCGGAGTGATCTAGCCATGGGCAGGTTGAAGCGGAGGTAAGACTTCGTGGAGGACCGAACCCACCAG
>NZ_LLZN01000006.1 GCF_001509795.1 Streptomyces sp. NRRL WC-3605 | reverse complement strand
ATCGGCGGAACGCACCGGGGGTCAGGCGGAGACGGCCGAGACACCGGACGAGCCCCCTGGGCGGGAGGAGCCCCCCGGGCCGGACGAGCCCGCCCCCGACGTCACTCCCCCGCCCCCCCCGGCGTCCACCCGCCCCCGGTCCCGGCGCCGGAGACTGCTCGTGCTCACGGCGGCGGCCACCGCGCTCCTCGCCGGTCTCGGCACCCTGGCCGCCCTCCCGGACGACCGGCCCCGCGGTGCGGACCGCGTCGAGGCCGCCGACCCGACCCGTACGACACGGACGCCCACGTCCCGCCCGTCCCCGCCCCGCTCCCCC
>NZ_LLZN01000005.1 GCF_001509795.1 Streptomyces sp. NRRL WC-3605 | reverse complement strand
GGCGGTGGCGGGGGAGGTGCGGGTGCGGGTCGTCTTCCGCGGTGGGCGGGTGCCGGCCTTGTCCGTGCCGGGCTTGTCCGCGCCGGCCTCGCAGGCGGTGGTCGTCAGCGCGGCTAGGGCTGCCGCGGTGCCGCCGCCGATGAAGGTACGCCGTTCCATGTCGCCTCCTGGGGTCACGTGGAACGAGACGGGGTGGTGCGGTGTGGGGTTCCATGGGGTGCGGCTCGGGGCCGGAGGAGTTCGCCCCCGCCGCCCCTACCCGTCCCGTCCCCGAGGGCTGCCGCCCCCGGACCCCCGCTTCGGCCCTGGACGGGCC
>NZ_LLZN01000004.1 GCF_001509795.1 Streptomyces sp. NRRL WC-3605 | reverse complement strand
GCCGCATGGGCGGGCGCCGTGACCAAGCCCGGATTCGTGAAGTTCGCCTGGCAACCCGGCCACGACGACTGGCTCTTCAAGCTCAGCGGGTCCACGCCGATGTTCCTGCCGACGACTTCACTCAAGGCGACGCGGCGCCAGGTGCGGACCTACCGCAGGAGCCGGGACGGATTCGACGGCAGTGCCACGATGCTCCAGGTGGGGTCCGGGTACGCCGGATTCACCACGCTTCCCACCGGTGCGGTCGTGTACGCGACGTCGGGCGTCGCCGCGGGGGAGGGACGGCTGGAGATCCACAATCTGACCATGCCGGGCGTGCCCGGCCTGGCCGGGGC
>NZ_LLZN01000003.1 GCF_001509795.1 Streptomyces sp. NRRL WC-3605 | reverse complement strand
GAGCACTTCTTACCGAGTCCTTCGGGACGAGGTCAGAGGCCAGCATGCGAGCGAACGTCTCGCACTGGTTGCTCATGGGTGGAACGTTGACTACTCGGCCTGAGTCTGGGTCGGAGGCTGCAAGTACTGCTCGTAAGAGCGTGGAACGCACGATCTCCGGACAGAGTCCGGTCGGGCACGCTGTTGGGTGTCTGAGGGCACGGCCGTATGGCTGCCTTCAGTTGCCGGCCCCAGTGCACTCGAGCGTCAGGCTCGGGGTGATGGGTGGTTGGTCGTTGTTTGAGAACTGCACAGTGGACGCGAGCATCTGTGGCCAAGTTTTTAAGGGCGCACGGTGGATGCCTTGGCACCAG
>NZ_LLZN01000002.1 GCF_001509795.1 Streptomyces sp. NRRL WC-3605 | reverse complement strand
GGTGGGTGCAGGGGAGCGGGGTCGGGCGGGTGACCGTGCGGTTCGAGACGCCGGAATCCGGGCCGGGGCGGGTGCGGACGTTTCGGGTCGATGATCCGGCGTTGGAGAGGGCGGAGCCGTTGCCGCTGGTTTCAGGGGTGGCCCCTGGGGTGCGGGGGGAGGCTGGGGAGGCGCCGCCTGCGGTGCGGGGGTAGGGCGGTGTGCGGGGTGCCCGGGCTGGGTTGCGGTGCCGGTTGCTTGGCGGGTGCCGGTGCTTGGGTGCGGGGTGGACGTAGCGCTGGGCCGTGCTTGCGGGTGCCGCTGCGCCCACCCGCGCCGGCCCAGCGGCACGATTGCCCGCAGCTACGGCAGCGCGTGGGTGTGGGGTGGAGGAAGGCGTAGGGCCGCGTTTGCGGGTGGGCGCAGTTACGGCGGGGCCGGGCTCGGTATTACGTCAGGTTGTCGTCGGGGGTGTTCGTGGGGCCAGGGTGCCGAAGTCGTGGTCCGGGGGTGGGGGGCCCGGGGACACGTCGAGGCCGTAGTGGTGGTAGAGCTGCAGTTCCTGTTCAGGGGACAGGTGGCGGCCCACGCCGAAGTCGGGGGCGTCCTTGATCAGGGCGCGGTCGAAGGGGACGTGCAGGGTGCCGTCCACCAGTTCGCTGGGCTCCAGGGGGACGAAGGCGTCGCGGGAGAAGAGGCCGGTGCGTATGGCCGCCCATTCGGGTATGCCGGTCGCGTCGTCCAGGTACACCTCGTCGATGGTGCCGATCTTGGTGCCGTTGCGGTCGAAGGCCTTGCGGCCGATCAGGTTGCGCGGATCCATGTCGGTCTGCACGGTCCCTCCACTTGGTCGCAAGTCATCCGTCAGCACTACGAAAAGCCAGATCCGTGACGGCGGCCACTCGAAGGTTCGTGCGGCGACCCCGCTGGTAGGCTGGAACCGGCTGCTGACCCCGTGCGGGAGAGTCCTCCGGAGATCACCGGAGGCGCCGAAGGAGCAAATCCTCCCCGGAATCTCTCAGGCACACGTACCGCACGGACGAGGTCACTCTGGAAAGCAGGGCGGGGGTCGACGGCTCCCGCTCTCACCGACGGTGAAAGCCGGGACCCTCGGGCGCCCCGGTGAAGCTCTCAGGTTGAGATGACAGAGGGGGAGGCCGTCCGGGTACCCGTGCCGTGGTGCCCCTCGAAGGTCGCGTCAGACCAGGAGGCCTCCGCAATGACCGCCCATCGCATTCCGCTCTCCGAGCTCGAGCAAGGGATTCCCTTCGAGCAGCGTCACATCGGTCCCGATTCCGAGGCGCGGGCCAAGATGCTCGCGCAGGTCGGGTACGGCTCGCTCGACGAGCTGACCGCCGCCGCGGTGCCGGACGTGATCAAGAACGCCGACGCGCTCGACCTGCCCGGTGCCCGCACCGAGGCCGAGGTGCTGGCCGAGCTGCGCTCCCTCGCCGACCGGAACCAGGTCCTGGACTCGATGGTCGGACTCGGCTACTACGGAACGTTCACCCCGCCGGTCATCCTGCGCAATGTCATGGAGAACCCCGCCTGGTACACGGCCTACACGCCGTACCAGCCGGAGATCTCCCAGGGCCGGCTGGAGGCCCTGCTGAACTTCCAGACGATGGTCGCCGACCTCACCGGGCTGCCGACCTCCGGCGCCTCGCTGCTCGACGAGGGCACCGCCGCCGCCGAGGCCATGGCGCTGTCGCTGCGCATGGGCAAGAACAAGAAGGGCCTGTTCCTGGTCGACGCGGACGCCCTTCCGCAGACCATCGCCGTGATCCAGACCCGCGCCGAGCCCACCGGCGTGGAGGTCGTGGTCGCCGACCTCAGCGAGGGCATCCCCGCCGAGGTCGCCGAGCGCGAGATCAACGGCGTGCTCCTGCAGTACCCGGGTGCCTCCGGTGCCGTACGGGACCTCACGCCCGTCATCGAGCAGGCCCATGAGCTCGGCGCCCTGGTGACCGTCGCCGCCGACCTGCTGGCGCTCACCCTGCTGAAGTCGCCCGGCGAGCTGGGCACGGACATCGCGGTGGGCACCACGCAGCGGTTCGGTGTGCCGATGGGCTTCGGCGGGCCGCACGCCGGTTACATGGCGGTGCGCGAGAAGTTCGCACGCAGCCTCCCCGGCCGCCTCGTGGGCGTCTCCGTGGACGCCGACGGCAACAAGGCGTACCGGCTCGCCCTGCAGACCCGTGAGCAGCACATCCGTCGGGAGAAGGCCACCAGCAACATCTGCACCGCCCAGGTGCTGCTCGCCGTGATGGCCGGAATGTACGCCGTCTACCACGGCCCCGACGGCCTCAAGGGCATCGCCGCCCGCACCCACCGCTACGCCTCGATCCTCGCCGCGGGCCTGTCGGCCGGCGGGGTCGAGGTCGTGCACGGCTCGTTCTTCGACACGGTGACGGCCCGCGTGCCCGGGAAGGCCGCCGAAGTCGTCGCCGCCGCCCGCGACCACGGGGTGAACCTGCGCCTGGTCGACGCCGACCACGTGTCCGTCGCGTGCGACGAGACGACCACCCGGTCCCAGGTCTCCTCTGTGTGGAAGGCGTTCGGCGTCGAGGGCCGTATCGACGCGCTGGACGCGGCGGCCGGGGACGCGCTGCCCGAGGCCCTGCTGCGCGGCGACGAGTACCTGACGCACCCCGTCTTCCAGCAGCACCGCTCCGAGACCGCGATGCTGCGCTACCTGCGCCGGCTCGCCGACCGCGACTACGCGCTCGACCGCGGCATGATCCCGCTGGGCTCCTGCACGATGAAGCTCAACGCGACGACCGAGATGGAGCCGGTGACCTGGCCCGAGTTCGGCCAGCTGCACCCGTTCGCGCCCGCCGAGCAGGCGGAGGGCTATCTCACGCTCATCCGCGAACTGGAGGAGCGCCTCGCCGAGGTCACCGGCTACGACAAGGTCTCCCTCCAGCCGAACGCCGGTTCGCAGGGCGAGCTGGCCGGTCTGCTCGCCGTGCGCGGCTACCACCGGGCCAACGGCGACGACCAGCGGATCGTCTGCCTCATCCCGTCCTCCGCGCACGGCACGAACGCCGCCAGCGCCGTGATGGCCGGCATGAAGGTCGTCGTCGTGAAGACCGCCGAGGACGGCGAGATCGACGTCGAGGACCTGCGGGCGAAGATCGAGAAGCACCGTGACGAGCTCGCGGTGCTGATGATCACCTACCCGTCCACGCACGGTGTGTTCGAGGAGCACGTCGCCGACATCTGCGCGCAGGTGCACGAGGCCGGCGGCCAGGTGTACGTCGACGGCGCCAACCTCAACGCGCTGGTGGGCCTGGCCAAGCCCGGCCACTTCGGCGGCGACGTCTCGCACCTGAACCTGCACAAGACCTTCTGCATCCCGCACGGCGGCGGCGGTCCGGGCGTCGGCCCGGTCGGCGTGCGCGCGCACCTGGCGCCGTACCTGCCGAACCACCCGCTGCAGCCCGCGGCCGGCCCGGAGACGGGCGTCGGCCCGATCTCGGCCGCGCCCTGGGGTTCCGCCGGCATCCTGCCCATCTCCTGGGCGTACGTCCGCCTCATGGGCGGCGAGGGACTCAAGCGGGCCACGCAGGTGGCCGTGCTGTCCGCGAACTACATCGCCAAGCGCCTCGAGCCGCACTACCCGGTGCTGTACACCGGTCCGGGCGGGCTGGTCGCGCACGAGTGCATCATCGACCTGCGGCCGCTGACCAAGGCGACCGGTGTCAGCGTGGACGACGTGGCCAAGCGCCTCATCGACTACGGCTTCCACGCGCCGACGATGTCGTTCCCGGTGGCCGGCACGCTGATGATCGAGCCGACCGAGTCCGAGGACCTCACCGAGCTGGACCGGTTCTGCGACGCGATGATCGCCATCCGCGCGGAGATCGAGAAGGTCGGCTCGGGCGAGTGGCCCGCCGAGGACAACCCGCTGCGCAACGCCCCGCACACCGCCGGTGCGCTCGGCGGCGCGTGGGAGCACGCGTACAGCCGCGAGGAGGCCGTGTTCCCGGCCGGGGTGTCGGTCGCCGACAAGTACTGGCCGCCGGTGCGCCGCATCGACCAGGCCTTCGGCGACCGCAACCTGGTGTGCTCGTGCCCGCCCATGGACGCGTACGAGGGCTGACCGTCCGCAGACCCGAAGGGCTCCGCCCCCAGCCGTACCGGCCGGGGGCGGAGCCCTCTCGCGTGCTGCCGACGTCCTTGTGACGGCTGGGCGTTCAGGGCACTACCGTGCGTGAGCGTGCCAGGACACACGTGGGGGCCGGCTCGCAGTCGGAGTCTGCGACCGGCCCCTGGGAGTACTCCGGGCGTGCGGCGGGCGCCGCCCGGTGCCGCGGGGCTACGCGGCGGTGACCGCCGTGCCGGCGAGCGGACGGTGCGGGGCGATGATCTTGCCGTCCGGCAGGAGTTCACCGGTGTCCTCGAAGAGGAGAACACCGTTGCACAGCAGGCTCCAGCCCTGCTCCGGGTGGTGCGCCACGAGTCGGGCGGATTCCCGGTCGGCGGAGTCGGCTGACGGGCACGGTGGTTGGTGCTGGCACATGGAAGGGATCTTTCGCTCTGTCGTGACGGATGAGATGGCTGGTGTGTCTGTGTCGCGGCGTGAAGCCTCGTTCATGGCCGCCCCCCGTTGTATAAGTCGGTCGGAACCCAGTGTTGCCCTACGGGCGGTAATCCGCAGGGATTTCGCAGCACCGCTTCTCACTCGTTCATGACGCGTCACCCGCGCGGGCGGTTCATCCCAACTGCACTGTCCCTTCGGGTGGTTTCACCTGGCCGGATGGGGCTAGTCCCCGGTAGCCCTCGAACGCCGCGTACCCCGCCATCAGGGGCGATGACGGGGTACGCCGGCCTCGCGCCGCGGCCGGTCAGGCCGGTGAGCCGAGCAGGGGCGGCAGGGGTGGCAGCGGCGTCGGGGTGGCCCGCAGGGTGAGGACGGGCAGCAGGTCGGCCACCCGGTGCGGCACGTGGGAGGCGATGCCGGGAGGCGCCGGGGCCAGCGGGATGAGGACGTCCCCGGGGGCGGGGTGACCGGATGCGGCGTCGGCGGTGCTGTCCCCGTGCAGCCACAGGGTGAGCATGTAGAGGCCGGGGAACGACAGCAGGCGCGGCTGGTACGGCTGGGCCAGCGTCTCGGCCTGCCGCAGCGCACGCTCGGTCGACGTGATGTAGGGGCCCTCGAAGAAGTGCGAGAAGGTCCAGCCGTCGGGAGTCAGCCGGGTCTCGGCGGCTGCCACACCGCGTTCCCCGCACCGGATCAGGAAGCGCCAGCCGGCCAGCCGGGTCGCGGTCACGCCCCCCGGGGTGATCTCGTCCAGCACATGGACGGGCAGCGGGAGTTCGGGGGTGGCGGGCCCCTGCGCGGCGCGCAGGGAGGGAGTTCGGGCCTCGCTGACGGCGGTGGGGGAGCCGAGCGCGGCCAGGACGGAACGCAGTGCGGGCGCGGGAGCCGGGGGAACGTGCAGCGGCATGGTGGGACGCCTCTCATTCGACAGGCACGATGGCGCGAGGGCGGGGCAGGGCGGACAGCGCTGTCTGCTCGGGGGGAGGTCAGAGGTGCCGGGGAGCCGGGGCCCTGAAGCGCGGGGGATGTCGGGCCTGCCGTACGTCACCTGGACGACAGGTACGGGGACCGCGGGTGCCGACCCTCTGCCTGATTGCGCAGTTTATACGACGACTGTTCGGATGATGTTTCACCTAGCCGATCCTGGTGTACACGGCAAGGGTGCATTCGGTCGGCGATATGCGGGAGAAAATCCCCATTGCCGGCCGGAGGTGTGGTGATGACCTCGAAAAACGTCCGGGGCGCGGTCGGCCAATTGTCGTCGGCGTTTTTCACGAGTTCGTGAACCCGCGGAAACTGCGCTGTGCCGCTTGCCCGGTGAATGTGCCACCGGTCACATCGGAACAGAGTAGCGGGCCACACGCCGGGCCGGGACGTTATCGATCGCCTCGGCTGGGCATCATCCCACCTGACCCGCGAGACCGGCGGCCGATCGTCGGCCCGCCCATCCGAGGAGGACATCGATGGGGGAGAAGGTCGTGGCAGGTCGGTTCGACCTGTCCGATCGTCAGCACTACCGGGACAAGCTGCGGCAGTGTCTGACGGGGCTGGAGCGGCTGCTGGAGGAGAGGCGGTTCGACCGTCCCCGGAATCTGCTGGGGCTGGAGATCGAGTTGAATCTCGCCGGTGCCGACGGTATGCCGAAAATGTTGAACGGACAGGTCCTGGAGCGCATCGCCAGCCGGGACTTCCAGACGGAACTCGCGATGTTCAATCTGGAGGTCAACATAGCCCCGCACCGGCTGGAGGGGCGTGTTTTCGACCAGCTCGGCGAGGAACTCCGTACGTCATTGGCATATGCCGACCGTAAAGCGGGAGAGGTCGACGCGGGAATCGTGATGATCGGTATTCTGCCGACCCTCGACCGCGACGACCTGGTCTCCTCGAACCTCTCCGAGGTGGACCGCTACGCCCTCCTCAACGAGCAGATCGTGGCCGCCCGCGGTGAGGACTTCACGCTCGACATCGATGGCGTGGAACGCCTGACGTGCACCTCGAAGTCCATCGCCCCCGAAGCGGCCTGCACCTCCGTGCAACTGCACCTGCAGGTCACCCCGGGCCGCTTCGCCGACGTGTGGAACGCCGCCCAGGCGGTCGCCGCCGCGCAGATCGCAGTCGGCGCCAACTCGCCGTTCCTGTTCGGACGCGAGCTGTGGCGCGAGTCCCGCCCGCCCCTGTTCCAGCAGTCCACCGACACCCGACCGCCCGAGCTCCAGGCGCAGGGCGTGCGGCCGCGCACCTGGTTCGGCGAGCGCTGGATCACCTCGGCGTACGACCTCTTCGAGGAGAACCTGCGCTACTTCCCCGCCCTGCTGCCGATCTGCGACGACGAGAACCCGCTGGAGGTCCTGGACGCGGGCGGCACCCCCACCCTCTCCGAGCTCGTCCTGCACAACGGCACCGTCTACCGCTGGAACCGGCCCGTCTACGACATCGCCGACGGCGTACCGCACCTGCGCGTGGAGAACCGCGTCCTGCCCGCCGGGCCCACCGTCACGGACGTCATCGCCAACGCGGCCTTCTACTACGGCGTGGTCCGCGCCCTCGCGGAGGAGACACGGCCCGTCTGGACCCGGATGCCCTTCGAAGTGGCGGCCGCCAACTTCGACGCCGCGTGCAAGGACGGCATCGACGCCCGGCTGCGCTGGCCTCGCCGCGGGCGGCACGGCGCCATGGCCGAGGTCGACGCCGTCAGCCTCGTCCGCGACGAACTGCTGCCGCTGGCCGCGTCGGGGCTGGACGCGTGGGGGGTCGAACCGGCCGACCGCGACTTCTACCTGGGCGTCATCGAGGAGCGCTGCCGCAGGCGTGCCAACGGCGCGTCCTGGCAGGCGGCCACCTTCCACCGGGCGCTGGAGGCCGGCCTGGGCCGGGACGCCGCGCTGGCCGCGACCACCCGGCGCTACCGGGAACTCATGCACCTCGGCGAGCCCGTGCACACCTGGCCGGTGGGCCTGCCGGAGCCGGTGCCGGCGGGATGAGGACCGTCCGGCGGGGCGGCGCGCGGGCGACCGCCGTCAGCTCCGCCGGTCCGGTGGTGGTCCTGCGGGTTCGGCCGTCGGCTCTGTCGGTCCGGTCGTGAGTCCTGCGGGTCCGGTCGTCGGCTTCGGCGGTCCGGTCGTGAGCCCGGCAGGTCCGGCCGTGAGACCCGCGGGTTCGGTTGTCAGCTTCGGCGGTCCGGGGACGCCGCCTTCACGATCGCCTTGAGGATCGCCGTCTCCATCTGGGCCGGGTCCGTCACCTCGTGTCCCGACCCCCCGGTGGCCTTCGCGATCCGGTCTGCCTCCTCGCGGTCGGCGTCCGGGCCCACCGCGATCATGATGAGCGGGAGCGGGCGCTTGGGATCGGCCAGCTCCTCGAGCCGGGAGAGGAGGCCGGCCCGCGAGACGCTGCCCGGGTCCTCGTTGACACCGTCCGTGAGGACGACCACGGCGTTGAACCGGCCCTTCGCGTACGAGGAGGCCGCCGCCCGGTACGCGGCGAGCGTCGTGTCGTACAGGCCCGTCGCGCCGTCCGGCACCGGCTTCAGCCTGCCGAACGCCGCCTCCAGCCGGTCCCGCTGGGTGACATCGCCCTCGCTGTCCCCGAGGCGCCCGGCCGGTACGCGCACGCGGTAGTCCTTGGCGCCGTCCAGCGCGGTGGAGAAGTCCCACAGGCCGATCTCGTCGTCGGCCGTGAAGGTGTCCAGCGCGCGCCGCAGCGACGCCTTGGTGACATCCATACGGGACCGCTCGGTCCCCGGCACCCGCTCCTCCATGGACGCGGAGGCGTCCACGACCATCGTGATCCGCGCGCTGCGCACGGTGATCTCCCAGACGCCCAGCGTCTCCTGCAGCGCGACCGCCGTGGCCGGCCGGTCCACGGGCGCCCCGTACGGCTGCGAAGGGCTGCCCCCGGCCCGCGCGACGAGGCCGTCGGGCACCTTCTCGTCGGACGTGCGGAAGCCGTGGCGCTCCAGCAGGCGCTGCTGCTCCGGGTCGTCCAGGTAGCTCATGAACCGGATCGCCGCACGGCTCTCGTCGGTCGTCAGCCCGGTCTGATCGAGCAGCGCATACGGGTAGTCCAGCTGAGGCGCACCGTCCTTCGGGTAGAAGAAGTCCAGGTCACGAGCGTCCTCGGTCGCCGTGTTGTAGCGGAAGGCGGCCTGTTCGCTGAGGATCACTGCCTGATTGCGCCGGGGGTTGGCCGACTCGGTGTCCGAGGTGTCGCGCGGCAGGGTCTCCAGGACCTGCCCGTCACCGTCGGTGACCCGCTCCGACAGCGCCTTCATGAGGCCCGCCGCGCGGGTGTCCCCGCCCCGAGCGGCCCCCGCGGCGGCGCTCACCCGGGTCAGCGCGAGCAACCCGGCCGCGCTGCGCGCCGGATCGGCCGCGCCGAGCCGCACGGGACCGCCGCCGAGGGTGGCCGCGGCCAGCTCCGTCCAGGTGTACGTCCGGTCCGGCCACCCCAGCGACCTCGCGGCGGCCGGGGCCATCGCGACCCCGACCGGCGAGGCGGCGACGTGGCCGATCGTGGAGACCTCGGCCGTGCCGCCGTTCGCCGTGAGCCGCTGCACCCACGCCTGCGAGTCCGGCACCCACACCTCGGCGCGGGGGTCCTCGTCCGCCGTCAGCGCGGCGGCGACCTGGTTCGGCTCCCGCGCGGTCACCGTCACGGCCACGCACCGCCCGTCCGAGGTGAGACCGGCCCGGCGGGCCCGCTCGGCGGCCGTCTCCAGCGCGGGCGCCACCTCGGGGGAGGCCACCAGCCTCAGCCGCACCGCGTCGTCCTGGCACGACGTGCCGAAGGAGAGCAGGCCCTCCCCGACCGCGGCGGCCGTACCGCCGGCCACCGTCAGCGCCACGGCCGTCACCAGGGCCAGCCTGCGCCGGAAGGCGCGCCGACGGGGGTCGCCGCTGCCCGCTCCATACTGATCGGGCAAGCTGTGACGTCCCATGACGGTGGTGCCCCTCCCTGTCGCCCCGCCCGGTCCCGCGCCGCACTCCGCCGTGGGGCGGGCGGAGGGGCGGTGCGGGCGGTGCGCCCCGTACGGAACCCCGTCCTCCGACGGCGGCCCCGCACGGTCCTCGTGACTTTTTTCGAGACCCTAGCCGGGCGGCGATCAGGATGAGACGCGATTAGCCAACTGGAGGCAGGTGTGCAGGGCGAGGCAGATCCCCTGGCCGATTCCTTTCCGCGCGAGCGGCCCGCACGGCGGATCCTCCGTGACGAGACACTGCTCGTCCTCGCGCTCTCGCTCGGCGCGAGCGGTGTGTCCGCCTTGATCAGTTTCGTCGGGTCCGTGACCAAGCCGGGCGGTCTCAAGGACCAGGCGGCCACGCTCAACGCCTCGGCCGCGCCGGGGCGTCCGTGGCTGGACCTGGCCTGGCAGCTGTTCGGGATCGCCAGCGCCCTGGTGCCCGTCGCGCTGGTCGCGCACCTCCTCATGCGCGAGGGGCGGAGCATGCGGACGATCGGCTTCGACCGCGGGCGCCCCTGGTTCGACCTGGGCCGGGGCGCGGGGATCGCGGCGGTGATCGGCAGCACCGGGATCGCGTTCTACCTCGCCGTCCGCGAACTCGGCTTCAACCTCACCGTGGTGCCCGAGGCGCTGCCGGACGTGTGGTGGAAGTACCCGGTACTGATCCTGTCGGCCCTGCAGAACGCCGTCCTCGAAGAGGTCATCGTCGTCGGGTATCTGCTGCGGCGGCTCGGGCAGCTGGGCTGGACGCCCGGTGCCGCGCTGGTGGCCAGCTCCGTCCTGCGCGGCTCGTACCACCTGTACCAGGGCATCGGCGGCTTCCTCGGCAACATGGTGATGGGCGTCGTCTTCGTCCTCCTCTACCGACGCTGGGGGCGCGTGGGCCCGCTGGTCGTCGCCCACACCCTGCTCGACATCGGGGCGTTCGTCGGATACGCGCTGCTGGCGGGCCGCGTGGACTGGCTGCCGACGGCCTGACCCGGGGGCATGACACCCGAGGGTGTGACACCCGGGAGCATGAGGTCCGGGGCCTGACGAAGGGGGCGTACGAACGGCTCGTACGCCCCCTTCGCCGTGCCCCCAGCGAACCGGCTTAGGCGTTCAGCTCGCCCTCGATGACCGTGACCGCGCGGCCGCTCAGCAGGGTGCGGCCGCCGCGCAGTTCGACACGGACGTGCCCGGGGCGGTGGGACGCCTGCAGGCCGGTGAGCTCGGTGCTGCCGAGGCGCTCGGACCAGAAGGGCGCGAGGGCGGTGTGGGCGCTGCCCGTGACGGCGTCCTCGTCGACGCCGACGTTCGGGAAGAACCCGCGGCTGACGAAGTCGTGGCCCCGGGCGGGGTCCTCGGCTCGGGCTGTGGCGATGACGCCGCGCTCGGAGTGCGTGCCGAGCGCCCGGAAGTCGGGGGTCAGGGCGCGGACCGTCTTCTCGTCGGCGAGTTCGACGAGCAGGTCGCCGACGTACGGGCCGGTGTCGAAGGCGCTCAGCGGCTCGGCGCCGAGGACCTCGGCGAGCCCGTCGGGCACCGGCACGGGGGTCAGCGGGGCGGTCGGGAAGTCGAGCGTGATCGAACCGTCCGCGCGGGGCGTGGCGACGAGGACGCCACTGCGGGTGGCGAACCGCACCGGCCCCTCGTGGGCGCGGGTGCTGTGCAGGACGTGGGCCGTGGCGAGGGTGGCGTGGCCGCACATGGCCACCTCCGCGGCGGGCGTGAACCAGCGCAGCGCCCAGTCGGCCTCCCCGCCCTCGGGCAGCCGGTGTGCGAACGCCGTCTCTGGATGGTTGACCTCCCTGGCCACGTCCTGGAGCCAGGCGTCCGCCGGGAAGGCGTCGAGGAGGAGGACCCCCGCCGGGTTGCCGGAGAAGGGGTGGTCGGTGAAGGCGTCGACGATTCGAATCCGCATGCCGCCGACGGTAGGGGGTGCCGGGAGCGGGCGGCCAAGGCCAATCGGAGGGTGCTGGACCGGTGTCCGCCCAGAGGGACGCGCAGCGCCTCCTCGCAAGGGCTCCGGTCAGGCAGTTCGGAAGGGCTTGTCGTTCGCTTGTTTCCGATATATCGTTGAAGCATCGCGACTGATCAACGATGGATGGAGTGACAGCGATGCGTTCCCATGGATTCGAGCGTGGACACGGTGGTCACGGAGGCCGCGGCCGAGGTGGTTCCGAGGGGCGCCGTGGCGCCTTCGGGCCGTTCGGGCCGGGCGGCCAGGGCTTCGGCGGACCCGGATTCGGACCCGGCCCGTGGGGGCCCAGGGGTCGCGGTGGGCCTCGGGGGAGGGCGCGGCGCGGTGACGTACGGGCGTCGATCCTCGCCCTGCTGACGGACCGCCCGATGCACGGCTACGAGATGATCCAGGAGATCGCCGAGCGCAGCGGCGGGGCGTGGAAGCCCAGCCCCGGCTCGGTGTACCCGACCCTCCAGCTGCTGGAGGACGAGGGTCTGATCGTCAGCGAGAGCGAGGGCGGCAAGAAGCTGTTCTCCCTGACCGAGCCGGGCCGCGAGGCGGCCGACGCGGGCCCGGACGCCCCCTGGGAAGAGGCTTCCCGAGGGGTCGACTGGGAGGCGCTGGGCGAGATCCGGCAGGCGGGCTTCGGTCTGATGGAGGCCTTCGGCCAGGTCTGGAAGACGGGCACCAAGGAGCAGCGCGAGAAGGCGCTCGCCGTCATCGGCGAGGCCCGCAAGAAGCTGTACCTGATCCTCGCCGACGAGGACTGAGACCGACCGCGCCGAGCGCCCCGGGGAGTGATCCGCGGGGCGCTCGGCGGTGTCCGGCGAGGTTCAGGTTCAGGTCACCAGCCCCGCCAGCTTGCGCAGTGACTCGTTCAGGGCCGCCGTCGCCGAGTCCCTGAGCTTGCCGGCCATCAGGGACACCGCCGCGCCCGTGAACTCCCCGTCGATCCGCAGCGTCGTGGCCGCCCCGCCCGCTTCGGGGGTCAGCGTGTACCGGGTGGTCACCGTGACCGCCATCGGGCCCTTGCCGCGGATGGCGAGTGTCCGGGCCGGCTCCAGTTCCTCGATGGTCCACTCGACCTCCGCGGGGAAGCCCATCAGCCTCATGTTCTCCTGGAAGGTCCCGCCGACCTCGAGGGCCGAGGGGCCGCCGGCCGGGAAGTCCGTGTGGGTCGCGTTCCACTCGCCGTACGACGACCAGTCCGTCAGCCGCGCCCAGACCTTCTCGGCGGGGGCCTCGATGCGTGCCTCCGCGCTGACTTCGGCCATGCGACCACCTCTTCGTGTCGGGCTCGGGTGTCGCGGAACGTAGCCGCGAGGCCCGCAACATTCAATAGTGATGAATCGTCAGATCTGCGGGGCCGGGCATGGGGTGGCATGGAGCCGTTCGGCAAGGCGGCGCGCGCCGCAGTGCCGTGTTCCGTCTGATCTCCTCCGCAAGGAGGAGATTTCCATCCCCTGAGTCCACTTCGCGTGGGACGCCGACATGGTTCCCCTCGTGGATGACCGGCCGCGAAATAGTTGATGGGGTGAACAGGTGTACCCCCGTATCCCCCGGCAGTCCGCCCCGGAACAGGACTCCCGGCGCCCGGACATCGCCCAACTTAGCGACGAGCTGGCCGCGGTGGTCTCCGGTGCGCGCCGCCGGGCGGTCCGGGACCGGGACCGGCACGCCGACACGGCCCATCTGCTGCACTCGCTGCTCGAACACGACCCGGACGTCCACACCGTCCTCGGCGGTGGACCGCAGGTCGCCCGGCTGCTCGGCTACCTCGTCCAGCGGAGCATCGGCTACGGCCTGCGCTGGCAGGGCGGTGTGGAGGACTCGGGTGCCGTGCCCGTCGTGCCGGACGGCGATGGTCTCTCCCCGCTGGCCGCGGACGCGATGCGCGACTGCTGTCTGCGGGCCGCCCGCCGCGGTGATCCGCTGGCCCGGGGCGTCGACCTGCTCGGGGCGCTCGTACGGGACCCGCGGGCCCGCGCTGTGGAGGTGCTGGGCCGCGCCGGCGTCGACGTGGACGACCTGCGCGCCCGCATCGACAAGGGGCCCGGCGCATTCGCGCCCGACACCGAAGGCGCGTACTAGGGCGTGTTTCGCGGACGCGCCTTCGGTGTCCATTCAACGAGACAGGTGTCACCGGGGATGACGCTCATGTCAACGCCTGTCATCATGTGCCGGTGCGCACGTCTGAGAGCGGCCTGGCAGGCCGCGGCAAAGGGATCGGGCTCGGTCTGGCGATCGGCTCCGCGATCGCCTTCGGTGGGTCCGGTGTCGCGGCGAAGCCGCTGATCGAGGCGGGGCTCGACCCGCTCCACGTGGTGTGGTTGCGCGTGGCCGGCGCGGCCCTCGTGATGCTGCCGCTGGCCGTACGCCACCGGACCCTGGTCCGTCGGCGACCGGCCCTGCTCGCGGGGTTCGGACTGCTGGGCGTGGCCGGTGTCCAGGCGTTCTACTTCGCCTCCATCTCCCGTATCCCGGTCGGTGTCGCGCTGCTCGTGGAGTATCTGGCGCCGGCGCTCGTCCTCGGCTGGGTCCGGTTCGTACAGCGGCGGCCCGTCACCCGTGCCGCGGCCGTCGGCGTGGTCCTCGCCGTGGGCGGGCTCGCCTGTGTCGTCGAGGTCTGGGCGGGCCTCGGCTTCGACGCGCTCGGTCTGCTCCTCGCGCTCGGCGCCGCCTGCTGCCAGGTCGGCTACTTCGTCCTGTCCGACCAGGGCAGCGACTCCGGCGCCGACGCCCCCGACCCGCTCGGGGTCATCGCGTACGGCCTCCTGGTCGGCGCCGCCGTGCTCACCGTCGTCGCCCGCCCGTGGACGATGGACTGGGGCGTGCTGGGCGGCACCGCGCACATGGACGGCGCGCCGGTACCGGCCGTGCTGCTGCTGGCCTGGATCGTCCTGCTCGCCACCGTCGTCGCCTACGTGACCGGCGTGGTCTCGGTACGGCGGCTCTCGCCACAGGTCGCCGGGGTCGTCGCCTGCCTGGAGGCGGTCATCGCGACCGTGCTGGCCTGGTTCCTGCTCGGCGAGCACCTGTCCGCCCCGCAGATCGTCGGCGGTGCCGTCGTCCTCGCCGGGGCCTTCATCGCGCAGTCGTCGGCACCCGCGAAGGGGGCGCCGGGGCCCGTGGCCGCCGGTGGGGTCGAATCCGGGTTGTCCGAGCGGGAGAACGTCGCCTAAGGTGCGCCATCATGCCGATGACACGCGTTCTTCCGCCTCCGGCCGCCTGAGGCGGGCCCTCCGGATCGACCGCCCGGCCGCGCCGGGCGGTGCCGCGCTGCCCGCAGACGCGTCCCCTGGACCCCGCTGAGCCGGGTCCTCCACCGTTCTGCAAGTCTGCGGAGAACCACTCGTGTCGAACACCGCTCTGTCCGGCCTGCCCGTCGGGCGTGGCCTGCTCTTCCTGACCGTCGCCGGTGCCGCCTGGGGCACCGCGGGCGCCGCCGCCTCCCTGGTCTACCGGGCCAGTGACATGGGGCCGGTCACTCTCTCCTTCTGGCGCTGCGCGGTCGGCTTCCTCCTGCTGCTCGCCGTCCATCCGATGCGTCCGCGCACCCGCGCGGCCGACCCCGCGCCGCTGCGGCGCAAGGCGCTGCGGGCCGGGGCCACGGGCCTGGGCCTCGCCGTCTTCCAGACCGCCTACTTCGCCGCCGTCGAGGCGACGGGGCTCGCCGTGGGCACCGTCGTCACGCTCGGCGCCGGTCCCGTGTTCATCGCGCTCGGCGCCCGGCTGATGCTGGGCGAGCGGCTGGGGCGCGGGGGAGTGGCGGCCGTGGCCGGCGCGCTCACCGGGCTCGGTGTCATGGCGCTCGGCGACGCCGGGGCGACCGTGCGGCCCGCCGGTGTGCTGCTGGCGCTGCTGTCGGCGGCCGGGTACTCCGTGATGACGCTGCTGACCCGCAAGTGGGGCCGGGACGGAGGGGCCGACGCCGCCTCCACGTCCGTGTGGGCCTTCGCGGTGACCAGTGTGTGCCTGCTGCCCTTCGCCCTGGTGGAGGGGCTGATGCCGCACGCGGCCGAGCCCGCCCGGGTCGGCTGGCTCCTGCTGTACATCGCGGCCGTGCCGACCGCGCTCGCGTACGCCCTCTACTTCGCGGGCGCGGCCGCCGTCCGCTCGGCCACCGTGTCCGTGATCATGCTGCTCGAGCCGGTCAGCGCGGCGGTGCTCGCGGTGCTCCTGCTCGGTGAGCAGCTCACGGTGGCGACCTGCCTGGGCACGCTGCTGATGCTCGGGTCCGTCGTCGGGCTCGCTCTGGCGGAGGCCCGGGGAGCCCGGAGGGAGCGCCCGCGCCCGGCGTGATCCGCGAGGGCCCCTCCGACGCGCGGGGCCCTGCCGCGGCAGGCGCTCAGTGGGAGCCGAGGTAGTCCGGGAGAGCCGTGCCGGGGGCGAGGTCGGGATCGCCGACGGGGGTGTCGTAGCCCTTGCGCAGGGGAACGACGCCGGCCCAGTGCGGGAGGGCCAGGTCCTCCGGCTCGTCGTTGACGCCGCCCGTGCGGAGCTTGGCGGAGACCTCGTCCAGGTCGAGACGGATCACCGCGGTGGCCGCCAGCTCCTTCTTGTTCGCCGGCCGGGAGTCGGCGGACCTGCCGGGCACGACGTGGTCGACCAGGGCGTCCAGGGCGATCCGCTTCTCCTCGGGGTCCGTCACCTGGTGGGCGGTGCCGTGCACCACGACCGAGCGGTAGTTGATCGAGTGGTGGAAGGCGGAGCGGGCCAGGATCAGCGCGTCCACGTGCGTGACCGTCAGGCAGACGGGCAGCCCGGGATCCGTCTCGCCGGTCATCCGCAGCGGGCGGGATCCCGTCGAGCCGTGGACGTAGAGCGTCTCGCCGACGCGGGCGAACAGCGTGGGCAGCACGACCGGTGCGCCGTCGCGTACGAACCCCAGATGACAGACATAGGCCTCGTCGAGTATCGCGTGCACCGACTCCCTGTCGTACGACGCCCGCTCCGCGGAGCGGGTGGGGACGGTGCGGTCCGTCGGGGTGTAGGCGCCGGGCGGCGGGGTCGGCTGCTGGGTCACCTGCATGGCGCTCTCCATTGCACTAGTGCATAATGTCGTTTGTGCTAGGAGAATATCGGATCGAAGGGCGGCGCGCGACGGAAATCGCGTCGAGCGTCGAGCGCGGAGTGGGGACGGGCGAGCTGGAGCCCGGGCAACTGCTGCCCCCCATGAGGGAGTTGGCGGCCGGTCTCGGAGTGAACCCCAACACGGTCGCCGCCGCCTACCGCATCCTGCGGGAGCGCGGGGTCATCGAGACCGCGGGCCGTCGGGGCAGCCGCGTGCGGCCCAGGCCCGCCACGACCGGGCGCGAGTACGCCCAGGTCGAGGTGCCCGAGGGCGTCCGGGACGTGGCGAGCGGCAATCCCGACCCGGCGCTGCTGCCGTCGCTGGCGCGGGCGTTCGCGGCCGCCGGTGAGCAGGGGGACCGGGAGCGCGTCCTGTACGGCGCCGACCCCGTGGAGCCGGAGCTGGCGCGCCTCGCGCGGGCCGCCCTGGAAGCCGACGGGGTGCCGTCCGGGCCGTCGGCCGTCGTGTCGGGCTCCCTCGACGCCATCGAACGTGTCCTGGAGGCACACCTCAGACCCGGCGACACCGTCGCCGTCGAGGACCCCGGCTGGGGCGCCCTGCTCGACCTGATCCCGGCCCTGGGGCTGCGGCTCGCCCCCGTGGGCGTCGACGACGACGGACCGCTGCCCGAGGACGTACGCAGCGTCCTGGCCTCCGGTGCCCGGGCCCTGATCGTCACCGACCGCATGCAGAACCCCACCGGGGCCGTGATGAGCGCTTCCCGCGCGCGTGCCCTGCGGTCCGTGCTGCGGGACCACCCCGGCGTCCTGCTGATCGAGGACGACCACGGGCACGGGATCGTCGACCTGCCGCTGCACCCCCTCGCGGGCGGGACCCGGCACTGGGCCTTCGTCCGGTCCGTCGCCAAGGCGTACGGACCGGACCTGCGCCTCGCGGTGCTCACCGGTGACGACGTCACCGTGGACCGGGTGCGCGGACGGCAGCGCCTGGGTGCCGGCTGGGTGAGCAGGCTGCTCCAGCGGGCGGTGGTACGGCTGTGGACCGACGGCGGGCACGACCCGGCGGCCGTGGCGGCGGCGTACGGCGAGCGGCGCGACCTGCTCCTGCGGGCACTGGCCGAGCGGGGGATCGAGGGCCACGGGCGCAGTGGCCTGAACGTCTGGGTGCCGGTGCCCGACGAGACCGGGGCGGTGTCCCGTCTGCTCCACGCCGGCTGGGCGGTCGCCCCGGGGGCCCGCTTCCGCACCGCCGCCCCTCCCGGCATCAGGATCACCACGTCGACCCTGCGCCCGGACGAGGCCGGACCTCTGGCGGACGCGGTGGCGGCGGCGCTGGGCCGGGCACCGGTGCGGAGCTACGTCTGAGCGGAGGGGGCGCCGCCGTCCTGCAGGGGCTGGTGGCGCCGCCCCGCACGGTGAGGTGTCCCCGTTCTGCACGGTCCGGTGGTCTGCCGTGCACGGTCCGGTGCCCCCGTTCCGTACGGTCAGGTGCGCCGCCCTGCAGGGGCAGATGCCCCCGCCGCACGGCCAACTGCCCCCGCCCCGCAGGGTCAGGTGCCCCGCTTCATCTGCGTCAGTGCCGCGCCCGCCAGGACGATCACCGCTCCGACCGGCGTCGACCACGCGAGGGACTCGCCCAGGACGGCCACGCCCGCCGCTGTCGCGATGACCGGGATGAAGTACGTGACCATCTGGGCCGTCGTCGGACCGACTTCGGCGACCAGCCCGTACTGGATCAGCACCGCGAGTCCCGTGCCGAGCGCCCCCAGGGCGACCACCGCCAGGAGGGGGAGCAGTGCGAACCGGGTCGGCAGGGACGTGAACATGGGGGTCACGACCGCCAGTTGCGCCGTGGCCAGCAGCAACTGGGCGCCGGTCAGGGCCAGGTGCGACGAGCCGTTCCCGGCCAGGGTGCGGCGGACGTAGATCCAGCCGATCGGGTAGCTCAGCGACGCCAGCAGCGCCATCGCCGTCCCCCTGGCGTCCAGTCCGTCGAAGCCCTGCCAGGCGCCCAGCACCGTCAGGACGCCGACGAAGCCGATCCCCAGCCCGGCGACCCGCACGCGCGTGGGCCGGTCCTCGGAGAGGGCGACCATCGACAGGGCCATGCCCCACAGCGGCGAGGTGGCGTTGCAGATGCCGGCGAGCGTCGACGGGATCGTCAGCTCGGAGTACGCGAAGAGCGAGAACGGCAGCGCGTTCAGCAGGAAGGCCGCCACCGCCAGATGCCCCCACGTACGCGCCCCGCGCGGCAGCCGCTCCCGCTTGACCGCCATCGCCGCCGCCAGGACCGCCGTACCGAACACCAGTCGGCCCAGCGTGACTTGGAAGGGGGCGTACCCGTCGGTGCCCACCTTGATCAGCAGGAAGCTGAAGCCCCAGATCAGCGAGAGGGCGGCGAACCGCAGGCGCCAGTCGAGGCGGGTGCGGGGGCGGGGGAGGTCCGGTGCCGCGGCCGGAGTGCGCGGGGTGGTGGCGGTGGTCATGGCTCTACGATGCGGCACGACGATCTCGTAGCACAATCGAGATTTCGCGCAGGATATCTCGTAGCATCGCTTACATGTTGAACCTGGAGCGCCTGCGCACCCTCGACGCCCTCGCCCGGCACGGCTCGGTCAGCGGTGCGGCCGAGGGGCTGCACATCACGACCTCGGCCGTCTCCCAGCAGATGTCCAAGCTGGAGCGCGAGGTCGGCCAGCGGCTCCTCGCCAAGAACGGCCGGGGCGTGCGGCTCACCGACGCCGGGCGGCTGCTCGCCGAGCACGCGGCGCGCATCCTGTCCCAGGTGCAGCTGGCCCAGTCGGATCTGGAGGCGCAGCGCGGGCAGGTGGTCGGCGAGCTGCGGCTCGTCGCCTTCCCCACCGCCCTGCGCGGGCTCTTCCCCGCCGCGCTCACCGCCCTGCGCGCCGAGCACCCGGCGCTGCGCGTACGGTCGCGGGAGCTGGAGCCCGAGGGCGGGGTCGCCGCCGTGGTCCGGGGCGACGCCGACCTCGCCGTCGTCCTCGACTGGTACAACAAGCCCCTGCCGATGCCCGAGGGGCTGGCGAAGGCGTCCATCCTCAAGGACCGCGTGGAGATCGCCATGCCCGAGGGGCATCCGCTGGCCGAACGCGCCGAGGTCACCATGGAGGACTTCGCGGACGACGAGTGGGTCGCCTGGCCCGAGGGCGAGTTCTGCCACGAGTGGCTGCTCTACACCCTGCGCACCGAGGGCATCGAGCCGCGTATCGCCCACCGCGCCGAGGAGCACCACACCCAACTGGCCCTCGTCGCCGCCGGGCTGGGTGTCTGCGTGGCACCCCGGCTCGGCCGCGACCCCATGCCGCCCGGGGTGCGGGCGGTGCCGGTGCGCGAGAGCGTCCACCGGCACATCTACGCCGTCTGGCGCGCGGACGCGGACCGCCGCCCGTCGATCCGGGCGGCGGTGCGGGCCCTGCGCTCGGCGGCGGAGGCCGTCTGACCGGCTCGCTCGCCCGGCTCGCTACGCCGACCCCAGCTTCCGGAAGTCCCAGGACACGATCTTCTCCGGGGTCAGCCGGATCCAGGCGTGCCGCCCGTCGTGCGGCATCTCCTCGATGCCGAAGTTCTTGCGGGCGAACAGCGTCTCCGGCACGTCGAGTTCGGCGCACAGCTCGCCCACGCGCGGCGCCTCGCCCACGAAGTCGACGGTGCCGGACAGCTCCACCCCGCGCAGCTGCTCGTACTCCTCGCCCGTGTCGATCACGATCGCCACCCGCGGATCGCGGCGCAGATCGGCCCACCGTTTGCTGCGGACCACCGAGTACAGCCACAGCGATGTGCCGTCCCACGCGAACCACAGGGCGCTGACATGCGGAAAGCCGTCGGCGGACACCGTGGCGACCCGGCACGTGCGCTGCTCGGTGAGGAACGCGTCCAGCTCGCCGGGAGACATCATGATCTTCCGGCCCCGGCGCTGAGTGACGGTCATACGGCCCCCTCTTCTCCCACGTCGTGCCAGAGGAGAGATCCTCTGACATCACGTCAGAAAAGGATGAGTCGTCTTCCGTCCCCACGCAATGGTGGCTACGCTCACCGCCCACGCCGTTCGCCGGCCCCTGGGGGAGCCATGCCGCGCCACGCCGAGCTCAGCGATCTCCTCGACCCCGCGACCACCGTCCTGCTCACCGTCGAGTGCCAGAACGGCGTCGTCGGCCCCGACAGCGCCCTGCCCGAACTCGCCGACGAGGCCCGCGGATCGGGCGCCCTCACCCAGGTCGCCCGGCTGGTGGCCGCCGCCCACGAGAGCGGGGTGCAGGTGATCCACGCGATCGCCGAACGCCGTCCGGACGGCCGCGGCGCCAACCGCAACGCCCGGCTCTTCCGCGCTGCCGAACGGCTCCCCGTCCGGCAGCTGTCCGGCACCGACGCGGTCCGCGTGGCGGCGCCGATCGAGGTCGCCGAACAGGACCTCGTCGTACGCCGCCTGCACGGCCTGTCCCCGATCCAGGGCACCGACGTCGACGCCCTGTTGCGCAACCTCGGCTGCCGCACGCTCGTCGTCGCCGGCGTCTCGGCCAACGTGGCCGTGCCCAACGCCGTCCTGGACGCGGTGAACCGGGGCTACGTCGTGGTCGTGCCGCGGGACGCCATCGCGGGGGTGCCCTCCTCGTACACCCCCGCGATGATCGCCCACACCCTCGCGCTCGTCGCCACCGTCGTCACCACGGACGAGGTCCTGGACCGGCTCGCGAGGGCGCCGCGCGTCAGGCCAGCGTGATCGAGTCGCCGGACACGCTGACCTTCTTCTCCTCCAGCGGCTGGGTCGCCGGGCCCTTCTTCACACTCCCGTCCAGGACGGAGAACTGACTGCCGTGGCAGGCGCAGGACAGCGTGTCCTCCTTGAGGTCCGTCATCGGGCACTTCTGGTGCGTGCAGATCGTCGAGAACGCCTTGAAGTCGCCGGCCGCGGGCTGCGAGACGACCACCTTCTCGGCGTCGAAGACCTTGCCGCCGCCCTCCGGGATGTCCGCCGTCTTCGCGAGGGCCGCACCGCCGCCCGCCGCCGCTCCCTGCTCCGTGGACGAGCCGGACGCCTCGTCCTCGGATCCGCACGCGGTCAGCGCGACGGCGAGCCCCGCCGCGCCCACCGCCGCCACGACGGTACGGCGGCTCGGGCCCGGCATCGGCTGAACTGATTCGCTGGTCATGCTGACGTTTCCTTCCGGTCACTCGTGATCTGCCGAGAGGTACGGTCCCTGGGGACCCCCTGTTCAGACGCTGCGGAAATCCTGTCGTGCCGGACCTCGGGCGCGGGTAAAGAGGAGCTGTCGGTCCGCTGTCGACCACTGTCGGTCCGCTGTCGGCGCGGCGTCGCACCGGGCCCCGGGCCCGCGCCCCGACGCCAGTAACCTGGGGCGATGCTCAAGGAAGTCATCGCGACCCGTTACATCACGCCCCTGCGTGAGGGCGGCTCGCTGCCGGGACTCGTCGAGGCCGACGACTTCGGGACCTACGTCATGAAGTTCACCGGCGCCGGCCAGGGCCGCAAGACACTCGTCGCGGAGGTCGTCTGCGGCGAACTCGCCCGTCGGCTCGGCCTGCGGGTGCCCCGGCTGGTCACGGTGGAACTCGACCCGGTGCTGGGGCTCGGCGAACCCGAGCAGCAGGTGCAGGATCTGCTCCGGTCCAGCGGGGGCACCAACCTCGGCATGGACTTCCTGTCCGGCGCGCTGGGCTTCGACCCGCTCGCCTTCGAGGTGGGCCCCGAGGAGGCGGGCCACGTCCTGTGGTTCGACGCGCTGGTGAACAACGTCGACCGCTCCTGGCGCAACCCCAACCTGCTGATGTGGCAGGGCGAACTGTGGCTCATCGACCACGGAGCCACGATGATCTGGCACCACAACTGGCCCGGCGCCGAGGCGTCCGCCGCCCGCCCCTACGACGCCTCGGACCACGCCCTGGCCCGGTTCGCGCCCGATGTCGCCGCCGCCGCGGCCGACCTCGCGCCCCGCGTCACCGAGGACCTGCTGACGGAGGTCACCGCGGAGATCCCGGACGCCTGGCTGGCCGGCGAGCCCGGCTTCGACACCGCCGACGACCTGCGGCGGGCGTACGTGCGGCCGCTGCTCGCGCGTGCGGCCGCCGTCCACGAGCGCATCACCGGGATCGAGGAGGTCGCGTGAGCGAGCGGCACATCCACATGGCGGGCCACGTCGTCGAGCGCCACATCATCCGCGGCGGCGAGGCCAACGAACGGGACGTCTTCGAGTACGCCCTGGTGCGGGTCGTCCCCCGGGTCGAGCGCGGCGAGTGCGTCAACGCCGGTGTCCTCGTGTACTGCCGGGCCCGCGGCTATCTGGGGGCCCGCACCCACCTCGACGAGCGGCGGCTGCTCGCCCTGGACCCGGACGCCGACGTGGCGGGCGTGCGGGCCGCCCTCGACGCGGTCGAGCGGGTCTGCGGCGCCGGCGAGGAGGCGGGACAGGCCGCCGGTGACGACGCGGGACGGCGTTTCCGCTGGCTGATCGCGCCCCGCTCGACCGTCGTGCAGCCGGGGCCCGTGCACACCGGCCTCACCCTCGACCCGGCGGCCGAGACCGAACGGCTGCTCGACCGGCTGGTGCGGTGACGGACGGGTAATGGATCACATGCGCGCGGTGGCCGTTGACACCGCGTGCCAGGACTTCTAGCGTCACGTGCATCGAAGGTACTAAGCGGTCGCTCACCTGAGGAGAGTCACTGATGTCCACCACTGAGCAGCGGGTCGCCGTCGTCACCGGCGCAGCGCGCGGCATCGGCGCCGCCACCGCCGTACGGCTGGCCGCCGAGGGCCGCGCGGTCGCCGTCATCGACCTCGACGAGGCCGCCTGCAAGGACACCGTGGAGAAGATCACCGCGGCCGGCGGCAAGGCCCTCGCGGTCGGCTGCGACGTGTCGGACGAGGCGCAGGTCGAGGCGGCGGTCGCCCGCGTCGCCGAGCAGCTGGGCGCCCCGACGATCCTCGTCAACAACGCCGGTGTGCTCCGTGACAACCTGCTGTTCAAGATGAGCGTCTCGGACTGGGACACCGTCATGAACGTGCACCTGCGCGGCGCCTTCCTGATGTCCAAGGCCTGCCAGAAGCACATGGTGGACGCGGGCTTCGGCCGGATCGTCAACCTCTCGTCGTCCTCCGCGCTCGGCAACCGCGGCCAGGTCAACTACTCCGCCGCCAAGGCCGGTCTGCAGGGCTTCACCAAGACCCTCGCCAAGGAGCTCGGCAAGTTCGGCGTCACCGCCAACGCGGTCGCCCCCGGCTTCATCGCCACCGAGATGACCAAGGCCACCGCCGACCGGGTCGGCATGGGCTTCGAGGACTTCAAGGCCGCCGCCGCCACCCAGATCCCGGTGGCCCGCGTCGGTGAGCCCGAGGACATCGCCAACGCCATCGCCTTCTTCACCGGCGAGGCCGCCGGCTTCGTCTCCGGCCAGGTGCTGTACGTGGCCGGCGGACCGCTCGACTAGGGATCGGGGAGACACCGACATGACTGAACTGCCCGCACTCTCCGGCAAGGTCGCCCTCATCACGGGCGCCAGCCGCGGCATCGGCTACGGCGTCGCCGAGGCGCTCGTCGCCCGCGGCGACCGCGTCGTCATCACCGGCCGCAACGAGGACGCCCTCAAGGAGGCCGTCGAGCAGCTCGGCGCCGAGCGCGCCGTGTACGTGGCCGGCAAGGCCCACGACGAGGCCCACCAGACCGTCGCCGTCGAGCGCGCCATGGAGGCCTTCGGCCGGGTCGACTTCCTGGTCAACAACGCCGGCACGAACCCGGTGTTCGGGCCGATCGCCGACCTCGACCTCGGTGTCGCGCGCAAGGTGTTCGAGACCAACGTGATCTCGGCCCTCGGCTTCGCCCAGAAGACCTGGCACGCCTGGCAGAAGGACAACGGCGGCGCGATCGTCAACATCGCCTCCGTCGCCGGCATCGCGCCCTCGCCGTTCATCGCGGCCTACGGCGTCAGCAAGGCCGCGCTGATCAACCTCACCCAGCAGCTCGCGCACGAGTTCGCGCCCAAGGTGCGGGTCAACGCCATCGCGCCGGCCGTGGTGAAGACGAAGTTCGCCCAGGCCCTGTACGAGGGCCGGGAGGAGGAGGCCGCCGCGGCCTACCCGCTGGCCCGCCTCGGCGTGCCGTCGGACATCGGCGGCGCCGCCGCGTTCCTCACCTCCGACCAGTCCGACTGGGTCACCGGACAGACGCTCGTCGTCGACGGCGGCATCTTCCTCAACGCCGGCGTCGGCTGATCCGCACCGCTCCGGCACGGTCATCCGCCGGTCCGACAAGGGCGCCGCTGTACGACAGGGGCGCCCTTGTCGGCGTATCACACGATCGGTGACTCTCTGACAACGTAGTCAAACCCTCCGCGCAAAAGTGCTCCCAAGACGAGAGGTTCACAGGCCGTGAGCCTGCGGTATGTTTTGCCGACCCTTGGTATGGCAGATCGAGGAGCGTGCGCGTGTTCAAGCGGATCCGACGCCTGCGGCAGGTGGCGGCCATCGCGTCCATAACGTCCCTGGTGGCTGGATGCGGCGTCCTCTCGTCCGACTCCTCGGAGGAGCAGGGACCGATCATCGTGGGGACGACGGCTGCCCCCAGCACCCTCGATCCCGCTGCGGCGTGGGACAGTTCCTGGGAGTTGTTCCGCAACATCTACCAGACGCTGCTCAGTTACCCGTCCGGGGCGAGCGCGCCCGAACCGGACGCCGCGGAGGAGTGCCGGTTCACGGACGGCTCCAACAAGAAGTTCCAGTGCGAACTGCGCGAGGGCCTGAAGTTCTCCGACGGGCACAAGCTCGACGCCCAGGCGGTGAAGTACTCGATCGACCGCATCCGGAAGATCAACGTCAACGGCGGCCCGGCCGGTCTGCTCGGCAGCCTCGACCGCGTCCAGGTGCTCAACGACCGCGAGGTCGTCTTCCACCTCAACAAGGCCGACGCGACCTTCCCGTTCGTGCTCGCCACACCCGCCATGTCGATCGTGGACCCCGAGGAGTACCCGGCCGGCAAGCTGCGCGAGGAGCGCTCCATCGTCGGGTCCGGCCCGTACGACCTCCAGTCGTACGACGAGGGCAAGCAGGCCGAACTCGTCAAGAACGACAGCTACAACGGGTACGCGGAGCGCAAGAACGACGCGGTCACCATCCGCTACTTCCAGGACTCGCCCACCATGGTCGGCGCGCTGCGCGACAAGAAGCTCGACGTCGCCTTCCGCGGTCTCGCCGCCGACGACATCGTCGACCTCCAGGCCGACGACAAGGACGAGCTCCAGATCACCGAGGGCTTCGGCACCGAGATCAACTACCTGGTCTTCAACCCGAAGGACCCCACGGCCGGCAAGAGCGCCGTCCGCAAGGCCATCGCCCAGATCGTCGACCGCCCGGCGATCGCCCACAAGGTCTACAAGGACACCGTCGAGCCGCTGTACTCGATGGTCCCCAAGGGCCTGACCGGCCACACGACCGGCTTCTTCGACGACTTCGGCGACCCGAGCACGGCCAAGGCCCGCAAGATCCTCACCGAGGAGGGCATCACGACCCCCGTGGCGCTCACCCTCTGGTACACCAGCGACCGCTACGGCTCCGCCACCAAGGCAGAGTTCACGGAGCTGAAGCGCCAGCTGGAGAAGTCCGGGCTGTTCCGGATCACCCTCAAGAGCCGCCCGTGGAAGACGTACGTCTCCGGTTACCAGAAGGGCGAGTACCCGGTGTTCGGGCGCGGCTGGTTCCCCGACTTCCCGGACGCCGACAACTTCATCGCGCCCTTCGTCGGCGACCAGAACGCCCTGGGCACGCCCTATGTGACGCCGAAGATCACCGAGACGCTGCTGCCCAGCTCCCGCGCCCAGAGCGACCGGGCCAACGTCGTCAAGGACTTCGAGGAGGCCCAGCGCATCCTCGTCGACGACGCGCGGCTGCTGCCGCTGTGGCAGGGCCGCCAGTACGTGGCCTCCAGCACCGAGATCTCCGGTTCGGAGCGGGCCCTGGACCCGTCGACGATCATGATGGTGGGCGAGCTGTACCGCAAGACGAGCTGGTAGTCACGCCCGTCACCGGTGCACCGGCAGGGACATGCGGTCCGCGAGACGATTGTCAGTGGGCGCCTGTAGGTTCGGAGAATTGACAGCGGCCACCGGCCGCGTGGACCGCACACCGTCCACCGCACACCGTAAGGAAGTCGACGTGACCGACATCGCCATGCTGCCCGAGTCCTGGCGCGGGGTTCTGGGTGACGAACTGCAGCAGCCCTACTTCAAGGAGCTGACGGAGTTCGTCGAGGAGGAGCGGGCGAAGGGTCCCGTCTACCCGCCGCGCGAGGAGGTCTTCGCCGCCCTCGCCGCGACGCCGTACGACAAGGTCAAGGTGCTCGTCCTCGGCCAGGACCCGTACCACGGCGAGGGCCAGGGCCACGGGCTGTGCTTCTCGGTCCGCCCCGGAGTGAAGACACCGCCGTCGCTGCGCAACATCTACAAGGAGATGCAGGAGGAGCTCGGCCTCCCCATCCCCGACAACGGCTATCTGATGCCCTGGGCCCAGCAGGGCGTCCTGCTGCTCAACGCCGTGCTGACGGTCCGCGCGGGCGAGGCCAACTCGCACAAGGGCAAGGGCTGGGAGAAGTTCACCGACGCCGTGATCCGGGCCGTGGCCAGCCGCCCCGACCCTGCGGTGTTCGTCCTGTGGGGGAACTACGCGCAGAAGAAGCTCCCCCTCATCGACGAGACGCGGCATGTCGTCGTCAAGGGCGCCCACCCCTCGCCGCTGTCGGCGCGGAAGTTCTTCGGCTCCCGCCCCTTCACCCAGATCGACGAGGCCGTGGCCCGGCAGGGCCACGAGGCGATCGACTGGCGTATCCCGAACCTCGGCTGATCCGCGGCGGGATCCGTCGGCCAGGGCAGGACACGACCTACGGGACAGCCCTCAGGGTGCCTCGCCCAGGCGCCGCTCCAGCCGGCGGATCTCCGCCCGCACCCCGTCCCCGTAGCTGTCGTCGCCCAGCGCTCCCGCCGCGCCCCGCGCCCTGCGCAGATGGGCGCGTGCCGCCTCGGCGCGGTCGAGCTTGACGTAGTCGGCCGCCAGGTTCAGATGCAGCGAGGGGTACAGCGCCTTCAGCGCGGGGGCGCTCCGGGAGGTCCCGGCGGTCCCCGCGCCGCCGGCGCTCTCCGCCTCGGTCAACGCCCGCAGGTCCCAGGCCAGTTCGTCGGCGGGATCGTCGTGGGTGTCGGCCAGGTAGTGGGCCAGGGTGCAGCGCTGCAGCGGGTCGCCGTCGGCGCCGAGCTCGGTCCACAGGTCGAGCAGGCGGCGCCGGGCCTCCTCGCGGTCACCGGCGTGGTGCAGCAGGACGACCTGCCCGATCCGTGTCAGCACGGCATCGGATGCCGTGCGCTCCTGTCGCTCCGTCACCGCGTCCTCCGGGCCCTCGTCGGCTGGGTCCCTGCCGACGCTAGCCGCCCGTACCGGCGATCCCGGTCAGGCGGCCCCGTACCGGGTCCGTCCGGGCAGCCACCGCGGGTCGTAACCGGGTCCGGTTCACCGGCCGTACGCCTGGTCGCAGATCCGCGCCTCCTGGCTGTCCTGCCGCCAGCCGCCGTACTTCCGGCCGAGCGCGCAGACGTCGGCGTTCGCCCCGGCCTCGCCGGGGAGGTGCCGTGCCACGTCCGGCACGGTGACCCTGGGTTCGCGCGGGGCGGCCGCGCCGGGGGCGGGGCGGTGCGGGGCCCGCCGCTCCGGCTGCGGGCGAGGGGCCGCAGGGGCCGGCCGGGAGGTGTGCGACGGTGCCGAGGGTGCGGCGGACCGCGCCGGACCGGGGCGGCGGGACGGGCCGATGAGCGCCAGCGCCTCGGAGGCCGGCGCCTGCACGACCTCCGGCCGGCTGTGTCCGGTCGGGTGGAGCGGGGCGGGCCGCGCGGGTGTCGCCCGGGGTGCGGGGGCCGCCGGGGCCTGGACCGTCGTACAGCCCGTGAGGGCCGAGACGGCCGCGGTGACCAGAAGAGTCGCGGTGGTCGTCGATCGATGCACCCGCTCCACTCTGGTGGGTGCCGGGGCCGGGTAGAGCGCGGACAGGCATAGGTTGCTCCGCACGGGTGATCTCCGGCCCCGTACGGGCGGCCCCGGCCCCGTCAGGCTGACGTCACTCGCCGGTCGCGCCGTCGATCCGTTCGCGCAGCAGGTCGGCGTGCCCGTTGTGCCGGGCGTACTCCTCGATCATGTGCGTGTAGATCCAGCGCAGGTTGTAGCGCTCGCCGGTGCGCGCGTGGGCGCCCTCCGAGATGTCGTCCAGGCCGAAGCGCGCCGCGTGCTGCCGGGCGCGGGCGATCTCCGCCTGCCAGCCGTCGTAGGCGTCCTTCCAGGAGTCGGCGGGGGAGAAGTGGAACTCGCCGTCGGGGTCGGCCTCGCTGTAGTAGACCGGGCCCGCGTCCTCGGCGGCGAGGACCCGCCGGAACCAGCTGCGCTCCACCTCCGTCATGTGCCGGACCAGCCCCATCAGGGTCAGTTCGGACGGCTCGGAGGACGCGGTGCGCAGCTGCTCCTCGGTCAGGCCCTCGCACTTCCACGCCAGGGTCTGCCGGTGGTACTCCAGCCAGCCCTCCAGCATGGTGCGCTCGTCGGCGGTGGTGGGGGGTTCACGGCGTTCGGTCGTCATCGGAGCATGATCGCCCAACTCGGCTCCGGCGACCAGGAGTTTTCCCGGAACGGGAGAGGAACCTGGTCAGGAGCCGGACATCCCGGCGAGCAGTTCGCGCAGTCCGGCCCGGACCTCCTCCAGGCTCGGCACCTCCGAGCTGAAGGAACCGGCCACGCAGCTGAACAGCAGGCCGTCCGCCCGTGCGACGAGGGACAGCACATGCCGGGCGGGGGCCGGCGAGCCCGCCGCCGTCAGCAGCGCGCCGAGCTGGTCGCGGAAACGGCGGCCCGTCGCGTCGAAGTACGTCCGCAGCTCGGGGCGGCGCGTGGCCTCCAGGGCCAGTTCGTAGCGGGCCAGCGTCAGCTCGCGGTTGCGGGTCAGCGAGCGGTGGGTCGCCAGCGCCAGTCCCTCGGCCAGGGCGTCGAGTCCGCCGCGCGGGTCCGGCATCTCCTCCAGGGCCAGCACCCGCGCCTCGCGCTCGGCGAGCCTGCGCACCGCCAGTTCCAGCAGGGCCTGCCGGGTGCGCGCCACGTTGGACGTCGAGCCCTGCGGGAGCCCCGCCGCCTCGTCGACCGCGCGATGGGTGAGCCCGCGCATGCCCCGCTCGGCCAGCAGCGCGAGGGCGGTGTCGGCGACGAGATCGGCACGGGCGGCGGACGTGGTGCGTACGGACATGGAGGTCAACCTACCGGGCGCACTACGTCTGTAGTACGGTCGAGGCACGGACACTACACCTGTAGTCACATCGGGAGGACAGCCATGGCACCCACGAAGCGGGCCGTCGTGATCGGCGGCGGCATCGGCGGTCTGACCGCGGCCGCCGCACTGCACCAGCGGGGCTGGGCCGTCACCGTCCTGGAGCGGGCCCCCAGCCTGGAACCGGTCGGCGCCGCCATCTCGCTGGCCCCCAACGCCCTGCGCGCGCTCGACGTCATCGGCGCGGGCGACGAGATCCGCGACCTCGCCGCCTGGCAGGGCGACGGCGGCCTGCGCACCCCGTCCGGACGCTGGCTCGCGCGGACCGACGCCGACGCCGTGACCCGGCGCTTCGGCGGCCCCCTCGTGCTGCTGCACCGGGCCACCCTCGTCACCAGCCTCGCCGCACGGCTCCCGGCGTCGGCCGTTCGCACGGGAACCGCGGCGACGGTCACCGACCCCGGCGACGCCGGGCGCCCCGCCCGCGTCGGCACCCCCGACGGGGAGCTGGAGGCCGAGCTCGTCGTGGCCGCCGACGGCATCCGGTCCGCCGTACGGGGCGTGCTCTTCCCCGGACACCCCGGGACCGTCTACTCGGGGTTCACCACCTGGCGGCTCGTGATCCCCGTGCCCGGCGCCCACTTCGCCTCCCACGAGACCTGGGGCCCGGGCCGCATCTGGGGCTCCCACCCACTGAAGGACGGGCGCGTGTACGCCTACGCCGCCGCCGTCACCCCGGCCGGCGGGCGCGCCCCCGACGACGAGAGGGCCGAGCTGCTGCGCCGCTACGGCGACTGGCACGCCCCGCTTCCCGCGATCCTCGCCGCCGCCCGCCCCGACGACGTCCTGCGGCACGACGTGCACCACATCGCCGAGCCCCTGCCCGCCCACCACCGCGGCCGGGTCGCCCTCGTCGGCGACGCCGCCCACGCCATGCCGCCGACCCTGGGCCAGGGCGGCAACCAGGCCGTCGAGGACGCCGTGGTCCTCGCCCACCACGCCGACGACCTGGCCGCCTACACCGCCGCCCGCCTCCCGCGGACGACGGCCATCGCCCGCCAGGCCGTCCGGGTCGCGCGGCTCAACATGATGACCGGCCGGGCCGCCGTCGCCGTACGGAACACCGCGCTGGCCGCCGTGTCCAAGGCGGCTCCGCTGCTGTTCCTGAAGGGCTTCGAGGGCATCGCCGACTGGCGGCCGCCGCAGGCGCCGTATGCTGCCCCGAAGACCCCGGACGGCAACCACCCAAGGAGCACACCCCGTGAAGGTCGGCTGCATCGGACTCGGTGACATCGCGCAGAAGGCCTACCTGCCGGTGCTCGCGGTCCAGCCGGGGGTCGAACTGCACCTCCAGACCCGCACGCCCGCCACGCTCACCCGCGTCGCCGACGCCCTGCACCTCCCGGACGCCCAGCGCCACGCCGACCTCGACTCGCTGCTGTCCGCCGGGCTGGACGCCGCGTTCGTGCCCGCGTCCACGGTGGCGCACCCGGAGATCGTGACCCGGCTGCTGGAGGCCGGCGTGCCGACCTATGTCGACAAGCCGCTCGCCTACCGGCTGGCCGACTCCGAGCGGCTCGTGGCACTCGCCGAGGAGCGCGGCGTGAGCCTCGCGGTCGGCTTCAACCGGCGCTACGCCCCCGGCTACGCGCAGTGCGCCGACCACCCGCGCGAGCTGATCCTCATGCAGAAGAACCGCGTCGGGCTCCCCGAGGAGCCGCGCGCGATGATCCTCGACGACTTCATCCACGTCGTGGACACCCTGCGCTTCCTGGTGCCCGGACCGGTCGACGACGTGACCGTGCGCGCCCGCACCGAGGGCGGGCTGCTCCACCACGTCGTGCTGCAGCTCTCCGGGGAGGGCTTCACCGCGCTCGGCGTGATGAACCGGCTCAGCGGCTCCACCGAGGAGATCCTGGAGGTCTCCGGGCAGGACACCAAGCGGCAGGTCCTGAACCTCGCCGAGATCGTCGACCACAAGGGCCAGCCCACCGTGCGGCGGCGCGGCGACTGGGTGCCGGTCGCCCGCCAGCGCGGCATCGAGCAGGTGGCGCTGGCCTTCCTCGACGCCGTGCGGGCGGGCAAGGTGCTCAGCGCCAGGGACGCGCTGGCGACCCACGATCTGTGTGAGCGGGTGGTACGGGCGATTCAGGAGCAGGCTGCCTGAACCGGGGCCGCAGACCGCGCGTGGCCTCGCCCAGACACCACAGGGCGACGATCAGCACCGCGGCGTGCAGCGGCCAGTCGCCGAACCGGACGTACGGCGTGACGCCGTCGGCCAGCGGCACCTCGTAGACGGCGCTCGCGCTCTCGCTCGTCCCCAGCCAGGACCCGACGCGCTCCCCGCCCGGGCCGTACACGGCCGACACCCCGGTCAGCGTCGCGTGCACCATGGGCCGGCCCGTCTCGGCGGCCCGCAGCGCCGCCAGCGAGGCGTGCTGCTCGGGCGCCCAGCTCTGCTGGAACGTCGACGTCGCCGACTGGGCGATCAGCACCTCGGCGCCGTCGTCCGCGAGGTGGCGGCTCATGTCGGCGAAGGCGGACTCGAAGCAGATCATCGGGCCGACGCGCAGGCCGTGCCCGGCGTCCATCACCACCTGTTCGGTGCCTTGCCGCCGGTCCTCGCCGGCCGCCTTGCCGACCGACGTCGCCCAGCCCAGCAGGGAGCGCAGCGGGATGTACTCGCCGAACGGCACCAGACGCATCTTGTCGTAGCGGTCACCGGTCGGGCCGTCGGGGCCGACCAGGACCGAGCTCTTGTAGATGCCGGGCCGGTCGGAGCGCCGCGCGTCCACGTTCACCAGGACGTCCGCGCCGGTCTCCCGGGACAGCGCGGCGAGTCGGCGCGACAGGTCCGGCCGGTCGGCCAGGTCGAAACCGACACTGCTCTCGCCCCAGACGACCAGGTCGACGTCCTGGCCCGCCAGTTCGCGCGTCAGCCGCTCCTCGCGGTCGAACCGCACGTCCGGGCCCTTCACGACGCCCGGCTGCACGACCGCGATCCGCACCCGGTCGTCGACCTCGGGGCGCGGCGCCCACATCCAGGCAGCCGACGTGCCCACGGCCGCCGCGGTCAGCCCGGCCACCGCCGGGACACGCGCCGTACGCTCCGTCAGCAGCACGGCGAGCGCCACGTTGACCGCCACGACCACGTAGCTGATCAGCCACACCCCGCCCACCGAGGCGAGCCGCAGCGCCGGGCGCACCTCCCACTGACTGGCGCCCAGCACGCCCCACGGCCCGCCGAGGCCCTGCCAGGAGCGCACCAGCTCGACCAGCAGCCAGCCCGACGGCACCAGGACGAGCGCCGCCATGGCCCGGGGCGGTGCCTGCCCCGCCCCGAGCAGACGGTGCACCAGCCAGCCCCACGGCGCCCACAGCGCCCCGAGCAGGGCGGCGATGACGAAGGTGAAGACGTGCAGGTTGGGCAGCAGCCAGTGGTGCATCGCCAGCATGAAGCCGAACCCGCCCCACCAGCCGTCGTGCGCCGCGCGCCGGCCCGTCGGCGCCCCGCGCAGCAACGCGATCCACGGGATCAGCGCGACGTACGCGAACCACCAGAGCGAGGGCTGGGGAAAGGCGAGCACGGGCAGGGCGCCGAGGAGGGCGGCGATGGCCGAGCGCCGCCACGGTGAGGCGAGCCAGCGACTGATCGTCTTCATGCAGCGCCTCCTACCCCGTGGTCCTTCCAGTGTGCGCACAGGACCGGTGACCGGACAGCCGGCCGCCGCCGGTGAGGCGGTCCCGGGCCTTTGCCGGTCAGGCGGTCCCGGCCGGCGAGGTCCGCCCGGGCGGGCGGCGCCACTTCTCCTCGATGACGACGTCGCGCAGACGCCAGCCGTCGTCGGCGCGGACCAGTGCGAAGGCGTAGCGGCCGCCGCTGACGAAGTCCGGCGGGCCCGCCCCGTCGCCCCCGGCGAGCCGCATCGGGTTGACGTAGTCCGCCCGTACGTCCGCGGTGTCCCCGACGTCCTGCTCGAGGACGCCGAAGCGCACCCGCCGGTTGACGATCAGGTGCTGGCGTACCGAGAAGGCCCGCATGCTCTCGGCCAGCCACCCGGCGACCGTCCCGGCGTCGCCCTCGACACCTCCGGCCGACCGGTAGTCGGCGCGGCCACCCGGGGCGAACAGTCCGCGGTACGCCTCCCAGTCGCCGTCGTCCACGGCCACCGCGTACTCGGTGACCAGGTCGTCCACGGCCAGCCGGTCCCTGAGGGTGGCGAGCTCCACACGCTGCGTCATCGGCTCAGTGTTGGGCATGGGACGCGATGCGCCAAGAGGGCGTACCGGGATATCGGTTGACGGCGGATAATGGGGGCCGTGATGAACGTGGCCCCCGTGGTGCCCGCCCCCGAGCCCTGGCGACGCGTCTTCGCCCACGCGTCCGGCGTGCCCGTCGGCGGGCTCGTCGGGATCGGCTTCGCGACGCACCCCGGCAGCGGCCACGATCTGGTGCTGGCCGTCTCCCACAGCGGGCACGGGCTGTTCGACGCCGTGACCGGCGAGCGGATCGCCCGGGACGAGGACCCGGACCCTGAGGACGCCTGTCCGGACGAGGTGTCCGGCCTCTCCTGCCCGGGACTGGGTCCGGTCGCAGGGCTCCGGGTGCGGATCGCGGGCCTGTTCGGGGGTGGACTGCACGCCACCGCCGAGGACGGCTGGGCCCTGCGGGTCACCGGCCCGGCCCGGCCGCACGAACATGTCCTGCTGTCCCGCGAGGGTGGGTCGTCCCACTCCGGGCCGCAGGGAGAGCGGTCGTGGCACATCTACCACGCCGACTTCTCCGAGCTGCGGACGGCCGGCTTCTCGCCCTCCGGGCAGACCCTCGCCGTGGCGACGAGCAGTGACCTCGCCCTCTGGACACGGCGGCCCGCGATCGGCCCTGGTGTGCGGCGGCCATAGGGCTTTCGGCCACTGGGGTGGGCCACTGGGGTGGGCTATCGCTCTGAAGGCTCGTCAGTTCCGGGCTGCGGCTCGCCTCTTCAAGCGGCCTTGACGACCTCGGCGCGGATGGCGGCCGCCCACTCGACCACCAGCAACTCGTACGCCTCGCGCTCCTGGGCCGAGAGCGAGCCGCCCGCGCGTATCCACAGCGCACGGATCGCCTCGTTCACCTCGGCGGCGGAGCGCACGGAACCAGGGTCTAAGGAACTGGGGGACATGGTGTCAAGCCTAGGGGTTGGCACTGACCCTGCGCTACCGGACGGCTACACGCCACGTATGTCTTTGGTCACGAATGCGGCCAAAAACGTTTGGTCACCGGCGAGTCGGACGGCTCAGTCCGACGACTCCGCCGCGTGCGGGCTGAGGACGCCGGCCGCGACCAGGGCGATGATGACGAGGCCGAGCGCCACCCGGTAGTAGACGAACGGCATGAAGCTCTTGGTCGAGATGAACTTCATGAACCAGGCGATGACCGCGTATCCGGAGCCGAAGGCGATCACCGTGGCGAAGAGCGTGGGGCCCCAGGAGACATGGTCGCTCTCCATGGCGTCCTTGAGCTCGAAGAGGCCCGAGGCGAGGACGGCGGGGATGGCCAGCAGGAACGAGTAGCGGGCCGCCGACTCCCGCTGGTAGCCCATGAACAGGCCGCCGCTGATGGTGGCGCCCGAGCGGGACACGCCGGGGACGAGCGCCATGGCCTGGCACAGGCCGTAGATGAGGCCGTCCTTGACGTTCAGGTCCTCGAGCGACTTGCGCTGCTTGGCGGCGCGGTGCCGGCCGCCGGACTCGTCGCGGGCCGCCAGGCGGTCGGCGACGCCGATGACGATGCCGACCACGATCAGCATGGTCGCCGTGACGCGCAGGTCGCGGAACGGGCCCTCGATCTGGTCCTTGAGCGTCAGACCGAGGACGCCGATCGGGATGGAGCCGACGATGACCAGCCAGCCCATCTGGGCGTCGTGGTCGCGCCGCATCTCCTTGTCGGTCAGCGACTTCAGCCACGCCAGGACGATCCGCCCGATGTCCTTGCGGAAGTAGATCAGGACCGCCGCCTCGGTGCCGATCTGGGTGATCGCGGTGAAGGCCGCGCCGGGGTCCTCCCAGCCCGAGAACGCCGCGGTCAGCCGCAGGTGCGCGCTGGAGGACACGGGGAGGAATTCGGTCAGCCCCTGGACGAGTCCGAGGATGAGGGATTCAAACCAAGACATGAAGTTACGGCGTCCAAGTGCTGATCGTGGCAGGGGATGCGCGGGGACCCGCGTCGTCGGCGCGGTGATCGCGGCTGTCGAGGGGCAGCGTAGCGCCCCTGGGTGAACGCCCTGCGACAGGGGCTCGGCGTGCTGCGGCCAGGCGGTCAGGCGGCCGTGGGCCCCGACACCGACCAGCCCGGTGCCTGGGGGTGCGCGGTGAGGTCCTCGTGCCTGACCGTCTCGCCGCAGGCCCGGCAGGTGACGACGGGGAGCAGTTCGTTGCCGCAGCTGTGCTCGATCACCATGGGCCGGTCGTCGTCCTGGCGCAGATGGCGGTCGCCCCAGGCCATGAGCGTCATCAGGACCGGCTCCAGCTCCAGGCCCGCCTGCGTGGGCCGGTACTGGAACCGCTGCGGCCGCTCGCTGTACACGCGCTTGGTGAGGATCCCGGCGTCGACGAGGCGGCGCAGCCGGGTGGAGAGGACGTCGCGCGGGGCGCCGATGTTGCGGACGAGCTGGTCGAACCGGCCGTTGCCGAGGCACACCTCGCGCAGGACGAGCAGGGAGTACTTCTCGCCGACGAGGGCCAGCGTGTCGGCGATCGAGCAGGGGCGGGGGTCCTTGGTGGCGGCCATGCCGGTCAGTCTAGGGAGTTGAGGGTCCGGTTTTCCAACCTTGCGGCTCAGGGCAGTGTGCAGCGAGCACTAGTGGGTTTGATTTTCCAACCTGCGGCGCTATGGTGAGTCCAGATTTCCTACTCACTGGTAATCGGCTCGCGCGCCAAGGAGGCCCGCACCATGCGAGACGCAGTCATCGTCGAAGCCGTACGCACCCCGATGGGCAAGGGCAAGCCGAACGGCTCCCTCGCGCACATCCACCCCGTCGAACTCCTCGCCCACACCCTGCGCAGCCTCGTCGAGCGCTCCGGTGTCGACCCGGCGCTGATCGACGACGTCATCGGCGGCACCGTCGACCAGGTCGGCGAGCAGGCCATGAACACCACGCGCTACGCCGCCCTGTCCGCCGGATTCCCCGAGACGGTCCCGGCGACCACCATCGACCGACAGTGCGGCTCCTCCCAGCAGGCCGTGCACTTCGCCGCCCAGGGCGTCCTGTCCGGCGCGTACGACCTGGTCGTGGCCTGCGGGGTCGAGTCGATGAGCCGTGTGCCGATGTGGTCGAACGTGCCGCCCGGCAAGGACCCCTTCGGCCCCGGCATCGCCGCCCGCTACCCCGACGGGCTCGTCCCGCAGGGCATCAGCGCGGAACTGATCGCCGCCAAGTGGTCCCTCACCCGCGAGGAGATGGACGCGTTCGCCGTGTCCTCCCACCACCGGGCCGCCGCGGCCTGGCAGAACGGCCTGTTCGACGCCGAGGTCGCGCCCCTGGACGGCGTCTCGCGCGACGAGTGCGTCCGCCCCGGCAGCACGCCCGAGATCCTCGCCGGACTCAAGCCCGCCTACCACGACCCGGTGTTCGCCGAGCGCTTCCCGCAGATCGAGTGGAACGTCACCGCGGGCAACGCCAGCCCCGTCAACGACGGCGCCTCCGCCGTCCTCATCACGTCGTCCGAGACGGCGGCCCGCCTCGGTCTGCGCCCCCTGGCCCGGCTGCACAGCTTCGCCGTGACCGGCTCCGACCCCGTCCTCATGCTGACCGGCGTCATCCCGGCGACCGAGAAGGTGCTGCGCCGGGCGAACCTGTCGATCGACGACATCGACCTGTTCGAGGTGAACGAGGCGTTCGCCAGCGTCGTGCTCGCCTGGCGGCAGGCGACCGGCGCCGACCTCGCCAAGGTCAACGTGCACGGTGGCGCGATAGCGCTCGGCCACCCGCTCGGCGCCAGCGGCACCCGGCTCACGACGACCCTGGTCCACGCCATGCGCGAGCGCGGCGCCCGCTACGCCCTGCAGACCATGTGCGAGGCCGGCGGACTGGCCAACGCGATGGTCCTCGAAGCCGTGTGACCGACGGCGGCGCTCAGCGGCCGCGCAGGTGGTGGCGCTTGCGCCAGGCCACCACCACGCCCGCCAGCGCCGGTAGGGCGATGCAGGCCAGCGCGATCAGGAAGGCGGGCGACGTCGGCGCGGCGGCACGGGCGCCGGCCACGGCGTACGCGGCGGTGTTGGGGATCGAGCCGAGCGCCGTCGCCAGCAGGAACGGGACGTACCCCATGCGGGAGACGGAGGCGGCGTAGTTCGCGGCCCAGAAGGGCACCCCCGGGAAGAGCCGCACCGCCAGCATCGAGCGGAAACCGTGCCGGCTGAACTGGCCGTCCGCCGCCTTCAGCACCCGGCCGCGCAGCAGCGGCCGCAGCGCGTCCTGGCCCAGCAGCCGGCCGAGTCCGAAGGCGATCCCCGCCCCCAGCACCGTGCCCGTGATCGCCGCGCCCAGACCCAGCTGGGAGCCGAACAGCGCGCCCGCCGCCAGGTTCAGCAGGGGACGCGGCACGAACGCCACCGTGACCAGGCCGTACGCCACCGCGAAGAGCACGACCGCCGCCGCGCCCTCGAGGTGCGCCGGCCAGCCGTCCGACAGGAGTCTCTGCGGCTCGAAGAGCAGCACGCACGTCGCGGCCGCGGCCAGCAGGAGCACGAGCGCCGACAGCCGTGACCACGGCGAGAGCAGCGCTCTGCCGCAGCGCGCGGCCAGGCCGGCGGGCGCGGGCGTGAGCGAGGGGACGGGGACGGCGAGCTCCGAGGCGACGGCCCGGGGAGAGGCCGTCGCGGTGCCCCCAGAGCGGGTGGTGGCATCGTCGAGCATTCGGCGACAGTAACCGAAGTGGCCATGTGATCGCCGTATGGTCGTCCTATGAGAGTGACGGGTGCGGGGGCGACGGACGTGCCGCGCAGCGTGCCGGCCGACACGGTGATGGAGCGGCTGACCACCACCTATGCGGCCGCCGCGGACCCGGAACGGGCCGCCGCCATGCGGGCGTACATGAAGGACGTGGCCCCGTTCCTCGGCATCCCCACTCCTGAGCGCCGCGTCCTGTCGCGCTCCGTCGTCCGGGGCACCCCGCGCCCCGACGAGCGTGACTGCACCGCCGTGGCGCTGCGCTGCTGGCGGCTGCCCGAGCGGGAGTACCAGTACTTCGCCGTCGACTACCTGCGCCGGCATGTGACGCGTCTGTCCTCCGGGTTCCTGCCGGTGGCCCGGCAGTTGGTGTCGACGGTGCCGTGGTGGGACACCGTCGACGCGCTCGCCGCGCACGTCGTCGGCGGGCTCGTCGCGGCCGACCCCGCGCTGGCCGAGGACATGGACGCCTGGATCGAGGACGACGACCTGTGGGTCGCCCGCACCGCCCTCCTCCACCAGCTCCGGTACAAGGAACGCACCGACACCGAGCGCCTGTTCGCGTACTGCCTGCGCCAGTCCGGCCACCCCGACTTCTTCGTCCGCAAGGCCATCGGCTGGTGCCTGCGCGAGTACGCCAAGACCGACCCGGAGGCCGTACGGGACTTCCTGGCGCGCGAGGGCGAGCGGTTCGCCCCGCTGTCCGTGCGTGAGGCGCTGAAGAACATCGGGGCCTGACCACCCGGTCCGGCGAGCCGGAAAACCGTTCGACGCCGGGAGCGGCCTCGGCGATGATCGGCGTCATGTTCCGGTACGCCTTCGTCCTCGCCGCATCCGCAGTCGCGGATACGCCGAAGGCTGCCGTTCCCGTCTTCCTGGCCGCCGTCGACGGCGCCCGAAGCTGACCCTCCCCGGAAAGCCCGGCGGACCCCGCAGGGGGAGGGTCGGCGGCTCCACGGGGTCCCCGCTCTTCTCACGGAGACGTCCTGAGACGTCAGACTTCGGAGTACACCCATGTCCAAGACGGCGTACGTGCGTACCAAGCCGCATCTGAACATCGGCACGATGGGCCACGTCGACCACGGCAAGACCACCCTGACCGCCGCCATCACCAAGGTCCTCGCCGAGCGCGGCTCCGGCACCTTCGTGCCGTTCGACCGCATCGACCGGGCGCCGGAGGAGGCCGCCCGCGGCATCACCATCAACATCGCGCACGTCGAGTACGAGACCGACACCCGCCACTACGCGCACGTCGACATGCCGGGCCACGCCGACTACGTGAAGAACATGGTCACCGGCGCAGCCCAGCTCGACGGGGCGATCCTCGTCGTCTCCGCGCTCGACGGCATCATGCCGCAGACCGCCGAGCACGTGCTGCTGGCCCGGCAGGTGGGCGTCGACCACATCGTCGTCGCCCTCAACAAGGCCGACGCCGGTGACCCGGAGCTGCTCGACCTCGTCGAGCTGGAGGTCCGGGACCTGCTCAGCGAGCACGGCTACGGCGGCGACGCCGCGCCCGTCGTACGGGTCTCGGGGCTCAAGGCGCTGGAGGGCGACCCCCAGTGGACGGCGGCCGTCGAGGCGCTGCTCGACGCGGTGGACACCTATGTGCCCATGCCGGAGCGGTACGTCGACGCGCCGTTCCTGCTGCCCGTCGAGAACGTCCTGACCATCACCGGCCGGGGGACCGTGGTGACCGGCGCCGTGGAGCGGGGGACCGTCCGCGTCGGCGACCGGGTCGAGGTGCTCGGCGCCGCAGTGGAGACCGTGGTGACCGGCCTGGAGACCTTCGGCAAGCCCATGGACGAGGCCCAGGCGGGTGACAACGTGGCGCTGCTGCTGCGCGGCGTCCCCCGGGACGCCGTCCGGCGCGGACACGTGGTGGCCGCCCCCGGCAGCGTGGAGCCGCGCAGCCGCTTCACGGCGCAGGTCTACGTGCTGTCGACCCGGGAGGGCGGCCGCTCGACGCCGCTGTCCACCGGGTACCGGCCGCAGTTCTACATCCGCACCGCGGACGTGGTGGGGGACGTCGACCTCGGTGAGGCGGCCGTCGCCCGGCCCGGCGAGACCGTCACGATGACCGTCGAGCTGGGGCGCGAGGTGCCGTTGGAGCCCGGACTCGGGTTCGCCATCCGTGAGGGCGGCAGGACCGTCGGAGCCGGGACGGTGACCGCCGTCGTGTGACGGGCCGGGGGCCGCGCGACCGGGACGACCGGGCGCACGGCCCCCGTGCCGGTGCCGGGACGGAGGCGCCCCACAATGGGGGAGTGAACGACTCCAGACCCGTCGCCGCGGCCACCGGGCACGGCTTCGCCAAGCTCATGCCCGACGTCGACCGGGAACGGGCCTGGCTGCTCACCGTCGACGGGGCTCCGCAGTCGTACGTCGATCTCGACGAGCCCACGCATCTGGAGTTCGAGTACGTGCGCCGGGTCGGGCACGCACTGGACGCCGTGGCGGAGCCGGGGCGCGCCCTGGACGTGGTGCATCTCGGGGGCGGGGCACTCACCCTGCCCCGATACGTCGCCGCCACCCGGCCGGGCTCCCGGCAGCACGTCGTGGAACTCGACGGCGCGCTGCTCGACCTGGTCCTGGAGCATCTGCCGACGCCCGCCGGCGCCGACATCACCACGCACGCCGCCGACGCGCGGGCGTGGCTCGACGCCGCCCCCGCGGAGTCCGCGGACGTGCTCGTCGCCGACGTGTTCGGGGGCTCGCGGGTGCCCGGGCACGTCACGTCCGTCGAGTACGCCCGTGCCGCCGCCCGGGTGCTCCGCGGCGACGGCGTCTACCTCGCCAACCTCGCCGACGCCGCGCCGTTCGCCTTCCTGCGCTCCCAACTGGCCAACCTGGCCACCGTCTTCGAGGAGCTCGCCATGATCGCGGAACCGGCCGTGCTGCGCGGGCGGCGCTTCGGGAACGCCGTCCTGGTCGCCGCGCACCGGCCCGTGGACACGGCCGCCCTGGCCCGGCTGACCGCGGGCGACGCGTTCCCGGCCCGTGTGGAGCACGGCGCCGGGGTGCGGGCCTTCATGGGGGCGGCGCGTCCCGTGCGGGACGCGGAGGCCGTCCCGTCGCCGGAGCCGCCCGAGGGGGCGTTCGGCATCGGCTGACCGGTCGGAAGCCACGCCCGAAGGGCCGGTGCCGTCAGCCGATCCCCTCGGCCGGAGTCTCCGTGCCCGCCGGGGTGCCGGTGCCGCCCGACGTCACCGGCTTGCTGCGGCGGCGCAGATTGCGCACGTCCGGCACGCACAGGACCGCCGCGGTGACCACCACGATCAGCGCTGCGCAGCCCCACAGCGCCGGGGTGCGCCCGAACGCGGTCTCCGCCGGGCCGGCGAGGGCCGTCGCCAGCGGGACCATGGCGATCGAGCCGAACCAGTCGTAGGCGGAGACCCGGGACAGCTTGTCCTCCGGTATCTCCTGGTGGAGCGCGGTCATCCAGGAGACGCCGAACACCTCCAGCGTCACGCCGGTCAGGAACATCACCGCGCACAGCGCGCCCACCGGCACCGGCACGGCGAGCGCCGCGGACGGCAGGGCCAGCGGGAAGACGCACAGGGTGCCGGCGAGGAGCAGGCGGCGCGGCTGCCAGCGCGTCATGAGCAGCGCGCCGGCCACCGTGCCCGCGCCGAAGAACCCCAGGGCCACACCCCACGGGCCGGCCCCGCCGAGGTGGTCCCGGGCGACGAGCGGGCCGTAGACCGCGTCGGCCGCCGCGACCACCGCGTTGGCGACGGAGAACTGGACGACCACACCCCAGAGCCACGGCCGTCCCACGAACTCCCGCCAGCCCTCGCGCAGATCGGAGAGCATGCCGCCGCCGGGCGCGCGCCGCGCCACCCCGCTGACGTCCAGCAGGGCCCGCATCGACCCGGCGACCGCGAAGGCGGCAGCGTCCGCCGCCAGCACCCAGCCCGGCCCCAGCGCCGCCACCATGGCACCGCCGAGCGCCGCGCCGCCGACGGCCGCGCCCTGCATCGCCATCCGGAACACCGCGAACGCGCGGCCCGCCTGCTCCCCACGCACCGACGACAGCAGCATGCCCTCGGCGGCCGGGCTGAAGAACGCCTGGCCGGTGCCGCCGAGCGCGGTGAGCAGCATCATCTGCCACAGCCGGGCCTCGCCGGTGAGGACGAGCGCGGCGAAGACCGCCTGCGAGACGCAGTTGAGGGCGTTGGCCGCGACCATCACCCGGTGCCGGGGGAGCCGGTCCGCGACGGCGCCGCCGATCAGCAGGAAGAGCACCAGGGGCAGGGTCCGGGAGGCGGCGACCAGGCCGACGTCACCGCCGTCGCCGCCCGCCTCCAGGACGGCGAAGGCGGCCGCGATCAGGGCGCCGTTGCTGCCGAGGTTGGTGACGAACGCCGAGGCGGTCAGCAGGCTGTAGTTGCGGCCGGCCCAGTCGGGTCGACGGGAGCGGCGGGTGCGGCGGGGAGGAGGGGCGGCGCGGGTCACCGGCCGACTATCGCCGTCCGCCCCTCTGTTTGCCAAGCCGATGCGCAGGTCACGATCGGGAGGGGGGCTCGGGACGGCGCGCGCGGACCTCGGTGAGGGGTGCGTCACGGGAGTCTGTCGTCCGCCCTTACTCGCGAGTAACGTGACCGTCATGAGCGCAGACCAGCTGTCCGTCGGCGAGTTGCTCGTCGCCACCGTGCCCATGGCCCGGACCCTGCACATCGAGTTCGTGGAGATCACCCCCGAGCGGGCCGTGGTGGTCCTGCCGGACCAGAGCGCGTTCCACAACCACGTGGGCGGGCCGCACGCCGGCGCCATGTTCACGCTCGGCGAGTCGGCGGGCGGGGCCATCGTGCTGTCCGCGTTCGGGGACCAGCTGGCCCGCGCCGTGCCGCTCGCCGTCAGCGCCGAGATCTCCTACCGCAGGCTCGCCATGGGAACCGTGACGGCCACCGCGACCCTGGGCCGCCCGGCCGCCGACGTCGTCGCGCAGCTCGACGCCGGGGAGCGGCCCGAGTTCCCGGTGACGATCGAGATCCGCCGCGCGGACGGCGCCGTGACCGGCGAGATGACGGCGATCTGGACCCTGCGGCCGAACGGCTGAGCGACACCGCCGGGCACGCGCGCCCCGGCTCGCGGCGGACCGCACGCGTGCGACGGCCGGTGCGGACGCAACCCGGGCGCCGCCTGGGACGTCCAACAGAGCGGGTAGGCTTCCCCGACGCGCGCCCACCGCGAAGCGGGCGCCCGGGAACGCAGGGTCAGGCACACGAGAGGAAGCGGCGTTGCACGTCCAGGAATGGCTCGAAACGGTGCCCCCGCTGGCGATCTACCTTCTGGTCGGCCTGGTCATCGGACTGGAGAGCCTGGGCATCCCGCTCCCCGGCGAGATCATCCTGGTCTCGTCCGCCCTGCTCGCCTCGCAGCACGGCGAGATCGACCCCTTCGTGCTCGGTGCCTGCGCGAGCGCCGGCGCGATCATCGGCGACTCCATCGGCTACGCCATCGGCCGCAAGGGCGGCAGGCCCCTGCTGGCCTGGCTGGGCGCGAAGTTCCCCAAGCACTTCAGCGAGGGGCACATCGCGACGGCCGAACGGTCCTTCCAGAAGTGGGGGATGTGGGCGGTCTTCTTCGGCCGCTTCGTCGCCCTCCTGCGCATCTTCGCCGGACCCCTCGCGGGCGTCCTGCGCATGCCGTACTGGAAGTTCCTGACCGCGAACGTGCTCGGCGGAATCCTCTGGGCGGGCGGCACGACCGCCGTCATCTACTACGTCGGCGTGGTCGCCGAGTCCTGGCTGAAGCGCTTCTCCTGGCTGGGACTGGTCGCGGCGGTCCTGATCGGCCTCGCCTCGTTCCTCATCGTCAAGCGCAAGGCCGCCAAGGCGGGGACCGCCCACCAGGAGGCGGAACCCGCGCCGGTGCCCGCGCGCGACTGAGCGCCCCCGGGCCCGGGGCGGCGGGCGCGCCGGGTCTCAGCCGCGCCCCTCGTGCTCCTCCCGGTGGGCCTTGGCCAGTTCGGCGTACATCGTGCCGTTGAGCGTGACCCCCTGCCGCTCCTCCTCGGTGAGCGGCCGCTTCACCTTCGCCGGTACGCCGGCCACCAGCGACCCCGGCGGCACGACCATCCCCTGCGGCACCAGTGCCTGCGCGGCCACCAGCGAGCCCGCCCCGATCACCGCGCCGTTCAGCACGGTCGCGCCCATGCCGACGAGACAGTCGTCCTCGACGGTCGCCCCGTGCACCACCGCGTTGTGCCCGACAGATACCCGGGCGCCCACGCGCACCGGGAAACCGGGGTCGGCGTGCAGCGTGCAGTTGTCCTGGATGTTGGCCTGCTCCCCGACGGAGACCGCCTCCACGTCGCCGCGCACCACCGCGCCGTACCAGACGCTGGCGCCCGCCTCCAGGGTGACGTCCCCGATCACGGACGCCGTCGGCGCCACGAACGCGGAACCGTCGATCCTGGGCTCCCGTCCCGCGATCCCCATGACCAGCGCCTTGTCCGTCATCGCCCTCTCCTCCACCGCGAACGTCGTCGACACTGCGCACCGTACGCCACCCGGTAGGGCGAAGATCACAGGCCCTCGGCCTCATCACGAACGCGAACGCTCAGTACCGTGAGGCCGTGCCCAAGCGCAAGAACACGTTCTCATCCTGGCGACGCCGACTGGCGCAGCGCGCCGTCCACGCGGGCTGGGCCTGGGTGCAGCGCACGGGTTCGGTGACCGCGGAGCACCCCGGCCGCTTCCGGTTCGGCTCCCTCGGCGAGGCCACCCGGCTGGCCTTCCCGCTCGGCACCGTCTTCGGCGAACCGTGGATCCACCTCGGCTCGCACTGCATCGTCGCCGAGCAGGTCACCCTGACGGCCGGACTGATGCCCGACCTCGACCTCGGCCCGGAACCGATCCTGCGCATCGGCGACGGCGTCGTCCTCGGCCGCGGCAGCCACGTCATCGCCGACACGACGGTGACCATCGGCAGCGACTGCTACTTCGGGCCGTACGTCTACGTCACCTCCACGAACCACTCCTACGACGACCCGCACGAGCCCATCGGGCGGCAGTGGCCGCGGATGGAGCCGGTCGAGATCGGCCCCGGCTGCTGGATCGGCACCGGCGCCGTGATCCTGCCGGGGGCCACCATCGGGCGGAACGTCGTGGTCGCCGCCGGCGCGGTGGTGCGTGGCACGGTGCCGGACCACGCCGTGGTGGCGGGCGCGCCCGCCCGTGTCGTACGGCGCTGGACGCCCGAGGACGGCTGGCAGCCGCCGCTGCGGACCCCGGCGCCGGTGCCGATACCGGACGGGGTCACCCCCGGACAGCTCCAGGCGCTGGCGGACCTCGACGAGGAGACCGTGGCGCGGCTGGCGGAGCTGGACGAGCGGGCGACCGCCGAACTGGCGGAGCCGGCCACCGAGTCCTGACCGGGCGCCCGGCGGGTCAGCCCGCGGCCAGCAGCACCGTGCCCACCAGGGCGAGCCCGGCACCCGCCGCCTGCACGCCCGCCAGCCGCTCCCGCAGCACACCCCGGGCCGCCAGGGCGGTCACCACCGGATAGAGCGAGGCGAGCACGGCGGCCATGGTCACCGGGCCACGGTGTGCGGCGACCACATAGGTGCCGTTCGCGGCGACGTCGGCGAGCCCGACGAAAGCGAGCGCGGGCAGCGAGGACCAGGGGAAGCCGTCGTCCGGGAGGGCGGGCGCCCCGCGCCGCACCGACACGTACAGCGCGAGGCCACCCGCCCCCACGTTGACGACGCGCTGGACGAAGAGCGCGAGGAACAGGCCGGTGACGGTGGTCGAGGCCTCCGCCACCAGTACGAAGACGGTGCCGAAGCCGAAGGCCGCGATCAGTGTGAGCAGGATCGTCCGCCGCTGCACGGGAGCGCCCCGCAGCTGCGGTCCGCCCGCCAGGACCACACCGAGCACCGCCACCGCGATCCCCGCCGTCTGCACGAGCCCGGGCCGCTCGCCCAGGACAAGGCCCGCCCCGACCGGGACGGCCACGCCCACCGTGCCGAGCGGGGAGACCACACCCATGGGGCCGAGCGCGAGCGCCTTGTAGAAGCAGAGCAGGGCGACAGGGCCCACCAGACCGGCCGCTACGGCCCACCACAGCCGCGGTCCCGCCTCGCTCCAGGCGCCCGTGGCCAGGACGACCACACCGAGGACGGCCGCCGCGATCGCCTGCGAGACGACGACCACCGTCAGCGCCGGGATGCGCCGGGTCAGCACGCCTCCGCCGAAGTCCGCCAGACCCCAGAGCAGACTGGTGGCCAGGGCGAAGAGTGCTGTCACAGGAGCCTCGCAGTACAGTTCGGTGCACGATCGGGTGCACCCCACGGTAGTACGGTCCAGTGAACCCTGTCATCCAGAATATTGGACTCCGCAAGGACGGAATGTGTCGGACCTCGACCTGCTGACCCAGTCCCTGGCGCGCAACGTCAAGCATTGGCGGACGGTGCGCGGCTTCACGCTGGACGTGCTCGCGACCCGGGCCGGCGTCAGCCGCGGCATGCTCATCCAGATCGAGCAGGCCCGCACCAACCCCAGCCTCGGCACCGTAGTCAAGATCGGCGACGCGCTCGGCGTCAGCATCACCACGCTCCTCGACTATGAGCAGGGGCCGAAGGTGCGGGTCGTCCCGGCCGACCAGGTGGTACGGCTGTGGCACACCGACGCCGGCAGCCACAGCCGGCTCCTCGCCGGCACCGAGGCCCCCGGCCCGTTGGAGATGTGGCAGTGGCGGATGATGCCGGGCGAGAGCAGCAGCTCGGACGCGCACCCCGTCGGCACCGTCGAGATCGTGCACGTCACGGCCGGCGAGCTGACCCTCACCGTCGACGGCGTGGACCACCGGGTGCCGGCCGGGGCGAGCGCCACCTTCGAGGCCGACGCCCCGCACGTGTACGTCAACCAGGGCGACGTCCCGGCCGAGTGGATGCTGGCCGTCTCCGTCCCGCCCGCACGCTGAGACGTCTCTCCGGCGGCCGCCGAGCGCCTGTTAGCGTGCGGCCATGGACGCACCCCTCGGACACTTCGACACCGTCACACCCGCTCCCGAGTGCCTCGACGAGCTGATCGGCCCCGTCGCCGACGCCGTACGCGACTGGCACGGCAGCGTCCCCGCCGAGCAGATCCTCCATGTCGACACCGACCCGCGATGGGCCGACACCGCCGTCTTCGTCGAGCACTACGGGCAGGACCTCCTCGAGGCGTCCGCGAACTGCGTGGTCGTCGCCGGGAAGCGTGGCGGCGAGACGACGCTGGCGGCCTGCCTCGTCCTGTCGACCACCCGCGCCGACGTGAACGGCGTCGTGCGCCGCACGCTCGGCGCCCGCAAGGCGTCCTTCGCCTCCATGGACACCGCCACCGGCGAGACCGGCATGGAGTACGGCGGCATCACCCCGATCGGCCTGCCCGGGTCCTGGCCCCTGCTGGTCGACCCGGCCGTCGTCGACCTGCCGTACGTGCTGGTCGGCAGCGGCCGCCGGCGCGGCAAGCTGCTGGTCCCCGGCAAGGCGTTCGCCGAACTGCCCAACGCGGTCGTGCTGGAGGGGCTCGGAGTCACCGCGGGCTGAGACGCCCGGTGAGGCGCCCGCGCCTCAGGCCGGCATGTGGTGCGCGAGCACGTGGTGCGGGTCCTCCTCACCCGTCACCGGCGCCGGATCGGCGTGCACCAGGGCCGCCGTGAGCCGGGGGACGGCGTGCAGCAGCGCGTGCTCGGCGTCCACCGCGATCGCGTGCGCCCGACGCACCGTCGCCTCACCGTCCACGACCACGGCCACCTCCGCGCGCAGCCGGTGCCCGATCCAGCGCAGCCGCAGCTCGCCGACCTCCCGTACGCCCGGCACGTCCCGCAGCGCCCGCTCGGCCCGGTCCACCAGGGCCGGGTCCACGGCGTCCATCACCCGCCGGAACACCTCGCGCGCCGCGTCCCGCAGCACCAGGACGATCGCGGCCGTGATGGCGAGTCCCACGACCGGGTCCGCCCACTGCCACCCCAGAGCCGCGCCGCCCGCGCCCGCCAGCACCGCCAGCGAGGTGAACCCGTCGGTGCGGGCGTGCAGCCCGTCGGCGACCAGCGCCGCCGAGCCGATGGCGCGCCCGACCCGGATGCGGTACCGGGCCACCCACTCGTTCCCGGCGAAGCCGATGAGCGCCGCCACCGCCACCACCGGGACGTGCTCCACGGGGCGGGGGTCCAGCAGACGGGCCACGGCCGTCCAGCCCGCGAAGACCGCGGACGCGGCGATGGTGAGCACGATGACCAGGCCCGCCAGATCCTCGGCCCGGCCGTACCCGTAGGTGAAGCGGCGCGTCGCCGCGCGCCGGCCCAGGACGAACGCGATCCCGAGCGGCACGGCCGTCAGCGCGTCCGCGGTGTTGTGCACGGTGTCGCCGAGCAGCGCGACCGATCCGGAGACGGCCACGACGGCCGCCTGGGCCAGCGCCGTCACCCCGAGGACCAGCAGGGAGACCCACAGGGCCCGCATCCCGCGCGCCGACGACTCCAGCGCGGGGTCCAGCTTGTCGGCCGTCTCGTGGGAGTGCGGCCGCAGGAGGTGGGCGAGGCGGTGCCGGAGGGGCGCCGGGGGGTGCTCGTGCGGGTGTCCGTGGTCGTGCCCGTGAGGCTGTCCGTGGTCGTGCCTGCGCGGATGCTCGTGCCGGTGCCCGGCGTGCCCTTGTCCGTCACTCACGGCGTCCCCTTCCGCTGCGCTTCGCCGCGCTCCCAGGCGCGGAGGTGGACGGCCGGCCGCCCACGGAGTCATTATGTGCGTATGAGCGCACGCATGCACCTGTCACCTGCGCACGGTGCGCATCCGCGCAGCCCGGGCGAGGAGCAGTTCGCCCTGGCCGCCGAACTCCTGGCCCTGCTCGGGGACCGCACCCGGCTCGCACTGCTGCACGCCCTCACGACCGGGGAGGCGGACGTCACGACGCTCACCGAGGCGTGCGGGGCTGCCCGGCCTGCCGTCAGCCAGCACCTGGCCCGGCTGCGGCTCGCCGGGCTGGTGGACACGCGGAAGGAGGGGCGGCGGGTGATCTACTCCCTGCGCGACGGCCATCTGCGCCGCCTCGTCGACGAGGCGCTGAACGTGGCGGACCACCGGCTCAGCGACCGGCCGCCGCACGACTGAGGCGGCACGCGGACCCGCGTCAGGGGGTGACGGGCTGTCCGAGGTACTGCCCGGCGAACGCCCGGGCCGCCACCGGGGAGTCGAAGACGCGGCGCAGCCGGGCCAGGGTGGTGCCCGCCCGGTACGGGTCGCCCGAGGAGACGCCGTGGTACACCTCGGACAGCCAGTGCGAGAACTCCTGGTAGTCCCAGACCCGTTCGAGGCATGTGGCGGAGTAGGAGTCCAGCCCGGCGGAGTCGCCCTTGGTGAACCGGGCGACCAGCGCGTCGCCGAGCAGGAAGGCGTCGTGCAGTGCGAGATTCATGCCCTTGGCGGCTATGGGCGCGGTCAGATGCGCCGCGTCGCCCGCCAGGAAGAGCCGCCCGGACGCCATCGGCTCCACCACGTAGTTGTGCATCTCCAGGACCCGCTTCTCCACCAGCCGTCCCTCGGTGAGCGGCGGCGCGCCCTCCGCCCCGAGCCGCTCCCGCAGCTCCGCCCACACCCGGTCCTCCGGCCAGTTCTCCGGATCGTCGCCCGGCGGGCACTGGAGGTAGTAGCGGGTCACGTCGGCGCTGCGCGGCATATGGCCGGCGAACCCGCGCGGATGCATGCCGAACACGACGCAGTCGGCCGACGGCGGCGCCTCCGCGAGCAGGGCCAGCCACCCGATGCCGTAGTCGCCGCGGGACGTCCGCGCGCTGCCCGCCGGCAGCGCGGCCCGCGTCACCCCGCGCGCCCCGTCGCACCCGGCGACGACGTCGCACCGCACCACCTCGCGCCGCCCGGTCCGCGGGCACACGTACGACACCGAGGGCCGGTCGCCGTCCACGTCGTGCACCTCGACGTCCCGCACGCCGAAGCGGATCTCACCGCCGCGCACGTCCGCGTACTCCCTCACCAGGTCCGTGACGAGGAACTGCTGCGGATACATCCAGTGGTGAGTGCCCGTCAGCTCGGTGTACGCGAACCGGTGGCGCCGCCCGTCGAACCGGAACTCGCACTCCGTGTGCCGCTGTGCCCGCTTCAGCAACGTGTCCGCGAGCCCGCGCCGCTCCAGCCCGCGGACGGCCCACTCCTCCAGCACCCCCGCACGCGGCCGCTGTTCGATGAAGGCGCGGGTCTCGGTCTCCAGGACCAGGCAGTCGACGGAGGCGGCCCGCAGGATGTTGCCCACGGTCAGACCGGCCGGGCCGGCGCCCACGATGACGACCGGAAACCGTTGCGGGGAAAGGGAGTTGCTGTGGGGGGAGGTCGAAGTCACCCGAGCATTATGGAGGGGGTCCGCCGGGGGAGGGGAGGGGTGCGCGCCCGGTGACCGGTCAGCCCAGGCGGGGTATCTCGATCGCCGGGCACCGGTCCATGACCATGTCGAGGCCCGCCGCGCGCGTGCGGTCGTACGCGTCCTCGTCGATGACGCCGAGCTGGAACCAGACCGCCTTGGCCCCCTTGGCGACCGCCTCGTCGGCGACCGCGCCGGCCAGGTCGCTGTTCACGAAGACGTCCACGACGTCCACGTCGAAGGGGATGTCCGCCAGCGACGCGTAACCCTGCTCCCCGTGGACCGTCTCGGCCTTCGGGTGCACCGGCACGACGCGCTTGCCGTGACGCCGCAGCACGTCGGCCACGCCGTACGCCGCCCGCCGCCGGTTGGACGACAGACCCACGATGGCCCAGGTGTCGCCGCGTTCGCCGAGGATCCTGCGGACCGTCGCGTCGTCTCCGTACACCGCGGCCTCCTTCTGTGTCGTCGTCCCACTGCCTTCCCCAGCAACAACGGACGACGGGCCGCGACGATTCCCGGCGCGGGCGGGTACCCGAACGCCTGTCCGGGCGGTCCGGTGCGCAGTACCGTGCGGGCAGTCCGCACGGCAGGGGGTGGCGATGCCCGGGTACGACAGGTGTCACGCGCGTGTGGGCGGGCCGTGGCCGAATGGCTGACCGGCCCGCCCCCGAGGAACCCGGTGCGCGGCACGCCGAGCGGGAAGCGCGCCGGACGGCTGCGGACGGCCGCTCGGGCGCCTACGCTCGCTCCGTGCTGCGCATCATCGACGCCCGAACCGGCCAGCCCGTCGACGCCGCGCCCGCCCGGCGGGGCCTGACCCGGGTCGAGGCGCATACCGAGGGCTTCGACGTCACCGCCCTGCGGGTCCTGCTCGTCGCGGACCTCCTCGTGCGCGCCCTGGAGCTCGGGGGCACACCCGTCTGGGCGCTGCTCGACGAGGAGCGGCAGCAGGCGGAGCTGAGGGCCGGCGCCGCCGCGCTCGGCATCCGCCCCTTCGAGGACGGCCGGGACGCCGCGTCGGGGCTGGGCGAGACGCAGGTCCTGCACGTCGTGCGCGAGGGCGGCACGGAACCCGACGGCGTGCGGGTGGCCGTCGCCGCCGTGGAGGCGTCCGCACCGCCCGAGGACGCCGACCCCGCCGTGCTGCGCCTCGCGCTGCTCGGTACGCGCCGGGGCGCCCCCGTGGCGCTCGACGCGGACACGCTCGACGAGGCCCACGCCACCCTGGCGCGCTGGCGCGGCGCCGTCGCCGACTGGGCCCGGCGGCCCTCGCGGCCCGTCCCCGACGAGGTGCGGACGGACCTGCGGACCGCCTGGGAGGACGACCTGGACGTGCCCGGCGTGCTCGGCGTCCTGCGCCGGGTGGAGAGCGAGCCCGACCTGCCGGACGGCGCCCGCTTCGAGACGTTCGCCCACGCCGACCGCCTGCTGGGCCTCGACCTCACCCGTGACCTGGGAAGCCCGCGATGACCCCGCACATCGGGGCGGGCCCGCTGCGTCGGCTCGTCGTCCTGCGGCACGCGAAGTCCGCCTGGCCGGACGACCTCACCGACCACGAACGGCCGCTCGCCGCGCGCGGCCGCCGTGACGCCCCGGTCGCCGGACGGCTGCTCGCCGAGGCCGACTGCCTGCCGGACCTCGCCCTGTGCTCCACCGCCCTGCGCGCCCGGCAGACCTGGGACCTGGCGTGCGGCCAGTGGGGGACGCCCCCTCCGGTGCGGCACGACCGGCGGCTGTACGCGGCGGGCGTCGCCGACCTGCTGGCCGTCGTGCACGAGGTGCCCCCGGAGGTCGGGACACTGCTGCTCGTCGGGCACAACCCCGGTCTGGAGGACCTCGTCCTCGGCCTCGCCGGTGACGGCCTCGACGACCTGCTGGAGGAGGTCGGCACGAAGTTCCCGACCGCGGCGGCGGCCGTCCTGGCCTGGCACGGTCCCGGCTGGCGCGACCTCGAACCGGGCACGGCCCTCCTGACCGACGTCATGGTGGCGCGGGGCAGGAACGGCTGACCAGCGCGCACGCAGGCGCACACGCGTGTGCCGGGCCAGGGGCGGGGCGGCTTAGGCTGGCCGGATGCAGGACGAGTACCGCACCGTCGCCCGCGCGGGTGTGCACGAGACCGAGATCAACCGCTCGCGCTTCATCTGCGCGCTCGCTCCGGCCGCCACCGAGCAGGAGGCCCAGGACTTCGTCGCACGGGTGCGCAAGGAGCACGCGGACGCCACCCACAACTGCTGGGCCTACGTCATCGGCGCCGACGCCTCCGTCCAGAAGGCCAGCGACGACGGCGAGCCCGGCGGCACCGCCGGTGTCCCCATGCTCCAGATGCTGCTGCGCCGCGACATGCGGTACGTCGTCGCCGTCGTCACCCGGTACTACGGGGGCGTGAAGCTCGGGGCGGGCGGGCTGATCCGGGCCTACGGCGGAGCGGTCGGCGAGGCGCTGGACGCCGTGGGCACCCTCACCCGGCGCCGGTTCCGGCTCGCCACCGTGACCGTCGACCACCAGCGCGCGGGCAAGGTGCAGAACGACCTGAGGTCCACCGGCCGCGAGGTGCGCGACGTGCGCTACGCGGAGGACGTCACCCTCGAGATCGGGCTCCCCGACGCCGACGTCGACGCGTTCCGGGCCTGGCTCGCCGACGCGACCGCCGGGACGGCCGCCCTCGAACTCGGCGGAGAGGCGTACGGGGACGCCTGACCGGGGCGGCCTCCACGCGCGCGTGACAGACGCCTGACAGAGGCGGCCTTCACGCGCGCGGTGACAGACGCCTGACCGGGGCGCCTGCACGCGCGCGTGACAACGGCCACAGGGCACGCCGATCAGGCCGTGATCCGCATTCATCGCGGCATATGTGGCACCTGCAGGGCATGGGGACGAGTGAGACGGCCGCGCGCGCCCGGCGGGGCGCCCGTGGTCTGCGAGAGTCGGCCCGGCGGGCGTGGACCCGGCCGGGACCTGAACGGGACGTGGCGATCCAGGCCGGCAAGGCGGCCCTCGCGGCCTGCGTGGCGTGGGCGGTCGCCGGATGGTGGCTGAAGGCGCCCAACGCGTTCGTCGCTCCCTGGGTGGCGATCGTGCTGGTCGAGTCGACCGTGTTCCGGTCGATCGCGCACGGGCTGCAGCAGCTCGCGGCCATCGGCATGGGCACCGTCGTCGCCACCGGTGTCGCCCTGCTCCTGGACTCCCCGACCCTGGCCATGGCCCTGGTGCTCCCGGTCGTGGTGCTGCTGGGGAACTGGGGACGGCTCGGCAGCCAGGGGATCTACGCCGCCACGGGCGCGCTGTTCGTGCTGACCAGCGGACCGGTGACCCTCATGGCGTCGACCACCCGGATCGCCGAGGCCGGCTTCGGGGCGCTGGTCGGCGTCGCCGTGAACGCGCTCATCCGTCCCCCCGTGTATCTGCGCGGCACGCGCGTGGCGCTGGAGGAGGCGGCCGACGAGGCCCGGCGCATCCTGGACGCGGTGGCGGACCGGCTGGCCGCCGGCGAGTGGGACCGCGAGCCGGCACAGCAGCTGCACGAGCGGGCGCTGCGCCTGTACCGGCTCGTGGACCAGGCCCGCTCGGCCGTCGGCTGGAGCCGCGAGAGCCTGCGGATCAACCCGCGCCGCCGCAGACTGGGGGAGGAGCCGCCCGGCCAGGAGTACGACGACGCGGTGACCGTCCTCGACTACGTCGCCGTCCACACCTCCGGCGTGACCCGCGCGGTGCTGGAGTCCAGCGACGGCGGACGGCCGCAGCCCCGGCCGGGCCCGGCGGTCAGCGAGGCGTACGCCGGCTTCCTGCGCGGCAGCGCCCATGCGATCTGCCTCTATCCGCAGAGCCGGTTCGCCCCGGGCGGCTACGACGCGAAGGTGGACGAGGAGCTGCGCGAGGTCGTCGGCGAGATGCGGAGCACCCTGGACGCCCTGCACCGCAAACTGCCCGACGGCGTGCTGGAGGACCCCGACGCCCTGGCCACCTACGGCACCCTGCTGACCCAGGCCCGCCGCCTCGCCGACCAACTGGTCACCGAAGAGATCGTTTCCTGACATGTCTGAAATGCCGTACGCGGTACGGCCCATGACCGGCGGGCGCGTGCGGGGAGGCGGGAACGTGCGAGAACGGGCGATACGGGAGTAACCGCCTGCGTTGTCGGACCCGGCCGATAGGCTCGGGGGATCATGAGACTGCTGCACACCTCCGACTGGCACCTCGGCCGCGCGTTCCACCGGGTCAACATGCTCGGCGCCCAGGCCGAGTTCATCAGGCACCTCGTCACGACCGCGCGCGAACGCGAGGTCGACGCGGTGCTCGTGTCGGGGGACGTGTACGACCGGGCGGTGCCGCCGCTCGCCGCGGTCGAGCTGTTCGACGACGCCCTGCACCGCCTCGCCGACCTCGGCGTGCCCACGGTGATGATCTCCGGCAACCACGACTCCGCGCGCCGCCTCGGCGTCGGCGCCGGACTCATGGGCCGCGCCGGGATCCATCTGCGCACCGATCCGGCGACCTGCGCCACCCCCGTCGTCCTGACGGACGACTTCGGCGACGTCGCCTTCTACGGGCTGCCCTATCTGGAACCCGCTCTGGTCAAGGACGGCTTCGGCGTCGAGAAGGCCGGGCACGAGGCCGTCCTCGCCGCCGCCATGCGCCAGGTCCGCGCCGACCTCGCCACGCGCGCGCCCGGCACCCGTTCCGTCGTCCTCGCCCACGCCTTCGTCACCGGCGGCGAGCCCAGCGACAGCGAGCGGGACATCACCGTCGGCGGCGTGGCCGCGGTGCCCGCAGGCGTCTTCGACGGCGTCGACTACGTGGCCCTCGGGCACCTGCACGGCTGCCAGACCCTCTCCGAGCGCGTCCGCTACTCGGGCTCCCCGCTGCCGTACTCGTTCTCCGAGGCCGGCCACCGCAAGAGCATGTGGCTCGTCGACCTGGACGCGGCCGGGGCCGTCACGGCCGAGCGGATCGACTGCCCCGTGCCGCGTCCGCTGGCCCGGATCCGGGGGACGCTCGAGGACCTGCTCGCCGACCCGGCCCTGCGCGGGCACGAGGACTCCTGGATCGAGGCGACCCTCACCGACGCGGTACGCCCCGCCGACCCCATGGCCCGCCTGAGCGAACGCTTCCCGCACACGCTCAGCCTCGTCTTCGACCCCGAGCGGACACCCGGCGAGCCCGCGGTGTCCTACGCGCGACGGCTGGCCGGACGCGGAGACCAGGAGATCGCGGAGGACTTCGTGGCCCATGTGCGCGGCACCGGGCCCGACCCGGACGAACAGGCCGTGCTGCGCGACGCGTTCGACGCCGTGCGCGCGGACGAGGCTGTGCGGGAGGTGGCCCGGTGAGGCTCCACCGCCTGGACCTGACGGCCTTCGGGCCCTTCGGCGGCACCCAGACCGTCGACTTCGACGCGCTGTCCCACGCCGGCCTGTTCCTGCTGCACGGACCGACCGGCGCCGGCAAGACCTCCGTCCTGGACGCCGTCTGCTACGCGCTCTACGGCTCCGTACCGGGCGCCCGGCAGAGCGGCCAGGGCCTGACCCTGCGCAGCGACCACGCGGCGGCCGGCACCCGCACCGAGGTCCGTCTCGAGCTCACCGTCGCCGGACGCCGCCTGGAGATCACCCGCCAGCCCCCGTGGGAGCGCCCGAAGAAGCGCGGCTCGGGCACCACGCTCGACAAGGCCCAGACCTGGCTGCGCGAGTACGACCCCCGCGCGGGGACCTGGAAGGACCTCAGCCGCTCCCACCAGGAGATCGGCGAGGAGATCGCCCAGCTGCTCGGCATGAGCCGCGAGCAGTTCTGCCAGGTCGTGCTCCTGCCGCAGGGCGACTTCGCCCGCTTCCTGCGCGCCGACGCCGAGGCGCGCGGCAGACTGCTGGGCCGCCTCTTCGACACCCACCGCTTCGCCGAGGTCGAGAAGCGCCTCGCCGAACGGCGCCGCACCACCGAGACCCGCGTCCGCGACGGCGACGCCGCACTGCTGGCCGACGCCCACCGCATGCAGCAGGCGGCCGGGGACGCCATGGAGCTGCCCCACCTCACCCCCGGTGAACCCGGCCTCGCCGAGGCGGTCCTCGGAGCCGCGGCCGTCGCCCGCAGCACCGCCCGCGAGGCACTCACCGTCGCCCAGTGCGGCCTGAAGGCCGCCGAGGCCGCGCAGGCCGACGCCGACCGCGCCCTGTCCGACGTACGCGAAGTGGCGCGGCTGCAACGGCGGTTCGCCGAGGCACAGGAGCGCGCCCGGGCCCTCGAGGCACGGGCGGACGCGCACCGCGAGGCGCGGGCCCGCATGGAGCGGGGCCGCAAGGCCGAGGCGGTGGCACCGGCGCTCCAGCTGCGCGACGCCGCCGACGCCGAGCACCGCAGGGCGGCCGCCGCGCAGGCCCACGCGCGTGACCTGCTGCGGGACGCCCTCGGCGGCGACGCCCACCTGCGGACCGCGTTCGACGACGGCGGCGCGGCCGGATTCGCCGGCGCGGCACGCCGGGCCGCCGAGGAACTGGGCGGCCTGGAGTCGGCTCGCCGCGGCGAGCGCCGGCTGGCCGAACTCGTCGCCGAACGCGCCGGACTGGACCGCCAGGAGCGGGCCGACGACGACGTCCGGGCCGAGGCGGAGACCTGGCTGGCCGGCTGGGAGGAGACCCGGACCCGCCTCCAGTCGGCGATCGAGACCGCCCAGGAGGCCGCGCACCGCGCCGACCAGCTCGCCGCGCAACGCGAACCCGCCCGGCAGCGGCTCGCCGCCGCCCGCCTGCGCGACCAGCTGGCCGACGACACGGAGACGGCCGCCGCCCGTGCCGCCCGGGCCCAGGAGCAGGCCCTGACCGCCAAGGCGCACTGGCTGGACGTCAGGGAGCGCCGCCTCAGCGGCATCGCCGCCGAACTGGCGGCCCAGCTGCGGGACGGCGAGGCATGCGCCGTGTGCGGCGCCACCGAACACCCCGCGCCCGCCCGCAAGGACGCCGGCCACGTCGACCGCGAGGCCGAGGAACGCGCGCTGGCCGCCACCCGGGACGCGGAGGAGCGGCTCGCCGAGGCCGAGCAGCACCTCGGCACCGTACGCGAGGCGCTGGCCGCCGCCACCGCCGAGGCCGGCGACCTGCCGACCGACCGCCTGGCCGAAGCCGCCGACGAAGTGGAACGGCAGTACGCCCTGGCCCGCAGGGACGCCTCCGCGCTGCACGCGGGGCACGAGGAACTGCGCCGCGCCGAGGCGGAGCACGAGCGGCGCACCGCGGCCCAGCAGCAGGCGGCCGTCCGTGCGGCGGCCCGCGTCGGGCACCGCGAGCGGCTGGACCGCGAGCAGACCGGCCTGGAGGCGGAGCTGACGCAGGCCCGCGGCACCGCGACCAGCGTGGCCGCGCGCGCCACCCAGCTGGAGCGGCAGGTGGCGCTCCTCACCGACGCCGCCGACACCGCGCGCGCCGCCGAGGACACCGCCCGGCGCCTCAAGGACGCCGACGCCCGGCTGGCCGACGCCGCCTTCCGGGCCGGCTTCGACACCCCGCAGGAAGCGGCCGCCGCCCTGCTCGACGACGCGACCCACCGCGAACTGCAACGGCGCCTGGACGCCTGGCAGTCCGAGGAGTCGGCTGTCCGCGCGGTCCTCGCGGAGGCCGACACCGTGGCCGCCGCCCGGCGCCCCGCAGCGGACCTGGCGGCGGCGGAGAGCGCCGCCGAGGCCGCGGCCCGGCGCACCCGCGAGGCGGCCTCCGCCCGGGACGCGGCCGCCCGCCGCTGCACCGAACTCGACCGGCTCTCCACGCGCGCGGCGAGCGCGGTACGCCAACTCGCCCCGCTGCGCACGGAGTACGAACGGGTGGCGCGCCTCGCCGCCCTCACCGCCGGCACCTCCGCGGACAACGAACGCCGGATGCGGCTGGAGTCGTACGTGCTCGCCGCCCGACTGGAGCAGGTCGCAGACGCCGCGACCGTGCGGCTCCAGCGGATGTCGTCCGGCCGCTACACCCTCGTCCACTCCGACGACCGCACCGGCCGCGGCCGCAGCGGTCTCGGCCTGCACGTCGTGGACGCCTGGACCGGCCGGGAACGCGACACGGCGACCCTGTCGGGCGGCGAGACCTTCTTCGCCTCCCTCGCGCTCGCCCTCGGCCTCGCCGACGTCGTCACCGACGAGGCGGGCGGGGTGCGCCTCGACACCCTCTTCATCGACGAGGGCTTCGGCAGCCTCGACGACCAGACCCTCGACGAGGTCCTGGACGTCCTCGACTCCCTGCGCGAACGCGACCGCAGCGTCGGCATCGTCAGCCATGTCGCCGACCTGCGCCGCCGCGTCCACGCCCAGCTGGAGGTCGTCAAGGACCGGACGGGGTCGGTGCTGCGGCAGCGGGGTCACTGACCGACCGGGCGGCGCGGCAGCGGCGAGGAGTACACCACGCTCGTCGTCACCGAACCCAGGGCGCCGATCCGGCCCGAGACCTCCTCGAGGTGCCGCATGGAGCGGGCCACGACCTTGATGACGAAGCAGTCGTCGCCCGTGACGTGGTGCGCCTCCAGGACCTCCGGGGTCGCGGCGACCAGGTCGTGGAAAGGCTTGTAGTTGCCGTGCGGGTAGCGCAGGCGGACGAAGGCGAGGATCGGCAGCCCCAGCCGCTCGGGGTCGACGACGGCGGCGTACCCCTGGATGACGCCCGCCTCCTCCAGGCGGCGCACCCGCTCGGTGACCGCGCTCGCGGACATGGAGACGGCACGGGCCAGGTCGGCGTAGCTGGCGCGGCCGTCCCGCTGGAGGACGTCGAGGATGCGCCAGTCGGTGGCGTCCGGGGAATACGCGGTCATGGGGGAGGAATAGCAGGGGATTCACCGGTGGATCAAGCGAGGTGCCGGGGAACGGACCTTCAGGGGGGCGGCCGGCTTCCGTAGATTCTCGAGCATCCGATCAAGGCCGCCGATCCGTCCGAAGGGCACGACCATGACCGCCGCCGTCCCCGCCGTGAACCCCGTCCTGCGCGTCGCCCCCGCCGCGCCCGCCGAGGCCGCCGCCCACTTCAGGGCGAGCCTCGCCTTCCACGCGGACGTGTCCGACGTCGCCGCCGCGCTCGCCGCCGGCACCGACCCCGGGTTCGTCGTCGTCGACTCCCGGTCCACGGAGTCCTGGGACCAGGGGCACGTCCCGGGCGCCGTGCACCTGCCCACCGCGCTGATCCCCGAGCAGGCCGGGGACCTCCTCGACCCGTCCGTGCCCGTGGTGACGTACTGCTGGGGCCCCGGCTGCAACGGCGCGACCCGCGCCGCGCTGGCCCTTGCCGAACTCGGTTACCGGGTCAAGGAGATGCTCGGCGGGTTCGAGTACTGGGTGCGCGAGGGCTTCGAGTACGAGACCTGGCAGGGCCGGGAACACAGGCCCGCCGACCCGCTCACCGCGCCCTCGGGCGACGGGAACTGCGGTTGCTGAAAAGCCAGTTGGACACCGTGCGCCGAGCCGGCGCCCTGCGTGTAGGTTCTGCTGGCATGGTGACTTTCGCGGAACCGGGAACGCTGGAGTGGATCGAGTCGGGCGGAGGCCCGCTGATAGCCGTGCCGGAGACGGTGCTTCCGTTCTGGGCCGGCGCCGACGGCGACGAGACCGCCTCGGACTACGACCGGGCCTGCGAGGTCGACGCCCCCGTCGGCCTCCTCCCGGTCGGGGACGGCGCGGCACTGGTCCTCGGCGACGAACCCGCGTCCACCGCCTACCTCCCGGACCACGGCGTCTTCGTCCGGTGGTGCGCGGCGGACTCCGAGGCGGCCCTGCTCGCCGGGATCCCGTCCGCCCTGGCCACGGCGGACTGGGGGCGCGAGGTCCACTGGAAGGTGCCCGGCCCGGTGGTGCTGTTCGACTCGGCCTGGCCGGGACGGGAGACGGAACGGACCGAGCATCTGCGGGTCGGCCTCACCCCGGGCACCTACGCGGTCCGCGCCGCGCACGCCCGCCCCGGCCCCGAGACCTGGATGATCCTGGTCGAGCTGCGGAGGCTGCCGCAGGGGAACTCCGTGCGATAAGCAGGTGCGCGGCCCGGCGGCGGCCCGCATGATGATCTGTCATGTCGCGACTCCCGCACCCCGACCCCGACGAACTGCGCCGTGACCCGCTGCCGTTGCGCGGCCGCACCGCCCTGGTGACCGGCGCCAGCCGGCGCGGCGGCATCGGGCACGCCGTCGCCCGCCGGCTCGCCGCCCTCGGCGCGAGCGTCTATCTGCACCACCACGTCCCGCACGACGCCGCGATGCCCTGGGGCGCCGACCGCCCCGAGGACGTCGTGACGTCCGTGCGCGAGGCGCTCGGCGACCCCGGCGCACGGGTCGAGGCCGGACCCGGCGACCTCTCCGACCCGGGCGCGCCCGCCGAACTCGTCGCCACGGCCGCCTCGGCGCTCGGCGGACGCCTCGACATCCTCGTCGCCAACCACGCCCTCAGCGGCAGCGACGGCACGCTCGACGAGATCGACGCCGCGATGCTCGACGCGCACTGGGCGGTCGACACCCGCTCCGTGCTCCTCCTCGTCCAGGCCCACGCCCGGCTCCGGCCGGCGGCTCCCGGTGGACGCGTCGTCATGATGACCTCCGGGCAGGACATGGCGGGCGGCATGCCCGGCGAGATCGCCTACGCCCTGCAGAAAGGCGCCCTCGCCTCCATCACCCGCTCCCTGGCCGCCCCGCTCGCCGCGCGCGGGATCACGGTGAACACCGTCAACCCCGGCCCCGTCGACACCGGCTACCTCACCGGTGACGCGTACGACGCCGTCGCGGCCCGCTTCCCCGCCGGGCGGTGGGGGATGCCCGACGACCCGGCCCGCCTCATCGCGTGGCTCACCACGGACGAGGCGGGCTGGATCACCGGCGAGGTCATCAACTCCGAGGGCGGCTTCCGCCGTTGACCCCCGGCCCTGGGGATGTCTGACGATTCCCTACAGCGCGGCCAGCTCGTCCACCAAGTCGTCCAGGCCCAGCGAACCCTGGGACAGGGCCGCCATGTGCCACGCCTTGAGGTCGAAGGCGTCGCCGTGCCGCTGCCGCGCCTTCTCCCGGCCCTGCAGCCACGCCCGTTCGCCCAGCTTGTAGCCGATGGCCTGGCCCGGGATGGTCAGGTACCGGGTCAGCTCGCTCTCCACGAAGTCCGCCGGACGGCTGCTGTGCGCGCCGAAGAACTCCTGCGCCAGGTCGGGCGTCCAGCGCTCACCCGGGTGGAACGGCGAGTCCGCCGGGATCTCCAGCTCCAGATGCATGCCGATGTCCACGATGACCCGCGCGGCCCGCATCATCTGCGCGTCCAGGTAGCCGAGCCGGTGCTCCGGGTCCGTGAGGAAGCCCAGCTCGTCCATCAGCCGCTCCGCGTACAGCGCCCAGCCCTCGGCGTTCGCGCTGACCAGACCGATGGTGGCCTGGTAGCGGGAGAGGTTCCCGGCGACGTACACCCACTGCGCCAGCTGGAGGTGATGGCCGGGCACCCCCTCGTGGTACCAGGTCGAGACCAGGTCGTAGACCGGGAAACGGGTCTGGCCCATCGTCGGCAGCCAGGTGCGCCCCGGCCGGGAGAAGTCCTCCGACGGAGAGGTGTAGTACGGGGCCGCCGCGCCGCCGGGCGGGGCGATGCACGACTCCACCTTCCTTACCGGCTCGGCGAGTTCGAAGTGCGTGCCGTCCAGCTTCTCGATGGCCTCGTCCATCAGGCCCTGCAGCCAGTCCCGGACCTCGTCGACGCCCTCGATGTGCCGGCCGTGCTCGTCGAGGTGCGCCAGCGCCACCCACGGGGTCGACGCCCCCGGCAGGATGCGCTCGGCCTCCTTCTTCATCTCGCCGAGCAGCCGGTGGTACTCCGACCACCCGTACGCGTACGCCTCGTCCAGGTCCAGGTCGATGCCGTTGAAGTAGCGCGCCCAGCGGGCATAGCGCTCACGGCCCACCGTGTTCGGCGCGCCCTCGATCGCCGGGGTGTACACGTCCCGCATCCAGTCGCGCAGCTCCGCCACGGCCGCCGTCGCCGCCCGCGCCGCCTCGTCCAGCTCCGCGCGCAGCGCCTCGGGTCCGGCGGCGGCGAAGTCCTCGAACCAGCCGCGTCCGCCCTCCGGGCCCGCCCACTCGGTGAGCTGCTCCACGAACGTGGCGGCCGGCCGGGGCGCCGCGTACAGCTTCCGCTCCAGGCCCAGCGCCAGTGACTCCCGGTAGCCCGCGTAGGCCGCCGGTACCGCGCGCAGCCGCTCGGCGATCGCCGCCCAGTCCTCGTCGGTCTCGCTCGGCGTCACCGTGAAGATCTCGCGCACCGAGTGGGCGGGCGTGGCCATGTTGCCGACGGCGCGCAGACCCTCGTCGGCGTCGTGCACGGCCAGCTCCGCGGTGAGCCGTTCACGCAGCAGCCGCGCGCACCGGCGCTCGATGTCGCTGTCCGCGCCGGGCCCGCGCTCGGCCTCGTCGAGTCGCGCGAGCGTGGCGCGCTGAAGCCGGGCGAGCGCCTCCTGGCCGGCCGGGGACAGGTCGGGCAGCCTGCTGCTGCTCTCCTTCACGCCCAGGTAGGTACCGGTGAGCGGGTCGAGGGCGATGAGCTCGTCGACGTACGCGTCGGCGACCTCACGGGGCAGTGGAGTTTTGGTGTCGGACATGCCGCCATCCTCGTACGGCGGCCGCCCCCGCGTCAGCCCGGATCGGGTCGGCGGCGCCCGCCACCGGCCCGATTTCGCTCAGGGCGTGCCCCTCGGCGCGCCGGGTGGCAGCAGCGGCCCGCAGTCCCACTGCTGGAAGATCAGCCGTGTCTCCACGCGCGCCACCTCGCGGTGCGCGGTGAACTCGTCGAGGACCAGGCGCTGCAGATCCGTCATGTCCGCGACCGCGACATGCACGAGGTAGTCGTCCGGTCCCGTCAGGTGGAAGACGCTCCGGGACTCCGGCAGCGCCCGGATGCGCTCCACGAACGGGCCCACCAGCTCCCGTCGGTGCGGCCGGACCTGCACGGACAGCAGGGCCTCCAGACCACGGCCCAGCTTGGCGGGGTCCAGCCGGAGCTGGTGGCCGAGGATCACGCCCGAGCGGCGCAGTCGCGTCACCCGGTCCAGGCACGTCGACGGCGCCACCCCGACCTGCGCGGCGAGGTCCCGGTAGGTGGCCCGGGCGTCGTTCTGCAGAAGCCGCAGCAGATGCAGGTCGACCGGATCGAGTACGACAGATTCCGCCATTGGCCGAACGTAACACGGGATTCGACCGCATGTATCCGGTCACTGTTCACCCTTCCGCTCATGGACCCTTCGAGCAGGGAGGCGTACGAGCGGATGTCCGGGTACGACGACGCACGCACCGCAGCAAGAGCACTCGCCACCGAGGCCGTGCACGCCGGCCGCGACGACCTCGCCCGGCAGGGCCTGCACGCCCCGCCGATCGATCTGTCCACCACCTACCCGTCCTACGACAGCCGCGCGGAGGCCGCCCGCATCGACGCCTTCGCGGCCACCGGAGCCGAGCCGGACGGACCGCCCGTCTACGGCCGCCTCGGCAACCCGACCGTCGCCCGCTTCGAGACCGCCCTCGCCAAGCTGGAGGGGACCGACGCGGCGGTCGCCTTCGCCAGCGGCATGGCGGCCCTGAGCGCGGTGCTCCTCGTGCGGGCCTCCATGGGCCTGCGGCACGTCGTCGCCGTACGCCCGCTGTACGGCTGCAGCGACCACCTCCTGACCGCCGGGCTGCTCGGCTCCGAGGTGACCTGGACCGACCCCGCGGGCATCGCGGACGCGCTGCGCCCGGACACCGGTCTGGTGATGGTGGAGACCCCTGCCAACCCGACGCTGGCCGAGGTCGATCTGCGGGCCGTCGCCCACGCCTGCGGCTCGGTGCCGCTGCTCGTCGACAACACGTTCGCCACGCCCGTCCTGCAGCGTCCCGCCGAGCACGGCGCGCGGCTGGTGCTGCACAGCGCCACCAAGTACCTCGGCGGCCACGGTGACGTGATGGCGGGGGTCGTGGCCTGCGACGAGGAGCTCGCCGGACGGCTGCGGCAGGTTCGCTTCGCCACCGGCGGCGTCCTGCACCCGCTCGCCGGCTACCTGCTGCTGCGCGGCCTCGCCACCCTCCCGGTGCGGGTCCGCGCCGCGTCCGAGAGCGCCGCCGAACTGGCCCGCCGGCTGTCCGCCGACCCGCGCGTCGCCCGGGTCCACTACCCGGGCATCGGCGGTGCCATGGTCGCCTTCGAGGTGAAGGGCGACCCGCACGAGGTCATCGCCGGCGTCCGCCTGGTCACCCCGGCCGTGAGCCTCGGCAGCGTGGACACCCTCATCCAGCACCCGGCGTCCATCAGCCACCGCATCGTCGACGCGGACGACCGCCGGGGCGCCGGTGTGAGCGACCGGCTGCTGCGGATGTCCGTGGGCCTGGAGGACGTCGACGACCTGTGGGCCGACCTGGACCAGGCGCTGGGCGGGGTGTCCGTTCGCGCCGCCGGCAGGTCCGCCGACGAAGGGGCGGCCGGCAGGCCGGAACCGGCCGGCGCCCACTGAACCCCGGCACGGGCCCCGCTCTCGTCGTCCTGACGGGGGGAGAGCGGGGCCCGTACCGGTTTGCTCACCGACGCGTCAGGGCGCCCATGTCCCTTCGGTGCACGGCCTAGCCGAGGTCCCCGGTGCCCGACAGGTGCGGGGCGGCCGGGCGCGGTGCCTCCAGCCGGGCGGTGATCACCAGCGTGCCCTCCTCGATCTGGTAGTCGAGGGGCAGGCCCAGAGAGCGCATCGCCGCGACCATGCCGGTGTTGGACGCCTGGGTCACCGCGTAGACGCTCTCGCAGCCCGCCTCGACGGCCATCGCCACCAGCCGGGCCAGCAGCTCACCGCCGATGCCGCGCTGCTGCCAGGCGTCCTCGACGAGCAGCGCGACCTCCGTCTCGTCGCCGTCCCAGAGCAGGTGGCCGAGGCCGACGATGCGGCCGGAGGCCGTCCGCACGGCGAGGGTGCGGCCGTAGCGGGGGCTCAGCAGATGGTTCAGATAGCGGTCCGCGTCCCCGACCGGACCGTGGTAGCGCATCGAGAGCGTCCGGGCCGAGCAGCGCTCGTGCATCTCCCTGGCCGCCTGGAGGTCGCCGTTGTCGGCCCGGCGCACGGAGATCGCGCCCCCCTCGGGGAGCGTCAGGACGTCGTGGCCGGCCGGGACGCGCGGGCCGAGCCGGGCGTCCAGCTCCACCAGCGCGCGCGCCCGCGCGAACTCGGTCGGCGTGAACGGCAGATACGGACGCTCCACCGTGATCACCCCGCCCTCCGGCGCCCGCAGCCGCATCACGGTCTCCTCCAGCACGCCCTCCACGGGCACCGGCGATGGCCCCCGGCCTCCCATGACGGGTGTGCCGGGCAGCTGACGGATGGTGCACCGACCCAGCAACTGCCGCAACGCCAGTGGCAGTTCCGCCGCGTCCAGCGCGGTCCGGGTCGCGAGGCCCAGGACGCGGGTCGGCGCGTCGACCAGGTCGTGGGTGTCGGCCCGTTCGATCCAGGCACGGGTGCCACCGGCCGCCGCGACCGCGCCGACCACACCGTCCCCGTCCACATCGCCCGGCGCCCGCAGCAGGAACTCGTCCACCGTGCCCTCGGCCAGCGGATGCGTCTGGAGGCTGAGGATGTCCACGCCGAGCCGAGCGAGTGCCGTGCACAGCGCGGCCAGGGAGCCCGGCTCGTCCTTCACCGTCGTCCGCATCCGCCACAGCACGCTCTGCGCGCGCCGCCGCGTCACGGCCTCGGCCGGGTGGGTGTCCGGCTCGGACCGCCCGGCGCGCTCGGGTGAGCGCGGCCGGGCACCGGTATCGCTCGCAGGGGGTGCGTGGCCGTGGCGGCGTGTCCACCGTGCGCGGACGCCCGACGCCACCAGCAGCGTCGCCGCGAGGGCCGACAGCGCCGCGGAGAGGGGGAGGGGCCAGGCGTCGGACCCGTGTTCCAGCAGATGGGTCACGACGCCGGTCACAGCCGCCGTCGTCAGCAGGGCGGCCAGGCGTACGGCGTCGCGCCGCCCGGCGTGGACCGGGCGGCCGTTCTTCGCTCGTGTCACATCACATATGTCTCGGCTCATGCAGCCACTGTGAAGGAACGGTGTTGCGTGATCACGAACGTTTTGTGACCGGGCGGTAAAGACCCACTTTGTCCCTTCTTCTACTATTCTCTTGTCAAGTAACTGTTCCGCGGCGGGAGTTCACGCGGCCGGCTCGGTCTCCAGCGCCGTGCGCAGCCTTCGCGCCTGTTCGACCAGCCGGGACGACCCCCGCCGGTCCGCGGTGTGCGCCAGATGCGCCACCTCCCCGCGCGCTCCGGTCCGCTCGGCGCACTCCGCGGCGGCGGCCAGCAGATCCGCGAGCCCTCGCGCCGGAGTCGTCGCCGTGCCCGTCGCCAGATCCGCCAGGAGCACCGGCAGGGTGTGCCGCAACGTGTCCCAGACGGTGCCGTACGCGCCCGTGGACATCGCCGTGCGTATCGAGTCGACGAGCCGCGACGGCTTCACGACCCCACGCCGGGCGAGGTCGCCGAGGTCCGCGCCCAGTCCGGCCGCGTCCAGTTGCCCGCGCGACGCCAGCACCAGCAGGGCGTCGACCGACGCCAGGCGGTCCTCGGGATGCCGTGCGCCGAGCCCGTGCGCCACGGCGAGCCGCACCGCCGCACCGGCCTCCCCGTCCGACTCGGCGAGCAGCGGCAGGATCGCCGCCTCTCCGCGGCTGTCGTGGATCGCCGTGAACGAGACGTCGCGCAGCATCCGGACCGCCACCAGCTCCCGCGCCTCGGGAAGCGCCGCGAGCCAGTGCGGGCGCACGCCGTCGTGCCAGTGGTAGCAGGACCAGCGTGCCGCGTCGCCGCTCACCGGCAGGCCCAGCGTGCGGAATCCGTCCGGGAGACCGTCCAGGAACTCGGGTATCCCGTCCGCCTCCACCAGGACACGGTCCTGCGACGTCCGGCGCCTCACCATCGGCGTAGGGGGTGCCGAGGCCAGCCACTCGGCCAGCCGTGTCCCCTCGGCCGTACCCAGAGCGGCCGCCCGCTCCGCCGCCGCGCCGGCCCGCTTCCGGTCGCCGCGCCGGACCCGGAGCAGCGCCTGCGCGAAGTCGGCCCGCGACACCCGCGCCCCGAGACGCCGGTACTCCTCGAGACGTGTCACCAGGTCCTCCGGCTCCAGCAGTCCCGTGCTCCAGGTCGGCGTGGAGAGGAGGAACGGCAGGGGCTCGGTGCGGATCCGGAAGGCCAGCTCCCAGATCCGGGTCTCGAAGGCCCGGATGAGCGGGGCGTGGCCGCACTGGTCACTCGCGGTCCTCAGGGCGACGGCACTGCGGAGGGCGGCGGTGGGGATCGCGCCGGCCACTGCGGCCAGGAGGAGCTCCAGCGCGTGCGACGGACCGACCAGCCCGTAGGGGCCGGTGAACGAGGACTCGACCGGATGGCGCACCGTATCCGGCTGGTACCACCAGCGCTGGGCCAACAGCGGCGCCAGCGCCTCCAGCAGCCCCTCCCGGTCCCGGTGCGTCTCGCGCACCAGCCCGTCGACGGTCCGCTCGAACGCGGCCACGTCGCCGCCGGACGCCAGCAGCACCCCCACCTCCTCGGCGAGTTCCGTCGCCGACGCGGGCGCCGGCTCCAGCCGGACCGGCTGCGGCGCGGGTGGCAGCACCTCCTCGTAGGCGAGCGGCTCCGGCGCGTCGAGGGCGACTCCCAGGACGTCGGCGGCCCGCTTGCGCAGCGTGGGGATCAACTGCTCGGCCGCCGACCGCAGTTCGCCGCGGACCACGTCCGTGCCGATCGTCCGCCGGTGCCGCTCGACCAGCTTCAGCGCCCGTTCCTGCACCTCGGAGTCCTCGTGCCCGAACGCCTGGGCGGCGGCGGGCAGCAGCTCGCCGGCCGACGACGCGTCACGGGCCAGTACCTTGCCGAGCAGGATCAACTGGGCGCGTACCAGCTTCTTCTCGGTGCGGAACAGCACGGCACCCGACATCTCGGCCAGCCGGCGCGCGGGCAACTCGCCGTCCAGGGCCAGCGACGCCAGCACCGACTGTGCGTGCGCGGCCACCACGGACGGCCCGTCGGAGGCCAGGGCCAGCCAGTCGGCGACGCGGTCCCGCTCCTCGTCACGCGTCAGCGCGAACGCCTGCAGCACGCCCAGGAACACCCGGTGATCGGCGGCCGGCCCGCCCCGCAGCAGCCGGGCCACACAGGCGTCGACCGTCGCCCTTCGGTCCAGCGTCCCCTCGGCGGTGAGCCGGGCGAGCGCTCCGCTCCAGCCGTTCTCGCCCCCGTCCGACGCCCAGGAGAGCCGGTTCCCGATGTCGGCCGTCTCGAACAGCGCGGCCACCAGCTGCGTCAGATGCGGGTCCTTGCGCAGCCGGTCCAGGATCGTGTCGCCGCGCTGCCAGACATGACCGATGTGATCCACCCAGCCGTGCACATACGCCTCGGTCGTCGGCACCGGGCACCCGGACAACCGGACCAGACCCGCCATCAGCTCGTACGGCACCCGGGAAGTGAGGGGTCGGGCGGCCAGGCGGTGCGCCACATCGGCGAGCCAGGCGGGGGAGCGGTCACCCAGCAGGTCGATCAGCACTCCGGGGGACGCGGACCACCAGCGCATGTCGGAGGCGGCGATCCAGGAGGCCACCGCGGCGGCCCCGGTCTGGCACGCAGCCCCCGCCGCGTGAAGAGCCGGATAGACGCGGCGCGCCTGAGCGGTCCACGGATCGGCCCGCAGCTCCTTGCGCAGCGACCGCAACTCGGGGAACGCGGCGCGCCGCTCGGCGTCCGTCATTCCGTCGAGGAGGCTCACCACGTCCGCCGAACGCCCCGCCCGTACCGCTTCGACCAGCGAACTCATCGTGTACCCCCGGCCTTCGCCATGCCGCGCTCCTCGACGGAGGCGCCTCGCCGCACCATCCGGACCGCGAGCGCATGCTTGCACGGCCCGCGCCCGCCCCGGTACTTGGCCCACCACAGACAGCTGCAGCTGAGCACCCCGGACGCGTCACGCACCCGGTGCACGTGCCCGTCCTCGGCCGTCACCGTGCCGATATCGCCCTGGAGCGTGACCGCCCCGGCCGCGACCAGGGCCCGTGCCGCCCGCAGCCTCGGGTTGTGACGCTCCGCCCGCTCGGCGTCGTACGGCAGCTCCCGGTGGAAGTACGCCGCCTCGGCCGTGTCGTAGCCAACCCGGCCCGAGGTGCCGAGACGGACCAGCGCCGCCCGCACCCGGTCGGCCGTGAGCCCGGAGGCGGCCGCCAGGTCGGCCACGTCGATCCGGGGCTCCCATGCCAGGAGCACCGCGACCAGCTCCGCGTCCTCGGCGGCCTCGTCGGTGGCGAGCGCGTCCAGGACGCCGCCCTCCCCGGAGAAACCGCGCGCGGCGTCGGGCGACAGGGTCAGGGTGAGCCGCATCCCCGGGAGCACCGCCTCCCACGCGCTCGCCGTGCCGCCCGAACCGCCGCTGAGCGCGGGGCCGTACACCCGTAGCGCGGTGGCGTGCCGCAGCACCCGTTGGAGGGTGACCAGCCGCTCGGGGCCGGGCAGGCACACCGCCCCCGGCACCGCACGGGTGGTGGGCCGCAGGCTCTTCCCGGCGGGCACGACCCAGCGCGCTCCTCCCGACGCGCCGCGGGCACCGCCGCGCGGGAGCGAACGCAGGAACCGCACCGCCTCGGCCGCGGGCAGCTCCGCACGCAGATCGAACCCGGCCGCCAGGACCTGGGCCTCCGCGAAGCCGCGCAGCCAGCGGTCCGGCAGGGGGACCTTCTTCTCCACGACGGGGCCGTCGACCGTCGTCACCGCCAACTCCTCCGGACCGACCCGCAGATGGAGCGGATCGTCCGCCCCGATCCGCGACAGCGCCTCCCGCAACGGGTTGTTGACGTCGACGTTGGTGGTGCCGTGCCCCACCTCGCCGCCGTCGAGGCCCGGTTCCAGCACGTCCAGGCGTGCGTACACCCCGCAGCAGCCGGAGAAGGACTCGAAGCGCAGCCGGTCTCCGTTGCCCGTCACCACCGGGTCCAGGGAGGCGGCCAGCTGCCGCTGGTAGTAGCGGGTGGCCGCCACGTCGGCCACCGCGAGCAGCCCGGCGGACGCCACCTGAGGAGACGTCAGGAAGCCGGTGAAGAACCGCGGGTGGTCCTCGACGCCGGAGGGTGTCGCACCCCGGGACGTCTCGAGTCCCAAGTGCTGTCCGTCCGCCGCGGAGCGCAGCGCGGAGGGTCGGCGATAGGCCACGGCCTGGAGAGATCGCGTCATGGGAAAGACCGTAGAGGCGACCACTGACAATCGCGCCGACCTGCGAGGACGCCCCGGATCGGCGGTCTCGCCGCGTCGGGTGAGCCGCCGCCTGAGCCGTCTCGCCGCGTCGGGCGAGCCACCGTCTCAGCGGTCTCGCGGCGTCCGGCGAGCCACCGTGCCGGCGGTGTCGCGCGTCCGGCGGCCGTGCCGCGCACCGGGGGATGACGCCGGCGCGCGACACGCCCTCCAGGGTAGAGGAGTCACTGACCGACGCGGCCCGGCTGGAGGACCTTGGTGAACAGCACGGTGCCGTCCGACTCGCGCAGCCGCACGGTCAGTTCGCCGCTGCCGCCGTCGATGTCGACCTCGCCGAAGAACTGGTAGCCGCCGGCCGGCCCGACGTTGGACACCGTGGGCGCCTTCACGAAGACCCGCTCCGGGCCGAAGGTGCCGTCGAGTGCGCTCGCCGGGAAGGCTCCCGCGTTGAGCGGACCGGACACGAACTCCCAGAACGGCTCGAAGTCACCGAAGGCGGCCCGCGACGGCTGGTAGTGCTGCGCCGAGGTGTGGTGCACGTCGGCGGTCAGCCACACCGTGCCCGTGATCCGGCGGTGCTTGATGAACCGCAGCAGTTCGGCGATCTGCAGCTCCCGCCCGAGCGGAGCCCCTGGATCACCCTGCGCGACGGCCTCGATGTCCGGCCTGCCGTCTCCGGTGTCCGGCACCACGAGACCCAGCGGCATGTCCGAGGCGATCACCTTCCACACCGCCCGCGAGCGGGCCAGTTCCCGCTTCAGCCAGGTCAGTTGCTCGGCGCCCAGGATGCCCTGGGGGTCGGTGGGCTGATCGCCGGGGGAGTTGGCGTTGCGGTGACTGCGCATGTCGAGCACGAACACGTCGAGCAGCGGGCCGTGGTGCACCACCCGGTGGACGCGGCCCGACGGGCGGCGCAGCGTGGACACCGGGAAGTACTCGGAGAAGGCCCGCCGGGCCCGCGCGGCCAGGACGTCGACGTTCTTCTCCGTGTAGCGGGCGTCGGTGAGGATCTCACCGGGGTACCAGTTGTTCAGCACCTCGTGGTCGTCCCACTGGACGATCGAGGGCACCTGTGCGTTGAACCGCCGCAGGTTCACGTCGAGCAGGTTGTAGCGGAAGGCGCCGCGGAACTCGGTCAGCGTCTCCGCCACCTTGGACTTCTCCTCGGTGGTGACGTTCCGCCAGACACGGCCGTCGGGCAGCGTGACGGACGACGAGATCGGGCCGTCGGCGTAGATGTTGTCGCCGCTGCACAGGAAGAAGTCCGGATCGAGCCGCGCCATCGCGTCGTAGACACGGTAGCCGCCGAAGTCCGGGTTGATGCCCCAGCCCTGCCCGGCCAGGTCGCCCGACCACAGGAACCGCACCCCGTCGCGGCGCCGTGCGGACGCCGTACGGAACGTGCCGCTGACCGGTTCGCCGGTGCGGCGCGGGTCGTCGGGGTCGGCGAGCAGCACCCGGTAGTGGATCTGCTCCCCGGAGGGCAGGCCGTGCAGCCGCGTCGTGCCGGTGAAGTCGGTGCCGGCGCCCAGCAGCGGGCCGTGCCAGCGACGCGTGCGGCGGAACGACTCGGTGGCCGAGGTCTCGACGATCATCCGCGCCGGGCGGTCCGACCGCACCCACACCAGACCCGAGTCCGTCGTCACGTCGCCCGTCTGTACGCCCCAGCCCGCTCTGGGCCGCCCGGACCGGGCGAAGGCCGGTGCGGAGCCTAGGGCCGTGGGCAGGGTGAGGGCCGCCGACGCGGCCAGCGAGCCGCGCAGAACGCCGCGGCGGTCCGGGAGCGGAAGGGACATGGCAAGCCTCCAGGGGCGTGATCCGGCCGGTGTGCAGAGCCACAACTACTGGTGCGCCTGGGCGTCGACGGAAACCACAAGTGAACAACCGGCCCCGCCCGGGAGGGAACCGGGCGTCTCCCCGGACGGACGCCGGGCGCACGATTCCGGCCGGTGCCGTACCGAACCTCGGAACGGCCGCCTCCCCGTCAGCGCGGCGCCACCGCCTGCGCCATCACCCGCACCCCCGCCCGTATCCGGGCCGGCGACAGATGCGCGTACCCCAGCACGAGGCGCACTCCCGCCTCCTCCTCGCCGCCCCCGGCACGGGCGTGCGTGCAGTGCGTCAGCGGCTGTACGGCGACCCCGGCCGCCGCCACGCGCGCGAGGAACCGTTCTTCGGGGCCGTACCGCTCGGGCAGCGCGGCGATGACGTGCAGCCCCGCCGCGATCCCGGTGACGCGTGCGCCGGGGAAGTGCTCGTCGAGCGCCGCGACGAGCGTGTCGCGGCGCTCCCGGTACGCCCGCTGGCAGCGCCGCAGCTGCCGGTCGTAGTCGCCGCGCTCCACGAACCGCGCGAACACCGCCTGGTCGAGCGTGGGATGACCGAGATCCAGGGTCCGTTTGCGCTCGACGACCTCCTCGGCCAGCGCCTCCGGCACCAGGAGCCAGCCGAGCCGCAGCCCGGGTGCGAGGGATTTGCTCACCGACCCGGCGTAGGCGACGCGTTCCGGGTCGAGTCCCTGGAGCGCTCCGACGGGCGCCCGGTCGTAGCGGAAGTCGCCGTCGTAGTCGTCCTCGAGCACGAACCCGTCGACGGACCGCGCCCAGTCGAGCAGTTCGGCCCGGCGGCGGGCGGAGCAGGCGATGCCGGTCGGGAACTGGTGGGCGGGTGTCGTGACGACGCACCGCACTCCCGAGGCCCGCAGTGGGCCCGGCGCCGGGCCCTCGTCGTCCAGGGGCAGCGGCACGGCCCGCACCCCGGCGGCGGCGTACAGGGCGGCGTGCTGCGGGCTTCCCGGGTCCTCGACACCGACCTCACGGATACCGCGCGCGTGCAGCACGAGGCCGAGCACCGCCATCGCCTGCGACACCCCGGACAGCACCACGATCCGCTCGGGATCGGCGACCACGCCCCGGCGGCGCGCCAACAGCGCGGCCAGCGCCGTGCGCAGCCGGGGCAGCCCACGCGGGTCCGGGTATCCCAGCTCGTCGTGGGGGAGTTCGGTCAGGACGGCGCGCTGGGCCGCCGCCCACGCGGCCCGCGGGAACAGCGACACGTCCGGCGACCCGGGCACGAAGCCGGCCCGGTCCCCGGCGGGGCGGGGCGCGAGGTCCCGCGCGCGGGCCGGGGCCGACCGCGCGGCACCCCCCACCCAGGTCCCGGCCCCCCGGCCGCTGCGCAGATACCCCTCCGCCGTCAGCTGCTCGTACGCCTCGGTGATCAGCCCGCGCGACACTCCGAGGTCGGCGGCGAGGTCCCGGCTCGACGGCAGCCGCGTGCCGGGAGCCAGCCGTCCCGATCGCACCGCCTCGCGCAGCGCCTCCCGCAGGGACCGGCCACGCGCGCGTGGCGGTGCCGCGACCGCGGGCAGCAGGACCTCCCAGGCGGCCGAGGAGCCCGCCCGCCGCGAACCGTCCGCGGCGGACGACCCGGCGTCCCAGGCCGTGTCCCGCGCGGAATTGGTCTCCGATGACGTCATGGAAGTGGACCTTAAACCGGGCCGCCGCCCTTCCTAGCGTCACTGCCATGAACGCCACCACCACGCGCGGCGCGCTGCTCGCCGCGCTCGCCTGCGTCCTCGTCGGAGGATCCTTCACCGCCAACAGCCTGCTCGGCGACTACCCCTACGCGGGCGGCCAGTTCCTGCGCTACGCGCTCGCCTGCCTGCTGCTGGTCCCGCTCGCCGGGCGCGGCGCCGCCGCGCGGCTGCGCGCGCTCACCGTCCGCCAGTGGGCGCGCCTCGGGGTGCTCGCCGCCGTCGGCATGCTCGGTTTCAACCTCGCCGTCCTCGCCGCCGAACGTACGGCGGAACCCGCCGTCCCCGGCGTCTTCGTCGGCTGCGCCCCCGTGGCCGTGGCCGTCCTCGTCCCGTTCCTGGACGGCCGCCGCCCGCAACGCGCCGTGCTGTACGGCGCGGCGCTCGTCGCGGTCGGCGCGTTCACCGTGCAGGGGTGGGGCCGTACGGACGGCACCGGCATCGCCTTCTCGGTGTGTGCGCTGGTCGGCGAGGTGGGCTTCGCGGTCCTCGCCGTACCCGTGCTGCGGCCCCTCGGCCCGCGTCTGCTGTCCGCGACGGTCTGCGGGGTCGCCGCCGTCCAGGCCGCGCTGGTCGGGCTGCTCGCGGACGGCACCGCGTGGCTGCGCCGGCCCGACGCGACCGAGACCGCCGCGCTGCTGTGGCAGGCGGCGATAGTCACCGTCGTCGGGTTCGTGTGCTGGTACATGGGCATGCAGCGCATCGGCGCCGAGCGGGCCACGCTCTTCTCCGGTCTCATCCCGGTCGCCGCCGCCTGCACCGCCCCGCTGGCCGGGACCGGCTCCTACGGCGCGGTCCAGGCCCTCGGCAGCGCCCTGGTCGGCGCCGGAGTCGCCCTGGGCTCCGGCGCGCTCGGGCCGCGCCGCGGGTCAGCGGCTGCCGTCGAGGATGACGCGCGCGACCAGGGCCGGGTCGTCGTTCATGGGGCAGTGACCGCAACCGGGCAGCCGGACGAGCCGCGCCTTGGGGATGAGCCGCTTGGCGCGCACGCCCTGACGGGGGATGAGCAGCCGGTCCCGGCTGCCCCAGGCCACGGTCACCGGGATGCCGGGGAGGTCGTCCAGGAACTGGACCGACCCGCCGGACCTCAGGGTCTGGTCGAAGCCCGTGGCGCCGGCCAGCGCGAGCGTCTCGGCGACCACGGCCTCCGGTGAGCGGCGGCCCGGGCGGGCGTAGATGGTGCTGGTCAGCGCCGCCCGTCCGGCCGCCGACCGGGACAGCCGCTCGACCAGCGGCAGCGGCATCCGCCGGGAGATGTGTCGCATGGCGAGCAGGACGCCGAAGGCGTAGCGCCGCTCCGCCGGGGACCAGAAGCCGGCGGGGGACAGGGCGGTGACGGACCGTGCGAGCTTCTCGCGGCCCAGCTCCAGGGCGATCAGGCCGCCCAGCGAGTTGCCCGCGACGTGCGGGCGGTCCAGCTCCAGGGCCTCGCAGAGGGCGCCGAACACGGCCGTGGTCGTGGCCAGGTCGTAGGCGAGTCCGTCCGGCAGGCCGGGGGAGGCCCCGAAGCCGGGCAGGTCCACCGTGATGACCTCCCGCTCGGTCGCGAGGATGTCGAGCACCGGGTCCCAGACCTGCCGGTGGTGACCGATGCCGTGCAGCAGGAGCAGCGGTTCGCCGCGTCCCACGCGCGCGTAGTCGACGGTCACGTCGCGCGGCCCGAGGGGCGACGCGACCTGGAAGGAGACGGTGGCGGACATGGCGGTGCTCCTACTCTGAACCCGGCTGGACACGCCGACGGACGGCCGTAGACAGCTTGTCAGCAATTGCTACCGACGGGTAGACCCCTGCTACCCGTGGGTAGTTCCGACGTGCGCCACCGAGTGGACGTCACGCGGCCGCCGCCCGAATCGCCTGGACACGTCCCCCCGCGCCGGGATGGGATGGTGCCGTGACCACCGATGCCGAGACCGATGTCTTCGAAGAGCACCGCCCCGTCCTCCTCGGGGTCGCCTACCGCATGCTCGGCCGGGTGGCCGACGCGGAGGACGTGGTCCAGGAGGCGTGGCTGCGCTGGTCCCGGGCCGACCGGTCCGAGGTGCGCGAACCACGCGCCTACCTGGTCCGCGTCACCACCCGCCTGGCCATCGACCGCCTCCGCCAGGTCAAGGCGCGCGGCGAGAGCTACGTCGGCCCGTGGCTGCCGGAGCCGTACGTCACCGACTTCGGCGACCGCGTCCCGGACACCGCCGAACGGGCCGTCCTCGCCGACTCCGTGTCCCTCGCCGTCCTGATCGTCCTCGAGTCCCTGTCGCCGCTGGAACGGGCCGTGTTCGTCCTCCGGGAGGCCTTCGGCTACCCCTACGCCGAGATCGCCGCCATGCTCGAGCGCGGCGAGGCGGCGGTGCGTCAGCTCGCCGGTCGCGCCCGCCGGCACGTCGAGGAACGGCGGCCCCGGTACGAGGTCGACCCCGCCGAGCGGCGCGACCTGACCGAGCGGTTCCTCGCCGCGGCCGCCGGCGGCGACCTCGAAGGGCTCATGTCCCTGCTCGCCCCGGACGTCCGGCTCATCGGCGACAGCGGAGGCAAGGCCAAGGCCCCGCTGCGAGTCCTGGAGAGCGCCGACCACGTGGGCCGTTTCCTCGCGGGCGTCGCGCAGAAGGGCATCGCCGACGCGGGCTTCCGGTACGTGGAGATCAACGGCGGCCCCGCGTTGCTGGTCCTGTCCGGCGGCAGGCCCGACAGCGTCTTCCAGGTGGACGTCCTGGACGGGCGCATCCAGGCGGTCTACGTCATCCGCAACCCCGACAAGCTCAAGGCCCTCGCAGACGTCTGACGGACGGCCGGCAGGCACGTGAGGGCGTGATCACGGTCCGTGAGTGGTCCGGGTGATTGGTATTGACCAAGGGTGTGGGCCGCCCTATGGTCGCTGACAAGTGCAACAACCTTTAATAAACAAGGCGCTGAAACGCCGGGCCACGGCGATTGCGGAGGACAGGGTGGGGACCACGCAGCTCGAAACGGTGCCGGAACCGAAGTACTGGCATCTGAGGACCGTGCTCAGCGAGGCACTGGAATCGGAGTTCTCGGTGGGCGAGATCCTGCCCAACGAACGTGACCTGGCGGCCCGCTTCGGCGTCGCCCGGGCCACGCTCCGCCAGGCACTGGAACAGCTCGAACTCGAAGGCAGGCTGCAGCGCCGCCGCGGTGTCGGCACGACCGTCGCGCCGCCGCGCGTGGGCGTGGCCGTGGGCACCGAGCAGCACGCCTGGCCGGGGGCCGCCGAGGACGGCTGGCAGGCCACGGACTGCGCCCTCGCGGCGCCGCCCGCCGCCGTCGCCGACGCCCTGGTGACCGGCACCGACGAGCCCGTGCACACCGTCCGGCGCTCCCGGGTGACCCACGGTCAGCCGGTCGCCGCCGAACTGCTCTACGTCCCGCAGCCGTCGGTGCCCGACCTCTCCGCCATCGACGCCCCGTCGGGCGCCGCACGCGCGCGTGCCGTGCTGCGCGAGCTCCAGCGCCTGGAGCTGGAGGGACGGGAGAGCGCGGTCGAGCTGGGCTCGGCCCGCGCCGACGACGCCAGGGAACTCGACCGGCTGCCCGGGGCGCCGGTGCTCGTCGTGACGACCCGTTACCTCGCGCACGGCAGGACCGCGGCGCTCTCCGTCGCCACCTACCGCGCCGACACCTGCCGGCTGACCTTCGGCGACACCGGAGGCGTGGAGATCCACCAGGACCCGGAGCGCCGGGCCTCCTGACGAGGTGACGGCCCGCGTCCCAGGCCCGAGGCTCCGGGACGCGGGCACGCTCACCGGCGGCCCGTGACCGTCCCCTCCACCGCGAACAGCTGCTCCTCCACATGGTCGAGGGCCAGCCGCAGCGCTCCCGTCGCCACGGCGGCCTCGCCGAGCAGCGACAGCGCCACGTTCGGCGGGCGCAGGCAGTAGCGGGACAACTCACGCCGCAGCGGCTCCAGGACACCGTCCAGGCCGGCCGCCCAGCCCCCCACCACGACCAGCTCCGGATCCAGCGCGAGGACCAGGGCGGCCACGTCGTGCACGAGCCGCTGGATGAACCGCTCGACGGCCTCCAGCGCGCGCGGATCGCCCTCACGGGCCTGGGCGAACACCGCCGCCACCGCCCGCTCGTCGAGCGGACGCAACGGCTCGTCCGTGGTCGACAGCAGCGTCTCCGGCGTCGCCTCACGGCCCAGCATGTGCAGCGCGCCGATCTCCCCGGCCGCGCCGCCGAACCCGCGGTGCAGCTTCCCGCCGATGAGCGAACCGGCGCCCGGGCTCAGCCCCGCCAGCACGAACACCACGTCGTCGGACTCGGTCGCCGACCCCTTCCAGTGCTCGGCGACCGCCGCCGCGTTGGCGTCGTTCTCCACCAGCACCGGGCACTTGAACGACCGGCTCAGCCGCTCACCCAGCCGCAGCCCGGTCCAGCCCGGCAGCGCCGCCCCCAGCCGCACGGTGCCGTCGGCCTCCACGATGCCCGGCGTCGCCACCCCGACGGCCCGCAGCGAGCCGCGCGCGACCCCGGCACGCCGCAGCAGCTCCACGACCGCCGTCCGGACCTTCTCCATCCGCTCGTCGGCCCCGGCCGCCTCGTCGACGTCCTTGGTGGTGGCGCCCATCACCCGGCCGTCCAGGTCGGCGAGCAGGGCGGCGACCCGGTGCGCGCCGATGTCCAGGCCCAGCAGGTGTCCCGCCTCGGCACGGAACCGGAACCGCCGCGCGGGCCGGCCCTGCCGGCGGGCGACACTGTCGTCGGCCGCCTTCTCGACGACGTACCCCGCCTCGATCAGCCCCTCGACGACCCCCTCGACGGTGGGCCGGGACAGTCCCGTCACCCGGGTGATCTCCGTCAGCGTGGCGGCATCCGTGGCACGCAGCGCGTGCAGCACCACCGCGGAGTTGATCCTTCGCAGCAGCGAGGGATCCCCACCGGTCAGCTGCCCCAAAGGTCCGTCCTCCCAGCTCGTGCGCGTGTTGGGCGGATGCTACTCGTCGGCGCCCACCCCTGCGAGTGCCGGGCGTCACACCGGACATGCGCCGCTCATCACCCCCGTGTCTCACCCCGGCGCGACGAACCCCGACTCGTACGCCGTGATCACCGCCTGCGTGCGGTCGCGCGCCCCCAGCTTCGCCAGCACGGCGCTCACATGCGACTTCACCGTCTCCGTGCCCACGACGAGCCGCTCGGCGATCTCGGCGTTCGACAGCCCACGCGTCATCAGGCGCAGGACGTCGGCCTCCCGCTCGGTCAGCCGGGCCCGCTCCAGCGCCGCGCGCGCCGCACGATTGCCGCCGCCGTCCCCGTAGCGCGCGGCCAGTTGCCGCACCGAGGCGGGGAACAGCAGCGACTCGCCCGCGGCGACCAGCCGCACCGCGTGCACGATCTCGGCCGGGCGGGCCCGCTTCAGCAGGAAGCCGTCCGCACCGGCGCGCAGCGCCTCGTAGACGTACTCGTCGTTCTCGAAGGTGGTGATCACGACGATCTTCGGCGGCTCGGCGACCGTGCGCAGGACCGCGCGCGTGGCCTCGATGCCGTCCAGCAGCGGCATCCGTACGTCCATCGCGACGACGTCCGGACGCAGCTCCCGCACCAGCGGGATCACCGCCGCCCCGTCGGCGGCCTCCCCGACGACCTCGATGTCGCCCTGCGCCTCGAGCACGGCCCGCAGACCCGCGCGCACGAGTGGTTCGTCGTCGACGAGAAGCACGGTGACCGGCATCCCGACAGGCTAGGGGGTGTCTTGTCGATCAGGCCGGGTCGGCTCCCGGTGTCTGGTGCCGTGCATCGCAAGGGAGGAGGGAGTCGATGCGGCGCATCGGCGACCGACGACAACGCGGCGAGGCGCGGTGCCAGGCGCCGGGAGCCCGGCCTGATCGACAAGACACCCCCTACGGCCTTTCGTCTGGATCACCTCACGGGCAGCTCGACGTGCACCCTCCAGTCGTCCCCGACGGGTCCCGCGCTCACGCGGCCACCCAGCAGGGCGGCCCGCTCGTGCATGCCCCGCAGGCCGCTGCCCCTTCCCGGCTCCGGTGTGTCCGCGGGCAGGGGATTGCGCACGTCGAGCCGGAGGACGGCGCCCTCGACGCTGACACGGACCCGGGCCGGCACGGGCCCCGCGTGCCGCAGCACGTTGGTCAGCGACTCCTGCAGGATGCGGTAGCCCTCCCGGGAGACCGGTCCCGGCACGCCCTCCAGAGACCCCGTCAGATCGGCGTCCACCTCGGCGCCGGACGCCCGCGCCGACTCCAGCAGGCGGCCCGCATCCGTCAGCGTGGGCCGGGAGTCCGCGGGCTTCCCGGAGTCCCGCAGGACGCCCAGGACACGCTCCAGGTCCTCCAGAGCGGCCCGCCCCGTCTCCTCGATGGCGTCCAAGGCCAGCCGCGTGAACGCGGGATCGTCCGCCGCGCGGGCCGCGCCCGCCTGGAGCACGGCCACGGTCAGCGCGTGCCCGATCGAGTCGTGCAGCTCCCGGGCGATACGGGTGCGTTCCAGCAGCTGCTCCGTGCGCTCCTCCAGGGCGGCCAGCCGCTCGGCGGGGGAGGGCCCGAGCAGCCGCACCGCCAGAGCCGTGATCAGCCGGCCCGCGCCCCACACGGTCGCCGCCAGCACCGCGAGCAGCACGGGCACGAGCAGGATCCGCCACGCGAGCGCCGGACCGAACGGGGGGACGATCCCGCCACCCGCCCGGGAGGTCACGGCCGCCGACACCAGATCCGTCACGGTGAAGAGAAGTCGGGCGATCAACGCCACGGAGGAACAGCCGAGGAGGAACCGCGCCTCCAGCCACAGCACGAGCCGCCACCGGTCCGCCCAGGTCGCGGACGGCGCGACGACGATCCCCGCGCTGTCGCTGTCGTGACGGTGCCCGGTCAGCAACAGCCGTGCCTGCAGCCCTTCGACCGTGCGCATCGCCGGCACCAGCCCGGCGGGGACGAGCGTCGCGGCGGCCAGCGCCCAGATCCACCACGCCTCCTGGATGAAGATCAGCATCGCCGGCCACACGACGGTCACGAACAGGTGCAGCAGCCGTGTGTACGTCACCGCCCGGCCGAACGGGCGCAGCAAACGGACCATCGCGTCATCGTGCCAGGCACCACCGACAACGCACCTCCCCCGCACGGGGGAGACGATCTCCACCCGCGGGGGAGGCCCCGCCCCCTCCCCGCCCGTCAGGCTGAGGCCATGACCAGCATCGAAGTCCAGGCACTCACCAAGGAGTACGGCACCAGGCGAGCCGTGGACGACCTGACCTTCACCGTCCTCCCCGGCCGCGTCACCGGCTTCCTCGGCCCCAACGGCGCCGGGAAGTCCACCACCCTGCGTCTCGTGCTCGGCCTCGACCGGCCCACCTCCGGGACCGCCACGGTCGGCGGCCGCCCCTACGCCAGCCTGAAGGACCCCCTGCGCACGGTCGGCGCCCTGCTCGACGCCGGGGCGGCGCACGGCTCCCGCACCGGCCGCGACCATCTGCGCGTCCTCGCCGCGAGCAACCGCATCCCGGCGTCCCGCGCCGACGAGGTGCTGGCGCGGACCGGACTCACCTCGGTGGCGCGGCGCAGGGTGAGGACGTACTCCCTGGGGATGCGCCAGCGGCTCGGCATCGCGGCGGCGCTCCTGGGCGACCCCGAGGTCGTGCTGCTCGACGAGCCGTCCAACGGTCTCGACCCGGAGGGCATCGTCTGGATCCGTGAACTGCTGCGCCGCCTCGCGGGGGAGGGCCGCACGGTCCTCGTCTCCAGCCATCTGATGAACGAGACCGCGACGTTCGCCGACCACCTGGTGGTCCTGGGCCGCGGACGGCTGCTGGCCGACACCCCGATACGGGACTTCATCAGCGCGCGCGTGGAGCCGCGCGTACGGGTCCGCACCAGTGACGCCGAGGCACTGGAGTCGCTGTTCGGCCGGCACGGCCTCGACGCCGACCGGCACGAGGACGGGCACTGGACGGTACGCCACGCGCGCGTGGACGCCGTCGGGCGGCTCGCCTCGCAGGCGGGCGTCCCGCTCCTCGAACTCGCCGCCGAGGAGGGCACGCTGGAGCAGGCGTACCTGGATCTCACCTCGGAGGCGACCGAGTTCACCGCACAGCCCCAGGAGGTCTGACCATGCCCAACGCACCCGTGCTCCACTCGGAGTGGCTCAAGATCCGTACGCTGCGGTCCCTTCCGGCCGCGCTGGTCGCGCTGTTCGTGGTGACGACGGCGTTCTCCGCGCTCGCTGGCGCCGACGCGGGCGACGGCCCGGACTCCGACCCGCTGTTCACCGCGCTGTCCGGGGTGCTGCCCGGTCAGATCGCCGCCGTCTCCTTCGGCGCCCTGGCCATGGCGGCCGAGTACCACGGGGGAGCCCTGCGGCTGTCGCTGGCCGCGGTCCCGCAACGGGGGCGCTGGTTCGCCGCGAAGCTGACGGCCGTCGGCGTGCCGGTCCTCCTCACCGGGCTCGTGACCGCCGCGGCTGCCCTCGCCGCCGCCCGCGCGGACGGCCTGACCGGCTCCGAGCAGGCGCGCGCGATCGCCGGATGCGGCCTCTACCTCATGCTCATGGCCCTGTTCGCGGCCGGCCTGACCGCCGTGTTCCGCAGCGGGGCGGCCACGCTGTCCGTCCTGATCCCGTTCATCCTCGTGGTGTCGTTCGTGGTCGGCGACTCGGTGGGCACCGTGGCCGACTTCCTCCCGGACAAGGCGGGACAGACCGCCCTTCACCGGACGTACGACGGCTCCCTCGGTCCCTGGTCCGGACTCGCGGTCACCGCGCTGTGGACGGCGGCCGCCCTCCTCGCCGGGGCGTGGAGCGTACGGCGCAGAGACACCTGACGCCACGCCAATTGTCAGTGGGGGCGGCGATACTGCACCCCATGGACGTCGTGAAGGATCTGGCCCTGACCGACTCGCTGTGCGCCCGGGAGTTCCCCGCCGCGCGCGACGGAGCGGACCCCGCCCTGGGCGGCCCCGGCTACTTCCTCGTGGTGCTGGGGGCCGCCGGCGGCGGCACGGCCGCCGACCTGTACGCCCACGAGGCGGCGCTCATACAGCGGTTCGAGGAACGCTGGGGGGAAGCATCGCGCTGGGGGAGCGTCACGCTGCTCGAACGCGCGGCCCGGGGTGAGGAGATACCCGAGCCCTGGGCCGAGCTCGGCGTCCGCGCGGACGACCTGCGGACCTGGCACGAGCCGGGCACCGGCCGCTGGGTCGGCATAGCCGTCGCCGACCGGGACCCGGAGGCGGACCCAGAACTCCTGCTGATGGTGACCGACCGGGACCCGCCCTGACGGGTCAGTCCTCCGCGGCCACCCGCAGCCGGGCGAACTCCTCCGCCATCGTCGCCGCCGTCCAGTGCGCGTTCAGCCCGCTCGGGTTGGGCAGCACCCACACCCGCGTCCGCCCGATCGTCCGCTCCTGCGGACCCACCCGCGCCCCGCGGTCGTCGAACGCCGCCCGGTAGGCGGTCACCCCGACGACGGCGAGCCAGCGCGGCCGCAGCCGCTCCACCTTGGCGGTCAGCAGTCGGCCGCCCTCGCGGTACTCCTCGGCGCTCAGCTCGTCGGCCCGCGCCGTCGCCCGCGCCACGACGTTCGTGATGCCGAGCCCGTACGACGGCAACTCCCCCTGCTCCGACGGCTTCAGCAGCCGCGGCGTGAACCCGGACAGGTGCAGCACCGGCCAGAAGCGGTTGCCGGGGCGGGCGAAGTGATGGCCGGTCGCAGCCGTCATCAGACCGGGGTTGATCCCGCAGAACAGCACGCGCAGGCCGTCCGCGACCACGTCGGGGACGAGGCGGTCGCGGGCGGCCTCCAACTGCTCGGCGGTGAAGCGCGGCATACCGTGCGCCAGGTCAGAGGATCGCGCCGGGCGTGTAGCCCGCGGCCTCCGGACGCTGCTTCACGATCTCCTCGATCCGGCCCACGACCACGCCGACCTGCGCGGCGGCGGCACCGGTGAAGGACAGCTTGTCGGCCATCAGCGCGTCCAGCGCCGCGCGGTCCAGCGGGATGCGCTCGTCGTCGGCCAGCTTGCCGAGCAGTTCGTTGCGCTCGGCGCCCTGCTCCCGCATCGCCAGCGCGGAGGCGACGGCGTGCTCCTTGATCGCCTCGTGCGCGACCTCACGGCCCACACCGGCGCGCACGGCGCCCATCAGCACCTTCGTGGTGGCGAGGAACGGCAGGTAGCGGTCCAGTTCGCGGGCGACGACGGCCGGGAAGGCGCCGAACTCGTCGAGGACCGTCAGGAACGTCTCCAGCAGGCCGTCCAGCGCGAAGAAGGCGTCCGGCAGGGCCACCCGGCGCACCACCGAGCAGGAGACGTCGCCCTCGTTCCACTGGTCGCCCGCCAGCTCGCCGGTCATCGACGCGTAGCCGCGCAGGATCACCATCAGGCCGTTGACCCGCTCGCAGGACCGGGTGTTCATCTTGTGCGGCATGGCGGAGGAGCCGACCTGGCCCGGCTTGAAGCCCTCGGTGACCAGCTCGTGCCCGGCCATCAGCCGGATCGTCTTGGCCAGCGAGGACGGCGCCCCGGCCAGCTGGACCAGCGCGGTCACCACCTCGTAGTCCAGCGAGCGCGGGTAGACCTGGCCGACCGACGTGAACGCCTGCGAGAAGCCCAGGTGCGCGGCGATCCGGTCCTCCAGCTCCGCGAGCTTCACCGGGTCCCCGCCGAGCAGGTCGAGCATGTCCTGCGCGGTGCCCACCGGGCCCTTGATGCCGCGCAGCGGGTAGCGGCCCAGCAGCTCCTCGACCCGGCCGTACGCCACGAGGAGCTCGTCGGCGGCGGTCGCGAAGCGCTTGCCGAGGGTGGTGGCCTGGGCGGCGACGTTGTGGGAGCGGCCGGCCATGACCAGCTCGGCGTACTCACCGGCCAGCTTGCCGAGGCGGGCCAGCACGGCCACCGTACGGTCGCGCATCAGCTCCAGCGACAGACGGATCTGCAGCTGCTCGACGTTCTCCGTGAGGTCGCGGGAGGTCATGCCCTTGTGCACGTGCTCGTGCCCGGCGAGCGCGTTGAACTCCTCGATCCGCGCCTTCACGTCGTGCCGGGTGACCTTCTCGCGCTCGGCGATCGACGCCAGGTCCACGGTGTCGAGGACGCGCTCGTAGTCGGCGATCGCCTCGTCCGGCACCTCGATGCCGAGGTCCTTCTGGGCCCGCAGCACGGCGAGCCAGAGCTGACGCTCCAGCTTCACCTTGTGCTCGGGGGACCAGAGCGTGGCGAGCTCGGTGGAGGCGTAGCGTCCGGCGAGGACGTTCGGGATGCGGGGCTTGGCGGGCGCAGAAGTCACGTGCACGGAGTTTACCCGGCGTCCCCCCGGCCCTCGGCGCCGCTCCGCCCGAGCGGTCAGGGCCCGCGGCCTCGGTGCCGGACCCGGACGGAAGCTCGTGGCGGGTCGATCGGGTGAATTCCCCGCCGGTGGCCGCGTCCCGGTTTCCCGGGACCTTCACAACTCGTTCATAGTCTGCGGGTCGCGGCATGTTCGCAGCTGTGCGTCACCGCTCCCGCCACGACCTCTCGAATTCCGGCGAGCGACGAATTCGTGTCGATGACCGACGTCGGCCCCCCTTTCCGTCCGAATCCGTCCGAAAGAAAGACAACGAGAATGCGCCAGGCTCTGACCAGGGGATTGATCGTGGCCGCCGCCGCGACCAGCGCCCTGTCCCTGTACGGCACCACCGCGTCCGCGGCCCCGCGTGTACAGGGCACCATGGTGAAATCCGCCGTCGTCCTGCCCGGCCACGCGAATGCGCCGGACTCCGACGGGCTTGATCAGCTGGACGACAAACTCGGCGCGATGGACGAGCAGCTCGACGGCGTGGACGAGAAGATCGACGCGCTGGAACTGCCGGGCGCCGCCCCGTCCGGGGAGGGCACCGCCTCCTACGGTTCCGACGAGCCGTCCGGCGCGAGCTACGGCGAGGACGAACCGGCCGGTGAGGCCGGCTACGGCACGGACGAGCCGAGCGGCTACGGCTCCGACGAGCCGTCCGGCGAGGACCACGGCTACGGCTACGGCGACGAGCCGTCCGAGCCCACCGGTCACGGCTATGGCTACGGCTCCGGGTACGGCGAGGAGTCCGGCACGCCGGACGAGCCCACCGGTCACGGCTACGGCTACGGCGACGAGCCCGGCACCCCCGAGCCCACCCCCACCCGGCCCGCCCCCTCGCCCACGCCCCACGAGCCTGGCCCGGCGCCCTCGCAGACCCCGCCCGCCGGACCGGACCGGCCGCACCTGCCCGAGACCGGGGCCGGAGGCCTCGTCGGAGGCATCGCCGCCAGCGGCGCGCTGCTGATCGCCGGCACCGTGCTGTACCGCCGTAGCCGGTCCGCCTCCCGCGGCCAGAACGGCTGAGACGGAGGGAACGGCCGAGACGGCTGGAACGGCTGGAACGGCCGAAACGGCTGGAACGGTCAACACACCAACGCCCCTGCCGCACGAGCCGGCAGGGGCGTCACCACGCTCCGGTGTCCTACGCGGCCGGCCCGTCGTAGGGCAGCAGCTCCGGGCGCTTCGCCGGCCGTCCGTCGCCCGAGGACCGGCCGGTCAGGCGCCGCCCTATCCAGGGCAGCAGGTGCTGACGTGCGAAACGCGCGTCCGCGACCCGCCGGGCGACCCAGCGCGGCGGCACCGCGGCCGCCAGCGGCGTACGCCACTCGGTGTCGGCCGGGTCGTAGCCGAGCGCCTGCCACACGGCCTCCGCGACCCGGCGGTGCCCGTCGGCCGTCAGATGCAGCCGGTCCACGTCCCACATCCGCGGGTCGCTCAGCGACGGCGCCCCGTACAGGTCGACGACGATCGCGCCGTGCCGCTCCGCCAGCTGGTCCACGCAGGCGAACAGCTCCTCCATACGGGGCCGGAACCGCTCCAGGACCGGCCCCTGCCGCCCCGGACTGCGCATGAGCACCAGCTGCCGGCAGGCCGGGGCCAGCTTCTCCACGGCCTCCTCCAGCAGGCCCCGCACCCGGCCCATGTCGCACTTGGGCCGCAGGGTGTCGTTGAGCCCGCCGACGAGCGTGATCACGTCGGCGCCCATCGCGGCGGCCACGTCGACCTGCTCGTCGACGATCTGCCCGATCAGCTTTCCGCGCACGGCGAGGTTCGCGTACCGGAAACCGGGGGTCTGGGCGGCCATCCGGCCGGCGAGGAGATCGGCCCAGCCCCGGTACGAACCGTCCGGGAGAAGGTCCGACATGCCCTCGGTGAAGGAGTCGCCGACGGCGACCAGGCTGCTGTGAGTGGGATTCGTCTGCATGGCGACGGAAATGGTATCCCGGGCTCCATACCCAGCGGTCGGTCGGCCCGGGAACCATCCTCCCGTCCTCCGTCAGACGCGCTGTCCGAACAGCTCCCGCAGCACGTCCTCCATGGTCACCAGCCCGGCGAGCCGCCCGTCGTCGCCCAGGACGGCCGCGAGGTGGGTGCGGCTGCCCCGCATCGCGGTGAGCACGTCGTCCAGCGGTGTGCTCTCGCGGACGCGCGCGATGGCCCGCATGTCCCGGATCTGGAACGGCACGTCTCGCGGGGAGGCGTCGAGCGCGTCCTTGACGTGCAGGTAGCCGAGGATGCGGCGGCCCGTGTCGACCACGGGGAAGCGCGAGAAGCCCGACTGCGCCGACAGCCTCTCCAGTGCCTCCGGGGTGACGCCCACGTGCGCGTAGACGACCCGCTCCAGCGGCAGCACCACGTCGCGTACGGGCCGGCGGCCCAGCTCCAGCGCGTCGTGCAGACGCTCGCGCGCACGGTCGTCGATGAGCCCGGCCTCACCCGAGTCCCGCACCATCCGGGCGAGCTCGGAGTCCGAGAAGGTCGCGGTGACCTCGTCCTTGGTCTCCACGCGCAGCAGCCGCAGCAGCGCGTTGGCGAACGCGTTGATCGTGAAGATCACGGGCCGCAGCGCGCGGGACAGCGTGACCAGGGGCGGGCCCAGCAGCAGGGCGCTGCGCACCGGCTCGGCCAGCGCGATGTTCTTCGGCACCATCTCGCCGAGGAGCATGTGCAGATAGGTGGCCAGGGTCAGCGCGATCACGAACGAGACCGCGTGACCGGCGCCCTCCGGGACGCCCACCGCGTGGAACACCGGCTCCAGCAGATGCGCGATGGCCGGCTCCGCGACGATGCCGAGGACCAGGGTGCACAGGGTGATGCCGAGCTGCGCCGCGGCCAGCAGCGCGGACACGTGCTGCAGACCCCACATCACGCTCTTGGCGCGGCGGTCCCCCTGCTCGGCGTAGGGCTCGATCTGGGAGCGGCGCACCGAGATCAGGGCGAACTCGGCGCCCACGAAGAAGGCGTTGACGACCAGCGTCAGCAGGCCGATGAACAGCTGTACGGCGGTCATCGCCCGTCCTCCTGCGTCTCGTGCTCCGCCGGTTCGTCGAGCGGGGCGTGCAACAGCACCCGCGCGGCCCGGCGGCCCGCGGCGTCCACCACGTCGAGCCGCCACCCGGCGACCTCGACCTCGTCGCCGACGGTGGGGATACGCCCGAGCTCCGTGGCGACGAGCCCGGCCAGGGTCTCGTAGGGGCCCTCGGGCGTCTTCAGGCCCACGCGCGCGAGCTGGTCGGTGCGCGCCGAGCCGTCGGCCGAGTACAGCGACCGTCCCAGCTCGTCGCTGCCGGCGGGGGCGATGTCGGGCGTCTCGTGCGGGTCGTGCTCGTCGCGGACCTCGCCGACGACCTCCTCGACGATGTCCTCCAGCGTGGCCACGCCCGCGGTGCCGCCGTACTCGTCGATGACCACGGCCATGGTGCGTTTGCCGGAGAGACGGTCGAGGAGGCGGTCGACGGTGAGGGTGGCGGGAACGAGCAGAGGTTCGCGCATCAGCTCCGACACCGGGGTGCGCGGCCGTTCCTCGGCGGGCACCGCGAGGATGTCCTTGATGTGGGCGGTGCCCACCACCGAGTCGAGGCTGCCCCGGTAGACCGGGAAGCGGGACAGGCCGGTCGCCCGGGTCGCGTTCGCCACGTCCTCGCAGGTGGCCGTGGCCTCGAGGGCGACGACCTGCACGCGCGGGGTCATCACGTTCTCGGCGGTCAGATCGGCCAGGTTCAGCGTCCGCACGAAGAGCTCGGCGGTGTCCGCCTCCAGGGCGCCCTCCCGGGCGGAGTGCCGGGCCAGCGCGGCCAGCTCCTGAGGGCCGCGCGCGGCGGCCAGCTCCTCGGTGGGCTCCACGCCGATCCGGCGCACTATGCGGTTCGCCGTGTTGTTCAGGTGGGTGATGAAGGGGCGGAACGCCGCGCTGAACCATCGCTGGGCGCTTCCCACGCGCTTGGCGACGGCCAGCGGGGAGGAGATCGCCCAGTTCTTGGGGACGAGTTCACCGACGACCATCAGGACGACCGTCGACAGGGCCGTACCGATGACCAGCGCGATCGAACTCGACGTCGAGCGGGAGATCCCCATCGACTCCAGCGGGCCCGCGAGCAGGGCGGCGATGGACGGTTCGGCGAGCATGCCGACGACGAGGTTGGTGACGGTGATGCCGAGCTGCGCGCCGGAGAGCTGGAAGGTCAGGTTCCGTACGGCCTTGAGGGCGCCCGAGGCGCCGCGCTCGCCGCGTTCGGCGGCGCGCTCCAGATCGCCGCGCTCGACGGTCGTCAGGGAGAACTCGGCCGCGACGAAGGCGCCGCACGCCAGCGACAGCAGGATCGCCACCAGAAGGAGAAGCACTTCGGTCATCGGGTCACCTCCGTCCCATGGTCGGACAGGGTGGGAACGTGCGCGCGATGTCTACAACTGGGAGGCTCGCCCATGGGCGGAGGCTCACACCTTTCACTGGAGGACCGAAGTGGAAGCCCAATGGTAAAGGATCGGCAAAGCGGTCAGTCGGTGAGGTGCTTCACCCACCGCCGCCAGTGGTCCTCGGGCGTGTACCCCGCTGCACGCCAGGCATGATGCGCACGCGTGTTCCGTTCCAGGACCATCGCGTCGCCGCGCCGCCCGCCGAGCCGTACGAACCGCTCCTCGGCGGCGGCCAGCAGCGCCGAGCCGATCCCCTGACGGCGCCGGTCCGGGTGCACCGCCAGCCGGTACAGATGGCAGCGCCAGCCGTCGAAGCCCGCTATGACCGTGCCGGCCAGCTCGCCGTCCACCTCGGCCAGGATCAGCGCCCCCGGGTCGCGGGCGACGAGCCGCTCGACGCCGTCGCGGTCGTCGCTGATGCTGGTGCCCTCGGCCGACGTCTTCCAGAAGGCCAGCACGGCGTCCAGGTCCCGGGCGGTGGCGGAACGCAAACGAAGATCACTCATGAGCCGATCCCACCACCGGGCCCGGGGCGCCGCAGAGGTTTCCGGCATATGGACGCCCGTCCCGGCTCCCGCCCGTCACTCGTGCGCGATGGCCGCCAGCACGTTCATGCGTGACGCGCGCAGCGCGGGCAGCAGCGCCGCCACGACCCCCACCACCGCCGAGCCGATCACCACGGCGACGATCGTGCCCCAGGGGATGGCCAGCGCCGTCATGCCCTGCAGCGCCAGCACCTGCTGCGCGCACACGCCCCACACCAGCCCCAGCGCCAGCCCGAGGACGGCGCCGAACACGGCGATCACCACCGACTCCAGCCGGATCATCCGGCGCAGCTGGCGCCGGGCCAGCCCGATGGCCCGCAGCAGCCCGATCTCCCGGGTCCGCTCCACCACCGACAGGGCGAGCGTGTTGACCACACCGAGCACCGCGATGACGATCGCGAGGCCCAGCAGGGCGTACACCAGGTAGAGCAGCACGGCGATCTGGTCGTGCACCAGGTCCTTGTAGTCGGCGACATCCCGGACCTGCACCTGCGGATACGGGTCGAGGGTCTTCTCCAGAGCGGTCCGCAGCGCGTCCGCGTCCGTGCCGGGGGCGGCGTTGACGTACACGGCCGCGTCCTGGCCGCCCGGCGCGTACTTCTCCAGCGTGGCCAGGCCGAAGAAGACGCCCCCCTGGGCGCCGAACCCGTCGACGGAGTCCTGGTCGGTGAGGGCGCCGACCGTCAGCCGGGCGCGGCGCCCGTCCTGGAACTCGACGGACAGCGCGCTGCCGGCCCGTACCCCGTGGTCCCGGGCGAAGTCGCGGTCCATCCCGAGGTGCCCGTCCGCCAGCGCGGCCGCGGAGTCCCCGCGCGCGTAGGTGAGATGGGCGACCTCGTCGAGCTCGGGTTCGTACCCGGCGGCGGTGGTCCGCACCTGGTCCCCGTCGGGCAGGCGAAGCGCGATCGTCGCGAGCTGCGAGCGGACCACCAGCCCGACCCCCTCGGTGGCCGCGATCCGGTCGGCGATCTCCCGGGGGAAGGGCACGAAGTTGCTGTCCTGCACCACGAAGTCGGCGCCGAGGGTCTTGTCGATCTGCCGGTCGAACGACGTCGACATCGACGCGCTCGCCACCGACATCCCGCCGACCAGGGCCAGGCCCACCATCAGCGCGGCCGCCGTGGCACCCGTGCGGCGCGGATTGCGCAGCGCGTTGCGCTGGCTCATCCGGCCGACCGGCCCGAACAGCGCCGGGAAGGCGCCGCCGAGCACCCGGATGACGGGACGCACCAGGAGCGGACCCGCCACGACCGTGGCGATGAGGGTCAGCAGCACGCCGGCCCCCAGCAGGGACGCGGCCGTGGACGTCCGTGAGGACACTGCGGCGCCCGCGAGCGCCGCCGCTCCCCCCGCGCCGACGGCCGAGCCCGCCACCGCGCGCAGCCGCAGCGGCCGCCCGACGTCCGCGATCTCCGCGTCAGCGAGGGCCGCCATCGGCGACACCCCGGCCGCCCGCCGGGCGGGGAGGTAGGCCGCGACGAAGGTGACGCCCAGCCCCACGACGTACGCGGCGACCGGCGTGCCCCAGCCGATCACCATCTCGCCGGTCCTGATGCGCATGCCCAGCAGGCCCATCAGCTCGATGAGCCCGACGGCCAGGCCGATGCCGGCGGCCAGCCCCGCCGTCGAGCCGACCAGGCCCAGCAGCAGCGCCTCGGTGAGCACCGAGCGGCGCACCTGGCGGCGGTCCGCGCCGAGCGCGCGCAGCAGCCCCAGCTCACGGGTGCGCTGGGCGATCAGCATGGAGAACGTGTTGACGATCAGGAACACGCCGACGAGGACGGCGACCCCCGCGAAGCCGAGCATCACGTACTTGATGACGTCGAGGAACGTGCCCAGTCGCTCGACGTCCGACTTCGCCTGCTCGTCGGCGGTCCGCAGTTCGTAGGCGGCGGCGTCGGCGCCCAGGGCCTCGGCCGCCCGCCGCTTGAGCTCCGGCTCGGTGACGCCCTCGGCCGCGTCGAGTTCGACGGCGGTCGCCGCGTCCGCGTCGCCGAGCAGTCTCGTCTGCGCGGTGGCCGTGTCGAAGAAGACCAGCGCCGCGCCGGGGTTGGTGGTGGTGAAGGTCGCGATGCCCACGACACGGACCGGGAAGGAGCCCCGCGGGCCGACCACGGTGAGCCGGTCGCCGACGCGCACGTCCGCCCGGTCCGCGGTGTCCGCGTCGAGCAGCACCTGCCCGTCGCCCCGCGGAGCGTGCCCGGAGGTGAGTTCCACCGGGCTGCGCTCGGTCGGGTTCCAGACGGCGGCCTGCGTCGGCGCACCCGAGGTCGGGCTCACCCGGCGGCGGTCGGCGTCGACGACGGTGATGCCGTCCACGTCGACCTCGGCGCGGGCCGCCGAGACGCCGTCCACCTCGGCGAGGCGCCCGGCCAGCGCGGCCGGCAGGGTCGCGGTGCGCCCGGAGGAGATCGTCTCGTCGAAGGACTCCTTGGGGGTGACGGTGACGTCGGCGGCCGTCGAGGCGAACAGGCGGTCGAACGTGCGGCCGACGGTGTCCGAGAAGATGAGGCTGCCGACGACGAAGGCCACCGACAGGAGCACCGCCAGGGCCGAGAGCGCGAGCCGCCCCCTGTGGGCGAGGAAGCTCCTGAGGGTCGCCTTGAGCACCGGTCAGCCCTTCTCGAGCGCCGGGCCCTCCCCGGCCTCGACACCCGGGGCGCGCCCGCCGTCCTCGGAGGCCCCGCGGATCACGTCGAAGCGTTTCATCCGTTCCAGCACGGCCTCCGCCGTGGGGTGGCGCATCTCGTCGACGATCCGCCCGTCCCCGAGGAACAGCACGAGATCGGCGTGGGCCGCGGCCCCCGGGTCGTGGGTGACCATGACGACCGTCTGTCCCAGCCGGTCGACGGCCTCGCGGAGGAAACCGAGCACCTCCAGGCCCGCCCGCGAGTCCAGGTTGCCGGTGGGCTCGTCGGCGAAGATCAGCTCCGGCCGGGAGGCGAGCGCGCGGGCGCAGGCCACGCGCTGCTGCTGGCCGCCGGACAGCTGGGAGGGCCGGTGCCGCAGCCGGTCGCGCAGCCCGAGCGTGTCGATGACCTGGGCCAGCCACGCCTCGTCCGGTCTGCGGCCGGCGATGTCCAAGGGCAGGGTGATGTTCTCCGCCGCGGTCAGCGTCGGGATGAGGTTGAACGACTGGAACATGAACCCGATCCGGTCCCGCCGCAACCGGGTCAGCTCACGGTCCTTCAGCCCCGTGATCTCGGTGTCGCCGAGCCAGACCCGTCCCGCCGAGACGTCGTCCAGGCCGGCCAGGCAGTGCATCAGCGTGGACTTCCCCGATCCCGAGGGCCCCATCACCGCCGTGAACCGGCCGCGCGCGATGTCCACGTCCACCGCGTCGAGGGCGAGCACGGCGGTCTCACCGGAGCCGTACGCCTTGGTCAGTCCGCGAGCGCGGGCCGCCACCCGTTCGGCCGGCGCGGGATCGGGGACGTACTGCGCAGCTGCTGTGGACAAGGCCGCCTCCTCACGGGACGCACCGACGGCCGCCGGGACGTCGCCCCTTCTCGTCGCCGCCGAGCCTAATGTGATCCACCCCACACCGGGTATCCTTCTGTGGTCCCGCGTCGCCTCCGACCCAGGTGGGGGACCCGGAGCCGATGTAAGGGGCATCCGATGCCGCCGGGGGACGCTTGCCGTGCTAGCACCCGCGCGCTAGCTTCGAAGCATGGCGAAGACCCAGCTGAACGTGAGAGTGGACGAGGGCACGGCCCGCGCCGCCCGCGAACGCGCCCTGGCCCGCGGGATGAGCGTGAACCGCTACATCGAGGAGCTGGTCCGCCAGGACACCGGCGAGGTCGGCCACACCTTCGTGGAGGCCGCGGCCGACTTCATGAAGCAGTACGAGTCGGTGTTCGCCGAGGAGTTCGGCACCGACCGCGAGGGCCCGCGCGAAGGGCGCCACTGATCCGTTGAGCCCGCTGACCATCGATCTCGCCTGGCTGCTCATGGTCGCCGAGAAGCGCACACCGGGCGACCCCACGGTCACCGACTGGGGCGCCCTCGTCGCCGCCGTCGCCCGCCACCAGGCCGAGATATTCGACGTCCCCGTCTACGACAGCCCCCAGGCCCGCGCCGCATCCCTGCTGCAACTGCTCATGCGGGTCCCCGCGCTGGAGCGCTCGAACGCGATGTTCGCCTCCGCGGTCGCCTACGCCTACCTCGTGGCCAGCGGCCTCAAGGTCGTCACCTCGCCCGAGCAGGTCCGCGACCTGGCCCGCCTGGTGCACGGCGGCGAGGCGTCCGTACAGGACATCACGCGGGAACTGGAGAGCTGGAGCCTGTGACCGCGCTACCGGCCGGTTGACGTCCCGGCGTCCGCCGGGCGCCACGCCGTGCCCAGCACGCAGTACGACGCGGGCAGGGCGGGCCCGTTCTCCGGGACCATCAGCCGCCCGTAGGGGCCGAGTTCGAGCCCCGCCTCCCGCAGCGCCGCCACCGGGTCGCGCGAGAGATGGCAGCCGCCGCTGACCAGCGGCCACACCGTACGGTCCAGCACGCGCTGGGTGCGCAGCATCGCAGGCCCGCCGCCCCGGCCGTGCTCGAAGAACCGCACGCTCCCGCCGGGCCGCAGCACCCGGCACACCTCGGACAGCGCCCGCGGCACGTCCCGCACACTGCACAGCACCAGCGACAGCACGACAGCGTCGAAGCCCTCGCTCTTGACCGGCAGCGCCTCCGCCGTGCCCGGCACCACGTCCACGGGCACCTCGGCGCGCAGCGCGGCCTCCACCGCCAACCGCCGCAGCAGCCGCTCCGGTTCGATGGCGACGACCTCGGAGACCGTGGCCGGGTAGTGCGCGAAGTTCAGGCCGTTGCCCGCGCCGATCTCCAGCACCCGGCCCGACAACCCGCCCAGCAGCCGCTCCCGGATCCGGGCCATGCCCATCCGGGTCTCGGCGCCCGCGCTCACCCGGGCGTAGTAGCGGGCGAACACCGGATGATGCACGGCGTCGCGGGGACGGGCGCCCGCACGGGCGGATCGCTGGGCCATCGGACCTCCCGGGCAGAACGGAACTCACCCCCGATTCTCCCCCGAACGGCGATGCCCCACCCCCCGCCGCGCGCGTCCGTCCGCCGCGTGTACCCGTCCCGCGCGACGCCTCAGAGCGCCATGCGCTCCCGGAACCCGTCCGCGTCCCACCGGCCGAAGAGGCGGGGCGCCAGCCAGTCGGGGGCGGCCGCGCGGAACCCGGCGGAGGGCAGCCCGCCCGCGCCCGCGGGCACCGCGCCCAGCAGCGGCGCCTCCGACACCTCCGGGAGATCCGCCACGTTGCAGCGCGACGCCAGGTCCGGTTCCCCGGGCCAGCTGCCGATCACCACACCGAGCGGGTCGAGGCGCCGGCGCCGCAGCTCACGGGCCGTCAGCTCCGTCGTGTTGAGGGTGCCGAGACCGGCCGACGCCACCACCAGCACGGGGGCCGCCATCAGCTCGGCCGCGTCCGCCAGGGTGCCGCCCGCCTCGTCGAAGCGGACGAGGAGCCCGCCGGCCCCCTCCACCAGCACCAGGTCGTGCTCCGCGGCCAGCTTCGCGGCGGCCTCGGCGACCTCCGCCGGACGGACCGGCGTCCGGCCCGCCCGCCGCGCCGCCGTCGCCGGGGCCAACGGGTCCGGATACCGGGCGATTTCGGCCGTGGTGACGGGACCGGCGAGCCGCGCCACCTCGGCGGCGTCCCCGTCCTCGTCCGGGCCCACGCCCGTCTGCGCGGCCTTGAGCACCGCGACCGTACGGCCCGAGGCGAGCGCCGCCGCGGCCACCGCCGCGGTGACGACCGTCTTGCCGACCTCCGTGCCCGTGCCCGTGACCACCAGTACCGGCATCTCAGCCCTCTCGTGCGGCCGCGCACACCGCGCGGGCGATCCGTGCGACGTCCGCGTCGCCCGTGACGTACGGCGGCATCGTGTAGACCAGGTCGCGGAACGGCCGCAGCCACACGCCCTCGCGCACGGCGGCCGCCGTCGCCGCCCGCATGTCCACCTCGTGGTCCAGCTGGACGACGCCGATCGCGCCGAGGACCCGTACGTCCTTGACGCCCGGCAGGTCCGCTGCGGGCGCCAGACCGGACCGCAGCCCCGCCTCGATCCGCCCGACCTCGGCCCGCCAGTCCTGGCCCAGCAGCAGCCCGATCGACGCGCAGGCGACCGCGGCCGCCAGCGGGTTGCCCATGAAGGTCGGGCCGTGGGCGAGCACCGGCACCTCGCCGCGCGAGATGCCGTCCGCGACCCGCGCCGTGCACAGCGTCGCCGCCATCGTCAGATAGCCGCCGGTCAGGGCCTTGCCCACGCACATCACGTCCGGCGTCACCGCCGCGTGGTCCGCCGCGAACAGGGCGCCCGTGCGCCCGAAGCCGGTCGCGATCTCGTCGAACACGAGCAGCACGTCGTGCGCGTCGCACGCCTCCCGCAGCACCCGCAGATACGCGGGGGAGTGGAACCGCATCCCGCCGGCGCCCTGCACCACCGGCTCGACGATCACCGCCGCCAGGTCGTCCGCGTGCCGCTCGATCAGCGACCGCAGCCGTTCGGCGTACGCCTCGTCGTACTCGGCCGGCGGCGCGTCGGCGAACACCTGACGCGGGAGTACGCCCGCCCACAGTTCGTGCATCCCGCCCTCGGGGTCGCACACCGACATCGGCTGCCAGGTGTCGCCGTGGTAGCCGCCGCGCCAGGTCAGCAGCCGCCGCTTGCCGGGCCGCCCCAGCGAACGCCAGTACTGCAGGCACATCTTGACGGCGACCTCGACCGACACCGAGCCGGAGTCGGCCAGGAAGACGTGCTCGAGTCCCTCGGGCGACATGTCGACAAGGAGCTTCGCCAGCCGTACGGCGGGCTCGTGCGTGAGCCCGCCGAACATGACGTGGCTCATCCGCGCCAGCTGCGCGTGCGCCGCATCGTTGAGGACCGGGTGGTTGTAGCCGTGGACGGCCGACCACCACGACGACATGCCGTCGACCAGCTCGCCCGAGCCGTCGGCGAGCCGCAGCCGCACCCCGCTCGCCGACTCCACGACGAGCGGCTCGGCGCGGCCCGGCATCGGACCGTACGGATGCCAGACGTGCCGCCGGTCGAGGTCCAGCAGCTCGGGCACGCCCAGGCCGGGCAGCTCAGGCATTGGGCGCGATGTCGGTCCCGGCGCCCCGTCGGCGGACGGCGACCAGATCGGTGCGCGGCTCGCCGGCCGGGGCGGAAGCCTCCGTACCGGGCGCGGGGGCGGCCGTACCGCACACCCCGCCGTCCGCGTGCGAGCCGCATCCGGCGCTCCCGTGCGATCCGCAGCCCGCGCTCCCGTGCGATCCGCAGCCGCCCCCGGCCGCGGCCGCCCGGTGCTCCGGAAGGGTCACCTGGCCGGCTCCCTCCACCTCGAACCCGGCGTCCGCGATCATCTCCAGGTCGGCCTTGCCGGCCTGGCCCTCGGTGGTGAGGTAGTCGCCGAGGAAGATCGAGTTGGCGAGGTGCAGGGCCAGCGGCTGCATCGTGCGCAGATGGACCTCGCGGCCGCCCGCGATGCGGACCTCCACGTCCGGGCAGACGAAGCGGACCATCGCGAGGATGCGCAGGCAGCGCTGAGGGGTGAGGTTCCACTCCTTGGCCAGCGGGGTGCCCTCGACCGGGATCAGGAAGTTGACCGGCACCGAGTCCGGGTCCAGCTCGCGCAGCGCGTAGACGACGTCGACCAGGTCCTCGTCGCTCTCGCCCATGCCCGCGATCAGCCCGGAGCAGGCGGACAGACCGGCCGCGTGCGCCTTGTTCACCGTGTCCACCCGATCGGCGTACGTGTGGGTGGTGGTGATCTCCCCGTACGTGGACTCCGAGGTGTTCAGGTTGTGGTTGTAGGCGTCCGCGCCCGCCTCGCGCAGCCGCTCCGCCTGCCCGTCCGAGAGCAGCCCGAGGCAGGCGCACACCTCGACGCCCTCGTTCCCGTCCTTGATGGCCTTGATGGTCTCGGAGACCCGGTCCACGTCCCGGTCCGTCGGGCCGCGCCCGGACGCCACCAGGCACACCCGCTTGGCGCCACCCGCCAACCCCGCGGCCGCGGCCTGCGAGGCCTCGTCCGGCTTCAGCCAGGTGTACTTGAGGATGCCGGCGGTGGAGCCGAGCCGCTGCGAACAGTACGAGCAGTCCTCCGGGCACAGGCCCGACTTGAGGTTGACGAGATAGTTCAGCTTCACCCGCCGGCCGAACCACTTCCGGCGCACCTTGCCGGCCGCGGCCACCACGTCGAGCAGGTCGTCGTCGGAAGTGGCGAGAACGGCGAGCGCTTCCTCGCGGGTCGGCAGCTCGCGCCGAAGCCCCTTGTCCACCAGCGTGTTCAGCAGGTCCATGGGAGGTGATCCTGACGTACGGAGGGGGCCGGAGCCAAGGTGAGTTTGCACAACCCTGTCGATTCGATGTGTGGGTATTGCCACACCGTGGGCGGCGGTCCCGGCCGCTAGTGTCTGTGCACTGCCTACAAAAGCCCGGAGGAGCCATGGCGTTCGGCTGGATCGACGAACAGGCGGACCAGCGCCGCCGCGCCGGACTGGTACGGACCCTGCGCCCCCGCCCCGCCGACTCCCCGCTCCTCGACCTCGCGAGCAACGACTACCTGGGTCTGGCCCGGCATCCCGAGGTCGTCGAGGGCGCCGTCCGGGCCACACGGACCTGGGGCGGCGGCGCGACCGGCTCCCGCCTCGTCACCGGTACGACGGAACTGCACGCGGAGCTGGAGCGGGAGCTGGCCGACTTCTGCGGCGCCGAGGCGGCGCTCGTCTTCTCGTCCGGCTACGCGGCCAACCTCGCCGCCGTCACCGCGCTCGCGCCGCACGGCTCGCTGATCGTGTCGGACGCGGGCAACCACGCCTCGCTCATCGACGGCTGCCGGCTGGCCCGGGGCACCACCCAGGTCGCCGCCCACGCCGACCCGGACGCCGTGCGCAAGGCGCTGCGCACCCACGACGGTCCGGCGGTGGTCGTCTCCGACACCGTCTTCTCGGTCGACGGCGACGCCGCCCCGCTGGCCGCCTACGCCGAGGTGTGCCGGGAGCGCGGTGCCGGGCTGGTCGTGGACGACGCGCACGGCCTCGGCGTCCTCGGGGACGGCGGCCGGGGCGCCCCGCACGCGGCCGGTCTCGCGGGCACGGAGGACGTCGTCGTGACCGTCACGCTGTCCAAGTCGCTCGGCAGCCAGGGCGGTGCCGTGCTCGGTCCGGCCCGGGTGATCGACCACCTGGTCAACGCCGCGCGGACGTTCATCTTCGACACGGGGCTGGCCCCCGCGCCGGCGGGTGCCGCGCTTGCGGCCCTGCGACTGCTGCGCCGTGAGCCGGAACGGGCCGCGCGGGCCCGCGCGGTGGCGGGCGAGCTGCACACCCGGCTGACGGCCGCGGGTCTGGAGGCGGTGCGTCCGGACGCCGCGGTCGTCTCCGTGCGGGCGCCGTCCCCGGAGGGGGCCGTGCGGTGGGCGGCCGAGTGCCGTGCGGCGGGTCTCGCCGTGGGCTGCTTCCGTCCGCCTTCCGTGCCGGACGGCATCTCACGGCTGCGGCTGACCGCCCGCGCGGACCTCTCCGAGGGGCAGATCGAACGCGCTGTACAGGTCATCGGTACGGCACGACCATGAGTCGGCGTGACACGGCCGGGCGGCACCGGAGCGGGCAGAAACGATCAGAAACGGTCAGGTCTGGAGCGCGGCCGTGAAACCCGCCCAGCTCTCGGGGGAGAAGAGCAGCGCGGGCCCCGCCGGAATCTTGGAGTCGCGCACGGCCAGCAGGCCGGTCCAGGGACCGGAGTGCGGCCGGGCCGTCTCGACGCAGTTGTTCGCCCCCGTGCTGTAGCTGCTGCGCAGCCAACGGGCGTCCGGTAGTTCGGTGCTCGACCTGAGGTTCCGAGGCAGTGCGGTCATGGTGCCTCCTTACGCGCCGCCACCTATCGCGGCGATGTGATCCAGCGATTCCTCGGGCGAAAGGGCGTGGAGCCGAAGGGCGTCGAAGGCCTCCGTGTAGGCCTGGAGGTCTTCTTTCCGTTCGAGATAGAGGCTACTCGTCAAGTGGTCGAGAACAACCACGTCTAGATCAGAAGTGCTCGAAAATGAGAAGATAACGAAAGGCCCGGTGATGCCGACATGCTCACCGGCCGTGAACGGGAGTACCTGCAGGCTCACTTGGGGGAGTTGTGCCGCCTCCAGCAGCCGCTCCAGCTGGCGCCGCATCACCTCGGGCCCGCCGATCTCCCGGCGCAGCACCGCCTCGTCCAGCACCGCGCTGAGCCTCAGCGGCGGATCGGCGCGCAGCACCTCCTGCCTGGCCAGCCGGACCGCGACCAGCGCGTCGAGCCGGTCGTCGGCGCCGTCGTCCGTCCCGCCCGTCGCCGCCCGGGTCACCGCCCGCGCGTACTCGGGGGTCTGCAACAGCCCCGGTACCACGGACGTCTCCAGCGTGCGCATCGCGCTCGCCTGGGACTCCAGACTGATGAAGTCCCGGTACGTCGGCGGCAGGACGCCGCGATAGGCGTGCCACCAGTGGTGCCGGCCCGCCGCGTCGGAACCGGCCAGCGCCAGCAGCACCTCCCGCAGCCGCGCGTCCCGGACGCCGTAGGCGTCGAGGAGTAATCGCACATCGGCCGGTTTCACCCCGCTGGCGCCCGTCTCGATCCGGCTCACCTTGGACTGGTGCCAGCCCACCAGGCGGGCCGCCTCGCCACTGGTGAGCCCGGTCCCGGTGCGCAACGCACGCAGTTCCGCGCCCAGTTTCCGGCGGCGGACCGCCGGGCCGTGCTGCATGGGCAACTCCTTACTCCGACCGGGCCGCCCAAATACGGTCTGCCGTCGCAGAGTTCACCGCTTCGAGCGACAGATATATGCATATCTTGGTGGATCGCCACCCGCGACCGGCCCGGTGATGGCAGTCTGGCGGCGAAGCACAGTCCGGGACCGTACTCGAACCTTCCGCTCCGTGTCGGACCGCGGTCCCGTCGGAAAGGGATGACGTCGCCATGGCAGACCATCTGGAAGCATCCGTCACCCTGCCGAGCGATCCCGCCTCGGTCTCCGCGGCACGGTCCTACGTCATCACCACGCTCGCCGAGTGGGGGCTGCCGCCGGAGACGGAGGCGGCGGAGACCATCCGGCTCATCGTCTCCGAACTCGCCACCAACGCCGTCCAGCACACCCTCGGGCAGTCGCCCACCTTCACCGTGGACCTCGAGCTCGACCGCGACGAGCACCTGCGCATCGGGGTGACCGACAGCCATCCGCGGTTCCCCAAACGACTGCCGGCCGCCGTCCAGCAGGACAACGGCCGGGGCATGGTGATCATCCGCTGGCTGACCGCCGAGTGCGGCGGCCGGCTCCGGGTGTGGCCGACCCGGGAGGGCGGCAAGACGGTCTCCATCGAGCTGCCGTGGACCGTACCGGCCTCGCCGGTCGCGGTCGCGGCGCCGCAGGAGCCGTAGGCCGTGCCCGCGACCTCGCGGAAACGACCGAGGAGCGCCGCGTGGTGCCGCACCGGGCGCCGCGCGGCGCGCTCCGCCCCCGTCGGCCCCGGGAGGCCCCGGAGGCGCTGGAGGGCCCGGCCCGTGCCGGAAGCCCTCCGCGCTCCGGGAGGGCGCCGGCGGGGGTAGGGGCGCCATGCGCGCCCCGCGGGGTCACTTGACCCGGCCGTACCAGACGCTCCTGGTCCAGATCTTCTGCAGCCGGACCACGTCACCGCTCTTGGGGGAGTGCCAGATCTTGCCCTTACCGGCGTAGATGCCCACGTGGTAGACGTACGAGCCCGAGTGGAAGAACACCAGGTCACCGGCCTTGCGGCTGGAGGCGGAGATGTGGCGGGTCTTGTTGTACTGCTGGGCCGCCGTGCGGGGCAGCTTCTTGCCGGCCTTCTTGAACGAGTACAGCGTCAGCCCGGAGCAGTCGAACCGGTTCGGGCCCGTGGCGCCCCACTTGTACGGCGCCCCCTTCTTCGAGGCCGCGATCTGAAGTGCCTTCGTCGCGGGCGCGGCGGCCTCCGCCTCCGAGGCGAGACCGGGCGTCACGATCGAGCCGCCCACGGCGGCGAGAGTGAGGGCCGAGGCCGTACCGGCCCTGGCCATGAGCGACGGGACACGATTGAGCGCAGTCATGCGCAACCCTTCGTCAGCCGCCTGTGAAGGATGACCTGTCGGATTCGGGCTGGCGAAGTTGCCCGGCCGCTCTGTCGCGGCTTCACCCCAAGGGTTGCTCGGTTCGAACGAACGTCCGTACCGGCGACCCGTCTTGCTCGGGTCCTCCACTCCTGCCGATCCACTCCTGTCGACCGGTCATCCGGGCGGCGGCAGGACTCGGCGTCCGCCCGGATCGCCCCGCCGCTGCGGCGGGGTCTTGTCGTCAGTCAGGGATCTTGGCGCACGGAAGAACGAAAATCCCAACGGAACCGGGGATTTGTGGTGTTACTCACCACTCACCCGTTCGGGTGGACGCTACTGCGTTCGAGAACATGGCCAGATGCCCGACGAGCCCCGGACCAGCGGCGGAAGGCTCAAATGCGGCTGCGCGTCCCGCCCCTGACGCAAGCCGTACGAGCGCGCGGACGGAGTGAGGAATACGCCGAGCGGGGGTACGCCATTCGGTCCGTTTCGGCGTGGCGGACGACGTCCCGGCGCGAGGGCCGCGGACCGGAACGCGGCTGTGGCGCCGTCAACTGTCGGAGCGCGGCGGCAGCGTGACACGAGCCGTGCGGCGCCCCCCGTCCAGGACGCGCAGCGCGCGCTCCAGCGTGCGGGCGGGCAGCTCCGTCCCGCCCCGACGGTGCGTCAGCGCCGGCGCGTCCCGGAGCGCGACCGCCTTGCCGACGAGCGCCTGGGCGGCGCGCGAGCGCCGGCAGGTGTCGCCGTCCTTGGCCGGGGTGGATCGCCCCAGCAGGTCCACGACCTCCGGGTAACGGTCGATCAGCTCCGCCTCCGCACACGCGGCTCCGTCTCCGCACACGCGGCTCCGTCTCCGCACACGCGGCTCCGTCTCCGCACACGCGGCTCCGTCTCCGCACACGCGGCTCCGCCTCCGCACATGCCGACGGGGGAGCAGGGGGCTGTCCGGGTGGCGGCACCGTCCGGTTCCCGAGGGGGAGCCCGGACGCGCCGAGGCCGTGCGTCCCCGTCCGCTACAGCGGGGGCGCACGGCCGGTTCGGTGGTCCTGCCCTGTCCGGGGTTACCCGACGGGGGCAGGCCGGCGGGTCGCGGCCGGTTCGGCGGTGGTCGCGTCCGCCTTCAGGCGGGCGCCCAGCAGGACCGCGCCGAGACCCAGGGCGGCCCACCAGGTCAGGGTCAGGGCGGGGCCCACCGCCGCGGCCCCGTCGAAGAAGGACACCGAGCGCAGCAGGGTCGTACCCGCGCCCGGCGGCAGCCACTGGCCGATCGTGCCGACCGGCTCCGGCAGCATCTGCGGCGCCGACGCCGCCCCCGAGAACGGATTGCCGATCAGCATGACCGTGGCGGCCATGAGTCCTGTGCCGGCCGGTCCGATCAGTGCGGCGAGCCCGGCGACGCCGGCGCTCACGGAGAGGCTCATCAGCGCGAAAACCCCGGCCTCCGCCCACCAGTCACCCGTGATGACGCCCAGCCAGCTGTGCGCCAGTGCGGCGGCGATCAGGCCGATCAGGGCGGCCACGCCCACGAGGGCGCCGGCGGCGCCCGAGCCGCGCAGCCCCAGCACGGTGACCGCGGCGCCCGCCGCCATGCCCGCGAGGGCGAGCGGCAGCACGCTGGACGTCAGGGCCGCCCCGCGCGGGTCCTTCTCCGGCGACGGCACCACGTCGACGGTCTCCACCCGCGTCCCCTCGGCGGCCGCCTGCCCGGCCACCGCCTGCTGCAGCAGCATGGCCACGGCCGGGCTCGCGGCGGACGCGGTCAGCAGCCGGGGGCCTTGCGGCGTCACGACGACCGCGCCGTACACGTCCCGGTCCTCGATGGCGTCGCGGGCGGCCGCCTCGTCGGCGTAGCGGTGCACCTCGAACGCGCCGTCGTGGGCGGAGAGCTGCCGCTCCATCCGCGTCACGGCCGAGGCGGGGCCCGCCACGCCGAGCGGGAGGTCGCGCGGTGCGGTGCGGGCGGCAGGCCAGGCGAACGCCCACAGGGCGAGGGCGGCCAGCACGGGGACGAGCACGACCACCGCGACCAGGCGCCGGGGTGCGGCCTTCCTGGGCGGTGTGGCGGACGGCGAGGACATGGGATCTCCCGTTGGATCTCAAAAAGAAGGATCGTTCGTTTTTGGTGGGACCACCGTGCTCACACCGGCCGGCGCTTGTCAAGAAGGAATGTTCGTTTTACTTTTGTGGACATGGCCCGCGTATCCCAGGAACACCTCGACGCACGCCGCCGCCAGATCCTCGACGGCGCCGCCCTCTGCTTCGCCCGCAACGGCTTCCACGCCACCTCGATGCAGGACGTGCTCAAGGAGGTCGACCTCTCGGCGGGGGCCGTCTACCGCTACTTCAAGGGCAAGGAGGAGCTGATCGGCGCGATCGTCGCCGAGGTGCTCGGCTCGGTCCGCGGGGCGTTCGAGGAGGCCGCGCGGCAGAGCCCGCCCCCGCCGCCGGACGAGCTCGTCGCCTACGTCCTCGGCCGCACCCTCGCCGAGCGCGCGTCCCTGGTCGTCGACGGCAGGCCCGCCTTTCCCCGGCTCGTCGTCCAGGTGTGGACGGAGACCCTGCGCAACGAGGAGCTGGCCGCGATCCTGCGCGAGGGCTACGGCTCGGTGCGCGCCGCCTGGGCGCGGATCGTCGAGGGCTACCAGGACGCCGGGATGATGCGGACGGACGCGGACCCGGACCACGTCGCCCGCACGATGATCGCCTCCGTGCTCGGATTCATCGCCCAGCAGAGTCTGTTCGGGCCCGCGCCCGTCGACGTTCTGCAGCAGGGGCTGCGCGCCCTGATGAGCATGCGGTACGACGACGCGTCCCCCGGCGGTCCCGCGCGGGGTTAACGCGCCCGAAACGCGGTCCAACTAGCCTGCCGACCCACGCCACCGGGCCCTTCGCCCGACGGCGTCGGCAACCGGACCCCGCACGGTCCGGAGCGAGGACTGTGAGGTGGGACGCCGTGCAACTGACCCCGCACGAGCAGGAGAGGCTGCTCATCCACGTGGCGGCCGACGTCGCCGAGAGGCGCCGGGCCCGCGGGCTCCGGCTGAACCACCCCGAGGCCGTCGCCCTCATCACGGCGCACATCCTCGAGGGCGCGCGCGACGGCCGTACGGTCGCCGAGCTGATGTCCTCCGGCCGGACCCTGCTCACCAGGGACGACGTCATGGAGGGCATCCCCGAGATGATCCACGACGTGCAGGTCGAGGCCACCTTCCCCGACGGCACCAAGCTCGTCACCGTCCACGACCCGATCGTCTGAGGGCGGCCATGATTCCCGGAGAAGTCCTGTTCGCCGAGGGCCCGATCGCATACAACGAGGGCCGCGAGGTCACCCGGCTGACCGTCCTCAACGCCGCCGACCGGCCCGTCCAGGTCGGCTCCCACTACCACTTCGCCGAGGCCAACCCCGGCCTGCGCTTCGACCGTGCCGCGGCCCGCGGCAAGCGGCTGAACGTCGCGGCCGGCACCGCCGTGCGCTTCGAGCCCGGCATCCCCGTCGACGTCGAACTCGTCCCCCTCGCCGGCGCCCGTGTGGTGCCGGGCCTGCGGGGCGAGACCGGAGGTGCCCTCGATGCCTGAGATCTCCCGCGCCGCCTACGCCGACCTGTTCGGGCCGACCACCGGTGACCGCATCCGGCTCGCCGACACCGATCTGCTGATCGAGATCGAGGAGGACCGCTCCGGCGGACCCGGACGCGCCGGCGACGAGGCCGTGTTCGGCGGCGGCAAGGTCATCCGCGAGTCCATGGGCCAGTCCCGGGCCACCCGCGCCGACGGCACCCCGGACACCGTCGTCACCGGGGTCGTGATCGTCGACCACTGGGGCATCGTCAAGGCCGACCTCGGCATCCGCGACGGCCGGATCACCGGCATCGGCAAGGCCGGCAACCCGGACACCATGGACGGGGTGCACCCGGACCTCGTCATCGGCCCGGAGACCGAGATCATCGCGGGCAACGGACGCATCCTCACCGCCGGCGCCATCGACGCCCACGTCCACTTCATCTGCCCCCAGATCGCCGACGAGGCGCTCGCCTCGGGCATCACCACGCTCGTCGGCGGCGGCACCGGCCCCGCCGAGGGCTCCAAGGCCACCACCGTCACCCCGGGCCCCTGGCATCTGGCCCGGATGCTGGAGGCGATGGAGGGGCACCCCGTCAACTTCGGCCTGCTGGGCAAGGGGAACACCGTCTCGCAGGAGGCGATGCTCTCCCAGATCCGCGGCGGCGCGCTCGGCCTCAAACTGCACGAGGACTGGGGCTCCACCCCGGCCGTCATCGACGCCTCGCTGACCGTGGCCGACCGGACCGGCGTACAGATCGCCATCCACACGGACACCCTGAACGAGGCCGGATTCGTCGGTGACACGCTTGCGGCGATCGCGGGCCGGGGCATCCACGCGTACCACACCGAGGGCGCGGGCGGCGGGCACGCGCCGGACATCATGACCGTCGTCTCCGAACCGCACGTGCTGCCCAGCTCCACCAACCCGACGCGGCCGTTCACCGTCAACACCGCCGAGGAACACCTCGACATGCTGATGGTGTGCCACCACCTCAACGCCGCCGTGCCCGAGGACCTGGCCTTCGCCGAGTCCCGGATCCGCCCGTCCACCATCGGGGCCGAGGACATCCTCCACGACCTCGGCGCCATCTCCATCATCTCCTCGGACTCGCAGGCCATGGGACGCGTCGGAGAGGTCGTCCTGCGCACCTGGCAGACCGCCCACGTGATGAAGCGGCGCCGCGGCCCCCTGCCCGGCGACGGACACGCCGACAACCACCGGGTGCGCCGCTACGTGGCCAAGTACACGATCAACCCGGCGCTCGCCCAGGGCCTCGGCCGGGAGATCGGCTCCGTGGAGACCGGCAAACTCGCCGACCTGGTGCTGTGGGAGCCGGCGTTCTTCGGCGTCAAACCGCACCTCGTCATCAAGGGCGGGCAGATCGCCTACGCGCAGATGGGCGACGCCAACGCGTCCATCCCGACGCCCCAGCCGATCCTGCCCCGCCCGATGTTCGGCGCGATCGGCCGGGCGCCGGCCGCGAACTCGGTCAACTTCGTGGCACCACTGGCCCTCGAGGACGGGCTGCCGGAACGGCTCGGGCTCGGCAAGCGGTTCGTGGCCATCGAGTCGACACGCGGCGTCACCAAGGCCGACATGCGGGAGAACGACGCGCGGCCCGAGGTGCGCGTCGACCCCGACAGCTTCGCCGTGCACATCGACGGGGAGCTGGTGGAGGCCACGCCCGCCGCCGAACTGCCCATGGCCCAGCGTTACTTCCTCTTCTGAGGACGGCCGTCGAATGACACGCGCCACGCTTCTCGTCCTGGCCGACGGCCGCTTCCCCGCCGGGGGACACGCCCACTCCGGCGGCGCCGAGGCGGCCGTCCGGGCCGGGCGGATCACCGGCGCCGCGGGCCTGGAGGACTTCTGCCGGGGCCGGCTGCACACGGCCGGCCTCGTGTCGGCCGCGCTCGCGGCGGCGGGCGCGGCCGGGCTCGACCCGGCCGGCCTGGACGCCGCCGCCGACGCCCGTACGCCGTCGCCGGCGCTGCGGACCACCGCGCGCAAGCTGGGCCGGCAACTGCTGCGGGCGGCCCGCGCGACCTGGCCGTCCCCGGAACTCGACGCCCTCGCCGCCCGGTTCCCCAAAGGGGCGCACCAGCCCGTGGTCCTCGGCACCGTCGCCCGGGTCGCCGGGCTCGGGCCACACGACGCGGCGCACTGCGCGGCGTACGAGGCGGTGAGCGGGCCCGCGACGGCGGTGGTACGGCTGCTCGGCCTGGACCCCTTCGAGGCCACCGCCGTACTGGCCCGGCTCGCCCCGGAGCTGGACCGCGTCGCCGACCGCGCGGTGGAGGCCGCCCGGCACGCGGCCCGCGAAGGCACCGAGGCGCTGCCCGCCGCCTCCGCGCCCCTGCTGGAGATCTCGGCGGAGGCCCACGCCGCCTGGCCCGTACGCCTCTTCGCGTCCTGAACCCCAGCCCTCACGCCACGACCCACAGGAGCCGTGTCCATGCACCTCGACCACACCCACGACGGCCCCGCCGCCCTCGGCGCGGACGCCCGCCGCCCCGACGGAACCCGCCGCGCCCTGCGCATCGGGCTCGGCGGCCCTGTCGGCTCGGGCAAGACCGCCACGGTCGCCGCCCTGTGCCGGGCGCTGCGCGAGGAGTTGTCCCTCGCCGTCGTCACCAACGACATCTACACGCGTGAGGATGCCGAGTTCCTGCTGCGCGAGGCCGTGCTGCCCCCGGAGCGGATCGCCGCCGTGGAGACCGGCGCCTGCCCGCACACCGCGATCCGGGACGACATCTCCGCGAACCTGGAGGCGGTCGAGGACCTGGAGGACGACGCAGGACCGCTCGACCTGATCCTCGTCGAGTCCGGCGGGGACAACCTCACCGCGACCTTCTCCAAGGGTCTCGTGGACGCCCAGATCTTCGTGATCGACGTGGCGGGCGGGGACGACATCCCCCGCAAGGGCGGTCCCGGCGTCACCACCGCCGACCTCCTCGTGGTCAACAAGACCGACCTCGCCCCGTACGTCGGCGCCGACCTGGCGCGGATGGCGGCCGACGCCAAGGCGCAGCGCGCCGAACTGCCGGTCGTCCTGCAGTCGCTCAGGGTCGAGCCGGGCGTGCGCGACGTCGCCGACTGGGTGCGGGCCCGGCTGGCCGCGTGGACGGCGTGACCGCCGGGGTGCGGGCCCGTGCCCGGATCGTCGCCCGGCCGGACGGGCGGGGCGGCACCGCCCTGCCTGTCCTCGACGGCGAAGGGCCGCTCGCGCCCCGCCGGACCCGCGGCACCGGCGGCGAGGCGAACGTCCTGCTCGTGGGCGCGATGAGCGGGCCGCTCGGCGGCGACCACTTCTCCGTCGAGGCGGAGGTGCTTCCCGGTGCCCGGCTGCGCGCGGGATCGGCGGCGGCCACCCTCGCACTGCCCGGGCAGGGCAAGGACGGGGCCCGCTACGACGTCCGTCTCTCGGTGGCCGACGACGCCGAACTGCGTTGGCTGCCGGAGCCGTTGATCTCCGCGTACGGCAGCGACCTGACCGTGACGACCGAGGCCGAGGTGGGTGCCGCCGGACGGCTCGTGCTGCGCGAGGAGCAGGTGCTCGGACGGGTGGGGGAGGAGCCGGGGCGGCTGGCGAGCCGGCTGCGCGTGAGGATCGCGGGGCGGCACGTCCTCGATCAGGAACTGGTCTGCGGGCCGGGCGCGCCCGGCGGCTGGGACGGCCCCGCCGGGCTAGGCGGTCACCGGGCCGTCGGGCAGCTCCTCGTCGTACGCCCCGAGTTCGCGACCGCCCCCGTCGCGCCCCGGGCGCTCGGGGAGAGCGCCGCCGTGCTGCCGCTCGCCGGACCTGCGCTGCTCGTCAGCGCGGTCGCGCCGGACGCGCGGCGGCTGCGCGCGACGCTCGACGAGGCGCTGGCCCTCCTCGGTGCGGCCGCCCCGGTCACTTGAGGGGCAGCCGGCGGAAGCGCCGGCCCTGCTCCGCCTTGGCGGCGGCCTCCTCGGCCTTCGCGACGGCCGCGTACTGGTCGACGTACTCCTGCTCGGACAGCGACAGGATGGCGTACATGATCTCGTCGGTCACGGCCCGCAGGATCGTCTTCTCGTTCTCCATGCCGGCGTAGCGGGAGAAGTCCAGCGGCTCGCCGAAGCGGATGGTCACCGGGTGGATGTTCGGGATGACCTTGCCCGGCGGCTGCGCCTCGAAGGTGCCGATCATCGCGCACGGGACCACGGGCACCCCGGCCTTGAGCGCCATCACGGCGACCCCGACCTTGCCCTTGTAGAGGCGGCCGTCGTGCGAGCGGGTGCCCTCCGGGTAGATGCCGAGGAGTTCGTCCTTGCGCAGCACGCCCAGGCCCTCGCGGATCGCGGCCTGGCCGGCCTCCTTGCCCGTGCGGTCGACCGGGATCTGCCCGGCGCTGCGGAAGAACGCCGCGGTCAGCCGGCCCTTGATGCCGGGGCCGGTGAAGTACTCCTTCTTGGCGAGGAAGGTGATGCGCCGCTTGAGGATCGCCGGCATCAGGAAGTGGTCCGAGAACGACAGGTGGTTGCCGGCGATGATGGCCGCGCCCGTGGGCGGCACATTCCCCAGACCTTCGATACGCGGCCGGAAGACCAGCCTCAGGAGAGGGCCCAGCAACACGTATTTGAGGACGTAGTAGAACAAAGGGGCGCTCCTCACTCGGGCGGATCAGCTCGGGCCGCCATGTTCTGGCAGGTCAGCCAGCGTGCCGTGGGGGTGTCAGTGTAGGCGCAGGGCCCGACCGCCGGAACCGGGGCGGACCACTCGCGTCCACGTACATGACGGCACGTCAGACGGCGGTCTCGCGGCGGGTGTTGCGGGTGGGGAGGACCGCCGGACCAGCCTCGTCCGCTCAGCCGGTGCGCGGCAAGCCGGACTCCGGGTTTGGCGTGATCACGGCGGCCCGACGGCGGCCGCCCCGTCCGTCCGCACCGGAGCCGCACCGCCCGCATCACAGCCGCACGATGACCAGGGCCGTGTCGTCCGTCGCGCCGCCCGGCGGCAGCAGCTCCAGCAGGACGGCGTCGGCGAGTTCCTCCGGGACGGCGGTGCGGTGCTCGACCAGCGCGTGCGCGAGCCGGCCGAGACCGACGTCGATGTCCTCCCGCCGGCGCTCGATCAGACCGTCCGTGTACAGCGCGAGCGTCGCGCCCTCGTCGTAGGTCGTGGCCGCCTGCGGCCGGCGGATCGGGTCGGGACGCGCGTCCAGCGGTGTGTCGGTGGCCTGGTCGAGGAACTCCACCCGGCCGTCGGCGTGCACCAGGACCGGGGGCGGGTGACCGGCGCTGCTGTAGGCGATCGTCCGCGCGTCGAAGTCGATGAACGTCGTGACCGCGGTGGCCGATTCGGCCCCGTCGACGACGTGCGCGTACCGCCCGAGCACGTCCAGCGCCTGCGCCGGGCCGGCGGCCACCCGGGACGAGGCGCTCAGCGCGCTGCGCAGCTGTCCCATGACGCCGGCCGCCCGCAGGCCGTGTCCGACGACATCGCCCACGGAGACCCCGATGCGGTTCCCGCCGACCAGGTCGACCAGGTCGTACCAGTCCCCGCACACGTTGAGCGCCCCGACGGCCGGCCGGTAGCGCACCGCCGTGCGGCGGTCGCCCACCTGCCGGCTCGCGGGCAGCATCGCCTCCTGCAGGGCCAGCGCGACCTCGCGCTCGCGGGCGTGGGCCTGCCGCAGCCGCTCGTTGAGCTCCTGGAGTTCGCGGGCGCGCGTGTACAGCTCGGCCTCCAGGGTGCGCGCCCGGCTGTCGACGCCCGCGCCGCCCCGCACCCGGATGAGCTCGGTGACCTCCTCCACCCGGTGCAGCACGAACGCGACCTTCCCGTCCGGGCCGGTCACGGGGGCGTTGATCGGGCTCCAGTACCGCTCCTCCCAGTGACCCGGGTTTCCCGCGTCCTCCACGTCGTAGCGCTGGAGCGCCATGGCGTCGCGCTCGCCGGTGGCCGCCACGCGCAGCATGGACGCCCGCACGTTGCGCATCCCCGTCGCGGCGGGGTTGTCGGGGTTGTCCGGGAACACGTCGAAGATGTGGCGGCCGACGAGCTGCTCCCGGCTGCGCCCGGACAGCCGCTGGAAGTCCTCGTTGGCGTCGACGTAGACCAGATCGGTGTCCAGCAGGGCCACCATGCCGGGCAGCGCCTGGAAGACCGCCTCGTAGTCGACCTCGTCCATGGAACCTGCCTCACGCCGTGATCCGACCAGTTTCGCACGCTATGGGTCATTTGTGCCGCCGTCCGTCGAGGGGCGATCCGGCAGGTCAGGGCGGTGCGTCCGTCAGCGACTGCTCGGCCCAGATGATCTTCCCCTCGGGGACGAACCGGGTCCCCCACTGCTGGGTGAACTGCGACACCAGCAGCAGCCCGCGCCCTCCTTCGTCGGTGGTGCGGGGATGGCGCAGATGCGGTGCGGTCGCACCGCCGTCGTACACCTCGCAGAACAGGGCCCGCTCCTTGATCAGACGCAGTCGGATGGGGCCCGTGGCGTACCGGATGGCATTGGTGACCAGTTCGCTCACGACGAGTTCCGTCGTGAACGCCAGCTCGTCGAGGCCCCAGTCCTCCAGCTGCCTCGACGCCGTGCGGCGGGCGTCGGCCACCCCGGCCGGGTCGGCGGCCAGGTCCCACTCGGCGACCTGCCCGTCCCCGAGCACCCGCGTCCGCGCGAGCAGCAGGGCCACGTCGTCGTACGGCCGGTCGGGCACCAGCGCGTCCACCACCGCCCGGCACTGCGACTCCAGGGACTCCGCCCGCTTCTCCAGGGCCAGCCGCAGCCGCTGCCGCTCGGCGTCCACGGCCCACCGCCCCCCGGCGGCCAGCAGCCCGTCGGTGTACAGGGCCAGCGTGCTGCCCGCCGCCAGCGCCAGCTCCACCGACTCGAAGGGCGGGCCGCCCACCCCCAGCGGCGGTCCCTGCGGCAGGTCCACGAAGGCGACGTGCCCGTCCGGCATCACCACGGCGGGCGCCGGATGCCCCGCGGCGGCCATCGTGCACGCCCCGTCCACCGGGTCGTACACCACATACACACAGCCCGACCCGACCCCCAGCGTCTCGGCCCCGGCCGCACCGGGGTCGACGCCCTCCTCCCGCGCCGAGCGCGCCACCAGGTCGTCGAGATGCGCCAGCACCTCGTCCGGCGGCAGATCCAGCGCCGCCAGCGTCCGCACGGCGGTCCGCAGCCGCCCCATGGCGGCCGCCGCGTCGATGCCGTGCCCGGTGGCCTCGCCCACGACCAGGGCCACCCGCGCCCCCGACAGCGGAATGACGTCGTACCAGTCGCCGCCCAGCCCGGTCAGTTCGTCGGCCGGGCGGTAGCAGGCGGACACCTCCAGGGCGTCCTGCTCGGGCAGATGATGCGGCAGCAGGCTGCGCTGGAGGACCAGCGCCGCGTCGCGTTCCCGGCTGTAGCGCCGGGAGTTGTCGACGCAGACCGCCGCCCGGGACACGAGGTCCTCGGCGAGGCTGAGGTCGTCCGGCTCGAAGGGCTCCTGGCGGTGCCGCCGGAAGAACGTGGTCAGACCGAGGGTGACGCCCCGCGCGCGGATCGGCACGATCATCGCGCTCTGCAGTCCCAGCTCCAGGAAGATGGCGGTCCCGCCGCCGCGCGCGTGCTCCGCCCACGCCTCGCCCAGCGGGTCCAGGCGCGGCTCCCGCCAGGACCGCTCCGTCCTGAGCGTCTGGATCGGGGGCGATCCGGCCGGGTAGGTGACCACCTCGCCGATGCCGACGACCGCCTCCGGTGCCCGCCGGCTGACCGACCGGTACGCGGCGCGCCGCAGCGGCACCCGGTCCGTGCCGCCCAGGGGTTCGTCCGACGGCTCACCGCCGCTCAGCACCGACTCCAGCAGATCCACGGCGACGACGTCGGCGAGCCCCGGCACGGCCACGTCGGCCAGCTCCTGCGCGGTCCGGGTGACGTCCAGCGTGCGGCCGATGCGCTCGCCGGCCCGGTCGAGCAGGGCCAGGCGCTGGCGGGTGCGGTACCGGTCGGTGACGTCCTCGACTGTGTAGTACACCCCCAGGGGGTTGCCGTGCCCGTCGTCGAGCCGGGTGAACGACATCATGTGCGCGGTCTCCCGCAGCGGCGCGGACCGGACCTGCCCCACGTGCTCGTAGCCGACGACGGGCTCACCGGTCAGCAGCACCCGGCGGATCTGCGCCTCGATGTTCTCCGAGTCCAGGCCCGGCTGGATGTCCCCGAGCCGCAGCCCCAGCCTGCTGCTCGGCGGTCCGCCGCCGAACTGGGTGAGCGCCGGGTTCGACCAGACGAACCGCAGCTCGGTGTCGACGACGGCTATACCGACGGGGGAGCGGGTGACCATCTGCTCCAGCATCTGCCGGCTCATGTCCCAGCCCGGCGCCCCCGCGAGCTCCGACAGGAGCAGCAGCCGCCGCGAGGGGCCGCCGTCGTCCAGGGCCGGCGTGATCCGGGCCATGAGGCGCAGCCGGGTGCCGTCGGCGCGCACCGCCGTGAGCAGCCCCGCCCAGCCGCCCTCCCCGCGGCACCGGTCCATCAGCTCCGGCATCCGGTCCGCGTCCTCAGGCGCCAGCACCGCCGCCAGCCCGTGCCCCACGACCTTGGCGGCGGGACGCCCCAGCAGCCGCTCGGCCTCCCGGGTCCAGCCGGTCACCACGCCCTGGGCGTCGAGCAGCACGGGCACGGCGTCCGCCACGTCGAACCCCTGCCGGGCCACGCTCCGCTCGTCCTCCGACCCCACGGCCGACCTCTCTGTCGCTGAGAGCGGTCTACCACCACTTGTCCCCATCTTCGCCCTTCCGCGCTCGCGTGCCTCTCTGCGGGGGCCGGGAGTGTGGGGAGGACGCCGTACGGCCGCCCGGGGGGCGCTGCCCGGGCGGCCGTACGGGGGGCGCGGATCAGGTCAGGACCTTCTCCAGGGCTGCGAGCGCGCCCGTCAGCTCGTCCGCCGTGATCGTCAGCGGGGGCGCCAGCCGGATCGTGGAGCCGTGGGTGTCCTTGACCAGCACGCCCTCGGCCATCAACCGCTCACTGATCTCCCGTCCGGTGCCGAACGCCGGGTCGATGTCGACGCCCGCCCACAGCCCGCGCGCGCGGAACCCGACGACGCCCTTGCCGACGAGCGCCGTCAGACCGCCCCGCAGGACCACGCCGAGCTCGGTGGCCCGGCGCTGGAACTCACCCGTCTCCAGCAGGTCCACCACCGCCGTGCCGACCGCGGCCGCCAGCGGGTTGCCGCCGAACGTCGAGCCGTGCTCGCCCGGCCGCAGCACCCCGAGCACGTCCCGTCGCCCGACCACCGCCGACACGGGCACGATGCCGCCGCCGAGCGCCTTGCCCAGCAGCAGCACGTCCGGCACGACCGACTCGTGCTCCACAGCCAGGGTGCGCCCGGTGCGGCCGAGACCGGACTGGATCTCGTCCGCGACGAACAGGCAGCCCGCGCGGTTCGTCAGCTCGCGCACCCCGGCCAGATAGCCCTGGTCCGGGATCACGACGCCGGCCTCGCCCTGGATCGGCTCCAGCAGCACCGCCGCGGTCGTCTCGTCGACCGCCGCCTCCAGCGCCGGCAGGTCGTTGTACGGCACGATCCGGAAGCCGGGCGTGAACGGCCCGAAGCCCGCCCGCGCGGTCTCGTCCGTGGAGAACGACACGATCGTCGTCGTCCGGCCGTGGAAGTTGTCCGCCGCGACCACGATCGTCGCCCGGTCCGCGGGGACGCCCTTCACCTCGTACGCCCATTTGCGGGCCACCTTGATGCCGCTCTCCACGGCCTCGGCGCCCGTGTTCATCGGCAGCACCATGTCCTGGCCGGTCAGGGCCGCCAGGCGCTCGGCGAAACCGGCGAGCCGGTCGTTGTGGAAGGCGCGGGAGGTCAGCGTCAGCCGGTCCAGCTGGCGGTGCGCGGCCTCGATCAGCGCCGGATGGCGGTGGCCGAAGTTCAGGGCCGAGTACCCGGCGAGCATGTCGAGGTAGCGGCGGCCCTCCACGTCCTCGACCCAGCTGCCCTCGGCACGGGCCACGACCACGGGCAGCGGATGGTAGTTGTGCGCCAGGACCGGCTCCTCGGCGCGGATCAGATCGGTGGACGAACGGGTCTGCGCGGGCGCGGTCATGAGCGGATCTCCTGGGTGCAGCACTTGATGCCACCGCCGGCCTTGCGGAACTCCGACAGGTCGACGGGGACGGGGACATAGCCGCGGTCGTCCAGCCGGGCCGCCAGGGCCTCGGCCTGCGGCGCGATGAAGACATGACGGCCGTCGGACACCGAGTTCAGCCCGAACGCCGACGCGTCGTCCCGGGTGGCGAGCACCGCGTCCGGGTAGAGCCGCGCGAGCACCTCGCGGCTGCCGGCCGAGAACGCCTCCGGGTAGTAGACGATGTTGTCGTCGTCCAGCACGAACAGCGCGGTGTCCAGGTGGTAGAAGTACGGGTCCACCAGCGTCAGGCTGATCACCGGGTGGCCGAAGAACTCCTGCACCTCGCGGTGCGCCTCCCGGGTCGTACGGAAACCGGTCCCGGCGAGGACGTGGCGGCCCGTCCAGACCAGGTCGCCCTCGCCCTCGCACACCGACGCGGGGCGGTGGACGTCGAAGCCCGCCGTCCTGAACCACTGGTCGTAGTGGGTGGACTCCGGGCGCCGCTCGGGCGCGTGGAAGAGGGATCCGAAGACACGGCCGCCGACGACGACCGCCGAGTTCGCGGCGAAGACCATGTCGGGGAGACCGGCGACCGGCTCCACGACGTCGACGGCGTGTCCGTGCGAACGGTAGGCGCTGATCAGTGCGTGCCACTGCTCCTGCGCCAGATCGACGTCGACCCGGACGTCCGGTTGCATCCAGGGGTTGATCGCGTACTGCACGGCGAAGTGTCTGGGTTCGCAGACGAGGAAGCGCCGCCGGCGCGGCACACGGGTCTCGGGCACGAAGGGGTTCCTCCGCTTCCTACGGTTCCGATGAGGATTGACTCCACGGTAGAAACCGACGCCGACGAGCGACAAGAAACGGGAAGTGCGTGTCCACGCAGCAATGCTGCGTCTTCAGTCCGCTCCGCGCACGACTGATGCGTCGGCGGGCGCCGGCTGGCTGGCGCCTGCCTCCGGACTCTCCGGGATGAGGTGGGACAGCACCATGACACTGATCGTCTTGCGGATGAACGGCTCGACGCGGATGCGTTCCAGCACCTCCTCGAAGTGCTCCACGTCCCGCGCCCGCACGTGCAGCAGGGCGTCCGCGCCCCCGGTCACCGTCATCGCCGCGGTGATCTCCGGATGGTTGCGGACCACCTCCGCCAGGCGCCGCGGCGGTGCCGCGCCCTCGCAGTACACCTCGACGTACGCCTCCGTGCGCCAGCCCAGCGCCGACGGGCGGACCGTCGCCGTGAACCCGGTGATCACCCCCGTCTCCCGCAGCCGGTCCACCCGCCGCTTGACCGCCGTCGCCGACAGACCGACGCTCATGCCGATCTCGGCGAAACTCGTCCGGGCGTTCGCCATCAGTGCGGTGATGATCTTCCGGTCGAGTTCGTCGAAAGAAGCCGCGCCGCTGTTCATGAGGGCACTGTAGGCGTCCGGGCACCCAGGGCGAACGTCCTCTCCCGGCCCGTGTCCACGGGCGCCCGTTGCTCCTACACTCCCGTTCATGTTGCGCGCCCTGGCTGTCGACGACGAACGCCCCTCGCTGGAGGAACTGCTGTACCTCCTGAACGCGGACCCGCGGATCGGCAGCGCGGAGGGCGCGGGCGACGCCACCGAGGCGCTGCGCCGCATCAACCGCGCGCTGGAGTCCGGCCCCGGCGGGGCGGAGGCCATCGACGTCGTCTTCCTGGACATCAACATGCCCGGCCTCGACGGTCTCGACCTGGCCCGGCTGCTCACCGGCTTCGCCGAACCGCCGCTCATCGTCTTCGTCACCGCCCACGAGGACTTCGCCGTCCAGGCCTTCGACCTCAAGGCCGTCGACTACGTGCTCAAACCCGTCCGCAAGGAACGCCTCGCCGAGGCCGTCCGCCGGGCCGCCGAACAGCGCGGCGCCACCCCCCGGATAACCGTGAGCGAACCCGACCCCGACCACCTCCCCGTCGAACTCGGCGGCGTCACCCGCTTCGTCCCCGTCGACGACATCACCCACGTCGAGGCCCAGGGCGACTACGCCCGTCTGCACACCGGCAAGGGCAGCCACCTCGTGCGCATCCCGCTGTCCACCCTGGAGGAGCGCTGGCGCTCCCGGGGCTTCGTGCGCATCCACCGCCGCCATCTCGTCGCCCTGCGCCACATCGGCGAACTCCGGCTCGACGCGGGCAGCGTGAGCGTCGTCGTGGGCTCCGAGGAACTCCAGGTCAGCCGCCGCCACACGCGCGAGCTGCGGGACCTGCTGATGAGGAGGCCGTGACGTTGCCCAGCAGCCCCGCCGACCGCCGTGTCGTCGTCACCGGCCCGCCCCGGCGCACCCGGACCCGCCGGGTCTCCGGCTACTACCGGCCGCGCACCGAGATCGACGAGCAGACCACCCTCGGCCACACCTACGTCCGCTCGCTGATGCGCACCCAACTGCGCACCGCGCTCGCCGTGTTCGCCGTCCTCGGCCTGCTCGTCGGCCCGCTGCCGCTGCTCTTCGCCGCGATGCCGGACGCCCGCCACCTGGTCTGGGCCGTCCTCGGCTTCGGCCTGTACGCGCCCCTGGTGCTGCTGGCCCGCTGGTTCGTCCGCCGCGCCGAACGCAACGAACGGGACTTCGTCCGGCTCGTCGAGGACCGCTGAACCCGGCGCATCCGCCCGCCGCCCCGCCGACCGAGACCAGGAACCGATCCGGCCGTGAACTCCAGCTACGCCGTCCCCGCCGTCGCCCTCGTGGCCCTGGCGACCGTCCTCGTCGGCGCCTTCGGCCTGCGGATCTCCCGCACCACCTCCGACTTCTACGTCGCTTCCCGCACCGTCGGCCCCCGCCTCAACGCCGCCGCCATCAGCGGTGAGTACCTGTCCGCCGCCTCCTTCCTCGGCATCGCCGGGCTGGTCCTCGTCCAGGGCCCCGACATGCTCTGGTACCCGGTCGGCTACACCGCCGGCTACCTCGTCCTGCTGCTGTTCGTCGCCGCACCGCTGCGCCGCTCCGGCGCCTACACGCTGCCCGACTTCGCCGAGGCCCGGCTCTCCTCGCAGGCGGTACGGCGGCTCGCGGGCGCCTTCGTCGTCGGCACCGGCTGGCTGTACCTGCTGCCCCAGCTCCAGGGCGCCGGACTCACCCTGACCGTCTTCACCGGGGCACCCGACTGGCTCGGCGGCCTCGTCGTCGCCGTCGTGGTCGTCGCCATCGTCGCCGCCGGCGGCATGCGCAGCATCACCTTCGTGCAGGCCTTCCAGTACTGGCTCAAACTCACCGCGCTGCTCGTCCCCGCCCTCTTCCTCGTCCTCGCCTGGCAGGGCGACGGCGCCCCCCGGCACGCCTTCGACGAACCCGGCGCCTTCCGCGAGCAGCGCGTCGTCCGCGTCGACGACACCATCACGATCAAGCTGCGCGCCCCCCTGACGGTCACCGTGGACGGCACGGTCGACGGCCGCGTCCACGAGGACCGCCGCGTACGGCTCGACGCCGGGGCCCACCGCATCAAGAACGGCACCCGGCTGACCTTCGCCCGCGGCGACGAGGTCCCCGCCCGCGACCACGGCACCGGCGGCGGACTGTCCCCCTCGCTGGCCGAGAGCCGCGGCGAACGCCCGCTGTACGCCACGTACGGGCTGATCCTCGCCACCTTCCTCGGCACCATGGGACTGCCGCACGTCGTCGTCCGCTTCTACACCAGCCCGCACGGCGTCGCCGCCCGCCGCACCACCGTCGCCGTGCTCGGCCTGATCGGCGCCTTCTACCTGCTGCCCCCCGTCTACGGCGCCCTGGGCCGGCTCTACGCCCCCGAGCTCACCCTCTCCGGCGACGCGGACGCCGCCGCGCTGCTGCTGCCCGGCCGCATGATCGGCGGGGTCGGCGGGGAGCTGCTGGGCGCGCTCGTCGCGGGCGGCGCCTTCGCCGCGTTCCTGTCCACCGCGTCCGGCCTGACCATGGCCGTCGCGGGCGTCCTCACCCAGGACGTCCTGCCCTCCCGGGGCGTACGCCACTTCCGGCTCGGCACCGTGTTCGCGATGCTGGTCCCGCTCGCCGCGAGCGTCCTGGTCGGCGGGCTGCCCGTCGCCGACGCGGTGGGCCTCGCCTTCGCCGTGTCGGCGTCCTCGTTCTGCCCGCTGCTCGTCCTCGGCATCTGGTGGCACCGGCTCACCCCGCCCGGCGCGGCCGCCGGGATGCTGGTCGGCGGCGGGTCCGCCCTGCTCGCCGTCGCCGCCACCATGGCGGGCTTCCCCAAGGCCGGCGCGCTGCACGCGCTGCTGGCCTGGCCCGCCCTCTGGTCGGTGCCGCTCGGCTTCCTCACCATGATCCTGGTGTCCCTGGCCACCCCGGGCCGGGTGCCGCCCGGCACCGCGGCGGTCCTCGCCCGCTTCCATCTGCCCGAGGAACTCAGAGCGGAGGTCAAGGCATGAGCGGCTTCGTCGCGGGCCTGTGCGTCGCCATCCTGCCCCTGCTCGCCGCCGGCTTCTGGCTCGGCCGGCGCACCGCCCGCCCGCAGAGCCTCGGCGACCTCGGCACACCCGTCGAGCACGCCACCTTCGAGACCCTGCACACCGCGACCCTCGCCGCGCCCCCGCTGCGCGCCGGACTCACCGAGGAGGCCGCCCGCAAGTCCGCCCGCCGGCTGCGCTCCCTGCTCGGCACCGACGCGCTGTGCCTGACCGACCGCACCGACGTCCTGGTCTGGGACGGCGTCGGCCAGCACCACCGCACCCAGATCATGGAGCTCCTCGCCGGACCCCTGGAGTCCGGGCGCGGCGAGGCGCTGCCGCTCAGCTGCGACAGCCCCGACTGCCCGGTGCGCTGGGCGGTCGTCGCCCCGCTCACCGTCGACGACCGGGTGCACGGCGCCCTCGTGGCCTGCGCGCCCCGCGAGTCCGCCGTCCTGGTGCGGGCGGCCGGCGAGGTCGCCCGGTGGGTGTCCGTGCAGCTGGAGCTGGCCGACCTCGACCAGTCCCGCACCCGGCTCATCGAGGCCGAGATCAAGGCCCTGCGCGCCCAGATATCCCCGCACTTCATCTTCAACTCGCTCGCGGTGATCGCCAGCTTCGTGCGCACCGACCCCGAGCGCGCCCGCGAGCTGCTGCTGGAGTTCGCCGACTTCACCCGGTACTCGTTCCGCCGGCACGGCGACTTCACCACCCTCGCCGACGAGCTGCACGCCATCGACCACTACCTGGCGCTCGTGCGGGCACGCTTCGGCGACCGCCTCGACGTCACCCTCCAGATCGCCCCGGAGGTCCTGCCGGTGGCTCTGCCCTTCCTGTGCCTGCAGCCGCTCGTGGAGAACGCCGTCAAGCACGGCCTGGAGGGCAAGGGGGCGTCGTCGGCGGCCGCCAAGTGCCGCATCGGGATCACCGCCCAGGACGCCGGCGCCGAGGCCCTCGTCGTGATCGAGGACGACGGCGCCGGAATGGACCCCGACGCGCTGCGCCGCATCCTCGCCGGCGAGGTCAGCCCGTCCGGCGGCATCGGCCTGTCCAACGTCGACGACCGGCTGCGGCAGGTCTACGGCGACGAGTACGGACTCGTCATCGAGACCGCCCCGGGCGCGGGCATGAAGATCACCGCCCGGCTCCCGAAGTACCAGCCGGGAGTGCACTCCGCCGGGCGGCTCACCGCTCCCTGACGCTCACGTGCTGCGGCTGACGACCATCCCCAGCGTGATCAGGCCCAGCACCACCCACCCGAACCACAGCCAGCCGTTGCTCCCCAGCGCCACCGTGTACGCGGTCACCATCACCAGACCGCCGACCGTGAGCGCCCCCATCGCCTTGGTGGAACCGTCCGCAGAACCGGGCATCGCGACACCCTCCTAAGGTTCGGTTCCCTCCATGGTGCCCCGATATCAGTTCCCGCGTGCGTTCAATGAGGCGAGATAGGCGTTGTACGCCTCGAGCTCCTTGTCGCCGTCCCGGTCCGCGGCGCGGTCCTTGCGGCGGGCCTGGCGCTGCTCCGAGCCGTACCACTGGAACAGCAGCGCGATCAGCACGAGCACCGACGGGATCTCGCTGAAGGCCCAGGCGATGCCCCCGGCCGCGCCCTGGTCCGACAGCGCGTCGATACCGAGCGATGCGGGCGGGTTCTTGAATGTCTCCACCATGGGGACGGACCCCATCATCAGCGCGATGCCGAAGAACGCGTGGAACGGCATGCCGGCGAACAGCTCCAGCATCCGCATCAGATAGCCCGGCCGGTGCGGCCCGGGGTCCACGCCGATGATCGGCCAGAAGAACACCACTCCGACGGCGAGGAAGTGCACCATCATCGCGATGTGCCCGGTCTTCGAGCCCATCAGGAAGTCGAACAGCGGAGTGAAGTACAGGGCGTAGAGGCTGGCGATGAACAGCGGGATGGTGAAGGCCGGGTGCGTGATGATCCGCATGTACCGGCTGTGCAGCAGCGCGAGCAGCAGCTCGCGCGGCCCCCTGCTGCCCCGGGCCGCGGGCGGCAGCGCGCGCAGCGCCAGGGTGACGGGCGCGCCGAGCAGGATCAGGATCGGCGACAGCATGCTGATCACCATGTGCTGCACCATGTGCACGCTGAACATGACCATGCCGTAGTCGTTCAGCCCGGTGCACATCACCAGCAGCACGGTCAGCACGCCGACGACGTACGAGACGGTCCGTGCCACCGGCCAGGTGTCGCCGCGCCGGCGCAGCCGCACGACGCCCCACGCGTACAGCCCGAGCCCCACCAGACAGGCGACGAGGAAGAACGGGTCCGTGGACCACGCGAGCCCCCGCCCCAGCGTGAACGGCGGCAGATCCGTCATCGTGCCGTGCCCGCTGTGATCCATCCGACGGCTCCTGTTTCGTGGGGGTTGTGCATTTCTGTCCGCACACAGACTAGAACTGCCCCCGGCCGCGCTCGCGGCCGGGGGCAGACTCGTCAGATCCGCGCGGTGTCCTCTACAGGACGCACTCGGCTTCCTCGTAGCGGTCCCCGGGGACCGTCTTCAGCGTCTCCACGGCCTCCGCCAGCGGCACCATCTCGATGTCCGTGCCGCGCAGCGCCGTCATGTGCCCGAACTCGCCGCGGTGCACGGCCTCCACCGCGTGCCAGCCGAACCGCGTCGCCAGCACCCGGTCGTACGCGGTGGGCGTGCCGCCGCGCTGCACGTGACCGAGGATCACCGGCCGCGCCTCCTTGCCCAGCCGGTGCTCCAGCTCGATGGACAGCTGGCGGGCGATCCCCGCGAAGCGCTCGTGGCCGTAGACGTCCTTGCCGCCCTCGTCGAACGCCATCGTGCCGGGCGCCGGCTTGGCCCCCTCCGCTGCGACGACGATCGCGAACCGCTTGCCCGCCTCGAACCGGGCCCCGACCCGCCGGGTCAGCTCGTCGATGTCGAAGGGCCGCTCGGGGACGACGATGGCGTGCGCGCCGGCCGCCATGCCGGAGTGCAGCGCGATCCAGCCGGTGTGCCGGCCCATGACCTCGACGACCAGGACGCGCTGGTGGGACTCGGCGGTGGTCTTCAGCCGGTCCAGGGCCTCGGTGGCCACGGTCACGGCGGTGTCGAAACCGAAGGTGACGTCGGTGACCGCGATGTCGTTGTCGATGGTCTTCGGCACCCCGACGACCGGCAGGCCGGCGTCCGACATCAGCCGGGCCGCCTTGAGCGTGCCCTCGCCGCCGATCGGGATGATCGCGTCCAGGCCCAGTTCCTCGACGTGGCCCCTGGCCCGCTCCACGCCGTCACGCAGATGGGAGGGCTGCACGCGGGAGGAGCCGAGGATCGTGCCGCCGCGGGCGAGGATGCCGCCCACCGCGTCGAGGTCGAGCTTGAGGTAGTCGCACTCCAGGAGGCCCTTCCAGCCGTCCCGGAAGCCGATGACCTCGTCGCCGTGGTCGACGACGGCGCGGTGCACGACGGACCGGATGACGGCGTTCAGGCCGGGGCAGTCGCCGCCGGACGTGAGGACACCAATGCGCATAGCCCGAAAACCTTCTCCACGTGGGCCGGGACCGGACCACGCTGTCCGGCTCGAATCCCCGCCACCCTAGCGGCATCGGGGGGCGGGGCCGAACCGTGCGTCCGCCTGCTGGACGACCCCGCTCACCTGTGCGGAGAGCCCGTCAGACGGGCTGCCGTGAGGCGCGTCAGGCGGGCTGCTGGGCGGCCGCGATGCGCTCGTCGCGCAGCGCCTCGTACCAGCGGTCGTCGGTCGGCGGCAGCGCGTTGACGTCGAGCGCCAGCTTCAGCAGCAGGTCGGCGATCTGCGGGTTGCGCGCGAGGACCGGGCCGTGCATGTACGTGCCGAAGACGGTGTCGTTGTACGCGCCCTCCGTGCCGTCGCCCGTGCCGTTGCCGTTGCCGAAGCGGACCTGGGCCAGCGGGCGGGCGGTCGGGCCGAGGTGCGTGACGCCCTGGTGGTTCTCGAACCCGGTCAGCGGGGGCAGGCCGAGGCGGGGGTCGATGTCCGCGAGCACGTCGCCGACGCACCGCGCGCCCTCGCCGCGCACGGACACCACGTCGATCAGCCCGAGACCGGGCTCGCGCTGGCCGAGGTCGTTGATGAACTCGTGGCCGAGGATCTGGTAGCCCGCGCACACCGAGAACACGATGGCGCCGTTCTCCACGGCCCGCAGCAGTCCGCCGTCCCGGCGCAGCCGCTCGGCCGCGAGCCGCTGCGGCCGGTCCTCACCGCCGCCGATCAGGTAGATGTCCCCGGAGGTCGGGATCGGCTGGTCGCTGCGCACGTCGAGGCGGGCCACGTCGAGGCCGCGCTGGCGCGCCCGGCGCTCCACCACGAGGACGTTGCCCTGGTCGCCGTAGGTGCTGAGCAGGTCCGGGTAGATCCAGACGACCCGCAGTTGGTTGTCGCTCACTTGAAGTCCCCTGAAAGTCTCTTGGCTCAGTTGCCGACGCGGCGGCGCAGGTCCTGGAACGCGGTGTAGTTGGCGATGACCTCGATCCGTCCCGGCGGGCAGGCCCGCACGGCCTCGTCGAGGGTGTCGAACACCTGGAACTGCTGGTCCGCGACCTCCAGGCGCACCGCGAGGTCGAGCCGGCGGTCACCGACGACGCAGATCGGGTGGCCGGTCAGCCGCGTGTAGTCGACGTCCCACAGCCAGGAGGTGTCGGTGCCGTCGGCGCTGCGCGCGTTCACCGAGAGGATCACCGGGGTCGGCGGCGGGTCGATCAGGGAGAACGTCTCCAGCCAGCCCGCCGGGTTCTTCGCGAGCAGCAGGCGCAGGTCCCGCTCCATGAACTGCACGACGTCGTACCGGCCGGCGACGGCCTGCACGGAGTACATCCGCTCCAGGGCGACCTGCGGGGGCACGCCGAACACGGCGGCGACGGCGGCCGAGGAGGCGGCGTTGGCCTTGTTGGCCCGCCCGGGCAGCTGCAGCCGGATCGGCCAGGCCGATCCGTGCGGGTCGAGCACGTGGTCGCCGGAGAGCGCCCAGCTCGGCGTCGGGCGGCGGAACCCGCACTCGCCGCAGAACCAGTCGTCGCCCGGACGCTGCATCACACCGCCGCAGGACGGGCAGGACCAGGCGTCGTCCTTCCACATCTGCCCGGCGGCGACCCAGATCACGTTCGGGGAGGAGGACGCGGCCCACACGACCAGCGGGTCGTCGGCGTTGGCCACGACCACGGCCTTGGAACCGGCCAGGCCCTCACGCCAGTTCTCGGCGAGCATCCGGGTCTCGGCGGCACGGTCCAGCTGGTCGCGCGAGAGGTTGAGCAGCGCGATGCACTTCGGGTCGGTGTCGCGGGCGACGCCGGCGAGGTACTTCTCGTCGACCTCGATGACGCCGTAGCGCGCCTCAGAGCCGCCGGCGAGCGCCGAGGTGATGCCGGCCGGCATGTTGGCGCCGAGCGCGTTGGAGACGACCGGACCCGCGGCCCGCAGCGCCTCGGCGATCAGCCGGGTGGTCGTCGTCTTGCCGTTGGTCGCGGACACCAGGACCACGTCCAGGTTCTGCGCCAGCCGCGCCAGGAGGTCGGGGTCGAGTTTGAGCGCCACCCGGCCGCCGATCACCGAACCGCTGCCACGCCCTGCGGCGCGTGATGCAGCCGCGACCGCCTTGCCCGCGGTCACGGCGAGCTTGGCCCGCGGCGTCAGCGGGTCCGAGTTGCCTGCCATCAGATCTCGATCCTCCTTGCGTACGCGCCGCGCCTGAAGCCCTACGGCAACGTGGTGGTGGTCAGCCTATTCGAGATCCAATCGCACTCCCGAATCGCCGTACCCTTGCGGCCATGCGCAACAGCTCCATTCCGGGCACCCGTGGGCGAGTCCGGCCCCTCACCCTGCTCGGTGACCCCGTCCTGCACACCCCCTGCGCGGAGGTCACCGCCTTCGGACCGGAACTGGCGGATCTCGTGGAGGACTTGTTCGCCACCATGTACGCGGCGCGCGGGGTGGGCCTGGCGGCCAACCAGGTGGGGGAGTCCCTGCGCGTGTTCGTCTACGACTGTCCCGACGACGAGGACGTCCGCCATCTCGGGCACGTGGTGAACCCGCGGCTGACCGAGGCGGACGGCGTGGTGGTCCGGGGCCCGGAGGGGTGTCTGTCGCTGCCGGGGCTGGAGGCGGGCACCGAGCGGTACGACCACGCGGTGGTCGAGGGGTTCACGATGACGGGCGAACCGGTCACCGTGCACGGCACCGGTTTCTTCGCCCGCTGTCTCCAGCACGAGTACGACCATCTGGAGGGCCGGGTGTACGCGGACCGGCTCGGCGGCCTGCGCCACCGGCGGCTGATGCGCCAGGTGGCCCGGGCCCCCTGGCACCGGTCCGGCCGACCGCGCTCCGGCTGACCGCCCGCGGGCGGCGGCCCTCAGAAGCCGGGGCCGCCCACCTTGTCGCCGGCCGCGGCGAGCCGGCCCCACAGCAGATCGGCGAGGCTGCGCACCAACTCCGCCCGCGAGCACGGCCGCTCCCCGAGCCACCAGTCCCCTGCCGCGTGCATCATGCCGACGATGCCGTGGCCCCAGACCCGGGCCAGCTGCTGGCTGCCGGGGCCGAGGTCGAGGCGCTCCTCGATGACGGTGGCCAGTTCCTCGCCCATCCGCCGCAGCAGCGGGGCGGAGTGCTTGCCGACGTCGAACCCCTGGTCGCCGGCGTGGCCGCCCTCCGCCGGATGCATCAGGAACCGGTACACCTGGGGGCGTGCCTCGATGGCGGCCAGATAGGTGTCGAGCGTGGACTCGACGCGCTCACGCCGGTCGGCGGGCGCGTCCAGGGCGGCCCGCAGCGAGTCCAGCAGGGCGTCCGTGTGCCGCTTGGCGAGCGCCGCGTAGAGCCCGCCCTTGTCACCGAAGTGCCGGTACAGGATGGGCTTGGTGATGCCGGCCTCGGCCGCGATGGCGTTCATCGAGGCCTGCGGTCCGTCCCGCAGCACCACTCTGTCGGCGGCCTCCAGCAGCTCGCGCCGACGCCGGTCGGCCGACCGCTGCTGATCCGTCCGCTGCGTGGTGTCCATGAGCTCTCCCCACCCGTACTGGTTCGGTGACGCCTGCGCAAAGTAACACTCAACCAGGCATGACCATCGAACGGGCTGCCGAGCGCACATCGCGGGTTGACTTTACCTACCGGCCAGTAACAAACTAGGGTTACCGCTAGTAACAAGCATGCAGCGGGCATGCGCGTACGCCGCTGGAGGGGTCATGGCCGAGTTCACCATGGAGCTCAACGACGAACAGAAGGAGGTCCGGGACTGGCTGCACGGCTTCGCGGCCGACGTGATCCGCCCCGCGGCCGCCGAATGGGACGAGCGTGAGGAGACTCCCTGGCCGGTCATCCAGGAGGCCGCGAAGGTCGGCATCTACTCGCTCGACTTCTACGCCCAGCAGTACTTCGACCAGACCGGCCTCGGCATCCCCATGACGATGGAGGAGCTGTTCTGGGGCGACGCGGGCATCGCCCTGTCGATCGTCGGCACCGGCCTCGCGGCCGTGGGCGTCCTCGCCAACGGCACCGAGGAGCAGATCGGCACCTGGGTGCCCCAGATGTACGGCGACGCCAACGACGTCAAGCTCGCGGCGTTCTGCTCCTCCGAGCCCGACGCCGGCTCCGACGTCGCCTCCATGCGCACCCGCGCGGTCTACGACGAGGCCAAGGACGAGTGGGTGATCAACGGCACCAAGACGTGGGCGACCAACGGCGGCATCGCCAACGTCCACGTCGTCGTCGCGGTCGTCGACCCCGAGCTCGGCTCCAAGGGCCACGCCTCCTTCATCGTCCCGCCGAACACGCCGGGCCTGTCCCAGGGGCAGAAGTTCAAGAAGCACGGCATCCGCGCCTCGCACACCGCCGAGGTCGTCCTGGACAACGTGCGCGTCCCCGGCTCCTGCCTCCTCGGCGGCAAGCAGAAGCTGGACGAGCGCCTCGCCCGGGCGCGTGAGCGGGCCAGGAAGGGCGGCGAGCGCGTGAAGAACGCCGCGATGGCGACCTTCGAGGCGTCCCGTCCCGCGGTCGGCGCGATGGCCGTCGGCACCGCCCGCGCCGCCTACGAGGTCGCCCTGGACTACGCGACGACGCGTGAGCAGTTCGGGCGCCCGATCATCGACAACCAGGGCGTCGCCTTCCAGCTCGCCGACATGCGCACCCAGGTCGACGCGGCGCGGCTGCTGGTGTGGCGGGCCTCCTGGATGGCGATCAACGGCAAGCCGTTCACGGCGGCCGAGGGGTCGATGTCGAAGCTGTTCGCGAGTGAGACGGCGAAGAAGGTCACCGCGCAGGCCATCCAGATCCTGGGCGGCAACGGCTACACCCGGGAGTACCCGGTGGAGCGCATGCACCGGGACTCCGCCATTTACACGATCTTCGAGGGGACGAGCGAGATCCAGCGGCTGGTGATCGCCCGCACGCTGTCGGGCATGTCCATCCGCTAGGGCGGACACGGGGGCCCGCGCGGCTGGCGCGGGCCCTACGGCGTGGTGCCGCTGCTGTGGGCGATGCAGGCCACGTCGATCCGGTCCGCGAGCTTGGCCAGCTCGATGGTCAGCGCCGCGACCGTGTCCTCGTCGAGCCCGTCCGCGCCGGCCTCCACGAGGTGCAGCCACCGGCCGCCCAGCGTGCGCAGCAGCTTGCTCACGTCGGCGGCGGCCACCTGCAAGGTCCCCCGGTCGTCGACGATCAGCGGGAGAGTAACTTCGCGGTTCACAGCTGGGATCGTAGTCGCGCTCCGCTCACGCGCCCTGCCAAACCGTAGTGATGTTGCAGAACTCCCGGATTCCGTGCCCGGACAGCTCACGGCCGAACCCGGACCGCTTCACCCCGCCGAACGGGAACGCCGGATGCGACGCGGTCATGCCGTTGACGTACACGCTCCCGGCCTCCAGATCCCGGACGAAACGGTCCACCTCGGTGTCGTCGCGCGTCCACACGTTCGAACTCAGCCCGAAGGGCGAGTCGTTGGCGATCAGCACCGCCTCGTCCAGGTCCGCCGCCCGGTACAGCGTGGCGACCGGGCCGAACGCCTCCTCGCGGTGGATGCGCATCTCGCGGGTGATGCCCGAGAGCACGGTCGGCGGGTAGTACCAGCCCGGCAGTTCGGGCCGGCGCAGCGCGTGCCCGCCGCACAGCGCGGTCGCCCCGCTGCGGGTCGCGTCGTCCACCAGCTCCTCCAGGTCCGAGCGCCCCTGTTCGCTGGCGAGCGGGCCGACGTCCGTGCCCTCCTGCATCGGATCGCCGACCACCAGCGCCTTCATGCCCGCCACGAACCGCTCCGCGAAGGCGTCGTACACGTCCGTGTGCACGATGAACCGTTTCGCGGCGATGCACGACTGCCCGTTGTTCTGCACCCGAGCCGTCACCGCGACCTTCGCGGCCCGGTCCAGGTCGGCCGACGGCATCACGACGTAGGGGTCGCTGCCGCCCAGCTCCAGCACCGTCTTCTTGATCATCTCGCCGGCGGTGGAGGCGACCGCGCGGCCCGCGGGCTCACTGCCGGTGAGGGTGGCCGCCTTGACCCGCTCGTCGCGCAGGATGTCGTCGACCTGCGCCGAGCCGATCAGCAGCGTCTGGAAACAGCCCTCCGGATAGCCCGCCCGATGGAACAGGTCCTCCAGGTACAGGGCCGTCTGGGGGACGTTGGAGGCGTGCTTGAGCAGGCCCACGTTGCCCGCCATCAGCGCGGGCGCGGCGAACCGGATCACCTGCCACAGCGGGAAGTTCCACGGCATCACGGCGAGCACGGGACCCAGCGGGCGGTAGCGGACCCGCACCCGCGAGGCGCCCGAGTCCTTCACGTCGTCGTCGGCCGGCTCCTCGTCGGCCAGCAGCCCCTCGGCGCGCTCGGCGTACCAGCGCATCGCCTTCGCGCACTTGGCTGCCTCGGCACGGGCCTGGGTGACGGGCTTGCCCATCTCGGTGGTCATCGTCCGGGCGACGTCGGCCTGGTCCTCGTCGAGGAGGTCCGCGGCGCGGTTCAGCAGCCGCGCGCGATCGGCGAAGCTCGTGGTCCGGTACGTGCGGAACGTGGCCTCGGCGAGCTGGAGCCGGCGCTCGACCTCCTCCTCGCCCATGGCCTCGTACGTCTTGAGCGTCTCGCCGTTCGCCGGATTGACCGTCGCGATGGGCATGACCGACCTCCTGGGGAGCGACCTGTTGCTTCGACCTTCCCGCGCCGCGGTGGGTCCCGCAACGCGTGCTGCTGCTCAGGACGAGTGCTCCGCCAGCCGGTCGAGAAACGCGGCCTGCGCCTTCACGATCAGCTCGCGCGCCCGGTCGAGGGACAGCCAGGCCACCCGGTCCAGCTCCGGGAACTCCCGCTGACGGCCCGAGCGCGGCGGCCACTCCATCGTGAACGTGCCGGGCACGACGTCCGCCGGGTCCAGATCGGCCTCGACCGCCCAGACGGTGACCGTCTTGCCGCCCGCCTGCCGGACCTCGCCCAGCGCGACGGCCTCCCCGTCCGGCGGCGGGAGCCCCAGCTCCTCCTGGAACTCCCGGCGGGCCGCGTCCCAGGCGGGTTCGTCCGGCGGGTACTCGCCCTTCGGAACCGTCCACGCCCCGGCGTCGCGCCGCGCGAAGTACGGGCCACCCATGTGGCCGAGCAGCACCTCCTGGCCCGCCTCGGTGCGGCGGAACAGCAGCAGGCCGGCGCTGCGCCGCTCCCGGGCCGCGCTCACGGCCGCACCCCGGGGTGCGCGGCCAGCAGCGACTCGACGGTGTCCGCCTCCTCCGGTCGCTTGTCGTCGCGATAGCGCAGCACGCGCGCGAAGCGGAGCGTCACCCCGGCCGGGTAGCGGGAGGAGCGCTGCAGACCGTCGTACGCGATCTCCACGACCAGCTCGGGGCGCACGGTCACCCCCCAGGGGTGACTGCTCACGGCGAGCTCCTGGAGGCGCTCCGTCTGCCAGGTCAGCAGCGCGTCCGTCATGCCCTTGAACGTCTTGCCCAGCATGGCGAACCCGCCGTCCGCCGTCCGGGCGCCCAGGTGCAGGTTGGAGAGCTTGCCGGTCCTGCGGCCGTGCCCCCACTCGGCGGCCAGCACCACCAGGTCCAGGGTGTGCACGGGTTTGACCTTCAGCCAGGACGCGCCGCGCCGGCCCGCGCTGTAGGAAGCGTCGAGCGCCTTCACGACGACGCCCTCGTGGCCGCGCTCCAGCGTCTCGGCGAGGAACTCCTCGGCGTGAGGCAGGTCGTCGGGGCCGGAAACCAGGGCGCGGCGCACCCGCATCGGCTCCGGGACCAGCCGGGCCAGCTCCGCGTGCCGCTCGGTGAACGGCAGGTCGAGCAGGTCGCGGCCGTCGACGGACAGGGCGTCGAAGAAGACGGGGGAGACGGGGACCTCCCGGGCGGCCGTCGCGACGTCCACCCGCGAACCGACGCGGCCCGCCGTCTCCTGGAAGGAGCGGGGCCGCCCGGTGGCGTCGAACGCGATGACCTCGCCGTCGAGGATGAACCGCTCGCCCCGCAACTCCCTTGCCGCCGCGACGACTTCGGGGAGACGGTCGGTGATGTCGTCCAGGGTGCGGGTGTACGCGCGTACGGTGTCGCCGTCGCGGTGCAACTGGACGCGGATGCCGTCCAGTTTCTCCTCCACCGCGCAGGCGCCCAGCTTGCCGACCGCCTCGGACACCGAGGACGCGGTGTGCGCCAGCATCGGCAGCACGGGGCGGCCGACGGTGAGCCGGAAACGGTCCAGCGACTCCGGGCCGTCCGCGAGCAGCGCCTGCGCGACGCTCTGCAGGGAGCCGGCGAGCATGACCGCCCGCCGTACGTCGGCGGGCGGTGCGCCGGTGGCCTGCGCCAGGCCCTCCACCGCCACCGCGTCGAGCGCGCCCTGGCGTACCTCGCCGGTGATCAGGCCGAGCAGGAAGCGCTGCTCGTCCTCGGTCGCCGCGCCCATCAACTCGCCGACCAGGCGCGTGCGTTCGGCCTGCGAGCCGGAGCCGGACACCTTGCCGAGGGCGGTGAGGCGGGCGTCCACCTCATGGACGGTCAGCGTCGGCTCTGCGGCCGGGGGCACCGGGCGGCTCAGCACCTTCCAGCCGACGCCGAGGCGGCCCTGGGGGAGCCGGCCCGCCAGGTACGGGATGACGACGGGCACGTCGTCCGCCTCGGCGTCCCGGAAGAGCTCCGCGAGCAGAGCGATCTTCCGGGAGCGCGCCGAGGTCGCGGCGACCTCCTGGGACACGCGGGCGAGACGGGTCAGCAGCATGCGAACCATCCTGGGGTGCGCGGTGCCGGTTCACACCTGCACGGTCGCGGTGTGTCGGTCCGCTGCGGCGCCGTCGTGGTCTGTCGCGCAGTTCCCCGCGCCCCTTCAAGGGCGTTTCTGCTCGCGGCGTTCCTGTGAGCCGGCGTCCAGGTCGGTGAAGAGGAGCTCCCCGTTGAGGGTGGCTGCCGCCCGGTAGCCGGCCGACGCGGCGTTGATGACCTGCTCGGAGAAGCCCATCGCGTTGCCGGCCGCCCAGACGCCCGGTACCGAGGTGAGGCCCGTGGCGTCCACCACCGGGTAGGAGCCGAACGGGGTCTCGTGGAACTCGGCGCCGAGCTTCTCCAGCAGGCCGGTCCGCGGCACCGCGCGCGGGGCGACGAACAGCACCTCGCGCGTGTGCGGCGTGCCGTCGGCCAGCCGGACGCCGGTGAGCCGGTCGTCCTCGATGGTCAGTCCGGCCACCCGGCCGGGGACCACCGTCACGCCGGCCGCCGCCAGCCGGCGCACGTCGTCGTCCGTGAGGTCGGACTCGGCGACCTCGTGCAGGAAGAAGGTGACGTCCTTCGACCACTGCGACACCATGATCGCCTGGTGGGCGCTCAGCGGCGTGGTGGCCAGGACGCCGAAGGCCCGGTCGCGGACCTCCCAGCCGTGGCAGTACGGGCAGTGCAGCACATCGGTGCCGAAGCGCTCGGCGACGCCGGGAACGGACGGCATCTCGTCCTTGAGTCCGGTGGCGACGATCAGGCGCCGGGCGAGGACGCTCCGGCCGCCCGCCAGCTCGACCGTGAAGTCGCCGGCGTCCCCGTCGCGGGAGACGTCCACCGCCCGGTCCCGGACCAGCTCCACCCCGTACCGCGCGATCTCCTCCCGCCCCTTGTCCAGGAACTCGGCGGGCGGCATGCCGTCGCGGGTCAGATAGCCCTGCATATGGGCGGCGGGCGCGTTGCGCGGCTCCCCGGCGTTCACGACCAGGGTGCGGCGCCGGGCGCGGCCCAGAACGAGCGCGGCCGACAGCCCGGCCGCGCCTCCGCCGATCACGATCACTTCGTACGTCTCGGTCACGATGACCACCTCCACCCGTACCGTGCGGCGCGCGGTGCGGGATTGACAAACATGTTTGCCGAAACTGCAATGGCCGTATGACGGACGAGACCATGAGTGACGACGACGTCCTTGCCGGTGTGGGTCCCAGGCTGCGCCGGATGCGCAAGGAGCGCGAGGTGACGCTTGCCGCGCTGTCCGAGGCCACCGGCATCTCGGTGAGCACCCTCTCCCGGCTCGAGTCCGGGCTTCGCCGGCCCAGCCTCGAGCTGCTGCTGCCGATCGCCCGCGCCCACCAGGTGCCGCTGGACGAGCTGGTCGGCAATCCGGCCGTCGGGGACCCCAGGGTGCGCGCGACCGAGCCGATCGAGCGCTACGGCCGCAAACACTGGCCGCTCACCCGCCAGCCCGGCGGCCTGCAGGCGTTCAAAGTGCTGGAACCGCAGCGCAGCTGCCCGCCGGAGCCGCGCACCCACGAGGGCTACGAGTGGCTGTACGTCCTCTCCGGCCGGCTGCGGCTCGTCCTGGGCGATCACGACGTGGTGCTCACCGCCGGGGAGGCCGCCGAGTTCGACACCCGGGTGCCGCACTGGTTCGGCTCGACGGGGGAGGGGCCGGTGGAGTTCCTGAGCCTGTTCGGGCCGCAGGGCGAGCGGATGCACGTCCGGGCGCGGCCGCGGCAGACGTGACGCGTCCGACGGTTCCCTGATCGGCAAGCGACCGCTTAGTATGCGAATCGACCCGGACAGACGACGCAGTCCCCCGTGGAGGCTCCGCATGCAGGCATGGCAAGTGCACCGCAACGGCGAACCGGGCGAGGTGATGCGGCTCGACGCGATCGAGCCCCCCACGCCCGGTGACGGCCAGGTCCTGCTGAAGGTGCGCGCCGCGAACGTCAACTTCCCCGACGCGCTGATGTGCCGGGGCCAGTACCAGGTCCGGCCCCCGCTGCCGTTCACGCCCGGTGTGGAGATCTGCGGCGAGACCGAGGACGGCCGCCGCGTCCTCGCCACCCCCGCGCTGCCACACGGCGGATTCGCCGAGTACGCCGTCGCGGACGCCGCCGCCCTGCTGCCCGCGCCCGACGCCCTCGACGACGCCGAGGCCGCCGCCCTGCACATCGGCTACCAGACCGGCTGGTTCGGCCTGCACCGCCGTGCGGGACTCGAGGCCGGCGAGACCCTGCTGGTCCACGCCGCCGCGGGCGGGGTCGGCAGCGCCGCCGTCCAGCTCGGCAAGGCGGCCGGCGCCCGGGTCATCGGGGTCGTGGGCGGCGCCGCCAAGGCGGCCGTGGCCCGCGAGCTCGGCTGCGACGTGGTGATCGACCGGCACACCGAGGACGTCATCGCCGCCGTCAAGGAGGCGACCGGCGGCCGGGGCGCCGACGTGGTGTACGACCCCGTCGGCGGTGAGGCATACGCCCAGTCCGCCAAGGTCGTCGCCTTCGAGGGACGGATCGTCGTCGTCGGCTTCGCGAGCGGCAGCATCCCGAGCCCCGCCCTCAACCACGCCCTGGTGAAGAACTACTCGATCCTCGGCCTGCACTGGGGCCTGTACAACACGAAGGACCCCAAGCTGGTCCGGCACTGCCACGAACGGCTCACCGAACTGGCCGCCCAGGGTGCCGTCAAGCCGCTGGTGAGCGAGCGCGTCCCGCTGAGCGGGGCCGCGGCCGCCGTCCAGCGGGTCGCCGACGGCGTCACCACCGGCCGTGTCGCCGTGCTCCCGGGACTCACCGAAGGAGGAGCGGCATGACCGACGCCGCCGAACTGCGCCGCCGCACCCAGGAGTTGCTGGCCGCGCACCCACCGGCCACGACCGGCCGCCTGGACTTCCTGCGCGCCCGCTTCGACGCCGGCCTCGCCTGGGTGCACTACCCCGAGGGCCTTGGCGGCCTGAACGCCCCCCGCTCCCTCCAGGCCGTCGTGGACGCCGAACTGGAAGCCGCCGGAGCCCCCGACAACGAGCCGCGGCGCATCGGCATCGGTCTGGGCATGGCCGCGCCGACCATCCTCAAGTACGGCACCGACGAGCAGAAGCAGCGCTTCCTGCGGCCCCTGTGGACCGGCGAGGAGGTCTGGTGCCAGCTCTTCAGCGAGCCCGGCGCCGGCTCCGACCTGGCCGCGCTCGGCACCCGTGCCGTACGGGAGGGCGAGGACTGGGTGGTCAACGGGCAGAAGGTGTGGACGTCCAGCGCCCACCTCGCCCGCTGGGCCATCCTCATCGCCCGCACCGACCCGGACGTGCCCAAGCACGCGGGCATCACGTACTTCCTCTGCGACATGACCGACCCCGGTGTCGAGGTCCGTCCGCTGCGCCAGATCACCGGCGAGGCCGAGTTCAACGAGGTCTTCCTGACCGACGTCCGCATCCCCGACGCGCGGCGGCTCGGCGCCGTCGGCGACGGCTGGCGGGTCGCCCAGACCACCCTGAACAACGAGCGCGTCGCCATCGGCGGCATGAGGTTGCCCCGCGAGGGCGGCATGATCGGCCCCGTCGCGAAGACCTGGCGCGAACGCCCCGAACTGCGCACCCACGACCTGCACCAGCGGCTGCTGAGGCTGTGGGTGGACGCCGAGGTGTCCCGCCTCACCGCCGAACGGCTGCGCCAGCAGCTCGTCGCCGGCCAGCCCGGCCCCGAGGGCGCCGGCATGAAGCTCGCCTTCGCCCGCCTCAACCAGGAGATCAGCGGCCTGGAGGTCGAACTGCGCGGCGAGGAGGGCCTGCTGTACGACGACTGGACCATGCGCCGGCCGGAGCTCGTGGACTTCACCGGCCGTGACGCCGGGTACCGCTACCTGCGCTCCAAGGGCAACAGCATCGAGGGCGGGACCAGCGAGGTCCTGCTGAACATCGTCGCCGAGCGCGTCCTGGGCCTGCCCGCCGAACCGCGCACCGACAAGGACGTCCCCTGGAAGGACCTCGCCCGATGAGCACCCAGCCCGACCTGCTGTACACCGAGGAGGAGGAGGCGCTGCGGGCCGCCGTGCGGGACCTGCTCGCCGACCACTGCGACGCCCCCGGCGTCATCGCCCGCACCGAGTCCGGCGCGCCGCACGACACAGCGGCCTGGAAGGCGCTCGCCGGCACCATGGGGCTCGCGGGTCTGCTGATCCCCGAGGAACTGGGCGGCCAGGGCGCCACACACCGCGAAGCCGCGGTCGTCCTGGAGGAGCTGGGCCGGGCCGTCGCCCCGGTGCCGTATCTGACCAGCGCGGTCGTGGCCACCGAGGCCCTCCTGGAGTGCGGCGACGACGAACTGCTCGGCAGGCTGGCGTCCGCGACGACCGGCGCCGCGCTCGCGCTCCCCCTGAACACCGCGGCGGGCGGCGCGTACAAGGTCGTACGCCACGAAGGCGGCGCGCTGCACGGCGAGCTGACCGGCATCGCGGACGCCGCGATCGCCGACGTCCTGCTCGTCCCGGCCGACGACGGCGGGCTGTACGCGGTCGACGCCGACGCCGTGACGGTCACACCGCACCCGTCCCTGGACCTGACCCGGCCCGTGGCCACGGTCACCCTGGACGGCGTTCCCGGCCGCCTGCTGGGTGACGCCGAGCCCGCCGTACGTCGCGCGCTGCGCGCCGGCGCCGGTCTGCTCGCCTCCGAGCAACTGGGGCTCGCCGAGTGGACGCTGACCGAGACGGTCCGCTATCTGAAGGAGCGCAAGCAGTTCAACCGCCCCGTCGGCGGCTTCCAGGCGCTCAAGCACCGGCTCGCCCAGCTGTGGCTGGAGGTCGTCAACCTGCGCGCCGCCGCCCGCGCGGCCGCCGACGCGCTGGCGACCGGCGAGGACACCGACGTGACGGTCGCCGTCGCCCAGTCCTACGCGTCCCCGGTCGCCGTGCACGCCGCAGAGGAGGCCCTGCAGCTGCACGGCGGGATCGGCATGACCTGGGAACACCCGGTCCACCTGTACCTGAAGCGGGCCAAGGCCGACTCCCTCGCCTACGGCACGGCGGGCGTCCACCGTGCGGCGCTGGCCGAACTGGTCGATCTCCAGGCTCCCTGAGATACCCGAGCGGAACCCGCGGAAGCCCGTCCCGGCAGGGGCGGGCTTCCCGCGCGCGGTGCGCCGGTGAGGTGAACGAGGGGCGGCGGTTCGGCCAATTCCCGCCCCGGCCCCTGCTGTTCGGGCACCCCGGGATCGCATACTCGCTGCGGTCCCGTCCCGCCCGACACGGAGGCGAAGCATGGCACCCACCACCCGTCGCAGAGCCCTCACCACCTTCGGCGCCGCCCTCGCCGGCGCGGCCGCCCTTCCCGCGCCCCGCGCCCAGGCAGGCGAACACCCGCACCACCCCCGCCCGTTGTGGCGGGCGCACGCCCACAACGACTACGAGCACCCGCGTCCCCTCCTCGACGCCCTCGACCACCGCTTCGGCAGCGTCGAGGCGGACGTCCACCTCGTCGACGGCCGGCTCCTGGTGGCGCACGGCCCGGAGGACCTGGACCCCGCGCGCACCCTGGAGGCCCTGTACCTAGACCCGCTCGCCGCCCGCGTCCGGGCCCACCACGGCCGGGTGTATCCCGGCGGCCGGCGGTCGTTCCAGCTGCTGATCGACCTCAAGACCGAGGGCGCCTCGACCTACCTGGCACTCGACCGGGTTCTCGCCCGCCACCGGCACCTGTTCACCACCTACGCCCACGGCCGGGTGCACCCGGGCCCGGTCACCGCCGTCGTCTCCGGCGACCGCGCCGCCCGCGCCCCGATGGAGGCCCAGCAGGTCCGCCACGCCTTCTACGACGGCCGTCTCACCGACCTCGGCAGCGCGGCGTCCGCCTCCCTCATCCCGCTGATCAGCGACAACTGGACGCTGAACTTCACCTGGCTCGGCACCGGTCCCTTCCCGGACGCCGAACGCCGCAAGCTGCGCACGCTCACCGGCGCCGCCCACGCGCGCGGCCAGAGCGTCCGGTTCTGGGCCACCCCCGACACACCGGGTCCCGCCCGCGACGCCCTCTGGGCCGAACTGCTCGCCGCCGGCGTCGACCACCTCAACACCGACGACCTCGCCGGACTGGAGGCGTTCCTCGACAACCACCACCGCGCTCAGCCCTAGGGCCTCTCGTTTGGATCATGCCGGGCTTCGGTTGCCATGGCTCCGCCATGGCGCCCTCCTCCGCCTTGCGATGCACGGCACCAGACCCCGCTCCCTGATCCGGCCTGATCCAAACGAAAGACCCTAAGCCGTCGAACATCACACGTTCGGAGGACAGGTCAGCCGCCCGGACGAACCCTCCGCTACGCCACACTTGCGGCCGAACGCCGTGAACCGGGCGTGACGGCGTGGCGGAGGAGGTTGACGATGGCGATTTCCATCTCGGTGGTACTGCTGCTGTTCATTCTGGCGGTGATCTTCGTCCGCAACGGCGGACTGAAGATCAGTCACGCCTTGGTGTGCCTGCTGCTCGGCTTCTACCTGGCCAGCACCAGCATGGCGCCGACCATCCACAGCGGCCTGACCGCCACGGCGGACATCGTCAGCGGCCTGAGGCCGTGAGGCTCAGCCCGTGAAGAACACCCCGATGCCGTTGGCGACCGGCCGCTCCGCTCCGTCGGACGGATGGTTGCGCACGGAGACGGCCGGCGAGCCCGGCGCCCGGGCGACCAGGGTCGAGGAACCGCCGCCGTCCAGGCTGAAGGCGTGCACCGCCCCCAACCCCCGCATGACCGCCGCCACTTCCGCGACGGTCAGGCCGGTGCGGTACGCGGGTGCGCCGTCCAGCGCGAGCAGCAGCACGCGCCGGCCGCCGTCCGCGACACCGACGGCGGTGCGCACCGCCGACGTCCGGTCGTCCAGGCCGGGCAACGGCCGGCCGCCCGACAGCACCGGATAGCCGCCGAGCGCGAAGCGGTACGGAACCCGTGACGCCGCCGCCACCAGCCGGTGCCGTACCGTCACCCGCTCGCCCACGAAGAACTTCCGCAGCCGCCGTGCCCCCTCCTCCCGGCCCACGAGGACCGTGGTGCCCGCGGCCACCGGGCCGCCACCGGGGGTGTCCGAGGCCGCAACGACCCGCCCGCGACGGACCGTCACCTCGTAGGTGTCCGTGCTGCACGGGGCCGCCCGGTCGGTGTCCGTGCCGCAGGTGGCCCGCACCCGGGAGGCGCTGCCCCAGGCCGCCGTGAACGCACCGACCGAGCCGACCGGCAGCGCGTACTGGTTCAGCCCGCGCAACGGCAGCACACCCTCGGGGGTGCGGACGGAGCCGGTGAGGCGCAGGCGGTCCAGCCGGGCCCGCCGGTCGGTGCCCACCCCGAACACGTCCGCGGTGCTCGTGCCGGGCGGCAGCGCCGGGCCGAAGCGCTGGCCGTCCGGCACCGCGCCCTTCAGCACCCGGCCCCGCGCGATCGCCGGGCCCACGCTCGCCCCGGTCGCCTGGACACCGGGGTGCTGGGTCTCGCTGATGTTGAAGAAGTCGCCGTTCACCCCGGCGACGGCTCCCAGCGCGGCCGCCTGCCGGGAGACCGGGGCCCGCGCGGCCACCGCCCCGGGGTGCAGCAGGCCCAGGCGGACCCGCCGCTCCCGCAGGTCGACGGTGAGAACGTGGGCGTGCGCCGTGCCCCTCGCCGCCGCGATGTCGAACTCGTCGTAGACCACACCCGGCGCGATCCGGGTGCCCCGCTGTACGGCGCCGGCCGGTGCCGCCCCCGTGAGGGCCGCACCGGCCAGCGCGCCGAACGCCGTGAGCAGCGTGAGCGCCGCCCGGGCCGTGCCGGATCTCGTCCGGTGAAGCGTCACGATCCCCCCTGAGGTCACGTCAAATGTGGCAGGACTCGGGGGAAGTGCACCAGACGGCGACGGCCTGCGACGTCACTGAGCGCCGACGACGCGGGAACGGATGAGGAAACGCACTCCCTCGGGTGCCTCCAGGGAGAATCCGCTGCCCCGCCCCTCGACCACGTCGACGATCAGCCGGGTGTGCCGCCACGCCTCGTACTGGGCGCGTGACATCCAGAACGTCACCGGCGTCGCGACGCCCTCGACCTCCAGCTCGGCGAGCAGCACGTCGGAGCCGCCGGTGCGGAACTCGCCCTCCGGGTAGCACATGGGCGCGCTGCCGTCGCAGCAGCCGCCGGACTGGTGGAACATCAGCGGCCCGTGGGCGGCGTGCAGCCGCCGGAGCAGATCGGCGGCCGCGGGGGTGAGTTCGACGCGCGGGGTCTCCTCATACATGGGCCCAGCGCATCACACGCAAGGTTGCGAGGGGGTTGCAGCGCGTTCCGCGGGCTCAGCGGTCGCGGCGCTCGCGGCGGGACCGGGCGAGGACGGGGAGGGCGGGCAGCAGGGAGAGCACCACGACGACGGCGACCAGGGGGAGCAGATAGGACTCGATGTCCGGGACGGAGTGCCCCAGCGCATAGCCGGCCAGGACGAGGCTCTGGGACCAGAGCAGTCCGCCGACGATCTGCCACACCGTGAACGTCCGCGCGGGCACGCCGAGCGCGCCGGCCGCCGGGTGCAGGACCGTGCGGACCAGCGGCACGAAACGGCCGATCACCAGGGCCTTGCCGTAGCCGTAGCGGGCGAGCAGGGTCTCCGCGCGGGCCGCCGCCTCGCGCACGCGGGGTCTGGAGGTGCGGGCGAGCAGGGCCCGGCCGCCGTGGCGTCCGATGAGATAGCCGACCTGGCCGCCGAGCAGGGCCCCGGCGGCCGCGCACACCAGGACCTGCCACAGCACCAGGCTCGGCCCCTGGCCGGCACCGGCCGCGCACAGCACGCCGGCCGGGAGGAGCAGGGTGTCGCCGGGCAGGAAGAAGCCGAACACGAGCAGACCGGACTCGGCGAAGATCACCACCAGGACGCCGAGGGCGCCGAAGGTGGCCAGGACCGCGTCACCGTCCGTCGGGTTCACGGCCAGCAACGCCCTCACCTCCCGCCTGCCCGGCGCCGCGCTCGCGGGGTCACGCGCGGCCGTGGGTTTCCTGCGTGCGGCGGGACAGCGCGTCGATGACCACCGCCGCGAACAGCACCCCGCCGGTGATCATGAACTGGATGGCCGCCGGGGTGTCCGTGATGGCCATGCCCGAGGCGATCGACTGGATGACGAGCATGCCGAGCACCGCCGACCAGGTCGAGCCCCGCCCGCCGAACAGGCTGGTCCCGCCGATCACGGCGGCCGCGATCGCGTTGAGCAGCAGCACGCCCGCGCCCGAGCTCTGACTCACCGAGGTGATGCGCGAGGCCAGGAACAGCCCACCGATGGCGGCCATGGTCCCGGACACGGCGAGCACCGCCGTCTGCACCCGGGTCACGGCGAGACTGGCCCGGCGGGCGGCCTCCACCCCGCCGCCGAGGGCGTACACCTGCCGTCCGTAGTGCGTGCGCCGCAGCACGATGTCGAGGCCGGCCACCACCACGAGGAAGATCAGCAGCGCGAGCGGCAGCCCCTGGAACCGGTTGAGCAGGTACGCGGCCGTGAACGCGATGACCGCGAGCCCTCCGGCCCTCGCGACGATCACCTGGAGCGACCGGTGCGGCATCCCGGCGGCCACCCGGCGCCGCCGGTCCAGCCAGGCCACCAGCAGGACGAGTCCCACCGCCAGCGCGGCCACCGCGTAGGCGACGGCGTCCTGGGTGAAGTAGTAGCTGGTCAGCTGAGCCACCAGGCCGTTCTCGTCCAGGTTGATGGTGCCGCTGGTGCCCAGGACGTAGAGCATCAGGCCGTTCCAGGTGAGCAGTCCCGCGAGGGTGACGACGAACGCGGGCACCCGGGTTCTCGCGAAGGAGTAGCCCTGCACGGCGCCCGCGACGGTGCCGGCCAGCACGGCGATGATCAGGGACAGCCATTCGGGCACACCGTTCTGCACGTTCAGCACGGCGAAGACGGCCCCCGCCAGTCCACTGATCGCCCCGACGGACAGATCGAGCTCGCCGAGCAGCAGGACGAAGACGATGCCTACGGCGATCAGGCCGGTGCCCACGATGTCCACGCTGAGGTTGGACAGGTTCCGCGGGGAGAGGAAGTTGTCGTTCAGGGACTGGAAGGTGATCCAGACGATGGCCAGGACGACCACCACGGGCATCGAGCCCACCTCGCCGGCCCGCAGCCTGCGGCGGGTGACGGCCGTCCAGCGTTCCAGCGTGCCGGCCACGGCCCGCCCCCGGGGGCCGCGGCCGTCCCCGGCCGGGGATGCGGAGGACCCGGTGCGCCGGTCGTCCGCCACGGTGCGGGTCCCTTTCACCACGTCGCCTCCTGGTGCGCCGGCCGGCGGGGCGTGTTCTCCGTCGCGCCGGTGATGGACGAGATGATCTGCTCCTGCGAGGCGGTGTTCACGTCGAAGAAGCCGTTGTTGCGGCCCAGCCGCAGCACGACGGCCCGGTCCGCCAGGGCCTTGACGTCGCCCATGTTGTGGCTGATGAGGAGCACGCCCATGCCCCGGTCGCGCAGCTCGTCGACGAGGTCCAGGACCTCGGTGCTCTGCTGGAACCCCAGCGACGCGGTGGGCTCGTCCAGCAGGATCAGCCGCGGGTCGCCGAGGAGCGAGCGGGCGATGGCGACCGTCTGCCGCTGACCGCTGGACAGCGAGACGACGGGGGCCCGCAGATCGGGCAGGCCCCGGGTCAGGCGTTCCAGCAGCTGCAGGGTGCGGCGTTCCATCTCCATCTCGTCGAGGAAGCCGTACCGGCGGATCTCGCGGCCGAGGAACAGATTGCCGACGACGTCGAGGTTCCCGCACAGGGCCAGGTCCTGGTAGACGGTCGCGATCCCCAGCTCGCGGGCGTCGGCGGGGCGCCGGATCTGGACGGCGCGGCCCTCCCACTCGATCACGCCCCGGTCGGCCGGGGACACCCCGGAGATCACCTTGACCAGCGTGGACTTGCCGGCGCCGTTGTCGCCGAGCAGCGCGACGACCTGTCCGGCCCGGATCTCCAGGTCGATGTCGGTGAGGACCTCCACGGCGCCGTAGCGTTTGCTCACGCCGCGCAGGGCCAGCAGTGGGGGAGAGGACACGGAGACGATCTCCTTCCCGTGACGTCCGGCCGGGCCGGACCGGTGGTCAGGTCAGTCCGGCCGTACGGCAGGCGGCGGCGAGGTCGGGGACACAGATCTGGCGGACCGTGTACACGCCGTCCTTCACCAAGGTGTCCTTGACGTTGTTCACGGTCACGGGCACCGGGGCGAGCGTCACCGTCGGCACCCGGTGCCCGTCACGGGTCGTCACCTCGTCGTCGGCCACCCGGTCCAGGTTCTCGTCGCGGGCCGCCGCCACGGCCATCTCGGCGCCCGCGGTCGCCTCGGGCAGGAACGGCTTGTAGACGGTCATGTACTGCGTGCCCTCGACGATGCGGCGCACGGCGCCGAGTTCGGCGTCCTGCCCGGTGACCGGGGGCAGCGGACGTACCTGGTTCGCCCGGAGCGAGGAGATGCTGCCGGCGGCCAGTCCGTCGTTGGCGGCGTACACCCCGTCGATGCTGTCGCCGCCGAGGGCCGCGATGGCGGCGGACATGTTCTGGTTGGCCGCCTCGGGCCGCCACTGCAGGGTGTCGTACGCCTTGCCGATCTTCACCTTGCCCTGCAGCACCGACAGGGCGCCGCGCTTGAACAGCACGGCGTTGGGGTCGCTGAGGTCGCCGTTCATCATGACGATCTCGGCGCCGGGCACCTCGTCGCCCATCGCCTTGAGCAGCGCGTTGCCCTGGAGCCGGCCGACCTCCTCGCCGTCGAAGGAGACGTGCCCGGCGATCGGCCCGTCGGCCAGCCGGTCGTAGGCGATGACCGGGATGCCGGCCTCCTCCGCCTTGCGGACCGCCGAGGCCATCGCCCGGGCGTCCACCGCCACGAGCAGCAGGGCGTCGGCCCCGTTGGCGATCATCGAGTCCATCTGCTGCTGCTGCGCCGCGACGTCGGCCTTCGCGTTGGCGGCCTCGACCGTGCAGTCGCGGCAGCGCTTCTCGATCTCCTTCTCCAGCAGGGGCCTGTCCTGGGTCTCCCAGCGGGCCGTTGTGTTGTCCGGCAGCAGGATCCCGATCTTCGGTCCGTTCCCGTCGCCGGTGCCGCCGGCGCCGTCCGACCCGCAGGCTCCGAGGGCGACGGCCGTGGACGCCGCGACCAGGGCGACGGCGGTGTCCCGTATGCGAGTTCTCATACGGAAGACCTCCCGAGCGTGCCGGGGCGGCACCGCCGGGGCCGGCGATGCCGTGGCGCGTCGGCGAAGCCGGTGGCGGCCGGTGCGGGCCGGCGGTGACGCCCGCCGGCCGGCCGGCTCAGACGCCCTGCGTCGGGCCGGGTGGAAGGCGGGCCGACCGTGCGGCCACGCGCCGGAGCCCGGCTCCCGGCCGGTGCGTGCTCCGTGGCGGCGGCAAGACGACCACCTGGTCAGTCTGACACCGGCCCGGTCGATCGGCGAACGCAAGTACAGCGCTCCCACCAGCGGACGAAAGGGGCCCTCGAATGAATATGTCCGGATCATCCGGATATGCGATTCTGGTGTCCCGGGTTCCCGTGCGCCTCCCGCGTGAGGGCGCCCCCGATCTCCCCCAGCACCTCCGGCAGGGACGGGAGGAAGGTTGCGGACATGCCTCATGACGGCCGTGCCCGGACCGGGGTTCCGGGGCCGGACGCACCGGAGGCCGGCATCACGGGCTCCGGTGCGGCGCTCACGGCGGGACAGGCCGCCTCGGGCGGCCGGGCGCTGACCTTCGCGGGGACTGCGCTCGCCGCCGTCTATGCGGCCGACCCGGACGAACCCGAGCTGCGGCTGCTGGACTCGGCCGGCTGGGACTCCCCGGAGTACCGGCTGCCGCCCGCCCTCTCCGCGACCGGCGGCTCCGCCGCCGCCCACGCCTTCCGCACCGGCCGCCCGCTGTGGCTGAACGCGGCAGCCCTCGCCTCCTACCCCGAGGGAGCGCCCACCCCGCCCCGGGCGGGCGGCATCTCGCTCGGCGCACTGCCCCTGCGCGGCGCGGACGGCGGGCTGGGCTGCCTCGTCGTCGTCGGCACCTCGGCGGACGGCTTCGACGCCGGACAGCAGCGCTTCCTGGAGTGCTACGCCGACAACGTCGGCCGTCTGCTCGGCGCCGAACGGGCCGGCACCGCACCCCCCCACCTGCTCGCCCGCGCCCTGCACGCCATGCGCGCCGGCTCCTTCGTCATCGTCCCCGAGACCGGCCTGATCGACGCGGACGAGACCCTGCTCGAACTGGTCGGCACCACCCCGGACGCCTTCGACGGCAAGGTGGAATCCCTGCTCGGACACGCCGTCCCGGAGGACATGCCCGCGCTGATGGCCGTCCTCGAACCGACCTCGCAGGCCCCCGTCCGCAGGGAACTGGAGTTCCGGGTCCGCCGCCCCTCCGGCGAACTACGCTGGCTCAGCCTGAGCTGCCGGGTGCGCCCCGCCGCCGGCGACCGGCCCGAGGAGGTGCTGGGCGTGGTCACGGCCACCTCCGTGGAGCACGGCACCACCGACGATGTGTCCCGCATCCAGTGGCTGACCGCCGCCCTCGACGACGCCGTCACCGTCCAGGACGTCGGCCGGGTCGCCGTCACCGCGCTGCGCGAGCCGCTGGGCGCCGACCGGGTGGCGCTGGCCGACATCCGCGACGACCGGCTCGTCGTCACCCTGCTCGACCCGCCCGAACCCTCGGCCTGGCCCCAGGTGTGGCGGGCGCAGTGGCGCTCGGAGTGGCCCGACGCCCCGATCGGCGCCGTACCCACCCTGCAACTCGCCCTGCGGGACGGCCGGATGGACCTCTGGCCCGCCGGAACCCCCCTGGAACCCGCGCTCGCGGGCATCGGCTCCGGCGGGCTCGCCGTGCTGCCCCTGCCCGCCAAGGGCAGCGTGGCAGGGGTGTGCCTCGTCGGCTGGGAGCGGCCGCACGAGTTCACCCCCGAGGAGAGGTCTCTGCTCACCGCCACCGCCGCGCTGGTCGGGCAGTCCCTCAAACGGGCGCACGCGCACGACGCCGAGCAGGAGCTGGCGACCATGCTCCAGCGCAGCCTGCTGCCGCGGCGGCTGCCCGAGCTGCCGGGCGGCACGGCCGTCGCCCGCTATCTGCCCGCCCGGCGGGGCCTGCAGGTCGGCGGCGACTGGTACGACGTCATCGCGCTGTCCGACGACCGGGTCGCCCTCGTCATCGGCGATGTGCAGGGGCACAGCGCGGGAGCCGCCACGATCATGGGCCAGATGCGGACGGCGGTGCGGGCCTACGCCGTCGAGGGGCACCCACCCGACGTCGTCATGGCCCACGCCAACCGCCTCCTGACCGGCATGGAGACCGACCTCTTCGCCACCTGCTGCTACGTCGAACTGGACATGGAGGAGGGCAACTTCCTCTTCGTACGGGCCGGGCATCTGGCACCCCTGCTGCGCCACCCCGACGGCACCACCGAGGAGGTGCTGGTCGAGGGAGGCCCCCCGCTCGGGGTCCTCGCCGACGCGGAGTTCCCGATGACGGCGGTCGCGCTCGGCACCGGCACCGTCCTCGCGCTCGTCACCGACGGGCTCGTGGAGGCCGCCGACCTGCCGCTCGACGTCGGTATGGAACGCACCCGCGCCGCGCTCGCCGCCGCCGACCCGTCCGACCTGCCCCGCACTGCCGACCAGCTGCTCGGCGACGGCGGCCGCCGCGAGGACGACGTGGCGCTGCTGCTCCTGCGCTACGACGGCATGCGGACCAAGCCGATCCGGGCCGGCTGGGTGGTGTGGCGGCTCCCCGACGCGGTGATGCACGCCCGCCGGTTCACCGCGCGCATCCTGCGGCGCTGGCATGTCGAGGACGCGGCCGACGCGGTGCTGCTCGTCGTCTCCGAACTGGTCACCAACGCCCTCGTGCACACCCAGGGCTCCGTCCGGCTCGACCTGGTCCTGCGGGGCGACCGGGTGCGCGTCTGCGTCAGCGACTCCTCGCCGCGCGCCCCCGCAAAGCCCGTCATCGTGGACTGGGAGTCGACCGGCGGCCGGGGGCTGCTGCTGGTCGAGGCGGTGTCGGAGTCCTCCGGATCGTTTCCGGTGGCCGGCGGCAAACAGGTGTGGAGCGAGGTCACCGTGCCGGGCCGTGCTGCTGCCGGCCGCGCGCCCTGAACGCGAGGGAGGGAGCCAGGATGCGCACCCGTACGCTGCACGTCGCCGCTGCGCTCGTCGCGGGGCTGCTGACGGTGTCCCTGGCCGGCTGCGGCTCGGACGACGAGGCCGGCCGGGAGAGCTTCACCGTCGGCCTGCTGCTCCCGAACCGGGTGACCCCTCGCTGGGAGCACGCGGACAAACCGCTGATCGAGAAGCACGTCGCGCGGCTGTGCGCGGGCTGCCGGGTGGTGTACGCCAACGCCGAGGCCGACGCGGCCCGCCAGCGCGACCAGATCACCTCCATGATCACCAAGGGGGTGGAGGTGCTGATCCTCGATCCGGCCGACAGCAAGGCGCTGCGCTCCTCGATCCAGGAGGCACGCCGCGCCGGTGTCCCCGTCGTCGCCTACGACCGCCTCGCCGAGGGACCCGTCTCGGGCTTCGTGAGCTTCGACGGAGCGCGCGTCGGCAGACTCCAGGGCGAGGCGCTGCTGACGGCCATGAGGGCCCGCGGCGACGGCCGGACCGTCGTGATGATGAACGGCGACCCGAGCAGCGCCAACGCGGGCTGGTTCCGGCGCGGCGCGCTGTCCGTCCTGGCGGGCGAGGTGACCATCGCCCGCTCCTACGACACCGCGGGCTGGAGCCAGGAGAGCGCCCACGCGAACATGTCGGCCGCGATCTCCGCCCTCGGGGCGGACCGCATCAGCGGGGTCCTGGCCGCCAACGACGCCATCGCCGCCGGAGTGGTTTCCGCGTTCAGGAAGGCCGGGGTCGACAAGCCGCCGCCGGTCACCGGGCAGGACGCCGACCTGGAGGCCGTGCGCCGCGTCGTCGCCGGCGAGCAGTACATGACCGTGTACAAGCCGTTCGAGAAGGAGGCCGCCGCGGCCGCCGCCATGGCCGTGGCCCTCGGCCGGGGCGAGTCCGCCGAGGACGTGGCCACCACCACGGTCGACAGCGCCACCCGCCGGGACATCCCGGCCATCCTGCTGAACCCCGCCGAGGTGAAGGCCGGGGACGTGGAGCGGACCCTGGTGCGCCCGGGCGTCTACACCGTCGGGCAGATCTGCGGCCCGGAGCTGCGCGCCGCCTGCGCCCGCCTGGGGATCACCGGCTGAGCTGGTCGGCCGGCCGCACCGGGGGGAGCATGGAGACAACCGTCGAGGGAGGTCGGCCATGAAGAGCGGAGCCTCGTACTACGACCGCTGGCTGTACTCGCACACCCCGTCCCAGGCCGAGGGGGAACGCGACGAACCGGCGGAACGCACGGCGGCGGAGCAGCACCCGGACGTCCCGAGGACGGAGCCGTCCCAGGCGGAGGGCGAACGGGACGACGCCAGGGACCCCCAGACGTTCAGGTGAATGAACATCGCCCACGTGGGTGTACAGCTCGGCACGGCTCATGCAAGGCTCGGTCAACTCCGTTCCCCCACCGAGCAGTTGGAGGAGTCCGCATGAGTGTTTCCCGGCGTACTGTGCTGGCCACGGCGGCCGGAGCCGCGACGGCGGGTGCCTTACCGGCGCCCGCCGCGGCCATGGAGCCGACGGCACCCGCCCCGGACCTGCGCACACTGCGCACGGCGGCCGACTATGCGGTCGGCAAGCTCGCCGCCGTCTCACCCGGGGTGACCGCCTTCCCGGTCGGCACCAGATTCGAGAAGTGGGTGTACTCGCAGAACGGCGACTGGGTCGGCGGCTTCTGGCCGGGCACGCTGTGGATGGCCTGGCTGTACAGCGGCGACGACGCGTTCCGTACCCGGGCCCTCGCCTCGGCCCAAAAGCTGGCACCGCGTCAGCACGACACCGGCACCCACGACCTCGGCTTCCTCTTCTACCCCTCCTGGGTCACCGCGTGGCGGCTGACCGGCGACGACGCCTGGCGGGCGGGCGCCCTGCGTGCGGCGGACTCGCTCATCCGCCGGTACAACCCGCGCGGGCGCTTCATCCGTGCCTGGGGCGGCCTGAACGACCCGGCCAACGCGGGCCGGGTCATCATCGACACGATGATGAACCTCGACCTGCTGGCCTTCGCGAGCGAGCAGACCGGCGACGGCCGCTACCTGGACATCGCCGTCGAGCACGCGCGGACCGCGCGGCGCGTCTTCCCCCGCCCGGACGGCTCGACCCCGCACGTGTACGACTTCGACCCGGCCGACGGCACCCCCCTCGGGCCGAACACCGTGCAGGGGTACAGCCCCACCTCGTGCTGGTCGCGCGGACAGGCGTGGGGCATCTACGGGTTCACCACCATGTACCGCAGGACCGGTGACACCGACTTCCTCGCCACCGCGCGCGCCCTCGCCGACTACGCCGTCGGCGCCCTCACCCCGGATCACGTCCCGGTGTGGGACTTCCGCGCCCCGCAGCAGCCCCACGACGTCAAGGACGCCTCCGCCGGCGCGATCATGGCCTGCGGCCTCCTCGACCTGGCCGCCGCCACCGGACGGCAGCGGTACCGCGAGGTGGCGCTCCGGATGCTCACCGCGCTGGCGCGGACGTGCCTGACGACGGAGTCGGACCGGGCGGACGCGGTGGTGGCCCGCTGCACCCGCAACCGCCCGGCCGAGGACGGCGTCGAGATCTCCCTCCCGTACGCCGACTACTACCTGCTGGAGGGCATCCTTCGGGTTCTGCGGCCCGCCGACGTCGACCGCGCCATCGACCTCTCCACGGTCTGAGCCGCCGGGCCGCCGGTCATCCCGCGATCGAGTCCAGCTGTTCCGCCGCCGGGCGCAGGGCCCACAGGTCGCCGCCCGGCGGCTCCTCGAGCAGGGGGACGGCCTTCCGGGCCCGGCGGTCCCCGGCGTCGGCCGCCGCGTGCACGACGTCCGTCGCCGCGAAGCGGTGGAACTCCAGCTCCGGATGCGGCCAGGGCGCGGCGCCGGTCGCGGCGGGCAGCAGATAGTCCACCGCTTTGAACAGGCTCTGCCCCTCCGGTCCTTCGTAGGCCCACAGATCCACCCCGACATGGCGGCCGATCGCCGCCAGCCGCGTGTAGGCGACCAGATCGAACGTCGAGTAGTGCCAGCTGCGGGTGCGGGCGAGTTCCTGGGGCTGGCCGCCGTCGGACGCGATCTGCGGCGCGATACGCCGGGCGCCGGCGTCCAGCACGGTCCGGCGGGCCAGCTCCCGGTCGCCGGTCGCCAACGCCAGGCCCGCGACCTGCAGATCGTGGAAGGTGCCGTGGTTGTTGGTGGCCGCGGCCTCCTGCCGCCCGAAGTCGCTGTCCCGCAGCCAGGTCAGGAAGTCGGCGTTCCACTCCTTCATCGCCGTGCGGTCCTCCGCCGTCCAGCCGGGTGCCCCCGTCTCCAGCAGGGCGACCGCGTCGAGGACGGCGGTGTAGGACTGCGAGAAGTCGATGATCCCGATCGCGCGGCCGTCGTACCGGCACGGGATGAACTGCGCGTGGTCGAGGTTCGGGTTCATCCGGGTGGCCGGGTCGAGGAACCACGTGCGCAGCACCCGCGCGGCCTTCTCGGCGTACTTCCGCTCCCCGGTGTAGTACCAGGCCAGGGAGAGGTCGTACGACGAGTCGAACGTCTTCTCCAGGTCCTGGCGGTCGGTGCCGGAGTCCACCTCGGGATTGCGCTCGCCGTCGCGCTGCTCGTACGGGCAGCCCCACGGGTTGTCCGCGGTCGGGGGAGTGGTGGGCCACCAGTAGGGGGCCTGACTCAGATAGTCGTGGACGTCGCCGCCGGGCGCGGGCCGGGGCTTGTCGACGACCGTCCACGGACCCTGGTCCAGCCAGGCGTCGGCACGGGCGCGCAACGACCGCACCGCCGGGCGCAGTTGAGGATCGCCGTGCTCGAGGCGGGCCTTGGTCCGCTGCATACGGGTGCCGTCCAGGACGACGGTGTGCGGCACACGGGGCGACTGCCGCTCCTGGGCCCCCGCGGTCGCGGCCGGCAGGGCCCCCGTGGTGAACGCGGCCAGTGCCACCAGCAGGACACCCAGTCGGGATCTCGTTCTCATCTCCACCCTCCGAGTCAGCCAATGGTCATGCATGTGAACGTAGTTCACGAATGAGTCCGCATGAGCATGGCATGGACGAGTCGCGAGCGGAACGGGTCACGCAGTGACGGTCGCGGCGGGGTGGTCGCGGCGGGGTGGTCGCGGCGGGGTGGTCCGTCGACGGGCGGTGCCGGTGACGTCCGACTCCCTTGTCCACGCCCGTCGTTCGGTTCTTCCGGGGGTCGGAGAGGGGCCGGGTCGGTGCCGGACGGCTGGAGGGGCGCGCGGGCGAATGACTGGAGGGGCGTGCGGTCGAATGCCCGCTGCACGCCTCGGAATTCGACCCTGCGGACCGGAGCGGCCGACGCCCCGCCTGACCGACGGCTGAGGGCTGCGGTCAGCCCAGGAAACCCATCCGGTGACTGATCTCCTCGGCGCCCTTGATCAGCAGCGGGGCCATCGCGTGCATGCGCTCCTCGGTGAGCCGGTAGGCCGGGCCGGAGGCGCTGAGCGCGGCGATGACCTCGCCGTCGCGGTCACGCACCGGCGCGGCCATGGCGTGCAGCCCGATCTCCAACTCCTCACGGGTGGTGGAGTATCCGCGCTCCCGCACCCCGGCCAGGTCCTCCTCCAGCTTCGTCCGGGCCGTGACGGTGTGCGGGGTGACCTTCTTCAGGCCGGCCCGCGTCAGCAGCTCCGCGCGCTCCCCGGCGGGCAGGTGCGCGAGCAGGACCTTGCCGCTCGACGTGGCGTGCAACGGCGTCAGCTGGCCCACCCAGTTGTGCGCGGTGATGGCACCCGGACCGCGCACCTGGTAGAGGTTGATCGCGTAGTGCTCGCGCAGCACCGCGATGTTGACCGTCTCGCCCAGCTCCTCCGCGAGCCGCTCGCAGATCGGACGGCCCTGCCGGGTGATGTCGATACGGCCCGTGACGGCACCGGCCAGCCGCACGATGCCGAAGCCGAGCCGGTACTTGCCACGCTCGCCGGCCTGCTCGACCAGTCCGCGGGCCTCCAGCGCGCCGAGGAGCCGGAAGGCGGTCGACTTGTGGACGTCGATCTCGGCGGCGACCTCGCTCACCCCGGCCTCGCCACGCTGCGCGAGGATCTCCATGACACTGATGGCGCGGTCCACCGACTGCACGCCGCCGGCCTGCGGAGTCGGAGTCTCCGGGGCAGGGCTGTAGTTGCTCACAGTGAAAATATACGCGCAGCAAGCAACACCGTGACCGGCCCGCGCGCCGGGTCGGCGGCGAGCCGGAGTTCGGTGAGAGTGGAGGGACCGTGTCCGTCGACCTCCATCCGGGAGAGGAATGACCTCCGAGACCGACTGGCTGCCCGCCCACACCTTCACCGGCCCGACCGGCGCCGTCCGCTGGGACCGCCTGGGTCCCTCCGACGGTCCCCCGGTCGTCCTGTCGCACGGCACCCCGTTCTCCTCCTACGTCTGGCGGGGCGTCGCCCGCGCGCTCGCCCGGGACCACCAGGTGTTCGTCTGGGACATGCCCGGCTACGGGCGGTCCGAGAAGACGGCCGGTCAGGACGTGTCCCTTGCCGCCCAGGCCCACGTCCTCACCGAACTGCTCGCCCACTGGGGCCTCGGCGAACCCCTCGTCGTCGCCCACGACATCGGCGGAGCCGTCGCCCTGCGTGCCCACCTCCTGCACGGCGCCCGCTATCGTGCCCTCGCCCTGGTCGACCCGGTCGCCCTCGCCCCCTGGGGCTCGCCCTTCTTCCGGCTGGTGCGCGAACACTCCGACGTGCTGGCACAGTTGCCGCCCGCGCTGCACGCCGCGCTCGTCCGTGCGTACATCTCCTCCACCGGCGGTCCCGGGCTGCGCCCCGACGTCCTGGAACGGCTCGTCGAGCCGTGGTTGGATCCCGCGGGGCAGGCGGCCTTCTACCGCCAGATCGCCCAGGCCGACCAGCGCCACACCGACGAGATCCAGAGCCGCTTCGGCGACATCGGCATCCCCGTGCTCGTGTGCTGGGGCGAGGAGGACAACTGGATCCCGGTCGCGAAGGGCCGTGAACTCGCCGCGCTCGTGCCCGGCGCGCGCTTCGAGGTGTTCGCGGGCGCCGGCCATCTCGTGCAGGAGGACGCCCCCGCCGAACTCGTCGCCGCCCTGCATTCCTTCCTCGGTCAAGTCACCTGAGAAATAGGGCGGTTGAGGCGCCGTCGACGCGGAAATCGTGAGCGCCCGGGGTCGGGTGGGGGTCCGGTGGGGAAGGGACGGCATCGCGTGATCGTCCTCCGCCGACCCTTTGACGCCGGTCGGCCCGGACCGTCGTCCTGGCCCTCCAGTCGCTCCAGGTCGGCACCGCGTTCAACGCGGGCCTCGCCATCGTCGTCATGGCCATCGTGCTGGACCGCGTCACCAGCGCGGCCGGTGCCCGCCAGGAGACCGCCCGGCGCGCCCGCTGCCGTACGGCGGGCGGCGCCCGCTGCTCGGCGCGGGCGCGGCCGTCGCCGCCGTCCTCGTGGACCTGTCGCACACCTACGTCTGGGCGGCGGAGTTCCCCGGCGAGGGAGGCGTCGGCAGCGCGGTCTCCCGCGGGGCGGACGAGCATCTCCTGGACCTCCCCGGGGAGGTCATGCCCTGACACCCCGCAGCGCCCGGGTCAGCAGCGCGACCAGCTCGTCGGCCACCGGGGGCCGCGTGCCGGGGCGGCTCACCGCCAGGACCTCCCGGCTCAGCGGCGCCGAGCCGGGCGGCAGCACCACGCGCTGGACGCCCTCGTCGCCGCGCTCGCCGTCGAGCAGCGTGGCCGGGATCCAGCCCACGGCGAGGCCCGCCCGGATCATCGCCAGCATGCTGTGCAGGTCCTCGGTCTCCAGCGTCACCTCCGGCGAGACGCCCAGCTCACCGGCCCAGCGGTGCAGCAGCCGCCGGTCCGGGCTGTGCGTCAGGCCGGACGTCCACTCCCGGTCCAGGCAGTCCTCCAGGGCGAGGGGACGGCGGCCGGCGACGAGGACGAGCGGTTCGTGCCCGAGTGAGGTGAGGGCCAGCTCGGCGGAGGCGGGGGGCGGGTCCTCCGGGAGATACCGGTAGGCGATGAGCAGGTCGAGGTCGCCGGACCGGACCCTGGGCAGCCCGGCGTGCGTCTCCACGATGATCAGTCGTACCCGGACGCCCCGTTCCCGGGGCCGCAGCGCGGACAGCACGCCGGGGAACAGATGACTCACCGCGCTCGGGTACGCGCCGACGCGCAGCTCGGTGACCTCCCGGCGGGCGATGCCATCGGCGGCGTCACGGAAACGGGCGGTCGCCTCGAACAGCTCCCCGGCCGCGCGGGCCAGGGACCGGCCGGCGCCGGTGAGGACCAGTCGGCTGCCGGGTCGGCGGACCAGCAACTCGACATCCAGGTCGCGCTCCAGGGCGGCGACGTGCTGGGACACCGCGGACGGAACATAGCCGAGCGTTGCCGCAGCCGCGGCCATGGAGCCGTGTTCGACCACGGCCAGGAACGTGGCCAGCAGCTTCAGATCCGGCTGGTCCTTCATGACGCACCGCCTCGTACGAGCCCCCGGCCCATCATGATCCGTGAACTCTCACTTCGCGATCCATCGCTTTACGTGTCGTGCCGCCAGGTGCCAGAGTCCAGAGGTGTCCGCGGCGTCCGGGCTGCCGTGCGGGCGAACGCCGCGACGTCGCGGACCACCACCGCCGGCATCCGCCGGGAGACCGCTCCCCACCACCCCCGCCCCCGCCGCTTTCGAAAGCCGAGGCCATGGCCATCGACCTGACCGCTCTCCGGGCCCACTTCCCGTCCCTCCGGCAGGGGACGGCCTTCTTCGACGGCCCGGGCGGGACCCAGACCCCGCGGCCCGTCGCCCACGCCATCGCGGCCACGCTGACCGGGCCGCTGTCCAACCGGGGCGCGGTCAGCCCGTCGGAGCTCAACGCGGAGCGCGCGGTCGCGGAGTTCCGCGCCGCCTACGCCGACCTGCTCGCCGTCCCCGCGCGCGGCGTCGTCCACGGGCGCAGCGCCACCCAGCTGACGTACGACTTCTCCCGGCACCTGGCCAAGAGCTGGTCGGCCGGCGACGAGATCGTCCTCAGCCGTCTGGACCACGACTGCAACGTCCGCCCCTGGATCCAGGCGGCCGAGCGGGCCGGGGCGACCGTGCGCTGGATCGAGCTGGACGAGGCGACCACGGAACTCGACCTCGCCTCGTTCGAACGCGCGCTGTCCTCCCGGACCCGGCTGGTCGCGGTGACGGCCGCCTCGAACGTCCTCGGCACCAAGCCCCCGGTCCGCCGGATCGCCGACCTGGCGCACGAGGCCGGCGCGCTGGTCTACGTGGACGGCGTGCACTACGCCGCTCACGCGCTGGTGGACGTCCCGGCGCTGGGCGCCGACCTGTTCGTCTGCTCACCGTACAAGTTCCTCGGTCCCCACTGCGGTGTGCTGGCCGGGGACCCCGAACTGCTGGATACGCTGCGGCCGGACAAGCTCCTGCCATCCTCCGAAGCGGTGCCGGAGCGCTTCGAGTTCGGCACGCTGCCCTACGAGACGCTGGCGGGCGCGACGGCGGCCGTGGACTTCCTCGCCGCGCTGGACCCGGAGGCCGAGGGCACGCGCCGGGAGCGACTCGCGCGGTCGCTGGCCTCGCTGCACGCGCACGAGACCGTGCTGCGCGCCCGGTTGGAGGAAGGGCTGCGCGGTCTCGGGGACGCGGTGACCGTCCACACGAAGGCTGCCGACCGCACCCCGACCCTGCTGATGACCCTGGAGGGGCGCGACGCCCGTGCGGCACAGGCCCGTCTGGCGGCGCGCGATGTGGTGGCCCCCGCCGGGTCGTTCTACGCCCATGAGCCCTTCACCGCGCTGAAACTGCCGGACCCCGCCCTGCGCGTCGGGCTCGCGCCGTACAACACCGCCGGGGAGGTGGACCGTTTCCTTCAGGGGCTGGCGTCCTTCCTCTGACACGGCGCGCCAAAAGGCAATTTGGGACATTTCTCATTAATCTCCGTAAATCGTGAGGGGTCGCACTCTCACATTCGCATCCACCTCGCTCCACCGGAGATGAAATGCTCAAGCTTCGCAAGGCTGCCGTCATGGTCGCCGCCCTCGGCAGCGTCAGCTTCCTGGCCGCCGGCACCGCCCACGCCGATGGCCCGCAGGGCAGCGCGTACAACGTCCAGCAGAGCACGGAGTGCAAGTCGCACGACCTGAACATCGACATCCTCGGTGTCGTCGGCCTGCTCAACGGCGTCCTCGGCAACGGCCTCAACGGCGAGGGTGACCCGGCCGCGCAGAGCACCCACCTCGGCTCGTCGATGGGCTGCAACAACAGCGCCTTCTGAGCGAACCCCCGCTTCGCGGCAACCAGCCAGGCGACCGGCGTCAGCCGGCCGCCTGGCTGCCGCGTTTCCGGGCCCCGGAATACTCCCCGACTGGACGCCCAGGGCCGAACGGCTCCGCCCCATGGGGGCGTTGGGGCCGCGGCCGCCTCCCCGCAGTGAACCGGCTCGACGTGCCGGTCACCACCGGTTGCGTGCCTCCTCCGCCCAGCCGGTGAGCCCGTCGAGTTCCACCCAGGAGCCGTCGTCGGCCCGCGCGCGCCCGGTGAACTCGCCGAAGCATTGGTGGGTTTCACCGGCCACGACCACCAGGTTCGTCTTCGACGTCCGCACATGGAAGGGGCGGAACCCGGCCTCCACGCGGGGCCCGTGGATCCGCCAGGGCCGCAGCCAGTCCGTACGGTCGTACTCCCAGGTCAGCTCTTCGCCGATCTTGTGCAGACGGCCGTCGACGAACAGGGCGTTCTCCGTCGAACCGGTGCCGGCGGTCCACCGGCCGCCGAGCTGCACGGCCCGCCCCGGCCCACACCCCGCCGCCCAGTTCCAGGAGACGGCGTACGGCCATTTGCCGCGCCCGTGGTCCAGGACGGCGAACGAGTCCGCCTCGTCGAAAGCGAACTCCCGTGAGTCGAGCGTGAGACGCCCGCGCACAGGACGCCCGAGATCCTTCACCGTGTACTGGAAACGGCGCCGGCTCCACGGCACGACCACCCCCAGCGACTCGTGCCCCTCCACCCGTGGCACCTGCGCCTCCAGCCGGAAGCCGGGAGCGGTCGCCTCGATGCCGGTCCCGTCCGGGCGCTGGACGAACTCCAGCGTCACCGAGCCGCCCCGGGCCGACACGGTCCCGGCTCCGCTGCGCTCCGGCATCCGCACGCCGCGCGCCAGCGGCGTCACCACGTCCTCGGCCAGTTCGCTGCCGTCGGCGCGGTCCAGGACGTAAACACCGTGCAGTCCGGCGTAGTCGAGGGAGGAGGCGACCAGACCGACGATGTGCGAGGGGGTGACGATGCCCCAGTACTCCCAGCGCTTGACCCGCCCCCAGCCGCGCAGGTTCGCCCGGTGCAGCGGCCGCCGCGTCCAGCCGACCGCGGCCGGGTCGAGCCGCCCGTCGGGACGGCACAGGTCGACGGGGGAGGTGATCTCGCGTTCGGCGGTCACGTCAGCGGCGGCCCTTCATCGTGCGGCGGCGTGCGCGTGATCCGCCGGCGGCTGTCGACGTGGGGACTGTATCCGCAGGTCGCCGGGAGAACGAGGGGCGGATCAGTGCCCGTCCGTCTCAGTAGCCGTCATCGTCCAGGCCGTCGTCGCTCAAGTCGTCGTCATCGTCGCCCGGGACGCGGTAGGGGGCGCGCTAGGGGGTGTCTTGTCGTTCAGGCCGGGCTCCCGGCCTGAACGACAAGACACCCCCTAGACCGAGGCGGCCGGGTGTGGGGAGCGGAGCACGAGCAGGGTGATCTCGCTGGGGGCGAAGACCCGGAACGGCGGGCCCCAGAAGCCGGTGCCGCGACTCGTGTAGAGCTGGGTGCCGCTGCCGTGCCGGCTGAGACCGGCGAGGGCGGGCTGGTCGAGCCGGACGAGGTGGTGGAAGGGCCAGATCTGGCCGCCGTGCGTGTGGCCGGAGAGCTGGAGGTCGACACCGGCGGCCACGGCCCGGTCCACGAACTTGGGCTGGTGCGCCAGCAGCAGGACGGGCAGCCCGGGGTCGGCGCCCTCCAGGGCCGCGGTCACGTCGGCACCGTGACCGGCCAGCCCGGACGACCCGGCGGTGACGTCGTCCACGCCCGCGACCACGAGGGTGTCGCCGCCGCGTTCCAGCAGCAGATGGCGGTTGCGCAGCGGCTCCCAGCCCAGCTCGTCCATCAGGTCGACCCAGCCCTGGGCCTCGCTGTAGTACTCGTGGTTGCCCGTGACGTACACCTTCGCCCGGGTGGCCCGCACGGTGCCGAGCGGGGCCGCCTGCGCGCGACGGCGGGCGGCGGTGCCGTCCGCGATGTCGCCGGTGTGGCAGACCAGGTCGGCTTCGAGGCCGTTCACCGCCTCGCAGACCCGCGCGGACCAGCGGGCACGGTCGAGGGGGCCGTAGTGGGTGTCGGTGATGAGGGCGACCCGCAGGCCGTCCAGTCCGGCGCCCAGCCGGGGGAGCCGCACCTCGACCTGCCGCACGCGGGGCACGCGCCGCGCCTCGGCGTACCCCCAGGCGAGCAGGGCGGCGGTGACGCCGAGGACGGCCCAGGTGACGATCCGGGCCCGCTCCTGTCCTTCGCCGACGCCGGCCGCGATCAGGGCGATCCGCAGCGGCACGCCCAGCAGGAGCGGCCAGGCGAACAGCACCCAGCTGCCGCCCAGCAGCGTGTCGCCGAGGATGGCCGCGCGGTCATGCTGACGCCGCCCGTGACCGCGCACCATCGCGACCGGCATGGCGGCGAGACCGAGCACGAACAGGGCGGTGCCGGTGAGCGTGACGGGTAGCGGCCAGTGCTGGCCGGTGTGCAGGAGCAGGACGCACGGCACGGTCCAGAGCAGAACGGGGGCGATCGCGGGGAGGTGGCGCATCACGCGGTACAGCAGCCGCCTCGGCTTCGTGGCGGGCGCCTCGCCGTCGGCGGATCGGGTGTTGCTGGTGTCGGTCACGCGTCCCCTCCCACCGGGCTGCCGTCCCGCGCACTGTATCCGCTGAGGTCGGGTGGGTGCTGGTGAGTGTCGACCTTGTCAGGACATGCAGAGTTGCAAAATTAAGCAATTGCCAACATGCTCTACTTGCTGACGTAAGGGTGCGGCACGGTGAGACGGCTCCGCCCTGGGATGCCGTCCGCAGGAAGCCGAGGGGTCGTGTCCGTTCCGCTGGCCGAACTGAAGGAAGCGGGGGTCGTCGCGCCATGAGCTCCGGCCTCCGCCGGGTGTGGGCCCGGATCACCTCACTGCTGCCGGGCCGCGACGACCTCAGAGACGTACGGCTCGACCCGCGCCGGGACCTCCTCGCGGGGCTGACCGTCGCGATCGTGGCCCTGCCGCTCGCCCTCGGCTTCGGGGTCTCCTCCGGCCTGGGCGCGCAGGCGGGCCTGGCCACCGCCGTCGTCGCGGGCGCCCTGGCCGCCGTCTTCGGCGGATCGAACCTCCAGGTGTCCGGGCCCACGGGCGCGATGACGGTCGTCCTGGTCCCGATCGTCGGCGTGTACGGCCCGGCCGGTGTACTGACCGTGGGCCTGATGGCCGGCGTGATGCTGGTGGCGCTGGCCGCGCTGCGGGCCGGCAAGTACATGCGGTACGTGCCCGCCCCGGTGGTCGAGGGCTTCACGCTCGGCATCGCCTGCGTCATCGGCCTCCAGCAGATCCCCCACGCCCTGGGCGTGCCCAAGCCGGAGGGCGACCGGGTGCTGGTGGTCACCTGGCGGGCGGTGGAGGCGTTCGTCCAGTCCCCGAACTGGACCGCCGTCGGCCTCGCGGTCGCCGTGGCCGCGCTCATGCTCGTGGGCGCCCGGTGGCGGCCGGCGGTCCCCTTCTCGATCGTCGCGGTGATCGCCGCCACCGTCGTCGCCCAGCTCGCGCACCTGGACGCCGCCGAGCCGATCGGGGACCTCCCGTCCGGCCTGCCCGCCCCCACGCTGTCCTTCCTCGACCCGGGCGCGCTCGGCTCCCTGCTCGCCCCCGCCGTCGCGGTCGCCGCCCTCGCGGCCCTGGAATCCCTTCTGTCGGCGTCGGTCGCGGACGGCATGACCGTCGGGCAGCGGCACGACCCCGACCGGGAACTGTTCGGGCAGGGTCTGGCCAACATCGCCGCGCCGCTGTTCGGCGGCGTCCCGGCGACCGGCGCCATCGCCCGCACCGCCGTCAACGTCCGCACGGGCGCGACCTCGCGGCTCGCCGCCCTCACCCACGCCGCGGTCCTCGCCGTAATCGTCTTCGCCGCGGCGCCGCTCGTCTCCAGGATCCCGTTGGCCGCGCTGGCGGGCGTGCTGTTGGCCACCGCGATCCGCATGGTCGAGGTGGGCTCCCTGCGGGCCATGGCCCGGGCCACCCGGTCCGACGCGCTGATCCTTGTCCTCACCGCCGTCGCCACGCTGGCCCTGGACCTCGTGTACGCCGTGATCATCGGCCTCGTCGTGGCCGGCGCCCTCGCCCTGCGCGCGGTGGCCAAGCAGGCCCGCCTCGACCAGGTCCCGCTGGACCGAGGTGACCACAGTGCCGAGGAGCACGCGCTGCTCGCCGAGCACATCGTGGCGTACCGCATCGACGGCCCCCTCTTCTTCGCGGGCGCGCACCGCTTCCTGCTGGAACTGACGGAGGTCGCCGACGTCCGGGTGGTGATCCTGCGCATGTCGCGGGTGTCGACGATGGACGCCACGGGCGCCCTCGTCCTGAAGGACGCGGTCGAGAAGCTGACCCGCCGCGGCATCCTCGTCCTCGCGTCCGGCGTCCGCCCCGGCCAGCGGCAGGTCCTCGGCTCCGTGGGCGCGCTGGACCTGCTGCAACCCGACGGCCGCGCGTACGCCACCACCCCGGAGGCGATCCGCGCCGCCCGTGACCACCTGGAACTGACGGGAATCCTGTCCGCCAGGACCGACGCGGTCCCGTGCCGGGCGGCGCCGCGGGCCGCACAGCGGTCGGATCTCCACGAGGAACCCACCTGACCGCACGGCCGCGGCTGTGTCTGCCCGATTGCTAATGTTGGCAATTCGAAAGGTCGTCACCACGGGACTGCGGTGTGCCCGGGACCGAGCGCGGAATCGGCGATGCCGGCACCGCCGGCGAGGAAGGCAGCATGGATACGACAAGCAGATGGATGCCGTGCCGCTGCCGCTGCCGCGGGGAGAGAGCCGCACAGTGAGCACGCCGCTATACCAACTGAAGGCCGAGTTCTTCAAGACGCTCGGGCACCCGGCCCGCATCCGCGTCCTGGAACTGCTCAGCGAACGCGAGCACGCGGTCGCGGAGATGCTGCCCGAGGTGGGCATCGAACCCCCGCACCTCTCCCAGCAACTGGCGGTCCTGCGCCGCGCCAACCTCGTGGTGACCCGCCGGGAGGGTGCCGCGGTGTACTACTCCCTGGCCACCCCCCAGGTCGCCGAACTCCTCCGGGTCGCCCGCACGATCCTCTCCGGCGTCCTGACAGGTCAGGCCGAACTCCTGGCAGACCTCCAGGCAGGCACCGGCCGCCAGCCCGAACCACCGGGCTGACGCACAAGCCTGCTCGGGGGCGGTGGCGAGACGGGCCACAAAGGCGCCTGACCGGGAGAACCCAGGCCAGGCGCCTTTCTCTGGTGTCTAGAAGAAGCCCAGCTTCTTCGGGGAGTACGACACCAGGAGGTTCTTCGTCTGCTGGTAGTGCTCCAGCATCATCTTGTGCGTCTCGCGGCCGATCCCGGAGCCCTTGTAGCCCCCGAACGCGGCATGTGCCGGATACGCGTGGTAGCAGTTCGTCCATACGCGGCCCGCCTGGATGGCCCGGCCCGCGCGGTACGCGGTGTTGACGTCCCGTGTCCACACGCCCGCGCCCAGGCCGTACAACGTGTCGTTGGCGATCTTGATGGCGTCGTCGAAGTCGTCGAACGACGTCACCGACACGACCGGCCCGAAGATCTCCTCCTGGAAGATCCGCATGCGGTTGTCACCCTCGAAGATGGTCGGCTGGACGTAGTAGCCGCCCTTCAACTCGCCCTCGTGCTCCAGGCGTTCACCGCCCGTGAGGACCTTCGCCCCCTCCTGCCGGCCGATGTCGAGGTAGGAGAGGATCTTCTCCAACTGGTCGTTGGACGCCTGCGCGCCGATCATCGTCTCCGTGTCCAGCGGGTGACCGGTCTTGATCTGTTCCGTCCGCGCGACCGCCGCCTCCATGAACTCGGCGTACGTGCCGCGCTGCACCAGGGCCCGGGACGGGCAGGTGCAGACCTCGCCCTGGTTGAGGGCGAACATCGTGAAGCCCTCGAGCGCCTTGTCCCGGAAGTCGTCCGCGGCCGACCAGACGTCGTCGAAGAAGATGTTCGGCGACTTGCCGCCCAGTTCCAGGGTCACCGGCGTGATGTTCTCCGAGGCGTACTGCATGATCAGCCGGCCCGTGGTGGTCTCGCCCGTGAACGCCACCTTGGCCACCCTGGGGCTGGACGCCAGCGGCTTGCCCGCCTCCACGCCGAAGCCGTTGACGATGTTCACCACACCGGGCGGCAGCAGATCGGCGACCAGACTGAGCCAGTAGTGGATCGACGCCGGGGTCTGCTCGGCCGGCTTGAGCACCACCGCGTTGCCCGCCGCCAGCGCCGGTGCCAGCTTCCAGGTGGCCATCAGGATGGGGAAGTTCCACGGGATGATCTGCGCGACCACGCCCAACGGCTCATGGAAGTGGTACGCCACCGTGTCGTCGTCCACCTCGCCGAGCGTGCCCTCCTGCGCCCGGATCGTGCCCGCGAAGTAACGGAAGTGGTCGATGGCCAGCGGGATGTCCGCCGCCAGCGTCTCCCGTACCGGCTTGCCGTTCTCCCAGCTCTCGGCGACGGCCAGCCGCTCCAGATTGGCCTCCATACGATCGGCGATCTTCAGCAGGATCCCGGCCCGCTCGGTGACCGAGGTACGGCCCCACGCCGGGGCGGCCGCGTGCGCCGCGTCGAGGGCCCGCTCCACGTCCTCCGCCGTGCCCCGCGCGATCTCGGTGAACGGCTGACCGGTCACCGGCGACGGGTTCTCGAAGTACTGCCCCCGGCTCGGCGGCACGTACTCACCGCCGATGAAGTGGTCGTAACGCGCCTGGTAGGAGACGATCGCGCCGTCGGTGCCGGGCGCCGCGTAACGGGTCATCTTGCTCTGCCTCCCGAAGAAGCGCTGCCCGCCGCTGGGCAGCTCGCACCGCGAGGCTAGGAGCGGCGAGGTTGCAACCAGGTTGCGTGCCCGGCCCGGGCCACGGCGCCGCTCACCACGGCGAACGGTGCTGCCCGGGCCCGGCGGTCAGTTCGTGTTCCAGCGCGGCGAGCCGCGACCGTACGGCCGGTGTCGGCCGGACCGCCGCCAGCGCCCGCCACACGTCCAGGTCGTCCTCGCCCCACGGGGCGTGCGCCCAGTCGGCGAGCAGGTCCGGATCGCGGCGGGCGATCAGCGCCGTCCGCAGACCGTCGGCCAGACGGCTCCTGAGCCGTACCACCGCCGGTGCCTGCGAGCCCGGCAGCAGCGGACCGGCGTACGCCGTCGCCGCGGCCGTGACCGCGCCAGCCTCCAGCCGCCGTTCGACCACCGCCACGTCCGACTCCACCGGCACCATCAGCCGGTAGGGCCGCGAACCCAGCAGCGACGGACCCAACGTCCGGCGCAGTCGCGCCAGTTCGGCGCGCAGGGTCACCGGTGTCACCGACTCGTCCTCGTACAGGGCGCACAGCAGCTCGTCGCCGGTCAGCCCCTCCGGATGCCGTGCCAGCAGCACCAGGATCTCGCTGTGCCGCCGGCTCAGCCTGATCCTCCGGCCACCGACGCGCAACTGCGCCTCGTCCCGCCCCAGCGCGGTCAGTTCGGGCGCGTCGACCGGGTCGTCCTGCGGACCGAGCAGCGCCAGATGCGACTCCGCCGCCCGCGCCACCGCCTGCACGAATCCCAGACTGTGCGGATGCGCCAGGCCGTCCCCGCCGGTGATGTCGACCGCCCCGAGGACCCGCCCGGTCCGCGGATCGTGCACAGGCGCCGCCGCACACGTCCAGGGCTGCACCCGGCGGATGAAGTGCTCCGCCGCGAACACCTGCACCGGACGGTCGACAGCGACCGCCGTCCCCGGCGCGTTCGTCCCCACGGCGGTCTCCGCCCAGCGCGCACCCGGCACGAAGTTCATCCGGTCCGCCTTGCGCCGGGTCGCCGGATGTCCCTCGACCCACAGGAGCCGGCTGTGCGCGTCGCACACCGCGAGCAGATGCTCGCCGTCCGCGGCGAACGTGCCCATCAGCTCCCGGAACAGCGGCATCACCCGCGCCAGCGGATGCTCCGCCCGGTAGGCACCGAGGTCGCCGTCCGCCAGCTCCACGCTCGCCGTGCCGTCCGGTCCGACTCCGGCCCGCGCGGACCGCCGCCACGAGTCCGCCACCACGGCACGCACCGGCCTGGGCACGGTGCCCACCGCGGTGAAGGTCTCATGGGCACGACGCAGTACTCGGACACGTTCGGCAGGGTCGGTCCCCGGCTCCAGGGCCACCCACGGATCGGACACTTCGGCCTCCCCGGACGGCGATGCGGCTGGGGACATCGTCACGCCGGGTAGACGCGCCGACAACCTCTTCGACGGCGCTCACTCGAACGATGTGCCGGCGGCTCGCCCGTACGAACCCTCAGGCTGCCTTGACCAGCCCTATATAGCGCCCCCAGTCCCAGTGCGGCCCGGGATCGGTGTGGTCGCTGCCCGGCACCTCGTGGTGCCCGATGATGTGCGTGCGGTCCGTGGGTATCCCGTGCCGGGCGCAGATCGCGGCCGTGAGCCGGGCGGAGCTCTCGTACATGACGTCGGTGAAGTAGGACGGCTCGTCCACCCACCCCTCGTGCTCGATGCCGATACTGCGCTCGTTGTACTGCCAGTTCCCCGCGTGCCAGGCGATGTCGGACTCGCGGACACACTGCGAGGTGTGCCCGTCGGCGGACCGGACGACGTAGTGGGCGGACACCTTCTTCCGCCCGGCCTCGAAGAGGAACAGGGTCTTTCGGTACATGGTCTGCGTCATGTGGATGATCACCCGGTCGATCGTGCGGGCCGTCCCTGGCTGCGCGACCGAGTAGCAGGCGCTGCCCGCGGGCCGCCACTCGGCGGACGGCTGGTCCGGTCCGGGCACATGAGCGCCGGCCCGCTGCTCGGGGAGCAGGACGTAGGGGACGGCGGCGAGTGCGGTCCCCTGCAGGACGCGACGTCTGCTGAGGTGGGTGCGTACGCGCTCCACGTCGTGAACCGCCTTTCGGAAGGGGGGAGGTGGACCGGAGGAGAGGGGAATCACGCTGGCCGGGACCAGGGGCGGGGCTGGTGCGGACGGCGTGTGAATCAAGGTACGCCCCGAATCCGCAGGCAGAAGGGCCGGCCGTATTTCCGTGGACGGGCGGGGAGTTGTGGATATCTCGCTCACTGACGTGAGTGAACGCGGGCCGGGCCGACGTGAGTGAGCGCGGGTCGGGCCGCGCGCCGCCTGAACCGGTATCAGGCCCGCTGCGCCACCGAGGCCGGGTCGTCCAGCACCGCCCGCACGACCGCGTGCGCGGCTCCCAGCAGAGGTCCTTCGGGACCCAGCCGGGACACGGACACCGGGCAGGCCGGGCCCGCGGTCCGCCGGTCCAGCTCGGACTCCAGCGACGGCAGGAGCCACGGCGCGAGACCGGCCAGGGCGCCGCCCAGCACCACCGTGCGGGGGTCGAGCAGATTGACCGCGCCCGTCAGCGCGATGCCGAGCGCCGTGCCGGCGTCGCGCAGCGCGCCCCGCACGTCCTCGTCCCCGGCGGCGGCCCGCTCCGCCAGCAGCCCGACCCGGTCCTCACCCGGCTCCAGCCCGGCCGCGCGCAGCACCGCCTCCTCGCCCGCGTACTGCTCAAGGCAGCCACGCCCTCCGCACGCGCACGCGGGTCCTTCGGGCTGGACGGGCACGTGGCCCAGCTCGCCCGCGAAACCGCGGGTCCCGTGCAGCAGTGATCCGTCCACGACGACCGCGGCGCCGATACCGATCTCCGCCGACACGTGCAGGAAGTCCTGCGGTGTGCCGTCACCCAGCCACAGTTCGGCGAGAGCGCCGAAGTTCGCCTCGTTGCCCACCGTGAGGGGCAGGTCGGTGGCGAGCAGCTCGCCCACGTCGGTGTCCCGCCACTCCAGGTTGGGGGCGCGGACGACCGTCCGGGCGTCGCGGGCCACCAGACCCGGCACGGCCACCGCCAGCCCGGCCGGCCACAGTCCCTCGCCGCCCGCCTCCGCGACGACCTGGTCCACGAGCGCGCCGAGTTCGGCGAGCACCGGCCCGGCGGCCCGGCCCCGGTTCGCGACATGACGCACTGCCCGGGCCCGCACCTCGCCGCGCAGATCGACGGCGCAGACGGCGAGGTGGTCCACACCGACCTCGGCGCCGATCCCGGCCGGCCCGTGCGCGCTGACCGCGAGGGCCGACCCCGGACGGCCGACCCGGCCGGGCCGCTCGGGGCCCAGCTCCTCCAGCAGGCCCGCGCGGATCAGCTCGTCGACCAGCGTGGACACCGCCGCACGGGTCAGCTTGATGCGGGAGGCCACGGCCGCGCGCGAGAGCGGCCCGTCGGCGCTGACCGTGTGCATCACCCGGGCGAGATTGCGGCGGCGCATGCCCTGCTGGGTGTCGGGCAGCGCGCGCCCGGCACCCGCGGGATGGACCTCGTGCAGCGGTGCGGTCATGCCTCCGTCTTCCTCAGTGCGCCTCGGGGCTCCGCTCCAGCAGCGGGGCCGCGTCGGAGAGTACCCCGCTGATCCGGGCCAGCGTCTCGTCGTCCCGCTCCACGGCGTCCAGCACCGGCCCGCGCGCGGTGTTCCAGCGCCGGGCGACCGCGGCCGGGTCCTCGCCGGTCAGCAGCCCGGCGGCCTGGGCGGCGGCACCCAATGCGACCAGCTCCTTGGCCTCGGGCACCTGGACCGGGCGGCCCGACAGGCGGCGAACCGTCTGCTGCCAGGCCGTGCCCCGGGCGCCCCCACCGATCAGCAGCAGCGGCACCGAACGGTCCGCGTCCTCGTCCAGCACCAGGTCCAGGGCGCCCAGCAGCGCGTGCACGGCACCGTCGTACGCGGCCTGGAGGAGCTGGCCGCCGGTCGTGTCGTGGCGCAGGCCGTGCAGTACGCCCGACGCGTGCGGCAGGTTCGGCGTGCGTTCGCCGTCCAGGAAGGGCAGGAAGGTGAGGCCGGAGACCGGCTCCACGGCTTCCCGGTCGAGGCCCAGCAGTGCGGCGAGCTTGTCGACGGCGAGGGTGCAGTTCAGCGTGCAGGCCAGCGGCAGCCAGTCGCCGTGCGCGTCGGCGAAGCCCGCCACGGTGCCGGTCGGGTCGGCCGGGCGCCGCCGCGACACGGCGTACACGGTGCCCGACGTGCCGAGACTCAGGACCGGCGCGCCGGGGAGCAGGCCGAGGCCCAGCGCCGCCGCCGCGTTGTCACCGGTGCCGGGCGCCACCAGGGTGCCCTTGGAGAACGGCAGGTCGTGGCTGTCGCGCACGGTGCCGGCGACCTCGCCGGGCCGCACCACGCGCGGCAGCAGCGCCGGGTCCAGGCCGACGTGCTCCAGGATCTGGGCGTCGTACGTCTCCGTCCCCGACGCCCACCAGCCCGTGCCGGAGACATCGCCCCGGTCCGTGGTGCCCTGGCCTGTCAGGCGCTCGGTCAGGTAGTCGTGGGGCAGGCGCACGGCACGGGTGGCCCGCACCGACTCCGGCTCGTGCTCGGCGAGCCACGCCCACTTCGTCACCGTGAACGAGGCCGTCGGGACGGAGCCCGTCCGGTCCGCCCAGACCTTCGCGCCGCCCAGTTCCTCCGTCAGGCGCTCTGCCTGCGGCGCCGAGCGCACGTCGTTCCACAGCAGGGCCGGACGCACCGGCTCACCCCGCTCGTCCAGCGTGACCAGGCCGTGCTGCTGGCCGCCGATCGACACGGCGGCCGCCTCGCGCGCGGGCTCGCCGCACTGACGCAGCGCCTCGCACAGCGCGTCGTACCACTGGCGGGGGTCGCTCTCGCGGCCCGCACCCGAGGTGACGGTGTGCGGGGCCTGGCCGCTCGCGACGACCCGCCCGGTCGACACGTCGACGACCAGCGCCTTGGTGGACTGGGTGGACGTGTCCACGCCGACGACGAGCGGACCCTCGGCTGCTGACATCGGGCACTCCCTTTTCCGCGGCTCTGCGGCTCTCTGACCTGCTGTTTTGCGGCCGTCCGGCGCGTGAAGACCCGGATCCGGCCCTTTCGGGGACATCGTGTCCCTTCCCAGGGACGCGTTGGCATACTAATTTGTAAACCGCCATGACGAAATAGTCGTAGCGAGTCGTTCAAGCAGTCGTCAGTAAGCAAGGAGCCGCGTCATGAGCTACCAGCCCACCCCCGAGGACAGGTTCACCTTCGGTTTGTGGACCGTCGGCTGGCAGGGACGGGACCCGTTCGGCGACGCCACCCGCAGCGCCCTCGACCCGGTCGAGACGGTGCAGCGCCTGGCCGAGCTCGGCGCCCACGGCGTCACCTTCCACGACGACGACCTGATCCCCTTCGGGTCCTCGGACACCGAGCGCGAGGCGCACATCAAGCGCTTCCGCGAGGCCCTCGACGCCACCGGCATGAAGGTGCCGATGGCGACGACCAACCTCTTCACCCACCCCGTCTTCAAGGACGGCGGCTTCACGGCCAACGACCGCGACGTGCGCCGCTACGCCCTCCGCAAGACGATCCGCAACATCGACCTGGCCGTCGAGCTCGGCGCCGAGACCTACGTCGCCTGGGGCGGCCGCGAGGGCGCCGAGTCCGGTGGCGCCAAGGACGTGCGCAACGCGCTCGACCGCATGAAGGAGGCGTTCGACCTCCTCGGCGAGTACGTCACCTCCCAGGGCTACGACCTCAAGTTCGCCATCGAGCCCAAGCCGAACGAGCCGCGCGGCGACATCCTGCTCCCCACCGTCGGCCACGCGCTGGCGTTCATCGAGCGCCTGGAGCGCCCCGAGCTGTACGGCGTCAACCCCGAGGTCGGCCACGAGCAGATGGCCGGGCTCAACTTCCCGCACGGCATCGCCCAGGCGCTGTGGGCGGGCAAGCTGTTCCACATCGACCTCAACGGCCAGTCCGGCATCAAGTACGACCAGGACCTGCGCTTCGGTGCCGGCGACCTGCGCTCGGCCTTCTGGCTGGTCGACCTCCTGGAGAGTGCCGGTTACACCGGTCCCCGGCACTTCGACTTCAAGCCGCCGCGGACAGAGGACTTCGACGGCGTGTGGGCGTCGGCCGCGGGCTGCATGCGCAACTACCTGATCCTCAAGGAGCGTGCCACGGCCTTCCGTGCCGACCCGGAGGTCCAGGAGGCGCTGCGCGCCGCCCGCCTGGACGAGCTCGCCCAGCCGACCGCGGCGGACGGGGTCAAGGGGCTGCTCGCCGACCGTACGGCCTTCGAGGAGTTCGACGTCGACGCGGCCGCCGCGCGCGGGATGGCGTTCGAGCGCCTCGACCAGCTCGCGATGGACCACCTGCTGGGCGCCCGCGGCTGACGCCACACGCGTGTGCACCGCTGATTCCTTTACTGGCGGTGCACACGCGGTGCCCGGGTTTCCGGCCGGACGTGGCCGGAAACCGACCGGATTGTTCCGGAACCATGAGATCCGTGGTGCGGAGCCGTCCCAACTCCCGTACAGGGGTCGCGGATCAGCCGCGGCATTGCCACCCTTGACGGTATGGCCACGCCGCCCGTACCGCCTCAGCCGCCAGGACCGCCTCCGGGTCACACACCGCCGGGCGGTTTCGGCCCGCCCGCCGACGGCTACGGCAGCGCAGGCCCGCCCCCGTACGGCGCAGGACCGCCCCCGTACGGCGGCGGTCCCGGGCGCCCCCGCAATCCGCTCGTCGTCCTGCTCGTCGCCGTGGTCGCCGTCGCCGCCGTGGTGGCGGCCGTCCTGCTGGTCAGGGGCAACGGCGACAACCCCGACGACAGCTCGCCGTCGGGCACCGACTCGAGCACATCGCCGAGCCCGTCCCTGAGCATCCCGAGCGAGTTGCCCAGCCGACTGCCCAGTGAACTGCCCACCTCGCTCCCGTCGGGGTTCCCGACCGATCTGCCGAGCGGCTTCCCGAGCGACTTGCCGAGTGGCTTCCCGAGCGGTCTCGAATCGCTTCTGCCGTCCCTGGAGGACGCGTTGCCCTAATCAGGGGCCCTCCGTGCCGTCGGGCTGGTGATCGATGCAGTCGGGTTCCGTGGCGGCCAGTGCCGTCGCCGGATCGCGCGCGGGTGCTCCCGCGGGCACCCATCGGCCCGCCTCCTCCCGGTAGGGCCACCAGCGTCCGTCCTGTCCGAGGCGCAGCTGAGCGGGAGAGCCGTCCACGGTCCACCGGTTCGCTTCGTGCCGCAGCGGCGGCCGCTCGTCCTCGTCCCACGCGGCCTCCAGGGCGGCACACGCGCGTGCCAGTGCCTCGCCCTCCACCTGCCACTTCTCATCGAGCACGCACAGGGCGGCCTCCCCGCCGAGCCGCCACGCGCGTACGGCCACGTCCAGTCCGTCGCGCCCACGCCCCGAACCGTCGGCCAGACGCTCGGTCACGCGCGCGTCCGTCGTGCCCGCGGCCACGCGTACGGCGTCCTGAGCGAGCGTCAACTCCGCGCTCATGGCAGGGCTCGGCGGGGTGTCCCGCAGGGCCTCCGCGAGCAGACGATGCGCCTCGACGGCCGTGGTGGCGGCCAGCACCTCCAAGGCGTCGGGGTCGATGTCCGCGTGCGGTGCGGTCTCGGTGTCCAGTGAGGGCGGCACGCCCGGCTTAGCGGGCAGTCCGGGGAGGGTGGGCAGCGGCGGGAGGATGTCGCCGGTCGCGTACGCCTCCGCGGCGTCCACCCCTGGCCGCGCGGGGGAGTCGGGCGCCCCGCCGCCGGACGCCGTGTCGCCGCGGGCCTGGAGATCGGCCAGGAGGGCCCGTTCACCGCGCCCCCGCATCAGGAACAGGACGAAAGGGTCCTCGTCCAGCAGCCGTGCCACCAGGTAGCACAGGGCCGCCGTGTGCTCGCAGTGGTCCCAGGCGTCACAGGCGCACTCCGGCTCCAAGTCGCCCATGCCGGGCAGCAGGTCGATCCCCGTGACCGAGGCGTCCGCCATCAAGTGCGGGGGCATCTCACGGTCCAGCAGGGCCGCGACGTGCCCGGCCCGTTCGACGGTCATGTCCAGGAAGCGATCCCACTGGCGCTCCGTCAGCGGCTCCACCAGGACGTCCGCCCGGTGCGCCGTACGGTCGCGGCCGCGCACCATGGCCGTGATGCGCCCGGGCCGCACCGACACGGCTCCGACCGCCCCCGCCCGCGCCAGCCTGCGCCCCGCCTTGAGCTGCTGGAGGTCGAGTGCCGACTCCTCCAGCGCCGTCAGCCAGGCCTGCCCCCACCAGGTGACTGCGAACGCCCGCCCACGCGCCGGAGGGAACGCGGCGAAGGTGCGTTCCACCTCGGCGTCGTGGCCGGTCGTTCGGTCCTCGTGTCCGGTCATCGGGCGCCCCCTCGCAGTTCCACCAGATCGGCCAGCTCCGCGTCCGTCAGCTCCGTCAGAGCCGCCTCACCCGCGCCGAGCACGGCGTCCGCCAGTGCCTGCTTCCGGCTGAGCATGTCGGCGATGCGGTCCTCGATGGTGCCCTCCGTGATCAGCCGGTGCACCTGCACCGGCCGGTCCTGGCCGATCCGGTACGCGCGGTCGGTGGCCTGGGCCTCCACGGCCGGGTTCCACCAACGGTCGTAGTGCACGACGTGCTCCGCGCGCGTGAGGTTCAGCCCGGTGCCGGCGGCCTTCAACGACAGCAGGAAGACGGGCACGTCACCGTCCTGGAAGCGCCGCACCATACGCTCGCGTTCCGCCAGAGCCGTACCGCCGTGCAAGAACTGCGAGGCGATGCCCCTGGCTCTCAGATGCCGCTCGATCAGGCGCCCCATCCCGACGTACTGGGTGAAGACCAGCACGCTCGCCTCCTCGGCGAGGATGGTGTCCAGCAGCTCGTCGAGCAACTCCAGCTTCCCGGACCGCCCGCCGATTCGCGGCCGTTCCTCCTTGAGGTACTGCGCCGGGTGGTTGCAGATCTGCTTCAGGCCCGTCAGCAGCTTCACGATGGCGCCGCGTCTCGCCATGTCGTCGGCACCCGCGATGGCCGCGAGGGCTTCCCTCACCACGGCCTCGTACAGGCCCGCCTGCTCCACGGTGAGCGACACCGTGCGGTCCGTCTCGGTCTTCGGCGGGAGTTCCGGCGCGATCCCCGGATCGGATTTGCGGCGGCGCAGCAGGAAGGGCCGCACGAGGCGGCTGAGCCGCTCTCCGGCGGCCGGGTCCTGACCGCCCTCGACCGCGTCGGCGTACTGTCTGCGGAATGTGCCGAGGCGGCCCAGCAGACCGGGTGTCGTCCAGTCGAGGATCGCCCAGAGCTCCGAGAGGTTGTTCTCGACCGGGGTGCCCGTGAGCGCCACGCGCGCGCGTGCGCCGATGGAACGCAGCGCCCGCGCGGTCGCCGAGTACGGGTTCTTCACATGCTGGGCCTCGTCGGCGACGACCATGCCCCAGGGCAGCGTCGCGAGCCTGGCCGCGTCCTGACGCATCGTGCCGTACGTGGTGAGCACGAACTCGCCGTCCGCCACGGAGCCGAGGTCGCGCCGCGCACCGTGGAAGCGACGCACGCGCGTGCCGGGCGCGAACTTCTCGACCTCGCGCTGCCAGTTGCCCATGAGGGACGCCGGGCAGACGACCAGCGTCGGTCCGGCCGAGGCGGGGTCGCCCTGCCGGTGCAGGTGCAGCGCGATCAACGTGATCGTCTTGCCCAGACCCATGTCGTCGGCCAGACAGCACCCGAGTCCCAGGGACGTCATCCGTGCCAGCCAGTTCAGGCCCCGCCGCTGGTAGTCACGCAGTGTGGCCGCGAGGGCGGCCGGCTGGTCCACCGGCTCCTGTCCTTCGGGGTCCGCGAGCCGTTCCCGCAGTGCGGTCAGCCAGCCCGTGGAGCGCACCTCCACCTGGCGCCCCTCGACCTCGATCGTCCCGGTCAGGGCCGCCCCGAACGCGTCGATGGGCGCCAGTGCGTGGCTCTCGCGCGCGTGGGCGCGCCGCACTTCCTGGGGATCGACGAGCACCCATCGGTCGCGCAGGCGCACGACGGGACGGTTCGCCTCGGCGAGGCGGTCCAGCTCCTCGCGCGTGAGCCGCTGGTCGCCGAGGGCGACCCACCAGTCGAAGGAGAGCAGCGCGTCGGAGGACACGAACGACGGTGCGCCGGAGGCGATTGCGCCGGGCCCGGCCGCGTCGTCCGGCGGGCCGATCACCGCGCCGGTGGTCAGCTCACGGGCGAGGCCCGTCGGCCAGTGCACCTCGACACCCATCCCCGACAACCGGTGGGCGCCGTCCCGCAGCAGGTCCGTCAGCTCGTCGTCGGCGAGGTCCACGGCGTCCGGGACGGCCGCGGACAGCAGCGGCGACAGAGGAGCCCAGACCCGGGCGGCGCGACGCAGAGCCAGCAGGGTGTCCATCCGCGCACCGGGTTCGAACGCGCCGGTCCCGCTCCACGCGCCGGACCCGCTCCACACGTCCACCGCGTCCGCGACCAGCGTCGGGTCACTCACGCTGTGCACCTGGAGGACGGCGCGGAACGACGGCGCCCGGGAGTCCTCGGGGGCGCTGTCGGTCCCGTCGGCACCGGTGAACTCCACGCGCACGGAGAGCCGTACGCCCGCGTCGTGGCCGGCGGCGACGTCGGCGGCCCAGGCGCGAAGCCCCGGCAGGTGCTGTGGTGACGGGTCCGCGTACGCGGACCCGCCCGTGACGAGCGGAGCCGCGGGGGAGCGTGGCAGGGCGTCGGCGACCGCGTCCAGGAAGGCCCGGATCGACTGCTCGGGGTCCGGCAACCTCAGGGGTTCCTCGCCGGGCAGCGGCAGCGCGTGCGCCTCGGGTGGCATCGCGGCGGCGAGGAGACGGACGCGCTCCACGTCCTCCGGGCGCAAGGGCCCCGCCCGCCAGGCGTCGTGGTCCTCGGCCGAGAGGCCGGGCAGCAGCGAACCCCCGGCCACGACGTGCAGGGCCAGGGCGGACGCCGTGCCCCAGAACACCGCCGCCCGGGAGGCTTGCGGCGACGTACGCGCACGTGTGAGCACGGGCAGCGCCGCACGGACCGGAAGGAGCAGGGCCGGCACCTTCACCGGCACCACGCCGTTCTCACCGGGGACGACGACGGACAGCTCCTCGACGCTGCCGTGGGGGAGACGGGGCACGGCGGCGCCGTCAATCCGCCAGAAGGCGATGCGGCCGGTGCGGGCGGGGTCGCCCGGGAGGAAGACGACGTCGCAGGACGCCGGGTCGGGAAGGTCGGACGACGTTGCCTTCGCCTCGGGAAGCCTCGGCACGACTGAGCAGCACTCCTCAAATTTGACTACTCGGAGACGAGTCGCCGAGAGTACACCATCCCTACGCCCAGCGGGTACGGTCATCATGTGACCCAGGTCACCAGCCTGACGGCCTGACCATTAGGGGTCGCACCTCAGGGACGTCTCAGGGGTGCGGCGCGGAACTGCCAGACGCACGGACCCGTTTTCAGGTCAGAGAGCGGCAGTGGCCGCGAAGGAGGCGACGCACATGTCGAAGAACGCGAAGGTCGCTGCGGGAGGAGTGGCGGTCGGCCTCATCCTGCTGATCTGGCTGCCCTGGTGGGCGGCGCTCCTGATAGTGCTGGGAGTCCCGGCCGCCGCCTACCTCACGCTCGACCCGTCACAGCGGCGCAGGCTGCGCCGTGCCACCCGCAAGGAACTCGGTCGCTGACCGGCCCTGCGGGCGGCGGGCTGGGTGCCTACAGTGCGCAGGAATTGACGACGTCCCCGTCCGCGGGCCTCGCGACCGTCCGGTCCGCGGGCGGACGTACGCCTCGCTCCACCCACGCGACGAGCTTGTCGAAGGCGGACCGGTAGCACGGCAGGATCGGCCGGAGCCGGTCCGGATAGGTGTCGTACAGCCCGTCGACATGCGTGCCGCCGACGACGCCGACATAGCTGTGCAGCCGGCCTCGTCCGCTTCCGTCGACCATGCGCGCGTACACGTCGGAGTCGGCGGCCTTCGGCAGCAGGGTGTCCAGATCGCCGTGCAGGGTGATCAGGGGGCGGCCGATGCGTCCGGTCAGGGCGACGCGTGCCACGGCGCGATGCACGGAGGCGGGCCGGGAGGCGTAGTCGTAGGAGGCGTCGGAGGCGCAGGGCGCCAGGATCTCCTCGGTCGTGGTGCCGGCCGAGGTTCCCGGGCAGGCCGGATCGTAGGCGGGGTCGAACTCGGCGCGGTAGATCTTCTGCGTGACACCCCAGTACGCCCGCTCGTGATACGGCCACAGGAACTCGGAGCCGCGCGCGAAACCGGCCGCGTACAGGTCCTCGTCACGGGCGGAGCCGAGCATCCGTGCCACGGCGGTCGGCAGGGAGGTGAGGAGACTGGAGCCGTGCGTCGTCCACAGCGCGCCCTCCCAGTCCACGCCGCCGTCGTAGAGCTCGGGGTGGTTCTCCAGCTGCCAGCGGGTGAGGTAACCGCCGTTGGAGATGCCGGTCATGTACGTCCGGCGGGGAGCGTGGCCGTACCGCTGGGCCACGGCCTTGCGAGCGGCCCGCGTGAGCTCGGTGGTGCGCCGGTTCCACTCGGCGATCGCGTCACCGGGCCGCCGGCCGTCGCGGTAGAAGTCGGCGCTGCTGTTGCCCTTGTCGGTCGCCGCGTAGGCGTATCCCTGTGCCAGCACCTGGTCGGAGATCGCCGCGTCCGTCGCGTACTGCTTGCGGGTCCCCGGGGCCCCCGTCACCACGAGGCTGCCGTTCCACCGGTCGGGCAGCCGGATCACGAACTGCGCGTCGTGGTTCCAGCCGTGCGTGGCGTTGAAGCGGGAGGAGTCCGGGAAGTAGCCGTCTACCTGGATCCCCGGGACCCCCGACGGTGTCCGGGTGTCGCGGGCCGTCAGCCCGGCCTGGTCGGCCATGTCGGTGTACGGGGTACCGGCGAGGCCCGTCGTCGTCAGATCGGCGAGGCACGCGGCCTGCTGGAAGGCGGCACCCGGTACCCGCACGCGGTCCTGGCGGGCGCAGTGCTGCTCGCCCCCCGTCGCGGCCGAGGCGGGGCCGGGACCACCGAGGGTCGCGGCCAGCAGGGTGGCGGCGAGAAACGGAACGGCTCTGGACAGGCGCATGACAGCACTCCTGGCGGAAGGGGACGAGCACATGAGGGAAACGAGCCCCGAGGGCTGCCCCATGGTGCGGTCCCGGCTCCGCCTCATCCATGGGCTGGCACCACATGGAACGCCGCTGTCGAATGGGTCCCCACGACAGGGGCCCGGCCATGACGGAACGCGGCAGGCGGACGCCACCGGCTGCATACGCGGTCGCGCGACATCTCGCCGGCGGTCCGTGCGTCGACAGCAGGCTCAGCTGGGGCGTACCGCCATCTTGTCGAGCGCCTCCAGCAGCCCGGGGAGCTCCGGTCCACGGCCCACCGGCAGGACCTCGCCCGGCTCGTCGTCCAGCAGCACGAACGCGATGTCGTCCGTCCGCGCGACGAGGGACCAGCCGGGGCCGTCCGCCCGCAGGGTGCGCGCGTCACCGGAGGCGAAGGACGAGCGGACGCGGCCCAGCGGTGGCGGGGAGTCCACGTACGCGCGTGCCTCGGCCAGCACCCGCCGGATGCCGCTGTGGCCTCCCTGAGCGGCGGGCTTGCTCTCGCCCTGCTCGCCGTCCTCGGCCTGCTCGCTCTCCTTCTGCGCCCCGGTGCCGGCGGCAGCGCTTCCGGCCGCGGCGAAGGCGTCGTCGTCGATCTGCTCCCGCCACGTCGCCCACTGGAGGGCGATCTCGTCGGCGCCCAGCCGCCGCTGCGCCGGTCCCCACACGCTCGTGTCCGGCGGGGCCAGCGGCGGGCCGTCCGCGATCTCGGGATCGGGGTCGTGCGGCGGGGGCACGTTGGGGGCGGCGACGGCGACGGCGAGCGGCCAGCCGGGAAGGGCGGCCACGACCGTGCGCTCGTCCGGCGACAGGTCGTACTCCATCCCGCAGTCCCAGGACGCGATGGCCACGGCCACCAGGGAGACGTCGTCGATGACCACGGTCCACCGGGCACCGTCGCCGTCCTGGCCGAGCACCAGGCCGTAGCCCTCCGCGAGCGGCGCGAGTCCGAGCGCCGCGCAGGCCTCCGGATAGTCGTCGCCCAGCACGCTCGGGAACTTCGCCGGCGTCAGCAACACCGCCGTGAGCACATAGAGCGCATCGTCCGCGGCGGCGACGGCCTCCTCGTCCGTCCCGGCCATCCCAGCCTCCCCATCGGTTCGTCCATCGGCGCGCACCCTAGTGCGCCCGCAAGCCCCTTGTCACGACTCCGAGGCACCCCGGGCCTGCAGGTTTCCGGCCGCACGGGGCGAAATCGACCGCGAACGGCACCCATGGCGCGGCCCATGTCACGTCGTCGGGAGCCCCAGGAGCGCCCGCGCGACGGCCTGCGGGGACTCCTCGCGTTCGCGGGCGAGCGTGAGGACGGCCCGGCAGGCCAGCTCGCTCACCCCGAAGGACAGTGCCTCCGGAGACACCCAGCCGCTGGCCTCGTCGATCCGCTCCTGGTCGTCGGTCGCGCGCGCCGAGACGTACACGGCGGCGGCCTCGAACAGATTGTGCGTGCCGCCCTCCTTGCCGCTGTCCGGCTCCAGACGCAGAGAGCGGAGAACGCCGGCGCACGACTCGCGCAGCCTGTTCCACATGTGGACACCTTCCCCCTGTAGGACGAAAAACGAGCAAGCCAAACGAAGTCGCAGATGAAACGAACGCACTGGCGAACGAACGTGACGGCGGGCGTCGAACGCTCATCGACCGGTCCCAAACTAGGAGTTGGGGTCGGCTCCGCATAAGAGGGCCTCGCAGCGGCGACGGCCGTCGGGCGCCGCCTCCGAGTCGGGGCCGGCACGGCCCGGCCGCCCCCAGGGCGTCAGGAGGGCCGTACGGCCAGGGCCAGGAAGCGGTCGTCCTGGTCGACGTACGAGGTCATGCGCCACCCGGAGCCGGCCAGGAGCGGCTTCAGGTTCGCCTCGGCCCGGAGGTCGTCCGTGGTGAGCCGCCGGCCGTGCCGGGCCGCCAGCGCCGCCCGGCCGATCGGATGGAACAGGGCCAGCGTGCCGCCGGGCCGTACGACCCGGGCCAGCTCACGCAGGTCGTCCGCCGGATGCGGCAGGTGTGCGATGAGCCCCGCCGCGAACACGGCGTCCACCGACTCCGGCCGCAGCGGCAGCGCGGCCACGTCGGCGAGGAGCAGCCGTCCGTCGCGGTCGCGTCCCGCGCGCCTGGCGGCCTCCAGCATGGCCGGGGTGAGATCGACGCCCAGGACCACACCCGAGACGCCCACGGCGGCGCGCAGCGGCGGCAGAGCGCGCCCGGTGCCGCAGCCCGCGTCGAGCACACGATCGCCCTCGACCAGTCCCAACTCGGCGACGGCCGCGGCGTAGGCGGGACCGTCGTCCGGGAACCGGCTGTCCCAGTCGGCGGCACGGGCGGTGAAGAACTCCTGCACATGTGTGTGGTCGTCGCTCATGCTCCGCATGATCCCTCACCGGCACGGATGACACCGCTGTGCACACGTTCGAACCTCACGCGATCGTTCCGGCGCATCTCCGAGTCATATTCCAACACCTTTCGAAATGCGCCCCCTTCGTGCTCCCGTGCCCCGGCTAGCGTCCCGGGGCCATGGGACACCTGGACCACGCCGCTCTCGGCTGGCTGACCCCCGCCCTGTCGTACGTGATGGCGTGCACGGGCGCGGCGCTGGGACTGCGCTGCACCGTGCGCGCGCTCGGCGCCACCGGCCGTTCCCGGCGGAACTGGCTCGTCACCGCCGCCTCGGCGATCGGCACCGGCATCTGGACCATGCACTTCGTGGCCATGCTCGGCTTCAGCGTCAGCGGCACCGACATCCGCTACGACGTGCCGCTCACCGTGCTCAGTCTGCTCGTCGCCATGGCCGTCGTCTGCGGCGGTGTCTTCGCCGTCGGCTACAGCAAGGACCGGACGCGCGCACTGTTCCTCGGCGGCCTGACCACCGGCGTCGGAGTGGCGAGCATGCACTACCTGGGCATGGCCGCCGTACGCCTCAATGGTGACGTCACCTACGACCCCGCCCTCGTCGGGCTCTCGGTCCTGATCGCCGTCGCCGCGGCGACGGCCGCACTGTGGGCCGCGCTCAACATCAAGTCCCCCGTCGCGGTCGCCGTCGCCTCCCTGATCATGGGCGCCGCGGTCAGCAGCATGCACTACACCGGGATGTTCGCGGTCCGCGTGAATGTCGTCCCGGCCGGTGGGGTCCTGCCCGGGGCCACGGCGATGCAGTTCATCTTCCCCCTCGCCGTCGGCCTCGGGTCCTATCTCTTCCTGACCTCCGCCTTCGTCGCGCTGTCGCCCGCCGCCGGGAAGCGCGAGGCACCCGCGCCCGCCCCGGTCCCGCCCGCCGTGGGACGGACCACCGGCTGACCGTGCCCACGGGGCCCGCACGGCCCACCGGAGCAGGTCCCCGAACCACTCCCGATCGAGGAGGCCATGCGTACCCCCCGTAGCAGCACCGCAGCCGACGCCGGACCCTCGTCCCCGCCTCCGGTGCGCGGACGCCGCGCGCACGCCGGACCGCCGGCCGACGAAGGCCCCGAGGAGTCACCGGGCGCGAGCCCCGAGAGCGCGCCCTCGCGCGCCCTGCGTCCCCGCACGGTCCGCGCCAAGATCGTCTGCCTGCTCATGGTCCCGGTCGTCTCGCTGCTGGCGCTGTGGGCCTTCGCCTCGGTCACCACGGCGCAGGACGTCGCCCGGCTGCGCCAGCTCCAGCGCGTGGACGAGGGAATCAGGGACCCCGTCGCGGCCGCCGTGGCCGCGCTACAGGCCGAGCGCACGGCAGCGGTGCGGTACGCGACCGACCCGTCCACCGGCCGTGCCGCGGACTTCAGGAGGCTCGCGGAGGACAGCCGCGAGGCGGTGGTGAGGCTGCGGCTCGGGAAACGCAACACCGTCGCCGACGGCGAGGAGTTCCCCACCGGGGTGGCCCCGCGGCTCACGACCTTCGTGACGGGCGCCGAGCGGCTGAGCGTGGTGCGGGACGACGTCCTCGACCGCCGCTCCGGCTGGCAGGGGGCGTACGGGCAGTACACCGACACCATCGAGAACGCCTTCGCCGTGCTGGGCGCGCTGACCGGCGTGCAGGACGCCGAACTCGGCTCCGAGGCGCGTGTGCTGCTCGAACTCGCCCGCGCGGGAGAGGCGCTCGCCCAGGAGCAGGCGGTGCTGGACAGCGCCCGTCTCGCCGGACGCCTCGACGGAACGCGGCTGCGGCTGTTCACCGGCGCCGTCGGCGCCCGCCGTACCCTCACCGGCTCCGCCGTCGCCGATCTGCGCGGCAGCCGGCGTGCGGCCTGGCAGCGGCTCGCCGCCGGCGACGACTACGCGACCGTCACCGCCCTGGAGGACACGGTCACCGCCGCCCGGCCCGGATCACCGGCGCCGGCTGCCGACGCGGGTCCGGGCGCCGACTGGAGCGCGGCACACGCACGCGTGCAGGGCGCGATGCGCACCATCCAGCAGGACGCCGGACGCGCGGTCGCGGACCGCGCCGACCCGTTCACCCGGGGACTGCTCACCCCGGCAGGCGCCGCCGTGCTCTTCGGCCTGCTCGCCGTCGCCGCCTCGCTCGTCATCTCGGTACGCATCGGCCGCGGACTCGTCGTGGAACTGGTGACCCTGCGGGACACGGCTCTGGAGATCGCCCGGCACAAACTCCCCGAGGCCATGCGGAGGCTGCGCGCCGGCGAGGAGATCGACGTCCGCAGCGAGGCACCACCCGGGCCGCCCGCCGAGGACGAGGCCGGCCAGGTCGGTGAGGCTCTGAACACCGTGCACCGCGCGGCCCTGCATGCGGCCGTGGAGCGCGCCGAACTCGCCAGCGGTGTCTCGGGGATCTTCGTCAACCTCGCCCGCCGCAGCCAGGTCCTCGTGCACCGCCAGCTGACCCTGCTGGACAGCATGGAGCGGCGCAGCGACGATCCGAACGAACTGAGCGACCTCTTCCGGCTCGACCACCTCACCACCCGTATGAGGCGTCACGCGGAGAGCCTGATCATCCTCTCCGGTGCGGCTCCGGGGCGGGCGTGGCGGATGCCGGTCTCCCTCACCGACGTGGTGCGTGCGGCCGTCTCGGAGGTCGAGGACTACGCGCGCGTGGAGGTACGGCAGCTCCCGGGGGCGTCCGTCCTCGGGGCGGCCGTCGCCGACCTCACCCACCTCCTGGCCGAACTCGTCGAGAACGCCGCACAGTTCTCGCCCCCGCACACGCGTGTGCGCATCACCGGTGAACCCGTCGGCAACGGGTACGCCGTCGAGGTCGAGGACCGCGGCCTCGGGATGGGCAAGGAGGCCCTCGTCGAGGCCAACCGGCGCATCGAGCAGTCCGAGGCGCTCGACCTGTTCGACAGCGACCGCCTCGGCCTGTTCGTGGTCAGCCGGCTCGCCTCGCGGCACGGCATCAAGGTGCACCTGAGCACCTCTCCGTACGGCGGCACCACCGCCGTCGTGCTGCTGCCCACCGCCCTGCTGCACGACGGGCCGGCGGAACGTTCCACCGGGGACGCGGCCGACGACGAACGGCCCGCCGAACACGACTACGCGCGCGTGCCCGTTCCCGAACGGCGCCAGGAGTCCGTCCCCACGGCCGCCGAACGTCCCGCCCTGGTGGCGCCCGCGCCACCCGCGCCCGAGCCGACCCGCACCCCACCCCCCGGAGTCACGACGTTGCGACTTCACCGGCCCCCGGACGACCCCGGCACCACCGACGACCTGCCACGCCGGGTCCGGCAGGCGAGCCTCGCGCCCCAGCTGCGTGAGCACCACGCGGACGACCCCGCGCGGACCGCACCGACCGAGCGGCCCGACCACGGTCGTACCCCCGAGGTCGTCAGGGACCGCATGGCCGCCTACCGCGAAGGGTGGGCGCGCGGCGGCGGCAGGCCACCCGGCCGTGACACCGCATCCGATCCAGCAGAGCGCCACGACGGCACCGAAGGAGACTTCGCATGATCCCGGACCCGAGCATGAGGGGCGCCGGCCGGTCCGGCGAACTCGACTGGCTGCTGGACGACCTGGTGGCGCGCGTGAGCGAGGTACGGCACGCCGTCGTGCTCTCCAACGACGGGCTCGCGGTGGGTTCGTCCTCCGGTCTGCGCCGTTCCGACGCCGAACATCTCGCCGCCGTCGCCTCCGGATTCCACTCGCTCGCCAAGGGCACCGGCCGGCACTTCGGGGTCGGCGGAGTACGCCAGACCATGGTCGAGATGGACGACGCCTTCCTCTTCGTGGCGGCGGCGGGCGACGGCTCCTGCCTCGCCGTCCTCACCGCCGTCACTGCCGACATCGGCCTGGTGGCCTACGAGATGGCACGGATGGTCAAACGGGTCGGCGAGCACCTGCGCACCCCGACCCGCACCACCACCCGGCCGCCCGCCGGGGGATGAGACCGAAGGGCGGCCGGCGCACATGAACGCGCAAGACCCCGACGCCCGGCGCGAGCAGGGCAGTCAGTGGTACGACAACGAGGCCGGGCCCCTGGTGCGGCCGTACGCGATGACGGGCGGACGCACCAGACCCGGCCCCACCGGGGTGACGTTCGACCTGATCGCCCTCGTCACCCTGTCGGGCGCCGCGCCCGGCACCGACGACGACAGCACCCTCGGGCCGGAGCACCGTGCACTGATCGAACTGTGCCGCCCGGAGACCCAGTCGGTCGCGGAACTGGCGGCGGGCGCCGACCTGCCCGTCGGCGTGGTCCGGGTGCTCCTCGGTGACCTGCTGGAGCGCGGGCGGGTCACCGTCAGCCGCCCGGTGCCGCCCGCCCACCTGCCCGACGAACGCATCCTGCGCGAGGTCATCGAGGGCCTGCGCGCGCTGTGACCGCCGGACGCCGACGGGAGGGCGGGGCGTGAGATTTCCGAACCCAGGCGGTCCGTACGGCCCCCCACGCGCACGCGTACGGACATCGAACAGGTACGAGACGGTCGCATCGGGCAAAAAGCGGTCCAACCCCACGAAGAGAGAGGCCCGTTGTCATGATGCTGACTTCGCGCAGTGACGTCGACCTATGCCGGCACTCCAGAGAGAAGTGAGCGATGGTCTCCGAGCACTCCGACGCCTTCGACGGCGACAACTCCGCCTTGGCGTTGAAGATCCTTGTCGCCGGAGGGTTCGGCGTGGGCAAGACGACCCTGGTGGGCGCGGTCAGCGAGATCAAGCCGCTGCGCACCGAGGAACTGCTGAGCGAGGTCGGGCAGTCGGTGGACGACACCGACGGCGTGGACCACAAGGTCACGACGACGGTCGCCATGGACTTCGGGCGCATCACCATACGGTCCGGCCTGTCCCTGTACCTCTTCGGCACCCCTGGCCAGGACCGCTTCTGGTTCCTGTGGGACGAACTGTCCCAGGGCGCCCTGGGAGCCGTGGTCCTCGCGGACACCCGCCGGCTCGAGGACTGCTTCCCCGCCGTCGACTTCTTCGAGCACCGGCACATCCCGTTCGTCGTGGCCGTGAACTGCTTCCCCGGCGCCCGGGCGTACGGCGCCGAGGACGTCGCCCGCGCCCTGGACCTGGACCAGGGGACACCGGTGGTGATCTGCGACGCCCGGGACCGTGACTCGGGCAAGGAGGTGCTGATCCGCCTCGTCGAGTACGCCGGGCGGATGCACACCGCCCGGCTGCTCGACTCTGTCGGCTGAACCGCCCTCCCTTCCCGTCTGCGTGACGCCGGATCAGTCGGCGACGTCGCGCTCCGCCAGCACCTTGTCGATCGAGACGCGGACGAGGAGTTCGCCGGGCACGCCGTTGCGGGCCCCGAACTCCTCGGCGCGCTCCTCGCCCATGTAGCGCGCCCCGATCCGCCCGGCCCAGTGCCTCAGCTCGTCCAGATCCTCCGACACGCGCGCGCGTCCCTGGATCACCACGAACGCGTACGGCGGACGGTCGTCGTCCACGCACAGCGCGACCCGGCCGTCACGGACCACGTTGCGGCCCTTCACGCTGGACGCCGCGGTGTTGAACACCAGGTCGTCGCCGTCCAGCACGAACCAGATCGGCGTCACGTGCGGGCTGCCGTCGGCCCGCACCGTGGAGAGCTTTCCGGTGCGGGTGCCCTGCGAGACGAACGCCCGCCATTCGTCCTCGGTCATCTTCTTCGCCATGCCTCCCATCCTCCTTGCCCGAGGGCCGGATGGTCCGGAATGGTGTCGAAGAGTTCCTCCGGTGCCGGAGGGCTCATCTACACGGGGAGACCGGACCATGGCGCAGAACCAGAAGCTCGGCTGGCTGCTGGACGACCTGACACAACGCGTCGACCATGTGCGGCACGCGCTGGTGCTGTCGAACGACGGGCTGGTGACCGGGGCGAGCAAGGGGCTGAGGCAGGAGGACGCCGAGCACCTCGCCGCCGTCTCGTCCGGACTGCACAGCCTGGCCAAGGGCTCGGGACGGCACTTCGGCGCCGGGAGCGTCCGCCAGACGATGATCGAGTTCGACGACGCAGTCCTGTTCGTGACCGCCGCCGGTTCGGGCAGCTGCCTGTGTGTGCTCAGCGGCGCCGAGGGTGACATTGGGCAGATCGCCTACGAGATGACCCTGCTCGTCAACCGGGTGGGGGAACACCTCGACGTGGACGCGCGGCTGCCCGGCACAGCCCCGTTCACAGACCTCTGAGCTGCTGATTCGTCACCTCCCTCGGAGTTATCCACAGGCTCGCCACGAGGTGCGGCGGCCGGACTACATTTCTGTCACGGCACACGCATCGAGCGTGACCGATCGACTCCACGGGGGAGACACAGCATGTCTGGCGACACGATCACGACACCGCACGAGCGTCCCGTCACGCCGAGCCGCGCGGCACGGGACCTCGGGCTCCGGCGAAGCGATCTCGACCTCGCCGTGCACCTCGGTCTGATCCGGACCGTTCCCGACGAGGGAGGGGGCGGCGGCCGCCGCGTCACCCGGTCCGAGCTCGACCGGGTGCGCTCGGCGGAGGGATTCCCGGACTCCCTGCTGGCCCGCGTCGAGGTCGTGGGCACGGCCGAGGCCGCACGCCTCCTGGACGTCCCCGCCGGCCGGTTCACCCGCCTCGCCCGCCTGGGCCTGGTCGTCCCCACCAAGTGGTACCTCAACCGCTACCGCGCGGTCGTCTGGCTGTACCTCGCAGAAGAACTGAGCCGGTTCGCCGCCGACGAGGAGAGCGTCTCGCTTCTCAAGGCCCGCCGCATGCCGGAGGGGCCGCGGGCCCTGCTGGACGCGGGAGTGGACCTGCGGCCGCGCAACTGGCGGGGGCGGCACCGCGGATTCCTGCTGCGCCAGGCCGGCGGGCCGTGGGAGAAGGCCGGAGCGTTCGCCGCGTTCCTCGACCCGGCCGAGATCGCGGAGGCCGTCCCCGACCCCTACGAGCGGTCCCATCTGAACCGCTTCCGGCCGGGACCTCCGCTGACCAGCGCCCCGGGATCGCCCGCCGCGCACATCGCCGAGCAACTCATGACCGCGGACGACGCGGACGAGGTCGCCCTGCTGCGGACCGAACTGACCGCGCTCGTACGGGAGGCGCGGGAAGAACGGCCCGCACCCCGCCCCGCGCCCCGACGGGCCCCCGTCGCGCCGCGACCCCTGGCACCCCCGCCGAGGGGACCGAAGGCACCGCGCGGGCTGCTGGGACGGCTCCGCCGGCGTCCCGCCGTGGCTACAGCGCCCTGAACAGGCCTTCCTGGACGACCGACACCAGCAGATGACCCTCCCGGTCGTAGATCCGGCCCCGGGCGAGTCCCCGCCCGCCGGTCGCGATCGGCGACTCCTGGTCGTAGAGGAACCACTCGTCCGCGCGGAAGGGCCGGTGGAACCACATGGCGTGGTCCAGCGACGCCATGTCGAAGCCCCGCTGTCCCCACAGGGGCTCGACCGGGATACGCACGGCGTCCAGAAGCGTCATGTCGCTCGCGTACGTCAGCGCGCACGTGTGCACGAGCGGGTCGTCGCCCAGCGGCCCGACCGCGCGCATCCACACCGCGCTGCGCGGATCGGCGCCCTTGACCTCGGCCTCGGTCCAGCGCAGCCGGTCGACATAGCGGATGTCGAAGGGCTGGCGCCGGGCCATTCGCTCCAACTGCTCCGGCAGGGCGCCGAGATGCTCACGGATCTCTTCGGCGACCGTCGGCAGCGACTCGGGCGCCGGGACCTCACGGGCCGGCGGCAACTGATGCTCGAAGCCTCCCTCTTCGGGCTCGTGGAAGGAGGCGGTGAGATTGAAGATCGTGCGGCCCTGCTGCACGGCGGTGACCCGGCGGGTCGTGAACGACCTGCCGTCCCGGACCCGTTCGACCTGGTACACGATCGGCACCCCGGGCCGCCCCGGGCGCAGGAAGTACGCGTGCAGCGAGTGCACGGGGCGGTCGCCCTCGGTGGTGCGTCCGGCGGCGACCAGGGCCTGGCCGGCCACCTGGCCGCCGAAGACCCGCTGCAAGGCCTCCTGCGGGCTGCGGCCGCGGAAGATGTTGACCTCGATCTGCTCCAGGTCGAGCAGGTCGACGAGCCTCTCGGCAGGGTTGTCCGTCATGGGTTGGTCTCTCCAGAGGTCACAGCTGGCCGACGTCGGTGACACGGACGACCGCGCGGCCCTCCGCGTCGGATGCCGTGAGGTCGACCTCCGCGCTGATACCCCAGTCGTGATCGTCGTTGGGGTCGTCGAAGATCTGACGCACCCGCCACAGCCGGTTCGCCGGCTCCTCCTCGATCACCAGGAGCTTCGGACCACGAGCGTCCGGACCGGTGCCGAGATCGTCGTACTCGTCCCAGTACTTGTCCATCGCCTCGCCCCACGCGTCGGCGTCCCAGCCCGATTCCGCGTCCATCTCGCCCAGTTCCTCCACCTGGTCGAGCGCCGCGAGCTCCACGCGCCGGAACATGGCGTTGCGGACAAGGACCCGAAAGGCACGCGCGTTGGTGGTGACCGGCTTCACCTCGTCGGCCTTCTCCTGGGCCTCCTCGGCGGTCATCACCTCGGGGTTGGCGAGCTGCTCCCACTCGTCGAGCAGGCTGGAGTCGACCTGCCGCACCATCTCACCCAGCCACTCGATCAGGTCCTGCAGGTCCTCGGACTTCAGATCGTCGGGGATGTTGTGGTCGAGGGCCTTGAAGGCGCTGGCGAGGTAGCGCAGCACGATGCCCTCGGTGCGGGCCAGCTCGTAGAAGGACACCAACTCGGTGAAGGACATGGCCCGTTCGTACATGTCCCGTACGACGGACTTCGGCGACAGCGGGTGGTCGCCGACCCACGGGTGGCTCTTGCGGTACGTGTTGTACGCGTGGAAGAGCAGCTCCTCCAGGGGCTTGGGGTACGAGACGTCCTGGAGGCGCTCCATGCGCTCCTCGTACTCCACGCCGTCCGCCTTCATCGCGGCGACGGCCTCGCCCTTCGCCTTGTTCAGCTGGGCGACGAGGATCTGCCGCGGGTCGTCCAGGGTGGACTCCACGACCGACACCATGTCCAGGGCGTAGGACGGCGAATCGGGGTCCAGCAGCTCGAAAGCGGCCAGTGCGAACGTCGACAGCGGCTGGTTGAGCGCGAAGTCCTGCTGCAGGTCGACCGTGAGCCGGACGATGCGGCCGGTGGCGTCCGGCTCGTCGAGCTTCTCGACGATGCCGCCGTCCAGCAGCGACCGGTAGATCGCGATCGCGCGCCGGATGTGCCGCAGCTGCTGCTTGCGGGGCTCGTGGTTGTCCTCCAGCAGGTGCCGCATCGCCTCGAAGGCGTTGCCGGGACGGGCGATCACCGACAGCAGCATGGTGTGCGTGACCCGGAAACGCGACGTCAGCGGCTCCGGTTCCGAGGCGATCAGCTTCTCGAAGGTGTTCTCCGTCCAGCCGACGAACCCCTCCGGAGCCTTCTTGCGGACGACCTTTCGGCGCTTCTTCGGATCGTCACCGGCCTTGGCGAGCGCCTTCTCGTTCTCGATGACGTGCTCGGGCGCCTGCGCCACGACGAAGCCCGCCGTGTCGAAGCCGGCCCGCCCGGCGCGGCCCGCGATCTGGTGGAACTCCCGGGCGCGCAGCGTGCGGACCCGGCTGCCGTCGTACTTGGTCAGGGCCGTGAACAGCACCGTACGGATCGGCACGTTGACGCCGACGCCGAGCGTGTCGGTGCCGCAGATGACCTTCAGCAGCCCGGCCTGCGCCAGCTTCTCCACCAGACGCCGGTACTTCGGCAGCATGCCGGCGTGATGGACGCCGATGCCGTGCCGGACGTACCGGGACAGGTTCCGCCCGAACTTGGTGGTGAACCGGAAGTTGCCGATCAGCTCGGCGATCTGGTCCTTCTCCTCGCGCGTGCACATGTTGATGCTCATCAGCGCCTGCGCCCGCTCCACGGCCTGCGCCTGCGTGAAGTGCACGATGTACACCGGCGCCTGCTTGGTCTCCAGCAGCTCAGTCAGCGTCTCGGTGAGCGGCGTGAGGCGGTACTCGTACGAGAGCGGTACCGGCCGGGTCGCCGAGCGGACCACGGCGGTCGGCCGGCCCGTGCGCCGGGTCAGGTCCTCCTCGAACATCGAGACGTCGCCGAGGGTCGCCGACATCAGGATGAACTGCGCCTGCGGCAGTTCCAGGATGGGGATCTGCCAGGCCCAGCCCCGGTCGCCCTCGGCGTAGAAATGGAACTCGTCCATCACGACCTGACCGACGTCGGCGTGCTTGCCGTCGCGCAGCGCGATCGACGCGAGCACCTCCGCGGTGCAGCAGATGACGGGGGCGTCGGCGTTGACGGACGCGTCGCCGGTCAGCATCCCCACGTTCTCCGTGCCGAAGAGCTTGCACAGCTCGAAGAACTTCTCCGAGACCAGCGCCTTGATCGGCGCGGTGTAGAAGGTGACCTCGTCACGGGCCAGCGCCGCGAAGTGCGCGCCCGCCGCGATCATGCTCTTGCCCGACCCGGTGGGCGTCGAGACGATCACGTTCGCGCCGGAGACCGCCTCGATCAGCGCCTCCTCCTGATGGGGGTAGAGCGTGAGACCACGCTCCCCGGCCCACGACTCGAAGGCCTCGTAGAGGGCGTCGGGGTCGGCGGTCTGCGGCAGCTGATCGATGAGGGTCACCCACCCATCTTGCCTGCCCGGTGCCCGCACAGGGGAATCGGCTACGGAGAGGAAGATCGCGAACGCTACGCTGTGTCGCCGACCGCAGGTCAGCGGACCCGGTCAACTGGACAGCGGTACAAGAGGAATGGGGCGGGCGACGGCGATGATGGGACCAGCACACTCACTGTCGGGGGCCGCCGCCTGGCTCGGTGTCGGAGCGGCCGCCGCCGCGACGGGATACGGGATGCCGTGGCCGGTGCTCCTCACCGGTGCCCTCATCTGCGCCGGAGCAGCCCTGGCACCGGACCTCGACCACAAGGCGGCCACCATCTCGCGCGCCTTCGGACCGCTGTCGCGCTGGATCTGCGAGATCGTCGACAAGCTGTCGTACGCCGTCTACAAGGGCACGAGGAAGCCGGGCGACCCCCGGCGCTCGGGCGGCCACCGCACGCTGACCCACACCTGGCTGTGGGCGGCCCTCATCGGCGGCGGCACCTCGGCCCTGGCGCTGGCGGGGGACCGCTGGGCGGTGCTGGCGATCCTCTTCGTCCACCTGGTGCTGGCGATCGAGGGTCTGCTCTGGCGCGCGACGCGAGGGGCGAGCGCCGATGTGCTGGTGTGGCTGCTCGCCGCCACCAGCTCGTGGATCCTCGCGGGTGTCCTGGACCAGCCGGGGCACGGCTCGAACTGGCTGTTCACGGCGCCGGGCCAGGAGTACCTGTGGCTGGGCCTGCCCGTCGTGCTGGGTGCCCTGGTGCACGACATCGGGGACGCGCTCACGGTGTCCGGGTGCCCGATCCTGTGGCCCATCCCGGTCGGCCGCAAGCGCTGGTACCCGCTGGGCCCGCCGAAGTTCATGCGCTTCCGGGCCGGCAGCTGGGTGGAGCTCAGGGTGCTGATGCCGGCGTTCATGATCCTGGGCGGCGTGGGCGGCGCGGCGGCACTGAACGTGATCTGACAGGGCCACGGCCCCGCTCACCCGGCCGTGGACCCCGTCGTCGGGGTGCCGGTTCAGCCGCCCTGACCGGCTCCGCCGCTGCCATAGCGCCGCTCGAAGGCGGCGACGCGGCCCTCGGTGTCCACCGTGCGGGCCTTGCCCGTGTAGAAGGGGTGGCTCTCCGAGGAGATCTCGACGTCCACGACCGGGTAGGTCTCGCCGTCGTCCCACTCGATGGTCTGCTCGCTGGTCGCGGTGGACCGGGTGAGGAAGGCGTAGCCGGCGGCGCGGTCACGGAACACGACCGGGTGGTAGTCGGGCTGCTTGTCCTGCTGCATGCGTACTCCTCGTGTGACGGCTTCGGGCGGGAGGGCAAGACGGAGGGGCTGGGGTGCCGGGTTTCCCGTGAGGGCACCGGGGGACGGGAACCGCGCGTGAGTGGCCTGTACGGACCGGGCTCGGGCGGGGCGTCAGCCGGACAGGGCGTCCTCGTCGACGATGTGCATGGCGGCCTCCTCCGCGGACGCGGCCGCTCCGTCGATGCCGACGTCGGTGGCGACGAGCGCGCTCTCCTCGTCCTCGTGGGCACCCTCGTCCGGCGCCACGAGGCGTCCGGAGCGCGCGCCCCCGACCTCTTCGTCGAGCAGTTCCCCGTCGGTGTCCTCGGCGTCCCCCATGCCGTCGCCGTCCGGCGCGGCGAGGTCGGGCAGCTCCTCGGCGAGCCTCTGGTCGAGGGTCTCGCCCCGATGGCGCTCGGCGGCGGTGACGCCGTCGTGCTCCACCGCCCAGGGACGTTCCGGAGGGGACCAGCCGCGGTCCAGGGGATCGTCGACGCCGTCCTCCTCCAGCGTGTCCTCGGCGTCGAGGAGCCCCGTGTCCTCACGCTGCTCGTCGCTGTCGGGCTGGTAGACGTCGTCACCCCATCCGTCGGCGCTGTTCACGGGTACCTCCAGGTGGTGGGGAAGGGCCCGAGGTCACCGCTGTCGACGGCATGGCGCCGCGACGCGGGGCACAGGCCGCACCCGGCGCGAACCGCGAGGTTCCCGGGTGCTCCCCGAACCGGTGCCGATATCCAGCCTTCCACCCCTTTTCACCCCCGCGCAACGGCACGGCCCCGGGCCGTCGTGTTCCGGGCACGGGCCGTGGGTGGCGACCCCGGCGCCGGGCCCGTCGAGCCGACCCCGTTGAGGCCGATCCACCCGGGCCGGAACCGGACCCCGCAACGCCGGGTCACCCGAGGCGCTGGAAACCCGGCCACCGGGGGCACCGCAGCCACCGCAGCCGCAGCCACCGGGGCCACCGGGACTACCGGGGCCATCAGGACCGCCCCGTCCACCGGCACCCCCTCACTGATGCCACGACCGCCACAGCGCCGCATAAGCACCGTCCGCCTCCACCAGTTCCGCATGGCTGCCGAGCTCGCTGATGCGGCCGTCCTCCACGACGGCGATGAGGTCCGCGTCGTGGGCCGTGTGCAGGCGGTGGGCGATGGCGACGACCGTGCGGCCGTCGAGGACCCGGGCCAGCGAGCGCTCCAGGTGGCGGGCGGCCCGGGGATCGAGGAGCGAGGTCGCCTCGTCCAGGACCAGGGTGTGCGGGTCGGCCAGCACCAGACGGGCCAGCGCGATCTGCTGGGCCTGGGCCGGTGTGAGTGCGAACCCGCCGGAGCCGACCTCGGTGCCGAGGCCGTCGTCCAGCGCACGGGCCCAACTGTCCGCGTCGACCGCGCGGAGCGCCTCCCACAACTCGCTGTCGGTCGCGCCGGTGCGGGCCAGCAGCAGGTTGTCGCGCAGAGAGCCCACGAAGACGTGGTGTTCCTGGTTGACGAGGGCCACATGGGCGCGGACGCGTTCGGCGGGCATCCGGGACAGTTCCGCGCCGCCGAGGGTGACGCGGCCGTCCCGGGGCGCGTAGATGCCGGCGAGCAGCCTGCCCAGGGTGGACTTGCCGGCGCCCGAGGGGCCGACCAGGGCGAGCCGGGTGCCGGGCGCGACCTGCAGGGAGACCTTGCGCAGCACGTCGACGCCGTCCAGGTAGCCGAAGTGGACCCGGTCCGCGTGCACGTCCCGCCCGTCCGGCGCCAGCCGGGCATCGCCGGCGTCCGGTTCGATGTCGCGGACGCCGACCAGACGGGCCAGGGACACCTGCGCCACCTGGAGCTCGTCGTACCAGCGCAGGATGAGCCCGACCGGGTCCACCAGCATCTGGGCGATCAGCGCGCCGGTGGTCAGCTGGCCGACCCCGATCCAGCCCTGGAGGACGAACACCCCGCCGATGAGCAGCACGGAGGAGAGGACGGTCACATGGGTGACGTTGATGACCGGGAACAGCACCGACCGCAGCCACAGCGTGTAGCGCTCCCACGCGGTCCACTGCTTGATGCGCAGGTCGGACTGTTCGATCCGGCGCTCGCCGAGCCGATGGGCCTCCACCGTGCGCCCGGCGTCCACGGTCTCGGTCAGCGCGGCGGCCACGGCGGCGTACCCGGCGGCCTCCGAGCGGTATGCGGCCGGCGCCCGCCGGAAGTACCAGCGGCAGCCGGCCACCAGCAGCGGCACCGCGACGAGCACGGCCGCGGCGAGCGGCGGCGCCGTCACGACGAGCCCGCCCAGCAGCAGGACCGCCCACACCACGCCGATCGCGAGCTGCGGCACCGCCTCGCGCATCGCGTTGCCGAGGCGGTCGATGTCGGTGGTGATCCGGGAGAGCAGGTCGCCCGTACCGGCCCGTTCGAGCACGCCGGGCGGCAGCCCGACCGACCGCACGAGGAAGTCCTCGCGCAGATCGGCCAGCATCCGCTCGCCGAGCATGGCGCCGCGCAGCCGCACCTGCCGGACGAACACGGCCTGGACGGCGAGCGCGGCCACGAACAGCCCGACGGTGAGCTCCAGATGGAGGTCGCGCTCGGCGACGCCGTCGGAGACCCGTTCCACCAGTCCGCCCAGCAGCCAGGGCCCCGTCATGGAGGCGACCACCGCGACCGTGTTCACGAGGACGAGAAGCAGGAACGCACGGCGGTGCCGGCGGAACAATTCGGCCACGTACGCGCGGACGGTCGCCGGGGCGCCGACCGGCAGCGTGTTCGCGGTCGTCGGGGCCGCCGGGTCGTAGGCCGGGGGCGCAACGCCGATCATGCCGACTCCTCGATCTCTTCCAGTTCCTTCAACACGTCCTCCAGGCCGGACCCGGCATCCGCTCCGGCCGGGAGACCGGGCCCGCCCGGTGTCGGCGACTGCCGGGCCCCGTCCTCGCTCCCGTCACGGTCCGCGTCCGGTTCCCGGGTCACCACGGCCCGGTACCGGGGCTCGGCGTGCAGCAGTTCGCGGTGGACGCCGACGGCGACGACCTCACCTTCGTGGACGAGGACGACTCGGTCGGCGCGGTCCAGGAGAAGGGGGGAGGAGGTGAACACCACGGTGGTGCGCCCCGCGCGCAACTCCCGTACGCCCTGCGCGATCCTTGCCTCCGTGTGGGAGTCCACGGCCGAGGTCGGCTCGTCGAGGACCAGGACCTCCGGGTCCGTGACCAGTGACCGGGCGAGCGCGAGCCGCTGGCGCTGGCCGCCGGACAGGGACCGCCCGCGTTCGGTGATCCGGGAGTCCATCGGGTCGGCGGCGCCGACGGACCCCTGGACCAGCGCGGCCAGGACGTCCTGGCACTGGGCGGCGACGAGGGCCGGTTCGGGGTCGACGTCCCCCGACCTGGGCACGTCGAAGAGGTCGCGCAACGTGCCGGAGAGCAGCACCGGGTCCTTGTCCTGCACGAGGACGGCGGTGCGGGCGGTGTCGAGCGGCACCTCGTCCAGCGGCACGCCCCCCAGCAGGACCGACTCGCCCTTCTCCGAGGGGTGTCCGCCGAGCCGTTCGGCCAGCCGTCCGGCCGCGTCCGGGTCTCCGCACACGACGGCCGTGAGTCGGCCGGCCGGGGCGAGCAGCCCGGTCGCCGGGTCGTACAGGTCGCCGGACGGCGGCTCCGTCCCGGTACGTGCGCCGCCGGTGTCGGTGGCCCGCTCCAGCGACAGCACCTTCGCGGCCCGCCGGGCCGACGGCCGCGAGAAGGAGTACGCCATCGCGATCTCCTCGAAGTGCCGCAGCGGATAGGTGAGGATCATGACCGAGCTGTAGACGGCGACGAGTTCGCCGACGTCGACGCGACCCGCACCGGCGAGGCGGACGCCGTACCAGACCACGGTGATCAGCAGCAGGCCCGGCAGGAGGACCTGGATGGCGGAGATCAGGGACCACATGCGGGCGCTGCGCACCGCCGCGTGGCGCACCTCCTGGGAGGCCGCGCGGTAGCGGTCGAGGAAGAGTTCCTCGCCGCCGATGCCCCGCAGGACGCGCAGTCCGGCGACGGTGTCGGAGGCCAGTTCCGTGGCGCGGCCCGCCTTCTCGCGCTGGACGTCGGCCCGCCGGGTCGCGCGGGGGAGCAGCGGCAGGACGGCGAGGGCCAGCACGGGCAGGCCCACCGCGACGACCACGCCGAGCGCGGGCTGGTAGACGACGAGGCCGACGCAGACGACGACGATGGTGACCGCGGCCGCCGTGAAGCGCGACAGGGCCTCGACGAACCAGCCGATCTTCTCGACGTCGCCCGTCGAGACGGCCACGACCTCGCCGGCCGCGACCCGCCGGGTGAGCGCCGAACCCAGATGGGCGGCCTTGCGGGCCAGCACCTGCTGGACGCGGGCGGCCGCGGTGATCCAGTTGGTGACCGCGGCACGGTGCAGGAAGGTGTCGCCGAGCGCGCTGCCCGCGCAGCACAGGGCCAGCAGCCCGCCCGCCAGGGCGAGCCGGCTTCCGGACCGGTCGACGACGGCCTGAACGGCGACGCCCACACAGAACGGCAGCGCGGACACCGACAGGAAGTGGAGCAGTCCCCAGGCGAGCGCCTTGAACTGGCCGTCCAGCTGGTTCCTGAAGAGCCACCACAGGAAGCGGGGACCGGAGCGGGCGTCGGGCGCACCCGGGTCGGGGTACGGAAGGTCTTGAATCTGCATGACGTCCCAGTGGCTCGTGACAGGGAGAGGGAGAGGAGGGTGCCGGTACGGGGAGAGCGACCCCGCACGGCGGCAGCAAACCGTGACAGGTTGACGTCGGGGAGTGGCAGCGCGCAAACGGTTTTCCGCTGCGCCGCACGGATCCGGTCCGGGTCGCGTCCCGGCCCGGGCAGGGCCGCGGTGCGACCATGGAGCGATGCGCTTCAGCGGTACTCGACGGGCGGCGGCCGCGACGGCTGCCGCCGCCTTCCTCCTGATGGTCCTCACCGCGTGCGACGGCGCGCGGCCCAGCGCGGGCGCGGGCGCGGAACCCGGCAGAGCGACCCGTACCCCCTCGGCCGGCGCGGCGGAGGCGACGCGCGTGCCGGGCGTCGGTGACCGCTGGCACACCCGCATCCCCGCGAGGTCCGAGCAGGTCGTGGCGGTCTACGGAGACGGCAAGGACTCACCCGACGCCACGGTCGTGTTCTACGAGAAGCGGGGCTCCACCTGGGAACGGGCGCGCAGTTGGCCCGCGCACAACGGCAAGAGGGGCTGGACCACCGACCACCATGAGGGCGACAACCGCAGCCCGGTCGGTGTCTTCACGCTGAGCGACGCGGGCGGCGTACGGGCGGACCCCGGCGCCAAGTTGCCGTACACGCGTTCGCCGGGGTTCGCGGCACCGCGCTGGTGGGCCGAGTCGTACTGGCACGACTTCGACTACGTCATCGCCATCGACTACAACCGGATCAAGGGCACGTCCCCCAACGACCCCACCCGTCCCGAGGGCCGGCAAAAGGGTGGGAGCATCTGGCTGCACATGGACCACGGCAGTGGTACGTCGGCCTGTGTCAGTCTGTCCGAATCGGGGATGCGGTATCTGCTCCGGACGCTCGACCCGGCTCGGCATCCCGTGGTGGTGATGGGGGACAAGGCGGACCTGCGTCGCTCGTACTGACTCGGGCGGGCCCGGAACGACGGGTCCACCCCAGCGCCGCACTCAGCACCCGTGGCCGCCGGTCCCTCCGTCCACCAGGGTGTCGAGGAGGACGCCCAGGACGGACCGCTGTTCCTCCGTCAGCGGCGCGAGGATCTCCTCCGCCGCCGACCGGCGCGCCCGGTGCAGCTCGCGCAGGGCGCCGCGCCCGTCGTCGGTCAGTTCGATCCGGATGACCCGCCGGTTGGTCGGATCGGGGACCCGGCGTACCTTCCCGTGCGCCTCCAGCCCGTCGACCAGGGTCGTCACGGCGCGCGGCACGACCTCCAGCCGTTCGGCGAGGTCGGCCATCCGCGGGGGCGCGTCGTAGTGCGCGAGGGTTCGCAGCAGACGGGACTGCGCCGGAGTGATCCCGACGCCGCACTCCATCAGGTGCCGCTTCTGGATCCGGTGCACCCGGCGGGTGAGGCGCAGCAACTGCTCGGCGAGCGGGCCGTCGGCATCGGGCATGGTCATGCGGGAACAATATCAGGACGCCGTTCATTGTGAACATAGGTAACAATGAGCTAAGCTCCGTCAGTCCCAGCCTGCCCTCGGTCTCAGCCTGCCCCCAGTCTCAGCGTGGCCGCGGTGTCAGCCTGACCGAAGCCCACCCGCTGTCTCCGACCACCCAAGGTCTCCGCCCGCCCACCTCCGTAGGAGCCCATGCATCCCGACCGCGAACCCGCCTGGACGCCTCCCGCCGCCGCAGCCGAGCAGCCGCGGCAGGTCCGCCGCATCCTGCGGCTCTTCCGCCCGTACCGAGGCCGCCTCGGGGTCGTCGGCGTACTCGTCGGCGCCTCGTCGCTGGTCGGCGTCGCCACACCGTTCCTGCTCAAGGAGATCCTCGACGTAGCGATCCCGCAGGGCCGCACCGGGCTGCTCAGCCTGCTCGCGCTCGGCATGATCCTCAGCGCCGTCCTCACCAGCGTCTTCGGCGTGCTGCAGACCCTGATCTCCACCACGGTCGGCCAGCGCGTCATGCACGACCTGCGCACCGCCGTCTACGGCCGCCTCCAGCGCATGTCGCTCGCCTTCTTCACGCGCACTCGCACCGGCGAGGTCCAGTCCCGCATCGCCAACGACATCGGCGGTATGCAGGCGACCGTCACCTCCACCGCGACCTCCCTGGTCTCCAACCTGACCAGCGTGGTCGCCACGATCGTCGCGATGATCGCGCTCGACTGGCGGCTCACCGTGGTCTCGCTGCTCCTGCTGCCCGTCTTCGTCTGGATCAGCCGCCGCGTCGGCAACGAACGCAAGAAGATCACCACGCAGCGCCAGAAGCAGATGGCCGCGATGGCGGCCACCGTCACCGAGTCGCTCTCCGTCAGCGGCATCCTGCTCGGGCGCACCATGGGCCGGTCCGACTCGCTGACCAAGGCGTTCTCCGACGAGTCCGAGCAACTGGTCGACCTCGAGGTGCGCTCCAGCATGGCCGGCCGCTGGCGCATGGCGGTCATCACCATCGTCATGGCGGCCATGCCCGCCTTCATCTACTGGACCGCAGGACTGGCGCTCCAGGTCGGCGGCCCGCAGGTCTCCATCGGCACGATCGTCGCGTTCGTCTCGCTCCAGCAGGGCCTGTTCCGGCCCGCCGTGAGCCTGCTGTCCACCGGTGTGCAGATCCAGACCTCGCTCGCGCTCTTCCAGCGCATCTTCGAGTACCTGGACCTCCCCATCGACATCACCGAGCGCGAGGAGCCCGTCCACCTGGACCGCGTCAAGGGCGAAGTCCGCTTCGAGGACGTCGAGTTCCGCTACGACGGCAAGGGCGCCCCTATCCTCGACGGCATCGACGTCACCGTCCCGGCCGGCAGCAGCCTCGCGGTCGTCGGCCCCACCGGCGCCGGCAAGTCGACCCTGGGCCACCTCGTGCCACGCCTGTACGACGTGACGGGCGGCCGCGTCACCCTCGACGGGGTCGACGTGCGCGACCTGGACTTCGACACCCTCGCCCGGGCCGTGGGCGTCGTCTCGCAGGAGACGTACCTCTTCCACGCCTCCGTCGCCGACAACCTGCGCTTCGCCAAACCCGACGCCACCGACGAGGAACTGCACGCGGCGGCCGAGGCGGCCCAGATCCACGACCACATCGCCGCACTGCCCGACGGCTACGACACGGTCGTCGGCGAACGCGGCCACCGCTTCTCCGGCGGCGAGAAACAGCGCCTCGCCATCGCCCGCACCATCCTGCGGGACCCGCCCGTGCTGATCCTCGACGAGGCGACCAGCGCGCTGGACACCCGTACCGAGCACGCCGTCCAGCAGGCCATCGACGCTCTGTCGGCCAACCGCACCACGATCACCATCGCCCACCGGCTGTCGACCATTCGGGGCGCCGACCAGATCGTGGTCCTCGACGCGGGGCACGTCGCCGAACGCGGCACGCACGGGGAGCTGTTGGCGCGCGACGGCCGCTATGCGGCGCTGGTCCGCAGGGACGCACAACTGGAGCCGACGGGGTGACGATATGCCGCTTTTGTGACGTTGTGCGGGTTACCGTTCCCGCATGTACCTGAACACTCCGTCACGGAACACCATCCGACTCACGCGCCGGGGCCGTGTCGCCCTCATCGCCGCAGGCGCCGTCGTGGCCGGCACCGCCGTGGCGGTGCCGCTGCTGATCACGGGCGAGGAGGAACCGGCCCTGCCCGCCTCCCTCGTGATCCCGGAGGGCTGGCGCGCGAGCCAGGTCTACGCGGCGGTCGACAAGGCTCTCGCCCTGCCGCCCGGCAGCACCAAGAAGTCCCTGGCCGGCGCGAAGCTCAAACTGCCCAACGAGGCCGACGGCAATCCCGAGGGCTACCTCTTCCCGGCGAAGTACCCGCTGGAGCGCGACGGCACCCGGGTCACCCCGGAGGCACTCCTGGCCGACATGGTCGCCAAGGCCGACCAGAAGTTCAGCCGAGCCCCGATCGCCGCCGGAGCCCAGCGCAACGCCATGAACGTCTACCAGGCGGTGACCATCGCCAGCCTCGTCCAGGCCGAGGCCGCCACCAAGGCGGACATGGCCAAGGTGGCCCGGGTCGTCTTCAACCGGCTGGAGCGCGGCATGCCGCTCCAGATGGACTCGACGGTCAACTACGCGCTGAACCGTTCCTCCGGCACCCCCAGCCAGGCGGACACCCGGATCGAGAGCCCCTACAACTCGTACCAGCGCATGGGACTGCCGCCGACGCCGATCGCCGGCCCGGGGGCCGACGCCATGCGCGCCGCCGTCAACCCGGCCGCCGGCGACTGGCTGTACTTCGTCACCGTCAAACCCGGCGACACCCGCTTCACGGCCGACTACGCCGAGCACCAGCGCAACGTGGCCGAGGCCGACGCGCTGCGCAAGGCGGGCTCCGCCGGCCCTTCGGCGGCCCGCTGACCGGCCATGCGGCCGGACACGTGGCGGGTCACGTGGCCGGTAGCGCGGCGGGTCACGCCGCGACCGGCTCCTCGGACAGCAGCCGCCTGATGTCCCGGACCGCCGCACGGCCCGCGCGGTTGGCGCCGATGGTGCTGGCGGACGGCCCGTAACCGACGAGATGGACACGGGGGTCGGCGACCGCGCGCGTCCCCTCGACCCGGATGCCGCCGCCGGGCTCACGCAGCCGCAGCGGCGCCAGGTGGTCAATGGCGGCCCGGAACCCGGTCGCCCACAGGATGACGTCGGCGTCGACGTGCCGCCCGTCCTGCCACTCCACGCCGTCCTGGACGATCCGGTCGAACATCGGCTGCCGGTCCAGGACGCCGTCGGCGATCGCCTGCCGCACCGGCTCGGTCAGCGGCAGCCCGGTCACGGAGACCACGCTCTTGGGCGGCAGCCCCTGCCGGACCCGTTCCTCGACGAGCGCGACGGCCGCCCGGCCCAGGTCCTCGGTGAAGGGCCCCTCGCGGAACACCGGCGGACGCCTGGTCACCCACGTCGTGGCCGCCGCGTAGGGCGCGAGCTCCATCAGGTGCTGGGTCCCCGACGCGCCGCCGCCGACCACCACGACCCGCAGCCCCGCGAACGCCTCCGGCCCCGGGTACTGGGCGGTGTGCAACTGCCGCCCCCGGAAGGTCTCCTGGCCGGGGTAGCGCGGCCAGAACGGACGGTCCCAGGTGCCGGTCGCGTTGATCAGCGCCCGCGTCGCCCAGGTGCCCGCCGAGCTCTCCACGAGCAGCCGGCCGTCCGGGCCCTCACGCACGGCCCGCACCTCCACCGGACGCCGGACCCGCAGATCGAACGTCCGCTCGTACTCCGCGAAGTACTCCGCGATCACCTCGGACGACGGCCGTCCGGGATCGGCGCCGGTCAGTTCCATGCCCGGCAGTGCGTGCATCCCGTGCACCTTGCCGTACGTCAGCGACGGCCACCGGAACTGCCAGGCGCCGCCGGGGCCGGGGGAGTGGTCGAGCACCACGAAGTCACGCCCGGGCTCGAACCCCGTGCGCCGCAGGTGGTACGCGCTCGACAGGCCCGCCTGACCCGCGCCGATGACCACCACGTCGACCGTCTCGACCGCCTCGATGCTGTTCACACCTCGACCAACGGCCCGACGGGCGCGGATCTTCCCGTGCGATGCGCGAGGATGGACGGCATGTCAGACGCCTTCACCACCCGAGTCCTGAACGTCGCCTCCGGTTCCTCGGAGCGGGTCGTGGACCTCACCCGCGACTGCGAGTCCTTCCTGCGGGAGGCGGCCGGAAGCCGCGACGGCCTGCTGAACGTCTTCGTGCCGCACGCGACGGCCGGCATCGCGATCATCGAGACCGGCGCCGGCAGCGACGACGACCTCCTCGCCGCCCTGCACTCCCTGCTGCCCGCCGACGACCGCTGGCAGCACCGGCACGGCAGCCCCGGCCACGGGCGCGACCACGTCCTCCCCGCGATCGTGCCGCCCCACGCGACGCTGCCGGTCGTCGGCGGACGGCTCGAACTCGGCACCTGGCAGTCGGTGTGCCTGGTGGACACCAACCGCGACAACCCGAACCGGCAGGTCCGGCTGAGCTTCCTGGGCTGAGCACGGAACCGCCGCCGGTCACAGCAGGGCCGTGCGCCCGTCGCGCGGGGCCGGCACGCCACGGCCCTGGAGCCGGGACAGCTCGCCCGCGCAGCGTTCCAGGGCGACCTCCATGACCTCCGGGATGTTCAGCGTGCCGGTGCCGTCCGGCGGGATCAGCCAGCGAAGGGCACCCCAGCGGCAGTGCGGGGCGGGAGCGGCGAGCCACGTGCCCGCACCGAGCAGGCGCACGCCGGTGCCGACCCACACCGTCCGCGGCTCCGGCGGCAGCAGGAAGCCCACCCGGCGGCGGCGCGTGTCCAGCAGGCACGGGCCGCGCTCGAGCAGTGGCAGCTCGTCCAGCAGGTCCGCCACGCGCAGCCCCAGCTCCTCCGGCACGATCAGCACGTCCCAGAAGCGCCCGGCCGCGAGGAGGGTGACGCCGGTGGTGCCGTTCTGCCACTCGTGCTTGCACGCGCCGGGATCCTCCGACGCCGCGGCCAGCCACTCCATCGACCTCGTCCACTCCGTCAGTGCCATGAAACAAGCCTCCCGATGTGACCGGTGAAGGCCTCAGTGGACCGGGTGACGGGTGCCGCGGCCATACGGCGGAGCGCAATTCCCCGTATGGGGCGAGCGCCCGCGCGCCAAACAGGCGGAAGGGGGGACGCGCGCCCCCGGCCGGGCCGTGCGCGCCCGGCGCCGCACCGGCCCGCGCACCTTCATGGCTCGATCCCTGTGGGCCATACGGGCGACGGACTCACCCGACCGGGTGGCCGCGGTGGCATTCCGCGTACCACCGGCGTACGCCGAAGCGTTTGCTCTGGCATGGACAACAGAGACACGGCGCGGCGTGTCCTGGGCAACGATTCCGCGCCCCTGTCGTACGTCGTACCGCCCAGCGGCACCACCGGTGGCCGCCCCTCCATCTACGCCGCCCTGGTGGCGGAGTGGCGGGCCAACGGCCGAGCGGTCCCCCAGCGCCTGGACACACGGCGGGACTCCGCCGCCACCGGCCTCGGGGCCGCCGTCACCTCCTGGGCGGCCGGCCGCTGGCGTGGCCCGGCCGCCGCCCCCGAACCGGACAAGGGGTCCGAACGGTCCTTCGCGACCGTCGAACCGATCCCCGCCGTCGTCGTCCCCCGAGGGCTTCCCGGCCCGGTGAACCTGTGGGAGTGGGACGGCGGTGCCGCAGGGCACGTCAGCGTCGTCCCTCCCGTCAAGGACGACTGAACGACGACTGAACGACGACCGAAGGGGACCGAAGGGTCCGAAGGGCGACGGAGCCGCCTCCCGCGCGCACGGGCGACCGGCCCTCCGCGTGTACGTCGCGAATCAGACACATAAGTCGTTCTACGGTAGTTTGATGCGACTTGTGCCTAGGTGGGCTCTGCTGTCGTCGGGATCCGCGCCGGTCGTGCTGATCGGCGGCTGGCTGATCGCGGCGCACCTCGAAGGGCCCGCATACGACCCGGTCACCCAGACCATCAGCGTCCTCGCCGCCTACGGAACCCGAGGATTCTGGGTGATGACCTCGGCGCTCGCCGCGCTCGGTGTCTGCCATCTCTGCACGGCCCTGGGACTGCGCCCCGCCGCTCTCCCCGGCCGGCTCGCCCTCGGCGCCGGCGGCGTCACGGCGATCGTGGTGGCGCTGCTGCCGCCGCCGGAGAGCGGCGGCTCCCTCAGCCATGGAACGGTCGCCGGGGTGGGGTTCGCCTTCCTCGCGGTGTGGCCGGTGCTGGCCGCCGACCGGAGGGCGACGGCCCCTTGGGGCCTGCGCCTCGTCCCCTCGTTCACGGTGACCATCCTGATGCTGGGCAGTGCCGCCTGGTTCATGATCGAGATGGAGCACGACGGTGCGGCCGGGGTGGCCGAACGCCTGGTGACGGCCATTCAGTCCGTGTGGCCGTTCGTCGTCGTCGCGTCGTGCCTGTGGCATCGGCACCGTCGTACCGCCACCCAGTGATGTGTCCCGCCTCACCCGCCGCGGCCTGAGTGCGGGACGGGGGTCTCCCACGTATCCACCCGTGACGAGCGGGCCCCGGATGCGAGGATGAGGGCCGTCATGACTGCTGGGTGGGGCGTGCGCACGTTACGGGCCGGGGTGTTCGGGTCCGTCTGCGTGCTGCTCGCCGCCCTCGGGCACACGCTGATGGCCGGTGCCGCCGTGCCGTGGTGGACGCTCGTCGCCGGTGCGCTGGCGACCGGGGGCGCGGGCTGGTGCCTGGCCGGACGGGAGCGGGGACTGCCGCTCGTCGTGTCGGTCGTGGTCGTCGCCCAGGGCGGGCTGCACGCCGTGTTCGAGCTCGCGGGGCGTGGCCATGTGGTGGGGGACCCCATGGCGGGGGACCCCATGGCCGGGGATCACACGGCTGGGAGCCACATGGCTCCGGGCCACATTCCCTCGGGCCACATGTCGCTGAACCACATGTCCTCCGACTACATGGACGCGGCCCACACAGACATGCACCACCCCATGTCCATCGCCCACGAGATGGGTCACGACGTGCCGCACGTCATGGGCGATGGCGCGCCGCTCGGCATGCTCGCCGCCCACACCCTCGCCGCCCTGCTGTGCGGCCTCTGGCTCGGACACGGCGAGCGCGCCGCCTTCCGTATCCTGCGGGCCGTCGCCGGCTGGCTGGCCGCACCGCTGCGGGTGGTGCTCCTCCTGCCCGCCCCGCCGGTCCGTCCACGTCCCCGGCCGCGCCGGGCGCGCTCCGACCGGGCGCCGCGGCTGCTGCCGCTCGTCCATTCCCTCACCTCTCGGGGGCCGCCCGCGGGGCCCGCTGTCGTCTGAGACAGCCGGTTCCCCGAGGCCGCCCCGTCCGATCGCCCTGGATCACGGTCCGCGCCTCGGGCCCACGGCCGTACCTCCGTACGGCCGTGCCCCGCATCCCCGGACACCGCCGGTGCCGTACCGCGCGTGTGCCGTTCGCCTGCCGCCTCACAGGGGTGTCAGCCGCCTCACAGGCGTGTCAGCCGCCTTACGGATGTGTCGCACGCTCCACAGGCGTGCCGCGCCTCCCGTGACGTGGCGTACCTCGCCGTGCCGGAGTCCGGACGACCCGAGAAGGACTCAGGTGATCACTCCTGCCCTGCCCGCCGTCAGCGAGCCCCAGGACGAGCCCCAGGACGAGCCGACGACCGCGTGGGCGCTGGCGGCCCGAAGCGGCGACCCGGACGCCACCGACCGCTTCGTCCGCTCCCTGCACCGGGACGTCGTGCGGTTCGTGGCCCACCTCTCGGCCGACCCGCAGGCCGCCGACGACCTGGCTCAGGACACGTTCCTGCGGGCGCTCGGCAGCCTGCACCGGTTCGAGGGCCGCTCATCGGCGCGCACCTGGCTGCTGGCCATCGCGCGGCGCGCGGTGATCGACAGCCACCGGTACGCGGCCGCCCGCCCACGGCTGCACGACACGGACGACTGGACGCGCGCCGCCGAACGCGCCCAGCCCGCCGGCCTGCCCGGCTTCGACGAAGGGGTCGCGCTGCTCGACCTGCTGGACACGCTCCCCGCGGAGCGGCGTGAGGCGTTCGTGCTGACCCAGCTGGCCGGACTGCCCTACGCGGAGGCCGCCGAACGGAGCGACTGCCCGGTGGGGACGGTCCGTTCCCGCGTGGCCCGCGCCCGCGCCACGCTCGCCGCTCTCCTCGCGGAAGCGGAATCACAAGCCGAGGCCGAACCACAGGCCGAGGCCATACCCGGCAGCAACGTCGGCTGAAAGGCTCTCCGCCCCACCACCCCCGGCCCGGTCCTCGATCGACGTGCGGTCGTCCGAGGACCGGAGAACACTGGGAAACGGCGGGGCGGAGGCTCCTGCCGACAGCTGCTCGAGGTGCGAAAGGATCAGCGCACCGTGCGCCCCTGCTCCCGCCCCGACGCCGGGTGTCGCCCATCCGTCGTCGCTCACCGACTTCGAGCGAAGGGTCCGGCCATGGGCGCCATCAACGCAACGGCACTCGAGGAACTGCGCGCGGGAATGCGGGGACCCGTCATCACCCCCGAGGACGCGGGGTACGACGAGACCCGCAGCATCTACAACGCCATGATCGACCGGCGCCCGGCCGCGTTCGCGCAGTGCGTGGACGTCGCCGACGTGCGCACGGCGATCGGCGTCGCGAGGGACAACGGAGTGGAACTCGCGGTGCGCGGCGCCGGGCACAGCGGACCCGGCCTGTGCCTGGTGGACGACGCGCTCGTCCTCGACCTGTCGACGATGCGTGGGGTGCGCGTCGACCCCGGATCGATGACCGCGCAGGTGTCCGGCGGGGCGCAGATCGGGGACCTCGATCACGCGGCCCACACGTTCGGCCTCGGCGTGCCGACCGGCATCGTCTCGATGACCGGCGTGGGCGGCCTGACGCTGGGCGGCGGGCACGGGCACCTGACGCGCAAGTACGGCCTGACGATCGACAGTCTGACGTCCGCCGACGTCGTGCTCGCCGACGGCACCTTCGTCACCGCGTCCGAGAAGGAGCACCCCGACCTGTTCTGGGCGCTGCGCGGCGGAGGCGGGAACTTCGGTGTGGTGACGTCGTTCACCTTCCGCCTGCACCCGGTGGGCACCGTCGGTGTCGGGGTGACGGTGTGGCCCGTCGACCGGACACCCGAAGTGCTGCGCTGGTACCGGGACTTCCTGCCCGCCGCGCCGGCGGACCTGAACGGGTTCTTCACGCTGTTCAGCATCCCGCCCGCCCCTCCGTTCCCCGAGACGATCCACGGCCAGAAGATGTGCGGCGTCGTCTGGTGCCACACCGGCGATCCCGAGGGCGACCGGCTGGAGCGGATGCTGGCCCCGGTGAACGACCCCGCCCCGCCCGCCTTCCACTTCAGCGCGCCCCTGCCCTACCCGGCCCTCCAAAGCATGTTCGACGAGCTGATCCCGAAGGGCTACCAGTGGTACTGGCGCGGCGACTTCTTCGACGAGATCAGCGACTCCTCCATCGACGTGCACCACAAGTACGGGGAGAACCTCCCCACCGAGCTGTCCCTGATGCACCTGTATCCCGTGGACGCCGCCGCCCATCAGCTCGGTGCCGACGACACGGCCTGGGCGTACCGGGACGCCGTGTGGTCCGCGGTGATCGCGGGCATCGACCCCGACCCCGCCAACGCCGGGGCCATCCGCGACTGGGCGGTCGCCTACCAGAGCGATCTGCACCCGTACTCGATGGGCGGTTCGTACATCAACTTCATCGGCGAGGGCGAGGGCACCGATCGCGTCCGGACGACCTACCGCGGGCACTACGACCGGCTCACCGCCGTCAAGCGCACGTACGACCCGGACAACTTCTTCCACAACAACCAGAACATCCCTCCGGCGACCGCCTGACCCCGCCCGAGCGCTGCCCGCACCGCGCCGAACAGGCCTGATCCGCCCGGCCCGTGATCGACTGGAGGGCCGTACGGCACCGGCGTACGGTCGAATGGTGGCGGGCAGCCAGACCGAATCAGACCCGGCCCCCGAACCCCCGCCCACGGCGATGCGATGAGCCATTCGGAGCCGACACCCCAAGCACGGACCGCCCCACACGACACGGAGGGGAACAAGGGCCGTGGCAACGCCATGGCACTGTTCGTGATCGCCTCCTGTCAGCTGATGGTGGTGCTCGACATCACCATCGTGAACATCGCCCTCCCGGACATCCAGCGCTCGCTGGACTTCTCGACGACGAGCTTGTCCTGGGTGGTGAACGCCTACACGCTCACCTTCGGTGGACTCCTGCTCCTCGGGGGCAGGATGGGCGACATCCTGGGCCGGCGGCGGGTGTTCGTCTTCGGCGTGCTGCTGTTCGTCCTGGCCTCGCTGCTCGGCGGGCTGTCCCAGAACGAGTGGCAACTCCTCAGCGCCCGCGCCCTCCAGGGCGTCGGCGGCGCCATCGCCTCCCCGACCTCCCTGGCACTGATCAGCACGACCTTCCCCGAGGGGCCGCAGCGCAACCGGGCGTTCGGTGTCTTCGCGGCCGTCTCGGCGGGCGGCGGCGCCATCGGGCTGCTGGCCGGCGGCATGCTCGTGGAGTGGCTCAACTGGCGCTGGGTGCTGTTCGTCAACGTGCCCATCGGCCTGCTCATCGTGCTCGCCACGCCCCGCTGGATCCGGGAGTCCGAGCGGCACGCCGGGCACTTCGACATCCTGGGCGCGATGACGTCCACCATCGGCATGGTGCTGCTCGTGTACGGCTTCATCCGCGCCGCGCAGGACGGCTGGCGGGACGCGCTGACACTCGGTGCGTTCGGTGCGGCCGTCGTCTTCCTGCTGCTGTTCGTCCTGGTGGAGCAGCGCTCCAGACAGCCGATCACACCGCTGCACATGTTCGCCGACCGCAACCGCGCGGGGACCTACGGCATCATGCTGAGCCTCGCCGCCGCGATCTTCGGGATGTTCTTCTTCCTGACGCTGTTCGTGCAGAACGTGCTGGACTTCAGCCCGCTCCAGGCGGGGTTGGCCTTCCTCCCGGTGAGCGCCGTCATCGCGATCGGCGCCGGGCTCGCCTCCCAGCTCCTGCCCAAGTACGGTCCCAAACCGTTCATGGTGACCGGGGCGATCCTCGCCGCCGCCGGGCTGGCCTGGCTGACCCTGACCGACGTGAACTCGACCTATCTGGGCAGCATCCTCGGGCCCATGCTCGTGTTCAGCCTCGGCATGGGCATGGAGTTCGTGTCGCTGACGCTGATGGCGCTGTCCAACGTGACGCCCGCGGAGACCGGTGCCGCGTCCGGGCTCCTCAACGCCACCCAGCAGGTCGGCGGCTCGCTGGGCCTGTCCATCCTGGTCACCATGTACGGGACGGCCAGCACCAACGAGGCCGACAAACAGATCCCGGCCTTCCTGTCCCAGGCCACCCCACTGGAACGGCTGCGCTTCGAACGCACCGGGCAGCTCCCGCCGCCGTTCGCCGACGAGATCCTCACCGCGGGTGTCTCCGCCGCCTTCGTCACGGCGGCGATCTTCACCGCGATCGCCGCGGTCATCGCCCTGATCGTGATCCAGGTGCGCCCCTCGGACCTCGAACGCCTCCAGGGCGGCGGCGTGCCCGCGGCATAGACCGTCACGCGGAGGTCCTCAACAGAGCCTCCGCGCCGCTGCGTCGGGTGTGACGACGTTCACGCCCATGTGGCAGCACGTAGTGAATGCATTACACAACAGGCGCGTAAGGGACGGTAGCGCAGGCATCACGCGACCGCGGAGGTTTCGATGCGACCTTTCACCCTGAACTACGCGTTCCCCAGAGGCGCCGCCCAGGCGGTGACGCCGTACCACTTCGACCCGGCCCGGCAGTTGAACATGCTGCCCGACGGGCGCCCGGCCGTCAGCGACCCGGACCTCCTGCTCGCCGCCGGCACGACGACGTCCACGGCCGGGTCCGCCACCCACTTCGACGACTGACGAACCGGCCGGCGCATGACGGTACTGATCCTCACGTCCGAGGAGGACGTGACCGCCGACATGGTGGTGAACGAACTGCACGCGACGGGGACGCCCGTGCTGCGGCTGGACCCCGCCGACCTGCCCGGCAAGGCCGTGCTGTCCGCGGACTACGCCCACGGTGACTTCGACGGGCATCTGTCGGTCAACGGGCACGTGCTGTCGATGGGAGGGCTGCGCTCCATCTGGGTGCGCAGGCCGGGAGAGCCGGCCGCCGACGCGCCGGAACCGTCGCCCTGGCTGACCGCCGAGACCCGGCAGGCCCTGTACGGCATGCTGCACTCGGCCGCCGCCCGGTGGATGAACCATCCCCGCAACGCCGACCAGGCCCGGCTCAAGCCCTGGCAGCTGAGACTCGGTCACCTCAGCGGATTCGCCGTGCCGCCCACGGTGTTCACGACGGCCCCGCGACTCGCGCGCGCGTTCGTCGAGCAGCACAAGGAGGTCGTGGTGAAGTCCGCGTCCGGACCACCGCCCGGTGAGCCGCCCCTGGCGCTGCCCACCACCCTGATCGGCCCCGACGCGGACTTCTCCGCCGTCGCGGCCGGGCCGGCCCTGCTCCAGCGGTACGTCCCCAAACAGGCGGACATCCGGCTGACCTGCGTCGGCACCAGACTGTTCGCCGCGCGCAAGACCGCGGAGCCCGACCAGATCGACGGACGGTACGGCGACACCGGGCACCCCTGGGAGCCGGTCCCGGTGCCGGACCGCATCGGCAAGTCGGTGCACGAGTACGTCACCATGGCGGGACTGGCGTACGCCGCCTTCGACTTCGCGGAGGACGAGGAGGGGATCTGGTGGTTCCTGGAGTGCAACCAGGGGGGTCAGTTCGGCTTCGTCGAGCTGGAGACCGGGCAGCCGATCGCCGCCGCGGTCGCCGACTGGCTGGCCCTCCAGCGCCGGCCGGACCGGCGTGGTCCGGAAGGCCGCCACTGACCCGGACCACGACCGCCGAAGGCTCCCGACGGATCCGCCCCGCTCCGCCCCACCCGGTGGAGGCGGGGCGGTCGTCGTCGCACGGCGCTGCGGGGTGACGTCGTCTCAGGCGGGCCGGATCGCGCTGTGGATCGCGGCCTCGCCGGCGTACTGGATGGATTCCTCGCGGATGACGGTGCCGGGGCCCGGGGCGTGGATCATCATTCCGTTCCCGGAGTAGACGCCGACGTGGCCGGCGTGGAACAGGACAAGGTCGCCGGGCTCCAGGTGGGTCAGGGCGACGCCCTGACCTGCGGTGGCCTGTTCCTGGGCGGTACGGGGGAGGGCGATGCCGGCGGCCTTCCAGGCGGCCTGGGTGAGTCCGGGGCCGTCGAAGGTGTTCGGTCCGGTCGTACCCCAGACGCAGGGCTTGCCGACCTGCGCCCGGGCGAACTCCAGGGCCCGCACCGCCCTGCTGTCCCGCGACGCCGCCGCGGGGGCGGCGGGGGCCGCCGGGGCCGGAGCGGCTGCGGGGTAACTCCCGGTCTGCGCACCCGCAGGGAAGTTGCCGGTCTGGTAGCCACCGGTCTGGTCGACCACCGGGAACCCACCGGTCTGGTCGACCACCGGGTAGCTGCCGGTCTGGTCGACCATCGGGAACCCACCAGTCTGGTCGACCATCGGGAAGCTGCCGGTCTGAGCGGCCATCGGGTAGCCGCCCGTCTGGGCGACCGTCGGGATGCCGCCGGTCTGGTCGACGGCGGCGTAGGCGCCGGTCTGGGCGGCCGCCGGGAAGCTCCCGGTCTGCCCGATCGTCGGGTAACTCCCACTCTGCGGGGCCGTAGGGAAGCCCTCGGCCTGCGTGACGGCCGGGAACCCACCGGTCTGCGTGACGGCCGGGAACCCACCCGTCTGGTCCACCGCCGGGAAGCTCCCGGTCTGCGCCACGGCGGGGAAACTCCCCGTCTGGTCGACCATGGGGAAGCTCCCGGTCTGTCCGACCGCGGGATAGCTTCCGGTCTGTCCGACCGCCGGATAGCTCCCCGTCTGCCCGACCGCCGGGAAGCTCCCCGTCTGGCCGGCCCCGGCGAATCCGGTGTCCGGGGCGGCGAAGGACTGAGGTGCACTCGACTCCGCGCCCGACCCGAACGAGGTGTCCGCGGGAGCCGTCGTCCCCGGCGGGACCGTCGTCAGATCGGCGGGGCTCTGTGCCTCCAGGGCATCCCACCGGGTCTGCGCCGCGGGCGGGAACGGCGCCGGGGCGGCAGCGGGGGCCTCCAGTGCCGGGGTGGTGCGGCCGGCGCGAGCCGACAGCAATTCGCGCGCCTGCGCCAACTTGCGCTGGCTGCGCTCCTTGCTCGCGCGCAGCGGTGACCGCTGGTCCGTCTCCGGCTGTGCGGCGGCCGGGGCGGGCAGGGCGAGTGCGGCACCGGATTCGCGGGCCGGCGTGGCCGCCGCGGGCAGTGCCGCGACGGGACCCGCGGTGAGCTCACCCATGGACGCGGGACGGGCCGTGCCGGCCGTCAACTCGGCGACCGGCGCGCCCGATCCGGCGGGCAGTTCCAGGGCGGTGCGACCGGATATCTCCCGTGCGCCGTCGCCGCCCGACGGGCGTGCGGACCGGGCCGGGGCGGACCGCTCCGGCGTCCGGTCCTTCGGGAGCACGGCCGGAACCGTCGGGCCCAGCTTGGACCGGGCGACGTCGAACCACTGCCGGGCCACCTCGTCGAGCGCGGCCGAGCCCCGGCCGCCGTCACCGTCACGGCCGGAGGCCGGCGGGGCGCCCGCGCGGTTGCGCGGGCCCGTCGAGGAGGCGCGGGTGGCGTTGAAGGTCCCGGTGTCGGTCTCGGCCCGGTCGTAGAGCGAGCTGACCCGCCGGCTGACCTCCTCGCGGCTCGGTCCCTCGTCGGCCTGGGCGGCACCCGCCGACTGGCCGAGCAGGGCCACCGAGGTGAGGGCTGCTGCCGAGGCGAGCGCGGAGTTGCGCATACCGGTGCGTTCCGGCGCCATGGGCGACGTGCTCCTTCCGTACTCCGCCTACCGAGTTAGCTGACGGGTTCGGGCGTTCGCGTCGGAAGGTGTGCCCTACGACCCGGCCCGTCACGGCCTCGGGTCGATTCACCCCATGGTTCGGTTGGGTCCCCGGCTCCGCGGCCCCGCAGGGCACGCCGACTCGGCGGAGGCCGCTCGTCCCGGCGGGGTTCGCCGGAGTTCAACGCGCGTCCTGAGCCAGTAACTTAGCCAACTTGTGTGCCTGCAGTGAAGATTGACGTGTGAAATGTCCGATACGTTTTTGTGACCTTCGACGCTGGTGGCGCCAGTCGGGTCGCATTGCGGCAGGGTGCGCCCGCGCGATGACGCAGCGTAGCCGCGCGAGCCGCCCGCGAGGGTCTTGCTCCGCTCAGCGAAACACGTCACACTGGTACCGAACGAATGGTCGGTTGGGAAGCGGGAGCGATGACGACCTCACACTCCACCGAGGCGCCCCCACAAGGGCCGCTTGAGGAGCACTTCGACGCGACGATCGCGCGCGACCAGCGCATCGAGCCGCGGGACTGGATGCCGGACGGCTACCGCAACACGTTGATCCGGCAGATCGCGCAGCACGCCCACTCGGAGATCATCGGCATGCAGCCGGAGGGCGAGTGGATCACCAAGGCGCCCTCGCTGCGCCGCAAGGCGATCCTCTTCGCCAAGGTGCAGGACGAGGCCGGTCACGGTCTGTACCTGTACTCGGCCGCCGAGACCCTGGGCGCCGACCGCGCCGACCTGACCGACCGGCTCATCGAGGGCCGCCAGAAGTACTCCTCGATCTTCAACTACCCCACGATGAGCTTCGCCGACGTCGGCGTGATCGGCTGGTTCGTGGACGGCGCCGCGATCTGCAACCAGGTGCCGCTGTGCCGCAGCTCCTACGGGCCGTACGCGCGCGCGATGGTGCGGATCTGCAAGGAGGAGTCCTTCCACCAGCGGCAGGGCTACGAGCTGCTGATGACGATGATGCGCGGCACCGAGGCCCAGCGGGAGATGGTCCAGGACGCGGTGAACCGCTGGTGGTGGCCCTCCCTGATGATGTTCGGCCCACCCGACGACTCCTCGCCCAACTCGGCCCGCTCGATGGCCTGGAAGATCAAACGGCACAGCAACGACGAGCTGCGCCGGCGCTTCGTCGACATGACGGTCCCGCAGGCCGAGAAGCTCGGCGTCACCCTGCCCGACCCGGAGCTGCGCTGGAACGCCGAGCGCGGCCACCACGACTTCGGCACCCCCGACTGGGACGAGCTGATGCGGGTCATCAAGGGTGACGGCCCGTGCAACGAGCAGCGGATGGAACGACGCAGGAGCGCCCACGAAGAGGGCGCCTGGGTGCGGGAGGCGGCCACCGCCCACGCGGCCAAACAGGCCGCCCGCGCGGAGAAGGGAGCGGTGGCATGAGCACCGGAAAGCAGGACTGGCCGCTGTACGAGGTGTTCGTCCGGGGCAAGCGCGGACTGAACCACGTCCACGTCGGCTCGCTGCACGCCGCCGACGACCGGATGGCGCTGACCCACGCCCGCGACCTGTACACCCGGCGCAACGAGGGCGTCAGCATCTGGGTCGTGCGCTCCGAGCACATCGCCGCCTCCACCCGCGACGAGAAGGACCCGTTCTTCGAGCCCAGCGCCGACAAGGTGTACCGCCACCCCACCTTCTACGACATCCCCGACGACGTCCCCCACATCTGAAGGAGAGGGCATGAGTGACGACCACGTCTACCTGACCCTCGCCGAGGGACACGAGGACGACACCCGCTGGGCCTACGGCACCGGCTTCGAGGACCCGCTGCACGGCGTGGACACGACCGTCCCGGACGACGTCGACGCCGCCGCGCTGGCCGCCCTGTGCGTCGCGCTGGGCGACGACGCGCTCGTCTCGGCACAGCGCCTGGGGGAGTGGGTCACCCGCGCCCCCGAGCTGGAGGAGGAGGTCGCGCTCGCCAACATCGGCCTCGACCTGCTCGGCCAGGCCCGGCTGCTCTACTCCCGCGCCGGCCAGACCGACGGAACCGGACGCGACGAGGACGCGTACGCCTACTTCCGCGACGCCGCCGACTTCCGCAACGTCCGCCTCGCCGAACTGCCCAACGGCGACTTCGCGTTCACGATCGTCCGGCTGCTGGTGCTGTCCAGCTGGAGGCTCGCGCACTTCGAGCGGCTGGCGTCCCACCCCGACCCGGTGCTCGCGGCGATCGCCGCGAAGGGCGCCAAGGAGCTGCGCTACCACCGGCAGTACGCCGCCGAGTGGGCGGTCCGCCTCGGCGACGGCACCGACGAGTCCCACCGCCGTATGCGTCGCGCGCAGGAACAGGTGGCGCCCTACCTGGGCGAGCTGTTCACCGCGTTCGACGTGCGGCGGGAGGTCGTCGCCGACCTCAAGCAGGTCACCGACGCGGCCGGTCTGCCCATGCCCGTGTACCGCCCGCTGCCCGGTTGCGGACGCGAGGGCGAGCACACCGAGCACCTCGCCCCGCTCCTCGCCGAGCTGCAGGGCATCGCCCGCGCGCACCCGGAGGCGACATGGTGACGACCCTCCTCGACGCCCGGCGCGCCCGGCACATCGCCGCCCAGGTGCCGGACCCCGAGCTGCCCATGCTCACCCTCGCCGACCTGGGCGTCCTGCGGGACGTCGAGACGACCGAGGACGGCACGGTCGTCGCCAGCCTGACCCCGACCTACTCCGGCTGCCCGGCGATGGCCGAGATGCGGGCGGACGTGGCGGCGCGGCTGCGCGCGGCGGGATACCCACGCGTGGAGATCCGCACCGTGCTCGACCCGCCGTGGAGCAGCGACTGGATCACCCAGGCCGGCCGCGCCAAGCTCGCCGAGCACGGCATCGCCCCGCCCGGCCCCGCGCCGCGCGGCGGCCCCGTCCCGCTCGTGCTGTCACCGACCCGGCACACCGTGGCCTGCCCGCGCTGCGGCTCGGCGGACACCGAGGAGACCTCCCGGTTCGCCGCCACGTCCTGCAAGGCACTGTGGCGCTGCCGCGCCTGCGCAGAGCCGTTCGAGTACGTCAAGGAGATCTGATGGAAGGCCTCACGGAAGCACAGACGGCCGCCGCGCCCCGCCCGCGCGTCCGCCGCCGTCCGGCCTTCCACCGGCTGCGGGTCGCGGCCGTGCAGCCGCTGTGCTCGGACGCGGTCGCCGTCGGCTTCGACATCCCGGACGAGCTGGCCGAGGAGTTCGCCTTCGCCCCCGGGCAGTCGCTGACGCTGCGGCGCGAGATCGAGGGGCGCGACGAGCGGCGGTCGTACTCGATCTGCTCGCCCGTCGGCGCGCGGCCGCGCATCGGCGTCCGGGTCGTGCCCGGCGGGCTGTTCTCGTCCTGGCTGGTCCACGACGTGCGGCCCGGCGACGTCATGGAGGTGATGGCCCCCACCGGCGCCTTCACCCCCGAACTCGGCACCCCCGGCCACCACGTGCTGATCGCTGCGGGCTCCGGCATCACCCCGATGGTGTCCATCGCCGAGTCCGTCCTGGCCGCCGACGACCGCTCGACGGTCACCCTCTTCTACGGCAACCGCCGCACCGACACGGTGATGTTCGCCGACGAGCTCGCCGACCTGAAGGACCTGTACCCGGCGCGGTTCCAGCTCGCCCACGTGCTCTCCCGCGAGCCCCGCGAGGCCGAGGTGCTGTCCGGCCGTATCGACGCCGAACGGCTCGGCACGCTCGTCGAGGCGCTGGTCGACGTGAAGAGCGCCGACCACTGGTGGCTGTGCGGACCGCACGGCATGGTGCGGGACGCCCAGCGGGTCCTGGCCGGCCTCGGCGTCCCGGACGACCGGGTCCACCAGGAGCTGTTCTACGCCGACGACGAGCCCGTGCGCGAGGCGCGGCACGTGGACGCCGGGCCGGAGGGGCCCGTCAGCCAGGTCACCATCACCCTCGACGGGCGCTCCACCACGGCGGCCCTGTCCCGGGACCGGACCCTGCTCGACGGCGCCCAGCTCACCCGGCCCGATCTGCCGTTCGCCTGCAAGGGAGGCGTCTGCGGCACCTGCCGGGCCCTCGTCACCGACGGCAAGGCCGACATGCGGCGCAACTTCGCGCTGGAGACGGCCGAGGTCGACGCCGGATACGTACTGACCTGCCAGTCGTACCCGGCCTCCGAGTCGCTGACCGTGGACTACGACAGCTGACGAACGCCGACGCGCCCCGGTGACCGCCTCCGCGCGGTCACCGGGGCGCGTTCAGGTCTGGATCAGGCGTCCTTCGCGGCCCGCTCGGCGTCCCGCTCCCGCAGCCGGGCCACCTCCTTGCGCACCTCGGCCTGGGTGGCCCGTTCCTTGACCAGCCACTCGGGCTGCTCCTGCTTCAGGGCCTCGATCTGCTCGGTGGTCAGCGCCTCGGTGAGACCGCCGCGGGCGAGCCCCGCGATGGACACGCCGAGCTTCTGCGCGACGACCGGGCGCGGGTGCGGGCCGTCGCGGCGCAGGTCGCGCAGCCACTGCGGCGGGTCGGCCTGGAGCGTGTTCAGCTCCGCGCGCGTGACCACGCCCTCCCGGAACTCGGCGGGGGTGGCCTCGAGGTACACACCCAGCTTCTTCGCCGCGGTGGCGGGCTTCATGGACTGAGTGGTGTGGTGCGACGTCATGGGGTCCAGGGTATCCACCGGGTGAACCTCCCCCGACCACGGCCGGTAACCTGGCCAGGTGACAGGCTCGGCGGCACCCTCCTCGTTCCGGCTCGCGTACGTCCCGGGAGTGACACCCGCGAAATGGGTGCGGATCTGGAACGAACGCTTCCCCGACGTCCCCCTCACCCTCCACGCGGCGACCGCCGCCGAGGCGCCCGAGCTGCTGCGGGACGGCGGCGCCGACGCCGGTTTCGTCCGCCTCCCGGTCGACCGGGAGTTCTTCAGCGCGATCCCGCTCTACACCGAGGCCACGGTGGTCGTCGTCCCCAAGGACCACGTCATCTCCGCCGTCGACGAGGTGACCATGGACGACCTGGCGGACGAGGTGGTCTTCCACCCCCTGGACGACGTCCTCGGCTGGGAGCGACCGCCCGGCCGGCCGGGATTCGAACGGCCCGCGACCACCGCGGACGCCGTGGAGCTGGTCGCGGCCAACGTCGGCCTGCTCGTCGTACCCCAGTCGCTGGCCCGCCTCCACCACCGCAAGGACCTCACCTACCGCACCCTGGCCGACGCCCCGCAGTCGAGCGTCGCCCTGTCCTGGCCGCAGGAGGCGACCACCGACCTGGTCGAGGACTTCATCGGCGTGGTGCGCGGCCGCACGGTCAACAGCACCCGGGGCCGTACGACCTCGCAGGCCCCGGAGGCCAAGGAGCAGCCCCGGCGCAAGCGCCCCGAGTCCGGGGGCGGCGCCGCCCGGGGCAGGGCCGGCGGCGGCGCCGGACGTCGCGGCACCGCGGGCGGGGCCAAGGGCGGCAAGGGCGGGGACCGCCGCGGGGGCAAGCCGCGGCGCCGGTCCTGAGCTACGCCGCCCCGCGCAGCCAGGCGTAGGCCGAGCGGGCCGTGAACTCCTCCTGACCGCCGCGCACCAGCAGCTCCGCCGTCGCGAACTGCGGGGTGTCGGCCTCGGTGGCCACATAGGGCACGGCAATACACCGCATCCCGGCCGCGTGTGCGGCCACCACACCGGGTGCCGCGTCCTCCAGGACCACGCAGGCCGCCGGGTCCACGCCCAGGCGCCGGGCCGCCTCCAGGAAGACGTCCGGGGCGGGCTTGCCCCGGTTCACCTCGTCGGCCGAGACGACGGTGCGCAGACGGCCGTCCAGACTGGTGCCGGACAGGATCGCGGTGATGGCCTCGCGGGACGAACCCGAGGCGACGGCCATGGGGACGCCGTCGGCTGCCAGCAGCTCCACGAACGCGCGCATCTCCGGGTAGACGCGGATGCCGGTGGCGGCGAGGTCCAGGTAGTGGCGGTTCTTCGCGGCGAGCAGTTCGCCGACGCCGGCCCGCAGACCGTAGGCGTCCTTCCAGAGCGTCACGGTCTCCAGCGTGCTGATGCCGACGTACTTCTCGTGATCGGCCCAGGTGAACTCCGTGACCCCGTGCTCGGCGAGGAGCCGCCGGCCCGCCTCGAAGTAGAGGGGCTCGCTGTCCACGAGTGTTCCGTCGAGATCGAAGATGACCGAAGTGCCGCCGAGATCGCTCATGGGCCCAGGATGTCAAAGGTCATCCACGGGCCGACGCCCGCCCGACCGACTCCAGCAGGGGCAGAAGTCGGTGCGGGACACGCTCGCGCAGCGCCACCTCCGTCCGCGTGCGGACCACGCCCGGCAGGCTGATCAGCTTCTGGATCACGTCCTCCAGATGCGCGTTGTCACGGGCCACGACCCGGGTCAGCAGATCGCCGCCGCCCGTGATCGAGAACGCCTCCACGATCTCCGGCACCGCGGCCAGCTCGGCGCCCACGTCGTCGAGGTGCCCCTGGGTGACCTCGATGTGCACGAACGCCAGCACCGGGTGGCCCAGGGCGGCCGGTGACAGCGTCGGTGCCGTACCGGTGATCACCCCGTCCCGCTCCAGCCGGTCGAGGCGGGCCTGGAGCGTGCCCCGCGCGACCCCGAGGATGCGGGCGTACTCGCGCACGCTGGTGCGCGGCTGTTCCAGCAGCAGCCGCAGGATGCGGGTGTCGAGCTCGTCCACGGGCATGGGCGCGTGCCTTTCTCGTCGTCTGGTCCGTTGGCCCGCCGATGGACGGGTCAGGACCGAAATGTCTGTGCCAATGGCCCAGCGTAGGGGAGGTCGCTTGAGCCAGTCGCCCCGGTGATGCTGCAATGGGACGGTCGATGGCGCTGCGGGTCCCCGCGGCGCCTTTTGCATGCCGTCCACCAGGGGCCACAGGGCTACCACCGACCACGAGGGCCACACGGGCCACAAGGGGGTTCACATTGCTGAAGAGGGTGTTCGTCGCGCCGGACCCGGGACGGGTGCGGCTGCGCTTCGCCGCCCGGGGCGTCCTCGGCATCGCGCTCGCGGTCCTCGTGAGCGGGCTCGCCGGACACACTCTCGTCGGCATGGTCACCGGCGGCATCGCCGCGCTGCTCGCCCTGTTCACGGTCACCGACGCCACGGTGCGCGGGCAGGCCGTCACCACCGCGCTGCTGCCCCTGGCCGGTCTGCCCGTCCTCGCGGCGGCGGCCGAACTGCACGACCAGCCCTTCGCCCGCGACCTCGTCTTCCTCGCGGTCGTCGGCGCCGGCGTGTACGCCCGCCGCTGGGGGCCGCGCGGCCACAGCCTGGGCGTCTTCGCCTTCATGACCTACTTCGTGGCGCAGTTCCTGCACGCGACCCCGGACCGGCTGCCCGAGCTGTACGCCGCCGTCCTGCTGTCGGTGCTGAGCGCGGCCGCCGTGCGCTTCGGGATGTGGTGCTACGAACGCCGGATGCCCCCGGCCGCCGTCCCGGCGCCGCCGGGCGGCCGCGGACTCGCCCGCGTGACCACCCGCCAGGCCGTCCAGGCCACCGCCGGCGCCGGCTTCGCCCTGGTCGTGGGGCAGCTGGTGTCCGGGGAACGCTGGTACTGGGCCGTCGGCGCCACCTGGTGGGTCTTCGTCAACACCACCTCGCGCGGCGAGACCCTGGTCCGGGGCTTCCGCCGGGTCCTCGGCACCGTCCTCGGCATCGGCCTCGGGTTCCTCGTCGCCGTCCCGCTGGAGGGGGCGCACCTGCCCACGGCCGCCCTGCTCGCCGTGTGCGTCTTCGGCATCTTCTACTCGGCCGCCGTCTCTTACACCTGGATGATGCTCTGCGTCACGGTGCTCGCCGAGCTCCTCTACGGCCTCCTCGGCGTCCTCGAACCCGCCCTGCTGGCGGTGCGCCTCGCCGAGACGGCCGTCGGAGCCGCCGGCGCCGTGCTCGCGGTGCTCCTCGTCCTGCCCGTCACCACCCACACCATCACGGACGCCTGGATCCAGCGGGCCCTGCGCTGCGTGCACACGGCCACCGCCGAGGCCGCCGCCCGCCTCGCCGGCGACGACGGCGCCGACCCCGCCCGGCGGGTCACCGAGCTGGAACAGCTCCTCGCCCGCGTACGGCTCTCGGTCGCCCCGCTCGTGCACCCGCTGAACCCCCTGCCGGCCCGCAAGCGGCGCGCCCGCCACGTCCTGGACCTGCTCGACGACTGCGCCTGCGAGGTGCGCGGCCTCGCCGCGGTCGCCGCCGACCCCGAGGCCTCGCACGACGCACGCCTCGCCGCCGCCTGCTGGCGCGTCGAGGCCGCCGTGGAGGCGCTGACCGGCGGCACCGACGTCACCGCCCCCACCGACCGGCCGACGGCGGCCGACCCCGCCCTGGCCCACCTGCACGGCCTGGAGCGCGCCCTCGCCGAGCTCGCGCACCCCCTGCGGACCGCATCCGAGCGGCGGCTCGCGGCGGCGGCGTAACGGCTCCCCCGACCGCCGCACCCGCGCGTCGGCCGGAGCGGAGTGATCCACTGCTACCGTCGGCCGGACGGCACCCGACCGGAAGGGGACAGCGGTGGCAGACGCCGGCAAGCGGGGGAGACGGGCCTACATCGGGTCGTTCACGGCCGCCGGAGGCGCGGGCATCAGCACGGCGGCCGTGGCCGCCGACAGCGGCGCGCTGACCGTGCTGAACGGCGTACGGGACGTGCCCGACCCCTCGTACCTCGCCCTCGCGCCCGGCGGGGACACCCTCTACGCCGTCAGCGAGACGGCCGAGGGCGCCGTGGCCGCCTACCGGGTGACCGGCGACGGCCCGGAACGGATCGGCACCCCGGTGGCCCTGGACGCCAACGGCCCCACCTACCTCGCCCTCCACGACGGGCACGTCGTGACCGCCAACTACGGTTCCGGCAGCGTCACCGCCGTCCCCGTCCGCTCCGACGGCTCCCTCGCGGATGGCCCGCTCGCCGTGCTGCGGCACACCGGCTCGGGCCCGTACACGCCGCGCCAGCAGGGCCCGCACGCCCACCAGATCCAGCCGGACCCGAGCGGCCGCTGGATCGTCAGCGTCGACCTCGGCACCGACTCGGTGCGGGTGTGCACCCTTACCGACGGCGACCTCGCCCTGCACCGCGAGATCGCCCTGCGGCCCGGCTCCGGCCCCCGCCACCTGGCCTTCCACCCGCTGCGCCCGTACGCCTACGTCGTCAACGAACTGCGGCCGACCGTCACGGTCTGCCACTGGGACGGCGACGACGGCACCCTGAAGCCGCTCACGGAGCACGACGTGCTGGTGGACGCCCCGACCGGCGACGCGTACCCGTCGGGGATCGCCGTCTCGCCCGACGGACGCTTCGTCTGGGTCGCCACCCGCGGCGAGGACGTGCTGTCGGCCTTCGCCGTGGAGGGCGAGGAGCTGCGGCTGATCGGCACCGTCCCGTGCGCCGGTCACTGGCCACGCGCGCTCACCGAGTCCGGCGGCGTCCTGTACGTCGCGAACGAGCGGTCCGGGGACGTCGCCTGGTTCTCCGTTGACCCGGACTCCGGGCTCCCGCGCCATGAGGGGTCCGTCGCGGTGCCCGCAGCGTCCTGCGTGGTCGTCGGCGAGGCTCCCGGCACGGTGTGACCGTACGCAGAAGGGCCCGCCCCCGGTGTGGGGAGCGGGCCCTTCCGCGTGAGTGCCTCGAGGGGCGGTCAGCGCACCGGAGTGCCCTGCGCCTGCTGGGGGGCGATGCCCAGCGCCGTCGTGTACTGCGACAGGGCCAGCTTGCCGATCGCCGGGTAGGCGCCGAGCGCCTCGGCGGCGGAGCAGCCCACCTCCCGCGCGGCCTCCTCGATCAGGGCCGCATCGATCTCCGGGCCGATCAGGTAGGGGGCCAGGGCCAGCTGCTGCGAACCGGAGGACCGCAGCTGCTCGGCGACCGCCGAGATCGAGCCCTCCTGGTCCAGGGCCGCCGCCATCACCGGCACGGCGAGCCGCGCGGCGAGCAGCATGCCGGTGATGCCGGCCGCCTGCACGGCCTCCTCACCGCCGACGGAGGCCAGGATGATGCCGTCCGCGGCCGTGGCCACGGTGAACAGGCGCGCGCGGTCGGCGCGGGCCAGACCGGCCTCCGACAGGCGCACGTGCAGGGCCTCGGCGAGCAGCGGGTGCGGGCCGAGCACATCGGTCAGGTCGGCCGCGACACGGCTGTCCATGACGGCCTGGCGGATCACCCGCAGCAGGGCGCTGTCCGGACCGGCGAGCAGCGGCACGACCACCGCGACCGGGCCCTCCGGCTCCTTGACCTCGACACCCGCGGCGAGGGCCTGCTCGTAGCGGGCGGTGCGCTCCTCGGCGGCCTTCGTGAGCACGGACTGGAGCGTGGGGAACTCCCCGTCGTCACCGTCGACGTACCCGATGCGGGCGTCGAGGCCGGGAAGCTCGGAGCGGGCGATGCTCACGACCTCCTCGGCGAGGCCGCGGGTGGCGGCACTCGGTGTGCCGGGCACCGCGAGGACGAGCGCGGGCGCGCCTTCAGGAGCCGCCAGGGGCTCGGGTCGGCGGTGCCGCCCGGGCTGGCGGGGTCGCGGCATTCGTACTGGCAGGCCGGACGCGGGTCCAGTGGGGGAGCTCATGGCGCCGCATGTTACTGGTTTCCTGGGCTCCCCTGTTCGGGGAGGGTGCAGGTGAGCGGTATCCGTCCGCTTTTGTCGGATTGAGTGATGTGGAGAGAGGGGTGGGGCGGCGCTTGAAGATCACTCCTCGTCGCCCTCTGTCACGGCCGGGCCCCAGGTCACGGTGAGCATCGCCCTGTCTCCGGGCAGCGTGAGCCGCCCTTCGAGCAGGTCGGTCGCGAGACACACAGACCCCCGCAACGGGTCCCCGGCGGCCGGCACGCGCCGCGCGTGCGGCAGCCGCCGCGCCAACTCCTCGTCCAGCGGCGTGAGCAGTGGGGCCCCCAGGTTCAACAGGCCACCGGTGAGCGCGAGCCGGGGTGTCCCGGAGGGCGGGCAGACGGCCGCCGCCGAGTCCGCCACATGGCCCGCGGCGGCCCTCAGCACCTCCACGGCCACCGGGTCGCCGCCAGCCGCGCAGGCCGCCACCCGAGGGGCGAAGGAGGCGAGGACGGCGGCCCGGTCCGGACGCGGATACAGGGCGCCCGGGAGCTGCCGCGCCGGCCCGAACTGCTCCTCGGCGGCTGCCAGCAGAGCGGCGGAACCGCCGGAGCGCCCGTCGTGCGCGCGCAGCGCCGCCTCCAGGGCGGCCCGCCCGATCCAGGCGCCGCTCCCGCAGTCGCCGAGCAGATACCCCCAGCCGTCGGCGCGGTGCCAGGCCGTCAGATCCGTGCCGACGGCGATCAGGCCCGTCCCGGCGGCGACGACGGCTCCGGGCCGGGACCCGAGGGCGCCCGCATAGGCGGTGACCGCGTCGGCGGCCAGCGCGACCCGCCCGATGCCGAACTCCCGCTCCAGCGCGGCCGGCAGCTCCGCCCGCAGCGCGTCCCCCAGGGAGGCGAGCCCCGCCGCCCCGACGGCGGCCGCGCCGAGCCGGCCCACCCCGGCCTCGACGGTCAAGGCCCGCACCATGGGCACCAGTTGACCCATGAGATGGTCCGGGTCGAGCCCGCGGTCACCGGTCCGCAGGGGCTCGCGCGACTCCCGCCGGGCGAGCACACCGCGTCCGGCCTCGCCGACGACGACCCGCAGTCCGGAACCGCCGGAGTCGACCGCGAGGAAGCCCGCCGGACCGCCCCCGGCGCCGGTCACGGCAGGCGCCAGTCCACCGGCTGGCCGCCCTGCTGGATCAGCAGGTCGTTGGCCCGGCTGAAGGGGCGCGAGCCGAAGAAACCGCGGTCGGCCGACATCGGCGACGGGTGGGCCGACTCCACCGACGGCAGAGTCCCCAGCAGCGGACGGCAGTTGCGGGCGTCGCGGCCCCACAGGATCGACACCAGAGGCTTGCCGCGCGCGGCGAGCGCGCGGATCGCCTGCTCGGTGACCTCCTCCCAGCCCTTGCCGCGATGCGCGCCCGGCTTGCGCGGAGCCGTGGTGAGCGCCCTGTTGAGCAACAGCACGCCTTGCCGGGTCCACGGCGTCAGATCGCCGTCGGACGGCTGCGGCAGCCCCAGGTCGGAACCCAGCTCCCGGTAGATGTTGATGAGACTGCCCGGCAGCGGACGCACCTCGGGGGCCACCGAGAAGGACAGGCCGACCGCGTGCCCCGGGGTCGGGTAGGGGTCCTGGCCGACGATCAGGACACGCACCTCGTCGAACGGCTGCTGGAAGGCCCGCAGGACGTTCGGTCCGGCCGGCAGATAGGTCCGTCCCGCGGCGATCTCCGCGCGCAGGAAGTCGCCCATCGAGGCGATCCGGTCGGCGACAGGTTCGAGGGCCTTCGCCCAGCCCGGTTCGACGATTTCATGCAAGGGTCGTGGAGCCACGGGCGTCACCCTACTGCCGTACGGGCGGCGCCGATCAAGCGGTGGCCCGAGGTGACCGGTAAGCCTCGCGGGCTCATCCGATCACCGCCGCCCTGACACAGAGGACGTCCGGCAGGTGCGACGCCAGCTGGCGCCAGGAGTCGCCGTCGTCGGCCGACGCGAACACCTCGCCGTTGCGGTTGCCGAAGTACACGCCCGCCGGGTCGGCGTCGTCGGTGCACAGCGCGTCCCGCAGGACCGTGCCGTAGTGGTCCTCCTGCGGCAGACCCGCCGTCAGCGCCTCCCACGTCCCGCCCGCGTCCGCCGTACGGAAGACTCGGCAGCGGCGGTCCGCCGGGACCCGGTCGGAGTCGGCCTGGATCGGGTACACGTACGCCGTCCCACCGCGCCGGGGGTGGGCCGCGACCGCGAAGCCGAACGTGGACGGCAGGCCCTCGCCGATGTCCGTCCAGTGCCCGCCGGAGTCGTCGCTGCGGTACACACCCCAGTGGTTCTGGAGATACAGGCAGTCGGCGTCCTCCGCGTCCTGCGCGACCTTGTGGACGCACTGGCCGAACTCCGGATTCGGGTCGGGCAGGAACACCGCCGAGACACCGGAGTTGGACGGGGTCCAGCTCGCGCCGCCGTCGGTGGTGCGGAAGACGCCCGCCGTGGAGACGGCGACCGTCACGGTCTTCGGGTCGCGCCGGTCCGTGACCACCGTGTGCAGCCCCTCGCCCCCGCCGCCCGGCACCCACTTGGAGCGGGTCGGGTGCTCCCACAGCGGCCGGACGAGGTCGAAGGTCTCGCCCCGGTCCTCCGAGCGGTACAGCGCGGCCGGCTCGGTGCCCGCGTACACGACGTCCGGCTCCGCGACGGCCGGATGCAGCTGCCACACCCGCTCCAGCGACGCCCCCGTGTCCTTGGGGAACCTCACCGCCGGCCGGGCCGGCTCGGTCCAGGTGCGGCCCAGGTCGTCCGAGTGGAACACGGACGGACCCCAGTGCGAGCTGTCACCGCCGACGAGCAGCCGGGTGCGCTCGCCCCGGGTGTCGACGGCGACCGAGTACACGGCCTGCGCGTTGAAATACGGACTCTCGTCGAACTCCCAGGTCCCCCCTCGCCTCCGGCCGATGAACAGGCCCTTGCGTGTGCCTACTGCGAGCAGTACCTCGGTCATGCCGATCACCTCCGCGACGCCTTTGTCCCAGACACCCGTCAGTCTGCACCCCACCACTGACAGTCACCCCCGAGCAGGGCGACACCGCAGGTCGGAGCGGCGATGACGCGCTCGGCACGACGCGTCCCACGCCCGAGTCCGGCCCCGGGGACGTGAGCATCGGGGCGCCCGGAACCGTATGGGTGGGAGCGGCCCGGCACGCCGTGCCGCGTCCGTGCGCTCGTGAGGAGGAAGCCGCCGATGGCGTTCCGTGGTCGCAGGGTGTGGCTGTGGCGGTGGCGGCGCAATCCGCTCAAGCGCCGCGCCGACGCCGTCGAGTCCTGGGTCCTGCTCGCCGTGTGGGCGGGCATGGTCCTGACCGGCGTCGGCACGGCCCTGACGACCGTGGACGGTGTGGAACGGGGCATGGCCCGCGAACGGGCCGAGTGGCGGCCGGTCGTGGCCCTGCTCGGCGAGGACGCGCCGGGCCGGGCGCGGCCGCGGACGGGTGCCTCCGGAGGCGAGCGGGTCTGGGCCGAGGTCCGCTGGAGCGCGCGGGACGGCTCCCCGCGGACCGGTCAGGTCCGCGTCCGCCCCGGCAGCCCGGCCGGCACCCGGGTCACCGTGTGGACGGACCCGGACGGCCACCTGGTCGGCCGCCCATCCACCCCCGCCGAGGCCCACACGCGGGCCACGCTCGTGGGCGGCGTCGCGGGGCTGTGCGCGGCCGCCGTCCCGTTCGCCGCGGGCCGCGCCCTGCGCACCCGTCTGGAGAGCCGCCGTATCGAGTGGTGGGGTCGGGAGTGGGCCCGCTTCGGCCCGTACTGGGGCGGGCGCGCCACCTGGTGACGGCCGCCCGTGGGGCCGTCGAGGAACGGGCCCGACCGACGACGGGCACGGCCCTACCGACGAGGGGCAGGGCCCTCAGGCGCCGTCCGGCAGGGCCCGCGCCAGGATCGCGTCGACGTCCGCGCCGTCGGGGAGCGTCCCGAAGGCGTGCCCCCAGTCGCCGCCGAGCCGGGTCGCGCAGAACGCGTCGGCGACCGCCGCCGGGGCGTGCCGGACCAGCAGCGCGGCCTGGAGGGTCAGGGCCATCCGCTCGACCAGACGCCGGGCGCCGGCCTCGGACCCCGCGGCCAGCTCGGCCTTGAGACGGCTGACGGAGGCGTCCAGCCGGGCGTCCGCGCCGTGCGCCAGGGCGAGTTCACCGAAGAGCGCGTCGGCGGTCTCCGGCTCGCGGCTCAACGCCCGCAGCACGTCGAGGGCGTTGACGTTCCCGGAGCCCTCCCAGATCGACAGCAGCGGCGCCTCGCGGTAGTGGCGGGGCATGCCCGACTCCTCGACGTAGCCGTTGCCGCCCAGGCACTCCAGGGCCTCCGCGGTGAACGCCGGTCCCCGCTTCGTCACCCAGTACTTGCCGACGGCGGTGGCGATCCGGCGGAACGCCGTCTCGCTGCCGGCCGTGCCGTCGAGGGCGTCGCCGCGCACCGACCGGTCGGCGGCACCCGCGAGCCGCAGCGTCAGTGTCGTCGCGGCCTCCGACTCCAGCGCCAGGTCGGCCAGGACGTTGCGCATCAGCGGCTGGTCGATCAGCCGCGCCCCGAACGCGCTGCGGTGGCGCACGTGGTGGCCGGCCTCGACGAGCGTCTTGCGCATCAGCGTCGCCGAGGACATCACGCAGTCCAGCCGGGTGCAGTTGACCATCTCGATGATGGTCTTGACGCCCCGCCCCTCGGGTCCGACGAGCCACGCCACCGTTCCGTCGAACTCCGGCTCGGAGGACGCGTTCGAGCGGTTGCCGAGCTTGTCCTTCAGGCGCTGGATACGGAAGGTGTTGCGGGTGCCGTCCGGCAGGACCCGCGGCACCAGGAAGCAGGACAGGCCGCCGGGAGCCTGCGCGAGCACCAGGAAGACGTCGCACATCGGGGCTGAGGTGAACCACTTGTGGCCGCGCAGCGTGTACACGCCCGGCTCGGCGGACGGCCACGCCGTCGTCGTGTTCGTGCGGACGTCGGAGCCGCCCTGCTTCTCCGTCATCCCCATGCCGGCGAGCAGTCCCCGCTTCTCCGTCGGCACGCGCAGGCCGGGGTCGTACTCCCGGCTGGTCAGCAGCGGCTCGTAGACCTTGGCCAGCTCCGGCTGGCGGCGGAGCACGGGGACGGCCGCGTACGTCATCGACGTCGGACAGCCGTGGCCCGCCTCCGTCTGCCCCCACACCAGTCCGCCCGCGGTCCGGGCGACGTGCGCGCCGGGCCGGTCGTCCGCCCAGGGCGCCCCCGCCAGTCCCTCGCCGACCGCGACCCGCATCAGGTGGTGCCAGCTCGGGTGGAACTCCACCTCGTCGACGCGGTGGCCGTACCGGTCATGGGTGCGCAGCTCGGGCTCGTGGCGGTTGGCCAGCTCGCCCCACTCCTGCCCCTCGGCGCTCCCGGCCCGCAGGCCGAGCCGCCGGATGTCCGCCTCCGCCCAGCCGGCGCCCTCGCGCCGCAGGCCCTCCAGCAGCGCGGTGTCCAGCGAGGCGTCGTACGGGGCCAGGGGAGGGGGCTGGTTGGACACGTCGTGGGTGGCGTACGGCCCGGACCGGTCCTGCGGGTCCACGGGCTGCTCCTGCGCGGGTGTCGAGACCATGGCGCCAGTGTTGCAGCATTTCTACGGTCGCAGCAATACTGCAATAAGAAGCGCCGGCACGTAAGGTACCTGGCCATGGGTGAGAACGCGGCACGGCGGGACGAGGGCCTGGCACTGCGCCCGCTGTCCGCCCGGTCGGTCGTCCTGAGCCTCCTGCTGGGCCTGCACCCACCGGAGCTGCCCGTCCGGGAACTGGTGCGCGCCGTCGAGCCGTTCGGGATCGCGGGCACCACGCTGCGGGCCGCGCTCAGCCGCATGGTGGCCGCGGGCGACCTGCGCCGGGCGGACTCCGTCCACGCCCTCAGTGACCGGCTCCTCGAACGGCAGCGCCGGCAGGACGACGCCGTCCACCCGGAGACCCTGACCTGGGACGGCGACTGGGAGATGGTCGTGATCACGGCGACCGGGCGCGACCCGGCCGACCGCGCGGAACTGCGCGCCGAGCTGACCCGGCTCCGTCTCGGCGAACTGCGGGAGGGCGTCTGGCTGCGCCCGGCCAATCTGCGCCGCCCCCTGCCCACCGCCCTCGACGACGTCGCCCAGCGCTACCGTTCCCGGCCCGAGACCGCCCCCCGCGACCTGGCCGCCCGCCTGTGGGACCTGGACGCCTGGGCGGCCACGGGCCACGCCCTGCTCGATCACGTCTCCCGCGCGGACGATCCCTCCGCGCGCTTCACCGCCTTCGCGGCGGTCGTACGGCATCTGCTGGCGGACCCGGTGCTGCCGCCGGGGCTCCTCCCGGAGGGCTGGCCGGGTGGGGAGCTGCGGGCGGCGTACGCGCGGTACCGGCGGGAAGTGGCCGGCGAGGCACGCGCGCGGGGCGACGGGCGCCTCCGCGAGGCGTCACGCGCGCGTACCGAGGAGAACGCCGGCGGCGCAGACTAGGCGGGCCGCCGTGCAGCGGCCACGGGCCGCCCCGCCCGGGGCCGGTCAGACCGACCGGTGGTACTGGTCGGGCACGTGCACGGCGCCGCCCAGCTCGCGGGCCGCGTGGCGTGCCCAGGACGGGTTGCGCAGCAGCTCGCGGCCGAGGAGGACGGCGTCCGCCTCGCCGTTCGCGAGGATCTTCTCGGCCTGCTCGGCGTCGGTGATCAGGCCCACGGCCGCGACCGGCAGGGGCGTCTCGGCCTTGACGCGTGCGGCGAACGGCACCTGGTAGCCAGGACCGAGGGGGATGCGGACGTCCGGTGCGTTGCCGCCGGTGGAGACGTCGAGCAGGTCGACGCCGTGCGCGTGCAGATCGGCGGCGAAGCGCACGGTGTCGTCGTCGGTCCAGCCGTCCTCGCCCAGCCAGTCGGTCGCCGAGATGCGGAAGAACAGCGGCCTGTCGTCCGGCCACACGGCGCGTACGGCGTCCACCACCTGCAGGGCGAGCCGGGTGCGGTTCTCGTAGGAGCCGCCGTACGCGTCGGTGCGGCGGTTGGAGTGCGGGGAGAGGAACTCGTTGAGCAGGTAGCCGTGCGCGCCGTGGATCTCGGCGACGTCGAAGCCGGCCGCCAGGGCCCGGCGGGCGGCCTCCTCGAAGTGCCGTACGACGTCCTGGATCTCGGCGACGGTCAGCTCGCTCGGCACCGGGGACTCCTCGGCGAAGGCGATCGCGCTGGGCGCCACCGGCTGCCAGCCGTGCGCGTCCGGTCCCACCGCCCTGCCGCCCTCCCAGGGGCGTCCCGTCGACGCCTTGCGCCCGGCGTGGGCGAGCTGGATGCCCGGCACGGTGCCCTGCGTGCGCAGGAAGTCCGTGATCCGGCGCAGCGCCGCGACCTGGCGGTCGTTCCAGATGCCGAGGTCGTACGGGGTGATCCGGCCGTCGGGGTGGACGGCGGTGGCCTCGACGAGGATCAGGCCCGTGCCGCCGGTCGCGCGGGCGGCGTAGTGCGCGAAGTGCCAGTCCCCGGCGGCGCCCTTGTCGGGGCCCTCCGGCGCGGCCGAGTACTGGCACATCGGTGCCATCCACACGCGGTTGGGGATCGTCAGGTCGCGCAGGGCGTAGGGCTCGAAGAGCGCGCTCACGGCGGGACTCCATTCGTCACGGGGCCGGTGGTCGACTCGTACGATAGGCATCGTAGTACGGTGGATGTCAAACTACGAGGGTTCTCGTACAATGGCCCGGAACCGAGTGAGGGAAACCGCGTCAGGGGACCCGACGAACTGGAGCCGCCGTGACCAGCCCCGCCGTCAGCAGCCGAGACCTGCCGCACCCGGCGCGCGAGGAGATCCGCCTCGAGGGCGTGCTGCACGCCCTGTCCGACCCGATGCGGCTGCGGATCGTGCGCGAGCTCGCGACCGTCGGGCAGGAGCTCTCGTGTTCGCACTTCGACCTGCCCGTCACCAAGTCCACGACCACGCACCACTTCCGGGTGCTGCGCGAGAGCGGTGTGATCCGGCAGATCTACCGGGGCACGGCCAAGATGAACGGCCTGCGTACGGACGACCTTGACGGCCTGTTCCCCGGACTGCTCGACGCGCTCCTGGACGCGGCCGGCCGCCAGGCCGCGCGGCTCGGCGAGAGCGGTCTTTAGAACCTCTGCGCCGCGTCCATGAGTGACTGCCAGTCGGGCAGCTTGACCGTGCCCCGGCCGAGCGACGCGCCCAGCTCGGCCTCCGCCCGCTCGATCGCGCGCCAGCCCTCCCACCGCACCGGGTCGATCCCGGCCGCCCGCAGGGCCGTGACCGGCTCGTCCGGCACCGGTCGGCGCTCCAGCGCGGCGGCGTCCGCCAGCAGCGAGGCGACCGTCTCCTTCGCGCACGGCCGGTTGGTGCCGATGACACCCGTCGGCCCGCGCTTGATCCAGCCGGCCACATATTCGCCCGGCGCCACCGCCCCGTCGCGCAGCACCCGGCCGGCACGATGCGGGACCGTGCCGGTCGCCGGGTCGAACGGCAGCCCCTCCAGCGGCACTCCGCGATAGCCCACCGACCGCAGCACCAACTGCGCCTCCACGTCCTCGAACCGGCCGGTGCCCCGCACGCCGCCCGCCCCGTCGGGCGCCGTCCGCTCGAAGCGCACCGCGCCCACCCGGCCCTCACGGGCGAGGAGTTCGACGGGGCGCAGGAAGAAACGCAGCCGGATGCGGTGGCGGGCCGTCCGCGCCGGGGTCCCGGCCCAGTCGCGCAGCGCCTCCACGTTGCGGCGCTGCGGCGCGGGCAGCGAGCCGGGTTCGGCGCAGGCCGCGTCCATCGCCAGCTCCCGCGGGTCCACGGTGACCTCGGTGTCCGGCAGCGTGCCCAGTTCGCGCAGTTCCTTGGTGGTGAAACGGGCCTGCGACGGGCCCCGCCGGCCCACCATGCTGATCTCGCAGACCCTGCTCGCCGCGAGGGCGGTGAGCGCGGCGTGCGGGATGTCGGTGGGGCTCAGTTCGGCGGCGCCGCGCGCCAGCATGCGGGTCACGTCGACCGCGACATTGCCGACGCCGATGACCACCGCCGAGCGCGCCCCGGTCAGGAACCCCTCGGCGGCGGCGTCGGGATGTGCGCTGTACCAGGACACGAACTCGGTCGCCGACCAGCTGCCCGGCAGGTCCTCGCCCGCGATCCCGAGGTGCCGGTCGGTGGCGGCGCCCACGCAGTACACCACCGCGTGGTACAGCTCCCGCAGCCGCGCGGCCGGCACGCCCTCCGGGCCGACCGGGACCCCGCCGAGGAACCGCACCCGCTCGTGCTCCAGCACCGAGCGCAGGGTGTTCTGCAGGGACTTGATCTTCTCGTGGTCCGGGGCCACCCCGTACCGCACCAGACCGTACGGGCACGGCAGGCGGTCCAGGACGTCGACGAGCGCGCCGGGGTGCTGCTGGACGAGCCCCTGGGCGGTGTAGCACCCGCTGGGGCCGGAACCGACGACGGCGATCCTGAGCACGGCGGAACTCCTCGGTCATGGAAGGTCGGGAGTCGCTCTGGACTCCAGCATCGCACCGCCGCCGCTCCGCTGACAGGGTGCTGTCCCGCGCGCGGGGAGCGTGTTCGTTCGTTATGGAATGTGATCATGCGGTTACGTTGCGTGTGTGCTGGAAGCATCCTTTCTTAATCTTTCCGATCGTTGTGCGACAGACGGCACCGTGTCCGTGTGGCCCGCGTGGGAAGTGCGGGACGGCGCCGGAGCCACCTCGTGGCTGGGTGTCCGGTTGGAGTTCGGTGACGGCGCACACGTGGACGCCGTCGCCGTGGTCGGCGACGGCGGCGTCTACCTGGAGGACGTCCGGGCCGTACCGGCGCTCTCGCTGGACGACCTCGCGGCGCTCGCCGACTGGATCGAGGATCCGCTCTCCGAGGCGTGCGGCGTCACGGGCCGGGGCGCCGACGGCTCCGCGAGCCGGGCGCGCCCGGAGTGGCCGCTCGGCGTCGAGGGGCAGTGGCTGGTCGCGCGGGAGTACCGCCACGCCCAGGAACGGGGCGCCGACCCCGTTCTCGCGGTGATGGGCGCGACCGGGCACAGCCGGCGCCGGTCGCTGCGGCTCATCGGGCAGGCACGCGACGCGGGGTTCCTGCCACCGCGCCGCGCGCGCCGCTGACGCCCGCCGGGCCCGCGGCGGCCGGCCGCGTCAGAGCAGGTCCCGCATCCGGGAGATCTCGGTCGTCTGCTGCGCGACGACGTCGTCCGCCATCTCCTCGACCTGGATGTTGTTGCCCTGGGCCTTCACGTCCGTGGCCATGGTGATCGCCCCGTCGTGATGGGTGATCATCAGCGTGAGGAACAGCTCGTCGAACGCCTTCCCGCGCGCGGCGCGCAACTTCGCGAGCTGGGAGTCCGTCGCCATACCGGGCATCGGCGTGTGCGCGTGCTCGTGGCCCTCGGTCCGCGTGTCCTTGCCGTGGGTCTTCAGCCAGCCCTTCATCGCGTCGATCTCGGGGCCCTGCGCGGCGGCGATCCGCGCGGCGAGCTTCTTCACCTTCGCCGACTCGGCGCGCTCGGGCACGAGTCCGGTCATCACCAGTGCCTGCTCATGGTGCTGGATCATCATGCGCGCGTAGTCGACGTCGGCCGAGTTGGGGGAGTCGTCCTCGGAGCGCTGCCGAGCGGCCTCCTCGGCGGACAGCACCTTGTTGGGTTCGCCCGGTTCGCCGGGCACGATCACCGAAGGCCCGCTCCGGTCGGGCGACTTGGCGTCGCTGCCGGAGTCGCAGCCGGCGAGCGCGAGCGCGAGCACGAGGGCGGCCGCGGCCAGGACGGCACGGCCCCGGCGCGATGAAGTCGGCGTCACATGTGCCTGGTCCCCTTTTGATATGGGCATGACTGAGACGATACTCGGGCGTGCGTGAACCGTTCCAGTGCGAACGGCACGAGGGAGGAAAACAGTGATCCTGTTCAGAAATCCCCGAACCCGCCGCAGACACCTGGGAGTCGTGGCCGTCGCCGCCGGACTCCTGGGCGCCCTGCTCACCGCGCAGCCGGCGACCGCGACCCCCGACCCCGGGGACGGCCCCGCCCAGGGACAGAAGGTCTCGGAGAACACCCGGGCCGAGGTGCGCAAGGCGCTGAAGGACGGCGGAATACCCGGACAGAACGAGATCGTCCACTCTGCCAACATCCGGCACCTGGCGAACGTCCCCAAGGACAGCCTCAAGGGCCTCAACTCCGACCTCGCCTTCCAGGGCAAGTACGCCTTCGCGGGCAACTACGACGGCTTCCGCATCTTCGACATCAGCAACCCGAAGGCGCCGAAGACCGTCGCGCAGGTCCTGTGCCCCGGCTCGCAGAACGACATCTCCGTCTCCGGCGACCTGCTCTTCCTGTCCACCGACTCCTCGCGCAGCGACAGCAGTTGCAACAGCACCACCCAGCCCGCCACCGAGAAGTCCTCGTGGGAGGGTATGAAGGTCTTCGACATCAGGGACAAGCGCAACCCGAAGTACGTCGCCGCCGTCGAGACCGCGTGCGGCTCGCACACCCACACGCTCGTGCCCGAGCGCAAGAACGTCTACATCTACGTCTCCTCGTACTCGCCCGACGCCTCCTACCCGGACTGCCGGCCGCCGCACGACGGCATCTCCGTGATCAAGGTGCCGCGCCACGCACCGCAGAAGGCGGCCGTCATCGACTTCCCGGTGCTCTTCCCCGGTGAGGGCCCGGACGGCGGCGGCAACCCCGGCACGCCCGGCCGCGTCAGCAAGACCACGGGCTGCCACGACCTCACGGTCCTGCCGTCCAAGGACCTGGCGGCCGGCGCCTGCATGGGCGACGGCATCCTGATGTCGATCAAGAACCCGGAGCGCCCGAAGGTCATCGACCAGGTCCGGGACGACGTGAACTTCGCGTTCTGGCACTCGGCGACCTTCAACCAGAAGGCGAACAAGGTCGTCTTCACCGACGAGCTCGGCGGTGGCGGCGCGGCCACCTGCAACGCGGAGATCGGGCCGAACCGCGGGGCCGACGGCATCTACGACATCGTCGGCAAGGGCGACAAGCGCAAGCTGGTCTTCCGCAGCTACTTCAAGATCCCCCGGCATCAGGCCGGCACCGAGAACTGCGTGGCGCACAACGGCTCCCTGATCCCCGTGAAGGGCAAGGACCTCATGGTTCAGGCCTGGTACCAGGGCGGCCTCTCGGTCTGGGACTTCACGGACTCAGAGCGCCCGAAGGAGATCGCCTACTTCGACCGCGGCCCCCTGACCACGGACACCCTGCAGATCGCGGGCTCGTGGTCGGCGTACTACTACAACGGCTACATCTACTCCAACGAGATCGAGCGCGGACTCGACGTCCTGAAGCTCGACGACCGCCGCACCGACCCGGCGCGCCGCGTCCACCTGCGTGAACTCAACGTCCAGACCCAGCCCGACTACTTCGACTGACTCTCCGGGCGGCCGGGCTCGCCCCCGGTCGCGAAGAACCGCGACAGATCCTGCTCGCACGTCCCGCCGGAAGCGGCTCCCGCGTCCGGCGGGACACCCATCTCCCAGTCCAGCCGGTAGCGCTTGAACAGCTCCGCGCGCAGCACCGGCACCGGCATCGGCACGCCGGGCACCAGGGCCGCGAAGACCGCGCCCATCAGCAGGGCGCGGAGCATCGGATAGTCCGTGTCGACGTCCCGCGAGCCGTACCGCTCACAGGTCTCCCGCAGCAGCTCGGCCAGCCGCCGCTGCTCCGGGCACTGCACGAAGCCCTCCGCCTGCAGGATGCCCGCCATGTGCTGGCGCATCAGCACCGGCCGGTCGCGCGCCAGGCCCAGGACGGCGTCGACGGCACGGGCCAGCCGCTCCCGGCCGTCCTCGGTGCGGGGCTCGCGTTCCAGCGCCTCCTCCAACGTCCGGTGCATCAGCCGGTGCACGGCCGACTGCACCAGCTGGCGCTTGCCCGGGAAGTAGTACGACACCAGTCCGCGCGCCGATCCGGCCCGGTCCGCGATGTCGCCCAAGGTGGTCGCGTCGAAGCCGCGTTCACCGACCAGCTCCACCGCCGCCTGCAGAAGCCGCTCCCGGGAACGCCGCCGCAACTCTTCATTGACCGAGGCGCTGCGCGGGGACATCCTGTAACTCCTGCGTTGACTGGCTGCCAGCCAACTATACTCAGCACGTCCCGTCCGGCACCGCCGTGCCGGACCGGGCCATGTCGTCCGCCCTGGGCGACGCGGGGGATCGTCCAGGGCGGGCTCGGCAGCTTCGGGTGCGGCGTCCACGCCGCCCCGCGTCAGGAGAGCGCCTCGCCGGGCCGCTCCGCACGGTCTCGGGACCGGCGTAGATCCACTCCCACCGCCAGCGCCACCACCAGGGCGCCCAGCAGCCAGCCCCCGACCACGTCCGAGGCCCAGTGGACGCCCAGCCAGACCCGGGTCAGTCCCACGCCGATCACGGACACGGCCGCCACGGCGACCGCCGTGCGCCACACGGGGCCGGTGGTCCCGTGCCGGTGCAGGAGCCACAGCAGGAGGCCGCACACCACCGTCGCCGTCATCGCGTGCCCGGACGGGTAGGCGGCGAAGCGGGCGGAGTCCACGGGGTCGGGCCAGGTGGGGCGGGACCGGTCGACGGCGGCCTTCAGTGTCTGCTGGACCAGTGTGGCCACCGCACATGTGACCACCAGCCACACGGCCGTCCAGCGGGCCGCGCGGCGCCACACCAGCCAGATCGCGGCCGCGAAGGTCACGAACCGCATGGTCCACGGGTCCCACACCCAGTCCGTCAGGATGCGGAAGACATGCGTCAGCCCGGGGTCGCCGACGGCCCAGCGGTGTGTGGTGTCCGCGACCGTGCCGTCCAGGCTCATCAGCGGGTGCCAGCGGAAAGCGACCATGGCCAGCAGCAGCGCCGAGGCGAGGGCGAGCGCGCCCGCCCAGCCGGACACCGCGCGCTCGGCACTCGGGCGGGGCGGGGACTCGACGGACGGGGTGGGCATGCGGGGATCCTCGCCGACTCGTGGGGCGGATTCCAGCATCCGGGGTGGCGTCCACGGCACGCGCCGCGGGCGATCCCGGCCGCCCCGGGATGGACACCGTGATCCCCGCATACCCAGGGCGGCCCGGCGTATCCGTGCGTGCCGTCCCCGGCGTCAGGGCGGGCGTTCAGAGGGTCAGCAGCATTGCGACCATGGCGATGCCCATGGAGAGCCGGCAGGCGCGCGCCAGTTCGGGGCGGTCGCCCCAGCCGACGCCCGGCCCGCCCGCCGTGACCGGCACCAGCCGGACACCCGACAGCAGCACATAGCCGGTGAAGTAGGCGAGCAGCGCTCCCGTCAGCGGCGGGACGCCCGCGTCGCCGTGCCCGCCGTGCCCACCCCCCGGTGCGGCGGCCATCACCAGGGACATGTAGACCATGGCCACCGCCCCCACCAGGTGGTGCAGATGGTGTCCGCCGGCCCGCGCCGACCACAGCGCGTGCAGGGCCGCGGCGCCGAACACGGCCGCGTACACGGGCCAGGCCCAGCCGGGCGGAGTGAAGACCGCGGCCGGCACCGCCATCGCGGCCATCCCGAACCCCATCAGCGCCTCGCCGCCCGCGGCCCGGCGCTGCTCCTCGACGTGGCTGCGCATCCGCAGCAGACAGTAGGCGCCGGTGATCGCACACAGCGCGACCAGCAGCCAGCCGGGCGAAGCCGGTCCGTGCACGCGCACCTCCCCGCTCGACGGTCCGGACAGTGCGTCGATGCCCGGGCGGGACGGCGGCCACGCGGGCGCAGAGGTGTACACGGGGAGCGTTCGGCGGAGCACCCCTACTTGATTTACCAGTAAAACACTCGCTAAAGTGATGAAGTGAGTAGTCGAATTCCGCTTTCGGTCGCCGAAGCGCTGCGTCTCGGCCGGCCCCCCGAGATCTGGTTCAAGCCCGCCCTGAGCGTGGTCGCCGCCGTCGCCCCGCCCAACCTCACCCTGGTGGCGCTGGACCGGCTCGACCTGGCGGTGTACACGATGGCCGGATCCCTGTGCGCGCTCTACGCCCACAACCGCCCCTACGCCGCCCGGGCCCGCGCCCTGGCATGGGTGCTGCTCGGCATGCTCTCCGGCCTCGCCGCCGCCCTGGTCGCGTCCTCGCTGACCGGCAGCGCCGTCGTGCTCGTCGCCGTCGGTGCGGCGCTGGCCGCGGTCCAGAAGGTGCTGTGCGACGCGACCAGGATCGGCCCGCCCGGCCACGTCATCCTCACCTTCGTCAGCTCCGCCGCCCTGTTCGTGCCGCAGACCCTGGGCGAGATCCCCGGGCACCTCGCCCTGGGGGCCGCGGCCGGCGCCTGGTCCTGGCTGGTCGGCATGGCCCCCGGCCTGTTCCGTCCGCACGGTCCGGAACGCCGGGCCGCGGCGGCGGCGCTGCGGGCGGCCGCCACGTACGCGGAGTCCCGTGACGACCACGACCGGGCCCACGCCAGGACCGCCCTGACCGCCGCCCGGCACGCCCTGGCCGGCACGGGTCGTGTCACCGACGCCCGGCGTGCCCTGAGCCGCCTCGTGGACCGCGCCGAGATCGCCCTCGCGGCCCCCGCCGACGCCGACCCGGACCTGCTGCGCGACTGGGCCCGCCAGGTGCGCGGCACCCGGGCCGTGCCGCTGGTCGACGACCGCACGCTCCTCCGGGGCGAACCCGTCGTGCGGGACCCGCTGTGGGCCCGGGTCCGCCCGCTCGGCCGGATCGGCGTACGCACCGCCCTGGGCTGCGCGTTCGCCGGGTACGCCTCCCTCGCCCTGGGGGTCGGCCGCCCGTACTGGGCACTGGTCACCGCGGCCTCGCTCTACCAGGCCAGCCTCACGCTCACCTGGGGCCGGGGCGTCCAGCGCGTCGTCGGCAACCTCCTCGGCGTCCTCCTCTTCGCCGCCCTCGTCCCGCTCGCGCACACCGGCGGCCTCGCGCTCGTCCTGTGCTGTGTCGCCCTGAACTTCGGCGCCGAGGCCCTGATCGGCCGCAACTACTGGCTCGGCAGTGTCTGTGTGACGCCGATGGCCCTGCTCATCACCGAGTTCGCCGGACTCCAGGACCCGGGACGCCTGATCGGCGAGCGGGTGCTCGACACGCTCGTCGGCGCGCTCGTCGGACTCCTCGCCGCCCTGGCCGTCCCGGACCGCGCCGGCGAGCGGGTCGTGCGGGGCGCGCGCGAGGCACCCCGTACGCTCGCCGGGACGGGACACCGCGAGGACCCGCACCAGGACCAGCGCACGCACAGCGACACGACGGAGGGCGTACGGCCATGACGGCGACGAACGGCGGGCCGACCGGGACGCGACAGGACACGGTGGCCGCCGTGGTCCGCCAGTGGCGGACCGTGCACCCGGGTCTCGACACCGCCCCCATGGAGATCATCGGCCGGATCAACCGCTGTTCCGCCCTGCTCCAGCAGGCCGAGGACGCGCCGCTGCGCCGGGCCGGTCTGAGCCGGGCCGAGTTCGACCTGCTGGGCGCGCTGCGGCGCACCGGCCACGAACTCACCCCCAGCGAGGTCGCCCGCGAGACCTTCTCCTCCGGGGCCGCCGTCACCAAGCGCCTCAAGGCGCTCACCGAGCGCGGACTGGTCGAACGGCGCGGCGACACCCGCGACCGCCGGGTCGCCCACGTCCGCCTCACCGACGCCGGCCGGGACCTCGTCGACGGCATCCTGCCCGAACAGCTCGCCTACGAGACGTCCGTCCTGGCTGACCTCGACACCGACGGCCGGCAGGAGCTGGCGTCCCTCCTCGGTGACCTGCTCATCCGTCTGGAGGGCCGCCTCGGCGGCCTGCGGGCCTGACCGGCGTCAGATGCCGGGGCGGTACCGCAGCGGATGCTCCACCGGCACCTCGACCAGCACGATCGGCAGGCCGTCCGGGTCGGCGATCCACATCTCGATCAGCCCCCACGGCTCCTGCCGGGGCGGCCGGACGATCGCGACGCCCTTCGCCGCCAGCTCCTCGTGCGCGGCCGCCACGTCCGCGACCTGCATCCACAGCCGCACGGCTGGCGAGGGCGGCGTCTCGGAGCGCCCGGAGACCTCCAGGAAGCCCCCGCCCAGGAAGTAGACGGTGCCGCGCTCGGCACCCGTCCCGAACTCGCGGTACACGGCGAGCCCCAACTGCTCGCCGTAGAAGGCCCGGGACCGCTCGGGGTCGGTGGGGTGGATGAGTGTCCTGCCGCTCAGTACATGCACCATGCGGCCGCACACTAACGGCGGGTTAGGCTCTGCGATGCCCGAGCCGCGCCCGAGATGGGGGAGAACGCACCATGGACACCGCCGCGCCCGACGCCCGTGCCGGACTCGTCTTCCGCGACGCCACCGACGCCGACGTGGACACGCTGGTCGCGCTGATCGAGTCCGCCTACCGGGGGGACTCCAGCCGCGCCGGCTGGACGACCGAGGCCGACATCCTCGAAGGGCAGCGCACCGACCCCGAGGGTGTGCTGGAGGTGATCAAGTCGCCCGACAGCCGGCTGCTCACCGTCGAGCGCGACGGCGGCGTGATGGCCTGCTGCCACCTGGAGCACCGCGGGACCTACGCCTACTTCGGGATGTTCGCGGTGAGCCCGGCACTCCAGGGCGCCGGCCTCGGCAAGGTGATCATCGCGGAGGCGGAGCGGCAGGCCCGGCTGACCTGGGGCGTGACCGAGATGCACATGACGGTGATCTCGGTGCGCGACGAGCTGATCGCCTGGTACGAGCGGCGCGGCTACCGCCGTACGGGCCGGATGACGCCGTTCCCGTACGGCGACGAGCGCTTCGGCATCCCGCAGCGCGACGACCTCCAGTTCGAGCTGCTGGTCAAGGAGCTCGGCTGAGCGGCACGCGCTCCGCGGGACCGGCTACGCGGTGAAGCGGCCGGTGCGCTTGATCTCCGGGTAGTCGGTGGTCGCGCCGTCCAGCTCCAGGGCCCGGACCAGCCGCAGATGGTCCTGCGTGTTGACCACCCAGCCGATGATCCTGAGGTCGGCCTTGCGGGCGTGCTCGACCACCTCGAGGGTGAGGCGGCGGATGTTCAGGCAGACCGTCGCCGCACCCGCGGCCACGGCGCGGTCCACGACGTCGGTGCCGTAGCGGCTGGCGATCAGCGCGGTGCGCACACCGGGCACCAGGCGCGCGATCTCCGCGACGGCGTCGTCGTGGAACGAGGACACCTCGACACGGGAGACGAGGTCGCGCCGCGTGATCACCTCGGCGAGCGCCCGGGCGGCGGCGACGTCCTTGATCTCGGCCTGCAGCGGCGTCGGCACCGCGTCCAGCACCTCTTCGAACACCGGTACGCGCTCCCCGCGGCCCGCGTCCAGGGTCCGCAGCTCGGCGAGGGTCTTGTCGGCGATGGCGCCGGTTCCGTCGGTCGTGCGGTCCACGTCGGTGTCGTGCATGACGACGAGGGCGCCGTCCTTGCTCAGGTGGAGGTCGAGTTCGATGACGTCGAGGCCGGCCTGCTGGGCGGCGACGAAGGAACGGAGGGTGTTCTCGGGTTCGAGACCCATGACTCCGCGGTGACCGATGGTAAGGAAGTTCAAGACTCAACTCGCTTCCGTCGACGGCGGCTCGGCACGCAGGCGAACCGGAGGGCACTGTTCGCGTGGCAGCCCGCAGCCTAATGGGCGCTGCGCGTGATGAACCCCACATGTGCGCGGGGTTCGCGCTGCGTGACATGGCACGGCTGGCACACGCGGCTCCGGGCGGTCACCCTGGGGTGGGCGAGTCTCGTGGGGATTGACCGGGGCTCCCTGGGTAGGAGGTGCATATGCCCACTCGACGGCGTCTGAATCGCGCTCCCGGCGTTCGGCAGGAAAAAGTGCGGTGGCCTTGGGGGTGCGCAGGATAATTTCCCGAGCCCTCCCTTGCTGGGAGGAACCTCGTATGTATACGGTCTCTTTACGCGAGGTTCTCCCGTGGAGGATGGGACATGACGGAAATTCTTGTGCAGGCGGCTTCGGGGGACCAGATTCCTCCCGTGACCAGGGTGGTGGAGCACCCGGCATGGCCGGTGCTCAAGGATGCCGTGGAGCGGATCCGGCCATGGCAGTCCAAGGACGGGTCGATCGACTTCTCGGCCGAGGGCGCGCCCGGACGCGGTGACGCCGAGGCAGCCGTACGGCGTGTCGTCGAGGCCGTCGAGGAGCTCTCCCCGCTCCTGCCGCACGACGGCGCCTATCACCAGGCCCTGGTGAAGGACCTGACCCGCTGGGCCGAGGACGGCTTCGGGATACCGGACTTCCTCGACTCGCTGCTGGCCTTCCAGCCCGCCGCGAGCCGCGCGGACGGCCTCCAGCACCTGGTCGTCTTCCCCATGTACACGCAGAACGGCAACCCCGACCGCAACCTCGAGGCGGTCGTCCTGCGCATGGTCTGGCCGGACTGGCTGGCCGAGCTGGAGCGCACCCGCTACGACAACCCGCTGTTCTGCGGCATCAAGTTCGAGGACTTCACCGCGGGCTACGACACCAACTCCGCGGTCCTCTTCCCGGAGACGATCGCCGTGCGCGAGGCGCCCGAGCGCTTCACCTGGGGCGGCATCTTCTGCGACCGCGAGGCCGCCCGCTTCCGCCGCGTCACCGACGCCGCCGTGGACATCCTGGGCCTGGAGCTGCCCGAGGACATCGCCGCGATGGTCCACGACCAGAAGCGCTGCGAAGAGGCGTTCGTCCTGTGGGACATGGTCCACGACCGCACCCACAGCCACGGCGACCTGCCGTTCGACCCGTTCATGATCAAGCAGCGCCAGCCGTTCTGGATGTACGGCCTGGAGGAGCTGCGCTGCGACCTGACCGCCTTCAAGGAGGCCGTCAAGCTCCAGGCGGACGGCGTCCCGCAGGCCCGTGACGTGCAGTACGCCGTGCTGTTCGACCGCATGTTCCGCTTCCCGGTCACCGGTGAGCGCGTGCGCAACTACGACGGCCTCGGCGGCCAGCTGCTCTTCGCCTACCTGCACAAGCACGACGTGGTCCGCTGGACCGACAACAAGCTGCACATCGACTGGGACCGCGCCCCGCAGGTCACCAACCAGCTGTGCGCCGAGATCGAGAAGCTGTACCGCGACGGCATCGACCGCCCGAAGCTCGTCCACTGGTTCGCCGGCTACGAGCTGGTCTCGACCTACCTGGCCCCGCACCCGGGATCCAAGTGGGCCAAGGGCCCCGACGCCCTCGACCTGAGCCAGCCGCCGCGCAAGCTCGTCGATGACGTGCTTCCGGACGAGTTTCCGCTGAGCATGTTCTATGAGGCCCTGTCCAAGAAGCTCAAGAACGTGATCGCCTCGACCCGGGGCATCACCGCGGACGACGCCGAGCGGATCGCCGCGTGAGCGACCAGGACACAGGCAACACGGCTCAGGCTGCCCAGGAGGCGAGGCGCATGGTGGGGAACGGTGCACTCAACGGTGCGGTGATCGCGGTGGCCGGAGCGGGCGGGCCCGCCGGCCGGGCGGCGCTGCGGCGGCTCGCCGACGCGGGCGCCACCGTCGTCGGCGCGGACAACGACCCGGAGCGCCTCGCCGAGGCCGTGGACGCGGCGCGCTACGCCTCCGGCGGGGCGGCCGTGACCGGCGAGACGGTCGACCTGCTCGACCTGGAGTCCACGCGGGACTGGGCGCTGCGCACCGAGAAGGAGTTCGGGCGCGTCGACGGCGTGGTCCACCTCGTCGGCGGCTGGCGCGGCAGCGAGACCTTCATCAAGACCAGCCTCGACGACTGGGACTTCCTGGAGCTGCTGCTGATCCGCACCGTGCAGCACACGTCGCTGGCCTTCTTCGAGGCGCTCCAGCGCAGCGACCGGGGCCGCTACGTCCTGATCAGCGCGGCCGGGGCCACCAGGCCGACCGCGGGCAACGCGTCGTACGCCGCCGCCAAGGCCGCCGCCGAGGCGTGGACGCTCGCGCTGGCCGACGCCTTCCGCAAGGCGGGGGGCGCCGAGGGCCCGACCTCGGCGGCTGCCATCCTGGTGGTGAAGGCGCTGGTGCACGACGCGATGCGCGCCGACCGCCCCAACGCGAAGTTCGCGGGCTTCACGGACGTCCACGACCTGGCCGACGCGGTCGTGGGCGTCTGGGACCAGTCCGCCGCCGAAGTGAACGGAAAGCGCCTGTGGCTGACCGAGAAGCCGTGAACCCTCCGAAGACCGACGCCCGCCGTCACCACGACCCGGACGTCCGCGGCTTCGCCAGCGACAACTACGCCGGCGCCCACCCCGAGGTGCTCGCCGCCCTGGCCCTGGCCAACGGCGGGCACCAGGTGGCGTACGGCGAGGACGCCTACACCGAGAACCTCCAGCAGGTCGTCCGCGGGCACTTCGGTGCCACGGCGGAGGCGTTCCCGGTGTTCAACGGCACCGGTGCCAACGTCGTCGCGCTCCAGGCGGTCACCGACCGCTGGGGCGCGGTGATCTGCGCGGAGAGCGCCCACATCAACGTCGACGAGTGCGGGGCGCCCGAGCGGGTCGGCGGACTGAAGCTGCTCACGGTGCCCACCCCGGACGGCAAGCTCACGCCCGAGCTGATCGACCGGCAGGCGTACGGCTGGGACGACGAACACCGGGCGATGCCGCAGGTCGTCTCCATCACCCAGAGCACGGAGCTCGGCACCCTCTACACGCCTGACGAGATCCGGGCGATCTGCGAGCACGCCCACGCCCGCGGCATGAAGGTGCACCTGGACGGCTCCCGGATAGCCAACGCCGCCGCGTCGCTGGACGTGCCCATGCGGACGTTCACCAACGCGGTCGGCGTCGACCTCCTCTCCCTCGGCGGCACCAAGAGCGGCGCCGTCTTCGGTGAGGCCGTCGTCGTCATCAATCCCGACGCCGTCCGCCACATGAAGCATCTGCGCAAGCTGTCGATGCAGCTGGCCTCCAAGATGCGGTTCGTGTCGGTGCAGTTGGAGGCTCTGCTCGCCAAGGACCTGTGGCTGCGCAACGCCCGCCACTCCAACGAGATGGCCCAGCGGCTCGCGGAGGGCGTACGCGCCGTCCACGGCGTGGAGATCCTCCATCCGGTGCAGGCGAACGCCGTCTTCGCGCAGCTCCCGCACGATGTGGCGGAGCGGCTGCAGAAGAAGTTCCGCTTCTACTTCTGGGACGAGGCGGCCGGCGTCGTGCGCTGGATGTGCTCCTTCGACACACGCGAGGACGACGTCGACGCGTTCGTCGCGGCGCTCAAGGAGGAGATGGCTCGCTAGGGCCTCTCGTTTGGATCATGCCGGGCTCGCGGGGTCTGGCACCGTCGGTTGCCATGGCTCCGCCATGGCGCCCTCCTCCGCCTTGCGATGCACGGCACCAGACCCCGCTCCCTGATCCGGCCTGATCCAAACGAAAGACCCTAGGGCTCATCGAGGACAGGACAAAGGCCGGCGTCGTCATGACGCCGGCCTCTTTTCTGCTGTGGCCCCCGGTTCGGAGAGGGCCGCCTGCCTAGCCCGCGGCGCCCTCCGCCGCACGGACCTGCTCCGGGGTGGGGGCGGTGCCACCGAGGTGCGCCGGCATCCACCAGGTGTCGTTCGCGTCCTTCGGGCGCACCGGGTAGGCGCGCTGGGCGGCCTCCAGCAGCTCCTGGACGCGCTCGCGCAGCTGGCGGGTGATGGCCCCGGCGTACTTCTCGCGGGACGCCTCGATGGCCTCGCCGACCCGGATGGTGATCGGGATGTGGCTGCGCTTGAAGTTGCGAGGGTGGCCTTTCGTCCACAGCCGCTGGGTGCCCCAGACGGCCATCGGGATCAGGGGCACGCCGGCCTCCTGGGCCAGCCGGGCGGCGCCGGACTTGAAGCTCTTCAACGTGAAGGACTGCGAGATGGTGGCCTCCGGGAAGACCCCGACGACCTCGCCGGACCGCAGCGAGTCCAGCGCGTGCGCGAACGCCGCCTCACCCTGCTTGCGGTCCACGGGGATGTGCTTCATGCCCCGCATCAGCGGACCGGAGATCCGGTGCCGGAACACCGACTCCTTGGCCATGAAGCGCACGAGCCGCTTCTGGGGGAGCGCCGCCAGGCCGTTGAAGACGAAGTCCAGGTAGCTGATGTGATTGCTCACCAGCACGGCGCCGCCCGAGCGCGGAATGTTCTCCGATCCCTGGCAGTCGATCTTGAGGTCCCACACCTTGAACAGTGTCTGGGCGAAACCGACGACAGGACGGTAGACAAGCTCTGCCATGGACGGGGTGGACCCTTCCTCCAGTGCCTGGGAAGGAAGCTCCCAGAGTGAAGTTACGCAGCCGTAGGTTTACGGCTTGTCGCCGATCGTGCCCGAAGAACGGCCGAGGGCCAAGCCCAAGTGCCCGGAAGCCGCGAGATCCTCGTCACGTCCACCCCTTGATCCACCTCGTGCTTTTGATCGTCCTTTACCCGGCGCGCACCGTCAGCCGCCGTACGAGCAGGAACATCTCGCACCCCAGGCAGTACCCGAAGGCGGCGTTCAGGAACGCGGCCGCCAGCGCGGCGCCGGTGGCGGCCAGGCCCAGCCACTCGGGTCCCAGTGCGTAGCCCACGAGCCCGAGGCCCGCGAAGACGAGCCCGACCGCCTGGGCGAAGCGCGGTGGCTCGGGCGCCTCGAAGGCGGTCGGCGGCCCGAGCCGCGGCCGTACGACCCGCCGGAACAGCACGCCGTACGGCGAACGCCCCACCCCGCCCGCGGCGCCGAGCGCGAACGCCAGCGTCTGCCAGGCCAGCAGCCAGGGGTTCCCGGTGACCAGGACGACCGCCAGCACCACGGTCGTCACGGCCGCCCCGAAGCGCGGCCCTCTCACGTCGATGTCCATGAATCAAGCATTCCGCAGGGGAAAGGCTTCCGGGCGGCGGGAATCTTTGCAGTCTTGTGAATGCTTGAGCAGGGTGATGACCGGACTCGTGGTGTGTGTGGCGGTGCTCGCGGCGGCGAGTGCCTACGGAGTGCTGCAGCGGCGGCGGAGCGGGAGGGTACGGGTGCGCGGGCGCGACGACGGGAAGCGGCTCGGCGCGGGCGAGCTGGGCGGCGAACTCGGCGAGCGCGCGACGCTCGTGCAGTTCTCCAGCGCCTTCTGCGCCCCCTGCCGGGCCACCCGGCGGGTGCTGGGCGAGGTCGCCCGCATGGTGCCGGGCGTGCGGCACATCGAGATCGACGCCGAGGAGCACCTCGACCTCGTGCGGCGGCTCGACATCCTGAAGACGCCGACCGTGCTGGTCCTCGACGCCGACGGCGCCGTGGTGCGGCGGGCCACCGGGCAGCCCCGCAAGGCCGACGTGATCGCGGCTCTGGGCGAGGCGGTCTGAGGGGCCGTGATGCCGAGGGTGAGTCATCTCCCACATGCCGGAACGCACTTGACTGTGTGGACCACCTATCGTCAGTCTGACTGTATGTGTGAGGAACTCCTTCTCTTCGGACGGGCCCCGGCCGTACCGGCCCGCACCGTGGGCGCGCGCTGTCCGGGCTGTTGAAGCGCCACGGACCGCCCCGACTCCCCTCGCAGAAGGACAACTCCATGACGGCCACCCCCGGCCTGGACTCCGCTCAGCTCGCCTCCCCCGATCTGCTCCGCTCCGTCTTCCGTCGCCACGCCGCCGGTGTGGCGGTGATCACCGCCCGCGGTGAGAGCGGACCCGTGGGCTTCACGGCGACGTCCCTCAGCTCCGTCTCCGCGGACCCGCCGATGCTCTCCTTCGGCGTCGGTGCCGGAGCCTCCAGCTGGCCGGCCATCGCCGCGACGGACCACGTCGGCGTCCATGTACTCGGCGAGCATCAGCAGGACCTGGCCGCGACCTTCGCACGAAGCGGCGCCGACCGCTTCGGCGCGCCCACCGTCTGGCGCGAGGGCCCCGAGAGGGTGCCGGTGCTGGACGGGGTGCTCGCGTGGATGGTGTGCCGGGTGGTGGCGCGCGTGCCGGCGGGCGACCACCGCATCGTGCTGGCCGAGGTCGTCCTCGGCGACCCCTCGGGGCAGGGGCGCCCCCTGCTGTACCACCAGGGCCGGTTCAACGGGCTGCGTGACTGAGGTCACCGGGGCCGTGTGACCGAACAGGCGCTCCGCGTGTTCTGCGGAGCCGTCGGATTCCGATTACGCTGCGTTGCGAAGGTCACAGTTCAAAGCGCTTGCTTAGCGGGAACGAACTGGGTGTACTGACGAGTAATATTTCGCTCGGAGCGCGGGTCGCCCCGATCGGGATCGGCCGCTTGGGGCGCCTATGCTGCCTGCAAGAGGCAGCAGAGAAATGTCGACGCAGTAGGAGAGCCGGCGTGAGCTTGAGGATCGTTGTCACTGTGAAGTACGTGCCCGACGCCACTGGCGACCGGCACTTCGCCGATGACCTGACCGTCGACCGGGACGACGTGGACGGTCTGCTCTCCGAGCTCGACGAGTACGCGGTCGAACAGGCGCTGCAGATCTCCGAGAACTCCGACGACGACGTCGAGGTCACCGTCCTGACGGTCGGCCCCGAGGACGCCAAGGACGCCCTGCGCAAGGCGCTGTCCATGGGTGCCGACAAGGCCATCCACGTCGAGGACGACGACCTGCACGGCACCGACGCCATCGGCACCTCGCTGGTGCTGGCCAAGGCGATCGAGAAGGCCGGCTTCGACCTGGTCGTCTCCGGTATGGCCTCCACCGACGGCACCATGGGCGTCGTCCCGGCCCTGCTGGCCGAGCGCCTGGGCGTCCCGCAGGTCACCCTGCTGTCCGAGGTCTCCGTCGAGGACGGCACGGTCAAGGGCCGCCGTGACGGCGACGCCGCCTCCGAGCAGCTGGAGGCCTCCCTGCCGGCCGTCGTGTCCGTCACGGACCAGTCGGGCGAGGCGCGCTACCCGTCCTTCAAGGGCATCATGGCCGCCAAGAAGAAGCCGGTGGAGTCCTGGGACCTGTCGGACCTCGACATCGAGGCCGAGGAGGTCGGTCTCGAGGGTGCCTACACCGTGGTCGACGGCGCGGCCGAGCGTCCGGCCCGCACCGCCGGCACGATCGTCAAGGACGAGGGCGAGGGCGGCAAGCAGCTCGCCGAGTACCTCGCGAGCCAGAAGTTCGTCTAAGGCTCGACACGCCGACCGCCCCTCAACTTCGTTTCGCAGGAGAGCAATCCCATGGCTGAAGTTCTCGTCTACGTCGACCACGTGGACGGTGCCGTCCGCAAGCCCACCCTGGAGCTGCTGACGCTGGCCCGCCGTGTCGGCGAGCCGGTCGCCGTCGCGCTGGGCAACGGCGCCGGTGACACCGCCGCCACGCTCGCCGAGCACGGCGCCGTCAAGGTCCTCACCCACGAGGCCGCCGAGTACGCCGACTACCTGGTCGTGCCGAAGGTCGAGGCCCTCCAGGCCGCCGTCGAGGCCGTCTCCCCGGCCGCCGTCCTCGTCCCGTCCTCCGCCGAGGGCAAGGAGATCGCCGCGCGTCTGGCGCTGCGCATCGGCTCCGGCATCATCACCGACGCCGTCGACCTCGAGGCCGGCGACGAGGGCCCGGTGGCCACCCAGTCGGTGTTCGCCGCGTCCTTCACCACCAAGTCCCGTGTCTCCAAGGGCACCCCGGTCATCACGGTCAAGCCGAACTCGGCCGCCGTGGAGGCCGCCCCGGCCGCCGGCGCGGTCGAGGCCCTGTCGGTGACCTTCTCCGACAAGGCCACCGGCACCAAGGTCACCGCGCGCACGCCGCGTGAGTCGACCGGCCGCCCGGAGCTGACCGAGGCCGCGATCGTCGTCTCCGGCGGCCGTGGCGTCAACGGCGCCGAGAACTTCTCGATCATCGAGGCGCTCGCCGACTCCCTCGGCGCGGCCGTCGGCGCCTCGCGTGCCGCGGTCGACGCCGGCTGGTACCCGCACACCAACCAGGTCGGCCAGACCGGCAAGTCGGTCTCGCCGCAGCTGTACATCGCCTCCGGCATCTCCGGCGCGATCCAGCACCGCGCGGGCATGCAGACCTCGAAGACCATCGTGGCGATCAACAAGGACGCCGAGGCCCCGATCTTCGAGCTGGTGGACTACGGCGTCGTCGGCGACCTGTTCGACGTCGTCCCGGCCCTGACCGAGGAGATCAAGGCCCGCAAGGGCTGATCCCCACCCGGCACACCGAGGCCCCCGTGACCGTTTCCGACGGTCGCGGGGGCCTCGTGCGTCGCATGATGGGGGAGAGGGCGGGGACCGGCCGCCCGCGGACACGGTGTTGACCAGCGTGAAGCACTCCGGATACCGTCATTCAACAGATTGTTGAATCCGTAGGGTGGAAGCGGCGGAAGCGGAGGGTGCGGGAATGGGCCAGCAGGAGAAGGTGACGACGAGCCTCGCGGGCGCCGTCGGCGAGGAGATCGACGCCTCCCTCGCCCCCGTCGACGCCGAACTGGAGCGCCGCTACCCCGGTGACCCCGGCACCCGTCAGCCCGTCCACACCGTCTACGTCCCCGGCGACGCCTTCGCCGCCGACACCGTGCGCTCCTGGGGCGACCGCGCCCTCGCGGCCCTCGACGAACACGCCCCCGACGCCGCGTCCCTCGCCGCCGTGCTCGGCCTCTCCGACGCACTCGCCGAGCCGGTGTACTCGCGGGTCCGCGCCAAGCTGGAGCGCGAGCCCGTGGAGGACCTGCGCGTCGACTTCGAGGACGGCTACGGCTCCCGCCCCGGCGCCGAGGAGGACGAGGCCGCCGCCCGCGCGGCCCGGCTGATCGCCCAGGCGTACCGGGACGGGACGGCCGCCCCGTACATGGGCATCCGCATGAAGTGCATGGAGGCGCCCGTCCGCGCCCGGGGCATCCGCACCCTCGACATCTTCCTCACCGGCCTGATGGAGGCCGGCGGCCTGCCCGGCGGACTGGTCCTCACCCTGCCCAAGGTCACGTATCCCGAGCAGGTCACCGCCATGGTGCGGCTCCTGGAGGCGTTCGAGAAGACGCACGGCCTGGACGCCGGCCGGATCGGCTTCGAGATCCAGATCGAGACCAGTCAGGCCATCCTCGCCGCCGACGGCACCGCCACCGTCGCCCGCATGATCCAGGCCGCCGAGGGCCGGGCCACCGGGCTGCACTACGGCACCTTCGACTACAGCGCCTGCCTCGGCGTGTCCGCCGCCCACCAGGCAAGCGACCACCCGGCGGCCGACCACGCCAAGGCGATCATGCAGGTCGCCGCCGCCGGCACCGGCGTACGCGTCTGCGACGGCTCGACGAACGTCCTGCCCGTCGGCCCCACCGAGCAGGTCCACGCGGCATGGCGGCTCCACTACGGCCTCACCCGCCGCGCGCTGGCCCGCGCCTACTACCAGGGCTGGGACATGCACCCCGGCCACATCCCCACCCGCTACGCCGCCGTCTTCGCCTTCTACCGCGAGGGGTTCGAGCAGGCAGCCGCCCGGCTCGCCCGGTACGCCAACCGGGCAGGCGGCGACGTCATGGACGAGCCCGCCACCGCCAAGGCCCTCAGCGGCTATCTGCTGCGCGGCCTGGACTGCGGCGCCCTCGACATCGGCGAGGTGGCCCGGCTCACCGGTCTGACCCGCGCCGACCTGGAGGGCTACGCCGCACCCCGCCGCGGCGACCTGACGGCGTCCGGGAGCTGAGTCCCGCGCCCGGCCGCCCACGATCGCGCCGGCGCACGCCCGCCGCCCGCGGGGCACCCCGGGCGCCCGCCGGCGGTGCCCAGCGACCAACGTCTGGTGGGCGAAGACCGACGACAGCGGGAACACCGGGGTGTTCGTAAGCGACGTCTACATCGAGGGCGGCGACAACGACGCACCGGTCCCCGGCCTCCCCGTCTGCTGAGGCCGGACCCCGACGTACGGCTCAAGGCCGGACGCCGTCACCCGCTTCTCCCGTGCGAACACAGCGGTGCCCAGCGCGCACAGGCGCACGTCCGCGCGTACCCGCGCGCTGAACTCCTCGGGGGTGACGCCGAACAGCTCCCGCAGCCGGGCCGACCCCGACAGCAGCTCGGTGAGCAGCGGACGCTGGCCGGGATGCGTGCGCGGTGCTCCCGTGCCGTCGCGCAGGACGCCGTGGCGGTTCACGTAGACGTAGGCGCCCGGCAGCGTCGTGCCGTCCGCCAGGCCGATCCGCACGTCCGGCGCGGGCAGCCACGCGCGGGCGTAGTTGCCGTCGGCCCGGGGCACGCCCTCGCTGGCGTCGATCACCGCGAGCTGCTCGTCGTCCAGCCAGGTCACGAACAGCTCGGTGACCCGGCCGGGAGCGAGGAACGGCGCGGCGGCCAGGTACCCGAGGCGGCTCACATGGGCGGAGACGCCCACGGCGAGACCCGTCACCCGTGTCTTCACCAGCGGCACGGGGGAGTCGATCCCGAACGCCCGCATCTTGCGCCGCAGTTGGGCGGGGCAGGCGTTGGAGCCCACCGCGAGGACCGGGGCCCGGTCGTCGTGCACCAGGCGTTCCAGCGGCAGCAGCCGGTCACCGTCGAGGAGCGCCGAGTCGGCCGGCCAGGCGCCCGGGTAGAGCAGCGGATGGTCGTGGGGCGCCTCGGCCAGGCCCAGCGCCTCCAGCGTGCGGTCGTCGTCCGCCGCCGGACCCGCCTCGGACCTGCCGTCCATGGCCGGTCAGTCCTCGGGCGGCAGCTCGCCCGAGCCGCGGGTGACGAGCCTGGTCGGCAGTTCGATGCGCTCGGGGGCGACCAGCGTGCCGTCCAGCTGGCTGAACAGCCGCTCGGCGGCCTTACGCCCGAGGGCCGCCGCGTCCTGGGCCACCACGGTGACTCCGGGCTGCAGCAGGTCGGCGAGCTCGATGTCGTCGAAGCCGACGAGGGCGACCCGGCGGTGCTGCGCCGCGAGCACCCGGATCACGGTGACCGTCACCCGGTTGTTGCCGGTGAAGATCGCGGTGACGGGGGAGGGGCCCTTGAGCATGTCCTCCGCGGCCCGGCGCACCCGCTCGGGGTCGGTCACCCCGAGGGACATCCAGGCGTCCTCCACCGGTATCCCCGCGTCCTCCATGGCGGCCCGGTAGCCGCGCAGCCGCTCGGCGGCCGTGTGGATGCGGGGCATGTCGCCGATGAAGCCGATCCGCCGGTGCCCGTGGCCGATCAGGTGGGCCACGCCGTCGCGGGCCCCGCCGAAGTTGTCCGACAGGACGCAGTCGGCGTCGATCTGCCCGGCCGGGCGGTCCACGAACACGGTCGCGACGCCGGCCTTCAGCTCGGGCTCCAGATAGCGGTGGTCGTCACCGGCCGGGATGACCACCAGTCCGTCCACGCGCCGCGCGCACAGCGCGAGCGCCAGCTCCTGCTCACGGTCGGGATCCTCGGCGCTGGAGCCGTTGATGAGCAGGGCGCCGTGCGCCCGCGCCACCTCCTCCACCGCGCGGCTCAGCGGGCCGTAGAAGGGGTCCGCGAGGTCCTCCAGGACCAGGCCGATGCTCGCCGTGCGGCCCTTGCGCAGCACACGGGCGCTGTCGTTGCGGCGGAAGCCCAGGGCGTCGATGGCCTCCTGGACGCGGCGCTCCGTCTCCGGTGTGACTCCGGGCTCTCCGTTGACCACGCGCGAGACGGTCTTCAGACCGACTCCGGCACGCGCCGCGACGTCCTTCATGGTCGGCCGGTTGCCGTAGCGGCTCTCGGGAAGTCGGTCGGAACGGCGGATGGTCTCGGGCACGATGCGGTGTCCTGTCCTGTTCTCGTCCACGGGGATGCGTCGGTCCATGGCCTTGTATGAGGATGTGGCGTCGAGCATAGAGCCTGGACAACGTTGTCAGATCCGGGAGACACTGTCCACCGCAATCTCCGGCCTGCGCCCCCACCGCCAGACCGGCGCGTCCGATTCCCGCCCTTGGGCGGCGGGGAGTTCCGAATGGTTGACGGGGAGAACTGAATCTGATGCACAACGACCTCGTGGCTGCGCTCGACATCGGCGGCACCAAGATCGCCGGAGCGCTGGTGGACGGTCACGGCACCATCGCCGTCCGGGCGCAGCGCCCGACTCCGGCCAAGGAGGACGGCGAGACCGTGATGCGGGCCGTCGAGGAGGTCGTCCAGGAGCTCGCCGCCTCTCCTTCGTGGGGGCGGGTCTCGGCGCTCGGGATCGGCAGCGCGGGACCGGTGGACGCCTCGGCGGGCACCGTGAGCCCCGTCAACGTCCCCGGCTGGCGCGGCTACCCGCTGGTGCGCCGGGTCAGGGAGGCGACCGGCGGGCTGCCCGTCGAGCTGATCGGCGACGGCGTGGCCATCACCGCGGCCGAGCACTGGCAGGGGGCCGCCCAGGGGCACGAAAACGCGCTGTGCATGGTCGTCTCCACGGGCGTCGGCGGCGGTCTGGTGCTGGGCGGGCGGCTGCATCCCGGACCCACCGGCAACGCCGGCCACATCGGGCACATCAGCGTGGACCTCGACGGCGATCTGTGCCCGTGCGGCTCGCGCGGCTGCGTGGAGCGCATCGCGAGCGGCCCGAACATCGCCCGCCGGGCCCTGGACGCCGGCTGGCGGCCCGGTCCGGACGGCGACACCTCCGCCGCCGCGGTCGCCGCCGCCGCGCGCGAGGGCGACCCGGTCGCCGTGGCCTCCTTCGAGCGGGCCGCACGGGCCCTGGCCGCCGGGATCGCGGCCACCGCGACCCTCGTGGAGATCGACATAGCGGTGATCGGCGGAGGTGTCGGCAAGGCCGGCGACGTCCTCTTCACGCCCCTGCGCAAGGCGCTCGCCGACTACGCCACCCTCTCCTTCGTGCGGCGCCTGACCGTCGCGCCCGCCCGGATGGGCACGGACGCCGGGCTGGTCGGCGCCGCCGCGGCCGCGCTCGCCGGACGGACGGGCGTGGCCGCGGCGGGGGTCTGAGCCCTGGGTCGGACACGACCGACGAAAGGCTCTAGGGGGTGTCTGACCAGCTCAGCAGCTCAGGCGCGCCCGCGCCCAGTCCCCGTGGTCCGAGGTGATGCCGTCGCCGCCGTCGGTGACGACGAGCCGGACCACCTGGGCGCCGGTCACGTCGGCGGTGAGCTGCTGGGCGGGCATGGCGTTGGTGAGGACGCCGGTCGAGGCCGCCTTCGTACCGTCCGCCCAGACCTCGAAGGCGACGGTGCCGTCCGCGCCCTCCTCGTCGTCGACGCCGACGTGTGCCGTCACCGTCTCGCAGGCGCCGCCCGTGTAGTAGCCGACGGTGCTCTCGGCGTGGACGCCGAGCCCGGTGTCGTACACGACCCCGCCGATGGTGATCGGGTTCCCGTCGCCCGCGCCGCTCTCGCCGTTGCTGGTGTCGCGTTCGACCGGCCCCCATCCGTTGGTGGCCGACAGCCAGGGCAGGTCACCGAGTTCCGAGGTCCCCGCAGGCGGCGCGCTCACCACGGTCGCGGTGAGCGGCAGCGCGGTCTCGACCCGGTCGCCGGCCGGTGAGCGGTGCCGCACGGTGAGCGTCATCGCGTACGGTCCCGTGGGCGTGCCCCGCGGCACCGTGATCTCCCATCGGGTGCGCAGGGTGCGGCCCGTGGGCAGCGCGGGCGAGGTGGCCGCTGTCTTCGGCCGCAGGGACCAGCCCTCGGGCCCGGACAGGGACACGGACACGCCCCGGGCGGCCGTACGCCCGAGGTCGGTGACCGTGGAGGTCAGCGGGGCCGTCCGGCCGGGCTCGAACAGCAGGCCGCCGTCCAGGCCGAGTTCGACCGCGGGCGGGTGCTGGGCCCACCGGCCGTCGGCGGCGACGCGGACCAGGACGGTGCCGTGCGCGGGAACCGTCGCGGAGATCGTGCCCGCCGTGTTGAAGGTGCGGTGCCGCCACAGGTCGCGCAGCGTGTAGGCGCCGGCGGCGGGCAGCCCGACATCCTCGGCGGTCGTCGTGACGCGCCGGGCGGTGTCGGACTCGTTGAACAGCGCCACGGCGCGGCTGCCGTCCTGCATCTCCTTGGCGACCACCCAGCGCCCGCCCTCGGAGGAGACGACCCTGCCCTGCCGGCCCAGGGGGTCCTGGTCGACGGCGATGACCTCCCGGTTGCCGAGGATCTCGAAGGTCTCCGCGGAGGCGGTGCGCAGGTCGGCGCCGATGAGCAGCGGCGCGGCCATGATCGCCCACAGGGAGAAGTGCGAGCGGTACTCGGTGCCGGTCATGCCGCCGTTGCCGACCTCCAGCATGTCGGGGTCGTTCCAGTGGCCGGGGCCCGCGTGGTCCGCGAGCGGCAGGTTCTGCTTGAGGATCGACAGCATCGAACCCCAGTTGTCGCTGATGTCGCCGGTCGTGCGCCACAGGTGGCCCACGTCGGCGGCCCACTCCCAGGGCTTGTTCTCGCCCCATTCGCAGATGCTGTAGACGATGGGGCGGCCGGTGGCCCGCAGCGCGTCGCGCATGGTCGTGTAGCGCTGCCGGGCGTCCACGCCCTGGTTGTTGCAGTTGTCGTACTTCAGGTAGTCGACGCCCCAATCGGCGAACTGCCGAGCGTCGCTGTACTCGTGGCCGAGGGCGCCCGGGAATCCCGTGCTGTCGCACGTCTTGGTGCCGGCGCTCGTGTAGATCCCGAACTTCAGCCCCTTGGCGTGGACGTAGTCGGCGACCGCCTTGATGCCGTGCGGGAAGCGGGCCGGGTCGGGCACCAGCTTGCCGTCGGCGTCCCGGGAGGGCAGCGCCCAGCAGTCGTCGAGGTTGACGTACTGGTAGCCGGCGTCCTTGAGCCCCTTCTCGACCATGAGATCGGCGATGCCCTTGACCATGGCCTCGTCGAACTCGGCACGGCAGTGGGTGGAGTTCCAGTTGTTGAAGCCCATGGGCGGGGTCAGGGCGAGACCGTCGTCCACGGCGGGAGCCGGGGGAGGGGCGGCCGCGGCGGGGGCGGCGAGTCCGGCCGCGCAGAGCAGTGCCGCGCCGAGGGTCCCGATCAGCCTCGTCCGGATGGTGCGGGTGTGAAGGTGACGCATGGTCACGTTCCTCCGTCCCTGGAAAGGGAGACATCATGTACGCGTCATAGTTCGCTCACGTTAGAACGTGTCGGACTGTGTTGGAAAGTGGTCGGGCCTGAACTCGTGCCCGAGGGGCGCGTCCCTGTCTTTTGAACGCGTTCAAATATGCGCTAGGGTCATCCCGTACGAGAGGGGAACCCCATGAAGATCGTGATCCCCGGTGGCACCGGGCAGGTCGGCACGGTCCTGAAGCGCGCGCTGAGCGCGGCCGGGCACGAGGTCGTCGTCCTGACCAGGCGTCCGGCCCGGGCGGGCGAGGTCGGCTGGGACGGCACCACCCTGGGGCCGTGGGGGGCGGAGATCGACGGCAGCGACGTCGTCGTCAACCTGGCCGGACGCAGCGTCAGCTGCCGCTACACCGCGCCCAACCTCAAGGCCATGATGGACTCGCGGGTGCGCTCGACCGGGATCGTCGGCGAGGCGATAGCGAAGGCCGCCCGGCCACCGCGCGTCTGGCTCCAGATGAGCACGGCCACCGTCTACGCCCACCGCTTCGACGCACCCCACGACGAGGCGACCGGTGTCATCGGCGGGCGGGAACCCGACGTGCCGGGCTACTGGTCCTACAGCGTCGACATCGCCAAGGCCTGGGAGCGGGCCCTGGACGAGGCCGACACCCCGCACACCCGCAAGGTCGCCCTGCGCTCCGCGATGGTCATGAGCCCCGACCGGGGCGGCGTGTTCGACGTCCTGCTGCGGCTGGCGCGCCTGGGGCTCGGCGGACCCGTCGCGGGCGGCCGGCAGTACGTCTCCTGGATCCACGAGCACGACTTCGTCCGCGCCGCCGAGTTCCTCATCGCCCGCGACGACCTGTCCGGGCCGGTCAATCTCGCCGCCCCGCAACCGCTGCCGCAGCGCCGGTTCATGAGCGCCCTGCGCTCCGCCGCGCGCGTCCCCGTCGGTCTGCCCGCGACGAAGGCGATGGCCGAGATCGGCGCGTTCGTGCTGCGCTCCGACACCGAACTGCTGCTCAAGAGCCGCCGGGTGGTCCCCGGCCGGCTGCTCGACGCGGGCTTCGGCTTCACCCACCCGGACTGGCCTGGCGCGGCCCGCGAGCTCGTCGGGCGGCGCCGCGAGGTCCGGCGTGCGTCCGGGTCCGGGCCCTCGTACGATCCGTCCCGGGCCGGGGCGTGACCGTCCGGCCGTTTTCGCAGTTGAACCGGCCATGAAGAAGCGCAGCATGCTCGCCATCGCCTCCCTGGCCACCGGATTCGTCGTCGCCGCCGTCACCCCGTCGCACTCGGCTGAGCTGGCCGGCCCTCCCGGAACCGGCGCTCCCGACACCGGGCTTCCGGGTCTCACCGGCGGACAGGTCAAGGCCGCCGGGGTGGATGTGAGCGGCAAGAAGATCGACGGTCTCAGCACGGCCGGTGCGACCAAGCTGGCGGGGGTCGATGTGGACCAGGCCCTGGAGACCTTCGGCCAGGCCGTCAACCGGGAAGCGGACCGGGCCGTGAACGACGCCCCGCACCGCGGCTCCGGGAAGAAGGGCTGACAGCCCCTCGGGCCCGTCCGTACGGCGCCGCACCCCCGCTCCCGAGCGGAGGGCGGCGCCGTCGTCATGCGCCCTCTCCTGGGAGTGGTTTCCGTGGCAGTGTGGAGCGGGCAAGCCACAGGGGGCCAACAGAAGAGGGGGAAACGTGATCGTCTGGATCAACGGCGCGTTCGGTGCGGGGAAGACCACCACCGCACGGGAACTGATCGAGCTGATCCCGAACAGCACGCTCTTCGACCCCGAGGTCATCGGCGCGGCGCTCACGCACCTGCTGCCGCCCAAACACCTGGCCGAGGTCGGCGACTTCCAGGACCTGCCGATCTGGCGGCGCCTGGTGATCGACACCGCGGCGGCGCTGCACGCCGAGCTCGGCGGGACGCTCGTGGTCCCCATGACCCTGCTCCGCCAGGAATACCGCGACGAGATCTTCGGCGCTCTCGCCGCCCGCCGCATCACCGTCCAGCACGTCCTCCTCGCCCCGGCGGAAACGATCCTGCGCGCCCGGATAGCGGAGCGGGAGACACCGCCCGACCCGCCCGACGCCGAGATACGCGTCCGGCAGTGGTCCTACGACCACATCGAGCCGTACCGCGCCGCGCTCGCCGCGTGGCTGGTGGCGGACGCCCACCCGGTCGACAACAGCGGCCTGACGCCGTACGAGACCGCCGTGCGGATCGCCGGGGCGGTCGGCAGCGGCGAGGTGCCGGTCTGCGACATCGTGCAGACACCGGAGCCCACCGCCGAGACCCTCGCCGCCGGGGTGCTGCTCTTCGACGAGAAGGACCGCGTCCTGCTGGTCGATCCCACGTACAAGGCCGGCTGGGAGTTCCCCGGCGGCGTCGTCGAACCCGGCGAGGCGCCCGCGCGCGGCGGTATGCGCGAGGTCACGGAGGAGACCGGGATACGGCTGCGGGACGTGCCGCGGCTCCTGGTGGTCGACTGGGAGCGGCCCGAACCGCCCCGCTACGGCGGTCTGCGGCTGCTGTTCGACGGCGGGCGGCTGGACTCCGCTGACGCCGAGCGGCTGGTGCTGCCCGGACCCGAGCTGCGGGACTGGCGCTTCGTCACCGAGGCCGAGGCCGCCGACCTGCTGCCGCCGGTGCGCTACGAACGGCTGCGGTGGGCCCTGCGGGCCCGTGAGCGCGGCTCGGCGCTGTACCTCGAGGCGGGGACCCCGGCACCGTCCTGAACGGGTGGGGGGGCACCGGCGTGCCCCCCACCGTGGCCCGCTCAGCTTCCGGCGTAGTTGCGCAGGAACAGCGCCTCGGCGACCGACAGCCGCTCCAGCTCCTGCGGGGACACGCTCTCGTTCACGGCGTGGATCTGCGCCTCGGGCTCGCTCAGACCGATCAGGAGGATCTCCGCCTCCGGGTAGAGCGAGGCCAGCGTGTTGCACAGCGGGATCGAGCCGCCCTGGCCGGCGAACTGCATCTCCTCGCCCGGGTACGCCACCGCCATCGCGTCGGCCATCGCCTGGTACGCCGGGCTGGTCGTGTCGGCGCGGAACGCCTGGCCCTGCCCGACCTGCTCGGTGCTCACCCGCGCGCCCCACGGCGTGTGCGCCTCCAGGTGGGCCTGGAGCAGCTTGGTGGCGTGGGCCGCGTCGACGCCCGGCGGCACCCGCAGGCTCACCAGGGCGCGGGCGCTCGCCTGCACGGACGGCGTGGCGCCGACCACCGGCGGGCAGTCGATGCCGAGGACCGTCACGGCCGGGCGGGCCCAGATCCGGTCGGCGACCGTCCCCGAGCCGATCAGCTCCACGCCGTCGAGCACCTTGGCGTCGGCGCGGAACTGCGTCTCGTCGTACTGCAGTCCCTCCCAGGCGGACACGCCGGTCAGCCCGTCGACGGTCGTCGAGCCGTCCTCGGCGCGCAGCGAGTCCAGTACCCGGATCAGGGCGCCCAGCGCGTCGGGCGCGGCCCCGCCGAACTGGCCGGAGTGCAGGTTGCCGGCCAGCGTGTCGATCTGCACGCGGACCATGGTCATGCCGCGCAGCGTCGTGGTGACCGTCGGCAGACCGACCCGGAAGTTGCCCGAGTCGCCGATCACGATGGTGTCGGCCGTCAGCAGCTCCGGGTGCGCCTCGGCGTACCGCTCCAGGCCGCCCGTGCCCATCTCCTCGGAGCCCTCGGCGATCACCTTCACGTGCACCGGGACGCCGCCGTTCGCCTTGAGCGCGCGCAGGGCCAGCAGATGCATGATCACGCCGCCCTTGCAGTCGGCGGCCCCGCGCCCGTACCACCGGCCGTCGCGCTCGGTCAGCTCGAAGGGCGGGGTGTCCCACCCCGCCTCGTCCAGCGGGGGCTGCACGTCGTAGTGGGCGTACAGCAGCACGGTCTTCGCGCCCTCGGGGCCCGGCAGGTAGCCGTACACGGACTGGGTGCCGTCGGGGGTGTCCAGCAGGGCGACGTCCTCGAAGCCCTCCGCCCGCAGCGCGTCGGCGACCCAGCGGGCCGCTCCCTCGCTCTCGCTCCTCGGGAACTGGTCGAAGTCCGCCACCGACTTGAAGGCCACCAGCTCGGTGAGCTCCGCCTTCGCCCGCGGCATCAGCGAGGCGACGGTCTCGGTGACCGGAATCGACGACATGGGCACGCTCCTTGTGGGTGCGACGTTGTACGCGTGAGTGCTGTGATCCTCCCACAGTGGCCTGCGACGACGCCCGCCGTAGGATGCGGGGGACAGCATCGGGCGGCGAACAGAGCGGGAGCAGTAGGCCATCGTGAGCAGCGAGAACTCTTCGGCGGACGACATGCGGCAGGTCTGGGACGTCGTCGTGGTGGGTGCGGGTCCGGCCGGTGCCTCGGCCGCCTACGCGGCGGCGGTCGCCGGAAGGCGCGTGCTGCTGCTGGAGAAGGCCGAACTGCCCCGGTACAAGACGTGCGGCGGCGGCATCATCGGCCCCTCGCGCGACTCCCTCCCGCCCGGCTTCGAGCTCCCACTGCGGGATCGGGTGCACGCGGTGACCTTCTCCCACAACGGCCGCTTCGCGCGCACCCGCCGCTCCCGGCGGACGCTGTTCGGGCTCGTCAACCGGCCCGAGTTCGACCAGCAGCTCGTCGAGCACGCGCAGAAGGCCGGCGCCGAGCTGCGCACCGGAGTCACCGTGCAGCGCGTCGAGCAGCACGGCTCGGCCGTGCCGGACCGGCGCACCGTGGCCCTCGTCCTGCAGGGCGGGGAGACCGTCCTCGCCCGGGCCGTGGTGGGCGCGGACGGCAGTGCCAGCCGCATAGGGGCCCACGTCGGGGTGAAGGTGGACCAGGTCGACCTCGGTCTGGAGGCGGAGATCCCGGTGCCGGACACGGTCGCGGAGGACTGGAAGGGCCGGGTGCTCATCGACTGGGGCCCGATGCCCGGCAGTTACGGCTGGGTCTTCCCCAAGGGCGACACGCTCACGGTCGGCGTCATCTCGGCCCGCGGCGAAGGCGCCGCGACCAAGCGGTACTTGGAGGAGTTCATCGGGCGGCTCGGGCTCGCCGGGTTCGAACCGAGCATCTCCTCCGGCCATCTGACGCGCTGCCGCGCGGAGGACTCGCCGCTCTCGCGCGGGCGGGTGCTGGTGTGCGGTGACGCGGCGGGCCTGCTGGAGCCGTGGACCCGCGAGGGCATCTCCTTCGCGCTGCGGTCGGGCCGGCTCGCGGGGGAGTGGGCGGTGCGCGTCGCCGAGGCGCACGACGCCGTCGACGCCCGGCGCCAGGCGCTGAACTACGCGTTCGCCGTCAAGGCGGGCCTCGGCGTGGAGATGAGCGTCGGAAAGCGGATGCTGACGGTGTTCGAGCGCCGGCCCGGCATCCTCCACGCGGTGCTGACCGGGTTCCGGCCGGCCTGGAAGGCGTTCACGGACATCACCCGCGGCTCGACGACCCTCGCCGAGATCGTGCGCACCCACCCCATGGCCCACCGCGCCCTGAGCGCGATGGACCGCCGGCAGACGTCCCCGGACGAGCAGCCGTCCTCCTGACGCCGGTCGCCCGGGGACCTCACCCGTCGACCGTGATCCGGAAGACGGGGTGGTCCGGGGCGCACGCGACGATCTCCTCGTCGGTGGACTTCGCGGTCACGCCCTGGAAGTACTGGTTGACCTCCCAGCCCCACTTCTCCAGGTAGGTGCGCAGGATCGGGAGCTTCTCCTCGTCGGGGATCTCCACCGCGGTGAACGGGCGCACCTTGCGCCCGACCCGCAGCTCACCGCCGCCGGCGGCGCGCATGTTGCGCACCCACTGGGAGTGCCCGCGGGCCGAGACGAGGTACCGCACACCGTCCAGGACGTGCGGGTTGACCGGGACGCGCTGCATCTTTCCGCTCTTGCGGCCGCGCACGGACAACTCCGCCGTGCCGGCGATGCTCAGGCCGTGCCGGGCGAGCCAGCCGACGACGTTGTTGAAGCGGACGTTGAGCGGGCTGCCCTTGAGGTAGTACGGCGACGACATGGTGACCCCTTCGGATGGCCGGAAGACCGGCACCCCTTCGGATGGCCGGGAGACCGGTTTCGAGAGCACTGCTCTCGCTTGAGAGCAGTCTGCACGAGAACACCGATCCAGAGCAAGAGCAGTGCTCTCGAATGTGTGCACCGCTCTGGAATTCGTGCGAGACTGCGCGTCATGAGCAGCACCGCACAGGGCGCACGGGCCCGCGCCAGGATGGAAGTCACCGCCGCCATCAAGGACGAGGCGCGCAGACAGCTCGCGCAGGAGGGCGCGGCCCGGCTCTCGCTGCGCGCTGTCGCCCGTACCCTCGGCATGGTCTCCTCCGCGCTCTACCGCTACTTCCCGAGCCGCGACGACCTGCTGACCGCTCTCATCATCGACGCCTACGACTCCCTCGGCGCGTCCGCCGAGGCGGCGAACGAACAGGTCGGGGACGCCGCACCGCTGGAACGCTGGACGGCGGTCGCGGAGGCCGTCCACGTCTGGGCGCTGGAGCACCCGCACGAGTACGCGCTGATCTACGGGTCGCCGGTGCCCGGCTACACCGCTCCGATGACCACGGTCCCGGCCGCCTCACGCGTGGGGCTGCTGTTCATCGCCATCGTTCGCGACGCCCACCACGAGGGCGTCCTCGCCGACGCGCCGGAGCTGCCGGACGACCTGGTCGCCGAGGCCGGGCGCATGGCCGCCGACCTCGCCCCCGACCTGCCCCCGGCGACGGTCGTCGCCCTCATCGCCGCCTGGGCGGAGCTGTTCGGGCTGGTCGGCTTCGAGCTCTTCGGCCAGTTCAACCGGGTCGTGGAGGACCGGCCGCCGTTCTTCCGGCACGCGGCGATCCGGATCGCCCACGGGGTCGGCCTGCGCTGAGCGGCCCTCCGGGGCGTACTTCGCGGGGAGTACGCGTGATCACCACACGGGGGTGACGCCGCCCCGCGGCCCACGCGTCTAGCGTGGCCACCATGGACGAGCAGCAGGCGCACCGGCCCGGCGGTCCACCGGCGTGGTGGCGGCACGGGCCGCCGTGGTGGAACCGCTGGGACGAAGGCGGGGAGCGCGCTCCCCGGTGGCCCTGGCGTTCCACCGTGCTGGTCACCGTCGTCGTGCTCGTCGGGTCCTCGTTCGCGGCCCGCGGACAGCACGACGGGCGTCAGGACCTCGACCCGTTCGCACGGGTCCTGCTGTTCGTGGCGTCGGGCCTGCTGCTGTGGCGCAGGCGGTACCCGGTACCGGTCGCCTTCGGCACCGCGGCGGCCGCCCTGCTCTATCTGGCCGCCGGCTACCCCTACGGGCCGGTCTTCCTGCCCGTCGCCGTGGCCTGCTTCAGCGCCGTCGTCACCGGGCACCGATGGGCCGCCTGGACGGCCGCCGGGGCGCTGTGGGCGGGGCACGTCCTCGTCGGCCACTGGCTGTACCGCTGGCTGCCCCCCGCCGGGGACGGGCCCGCGCCCTGGGGGCAGGAGGCGGTCGTCGCCGCCTGGGTCGCCGCCGTCGTGGCCGTGTCCGAACTGGCGCGGGTCCGCCGCGAACAGTGGGCGAGGGAGCGGGCCGAACGGGCCCAGGCGGCGCGGCGGCGTGCCGACGAGGAGCGGCTGCGGATCGCCCGCGAACTGCACGACGTCCTCGCCCACAGCATCTCGGTGATCAACGTCCAGGCGGGGGTCGGCCTCGCCCTCCTCGACACCGACCCCGAGCAGGCGCGCACCGCGCTCACCACCATCAAGGCCCAGAGCAAGGAGGCGCTCGGCGAGGTCCGCCAGGTCCTCGACACCCTGCGGGCGCCCGGCGCCGCCCCGCGCGCCCCCGCCCCCGGCCTCGCCCGGCTGCCCGAACTGGTGGCTCAGGCGGCCGGCGCCGGCCTCACCGTCGAGGTCAGGGGCGAGCCGCCCCACCTTCCGCCGGCCACGGACCTCGCGGCCTTCCGTATCGTCCAGGAGGCCCTCACCAACGTCGTACGCCACTCGGGATCGCGGCACGCGCGCGTGCGGTTCGAGCAGATGGACGGGCCGACGCTCAGGCTGTGCGTCGACGACGACGGGCCGGCGACCGGAACCGACGCGGGCGGCAGCGGCAACGGGCTGGCCGGAATGCGGGAGCGTGCCGCCGCGCTCGGTGGCACGATCGAGGCGGGCCCGCGCGGCGACGGCGGTTTCCGGGTGCTGGCCGTCCTGCCGCTCACGGCGTCGAAACGCGCGAAGAACACGACCCCTCAGGAGGAGGACCGGTGATCCGCGTACTGCTCGCCGACGACCAGTCGCTCGTGCGGGCCGGTTTCCGGGCCCTGCTCGACGCGCAGCCCGACATCGAGGTGGCCGGGGAGGCCGCCGAGGGCGAGGAGGCGGTGCGCGCGGTGCGTGAACTGCGCCCGGACGTGGTCCTCATGGACATCCGGATGCCCGTGCTCGACGGGCTCGCCGCGACCCGCCGGATCACCGGGGACAGCGCGCTGGAGGACGTGAAGGTGGTCATGCTCACCACCTTCGAGCTGGACGAGTACGTCTTCGAGGCGATCCGCTCGGGCGCCTCGGGGTTCCTTGTGAAGGACACCGAGCCGGACGAACTCCTGCGCGCGGTCCGGGCGGTGGTCGACGGGGACGCGCTGCTGTCGCCGGGCGTGACCCGGCGGCTGATCGCCGAGTTCGCGGCCCGCTCCAAGGAGCCCGCGGCCGCCGACGCCCTGGCCCGGCTGACCGAACGGGAACGCGAGGTGATGGCGCTGGTCGGCATCGGCCTGTCCAACGAGGAGATCGCCCGCCGCCTGGTGGTCAGCCCGCTCACCGCGAAGACCCACGTCAGCCGCACGATGGTGAAGCTGGGAGCCCGCGACCGGGCCCAACTGGTGGTGCTGGCCTACGAGTCCGGCCTGGTGCGGCCGGGCTGGCTGGGCTGAGCGCCGCGCCGGAACCGCGCCAGCACGCTCACGACCCGGACGGCGAACAGCACCGCGGCGACGGTGGCGCCCACGGCCAGGACGGCGCGGCGCACACCGGCCGGCACGTCGAAGACGAGCACCGGTCCGACGACGGCACCGCACACGGCGGCCGCCGCGAACGCAGCGCTGCACAGCGCGTAGCCGATCTCGACGGTGATCGCGTCCCGCTCGGCCTGCCCGCGCCGTCCCCCGTGGTCGCTCATGGCGTGAGCCTCACACCGGAGGCGGCCCGGAACAAGCGGACCATCGGCTCACGGCTCACGGCTCGACTCTCACGGCTCGACTCTCACGGCTCGACTCTCACGGCTCAGGGCTCACGCCGCGCCCGGCCGCTCCGGTACCGCGCGCCGCGTCCCGGCCCCGATGAGCGTGGCGACCGCCGCCAGCAGGGCGACGCTGGTGAGGGCCACGGGCAGGGAGAGCCAGTCCGCCATGAAGCCGATGGCCGGGGGCCCCAGGAGCATGCCGCTGTAGCCGAACGTGGAGGCCAGGGCCACGCCACCAGGCCCCGCGACCGTGCCGGCGCGTTCGACGGCGACCGGGAAGAGGTTGGCCAGTCCGAGCCCGGTGACCGCGAAGCCCAGGAGGGCCGCCCACAGGGACGGGGCGAGGGAGCCGAGGAGCATCCCGGCCGCCGCGGTCGCGCCGCCCGCGACGACGGTCCGGCCGTGGCCGAGTCGTTCGAGCAGGGTCGTGCCGGTGAGCCGGCCGACCGTCATGGACAGCGCGAAACAGGAGTAGCCGAGCGCGGCGATCCCGGGCGTGGCCCCCAGGTCCTCCTCCAGGTGCAGCGCGCCCCAGTCGGCCATGGCTCCCTCGCCGTAGGCCGTGCAGCCGGCGATCAGGCCGAAGACGATCACCAGCCGGCGGGTGCGGGGGTCCCGGCGGCCGGGCGTGGCGCTCGGCCGGTCCGGTGCCGCGCCGGCCGGCGGGTCGTGCCGCAGCAGGGTCCGGCCCGCCACGGCGGTGACCAGCAGCCCGACGACGGTGAGGCCCGCAAGGTGCCGCGTGGGGGAAAGGGCCCCGGCGACCAGCCCGCCGAGCAGGGCGCCGGCCATGCCGCCGAGGCTGAAGGCCGCGTGGAAACTGGGCATGACGGGCCGGCGCAGTGCGGTCACCAGGTCGACGGCGGCGCTGTTGAAGGCCACGTTGATGCCGCCGTACGCGGCGCCGAACAGCAGGAGCACGACGCCGAGGGCGAGTGCCGAATGGGTCAGGGGGGGCAGGGCGACGCTGAGGCTGAGCAATACCGCGCAGACGACGGTGACCTGGTGGCTGCCGTAGCGGCGGCACAGGCGCCCGGTGAACACCATGGTGACCACGGCCCCGGCGGAGACGCCGAGGAGCGCCAGGCCGAGCGCGCTGGCGGAGGCGCCGGTCTGCTGCTTGATGGCGGGGATGCGGACCACCCAGCCGGCGAAGAGGAAGCCGTCGAGGGCGAAGAAGACGGTGACGGCGACACGGAGACGGCTGAGCGGGCTGAGGGGGCGGCGCACGACGCTGTGCGACCGTGATTTGTTTATTTGCGGCACAAATGCAGGCTAGGCGGGTCCCCGGCAGGGGGCAATCCCCTCCGACCTGTGGGTTCGCCCTCAGTAGGCGTCAGCATGACCGCGGCCGCGTGAGCCGGAGGTGAGCACCGAGGCTCACCTCCGGTTCACGCGCCGGCCGGTGGAGTGAGACGCATGAATCACCGTCGCCCCAAGCAGCACAGAGTGATGAAGCCACGGTCGTGTCTCATAGGGGCCTGCGTCATGATCGTCGGGGCGTGTCTCGCGATGCTGTTCGTGGTGGTACGCGGCGGCGTCGATGGAGAGGCCGCCGAAGCCGTCCAGGGAGCAGACGCCTCGCCCGGTCACCACCGTCGCCCGGCCGACGCCTCGTCGGCGCCGCGGCCCGGTCCCTCGCCTTCGCAGTCCGCGCACGTGACCCAGCACGGCGCCGGAACCTTCACGCGTGCCCCCGCCGGCTCGCGGACGTTCGGGCACGGCAAGCCCCTGCGTTATGTGGTGGAGGCCGAGGACGGCACGGGTGTCTCCGCCCGGTCCGTGGCAGCCGAGGTCGACCGCATCCTCGGGGACCCGCGCGGCTGGACCCACGGCGGAGCCGCCTTCCGACGGGTCGCCGGACCGCCCTACGACTTCCGGGTGCGGCTGGCGACACCGGACACCACGGACAGGCTGTGCGGCGCGTACGGCCTGGACACCGGAGGCGAGGTCAACTGCGCGGTCGGCACGGACGTGGTGGTCAACCTCAGACGCTGGGTGCTGCTCAGCCCGTACTACCCGAACCGGCCTGCCGAGTATCACGCCTTGATCATCAATCACGAGGTCGGTCACCGGCTCGGGTACGGGCACCGGGGCTGTCCCGGCCCCGGGCGGCCCGCGCCCGCGATGATGCAGCAGATCAAGGGCCTTCACGGCTGCGTCGCCAACGCCTGGCCCCACGACGCGAACGGAAGCCTGATCACCGGGCCGGCCGTGCCCTGAAAGACCGTCCACGGGCGTCTCACGCCGCTTTAACACCACCTCACCCAGACTGTGCACACAGACAGGCGAGGGAGTGTGCGCGGTGCGGGTACTGGTCGTGGAGGACGAGCAGATGCTCGCGGACGCGATGGCCGAGGGACTCAGACAGGAGACCTTCGCGGTGGACGTCGTCCATGACGGCGAGGCCGCTCTGGAGCGGCTGGCGGTCAACGAGTACGACGTGATGCTGCTCGACCGGGACCTGCCGAAGCTGCACGGCGACGAGGTCTGCCGGCGCACGGCCGCGGCCGGCGCCGACGTGCGGATCCTGATGCTTACGGTGTCGACGACGGTCGCCGAGCGCGTGGCCGGGCTCAGCCTCGGCGCGGACGACTACCTGGCGAAGCCGTTCGCCTTCGCCGAACTCGTCGCCCGCATCCGGGCGCTCGGCCGCAGGGTACGGCCGCCGGCACCGCCCGTCCTGGAACGCTCCGGCATCCGGCTCGACCCCCATCTGCGCGAGACCTACCGGGACGGACGGCACGTCCCTCTCTCCCGCAAGGAGTTCGCGGTCCTGGAGGAGCTCCTGCGGGCGCAGGGCGGCCCGGTGTCGGCGGAAACGCTGCTGGAACGGGTCTGGGACGAGAACATCGACCCGTTCACCACGATCGTCCGGGTGACCATCCGGGGCCTGCGTCGCAAGCTGGGCGAGCCGGGGATCGTGGAGACGGTGACGGGAGTGGGCTACCGCGTCCGGTGAGCCGATGGCGGCCGGCCCGGTCCGGGTGTGACCACGGTCAGTGGGGCAGGCCGGGCGGCGCGCTGCGGGGCGGCGGCGGCACGTGTGGCGCGCCGGGCAGGGTGACGGTGACGCCGAGGCCGCCTCCGGGCAGGGCCGTGGCGTGGACGTCACCGCCGTGGACCCGGGCGACGGCCCGCACGATCGAGAGGCCCAGACCGCTTCCCTCGGCGGAGCCGATCCGGTCGGTGAGCCGGCGGAAGGGCTGGAACAGCGTGGGGACCTCGGCCGGGTCGATGGCGGGCCCGGTGTTCGAGACGCTGAGCCGCACGCCCTCCGGGACCGTGCGGGTCGTCACGTGCACGGTGCCGCCCGGTCGGTTGTAGCGCACGGCGTTGTCCATGAGGTTGCGCGCCAGATGCTCCAGCAGGACCGGATCGCCGCGCAGCGGGGCGGGCCCGAGGTCCGTGCGCAGACTGATTCCGCCGCGTTCGGCATCGGGCGTGGCGTACTCCAGCACGGCTTCGACGGCCGGACGCAGATCGGCGGGAAGACGTTCCGCCAGGTCGTTCTCGGAGCGGGCCAGGACGAGCAGGCCGTCGATGAGCCGTTCGTGACGGGTGTTGACCGTCAGCAGGCTCTCGCCCAGGCGGCGCAGTTGCGGTGGGGCGTCGGGACGGTTCATCGCCACCTCGACCAGCGTGCGGTTGAGGACCAGCGGGGTCTTGAGTTCATGGGCGGCGTTGCCGATGAAGCGGCCCTGGCCCGCGAAGGACTCGTCCAGGCGCTCCAGCATGCGGTCGAAGGAGTCGGCGAGCGTCTTGACCTCGCCCGGCGGAGCGTGCAGGGCGATCCGCTGGTGCAGGGTGTGTCCCGCCACGCGTTCGGCGATACGGCTGATGCGGCTGAGCGGACGCAGCAGGCGCCCGGCCACCACCCAGCCGACGGCCGTGGCGACGACCCCGACGCCCGTGACGATCAGGGCGCCCCACTTCAGCATCCACATCACGTCGTCATGGGCGTCCTGCCGCGCGACGACCGAGAGGTCGCTCCAGTACCCGAAGGCCTGGGCGCGCTGCTGTGCCGTCAGCGGCGGATCGAACTTCAGCATCGGCTGGGCCGGGGGGTGGTACTGCCGGTAACGGTGGACCAGGAGCACGGTGGCCGCGAGCACGGCGGCGGCGGCGAGGAAGAACAGCAGGCCGAAGACGACGGTGAGCCGCAGGCGGAGGCTTCCTCGCTGCCCGGCGAGCCGTCGGACGACAGACCTGGTTCGCCCCGGGCCCTCGATCCCGGCTCGCACGGTGGCCCCTCCGACCGTTCCGTACGCCTCCTCCTCGGCCGTCGCAGGGCGCATCGGTCATCCTCCCGCTTGTTCGCTCGTCCGGCCCCCCGGCAGCCGGCTCCTTCAGTATCCGCATCCGGTGTGAGCGGGGCGTGAAGCTCCTCCGGCGACCGCGCCGCGGTCCCGCGCCGGAGAACGTGGTGCCCAGGAGCGCCGCTCACCCCCGGCTCACATCGGCCCTGGTTGGCTCCGCACAAGTGGGCCGGCGGACCTGGCCCACCCGCGGAGAGCGCGGAGCGCGTCACGGTCGTCCCGGTGCGTCCGCTCCGCTCGACACCGCGCGTCACGCGTCACGCGTCACCGGAAGGGCAGGCCTTGCTCGATCTCGTCTTCGGACGGCACCTGATGTACGTCGTCCTTGTCGTCCTCGTCTCGGCGGGTGTCCTGGTCACCGCCGGAGTCGGCCTGCGCCGGCGTCTCGCACGGCCCTGGGAGTACGCGGCCTGGGCGGCGTCCACGACGGCCGCGCTCTGTCTGACGCTCTGGGCCAAAACGGTCGCCACCGGCTCCATGATGTGCATCGTCGGCAAGGACGTGCTGGAGCCCTTCGGCGTGGCCCAGGGGTGGATGAACCTCGCGTTGTTCGTTCCGGTCGGATTCTTCGGGCTGCGGGCGGTGCGACGCCCGGTCCTCCCCCTGGTGTCGGCTGCACTGCTCAGCTGCGGGATCGAGACCGTCCAGGCCGTCGTTCCGGCCATCGGCCGCTACTGCGACACCAGCGACGTGGTCGCCAATGGCGCCGGGGCGATCGTGGGAGCCGGTCTCGGGTTCGTCTCCGTCCGCCTGGCGGGCGGACGTCCGCTGTCCCGGGGCGTGCGTCGCCGGCGCGTACCGGCCGCGGCCGGCCTGGGCTTCGCGGTGATCGCCTGCGTGCTGGCGGCCACCGTGGACTTGAGAGTCGTCGACCATGCCGAACCGGCGAGAGCCGCGACCGCCGAGCAGCGTGCCGTGATCACCGACATCGTCGACCGGGCGCTGGGCGGTGACGTGAGGATCACCAAGGTGTCGGACGTGACGCCGTGCGGCCTGGACGGGGTGAACGAGACGGTGTCGGCCGAACTGGAGCCCGGCGGAGCGGTACTCATGCCCTGGCCGGACCGGAGCAGCGTGGGCATCGAGGTGTGGGAGCGGTTCGCGTCCGGGGGAGCGCCGGCCGGACGCCGGATACCGGGCGCCGCGGGACCGGTGCACGACGCCTCGGCGGCACGGCGGACCGCGGACCGGTACGTCGCCGCCCGCTTCCCCGGCTCGGCCGACGGGGCACGGTCGGCGGTGGACCGGGAGGGCCAGGGATCGTGGACGACGTGGACGGTCGCCTATCCGCTCCACGACGACCGTCTGCCCGGCATGAACGCACTCCGGGTGACCGTCAACGGCAGCGGCCGTCTGCTGTCCGTCCACCTGTCGGCCACGCCGCCCGGCCGCCGGCCCGGCTCCGAGGGGAGCAAGACGGGAGTCAGCCGGGGGCTGTGCCCCTGACGTGCCGGCCAGATCACCACCAGCCTGGTCGACCAGGCCAACTCCTCCGTGACCCACCCCTCTCTTTGTTTCCGTCCAGCACAAAACCCGCTCAAGCGCTCTGCCGTACGGCTCCCACGCCGTCGGCTGTCCGGGTGGCGTCCGAGGTGGGACTCTGGGACCGGAAAGGTGACCGCCGAGGGAACTCGGGAGGGCCCCATGGGACGCGATGTGCCGGCCCTGGTGTTCACGCGGGAGGACCGCCGCCGCTACCGGGAGAAGATGCACACCTGCCTCGACGTGCTGGCGCAGATGCTGCGCGAGTCGACGTTCGAGAGCGAGCGCCCGCGGGTCGGGCTCGAGATCGAACTCAACCTCGTGGACGACGACGGACTGCCGGCGATGCGGAACACCGAGGTGCTCCAGGCCATCGCCGACCCCGCCTGGGACAGCGAGCTGGGCCGCTTCAACCTGGAGATCAACATCCCGCCCCGGGAACTGACCACCGGCGGCCCCGGCGCCTGGGAGCAGGCGATCCGCGACGCCCTGAACCACGCCGAGGACCGTGCCTCGGCGGTCGGCGCCCACCTCATCATGATCGGCATCCTGCCGACCCTCGGCGAGGAGCACGTGAACGAGGCAGCGCTCTCCGGCGACCCGCGCTACCGGCTGCTCAACGAGCAGATCTTCGCGGCCCGAGGCGAGGACCTGCGCATCGCCGTGGACGGCGAGGAGCGCCTTTCCACGTACGCGGACACGATCACCCCCGAGGCCGCCTGCACCAGCACCCAGTTCCACCTCCAGGTCGCGCCGAAGGACTTCGCCGCCTATTGGAACGCCGCCCAGGCCATCGCCGGCGTCCAGATCGCCCTGGCCGCGAACTCCCCGTACCTCTTCGGCCGCGAACTGTGGCGCGAGACGCGGATCCCGCTGTTCGAGCAGGCCACGGACACCCGTCCGGTCGAGATCAAGGCACAGGGCGTGCGGCCGCGCGTGTGGTTCGGCGAGCGGTGGATCACCAGCGTCTTCGACCTGTTCGAGGAGAACGTGCGCTACTTCCCCGCCCTGCTGCCGCTGTGCGACGACGAGGACCCGCGCGCGCTGCACGAACAGGGCCGGGCCCCCGAACTGGGTGAGCTCACCCTGCACAACGGCACCATCTACCGCTGGAACCGGCCCGTCTACGCCGTCACCGACAGCGGACCGCACCTGCGCATCGAGAACCGCGTCCTGCCCGCGGGACCCACCGTCTCCGACACCATCGCCAACGGCGCCTTCTACTACGGCCTCACCCGCGCCCTGGTCGACGAGGACCGGCCCGTCTGGTCGCGGATGTCCTTCGCGGCGGCCGAGGAGAACCTGCACACCGCCGCCCGCGACGGCATCGACGCACGCCTGTACTGGCCTGGCGTGGGCGAGGTCCCCGTCACCGAACTGGTGCTGAGAAGGCTGCTGCCGCTGGCCCACCGTGGCCTGGAGCTGGCCGGGCTGGACACCGCGTGGCGGGAGCCGCTGCTCGGCATCATCGAGCAGCGCTGTGTCACCGGGCGCAACGGCGCCCTCTGGCAGGCCGAGACGGTGCACCAGTTCGAGAAGGGCGCCTCCACCGACCGGCGGGAGGCCCTGCGCCGGATGACCACGTCGTACATGGACTACATGCATCTCAACGCGGCCGCCCACACCTGGCCGGTCGACTGACCGGCCCGCCGCGGACACCGGTGCCCGCACAGTTCCCGCCGGATCTGCGCAGGGCCATCACTCAGGCTGCACACAGCCCGTCCATGGTCTCGTTAGCGTTCTGGCCGTTCGGCCCCCGGCGCGAACACGACCAGGCCGCGGCAGAGCCCGATGGCGCAGCCAACCCAGGAAGACACCGATGGACTACTGCTCCTCGTGCCGCCGCCACCTCAACGGGGCTCTCGTGTGCCCCGGGTGCGGCGCCTACGCCCCGGACATCGCTCCCTCCGTGGCGGGCCCCGCCCAGCCGGCCACGCCCGGCCCGGCGGCGTCCGGAAGGCATCCGTCCGCCGGGCAGGCGTCGTTCGCCGGGCAGGCGGACACCGGGCCCTGGTTCGACGCCTCCTTCCACGACGGGACCGCGCGTGCCGCCGGCCCGGCGGAGGACGCCCCGGACATACCCGAGGACGCCGAGGCCGCCGACGCGGTGACCGCCGCGCCCCAGGGCCGGGCGGCCCGGCGGCGCCGGCGGGCCCGCTGGAAGAAGAACCAGCGCCGGGCCGTGGTCGCCACCGCCGTGGCCCTCGTCGGCGGCGGACTCACCCTCACCTCCCTGGACCGCCAGTCCGGCGACCGGGCCCAGGCGGCCACGGCACCCGAACAGCCGCACACCGACCTGCCCGAGCAGCGGCAGATCGAGCCCACCCACCCGGCGGCGAGCGTCCCCGACGGCTCCGGGGCCCCGCGCGCCGGCACCCCGGCCACGCGGCCGTCGACCACCGACGTGGCGCGGGAACCCGTGTCGTCCTCGCACACCACGCGGCAGCTCACCCGCCCGGACGCCGCCTCCACCCCGGGCTCGGACACTCCGCGGGCGCCCCGCACACAGCCGACCTCCCCGCCCTCCACCACGGCACCCGGCACCGGCGGCGGCTCCTCGTCCGGCGGGCAGCAGCAGACGCCGGACCCCGCCCCCACGGACGGCACGGGCACCGGCGCCACGCAGGAGCCGGACAACCCCCAGGCACCGCAGGACACCTCGCCCGCACAGCTCTGCGTCCTCGGCCTGCTCTGCCTCGGCTGACCCCCGCACCCTCCTGAGATCACCGTCACGTACCGGTGACGCCGCGAAACCGCGCGCCTGAGGTCATGCTGGAAGGAGCCGGCCGCCGTCCCGGCGCGCCCGGCACCCGCAGGAGCAGTTGGTGGCACTCAGGAGGGAACTCCCCATGGTCGAGCAGGACGATCGCTTCGACGTCGTGGTCCTCGGCGCCGGACCGGGCGGCTACGTCGCCGCGATCCGCGCCGCGCAGCTGGGCAAGCGCGTCGCGGTCGTGGAGGAGAAGTACTGGGGCGGTGTCTGCCTCAACGTGGGCTGCATCCCCACCAAGGCGCTGCTGCGCAACGCCGAGCTGGCGCACATCGTCACCCGCGAGGCGAAGACCTTCGGCATCAGGAGCGACGGGGAGATCAGCTTCGACTACGGCGAGGCGTTCAGGCGCAGCCGCAAGGTGGCCGACGGCCGGGTCAAGGGCGTCCACTACCTGATGAAGAAGAACAAGATCACGGAGATCGACGGCCGCGGCACGTTCCTCGACCCGCACACCCTCCAGGTGGCGGGCCCCGACGGCTCCACCCGCACCATCGGCTTCGACCACTGCGTCATCGCCACCGGCGCCACGACCAAGCTGCTGCCCGGCACCCGGCTCAGCGACCGCGTGGTGACCTACGAGGAGCAGATCCTCACCGACGAGCTGCCCCGCTCGATCGTCATCGCCGGCGCCGGCGCGATCGGCGTCGAGTTCGCCTACGTGCTGCACAACTACGGCGTGAAGGTCACCATCGTCGAGTTCCTGGACCGGATGACCCCGCTGGAGGACGCCGAGGTCTCCGCCGAACTCGCCAAGCAGTACCGCCGGCTGGGCATCGACGTGCTCACCTCCACCCGCGTCGACGCCGTCGACGACTCGGGCGACCAGGTGCGCGTGACCGTCACCGGCAAGGACGGCGCCCAGCGGGTTCTGGAGGCCGACAAGGTGCTCCAGGCGATCGGCTTCGCCCCCAACGTCTCCGGCTACGGCCTGGAGAACACGGGCGTGCGCGTCACCGAGCGCGGCGCCATCGACGTCGACGGCCGCTGCCGTACGTCCGTCCCGCACCTCTTCGCCATCGGTGACGTGACGGCGAAGCTGATGCTCGCGCACGCCGCCGAGGCGATGGGGGTCATCGCCGCCGAGACCATCGCGGACGCCGAGACGATGGAGCTCGACTACACGATGATCCCGCGCGCCACCTATTGCCAGCCGCAGATCGCCAGCTTCGGCTGGACCGAGGAACAGGCGCGCGAGCGCGGCTTCGACGTGAAGGTGGCGAAGTTCCCGTTCACCGCGAACGCCAAGGCGCACGGCCTCGGCGACGCCACCGGCTTCGTCAAGCTGATCAGCGACGCCAAGTACGGTGAACTCCTCGGCGGGCACCTCATCGGCCCGGACGTCACCGAGCTGCTGCCCGAACTGACCCTGGCCCAGAAGTGGGACCTCACCGTCCACGAGGTCGCCCGAAACGTCCACGCCCACCCGACCCTCGGCGAGGCCCTGCAGGAGGCGATCCACGGCCTGTCCGGGCACATGATCAACCTGTAGCCAGCGGACGGCAGTACAGCGCGTCCGGGGTCCGTGCCGAGCCGATGCGGCCGGTGTACGCGATCCCGGCCGCGTACTCGCCGTCGGCGCACTGCCCCTTGTAGCGGCCGTACGCGAAGTCGCCGCCCTTGGGCGCCGTCCCGCGCGCGTCCCCCCGGTCGAACCAGACCGTACGGCCGCCGGTGCCGAGCGTGCCGGCCGGGGCGGTCGCGCACAGGGCGGCCGAGACCGCCGCCCCGCGCACGCTGTACCCGGCGAGGAACTGCCCGTCGGCGCACTGCAGTTTGGTGTACCCGGACGCCCAGTCGCCGCCGGGCCGGACGTGCCGTTCGTCGCGGACCACCTCGTGCCCGAGGGCCGGACCGCCCAGGGCGCCCGTGGTCACGTCCGAGCACAGGCCGCGGTTCCCGGTGTGGGCGAGGCCGAGCAGCCGCTGTCCGTCGGGGCAGACGGCCTTGCGGGCACCCGGGTCGAAGTCGGGCAGCGCGCGCATCCGCCGGGACTGCACGAAGTCGCCGTGGTCGGGGCTGAGCTGGGACCACTCGGCGGCCCGGGGAACCGGTCCGGTGCGGCCGCCCGCCTCGACGAGCCGCCGCCACGCCGGGGCCCGCCAGTCGTCGCCGTCGTACACCCCCATCCGGTGCCCGGCGGAGTCCCAGTGCAGCAGGGCCCAGCCGTTGCCGCCGCGGTTCTCGTGCCAGCCGACCAGCGGCCAGAAGGCGAAGTCGGCGTCGGCGCGGATGAGCCGGTCCACGAAGTTCTCGAACCAGGCGCGGGGCTTCGCGGCCGTCTCCGCGCGGCCGCCGACGCCGAACTCGCTGATCCAGAGGGGGGCGGTGAAGTGCTGGTCCTGCTCGGCGGAGACGAAGAAGGCCTGGCGGTTCAGCACGGCGACGAGGTCGTCGGGGCTCAGGTCGCGGTAGCGGGGGTCGCTGGTCTCGCCGATGCCGCTGGCGCCGCTGTGCCGGGGGCCCGTGTAGTCGTAGAAGTGGGCCGAGTAGACGAGCTTGCCGGAGTCGACGAGCGTGTGCGAGAGGTGCCGGGCGGGTTCCAGGGTGGGGCGCTCGTGCGGCAGGCCGTCGACGGGGATGCCGGTCCAGTTGATGCCCTCGACGACGATGAGCAGGTCGGGGTTCGCCTCCAGGAGGATGCGGTCGCCGACCCGCTGGGAGGCGGCGAACCAGTCGTGGTCGTCGCCGAGGCCCCAGTTGGGGTCGTCCCACACCGTGCGGCGCACCTCGTTGTACAGGTCGGCGCCGACGACCCGGGGGTTGTCCCGGTAGCGGCGGGCCATGAACAGCCAGTCCGCCTCCCAGTCGGCCGTCGTACGGCTCGCGTTCCAGCGTTCGTTGCCGTCGACCCCGCAGCACCACCGGGTGGTGTTGGTGTGGTTGTTCAGGATCACCGCCAGCCGGGCGTCGGTGAGGGCGCGCACCACGGCGTCGTACACCTGGAGCGGGGTCCTCCCGCGCAGGCCGGGGTTGGCGGCGACGGCGTCGTCCGTCACGGGACGGGTGTCGTGGACCATCTCGTTGGAGAAGGGCAGCCGTACGCTGTTGATGCCGATCTCCTGGAAACCGGCGATGATCTCGGCCATCGGCGCGCGGTCGAGACCGAGGGGGATCCGGCCGGAGTTCTCGCCGGCGTGGTGGTTCGCGTCGTCCTCCACGTCGCCCGAGCCGTTCCACGTGCCGCTCGCCCCGTGCCAGTTGCCGGAGCGCAGCTTGAAGCGGTCACCGTCCGCGTCGACGATCCAGCGGCCCCGGGTGCTCAGCGGCGGCGTCCAGTCCTCCGCCACGGTCGCGGGGGAGACGGCCGCGTCGACGGCGGGCTCCGCCGCCTGTGCCTCGCGCACGACCGTGACCGGAGCCATCAGGAGCACCGCGGCGCACGCCGCCCTCACCAAGGAACCGCGCACGGCCACCCTCCCGCCTTTTGGCATGACTGCGTCACACCTGCTCGACGGGGCCACGGTAGTGCAGGAACAGCCGTACGGCACCGAGGAGTTCGCGCCGCGGGCGAACTCCCGGAACGCGTGTGCCGTCGGCGCCCGGAGCCGCCCCTGTGGCGGACGGCCGCCACAGTGCGCATCCTCGGTGGTGACGCGACCCCAGGGAGGCACGAACCCCATGCCGGCCAAGAACCTCACCGCCAACCGCGCCGCCCTCGGCCACCGCCTGCGCTACGCCCTGCACCACCCCGAACGGGTGCCCCGCCACCTGGTCCGCTCGGCCCGCGACCTGTGGTTGCGCCGCCGCCACCGGGACCACGTCGCCTACTACCGCGCCGTGATGCGCTCCGACACCCGCACCGACCCCGACGCGGCCGTCGGCAGCGCGAGCCGGGAGCGGTGGCTGGCCCTCGGCGCACTGCAGTTCGACTACCTGGTCGGCCACGGCCTGCGCCCCGAGCACCGGCTGCTGGAGATCGGCTGCGGCAATCTGCGCGGCGGCTGGCGGTTCATCCGCCATCTGGAGCCGGGCCACTACTACGGCATCGACATCTCGCCCGACATCCTGTTCGCCGCCCAGGACACCGTCGTGGAGATGGGCCTCCAGGACCGGCTGCCGACCCTCACCCCCGTGCGCGACCTCAGCCTCGCGTTCCTGCCGGACGCCCACTTCGACGTGGTGCACGCCCACAGTGTCTTCTCGCACTCGCCGCTGCCCGTCATCGACCAGTGCCTCGCCCACGTCGGACGGGTGCTGGCGCCGGGCGGCTGGTTCGACTTCACCTTCGACCGCACCGAGGGCCCCGAGCACCAGGTGCTGCGGGAGGACTTCTACTACCGCGCCGAGACCCTGCTGGGGCTGGCAGAGAAGCACGGGCTGCGGGCCCGCTTCATGGCGGACTGGGAGCGGCTTCCGCACGGGCAGTCCAAGATCCGCGTGAGCCACCCGGTGTGAGGCGCCGGTTCCCCGCCGGCGACTCCAGTAGGTCATCCGTCCCGGACTATTGACTCGTTCGGCGGTACTCGCGATCCTCGTCGCACATTGAGCGGGGTCATGACAACACGGCCTCGCCCCGACGCCGACCGAGGGACGTGGGCCGTGACCAGTGCCGGACGCCCGTACCGCAGACGCAAGAACGTCACCGTCGTGTCGCTCCTCCTGCTCGTGCTGTCCCTCGCGCTCGGTCCCGCGCCGAGCGCCGCGGCCGGCACCGACTGGTGGAACCCGACGGCCCGGCCCGCACCGGACTCCGGCATCGGGGTGACCGGCGAGCCGTTCACCGGCACCGACGCCCGCGGCGACGTGCGCGGCTTCGTCGACGCCCACGACCACATCTTCGCCAACGAGGCCTTCGGCGGGCGCCTGATCTGCGGCAAGCCCTTCTCCGACAAGGGCGTGGCGGACGCCCTCAAGGACTGCCCCGAGCACTACCCCGACGGTTCGCTGGCCGTCTTCGACTTCATCACCAAGGGCGGCGACGGCCGGCACGACCCCGTCGGCTGGCCCACCTTCAAGGACTGGCCGGCCCACGACTCGCTGACCCACCAGCAGAACTACTACGCCTGGATCGAACGGGCCTGGCGCGGCGGCCAGCGCGTCCTCGTCAACGACCTCGTCACCAACGGCGTGATCTGCTCCGTGTACTTCTTCAAGGACCGCTCCTGCGACGAGATGACGTCCATCCGGCTGCAGGCCAAGCTGACGTACGACCTCCAGGCGTACATCGACCGGATGTACGGCGGCCCCGGAAAGGGCTGGTTCCGGATCGTCACCGACAGCGCGCAGGCCCGCCAGGTCATCCAGCAGGGCAAACTCGCGGTCGTCCTCGGCGTCGAGACCTCCGAGCCGTTCGGCTGCAAGCAGATCCTCGACATCGCGCAGTGCGACAAGGAGGACATCGACAAGGGCCTCGACGAACTCCACGCACTGGGCGTGCGCAGCATGTTCCTGTGCCACAAGTTCGACAACGCCCTGTGCGGCGTGCGCTTCGACTCGGGCACGCTCGGCACCGCCATCAACGTCGGCCAGTTCCTGTCCACCGGCACCTTCTGGAAGACCGAGAAGTGCACCGGCCCGCAAGCCGACAACCCGATCGGCGACGCGACCGCGGCCGAGGCCGAGAAGAAGCTCCCGGCGGGCACCGACGTCCCCGCGTACAGCGCCGACGCCCAGTGCAACGTCCGCGGGCTCACCTCGCTCGGCGAATACGCCGTCCGGGGCATGATGAAACGCAAGATGATGCTCGAGGTCGACCACATGAGCGTCAAGTCCGTCGGCCGCGTCCTCGACATCTTCGAGTCCGCGTCCTACCCCGGCATCCTGTCCTCGCACAGCTGGATGGACCGCGAGTGGACCGAGCGCGTGTACGGTCTCGGAGGCTTCACTGCCCAGTACATGAACGGCTCCGAGCACTTCGTCGCCGAGGCGAAGCGCACCGAGGCACTGCGCGACAAGTACGGCGTCGGCTACGGCTACGGCACCGACATGAACGGCGTCGGCGGCTGGCCGGCCCCACGCGGCGCGGACGCCCCGAACAAGGTGACCTACCCGTTCCGCAGCGTCGACGGCGGCTCCGTCATCGACCGCCAGACCACGGGCGAGCGCACCTGGGACATCAACACCGACGGCGCCTCCCACTACGGCCTCGTCCCGGACTGGATCGAGGACATCCGGCGCGTCGGCGGCCAGGACACCGTGGACGACCTCTTCCGCGGCGCCGAGTCCTACCTCGGCACCTGGTCCGCCTCCGAGCGGCACGCGGCCGGGACCGATCTCGCGCGCGGGGCGAGGACGACGGCCAGTTCCTCCGAGTGGAGCCTGTTCACCAGCTACCAGCCCGGCCGGGCCGTCGACGGCGACGGAAGCACCCGCTGGGCCAGCGACTGGAACGACGACCAGTGGCTCACCGTCGACCTCGGCTCCACCCAACTGGTCGGAAAGGTGACCCTCGACTGGGAGAGGGCGTACGGCAAGGCGTACCGCATCGACCTGTCCACCGACGGCACCACCTGGCGCACCGCCTGGTCCACGGCGTCCGGCGACGGCGGCCTCGACACCGCGGGATTCACCGGCACACCGGCCCGCTACGTCCGCGTCCAGGGCCTGGACCGGGGCACCGACTGGGGCTACTCCCTGTACGAGGTGGGCGTCCACAGCGGCTGACACCCACGAAAGGGTCTCCATGGCACGACTGCCGTCCGCGGAGCGGCGGCGACAGCTCACCGAGGCGGCGATCAGAGCGATGGCCCGGGACGGCGTCCCGCGGACGACGACCCGGTCCATCGCCGCCGAGGCGGATGTCTCGCTGAGCGTGTTCCACTACTGCTTCGACTCCAAGCAGGAGCTGATCGAGTCCGTCATCACCACCATCACCGGCCACTACGCGCGGCTGGTGAAGGAGGCCCTGCGCCCCCGCGCCACCCTCGAGGACACCGTCCGCGCGGGCTTCCAGGCGTACTGGGACCACGTCCGCGCCCACCCGGACGAGCACATGCTCACCTACGAGCTGACCCAGTACGCCCTGCGCCAGCCCGGCTTCGAGCACCTGGCCCGGCACCAGTACGAGCTGTACGCCGCCACGTACACCGAGCTGATCGACCAGCTGCACGACACGATGGGCCTGCGCCTGCGGGTCCCCGTCCCGGTCCTCGCCCGCTATCTGGCGGCCATGACCGACGGCCTGACCCTCAACTACCTGGTGCTCGGCGACGACGCCGCCTGGACCGGCATCCTCGACACCGTCACCGCCCACGTCGCGTCCCTCGTGCGCGAGCCCTGACGCCCGCACGGCTCAGCCGCGCGCGGGCGCGCCCCGGTCCCCGACCGGTTCCGCCGCGTCCCGCCGGAACAGCCACGCCATCCGAGGCTCGACCACGAAGCGCAGGGCGCGCCGCACGGGCGGAGTGCACAGCAGCGTCACCACGGTCGCCGCGACGGCGGTCACGACCAGCGGCCCGAGCGGCCCCCGCACCCACGCCGGGTCGTACCAGCCGAAGTGCCCCGCCGCCTGGGCCACGAACCCGTGCAGCAGATAGCCGAACAGGGTGCCCGTGCCCAGCGCCGTGCACCACATCCGCCGCCCCGGCACCCAGGACAGGAAGGCGGCCACCAGCACCAGCGCGCAGACGAACAGCACCGGCGTCATCCCCAGCCCGGCCCACGCCGGCGCGCCCAGCTCCTCGGCGCTGTCCCGGTGGTAGAACCAGCCGGCGGCCATCCGAGGCTGCGCCCAGTACGCCACCGCGAGCGCGCCCGCGAACACGGGCACCGCGGCGATCCGCACCGCACGGCGCCGCACCCACTGGAAATGCTCCGGCCGCAGCAGCAGCCCCACCACGAAGTACGGCAGGAACTGCAGGACGCGCTGCAGATCCAGGTCGTCGCCGATGGACGACGACAAGGTGGCCAGCATCGCCACGCCGAGCGCCACCGCAACGGCGTACCGCAGCCGCCGCCACATCGGCGCCGTGAGCCGCCACACGAACAGCGCCGCCAGGAACCACGTCAGATACAGGGGGTCCAGCAGGCTGATCGGCCGATCGGGCTCCCCGTCCGTCCACCGGGTGAAGAGGGTGTAGGCCGTCTCGAAGACCACGTACGGCACGAGCAGACCCGTGACCAGCCGTTTCAGCTGCTCCGGACGGGCTTCAAAGCTCCGCGAGAAGTAGCCCGAGATGATGATGAAGGCCGGCATGTGAAACGCGTACACGAGCATGTACAGCGCGCTGACGGTCCGGCTGCCGTCCCGCAGCGGCTCCCACGCGTGCCCCACGGCGACCAGCACGATCGCCGCGTACTTGGCGTTGTCGAAGAACGCGTCCCGCTGCCGGGAAACCGCAGGTCGGGGCGGTGCGGCCCGGTCGGGAAGGGTCTCGGTCGCCTGGCTCACCACACCGCCTCCCGGACGGCGCGCGCGGACCCCGGCCGGGTGCCGGCGGCTCTCCGGGGCAGGACGGGACGGACGCTGTGCTTCGGCATCCCCCGCGTCTCACCACTTCCGGGTGATCCAAACACGCAGAGTGGGATGCCGCTGGTCACAGGGGTAAGGGCGGCCGGTCGTACGGCCGTCAGGGTGGGTGCTTAACCCATGTGATCGCTTCGAATGGTGCGCCCGCTGGACATGGCTGACGGTGGATCACGTCAAGGCCTGGCTCCAGTGGTGATGAAGCGTCAGCCGCCCAGGCCGTGACGGGAGGAACCACCTATGCGCCCTGTTCGCATGCTGCTCGCCACCGCGACGGCCACGGCCGCGCTGGCGATCGCACCCGCCGCTCACGCCGTCACCACCGGTGACTGGGACAACAACGACGACACGTCCCACAGCAAGGAGCACAAGTCCGAGGACCACGGTAAGTCCGAGCACGGAAAGTCCGAGGACCACGGGAAGTCCGACGACCACGACCAGTCCTACAGCAAGGAGCACGACGAGGAGGGCAAGCACGACGGGCCGCGCGGCGGGGTCCACACCGGTGGCGGAGCCCTCGGCTCCGTCATGAACGGCGACGCCTGGGGCGGCGACAACCCCAAGCACGACCCGGACACCTACCGGAACAAGGAAGACCACGGCAAGGACTGGAAGTCCGAGGAGAAGGGCGACTCGTGGGGCGGCGATGACCACGGGAACGACTCCTGGGGCGGCGACCACGAGGAGGAGTCGTGGGGCGGCGGCGGTGACCACGGCAAGCCGCGCGGCGGGATGCACACCGGCGGCGGCGGCCTCGCCACGCCCGGCGTGACGACCGCCGGCCTGGCCGTCCTCGGTGTCGCGGGCGCCGGCATGTACGCGATGCGTCGCAGGAAGGCCGGGTCCGTGGCCTGAGCCACCCCCGGTCCGACCAGGCCGTCGAGGCCGCCGCACGTGCCCCGCGCGTCGCGGCGGCCCCGCCCTTCCCCCTCCAGCCCGTCCGCTGCTCCGTCCCAGTGAGGTGGTTCCCCGATGGACGCCGGCCGTCCCTCCGTCCCCCAGCCCGACCCGGCCGGTCCCGACGCCCCGTCCCCGCACTCGCGGCGGACGCGACGCGTGGCCGTGGTGTTCTGGACCGCCATCGCCGCCACCGTCCTCTTCACGATGTACTCCGGCGGCGGGACCGAGGACGGCGGAAGCGTCGACGCGCCCCACGCCCCGCCCGCCGCCTCCTCCGCGCCCGCGACGGCCGAGCCCGCCGGCCCCGACGCGCGCCCCCGGGGCAAGCACCTGCCCCGGTCCCACCCGGTGCGCCTGCGCATCCCCAAGATCTCGGTCGACGCCCCCTTCACCGACCTGGCCATCGGCGCCGGCGGACGTCTCCAGCCCCCGCCCGCCCACGACACCAACCTCGTCGGCTGGTACGCGAAGGGCGCCTCGCCGGGCGAGACGGGGACGTCGATCATCGCCGGGCACGTCGACACGGCGACGTCCGCCGCCGTCTTCGCCGAGCTGTACCGGCTGACGAAGGGCGACCGCTTCGAGGTGCTGCGCGCCGACGGACACAAGGCCGTCTTCGAGGTCGACGAGACGCAGACCTACGACAAGGACACCTTCCCGAGCGACCGCGTGTACGAGGACACCCCCTCCGCCCAGGTGCGGCTCATCACGTGCGCGGGCGACTACGACCGCCAGGTCAGGGACTACACCGCCAACCTCGTCGTCTTCGCCCACCTCGTCTGAGCCTCCCGGGGACGTTCCCCGGTCCCGCTCTCCGCGCTGACCTCGTGTCTTACAGTGACTGCTACCAGTTCCGGTGAACGAACCTGTGAGGTAGTCGCGAACCATGCCGACCGAGACGTTTGAGTTCCAGGTAGAGGCCCGTCAGCTGCTCCAGTTGATGATCCACTCGGTCTACTCGAACAAGGATGTCTTCCTCCGCGAACTCGTCTCCAACGCCTCCGACGCGCTCGACAAGCTGCGCCTGGAGAAACTGCGGGACGACGCGCTCGACGCCGATGTGTCCGACCTGCACATCGTCATCGACGTCGACAAGGAGGCCCGCACCCTCACCGTGCGGGACAACGGCATCGGGATGTCGTACGACGAGGTGGGGCGGCTCATCGGCACCATCGCCAACTCCGGCACCGCCTCCTTCCTGCAGGAACTGCGGGAGGCGGAGGACGAGAAGGGCGCCGAGGGCCTGATCGGCCAGTTCGGCGTCGGCTTCTACTCCGGTTTCATGGTGGCCGACGAGATGACCCTGGTGACCCGGCGGGCCGGCGAGGCCAAGGGCACCCGCTGGTCGTCGCGCGGCGAGGCCACGTACACGCTGGAGACCGTCGAGGACGCTCCCCAGGGCACCTCCGTCACCCTGCACCTGAAGCCCGCCGACCCCGAGAACCAGCTCCACGACTACACCTCGCCGTGGAAGATCCGGGAGATCGTCAAGCGGTACTCGGACTTCATCACCTGGCCGATCCGCATGGTCCCGGAGAACGCCGCCGGCGACGGCACGCCCGAGCCCGAGACGCTGAACTCGATGAAGGCCCTGTGGGCGCGCTCGCGCGACCAGGTGACCGACGACGAGTACCACGAGCTGTACAAGCACATCAGCCACGACTGGCGCGAACCGCTGGAGACCATCCGTCTCCAGGCCGAGGGCACCTTCGAGTACCAGGCCCTGCTGTTCCTGCCCGCGCACGCCCCGCACGACCTGTTCACCCGCGACCACAAGCGCGGCGTCCAGCTGTACGTGAAGCGCGTGTTCATCATGGACGACTGCGAGGCGCTGCTCCCGCCCTACCTGCGCTTCGTCAAGGGCGTCGTGGACGCGGCCGACCTCTCCCTGAACGTCTCCCGCGAGATCCTCCAGCAGGACCGGCACATCCGGATGATGCAGCGCCGGCTCACCAAGAAGGTGCTGTCCACGGTCAAGGAGATCATGACCAAGGACAGCGAGCGCTACGCCACGTTCTGGCGGGAGTTCGGCACGGTCCTCAAGGAGGGTCTGGTCACCGACTCGGAGAACAGCGAGGCCATCCTCGCCGTCGCCTCGTTCGCGACCACCCACTCCGAGGACGAGCCGACCACCCTGGCGCAGTACGTCGAACGGATGGGCGACGACCAGAAGGACATCTACTACATCACCGGTGAGTCCCGGCAGAGCATCGAGAACTCCCCGCACATGGAGGCGTTCCGGGACAAGGGCATCGAGGTGCTGCTGCTCACCGACCCCGTCGACGAGGTGTGGGTCGACGCCGTCGGCGAGTACCAGGGCAAGAAGCTGCGGTCCGTCACCAAGGGTGAGATCGACCTGGACGCCAAGGGCGACGAGAAGGCGGACGCGGAGCGCGAGAAGCAGGCCGAGGACTACGCCGGACTGCTCGGCTGGATGCGGGAGCGGCTGGAGGAGGACATCAAGGAGGTCCGGCTGTCGACCCGGCTGACGGTCTCGCCCGCCTGCGTCGTCTCGGACGCGCAGGACCTGACCCCGGCCCTGGAGCAGATGTACCGCGCCATGGGCCAGGAGGTGCCGCGCACCAAGCGCATCCTGGAGCTCAACGCCGAGCACGCGCTGGTCAAGGGCATGAACCAGGCGTTCAAGAACGACGACGACCGGGCGCGCCTCGCCGAGTCCGCCGAGCTGCTGCACACGCTGGCGGTGCTCGCAGAGGGCGGCCAGGCCAAGGACCCCGCGCGGTTCGTGAAGCTGGTCGCCGAGCGCATGGAACGCACCCTGTAACCGGTCGCGTGCCCCGTACGGCCGTGAGCGCGGGCCGCTGTCAGCGGCCCGCGTTACGTTCCTCGGAGTCGGCTCCCTCACTCCAGGAGGAATCATGGCCTCACGACTCAACCCCTACATCACGTTCGCCGGTGACGCCCGTCAGGCGCTGGAGTTCTACCAGCAGGTCTTCGGAGGCACCGTCGACGTCAACACCTACGCGGCGTTCGGCCAGAAGGACACCCCGCTGGCCGACAAGATCATGCACGGCATGCTGGAGACCCCGAGCGGCTTCACCCTCATGTGCGCCGACAACCCCACGGAGGACCACCGCCCCGGCAACAACATCTCCGTGAGCCTCAGCGGCGACGACGAGCCGGAGCTGCGCGGCTACTGGGAGAAGCTGTCCGACGGCGCCACGGTGAGTGTGCCGCTGGAGAAGCAGATGTGGGGCGACGTCTTCGGCATGTGCACGGACCGCTTCGGCATCACCTGGATGGTGAACATCGCCGGTCAGGACGGCTGAGCGCACGCCGCCGGACCGCACCGGCCCGGCGGCGGCCGACCCCCAAGTACTGCTAAAGGATTCTTCTCGTACCTTGACAGTGCGTGTACTGCTTCGCGACGTTTGACCCTCGCCACGAAGTTCGACATCGGGGGAGACGGTGGCGACGCGCGGGCAAGCGCGTCCGGGGGGACATCTGGGGGGAGCGGTCGCCATGCGATCCACGAACGCCATCACCATTCACAGACCCGAGGACCTGAGCGGCCCGCTCCGCGCGGCGTGGCACCGGGCCATGGACGAGTCGCCGGAGTACGCCAACCCGTTCCTGTCGCCGGAGTTCGCGCTCGGCGTCGGCCGTCACCGCGCGGGCGCCCGGGTTGCCGTGCTGCACCGGCAGGGGGAGGCCGTCGGCTTCCTCCCCTACGAACGCAACGCGCTCGGCGTGGGCCGGGCCATCGGCCTCGGGCTGTCCGACTGCCAGGCCCTGGTGCACCGGCCCGGCGTCACCTGGGACACCCGTGAACTGCTGCGGGCCTGCGGCCTGTCCGTCCTCGAGTTCGACCACCTCGTCGACGAGCAGCGGCCGTTCGCGCCGTACGTCACCGGCACGTTCGCCTCACCCGTGCTCGACCTCAAGCCCGCCGAGGGCGACTATCCGGCCTGGCTGCGGGCCACCTACCCGGGGCAGGCCAAGACCACGCTGAAGAAGGAGCGCCGGCTCGGCCGGGACGCCGGCGAGGTCCGGTTCGTGTACGACGAACGCGACCCGCGCGTGCTGCGCACCCTCATGCGCTGGAAGTCCGCCCAGTACCGCAGGACGGGCCGGATGGACCGGTTCTCCCGCCCGTGGATCGTCGGCCTCGTCGACCATCTCCTCCACGTCCGCGAGGACCACTTCACCGGCATCCTGTCCGTGGTGTACGCGGGCGACCGGCCCGTCGCCGCGCACTTCGGACCCCGTTCGCGCACGGTGCTCGCCGCCTGGTTCACCGCCTACGACCCCGAATTCTCCTACTACTCGCCCGGCCTGATGATGCACCTGCGGATGGCGTACGCCGCCGGCCGGGACGGCGTCACCCTCATGGACATGGGGCGCGGCGAGAAGGAGTACAAGGACTGGCTCAAGACCCGTGAGCTGCGCGTCGCCGAAGGGTTCGCCACACGCCCCCACCCGGTGGCGGCGGCCCAGCGGATGTGGCGCAGACCGGTACGCGGCCTGCGGAACACCGTGCTGGCCCACCCCGCCCTGCGCGACCCCGCCGACCGGCTGCTGAAGACCGCCGGCGGTCTGCGCACCTCCGTCACGTCGCGCACGAGAGGCACCGGCTCCGGCACCCGCTGAGCGCAGCCCCCACCCCGTCCACCGCCGCCGTCCGGCCGTCCCGGACGCCGCGGCCCTGGCCGGGCACGCCCTCGTACACCCCCCACGAGACGGCCCGGCAGTACCCGACAGCCCGCATCGCCCGCCCCGGGGCGGACCTTCGCCGAAGCTCTCACGGAAGAGGTGACCATGCCGTACGGATCGCGGCTCGCCGCGATGATGACGCGGCGCGTCGGACGCGAATGCGTCTACACGCCCTCGGCCCGACTCGCCCTCTACCTGGCGCTGCGGCGCTGGTGCCGGCCGGGCGGACGCGTCCTGATGTCCCCGGTCAACGACGACGTGATCCTCTTCGTCGTCCTCGCGGCCGGACTGCGCCCCGTGCAGGCCCCCGTCTCCCGCTGGGACGGCAACATCGACCCGGACGCCGTGCCGGAGTCGACCTGGCGCGGGATCGACGCCGTCCTGACCACGAACCTGTACGGTCTGCCGGACCGCGTCGTCGAGCTGGGACGCCGCTGCGAGGCACTCGGCATCCCGCTGATCGAGGACGCCGCGCACGCCATCGGCACCCACGTGGACGGGCAGCCCATCGGGACCTTCGGCACGGCAGCCGCGTTCAGCCTCTCCAAGCACGTCGCGGCGACGGCCGGCGGCTTCCTCGCCGTCGAGGACGCGCGCACCCGGCGCGAACTGGAACGGCTGCGCGACGACCTGCTCACCCCGCGCAGGCTGCGGGCCGACCTGACCGTCACCCTGCGCCCCCTGGCACGGTCCGCGGTCCGCTCCCTCCACCTGGTGCGGCCCGTGTGGCGCACCATGCAACGGCTCGGTCTGATGGAGCGCGACGACTTCCGGATGGCACTGCACGCCTCCCGCCTCACCGCCAGCGCCCGCCGCGCCCCCAGCCTGGCCGCCTACGAGCCCTGGGTCCGGGTCGACCTGCACGGCTTCCGTGCCCGGCACGGCGCGCTGGTGCGCGGGCAGCTGGAACTGCGCATGGCCCTGCTCGACGGCGACCTCGCCCGGCGCCGGGACGGAGTCTCCCGGCTCGCCGGCACCACCTGGGCCAGTCCGGCGCTGCGGGAGCGGACCGCGCACGACGGCCCGCCCGCCCTCTTCCGGGTCCCGCTCCTGGTCCACGACCGCGACGCGCTGGTGGACCGCCTCGTCGACCGCGGTGTGGTGACCGGGTACATCTACGACCCGCCGCTCGACGACTACGCGGGCGCCGAGTTCGTGGAGCCGTCCCCGGAACCGACGGCGGCCCGCTGGTTCGCCGGCCACGTCCTGCCGGCCGACCCCCTCCTGGCCCGCGGGATCGCCGCCGCCCTGACCAGGGAGCGGGTCACCCCGGCCCACCCGCCGCTCACGTCCCGCGCGGGCGAGGCGGACGCGGCGCCCACACCGCCCGCCCCTCTCGGCCAGTGACCGCGAGGCCGCCGGGCGGCGGGGCGCGCGGCTCCCCCCCCGTGCCGCCCGGGTGCCTCCGTGCCTACGCTGGAGAGGTGGCCCGGTCCAACGACGAGGTGGCCGCGCTCCTGCAGGAGTACGCGGACCTGATCCCGCTCACCGGAGGCGACGCGTTCAGGGCACGCGTCCACGAGAAGGCGGCCCGCGCCCTGGCCGCCCACCCCGCCGACGTGTCCACGCTCGACGTCCAGGGGCTCAAGGAGATCCCGAACGTCGGCAGGTCCATCGCCGAGAAGGTCGTCGAGTACTTCTCCACCGGCCGGGTGGCGGCCCTGGAGGAACTGCGGGCGCGCGTCCCCGCCGGGGTCCGGCAGCTGACCGCCATCCCGACGCTCGGCCCGAAGAAGGCCCTCGTCCTCCACCGGGAACTGGGCATCTCCACCGTCGACGAACTCGCCGACGCCATCGCCGGGGAGAGACTGCGCGGCCTCAAGGGCTTCGGGCCCCGGACGGAGGAGAAGATCCTCCACGGCATCGCCCTGCTGCGCTCCTTCGGCGGCCGGGTCCGGATCGACGTCGCCCTGGACCTGGCGGAGGACGTCGTCGCCGCGCTGTCCGGGCTGCCCGGCTGCGAGCGCTGCGCCTACGCGGGCTCGCTGCGCCGCGTCCGCGAGACGATCGGCGACGTCGACATCCTGGTCGCGGCCGCCGAACCCGGCCCGGTCATGCGGGCCTTCACCGCGCTGCCCGACGTCCGGGAGGTCGTCGCGCGCGGCGAGAAGAAGACGTCGGTGCGCACCGCCCAGGGCCTCCAGGTCGACCTGCGGGTCGTCCCGCCGGAGTCCTGGGGTGCGGCGATGCAGTACTTCACCGGCTCCAAGGCGCACAACATCCGCACCCGCGAACTGGCCGTCCGGCAGAAGCTCAAGTTGTCCGAGTACGGGCTGTTCGACGTCGAGAGCGGTGTGCGGATCGTCTCCGAGACCGAGGAGGAGGTCTACGCCCGGCTCGGGCTGCCCTGGATCCCGCCCCCGCTGCGCGAGGACCGGGGCGAGATCGAGGCCGGACTGCGCGGCGAACTGCCCGCGCTGCTCCAGGAGAAGGACCTCCGGGGCGATCTGCACACGCACACCGACCTGACCGACGGACTCGCCCCGCTGGAGGAGATGGCCGCCGCGGCCGCCGCGCGGGGATACGCCTACTACGCCGTCACCGACCACGGTCCGGACATGGCGATGCAGCGCATGACCGCCGAGCGCATGCTCGCCCAGCGCGAACGGGTCCGCGCGCTGGACGGCACGTACGGCGGGATGCGGCTGCTGCACGGCGAGGAGCTGAACATCGGCCCCGACGGTGAGGTCGACTGGCCCGCCGACTTCCTGGCCGGGTTCGACGTGTGCGTGGCCTCGGTGCACTCGCACTTCGACCAGGACCGCGACACGATGACCCGCCGTCTCGTCCGGGCCTGCGAGAACCCGCACGTCCACCTCATCGGGCATCCCACCACCCGCCTCATCGGCCGGCGTCCGGGCATCGACGCCGACCTCGACGCGGTGTTCGCGGCCTGCGCCCGCACCGGCACGGCGCTGGAGATCAACTCCCACCCGGACCGGCTCGACCTGCGGGACGAGGACATCCTGCGGGCGCGGCGGCACGGGGCGCGGTTCGCCGTCGACAGCGACGCCCACGCCGTGACCCACCTGGGCAACCTGCGCTTCGGCGTGGGCACGGCCCAGCGCGGCTGGCTCACCGCGGACGACGTCGTCAACGCCTGGCCGCTGGAACGGCTGCGGCGGTTCCTGGACAAGCGCGCGGGCACGGCGGACCGGGGGCGGCGGCGCCCCACGGGTGCGCGCTGACCCCTACGACCCCTGGCGGCCGCGATCGACGAGGGGGCGCCGACCCCCTAGGACCCCCTGTCAACACCGCGAGTCGACGGTTTGTTGAGCGCTCACGGAGTAAACGACCGTTCCGGCGTCAATCATCTTGTCATGAACCTGCGGCCCGATGGGCGGGCCGCAGCCTCATGGAGGTGTGGTAATGCCCCGCACGCTCACCACCGCTCTCGCCGCCTCGGCCGTGTCCGTCGCGACTCTCGTCGTCCTCGCACCGGCCGCCCAGGCCGCCCCCGCGGACAAGCCCCAGGTACTGTCCAGCTGGACGCAGACGTCCGCGTCCAGCTACAACGCCTGGGTCGCCGCCCGCTCCAACCAGTCCGCCTGGGCCGCCTACGCCTTCGACTGGTCCACCGACTACTGCTCCACGTCCCCGGACAACCCCTTCGGCTTCCCGTTCTCCACGTCCTGTGCGCGCCATGACTTCGGCTACCGCAACTACAAGGCACAGGGCACGTTCAGCGCCAACAAGTCCCGTCTGGACAGCGCCTTCTACGAAGACCTCAAGCGTGTGTGCGCCGGCTACAGCGGTGCCTCCAAGACCGCCTGCAACAGCACGGCGTGGACCTACTACCAGGCCGTGAAGGCCTTCGGCTGAGTTGCCACCGGCACACGGCGGAGGGGCGCCGCGGACGCGGCGCCCCTCCGTTCGCTCCCGGCCCGCTCAGTCCGCGGCCCGGAAGGACCGCAGCCGCAGGGAGTTGCCGACCACGAAGACCGAGGAGAAGGCCATCGCCGCCCCCGCGATCATCGGGTTGAGCAGTCCGGCCGCGGCCAGCGGCAGCGCGGCGACGTTGTAGGCGAACGCCCAGAACAGGTTCGACCGGATCGTGCCGAGCGTACGGCGGGCGAGGCGGATGGCGTCGGCGGCCGCGCGCAGGTCGCCGCGCACCAGGGTGAGGTCACCCGCCTCGATCGCCGCGTCCGTGCCGGTGCCCATCGCGAGCCCCAGGTCGGCCTGGGCCAGCGCGGCCGCGTCGTTGACGCCGTCGCCCACCATGGCGACCGAACGGCCCTCGCCCTGAAGGCGCTTGACGATGTCGGCCTTGTCCTGCGGCAGCACCTCGGCGATCACGTCCTCGGCCGCGATGCCGACCTCACCGGCGACCGCCTGCGCGACGCGCCGGTTGTCACCGGTCAGCAGCATCGGCGTCAGACCGAGGGCCCGCAGCCGCGCGACGGCCTCCCGGCTGGTCTCCTTCACCGCGTCGGCGACCTCCAGCACCGCCCGCGCCGCCCCGTCCCAGGCCACCACGATCGCGGTACGGCCGGCCGCCTCGGCGTTCTCCCGCGCCTGCCGCAGCTCCTCCGGCAGCCTCACGTCCCGCTCCGCCAGCAGCCGTTCGCGGCCCACGAGCACCGCGTGCCCCTCGACCACGCCCCGGACGCCGAGCCCCGGCACGTTCGCGAAGTCCTCGGGGGCCGGGAGCGATCCGAGTCGCGTCCGGGCCCCGTCGGCCACGGCGCGGGCGACCGGGTGCTCCTAGGAGTGCTCCAGCGCCCCCGCCAGCCGCAGGACGTCCTCCTCCGCGGTGCCGGCGGCGGTGTGCACAGCGAGCAGCGTCATCCGGCCTGTCGTGACGGTGCCCGTCTTGTCCAGGACGACGGTGTCGACCCGGCGCGTGGACTCCAGCACCTCCGGCCCCTTGATCAGGATGCCGAGCTGGGCGCCGCGCCCGGTGCCCACCAGGAGCGCGGTCGGCGTGGCCAGCCCCAGCGCGCAGGGGCAGGCGATGATGAGCACGGCCACGGCGGCCGTGAAGGCGGCGGCGGGGCCGGCGCCGTTGCCCAGCCAGAAGCCGAGGGTGCCCAGCGCGAGGGCGATGACGATCGGCACGAACACGGCGGAGATCCGGTCCGCCAGCCGCTGGGCGGCGGCCTTGCCGTTCTGCGCGTCCTCCACCAGCCGGGCCATCCGCGCCAGCTGGGTGTCCGCCCCGACGCGCGTCGCCTCGACGACGAGCCGGCCGCCCGCGTTGAGGGTCGCGCCCGTGACCGGGTCGCCCGCGGTCACCTCCACCGGCACGGACTCGCCCGTCAGCATCGAGGCGTCCACCGCGGACGACCCCTCCACGACCGTGCCGTCGGTGGCGATCTTCTCCCCGGGACGGACCAGGAACCGGTCGCCCACGGCCAACTCCGCGATGGGGCGGGTCGTTTCGGTGCCGTCCGGGCCCAGCACGGTGACGTCCCTGGCGCCCAGCTCCAGCAGGGCCTTCAGGGCCGCGCCCGCCTTGCGCCGGGAGCGGGCCTCGAAGTAGCGCCCGGCCAGGATGAAGGCGGTGACACCGGCGGCCGCCTCCAGGTAGATGTTCCCCGAGCCGTCGCCGCGGGCGATCGTCAGCTCGAAGGGGTGGGTCATGCCCGGCTCGCCCGCCGTGCCCAGGAACAGTGCCCACAGCGACCACAGGAACGCGGCCGACGTACCGACCGAGATCAGAGTGTCCATGGTGGCGGCGCCGTGCCGCAGATTGGTGAACGCGGCCCGGTGGAAGGGCCAGGCGGCGTAGGTCACGACGGGCGCCGCCAGAGTGAGGGACAGCCACTGCCAGTAGTCGAACTGGAGTGCAGGGGTCATCGCCATCGCGACCACGGGCACCGCCAGGACCACCGCGGTCACCAGCCGCTGCCTGAGCGGCCGCAGCCCGTCGTCCTCGTCGCGTCCCTGGTCCGCCGGCGCCTCGGGCGCGGGAGGCGCGGGCTCCCGGGCGGTGTACCCGGTCGCCTCCACGGTGGCGATCAGATCCGGGACGGTGACCCCGGCGACGACGCTGACCTTTGCCTTCTCGGTCGCGTAGTTGACGGTGGCGCTCACACCCTCCATGCGGTTCAGCTTCTTCTCGACGCGCGCGGCGCACGAGGCGCACGTCATGCCGCCAATGACGAGCTCCACGTCACTCGTCGGGCCGGTCGCGGTGGTGGTCATCGCTGCTCCTGGTGCGGGATGCGGTCGGGGCCCGGCGTGTCCGGGCCCCGGGGAGGGGCGGATCAGGCGGCGCGGCCGGTGAGCTCGTAGCCGGCGTCGTCCACGACCGCGGCGATGCGGGCGTCGTCCGGCTCGGCGGCGCTGGTGACGGTGACGCGACCGGTGGCGAGATCGACGTCGACGCCGGTGACGCCGTCCAGTCCGCCGATGGCCTCGGTCAGCGTGGCCCGGCAGTGGCCGCAGCTCATCCCGGAGACGGCGTACGTGGTGGTGGACATGCGGTCCTCCTGTGCTCGGTGATCGGCGGGCCGGCCTCGGCCCCGGTACGGGGTGGGGGTACCTTTGCGGGAGTCCATGTATACCCCTGGGGGGTAACGGAGGCAAGTCTCGCCCCGGCTTGACTTGATACCCCCTAGGGGTATTGTGAAGTGCATCGGACGACCACGACGCCCCACCTGACCCGCAGGAGACCGCCATGCATGCCGGACTGAGGATCACCGCGTTCACCGCCGCGCTGGCCGCGACCTTCGGCACCGCCTACGGCGTGGGCCAGGCCTTCGACCCCGTCGTCGACGACCCCGCGCCCGCCCGCCACGACACCCACCCGCGCGCCTCCGCGGAGCCGGAGGGCGAGGGTGGCGGCCACGGCGGACACGAAGCGGAGCCCGCCGGGGGACTCCAGATCTCCCAAGGCGGCTACACCCTCGACCTCACCACCGCGCGGGTCACCGCCGGCAAGCGCTCCGAGCTGAGGTTCGTCATCCGGGACAGCGCGGGTCGCGCCGTGACCGCCTACCAGCGCGAGCACGACAAGGAACTGCACCTCATCGTGGCCTCACGCGACCTGGGGACCTACCGCCACCTGCACCCCACCCGCGCCGGCGACGGCACCTGGAGCATTCCGGTCGACCTGCCCCGCGCCGGCGGCTACCGGGTCTTCGCCGACTTCACCCCGGGAGGGAAGGGCGCGGAGAACCTCACCCTGGGCGCGGACCTGGCGGCCTCCGGCCCGTACGAGCCGCAGCCGCTGCCCGCGCCGCGGCGCACCGCGAAGGTCCACGACTACGAGGTCCGGCTCGACGGCGCCCTGCGACCGGGCACGGCCGGCGAGCTGAAGCTGAAGGTCTCCCGCGACGGCCGCCCGGTGACCGACCTCCAGCCCTACCTCGGCGCCTACGGACACCTGGTCGCCCTGCGCTCCGGCGACCTCGCCTACCTGCACGTCCACCCCAACGGCGAACCCGGCGACGGCACCACGAAGCCCGGCCCGGACGTCTCCTTCACGGCCACGGCCCCGAGCGGCGGCACCTACCGGCTCTACCTCGACTTCAAGCACGAGGGCAAGGTCCACACGGCAGCCTTCACGGTCCGCACCGGCACCCCGGCGCCCGCTGAGGACCACCCAGCACCGCACGAGGACGCGTCCGGGCACGGGCATTGACGCTCAGCCCAGCGCCCGGTCCAGGTTGTACGCGGCGCTGATCAGTGCCAGGTGTGTGAACGCCTGGGGGAAGTTGCCCTGTTGCTCGCCGGTGTGGCTGATCTCCTCGGCGTAGAGGCCCAGATGGTTGGCGTACGTGAGCATCTTCTCGAAGGCCAGCCGGGCCTCGTCGAGCCGGCCCGCGTGGACCAGTGCCTCCACGTACCAGAAGGAGCAGATGGAGAAGGTGCCCTCGGCGCCGTGCAACCCGTCCGGGCTGATCCGGGGGTCGTACCGGTAGACCAGCGAGTCGGAGACCAGCTCCCCGGTGAGGGCGTCGAGCGTGGACAGCCACTTGGGGTCGGTCGGCGCGATGAACTTCGTCAGCGGCATCATCAGGACGGCCGCGTCCAGGACGTCGGTGTCCTCGTGCTGGACGAAGGCCTGACGGGCCGGGGACCAGCCGTGGCTCATGATCCGCCGGTAGATGGTGTCCCGGCACCCCTGCCAGCGGGTCAGGTCGGCGGGCAGACCGCGCCGGTTCGCCATCCGGATGGCCCGCTCGATCGCCACCCAGCACATCAACCGGGAGTAGAGGAACTTCCTGCGCCCGCCGCGCGTCTCCCAGACCCCCTCGTCGGGCTGGTCCCAGTGTGCGCACACCCAGTCGACCAGTGCGCACACGTCGTCCCACTGGTCGCTGGAGATCGGCTGCGCCCACTTGTCGTACAGATAGATGGAGTCGATCAGCGCGCCGTAGATGTCGAGCTGGAGCTGGTCGACGGCGGCGTTGCCGACCCGGACCGGCGCCGACCCCAAGTGCCCTTCCAGGTGCGGGAGTTCCCGCTCGGGTATGTCCGCGCGACCGTCGATGCCGTACATGATCTGCAACGGCCCCGAGCCCCGGCCGTCGCCCGGCGTGATGTGCCGGCTCAGGAACCGCATGAAAGCCTCGGCCTCGTCGGTGAACCCCAGCCGCAGCATCGCGTACACGGCGAAGGCGGCGTCGCGCACCCACGTGTACCGGTAGTCCCAGTTGCGCTCGCCGCCCACCTGTTCGGGCAGGCTCGTGGTCGGCGCGGCCACGATGGCGCCGGTCGGGGCGTAGGTGAGCAGCTTCAGGGTCAGGGCCGAGCGGTGCACCATCTCCCGCCAGCGGCCCCGGTACCGGGAGGAGGCCAGCCAGCGCCGCCAGTACGCCACGGTGTCGTGCAGGTCCTCCGCGGCCTCGGCCCACGCACAGCGCCGCGGGGTCACCTCGCCGCCGACCTGGTCCAGCGCGAACACCACCCCCTCGCCCTCGGTGATCTTGAACTCGGCGTAGACGTCGGGTCCGTCGATCTCCAGCGGCACGGTCGAGGTCAGCCCCAGCGACAGCTTCGGGGACTCGAAGACCGCCACGCCGTCGATCATGCGCACGGTGTGCCGGTCGGCCCCGTAGCCGAAGCGCGGCGCGATACGGGTGCGGAACGGGATCGACCCGCGGACGCACACCACACGCCGGATCAGCCGGTGCCGGTCCGCCTCGGCCGGCCCCGTGCCGACCGGCATGAAGTCCTGGATCTCCCCGACGCCGTCCTCGGTGAAGAACCGGGTGATCAGCACATTGGTGTCGGGGAAGTAGAACTGCTTGGTCCGCGCCGGGATCGCGGCCGCCAGCTCGAAGCATCCGCCGCGCTCGGTGTCCAGGATGGCGGCGAAGACGCTGGGGGAGTCGAAGGCCCCGCAGCAGTACCAGTCGATCGTGCCGTCCATGCCCACCAGGGCCACACTGCGCAGATCACCGATCAGCCCGTGGTCGGCGATCGGCACGTACCCCTTCGCCCCGGGTGCGTCCGCCTCGATGGGAGTCGTGCTCATCGCAGCCTCCTCGGCCCGCCATGTGCTCGCTCCCAGGGTAGAAGGAATCGGGCGGACGGGCCTGGCCGGACGGGGGGCGGCCGGGGCGCTCAGACGGTGAGGACCCGCAGGCCGGCCTCCTCGAAGCCGCGTACGAGCTCCGGGTCGGCCGCCGTGTCGGTGACCAGGGTGTCCACGGTGTCCACGGCGCAGATCCGGGCGAAGGCCCGCCGGCCGAGCTTGCTGGAGTCCGCCGCCACGATCACGCGTTCGGCGCGCTCGCACAGCAGCCGGTTGATCGCCGCCTCCGCCTCGTCGTGCGCGGCGGCCCCGTGCGTGACGTCGAGGGCCACCACGCCGAGCACCGCCACATCGAGGGTGATCTGCGACAGCACACCGTCCGCGAGCGGCCCGATCAGCTCGTACGACTGCGGACGCGCGACCCCGCCGGTCAGCACGATCTTGAACTGGGGCCGTACGGCGAGCTCGTTGGCGATGTTGAGCGCGTTGGTGACGACGGTCAGCGCGGGCGTGCCCGAGGTGAGGTCGCCGCGGACGGCGAGGGCGCGGGCCACCTCGGTCGTCGTCGTGCCGCCGGTCAGCCCGACCGCCTCGCCCGGCGCGAGGAGATCCGCCACCGCACCGGCGATGCGCTGCTTCTCCGAGGCGTTGCGCGCGGTCTTGTAGCGCAGCGGCAGCTCGTACGACACCCCGTGCACGACCGCGCCGCCACGCGTGCGGACCAGCATCTGCTGCGCGGCGAGCTGGTCGAGGTCGCGGCGGATCGTGGCGGCGGAGACCTCCAGCTCGGCGGCCGCCTCCTCGACGTCCAGCCGGCCCCGTTCCACGAGCAGATCCAGCAGCGCCTTCCAGCGGGCGTCGCGCGACATCCGCCCTCCATTCCTCGATCTCCCGCGACCTTAGCGCACGCTCGCCCCGTCACTTTGCTTGATTCTGCTCGAAAGCTGGCTCTATCTTGCAAGAACGAGCATTCAGGCCGCAGGGTCGGGAGGGTGACGGCATGACGCATGTCGAGGACGAGCTCAACAGCCAGCCGGAGTGCTGGACCCGTGCCGCGGCGGACGCGTCCGCCACCGCCGGGAGGCTGCCGGAGGCGGGGGAGCGGGTCGCGGTCGTCGGCTGCGGCACCTCGTACTTCATGGCGCAGGCGTACGCCGCGCTGCGCGAAGGGGCAGGTCAGGGCGAGACGGACGCCTTCGCCGCCTCCGAGTTCCCGGCCGGGCGCGCCTACGACCGGATCCTCGCACTCACCCGCTCCGGCACCACCACCGAGGTCCTGGACCTGCTGGGGCGCGCGAAGGGGCGGACCCGCACCACGGCGATCACCGCCGACCCCGAGACTCCCGTCCTGTCGGCGGCCGACGACCTCGTGGTCCTCGACTATGCGGACGAACGCTCGGTCGTGCAGACGCGCTTCGCCACCACCGCGCTCACCCTGCTCCGCGCCCACCTCGGACTCCACCCCGAGGCCGCCGTCGCCGACGCGCGCACCGCGCTCACCGACCCCCTCCCCGGCGAACTCGCCGGATGCGCGCAGTTCACCTTCCTGGGCCGCGGCTGGACCGTCGGCCTCGCCAACGAGGCCGCCCTGAAGATGCGCGAGGCGTCCCTGTCCTGGACCGAGGCGTACCCGGCGATGGAGTACCGGCACGGCCCGATCAGCGTCACCACCACGGGCACCGCGACCTGGATGTTCGGCGAGGCCCCCGAAGGGCTGGCCGCACAGGTCGGCGCCACCGGCGCCCGGTGGATCGAGGGCCGGCTCGACCCGCTCGCCGAACTGGTCCGCGCCCAGCGGCTCGCCGTCGCCGTCGCCGCCGCCCGCGGCCTCGACCCCGACCGGCCGCGCCACCTCACCCGCTCGGTGATCCTCGCTCCCTGAGTTCCCTGAGCTCCCTGAGTTCCCTGAGCTCCAGCTCCCTGGACTCCCTGACGGCACCGCCCTCTGTCGCCGCCGCCCCCGACCCGCCCGCACCGTCCGGCGTCTGTCGCCCGTCGTCCGCCGCCCGCCCAGAAAGGACAGGCCGTGCCCCTCGTGACCACCGGCGAGCTCGTCACCCGCGCCGCCGCCGACCGCTCCGCCGTCGCCGCGTTCAACGTCATCACCCTGGAGCACGTGGAGGCGGTCGTCGCCGGCGCGGAGAGCACCGGTTCCCCCGTCGTCCTCCAGGTCAGCGAGAACGCCGTCACGTTCCGCCACGGACGTCTCATGCCGCTCGCCCGCGCGGCCGTCGCCGCCGCCGAACGCGCCGCCGTCCCCGTCGCCCTGCACCTGGACCACGTCCAGAGCGACGACCTGCTGCGCCAGGCGCCCGCCGCCGGGTTCAGCTCCGTCATGTACGACGCGGCCCGCCTGCCCTACCTCGACAACCTCGCCGCGACCAAGGCCGCCGCGGACTGGGCACACGCCCAGGGCCTGTGGATCGAGGCCGAACTGGGGTGCGTCGGCGGCAAGAACGGACAGCCGCCGCTCGACGCGCACGCCCCCGGCGCCCGTACCGACCCGGCCGAGGCGAGCGCGTTCGTCGCCGACTCCGGTGTGGACGCCCTCGCCGTCGCCATCGGCAGCTCGCACGCCATGACGACCCGCACCGCCGCCCTCGACCACGCCCTGCTCAAGCGCCTGTCCGCCGCGCTGGACGTCCCGCTCGTCCTGCACGGCTCCTCCGGCGTCCCCGACGGCGAGCTGACGCAGGCGGTCGTCGGCGGCATCGCCAAGGTGAACGTCGGCACCGCCCTCAACCTCGCGATGACGAACGCGATCCGCGACTTCCTCGCCGCCCGTCCGGACGCCGTCGACTCGCGCACGTACCTCAGCGTGGGCCGGGAGGCGATGGCGCGCACGGTCGCCGGGATCATCACGGTGCTGGCGGGCGCGCGGAGCGGCGCCCCCTGACACCGCCTACCGGCGGACCGCCCGCAGCACCACGAACTTCGGGTCGGAGGCGACGACTTCGCTGTTGCCGAACAGCCGCCGCAGCTTCACGTGGTAGCCGAGGTGCCGGTTGCCGACCACCCACAGCTCGCCGCCCGGCCGCAGCGCCCGCCGCGCCCCCGTGAACATCCGCCAGGCCGTCGCGTCGGTGGTGGCCTGGTGGGAGTGGAACGGCGGGTTGTTCAGCACCAGGTCGACGCTGCCGTCCGGCACGCCCGCCATCCCGTCGCCCACGCGGAACTCGGCGTGCCCGGGCACCCCGTTCGCCTTGAACGTCGCCTCCGCCGAGGCGACGGCCTGGAAGGACTCGTCGACGAAAAGCACCTCGGCCTCCGGGTTCGCCAGCGCCACCGCCGTCCCCACGACGCCGTTGCCGCACCCGAGGTCCACCACCCGCCGCGGGCCCCGCCCGCCCGGCAGATGCGCCAGGAAGAACCGGGTGCCGATGTCGAGCCGGTCGGCGCAGAACACGCCCGCGTGATTGACGACCGTGCTCCCGGAGGCCGTCCCGACCCCGTCGGGCAGCGTGTAGGTGTACGGCCACGGGTTCGCGGACCGCTCCGCCGACGGCTCCGGCGTGCAGAGGATCAGCCGGGCCTTCCGCTTCGCCAGCGAGGTCCGCGTCGGCCCGAGGATCCGCTCGAACAGCTCCAGCGTCGAGGTGTGGATCTCCCGCACCATGCCGGTGCCCACGACGACCGTGCCCTCGTGCACCGCGGGCGCCAGCCGCAGCAGCTGGTCCTCCAGCAGCGCCAGGCTCTTCGGCACCCGCACCAGGAGGACGTCGACCCGGTCCGGCGGCGGGTCCTGCGTGGTGAGCAGCCGGACCGCGCCGGGCTCGACGCCGTGCCGGGCGAGGTTGGCCCGGGTGGCCTCCTGGGCCAGCCACGAGTCCGTGATCTGGGTGGGCCGGTGCGCCGCCAGCGCCGTGACCAGGGCGCCCCAGCGGTCTCCGACGACCACGACCGTGCCCGACAGCGGGACGTCCTGCTCGGCGAGGTGCGCGAGGAGGTACTCGTCGGAGGCGTCCCAGGCGCGCAGCCTGTCGCGGGGGTCCTCGGGGAAGCGGGTCAGCGCGAGATCGCCCCAGGGCGTCGTCATCCGGTCGTTCATCGTGCGTCAAGGCTAAGCGACCACGGCCGCCCGCCCGCACCCGAGGACGGTGGGGGAGGATGGGGGACATGGAGGCCGAGCTGTTCCCGCGCGAGCGCGCCGTCGTCGCGCCGGGCGCGGTGCACGTGCCCGACTGGCTCGACGCGGAGGCGCAGCGCGGGCTGCTGGACGCCTGCCGCGGCTGGGCCCGCCCCCCGGCCGGACTGCGCACCGTACGCACGCCCGGCGGCGGCACCATGACGGCCCGGCAGGTGTGCCTCGGCTGGCACTGGTACCCGTATGCCTACGCCCGCACCGTCGTCGACGGCGACGGCGCCCCGGTCAAGCCCTTCCCCGAGCGGCTCGGCACCCTGGCCCGGCGCGCCGTGCGCGACGCCCTCGGCGAGGAGGCCGGGCCGTACGACATCGCGCTGATCAACTTCTACGACTCCGACGCCCGCATGGGCATGCACCGCGACGCCGACGAGCAGTCCACGGCACCCGTGGTGTCCCTGAGCCTCGGCGACGCCTGTGTCTTCCGCTTCGGCAACACCGCGACCCGGACCCGGCCGTACACGGACGTCGAACTGCGCAGCGGCGACCTCTTCGTGTTCGGCGGTCCCTCGCGGCTCGCCTACCACGGCGTTCCCAGGGTTCACCCGGGCACGGCGCCCCCGGAGCTGGGGCTGACGGGGCGGCTGAACGTCACGCTGAGAGTGAGCGGGCTCTAGGGTCTTTCGCCTGGATCAGGCCGGATCAGGGTGCGGTGCCAGACCCCGCGAGCCCGGCAGGATCCGGACGAGAGACCCTGGGTCACCTGGGTCACCGCGTTCCGGGATCATGGGAGACTCGCCCTCATGAGCGGCAAGGCGGACCCCCGGCCGGCGGGGGAAGGGACCACCACCCCGAGGACGCGACTGGAGCGCGGGCGCGGTGCGCTCGGGCCCGCGTTGGAGCTGGTGCACACCGGACGCGCCCCCACACGCGCCGTCCTCACCGCCGAACTGGGCGTCACGCGGGCGACCGCCGGAGTGGTCGCCGCCGAGCTGGAGGCGCTCGGTCTGATCAGGGTCGACGCCCGGCCGGGCGCCGCGGCCGGCTCCCAGGGGCGGCCCTCGCACCGGCTGTCCGTCGCCGAGGACGGCCCGGTCGTCCTCGCCGCCCAGGTGCACGCCGACGGGTTCCGGGCGGCGCTGGTCGGCCTCGGCGGCCGTATCGTCGCCACCGCTCCGGGCTGCGAGACCGTGGACGCCGACCCGGCCAAGGTGCTCGGCTCGGTCGTCGAGGCAGGCGCGGACCTGCTGAGCGAGACCGGCCGGCGGTGCGTGGGGGCCGGGCTCGCCGTCCCGTCCGCCGTCGCCGAGCCGGACGGCCTCGCCCTCAACCCGCTGCACCTGGCGTGGCCCGCGGGCGCCCCGGTCCGCCGCATCTTCACCGAGTGCGTGCGCGCGGCCGGGATCACCGGACCCGCGTTCGCCGGCAACGACGTCAACCTCGCCGCGCTCGCCGAGCACCGGCACGGAGCAGGGCGGGGCGCCCGCGACCTGCTGTGCGTGGCCACCGGGCACCGGGGTGTCGGCGGCGCGCTCGTCCTGGACGGCCGTCTGCACACCGGCAGTTCGGGCCTTGCCCTGGAGGTCGGCCACCTCACCGTGAATCCGGAGGGCCGGCCCTGCCACTGCGGCAGCCGAGGCTGCCTGGACGTCGAGGCGGACCCGCTGGCCCTCCTCACCGCGGCCGGCCGCGAACCCGGCCCCGTGGTGTCGCTGCTCCAGCAGGCCAACGACCTGATCCGCGGCCACTACGACGACCCGGCGGTCCGCACCGCCACCGAGGCCCTCATCGACCGGCTCGGCCTCGGCCTGGCGGGCCTCGTCAACATCCTCAACCCCGACCGCATTATCCTCGGCGGGCTGCACGGCACCCTCTTCGACGCCGACCCCGGACGGCTGCGCGCGGTCGTCGCCGACCGCAGTCTGTGGGGCCAGAGTGGCGGCGTCCCGATCCTCGCGTGCAGCCTCGACCACAACAGCCTCGTCGGCGCCGCCGAGTTGGCGTGGCAGCCGGTGCTCGACGACCCGCTCACCGCGCTGGCGTCGTAGGCGGCGTCTCGCTGATCATGCCGGGCTCCCGGCGTCCGGCACCGCACCTCGCCGCGTTGTCGTCAATCGCCGAAGCTCCGCATCGACTCCCGCCTCCGTCTTGCGATGCACGGCACCGGACGCCGCTCGCTGATCCGGCCTGATCGACAGGATGCCCCCTAGACTTCCTCCCATGCGGATCGCCGTCTCCTCGGACATGGACGAACCCGTCGCCCGGCTCCTCGTCGCCGAGCTGCGCGGCCGGGGCCACGACGTGCTGGCGTACGGCGCGCTGAGCCCCGGCGACGACGCGCGCTGGGCCGTCTGCTCGCAGGCGGCGGCCCGCGAGGTCGCGGCCGGGACGGCCGACCAGGCCGTGGTGTGCTGCTGGACCGGCACCGGCGCGTCCATCGCCGCGAACAAGGTGCCGGGTGTCCGCGCGGCCCTGTGCGCCGACGCCTACACAGCGCAGGGCGCCCGCCGCTGGAACGACGCCAATGTGCTCGCCCTCAGCCTGCGTCTGACCTCGGAGCCGCTGCTCAAGGAGATCCTCGACGCCTGGTTCACCACCGGGGCCGGCCCCGACGCCGAGGACCGGGAGAACGTGGCGTACCTCGAAGGGCCCGCCGGGACCTGACGGCGTACTCCCCGGGGGGTACGCACGGTGCCGCCGGCCGAACGACGACGCGGACCCCCTCGCGGGGCGAGGCTCGAGTCATCACCGCAGAACGTCCGGAGCGACCCGGGAGATGACTCGAGATGCAGACCCTCGCACACTTCGCCGACGGCGGGCCCGGCCCGTGGATCCTGCTGTTCCCGCTGATCTGGGCGGCCGTCGTGATCGGCGGCATCACGCTGCTGCGCCGCACGGGTTGGCGCGGCCGCCGTGGCCCACGGCCCACCCGTCCCGACGACAGCTCGCCGATCACCGTCCTCGGGCACCGGTTCGCCTCCGGCGAGATCGACGAGGACGAGTACTGGCGCCGGCTGTCCGTCCTGAACGAGGAGTTCGGCCGCACGGGCAGGGACGGCCCCGTGTGACACCCTCGCCCGGCCGCCCTCAAGTCCCCCTCACCGCCCGGTCAGCCGGCAACGGCCGACCGGGCGGGAGCGCGTTCCGGGCGACGCAGGTCGACCGGCGGACCGACCGCCGCGAGACGGCGCACGGGCTGTTCCACGGTGACGCGACGCGGCGGCCGCGCGGCCGCCGACGGCGCGGCACCGGGCGTCGGCAGCGAGAACCACACGACCTTGCCGGACTCGCCCTCCGGCCGCACGCCCCAGCTCTCGCTGAGGGCCGCGACCATCGCGAGCCCGCGCCCGCAGGTGGCGAGCGCCTCGGTGTCCCCGGGGTCGGCGGCGACCGGAAGCCGCGGGTCGTGGTCGTGCACGGACACCGTCAGTCGGTCGAGCAGCAGCTCGATCTCCACGGTGCACGTCTTGTCCGGCCGTGCGTGCTGATGGACGTTGGTCAACAGCTCGGTCACGCCGAGCGCGGCGCGGTCTATCAACGGGTCCAGATGCCAGTAGCGCAACTGCGCCGATACGATTCTGCGGACCTGGCCGATCCGCGACGGCAGGGCTTGGAGCTCCACCGCGCAGTGCCTGCTTGGGTATCTGATCACGGCTGCGACTCCCCGACTGAAGAGGTCCGGAAGAACACGGAGTACGGATCCAGCAGGGTGCTTGAAGGAAACGGCCGCCTGCTGTCGTGGCCGGCGGGCTGGTTCGCAGCGTTGTCGCCGGTAAACCCAGAGTGACGTGAGACCAGCGTGGCGCAGGAGGCGCGGTAACGCAACTCGCGGTGACTCAGCCGTTACGCCCCGCAGCCCTTCGTACGGCCTCGATGAACCGGCGCGCGGCGGGCGGTCCGGGCTCGCCCGGCGCGGGGTCGTGATCCCCCAACGTCAGTGAGTAGCGCTTGCCGTTGAGGTCGGCGAGGGCGCGGTCGTCCGGCGCGAACCAGGGCCGGGACGCGCGGACCGCCTGCACCGGCGCGCTGTCGATCTCGGTGCCGTAGCTGGTGAGCAGCTGCACCCGGCCGTCGCTGATCCGCACCTGTCCGGCCCGGGTCAGGGAGCGCAGCCGCTTCCCGATCCGCACGCCCTTGGCCGTGAACTCGTCCTCCGCCATGCCCCGCCCCCTCGTGCGTCCCGGTGGCCGGCCCGCTCCGCGCGGGGACCGGCCCGGGTCCCGGTCGTGATCCAGTGTGCACCCTGTCGGGTGCAGTCTGCCCCCGTCCCGCGTCGCGCACCAGTGCGCGCGTGCCCCTCGCCGGGGGCGCTCGGAGCACTCGCGCGGATGCGCCCCCACCGGGTGCGCCGCGCGCGCCCACCCAGGGGTGCCTTTGGGTGTCTCAAAGGTGTGTTTATGCAGGTGAGAAGCGTACGGAAGATGTTTATGCTCGAAGGGACGGCAGCGCGATCCGCCGCTGCCGGGAGCACGAGGAGCAGCGCCGTGAGCACCGTCCAGCAGACCCCGTCCGGCGTGACCCTCGACGTCGACCGCAGCGACCCCGCCTACCGCGCCTGGCTGAAAGACGCCGTCCGCAAGGTGCAGGCGGACGCGAACCGTTCGGCCGACACCCACCTGCTGCGCTTCCCGCTGCCCGAGCGGTGGGGCATCGATCTGTACCTCAAGGACGAGTCCACGCACCCCACCGGCAGCCTCAAGCACCGGCTGGCCCGCTCGCTGTTCCTGTACGGCCTCTGCAATGGCTGGATCCGGCCGGACCGCCCGGTGATCGAGGCGTCCAGCGGCTCGACGGCCGTCTCCGAGGCGTACTTCGCCAAGCTGATCGGCGTGCCCTTCATCGCGGTCATGCCCCGCACGACGAGCGCCGAGAAGTGCCGTCTCATCGAGTTCCACGGCGGCCGGTGCCACTTCGTGGACGACTCCCGCCGGATGTACGAGGAGTCGGCCCGCCTCGCGGTGGAGACGGGCGGCCACTACATGGACCAGTTCACGTACGCGGAACGGGCCACGGACTGGCGCGGCAACAACAACATCGCCGAGTCCATCTTCCGCCAGCTGCGCCTCGAACGGTTCCCGGAGCCCGCCTGGATCGTCGCGACGGCCGGCACCGGCGGCACCTCCGCGACCCTCGCCCGCTACGTCCACTACATGCAGTACGACACCCGTATCTGCGTCGCCGACCCGGAGAACTCCTGCTTCTTCGAGGGCTGGACGACCGGTGACGCCCATGTCACCTGTGACTGCGGCTCCCGGATCGAGGGCATCGGCCGGCCCCGGATGGAACCGAGCTTCGTGCCCGGCGCCGTCGACCGCATGATGAAGGTGCCGGACGCCGCGAGCGTCGCCGCCGTACGCGCCCTGGAGGGGGCCATCGGCCGCAAGGCGGGCGGTTCCACCGGCACCGGCCTGTGGAGCGCGCTGAAGATCGTCGCCGAGATGGTGGCCGAGGGGCGGCGGGGCAGCGTGGTGACGCTGCTGTGCGACCCGGGGGACCGGTACCTCGACAAGTACTACTCCGACGCCTGGCTCGCCGAGCAGGGCCTCGACGTCAGGCCGTACGCGGCGGCCCTCGAGCAGCTGCTCGCCACGGGCGTCTGGCCCGAGTGAGCGCGCTCGGGGCGCCGGTTCAGGACGCCGAGGCGGCCAGCCGCCGGTCCAGGGAGGTCACCGCGCCCCGGAACGCCCGGCCGAGACCCGCGCGCGCCAGCCGCACCGAGGTCCGGAAGGGGGCCGTGCCGTCCACCGCGACGGTCCACTGGATGCGGGTGCCCGCACCGGACGGGGTCAGCCGCCACTCCTCGACGATCGCCCGCGACCCCGGCGCGTTCGTCAGGTCGACGCGATAGGCGTACACCTCGGGGCGCTCGGCCGCGAGCACCGTCTCCTCGAAGCGCCCACCGCCCTTGAGCCGGATCTCGCGCCGCGCCCCGCCGTCCAGCGGCCGGGCCAGGGTCACCGCCGAGAACCACTGCGTCCACCCGGCCACGTCCTCGGCGAGCGCCGTGAACACCGCCTCGGGCGGCGCGGCCGTCTCCCGTGCGAAGACGTGCCGTACGGGAGCGGCCCCGACGAAGTCGAGTCCCACTTCACGCAGCAGATGAGCCATGGACGACAACCCCCTGTGGGTGATGCTGTACCGGGCAGCGTCACCCTAGTTGGCGCTTCGTCAGATGTCTGCACCCTCATCGGGCTCGCCCGCCACCACCAGCCGCAGATGCTCCGCGATCTCCGCGCGGACGCCCGCGTCCAGCCCGGAGTCCGTGACCAGCGTGTCGACCTGCTCCAGCGTCGCGAACGAACTCAGCCCCACCACACCCCACTTGGTGTGGTCGGCGATCACCACGACACGCCGCGCCGACTGCACCAGACGCCGGTTGGTCTCGGCCTCCGCCAGATTCGGCGTGGACAGCCCGGCCTCGGCCGATATCCCGTGCACACCGAGGAACAGCACGTCGAAGTGGAGCGCCGCGATCGCCTGGTCGGCGACCGGGCCGACCAGCGAGTCGGACGGGGTGCGCACCCCGCCGGTGAGCACGACCGTGGCCGCGCCCTGCCGGGGGCCGGTCGTGCGCTGCGCGGCGTGGAAGACGTCGGCCACCCGCACCGAGTTGGTGACCACCGTCAGATCGGGGACGTCGACCAGCCGATGCGCCAGCGCGAACGTCGTCGTGCCGCCCGACAGGGCGATCGCGCTGCCCGGCGCGACCAACTCGGCCGCCGCCCGCGCGATGTCCTCCTTCGCCGTCAGCTCCAATCCCGACTTGGCCTCGAAGCCCGGTTCGTGCGTGCTCGCCTCGACCACCGGGACGGCGCCGCCGTGCACCTTCTCCAGCACGCCCTGCCGGGCGAGCGCGTCGAGGTCCCGGCGCACCGTCATGTCCGACACGCCGAGCTTGCGGGTGAGCTCGTTGACCCGCACCCCGCCTCGGCGCCGTACCTCGTCCAGGATCAGGGCGCGTCGCTGCTCCGCGAGGAGGTTCTGATTCTCGCTCACGTACGCTCCGGTCCTCTCGCCGCTGCCGTCCGACCTGCCCCGCCACCCTGTCCGACAAGGACATTCTCGCCCCTGCCCGGGCGCGGGACGACCCATCCTCGCACGGGCCGCCCCCACCCGCGCCACCGGCCGCCCCGACGCGTGCATGCCACTTTCCGGGTCGGCCGTCGGCCCGCGCCGCACACGCTCCGGGGAGATTCCGTGACGGGAGGTGTACGAGGGCCCCGGAACGGAGATCCTGTGCCCGCACGGACACACGCGAGGGCTCGTCACGGGGGAGGTGCCGAAGATGGGACGTGCGCGCGAACACGCCTCGACGCACAAAGAGGACACGGCGCCGCCGGACACCTGTAACGCGGGGGAGGCCAGGATCGCCCTGGAACTCCTCGTCCACGGCGTCGGCGGCACCACACCGCAGCAGATGCTCGACGACCCGCGCACCGAGCGGATCACCGGCGACGACACCGCCGCCGTCTTCCGCCGCGCCGACGACGTCGACGCCGAGAGCCGCCCCGGCGACCACCGGGGCCGGCCGGTCCCCGAGGCGTACGTCTGGTGCAACCTCACCTCCGGCAACAGCGCCCGCGCGTTATGGCTGCTGCTCCTGCCCTTCATGGTGGTGAACCTCGCCCACTGGATGCGCCCCGCCGCCCGTGACCGCGCCCGCACGGTCCGCGTGTACGGCGTGCTCGTCCGGCTCGCGGGTCTCACGCTGACCGTGCTGCTCGTCGCCGCCGCCTGCGAGGTCGCCCTGGACCTCACGGCCTGGCAGTGCGCCGGCACCGACGCCTGCGCCGGCCGGCACAGCTGGCTGGGCTTCCTGTCGGACGGCGGCTGGTGGAGCAGACCCGGCCGCCGACTCGCCCTCGCCGCCGTCGTGCCCACGACCCTCACCGGACTGCTCTGGTACCTCTCCCGGCGCACCTGGAGCGCCTACGAGTCCCAGCAGCCGATGGCCCGGCAGCCCGAACCCGACGAGACGGCCGGCGGCACCGCCCTCGGGCGCCCCGGCTTCTGGTACGGCCGCCGACTCGTCGCCCGGCTGCGGGCCGCGCACACCGCCGCCGGACTGCTGACGGTGGCCGCCGCCGTCGGTTCCGCCGCGGCCCGCTTCGACCGCCGCCCGGGCGGCCCCCCGCTGCTCGACGCGCTCGGCCGGCTCCTCGACGCGGCCCTCGTCGTCGGCGCGGCCGCCGTGGTGTGGGTGGTGTGCCGCCGGGGCCGCAGCGAGAACCGGCTGGACCGCGAGCTCGACGCCCATCTGGTCCGCCGCCTTCCGCTCGCCGCCCTCGCGCTGCTCGTCCTCACCCTCGTCTACGCCGGCTGGGAGCGGCCCGGCTGGCAGTCGGCGGGCCGCCTCCCGGGCGACGCCACCTTCGGCGCCATCGCCCTCCTCCAGGGCCTGACCGCCGTCACCCTCGCCGTCGTCGCGCACCTCCTGCACCGCACGGCACCCGACCCGCGCGCCGCGATGCGCGGCCTCGGCGGGCCCGCCGTCGTGATGCTGGCCTGCGCGCTCGGCGGTGTGATGTCCGGCGGCGTCTCCCAGCGCGTCGCCGACTGGCTGGACGGGACCGGCGCGTCGATTCCCGGCCCGCCCGTCCTGCTGACCTGGCAGGCGTCCGTGATCCCCCCGCTGCTGGTGCTCCTGCTGCTGCTCCTCGGCCTGCTGGCGCGGAGGGCCTGGCGGCTGCGCCGCGCCGAACTCGCCGCCGTCGAGGCCGACTACGCCGACGAGCCCCACGACCTCGTCCGCACCCGCCGTATCGCGAGCACCCGCGCGATGGCCACCCTCACCGACCGCGCGCCCCTCGTCGTCGCCGTCACCGCCGCCGCGACCCTGCTGCTCGGCGCCGGAGCCCTCGCCGGCGCGCTGACCACCGGGGACACCCCGAGCGAGACGGCGGCGGGCACCTACGCCGTCGTGCACGGCGCCGCGCAGACCGCGCAGGCCCTCGGCTCCTGGCTCATCGGCTTCGGCTTCATACTGTTCGTCACCTGGGGCCGGCGCGCCTACAAGGACGCCTCCGCCCGCCGCACCATCGGCATCCTCTGGGACGTCGGCACCTTCTGGCCGCGCGCCGCACACCCCTTCGCGCCACCCTGCTACGCCGAACGCGCGGTGCCCGACCTGACCTGGCGGATCGCCACCTGGACCCGCGCCGAGGAAGGCCGCCGCCTGGTCCTCTCCGGGCACTCCCAGGGCAGCGTCCTCGCCGCGGCCGCCGCCTGGCAGCTGACCCCGGCCGACCGCGGACGGGTCGCGCTGCTCACCTACGGCTCCCCGCTGGAACGCCTCTACGGCCGATGGTTCCCCGCCCACTTCGGCCCCGACGCGCTCGCCTCGCTGCACGCCGAGGTGGACTGCTGGCGCAACCTGTACCGGCGCACCGACCCCATCGGCGGGCCGGTCCGGCTGCCCGGCCACGCGGGCCCCGCCGTGGACCGCGAGGCCCTCAGGGACCCGCTCGCCTACGGGCGCACCGCCGAACACCCGCTGCCCGCACCCATCCACGGCCACAGCGACTACCAGGCCGACCCCGCCTTCGCGGAGGAACGGCAGCGGCTGCTCGGCCGGCTGCACCCGGAGGTGCCGGGGCAGCGCCCCGAGAGCTGACCGGCGCAGGCCGGGCCCCGCCCGGGTCAGGCCGGCTCGGGCAGGTCCTCCGTGTACAGCAGGGTCAGATCGTCCGTGCTGGGCTCCGGGAGCTGGGCCACCCGGCCCGCGTGCCGCTCCACCATCGCCTCGAAGGTCTGCCGGGCCGTACGGCCGTTGCCGAACGCGGGGCCCTTCGGGAGCACCGTGAAGTACTTCCGCAGCGCCTCGGCGACTCCCGGGCCCAGCCGGTACTCGTGCTCCTCCGCCTGCTGCTCCACGATCCGCAGCAGCTCCTCGGGCCCGTAGTCGCTGAAGGTGATGGTCCGTGAGAAACGGGACGCCACACCCGGGTTGACCTGGAGGAAGCGCTCCATCTCCGCGGTGTAGCCCGCCACGATCACGACGACCGCGTCCCGGTGGTCCTCCATCAGCTTCACCAGGGTGTCGATGGCCTCCTTGCCGAAGTCCCGGCCGGAGTCCTCCGGGGACAACGCGTACGCCTCGTCGATGAACAGCACACCGCCGCGCGCCTTCTCGAACGCCTCCTGGGTGCGGATCGCCGTGGAGCCGATGTGCTCGCCGACCAGGTCGACCCGGGACACCTCCACCAGGTGCCCCTTCTCCAGCACGCCCAGGGAGGCGAGGATCTCGCCGTAGAGACGGGCGACCGTCGTCTTGCCGGTGCCGGGGGAACCGGTGAAGACCAGATGCCGCTTGACCGAGGCCGCCTTCAGCCCGGCCTCGCGGCGGCGCCGGCCCACCTCGATCATGTCGGTCAGCGCGCGCACCTCGCGCTTGACGCTCTCCAGGCCGACCAGCGCGTCCAGTTCACCGAGGACGTCCTGCGAGGTCCGGGACGCCTGCCCGGGCAGCGGGACGCCGGCCGCCTCCTCCTCGACGCCGCGCGGCACCGGGACGGAGCCAAGGAGACCGCCGGGCGCCTGGTGCGCCGTCTGCACCACGGGCTCCGGCATCGGGGGCTGCTGCCGCAGGCTCACGCTCTCGTCGCTCGTGCAGTCCTCGACGTCCGGGCCCGACCCGGGCCCGTCGCCGCCGCCCTCCGCGAACTCGTAGCCCCCGCGCGCACAGCGCTCCGTCCGGCACTTGCGCAGCGTCGTACGGCAGCCGTCGATCACATGGAAGCCGTAGCCCGCGCTGCCCCGGACCCGGCAGTTCAGGAAGGTGCCGCGGCCGCCCGCCGAGACGTAGAAGCCGGCCTCCGCCGGGGAGTCGACGGTGCAGCGCTCGATCGTCGGGTCGGCGCCCTTGGTGACGATCACCCCGGTCTGCGTGCCGTCCACCGTGCAGTTGTTGAGCGTGCCGCCGCTGCCGTGGTCACGGAACCAGGCACCCGTCGCGGCGTCCCGGATACGGCAGTCGTCGAGCTGGGCGGTGGCGCCGTCGCTCACCGACACCGCGGTGTTGCGCACCTGGGACAGGTCGCTGTCCACGACGTCCGCGCGGGAGCCCCGGTCGAGGACGAACAGCGCGTCCGGCACGTCGTGCACCCGGCAGGAGTCCAGCACCGCGGTGGCGCCGTCGCTGACCCACACCGCCGGGTAGTCGCCGGTGCTGTCGAAGATCTCGCACTGGTTGGCGTCGACGCGGGTGCCCGGGTCCCACACCGACAGGCCGTTGCGCCCGAACTGACGCACCGTCGTACGGGTGAGGGTGAGCACCGAGCGCGACCGCAGATCGACCGCGTTCTCCGGGATGTCGTGGATCCGGCAGTCCGCCAGGGTCAGCACGGCGTCCGTGTCGAGGGTGACCCCGTCGGACGTGGTGCGGTGCACGTCGCAGTCGGTGAGGTGGGCGGTGGCCCGGCCGGTGATCTGCACCCCGGAGCCCCGCACCTCGTAGATCTCGCAACCGACCGCCTCCAGCGCGGAGTTGTCCCCGGTCGCCGTCAGGCCGGAGCCCGAGGTGTGGTGCACCCGGCAGCGGTCCAGGCGGGGATGCCCGCCGCCGCGCACCGCGACGCCGGCCTGTCCGGCCGCGACGACCTCGCACTCCTCGAACACCCCGCCACCGCCGTCGAGCACGGCGATGCCGACGCCCGCCGGATTGTCGACGGTGCAGCGCCGCACCGTGGGCCGGGCGCCGCCCCGCACCTCGATACCGGCCGCCGAGCGTGTGACGATCCGCATGCCGGACAGCTCCGGGGTGCCCTCCTCGATCAGCAGCGCGGGCGCCGCCGCGTCCTGGCCCTCCACATGCAGGTCCAGCACCACCGCCGAGGCGCGGACCGTCAACGGCACGCCGTCCAGGGGCGCGATGCGCACCGAGCCGGGGGAGCCCTCGGGTCCGCGCAGGGTGATCGCCTGCCGCACCACGAGGTTCTCCCGGTAGGTGCCGGGCGCGACGGTGAGGACGTCCCCGTCGGCCGCGGCCTCCAGGGCCGCGGCGAGCGACGCGTACTCACCCGTGCGGCGCCGCCACCGCGAAGTGCCGGTGTGCGTCACCTGGACCGTGCCCTGTGCCATGGTGTTGACGTGCCCCCACCTCGTAGTACGCGGGTCTGCCTGCCGAGGACCTCGGCCGGTCCACCGTAGCGTGCGCGCGGACGGTGGGTTGACCAGAGCCGGAAGGCGGTCAGCTGCCGGCGCCGGTCCGGCCCCAGTCGGGACCGGCCTTGTCCCAGGCGCGGTCCCAACTCAGGTATCTGCCGCGGACCATGCGCCAGACGATCAGGCGTCTGGCGGCCTCTATCAGGGCGATCGCGAGCAGCGCGGCACCGAACCCGGCGATCACGGCGTGCGCCGACGCCGTCGCGAAGTCCAGCGGCGGGGCCGCGACCCGGCCCTGACGATCGGTCCACAGCGGGAAGCGGGTGCCCGGCTCCGGGCTGTTCAGATCGACGGTGACCGCGCCGTGGCGCGCGGTGCCGTCCGCGGCGGTCCAGTCGGCCAGGACGCGGGCGCGGACCCCGCGTCCGGCGGTGGTCTCGGGGTCGAGGTCGAGCCGGGGCCCGTCGAGGGTGCGCACCACGGTCGCCCACACCTGGTGCCGGGACGCGCGCTGCTGCCGCACGGAGTCCTGGAGGGACTCCTGGGCGACGCCGCCGACCAGGGAGCCGGCGGTGGGCGCGGCGACGGCGATGAGCAGCATCGCCAGCAGGGCCACCCAGCCCTCGGCCACGTCGGTCCGACGGCGCAGCGGATTGTGCCGCCAGCGCCACAGTCCCGCGATCGCCCGCATCATCGGTCACCCCCCTTCCGGCTCCGTCACGCCCCCGCGCGCTTCACACACATCTCACAGCATGCCCAACGCGCGGCCCCTCCGCCCCGGTTCCCGTGAAGCACCGGACTCGCACAGATCTTCTCAGCCGAGGACGTCGACCGGGTCACCGGCCCGGATCGTGCCCGGGCCCAGGGGGACCAGGTTCTGGCCGAAGACCAGCTTGCCGCCCATGCGGCGGTGTCCGCCGAGGGTGCGCAGGGGTTCCTTGCCGCGGTCGCCGGTGCGCTGGTCGGTGGTGGTGACCGCGCAGCGCCCGCACATCGTGGCGACCCGGAAGGTGACCTCCCCGATGGCGACGCGGGTCCAGTCGTCCTCGGCCCAGGCGGCGGTGCCCGCGACGACGACGTTCGGCCGGAAGCGGTTCATGGGCAGCGGCCCCTCGGCGGCGTGCTCACCGCGGGCGATGAGGGAGTTGAGGGCGTCGAGGGAGGCCGTGGTGGTGAGCAGCAGCGGGTAGCCGTCGGCCAGGCTCACCGTCTCGCCGGGCAGGGCGTGCTCCGGGTCGACGGGCCGGCGCGTCGCGGGGGAGTCCAGGTGCACCAGGCGCGCCTGTGTGCCGAGATAGGTGCTGCACCAGCGGTGCGCGGCGTCGTCCTCGGCGGGGACCGTCTCCACCTTGTCGCCGAAGATGTCCATCGGCACGGTGCCGTCCGCGCGCGGCACGGCGACCGTCAGGGTCTCCATGCCGGGCGCGGACAAGCGGACGCCGCCGCCGGGCATCGGCTCGGCGGCGGCGCGCGCCAGCCGCGGATGCCGGCGCTGTGTCACGACCTTTCCCCCAGCGTCGATCAGCGCCCAGCGCCGGTCGCCGGCCAGCCCCCAGGGCTCCACGACAGCCTCCCGGAGCTCGATGCTCCGGAACGCCTTGACCGGGTGGACGTGGATCGACTGCAGCTGTGGGTGTCCCATGGGGTCATCGTGCCAGGTGGCGCCGACGACCCGGGGACGGATCAGTAGCCGCGGTACTGCTGCTGGTTGTTGTACGGGTCCTGGTACTGCTGCGCGGCGGGCCGGGGGGCGGCGGGGCGCATGGCCTCGTAGCCCATGCCGCCGGGAGCCACCGGGCGAGGCTGCTGCGGAGCCTGCGGACCGGGGTATCCCCGCGGGGCGGCCTGCTGCGGGATGTACGCCGCGGGCGCCTGCTGCAGCGGAGAGGGCTGCGGCGCCTGCGGGTAACCGTAGGAGGGCTGGGACGGGCCCGCCGGGAGGGCGGGGAGCGCGGACGGCAGCGCGGGCAGATGACTGGCCGGGCTGTCGTACGCGGCGGGGACCCGGATCGGGGCGATCTGCGGGGTGCCCCGCTCGGCCACGAGCGAGTCGTAGATCGGGGTGTCCGGGAAGGAGGCGGAGTAGTAGCCGCCGCCATACGTGGAGCGGGGGGAGGTCATGGCACATAAGGTAAGCCCACGATGTGCTGGTTGGGGAGACCGATAAGAGGGTTGTTTTACGGTTCCCCAGTGACGCCGGATCCCCAATGCGAGCGAACTTGGCAAAAAGGGACGGCAATCGGCGTTCAGATCCGGTAAAGGCCGAGTTCCGAGGGCGTTACCGGCGGTTGACCTCAGGTCTTCTCCTCCCCCTCTCCAGGGTTCCCGGGTGCGCGGAATAGGTTGACCCTGTAGAACTCGACGGGCCGCCGGGGACACCCTCGGTGCGCGAAGATCAAGTGATGGGGGCGGACATGACAATGTCGAAAGGGTCCAATGTTCCGGTGCCGGCCACGGCTTTGACGGTCGAATTGGGCTGGCACTCGGCGCCGGGCACACCCGACGTCGACGCCTCGGCCCTGTTGCTCGTCGGCGGAAAGGTCCGCTCCGACGCCGACTTCGTCTTCTACAACCAGCCCGCGCACGCCTCCGGAGCCGTCCGGCACGAGGGCAGGACGAACGCCGGCGGCCAGGTCACCGACCGCCTCGTCGTCGACCTCCCGCGCGTGGAGCCCGCGATCGAGACCGTCATCCTCGCCGCGTCCGCGGACGGCGGGTCCTTCGGTCAGGTGCGGGACCTCTACATCGAGGTCAGGGACGCCGCGCAGGGCACCGTCGCCGCCCGCTTCGACAGCACCGGCGCCACCGTGGAGACGGCCTTCGTCCTGGGCGAGTTCTACCGGCGCCAGGGCGCCTGGAAGTTCCGCGCCGTCGGCCAGGGCTACGACACCGGCCTCGCGGGTCTGGCCACCGACTACGGCATCACCGTCGACGAACCCCAGCAGGCCGCACCCCCGGCCGCGGCCCCCATGACGCCGCCCCCACCCGCCTCGCCCGTCACGATGCCCCCGCCGCCCGTGACCGCGACCCCGCCCGCCATGCCGACGGTCCCGCCGCCCGTCCCCCAGGCGCCCCCGGTCAGCCTCAGCAAGGTGACGCTCACCAAGGCGTCCCCCTCCGTCTCCCTGACCAAGCAGGGCGGCACCTCGGGAGCCATGCGCGTCAACCTCAACTGGCAGGTGCGCAAGCAGTTCTCCGGCTGGGCGAGCAAACTCGGCCGCCCGGTCGCCATGCACGACGACCTCGACCTCGACCTGTGCGCCCTGTACGAGCTGTCCGACGGACGCAAGGGCGTCATCCAGGCACTGGGCAACGCCTACGGGGCACTGCACCAGCCGCCCTACATCCACCTCGACGGCGACGACCGCACCGGCGCCATGGCGAGCGGCGAGAACCTCACCATCAACCTCGACCACAAGCAGGCCTTCAGCCGCATCCTGGTCTTCGTCACCATCTACCAGGGCGCGCGCTCCTTCGCCGACCTCAACGCCACGGTCACCCTCACCCCGCAGCACGGCGCCCCGGTCGACTTCTCCCTCGACGAGTGCACCGTCCCCTCCACGGTGTGCGCCCTCGCCCTGATCACCCGCAACGGCGACGACCTCGTCGTCCAGCGTGAGGCCCGCTACCTGGTCCCCGAGCGCGGCGTGAGCCCCCAGCGCACCGTCGACCACGCCTACGGCTGGGGCATGAACTGGACCCCGGGCCGCAAGTAGCCGGCGCGGGCCTCAGCCCTCGTCGGGCACCGTGCCGGGACGCGGGTAGGTGCGGCCCTTCCAGGCCGCGCCGCGCCCCCGGTAGTGCTGGACGGCGGAGTCCGCCGTCATCAGCAGATAGAGGAAGGCCGTCACCGGCAGCAGCGGAGCGAGCCACAGCGGCTGCCGGTAGTAGTGGAGCATCGGCACGTACGTCGCGGTCATCACCAGCCACGCCAGGCCGCCCAAGGCCGCTGTCATGCCGTCTCCGGCAGCTGCCCCCCAGGCCAGGGCCGCCGGCGGCACCAGATACACCAGTGCGATCCCGGCGATCGTCCCGAGCAGCAGCAGGGGCTGGTGCCGCAGCTGCGCGTAGGCACTGCGCGACACCATCTGCCACAGGTCGGCCAGCCGCGGATACGGCCGCACACTGTCGACCCGGTCCGCCAGCCCCAGCCAGATCCGGCCCCCGCCGCGCTTCACCGCGCGCGCGAGCGCCACGTCGTCGATCACGGCGCCCCGGATGGCGTCCGGGATCCGCGCCCCGACGGCGGTCTCGGCCCGCAGCAGCACACAGCCGCCCGCCGCCGCGGCCGTCCGCGTCCCCCTCCGGCCGATCCGGCGGAACGGATACAGCTGCGCGAAGAAGTACACGAACGCCGGCACCACCAGCCGCTCCCACAGGCTGTCCACCCGCAGCCGGGCCATCTGGGAGACGGCGTCGAAGCCGCCCGCGCGGGCCGCCGCCACCAGCTCCCGCAGACTGTCCGGGGCATGCGCGATGTCCGCGTCCGTCAGCAGCAGGTACTCCGGCTCCCGCGCGCGGGCCAGCCCGATGCCGTGGCGCACCGCCCAGAGCTTGCCGGTCCAGCCGGCCGGCGGTTCGCCGGGGGAGTCCACGGTCAGCGGCAGGCCGCCGTGCTCGCGCGCGAGCCGCCGGGCCAGCTCGCCCGTGCCGTCGCCGCTCCCGTCGTCGACGAGGAAGATCTCCGCGCGCCCCGGATAGTCCTGGGAGAGCAGCGACGGCAGGCTCGCGGGCAGCACCGCCGCCTCGTCCCGCGCGGGGACCACGACACAGACGGACGGCCAGTCCCCGGGATCGGTACGCCGCGGAAGCCTGACGTCCGTGCGCCAGAAGAAGCCCTGGCACAGCAGCAACCACAGCCAGGCGGACAGGGAGCAGGCGGCGATCCACGCGAAGGCGCTCACGCGCGCAGTCTGCCCCACGGCAGCCGCCCGTAAGGGCCCATCGTCTATCGTGGCCGGGTGAAGATCGCGCTGATGGACTCCGGAATCGGCCTGCTGGCGGCGACGGCCGCCGTACGGCGGCTGCGACCCGACGCGGATCTCGTCCTCTCCCTCGACCCCGACGGCATGCCCTGGGGACCGAGGACCCCCGAGGACCTCACCGCGCGTGCCCTGGCCGTCGCCGAGGCCGCCGCCGCGCACCGGCCGGACGCCCTGATCATCGGCTGCAACACCGCCACCGTGCACGCCCTGCCCACCCTGCGCTCCCGTCTCGAACCCGGCATACCGGTCGTCGGCACGGTCCCGGCGATCAAGCCGGCCGCCGCCGGCGGAGGCCCCGTCGCCATCTGGGCCACCCCCGCCACCACCGGCAGCCCTTACCAGCGCGGACTGATCACGGACTTCGCGGACGGTGTGCACGTCACCGAGGTCCCCTGCTTCGGGCTGGCCGAGGCCGTCGAGCACGCGGACGAGACGGCCATCGACGCCGCCGTCGCCGCGGCCGCCGCGCTCACCCCCGAGGACGTCACCACGGTCGTCCTGGGCTGCACCCACTACGAGCTGGTCGCCGAGCGCATCCGCGCCGCCGTGCAGCGCCCCGGCTTCCCGCCGCTCGTCCTGCACGGCTCGGCCGGGGCGGTCGCCGCGCAGGCGCTGCGCCGGCTCGGCGAGCAGCCCGCCCCGCGGGCCGCCACCACCGGCACCCTGACCGTGCTGCTCAGCGGCCGCGAGGGAGCCCTGCCGGAGGCGGCCCTCACGTACGCGGAAGGCCGTCTCCTCAAGGCGACCAGCCCCGCCGGCTGACCGCCCGCCGCCGGGCGGACCGGTCCGGTCCGCTCTCGTCCGGTCGGAGCAGTCACGCTGTGCAGCGTGGTACCACCTCAGCGGAATCTGAGTAACCTCATAGCCATGAGGGACCACCCCCACGGCAGGAAGCCGCATCCCGACGTCTGGACCGGGCGGGCGACCAACAGGGTCCAGTGGCTGCTCGCGCTCGTCGGCGCCGCCTGTATGGCGCTCGGTATCGAGCTGGCGGTCGACTCCGCGTGGACGGGTGGCCTCGCCCCCCTCGTCATGGCCGTCGTCGGCTGCATCGCCGCCGGACTGCTCGTCCTGTTCGGCACCCTCGCCTTCGTGCACGTCGCGCTCAAGGTCGACCAGGAGTGTCTGGAGGTGCGCTGCGGCCACATCGGCGTGCCCCGCCGCCGCATCCCCCTCTCCCAGGTCGTCGGCGCCGACTTCCTGCCCTTGGTCACCCCGCGCCACTGGGGCGGCTGGGGCTACCGGTGGCGGCCGGAGAAGGGCACCGCCGTCGTCGTACGCCGAGGTGAGGGGCTGGTCCTGCGGCTGGGGGACGGGCACTCCTTCACCGTGACCGTGGACGACGCGGAGGCGGCCGTCCGGGTCATCGAGGACCGACTGCGCGCCCGGACGGCGGGCACCGCGCTCTGAGCCCCGGCGCTCACGGCACGGGATGACCGTCCCGCGCGCGGGACGGGGACTCGCGGCTCCGGGACGATTCGAGCGTCAGGGGCCGTGCCGTCGCCAGCCCCGCCAGCAGCCCCGCGCCCACCGACACCGCCGTGAAGCTGAGCGCGTTGCCGACGGCGGCGATCGCGGCCACGGCCGTCAGCGTCGCGCCGGCGGTGAGGGCGACGGGCGTCGGCCGCCGGGTGCGCCACAGGGCGAACAGCATCCAGCAGAAGGCCGCCGCGAGCAGCAGCAGACCGACGATTCCCTGCTCCGCGGCCTGCTGCAACGGCGCCGAGTGCGGTCTGGTGTCCGCGAGCACCATGCCGCCGGCCGGCCCGCCGAGTTCCCCGAAACGGCCCGGCCCGATGCCCAGCGCGGGATCGTGGCCGGCCAGGCGCAGGGCGTCGTGCCACAGCTCGACCCGCTGCCGGGTCAGCTGCCCCTCCAGCCAGCCGCCGAGCCCGCCCGGCACCGCCTTCCCCGCGATGGCCCAGGTGAGCCCGGTCACCGCGAGCGCCGCCACGGCCAGCCCCGCGATGCCTACCCCCCGGTGCACCTGTGCGGCGGCGAGCGAGCAGAGCAGGACGGCCGTGCAGAGGACGAAGCCGCTGGTGGAGCCCAGCACGCCCGCCGTCACCGCGATCCCGGCGGCCAGCACGCGAAGGCCCAGGCGAAGTGGCGTGGACCTCGCCGACCAGGCCGCGCAGCAGGCGGCGCCCGCCGAGAGGGTCAGAACGGCCGCCGTGGCCCCCGTGTGGCCCAGCGGCGGGAGCGGCTGGGGGCCGGGCGCCAGCCGCGGGACGGCCAGGGTGAGCGTCACCCCGGCCAGCGCGCCGGCGCAGGGTGCGGCGACCGGCAGCAGCGCGCCGCCGATCCGCCCCACCGCGTAACCGGCGGCGACCGCGAGCACCGCCAACAGGACGCCCTCGGGGCGCCCGCCGTGGACGGCCGCCGAGATCAGCGCCCAGGCGGCGCAGGCGCCCAGCACCACGATGCCCGTCGCGTCAGAAACGTTTCGTCTGTCGCTGTCCTCGTCCGGACACGTCCCGGACGTCATCCCCGTGGAACCCACCCCGCCCCCCGCATTGGTCCCCCGACCTGTGACGGACCCCGTCCCACCGGACCTGAACCGGCTGTGACCGGGGCTGCGGCATACCGTAACGGCACGCGGGCGTTTTGTGGACGTCTCGTGCACGGGTCATCCGCCGAGATGCACGGAAGCCGGCCCGGCGGCGGGGGAGCGCGCCAGGCCGGTGGGCCGCCCGCCGCCCCGGCCGCGCTGTCGGCCGCGCGCCCGGCCGCCGTACACTCCGGGAGTGACCGTCACCGCTACCTCCGTGGACGAGTCGGACCAGCTCAAGCCGCCGATCGCGCCCTCGCCGCGCGCGGCACGGCTCATGCGTCTGGTTCCGGCCCTCACCGCCGCGCTCTCCGGAGTGCTGCTCTACGTCAGCTTCCCGCCCCGCACCCTCTGGTGGCTGGCCGTGCCTGCCTTCGCCGGCCTCGGCTGGGTGCTGCGCGGCCGCACCTGGAAGGCGGGACTCGGCCTCGGCTACCTGTTCGGCCTCGGCTTCCTGCTGCCGCTGCTGGTGTGGACCGGTGTGGAGGTGGGTCCCGGACCCTGGCTCGCGCTCGTGGCCATCGAGGCGGTCTTCGTGGCGCTGGTGGGCGCCGGGATCGCCGCGGTGTCGAAGCTCCCCGGCTCGCCGCTCTGGGCGGCCGCCCTCTGGATCGCCGGAGAGGCGGCCCGCGCGCGGGCGCCGTTCAACGGCTTCCCCTGGGGCAAGATCGCGTTCGGCCAGGCCGACGGCGTCTTCCTGCCGCTGGCCGCCGTGGGCGGCACCCCGGTGCTCGGTTTCGCCGTGGTCCTGTGCGGCTTCGGCCTGTACGAGGTCGTGCGGCTCGCCGTGGACGGCCGCCGCACCCGGACGGTACGGCGACCCGCCGCGGCCGTGGCCCTGCTGAGCGTGGCCGTGCCCGTGGTGGGCGCCCTGGCCGCGCGGCCCCTGGTCGGTGACACGGCGCAGGACGGCACCGCGACCGTCGCCGTCGTCCAGGGCAACGTGCCCCGCGCCGGCCTCGACTTCAACGCCCAGCGCCGGGCCGTCCTCGACCACCACGCCCGGGAGACCGAGCGCCTGGCGGCCGAGGTGAAGGCCGGCAAGGTCCCCCGGCCCGACTTCGTGCTGTGGCCGGAGAACTCCTCCGACATCGACCCCTTCGCCAACGCCGACGCCCGCGCCGTCATCGACACGGCCGCCAAGGCGATCGGCGTGCCCGTCTCGGTCGGCGGTGTCGTCGAACGGGACGGCAGGCTGCTCAACGAGCAGATCCTGTGGGACCCGGAGAAGGGGCCCGTGGACACCTACGACAAGCGGCAGATCCAGCCCTTCGGCGAGTACCTGCCACTGCGCTCGCTCGTCGGGGCCATCAACGAGGACTGGACCTCGATGGTCCGCAAGGACTTCAGCCGCGGCGGCGAACCGGGCGTGTTCACCATGGCCGGCACCCGGGTCGGCCTCGTCACCTGCTACGAGGCCGCGTTCGACTGGGCGGTGCGCTCCGAGGTCGAGGACGGCGCGCAGATCATCTCCGTGCCCAGCAACAACGCCACCTTCGACCGCAGCGAGATGACCTACCAGCAGCTCGCCATGTCCCGGGTGCGCGCCGTCGAGCACAGCCGGACCGTCACCGTCCCGGTGACCAGCGGCGTCAGCGCGATCATCATGCCGGACGGGACCATCACCCAGCGGACCGGCATGTTCGTCGCCGACTCCCTCGTCCAGAAGGTGCCGCTGCGTTCCACCGAGACCCCGGCCACCCGGCTCGGCGTCCTGCCCGAGATCGCCCTGGTGCTGGTCGCCGCGGGCGGACTCGGCTGGGCGATCGGCGCAGGCGTCCGCGCCCGGCGCGCCCGCACCACCTGACCGCACCTTTCTCCGTCCCGCCCCCGCTCCCGGCGCCCCCGGGGGCGGGGGCGGCGCCGTTAGGGTCGGGGCATGGCTACTCCTGACTTCATCCGGACGATCCGCGCCGCCGCCGGACACCAGCTGCTGTGGCTCCCCGGCGTCAGCGCCGTCGTGTTCGACGACGAGGGGCGGGTCCTGCTCGGGCAGCGGGCCGACAACCAGCAGTGGACGGTGGTCAACGGCATCCCCGAACCGGGCGAGCAGCCCGCGGCCGCCGCCGTGCGCGAGGTGTACGAGGAGACCGGCGTCCGGTGCGTCGCCGAACGGGTCGTCCTGGTCCGGTCCGGCCAGGAGGTCACCTACCCCAACGGCGACATGTGCCAGTTCATGGACATCACCTTCCGCTGCCGTGCGCTCGGCGGCGAGGCAAGGGTGAACGACGACGAGTCCCTGGAGGTGGGCTGGTTCGAGGTGGACGCCCTGCCCCGGATGAAGGAGAGCCAGCTGTTCCGGATCAAACAAGCCCTGGCCGACGAACCCACGTGGTTCGAACCTATGGAATCCGACTGAAGTATGGGCCGCGGCCATATGTGGCCGGGGGAGGGCGCTGCCTAGGGTCGAGCCCATGACCCCGCCCAGCATCCCTCCCGCCCACGGCTCGACCCCGCCCTCCCCGCTCGACCTCGGCGGGCGCACCGCCCTGGTCACCGGTGCCGCCGGCGGCATCGGGCGCGCCTGCGCGCTCCGGCTCGCGGCCGCGGGGGCCAAGGTCAGAGCGGTCGACCGGGACGCGGCCGGCCTGGAGTCGCTCGCCGAACACGCCCAGGACCTGGGAGGTGCCGTCGAGCCCCACGTCCTCGACCTCACCGACCTCGCCGCCGCCGAGCAGGCCGCCGCCGACACCGACGTCCTGGTGAACAACGCCGGGCTCCAGTTGGTGCGCCCCCTGGAGGAGTTCCCGCCGGACACCTTCCACACCGTGCTCACCGTGATGCTGGAGGCGCCGTTCCGGCTCATCCGCGGCGCCCTGCCTCATATGTACGGGCAGGGCTGGGGCCGGATCGTGAACGTGTCCTCCGTCCATGGGCTGCGCGCCTCCGCGTTCAAGTCGGCCTATGTGGCCGCAAAACACGGGCTGGAGGGCCTGTCCAAGGTCGCGGCCCTGGAGGGCGCCTCCCACGGGGTGACCTCGAACTGTGTGAACCCCGGCTATGTGCGCACCCCCTTGGTCGAGAAGCAGCTCGCCGACCAGGCCCGGGCGCACGGCATCCCCGAGGAGCGGGTCCTGGCCGAGGTGATGCTCCAGGACAGCGCGGTCAAGCGGCTCATCGAACCGGAGGAGGTCGCCGAGGCGGTGGCGTACCTGTGCACCCCGCAGGCGTCCTTCGTCACCGGGACCTCGCTCGTCATCGACGGCGGCTGGACCGCGCACTGAGCCGTGGCACGGCGACGCCCCGGACCGGCGGAAACCGGAGTTGTCCACAGGGCTGACGAGGTGGCGGTGCGATGAGCAATCCTGTCGGCATGTCCCGCGATCACGTGCAGCCCACCGAGCGTTCCGCCGCCGGAGCGCCCCCGGCCGGTGCCGAGACCCCGTATCTCGAACTGCTGGCCAGGGGCGCGTCCGCCGACGCCTACGAGCAGCCGGTGCTGCTCGCCCGCGCCGAGGGCCGGCCCACCGAGCAGATCGTCGCCCTGGAACAGGCCAAGCTGCTCGCGCTGCGCGTGCGCTCGGAGCTGGAGGGCCGGCGCAGACGCGAGGCCGAGCTGTCGGCCCTCTTCGAGACCGCCCACGACCTCGCGGGGCTGCGTGACCTCGACGCCGTCCTCCAGGCCATCGTGCAGCGCGCGCGGTCCCTCCTCGGCACAGACGTCGCCTACCTCAGCCTCAACGACCCGGCCCGGGGCGACACCTATATGAGAGTGACGGAAGGCTCGGTCGCGGCCCGCTTCCAGCAGCTGCGGCTCGGCATGGGGGAGGGCCTCGGCGGGCTCGTCGCCCAGACCGCCCGTCCCTACGTCACCGACGACTACTTCAAGGACGACCGGTTCCAGCACACCCTGGCCATCGACGCCGGGGTCCGCGACGAGGGACTGGTCGCCATCCTCGGCGTCCCGCTGACGCTGGGGCACCACGTCATCGGCGTCCTCTTCGCCGCCGACCGGCGCGCCCGGGTCTTCGAACGCGAGCAGATCGCGCTGCTCGGCTCCTTCGCCGCGCTCGCCGCGGCCGCCATCGACACGGCCAACCTGCTCTCCGAGACCCGCTCGGCCCTCGCCGACCTGGAGCGGGCCAACGAGATCATCCGGGACCGCAGCGGAGTCATCGAGCGGGCCTCCGACGTCCACGACCGGCTCGCGCAGCTCGTGCTGCACGGCGGCGGGGTGCACGACGTGGCGGCCGCCGTCTCCGAAGTGCTCGACGGCACCGTCGACTTCACCGAGGCCACCGCCGTCCCGGCCACCGCCCTGGAGGCGTCCCGCGCCGAGGGGCACGCCGTCCGGTACGGCGACGACTGGATCGCGGCGGTCGTGGCCGGCGGCGAACTGCTCGGCGCCCTCGTGCTGCGCGGTCAGCCCGGCCTCGACCCCGTCGACCAGAGCACCCTGGAGCGGGCGGCGACCGTCACCTCGCTGCTGCTCCTCGCCCGGCGCTCCGCCGCCGAGGCCGAGCAGCGCGTCCGGGGCGAACTGCTCGACGACCTGCTCGACGCCCGCGACCGCGACCCGCGCCTGCTGCGCGAGCGCGCCGCCCGGCTGCACGCCGACCTCGACGCCCGGCACGTCGTCCTCGCTGCCCGCCTCGACGCCGTCGCCGCCGACGCCGAACAGGAGGCGGACGCCCGCCGGCGCCTGTGGTCCGCCGCCTCCCACCTCGCCGCGACCCGGCACGGCCTGGCCGCCGCCCGCGACGGCGGCACGGTGCTCCTGCTCCCCCTCACCGGGGACGACACCGCCACCGCTCTGGCCCGCCGCACCGCTCGCCACCTGGGCACGGCCGTCCACGAGGCGGTCACCGTCGGGGCGTCGGCCCCGGTCGAGGACCTGGCCGCCCACCCGGACGCCGTGGCCGCCGGCTACGAGGAGGGCCGCCGCTGCCTGGAGGCCCTGCGGCTGCTCGGCCGCCCCGGGGACGGCGCCGCCGCCGAGGACTTCGGGTTCCTCGGACTGCTCCTCGCCGGCGACCGGGACGTCGCGGGCTTCGTCGGCCGCACGATCGGCCCGGTCGTCGCCTACGACGAACGCCGCGGCACCGACCTGCTGCGCACCCTCGACGCCTATTTCGCCTGCGGGATGAGCCCGGCCCGCACCAAGGACGACCTGCACGTCCATGTGAACACCGTCGCCCAGCGCCTGGAGCGCGTCGGCCGTCTCCTCGGCGACGACTGGCAGAGCCCGGCCCGCGCCCTGGAGATCCAGCTGGCGCTGCGGCTGCACCGCCTATCCGGACCCGCACGGCGCTGACCCCCGTACCCCCGGCGTGCGGGGTACGGGGGCCGGCCCGACAGGGCGTCGACCGTGTCAGACGAGGGGCGCGCCGGCCGCCGGGGCCTTGGCGGGCACCTGTCCGTCCGACGGATCGAGGTCCGTGAGATCCCGGTCGCGGGTCTCCTTGGCCACGACGATGGCGACCACCGTCAGCAGCGCGGCCGCGATGACGTACAGGGAGATCGGCGTGGAGCTGTCGTACTCCTTCAGCAGCGCGGTGGCGATCAGCGGAGCGGGCGCGCCCGCCGCGACCGAGGCGAACTGGGCGCCGATGGAGGCACCGGAGTAGCGCATCCGGGTCGCGAACATCTCCGAGAAGAACGCGGCCTGCGGCGCGTACATGGCGCCGTGCAGCACCAGGCCCACGGTCACCGCGAGGAGCAGGTTGCCGAAACCGCCGGTGTCGATGAGGGAGAAGAAGGGGAACATCCACAGGCCCACCCCGACCGCGCCGATCAGGTAGACGGGACGGCGGCCGAGCCGGTCGGACAGCGCGCCCCAGGCCGGGATCACGGCGAAGTGGATCGCGGAGGCGATCAGCACCGCGTTCAGCGCGGTCTGCTTGGACACGCCGGCCGACGTCGTGGCGTACACGAGGATGAACGCGGTGATGACGTAGTAGCTGATGTTCTCCGCCATGCGCGCGCCCATCGCCACCAGTACGTCCCGCCAGTGATGGCGCATCACGGCGACCAGCGGCATCTTCTCCGCCGTGGCGGCCGCGGAGCTCTTGCGGGCCTCGGCCTGCGCCAACGCCTGCTTGAACACCGGGGATTCGTCGACAGAGAGACGAATCCACAAACCGACCATCACCAGCACGCCGGAGAGCAGGAAGGGCACCCGCCAGCCCCAGCTGCCGAAGGCGCTCTCCGACAGCACCGCGGTCAGCAGCGAGAGCACACCGGTCGCCAGCAACTGCCCGGCGGGCGCCCCGGTCTGCGGCCACGACGCCCAGAAGCCGCGCCGGCGCGCGTCCCCGTGCTCGGACACCAGCAGTACCGCACCGCCCCACTCGCCGCCCAGCGCGAAGCCCTGCACCAGGCGCAGGACCGTCAGCAGCACGGGGGCCGCGCTGCCCACACTCGCGTGCGTCGGCAGCAGACCGATCGCGAAGGTGGCCCCGCCCATCATCAGCAGGCTCAGCACGAGCAGCTTCTTGCGGCCCAGCCGGTCGCCGTAGTGCCCGAAGACCAGTGCGCCCAGCGGCCGGGCCGCGAAGCCCACGGCGTAGGTGAGGAAGGAGAGGAGGGTGCCCACCAGGGGATCCTCCTCGGGGAAGAACAGCTTGTTGAAGACGAGGGCGGCGGCGGAGCCGTAGAGGAAGAAGTCGTACCACTCGATGGTGGTGCCGATGAGGGACGCGGCGACGATGCGCTTGAGGTTGTTCGGGGCGGGCGGAGCAGTCGCGGGCGACGACATCGGCACCACTTCCTGACGTTCGACGGGATGTTTACGTGTCGCCACACCGTAGGAACGGGCAGGTCAGAGGCGTATGTGGTAGGACCCCATAGTTTCCGGTCGAGCTATGCGCGCGGTCGCCATATCGGAGCGGACGGGGAGCTCGTGACCGCGTCGGCGATACCACATACACATGACTGCCGCCCGCGACCGATGGTCGCGGGCGGCAGTCGGTGCCGCGTCAGGAGCCGCCGGCCGCGCTAGCGCTGCACGGCGAACTCTCCGGTCAGGGCGCCGATTCCGACGGAGTAGGTGCCCACGGTGTCGCGGCGGACGGTGAACCGCACCGTCACCTCCTCACCGGGACGGACCGTGACGGCCTGCCGCTGCTCCGGCTCACCCGCCACCGTCAGGACCGCGGTGTACGTCCCCTTCGCCTCGCCCACGTTCTTCACCCGGGCGGACACCCGCACCGGTGCCCCGGGGCGGGCCCGGGACGGCGTCACCGACAGGTCGTTCGGCGCGAAGCGGGCCTCGGGGCCGGCGACCAGGTCGTGGACGAAGACGTCCGAGTGGCGGTTGGTGTCGGCGCCGACGAGGTTCGCCGACGTGCTCTCGAAGGCGACGTACCGCCCGTTCCCGCTGAGGGCGGGAAGCGCGGAGATGCCGTCCCCGCCCGCCTTGTCGGGACCGTCCGACACCCGGATCGTGGTGCCCGCCTTCCGGTCGCGCACGAACACGTCCGTCTGCCCGTTGGCGTCGCCGGGGGCGAGGTTGGACGCGTAGCTGTAGAAGGCCACCTTCGTGCCGTCCGCGCTCAGGGAGGGCGCGAAGGCCCACTGGTCGCCCGGGGTGCCGTCGCCGGCGACGTCGACCCGTTCGTTCTTCCCCGTGCGCAGGTCGTGGACGAGGAGCCGCCAGTCGTTGTCGAAGGCGACCGTGCTGCCGTCGCCGCTGATGCGCGGCGCGGTGTTCGCGCCGTCGGGCCCGTCGACCAGGGTCGTGGTGCCCGTCAGGCGGTCGAACACGAAGATGTCGGCGGTGCCGTCGGTGTCGCCCGGGACGAGGTTGTCCGCGGTGCTCTGGTAGGCGACGTACCGGCCGTCGGCACTGATGGTCTGCTCCCGGGAGGGGCCGTTGCCCGGTGCGCCGTCGGCCGTTCCGGAGACACGGACGGTGGTGCCGGTCTTGCGGTCGTGGAGGAACACGTCGGTGGTGTCGTTCGTGTCCCCGGCCACCAGGTTGTCGGCCTCACTGTTGAAGACGGCGTAGCGCCCGTCGGAGCTGAGCGACGGGGCCGAGGTCAGGCCGTTCGCCTGCGTGCCGTCGGAGGCCACCGACACCCGCTCCGTGACCCCGGTCGTCCGGTCGTGCACGAAGGCGTCCGTCTCCCGGTTGGTGTCGCCCGGCACCAGATTGGTGGCGCCGCTGCTGAACCCGACGTACCGGCCGTCCGCGCTGAGCGTCGGGGTCAGGGAGAAGTCGTCGCCCTGGGTGCCGTCCGAGGCCACCGACACGCGTGCGGTGGTCTGCTTGTCCCGGTCGGCGACGAAGATGTCGAGCGTGCCGTTGGTGTCATCGGGCACCAGGTTGGAGGCGGGGCTGGCGAACGCGACGACCCGGCCGTCGTCGCTCAGGTCGGCCCACCAGGCGTCACTGTTCGGCTGCTTGCCCTGACTCGTCACGGACACGCGTTCGGTGGCCGGCGGGCGGGGCAGCGCCAGATCGGCGTGCCGGGCGCCGGAACGGCCGTCCACGGTCACCGCCAGCGGCCGGGACCGGGAGATGCCGGGGGCGGTCGCCGCCACCTGGTACTCACCGGCGGGCACGTCGTGGATGGTGTAGCGGCCTTTCCGGTCGGTCACCGCCGACAGCGTGTCCGGTACGTCCTGGACCGTCACGGTGGCGCCCGGCACGGTCGTCCCGGTCGGGCCGTACGTCACCGTCCCGCTGACCGTGGCCCACCGGGTGCGGGTCAGCTCCAGAGCGACGTCGGTGTAGCGGTCGGCGCGCACCCGCTGCCGGGTCGTGGTGTCCACGTACCCGAAGCGCGACAGCTTCAGTTCGTGGGTGCCCGGCGCGAGGCGGAGCGAGAAGCGGCCCGATGCGTCCGTGGTGACCGTGCGGCCGGTGTCGGCGCGCGCCACGGTGACGCCCGCCAGAGGCTTTCCGCTGCGCTCGTCGGTGACCGTGCCGCGGACCCCGCTGCGCAGGGCGGCCTCGTTCACCGCCGCGTACGCGTCGATACGGCCGTGGCCGTAGCGGGGGTTGGGCAGCGTGCCGTAGCGGTCGTCGGCGTGGGAGGTGCCGGACAGGATGGCGAGAGCCTCGTCGACGGTCAGGTCCGGCTGGGCCTGGAGCATCAGGGCGACGGTCCCGGAGACGTGCGGGGTCGCCATCGAGGTGCCGTCGAGCGTGCCGTAGCCGCCGTCGGGGAGCGCCGACAGGACGTCGACACCGGGGGCGGAGACGTCGGGCACCACATAGGTGTCGGGCCACTCGGCGGGCGGCGCACTCCAGTTGCTCTTGTGGACGACCTCGCCGCAGGAGAAGTCGGCAACGTTGTCGTCGGCGTCGGTCGCGCCGACCGAGACGGACTCGTAGACGTTGCCGGGGCTGGCCGAGCCCTGGAGGCACTCGTTGCCGATGGCGAACGCCGGGAAGATGCCGGCGCGCGCGATGTTGCGGGCCGGCTCGACGAGTTCGTCGGCGTAGCCGTCGGAGCCGAGGGACATGCTGACCACGTCGGCGGGCTTCCCTGCGGGGGTGCCGTCGGCGGCGTAGGGGGCGATCGCCCACTGCATGCCGGCGATGACCTGGGCGAGGCTGCCGCGGCCACCGGGGATCACGAGCCCGCCCATCAGATCGGCGCCCGGTGCCACGCCGATGCGGGTGCCGGAGGCGTCACCGCCGGCGACGGTACCGGCCACATGGGTGCCGTGGTACGCGCTGTCGTGCGGCACGGAACCGGGAACCGGCCGGCCGTCGGCGTCGAACTCGATCCAGCCGCCCGGGTGGGTGGGGTCTGTGGGGTCGGCGCTGGTCAGCTTGCCCGCGAGATCGGGATGGCCGGCGTCGATGCCCGTGTCGAGGACGGCGACGCGGACTCCGGCGCCGGTGATCCTGCCGTCGGACCGCACCTTGTCGGCGCCTATCTTGGCCAGGCCCCAGGTGGTGGCCCCGGTCGTGGCACGGGCGACGGCCTTGGCGCCCTTGTCCACGGTCTCACCGGGCGGGGTCTCCAGGGTGAAGTTGGGGATGACCCGCTCGACCGGGGAGAGCGCCGCGAGTTCGCGCAGCGTGTCCGGCGTGGCCTTCACCAGGATCATGTTCTTGAGCCAGAACGTGTTGAGCACCCGGTCGCCCCGGGCCTCGACCAGGTCGGTCACCGGTGCCTGGCCGGTCTTCGTGTCCCGGGCGAGTGCGCGGCGCACTTCGGCGCCGGTGGCGCCCGAGGCGAGCTTCGCGGTGCTCGCGCGCAGGACGACGGCCGCCTCGACGCGTCCGTCGCCGCGTGCTTCGGCGGCGTTCATCCGCTTGAGCACCGCGGGGTCGATCTTCGATCGGGCGGCCGCCGCGGCGGACGGGCCGGGAGGGGAGTCCTGCGCCATCGCAGGAGCGGCGGTCAGTGCGGTGGCGCATATGCCGAGCACGGACAACAGCGATCTGTACCGGTGTTGCCCGCGGGGCGGACGGGCCGGGAGCGGCATGGGGCACTCCTTCTGCGACGCGTGTCCGCGTCGTGGGGTCGAGCCGATCACGTGGCTCGAGAACGCTGACATCCGCCGTGAACTCCTGACAAGATCGTCCGGCGGCGACTTTGCGTCAGCCGGCAGGAAGACGACAGGTGTCGGCAACAGGGAGGGAGGGCACACGCCGTGCTCGAGTCGATCGGCCTGGACGAGCGGGACGAAGCCGTGTACGACGCCCTGATCCGAAGGGCCCGCGCCACCGCCGCCGACCTCGCGGCCGACTGCAACCTCCCCCCGCGCGTCACCGCCCGGGCCCTGCGGTCCCTGGTCGACCTCGGTCTCGCCTCCACCGCGCAGGGACGTCCCGTCGTCTATGCCGCGCTGCCGCCCGACAGCGCCCTGGAGGCCGTACTGCGTGAGCGGGAGCGGGCGTTGAACGGCGTACGCTCCCATCTCTCGGGACTGATGTCCCTGTATCGCGCGGGCAGCCGCTTCGCGCACCCCGGTGAACTCGTGGAGGTCATCTCCGGCCGCGACGAGGTCAACCGGAACTGGGCGCAGATGCAGCGGGCGACCCGCACGCAGGTACGGGGCTTCGACTGCCCGCCGTACGCCGCGGCGGCCGGCCACTCCGAACCCAACCCGGTCGAGCTCGAACTGCTCGCCAGGGGCGTCAAGTACCGCGTTCTCTACGACAGTTCGGTGCTGGAGCTACCGGGGTGGCTGGAGGACGTGTCGGCGGGGATACGCCTGGGGGAGCAGGCCCGTATCGCCACCGGACTGCCGACCAAGCTCGCGATATCCGACGAACGGATCGCCATGCTCCCCCTGCTGCGCCCCGGTGACAACGCCGTGACCGCCTCCTACGTCATCCATCCGTCGCCCCTGCTCGACGCGCTGGTCGCCCTGTTCGAGGCGGTGTGGGAACGGAGCGTGCAGATCCGGCCGTCGGCACCGCCCACGGCCGAGGACCTCCCCGAGCGGTTGACACCGGAGGAGGAGAAACTGTTGACCCTGCTGGCCTCGGGAGCCACCGACAAGTCGGCGGGCCGCGCCCTGGGGTGGAGCGAACGCACCGTGCAGCGGCACATCACCCGGCTCCTGCGGCGCTTCGGCGCGCAGACCCGCTTCCAACTGGCCATGGAGGCCACACGCCGGGGCTGGATCTGAGCTGGGGAACACGGGTCCGTCCCGGGGAACCGGGGTGACGGCGACACCGGCGGTCACGGCGACGACGTCGATCACGGCGTCCACGGCGCCAACGGCGTCCCGGCACCGCGCAGCCGACGGGTGCGGTGCGGTGCGGTGAGGGTGCGGATGCTTGCCCTGCGCGTGTCGCCGTCACAGGTCGTGCAGGCCCGGGCTCCACTGCCCTAAGCCCTCGGCTCGCGCCCGGCCCGACCTCCGCGCCCCTCACCCGCGGCCCCGGCCGCCGCCCCCGCCTCCCGCCCGCCCTGACAACTCGCGCCCACCCAGACCTCGTTGGGCGGCGGAAAAACCTCGGCGTGCCGCTCTCGTTGGGAACTGCGTGTTCTTCACCTTCTCAGGCCGGCGGCGGCACGCCCCGCGAACGGCCCACCGCTCGACCAGATCCGTAGCGGCGGTGATCGGTGACGACCCGGCGCTGCGGTCGGCGTACCGGCTGTGCCGCGAGCGCACCCGGCGCGAGGACCCGGCGGAGTACGCGCTGATCCAGCTCGTGCCCGCCGCGCTGCGCCCCGCCTGCTGGGCCCTGTGGGCCGCCGCCAACGCCATCGACGACCTCGCCGACGACCGTACGGCGACCGCGGGTGAGCGGGCCGCCCGGACCCGGCGGTGGATCGACGCCCTGCAGCGCGAACTCACCACCGGGACCAGCCCCGACCCGGTCCGCCGTGCCCTGGTGGACACCGCGTCCCGCTGGCGACTGGACCTGACCGGGCTGCACGACGCCATGACCGAGGTCGCGGTCGACGCGCACGGCCGCCGCTTCACCGACTGGAGCGGCTGGCGCGCCTGGGGCCGGGGCAATCTGCTGCCCTGGTTCGAGCAGGTCCGTGACCTCTCCGACCGGGCCGGCGTGCCCGTCGCCCTGCGCCTGGACAGGCAGGAGTCCTACGAGTGGTTCCTCGACGGGATGCGCCTCACCGACATCCTCACCGACCTGTCCGCCGACCTCCCGCAGGGCGACCTCCTGCTGCCCGCCGAAGCCCTCGACCGCTGCCCCGGAGCCGAGGAGGACCTCGCCGGCCTGCGCTGGAGCCCCGCCGTCGCCGACCTGGTCGCCCACCTCACGGAGCTCGGCCGTCAGTGGGTGACCCAGCCCGCGCTGACCCGCGGGATGCACCCCGGCCCCGCGACGGTCGTCGGCGCCATGGCCGACCTGCTGCTCGCCCAGCTCGACGCCGTCGACGCCGCCGGCCCCGCCCTGCTGCGCGCCCGGCCCCGGCCCGCGCTGCTCACCACCGCCCGCCTGCTCGCCCCCGCCCGGGCGCGCGCGGCCCTCGCCTGGTCCCTGACCCCCGTGCAGGCGCCGCCCGCGCGCTGTGTCGAGCCGCATCTCTCGTCGGCCCCTCCCCGCCCCCTGCGCCGCCCGGCCTTCCGCAGCCCGCCACCGCATCCCAGCGGGGAGCGGCCGCCGCAGATCCCGGCCGACCGGATGCCGGCGCACGTGGCCGTGATCATGGACGGCAACGGCCGCTGGGCGCAGCGCCACGGCCTGCCCCGGCACGAGGGGCACCGCGCCGGGGCCGCCGCCGTGCGCGAAGTCGTCCACGGCGCCCTGGAGATCGGCCTGCGGCATCTGACGCTGTACGCCTTCTCCACCGAGAACTGGAAACGCGACCCCGAGGAGACCGGCGCGATCCTCGACCTCCTGCGCCAGGAGACCCGCGCCTACCCCTTCGAGGACCTCGACGTCCGGATGCGCTGGCACGGCCGCGCCGACAGCCTCCCGCAGGACCTGGTCGACCTGCTCGACATGCGCGAGCGCAGCACGCGGGACCGGACCGGACTGACGGTGACGACCTGCGTCAACTACGGCGGCCGTGACGAGATCGCCCGGACCGCCGCGGCCCTCGCACGGCAGGTGCGCAGCGGCCGGCTCGACCCGGACCTGATCGGCGAGAAGGACTTCGCCGAGCACCTGCCCCGGCCGGACATGCCGGACGTCGACCTGCTGTGGCGCACCGGCAACGAGCAGCGCACCTCGAACTTCCTGCCCTGGCAGGCGGCCTACGCCGAACTCCACTTCACACCGGACCACTGGCCCGACGTCGACCGGCGCGACCTGTGGCGGGCCGTCGTCGAGTACACGCGCCGCCAGCGCCGGCACGGCGCCGCCGAACCCGCGCCCCGCGCGCCCGCCACCGCTCCCCGCGACGGCGCCTGAGGCACGGCGGGGCTCAAGTCCCGGGCTGGGGCCGGACCGTGAGGATCTGCTGCGCGGTGCCGACGGGGCCGTCGACGTCGTGCAGGACGGTGCTGGTCAGCCCCTGCCCGGAGGGGCCGAAGGAGACCGTGGTGTCCAGCCCGGTCCAGCGGCCGCGCGGCTGCCGGTGCAGATGGACGGTCAGATCGACGTTGGGGAACATCCACTCCGACGGCGGCCGCAGGACGGCGATGCCGTTGGCGGTGTCGACCAGCGCCAGATACGAGGCGAGAGGGCTGACGGGCACCCCGGCCACCAGGTCCAGCGGCGTGGACACCCAGGCCGTCGTCCGGCCCGCCCGGGGCGGTGCGACGGGACGGACGTCCAGGGAGGCGATGTAGCCGCCGGACCACAGCTCGGACATCGGCCACCGCTCTAGCGTCCCGGGCGGGGTGAGGGGGTCGGCCGTGCCGCCCGCGGCCTCGGAGGTGTCCAGGGCCAGCAGGTACCAGGCGCGGGCCCGCAGCACCGGGCGGCCGGCGATCCGCACGACCGCCTCCAGCAGTTGGATGGTGCGCCCGGGACGGACCGTCTCCACCTCGATCTCGCACTCGTCCACGGCGAGCCGGCCCAGGATGTCGTAGCTGATGCGGGCGAGTACCAGACCGTCGTCCGGCGACGCCGCGCGATACCGGTCGAGGGCGTGCACGACGAGCCCGCCCAGCGGGCTGAAGTGCTGCTCGTCGCGGTGCCAGGCGCCGCCCACGTGCGGCGTCGGCTTGTAGCGGCGGTCGTCGATGGCTTCGAAGTAGCTGTCGGGCGTCACAGCGGGTCTGCTCCCCAGGGTGCGAGGGGCTGCCGGGTCCAGGCTCGGCAAGCCGGTGTGCGGTCAGCGTAGTTCGCACCCGTCGGGCCCCCTCCCGGCCGGGTGCGCATATCGGAAACCGCGCTGCCGACCGCCTCATTCGGGAGATTCGATGACGTTCCCGTGTACTCCGCCCCCGGTGTGATGTTGCCCATTGCGCGTCCGGGCGGCGCTCGTGAGTCTCTCGGACAGCGCGCGGCCTGAACCGTCCGACACCTTCCAGTCCCACCGAGCCCCGTCCGGAGAACGGTCCGGCGAAATCTTCTCGAAGAACCGTTATCCGAGGCCCGCCGAGCGATCTCCCAGGTATCGGACACCACCGTCCGGCGTCGAGGACAGGGAAGCATTGATGAGTACAGAGCGCACGAGGGAACTGACGGCCCTGGTCACCGCTGCCCGCGACGGCGACCCGGAGGCCCAGGACGCCCTGGTCGGCGCGTACCTCCCGCTGGTCTACAACATCGTGGGCCGTGCTCTGAACGGTTCCGTCGACGTCGACGACGTCGTGCAGGAGACCATGCTGCGCGCCCTCGACGCCCTCGACGGGCTGCGTACGCCCGAGAGCTTCCGCTCCTGGCTCGTGGCGATCGCCATGAACCAGGTGCGCGCCCACTGGCACGCCCGGCAGGGCGCCCCCGGCGGGGTGGAGGAGGCGCGGGAACTCGCCGACCCGGGCGCCGACTTCGTGGACCTGACCATGGTGCGGCTCCAGCTGTCCGGGCAGCGCCGGGAGACCGCGCGCGCCACGCGCTGGCTGGAGCCCGACGACCGGGGCCTGCTGTCGCTTTGGTGGCTGGAGTGCGCCGGCGAGCTGACCCGCGCGGAGGTGGCGCAGGCGCTGGAGCTGTCCCCGCAGCACACGGCGGTACGGGTGCAGCGGATGAAGGCGCAGCTGGAGGCCGCCCGCGTGGTCGTGCGCGCACTCGACTCGCGCCCCCGGTGCGAGGAGCTGCACGGCCTGCTCGCGTCCTGGGACGGCCGTCCCTCGGCGCTGTGGCGCAAGCGAATAGCCCGGCATGCCCGGGGTTGTGCGCGTTGTTCCGGACTGTGGAGCGGGCTGATGCCCGCCGAAGGACTCCTCGCCGGACTGGCGTTGGTGGCCGCGGCCCCCGCGCTGCTCGACCGCGTCCGCTCGGCCGCCGATCTGGTCCCGGCCGGATCGGCCTCCACGCTCGGCTCCACCGGACACGGCGGGCATCGGGCCACGGGCAGCCGGACCGCCTCCCGCAGCGAGGTCCGCAGGCGCCGCCGCAACCGGCGCCGCGCCGTCGGAGGCGCCGTCGTGGCCGCCTGCGTGGCGGGCGGCGGCCTCTGGTACTTCGACTCCGTCCCCGGCACCGGCCGGGAGGAACCGGCCGCCGCGCGCGGAGCCGGCGCCGCCGTACCGGACGAGCTCGTCGAGCCCAGCCCGGTCAACACCTCCGACTCCGCGTCCGCGTCCGCCTCGGCCTCGAAGTCTCCGTCGGCGTCCGCCAAGCCCTCGAAGAAGGCGTCCCCCTCCGCGTCCGCGAAGAAGACGGAGCAGGCCGCGCCGACCACTCAGGCTCCCACCCGGGCGTCCCGCAAGGCGGCCGCCGCCCCCCAGGCGCAGGAGGCCCCGTCCGGCACGGTCGCCCAGGTCGTCGCCCTGGTCAACAAGGAGCGGGCCACCGCCGGATGCGGCCCCCTCGCCGAGGACTCCCTGCTCGACAAGTCGGCGCAGAGGCACTCCGAGGACATGGCGGCCCGCGGCTTCTTCGACCACACCAACCCCGACGGCGCCGACCCCGGGCAGCGCATCACGGCCGCCGGCTACCGCTGGTCCACGTACGGCGAGAACATCGCGATGGGGCAGCAGACCCCCGAAGCCGTGATGGAGTCCTGGATGAACAGCCCCGGTCACCGGGCCAACATCCTCAACTGCTCGTTCAAGGACATCGGCATCGGCGTCCACGAGGGTCCCGGCGGTCCGTGGTGGACCCAGAACTTCGGCGCCAAGCTCTGACTGCGGCCCCAGCTCGGCGTCCGCAGCCCGCAGTCGGCAGCCCGCAGCCCGCAGTTCGCAGACCGCCGGACCCGGTCACAGGCTCAGCGCGCCGCCGTTCGCGGTGAGGGGCTGTTCGGTCCAGATCGTCTTGCGGTTGCGGCCGTAGCGGGTGCCCCACCGCTCCGCCAGCTGGGCCACCAGGAACAGGCCGCGCCCGCCCTCGTCGGTGCTGCTGGCCTGGCGCAGATGCGGCGAGGTGCTGCTGGAGTCGGAGACCTCGCAGATCAGGTGCCCGTCCCGGATCAGCCGCAGCTGCACGGGACCGCCGGCGTACCGGTAGGCGTTGGTGACCAGTTCGCTCACGATGAGCTCCGTGGTGAACGCCAGCTCCTCGTCGAGGCCCCACTCGGCCAGCCGGCCCCGCACCAGCGCCCGGGCGTCCCCGGGGGCCGTCGGCTCGGCCGACAGCTCCCAGGTGGCCACGTTCCCGTCCGGCAGGACGCGGGTGCGGCCCAGCAGCAGGGTGACGTCGTCGTCGGGGCGGCCGGGCAGCATGGCGTCCTCCACCGCCTTGCAGGTGTGCTCCAGCGACGGTGACGCGCCGGCCAGCGTGGTCCGCAGCAGGTCCAGGCCCTCGTCGATGTCGCGGTCGCCGGCGAGCAGCAGGCCGTCGCTGCACAGCGCGATCAGGCTGCCCTCCGCCAGCTCGTACTCGGCGCTCTCGAACGGCAGCCCGCCGAGGCCGAGCGGCGGTCCGGCGGGCACGGCGACGTCCCGCACCTCCCCGTCCGGGCCCAGCACGGTCGGCGGCGGATGCCCGGCGCGCGCCATCGCGCAGTGCCGGGAGACCGGGTCGTAGATGGCGTACAGGCAGGTGGCGCCCACGAGTTGGGGGGCGTTGGCGTCCGCCTGCCGCTGCTCGGTGGCGAGGTGGTCCACCAGGTCGTCCAGCCGGGACAGCACCTCGTCGGGCGCCAGGTCGAGATGGGCGAGGGTGTGCACGGCGGCCCGCAGCCGCCCCATCGTGGCGGAGGCGTGCATGCCGTGCCCGACGACGTCGCCCACCACCAGGGCGACGCGCAGCCCCGAGAGCGGGATGACGTCGAACCAGTCGCCGCCCACCCCGGTCGAGGCCCGCGCCGGGAGATAGCGGTGCGCGGTCTCGACGGCCGGCTGCTCCGGCATCTCGCCGGGCAGCAGACTGCGCTGCAGCGCCTCGGCGGCCTGGTGCTGCTGGGTGTAGCGGCGGGCGTTGTCGATGCAGACGGCGGCCCTGGCCGCGAACTCCTCCGCGAGGGTCAGGTCGTCCGCCTCGAAGGGCTCGGGCCGCTGCGAGCGCCACAGGCAGACCACGCCGAGCACCACACCGCGGGCGGCGAGCGGGACCACGATCAGCGAGTGGACACCGGCCTCCAGCGCATGCCGGGCCCGTTCCGGCTCGGAGGTGATCCAGCCCGAGCCCGACTCCAGGGCGGGCAGCAGCACGGGCCGCCGCTCGGCCAGACAGCGGTGCGGAGCGGTGTCCGGCGGGAAGAAGAACTGGTGGCCCTCGGGGTACATCAGCCGCACTCCTTCGGGCCGGACCGCGCGGGCCGCCATCCGGCGCAGCGGACCCATGCTGTCCGGCTCCGGTTCCTCGCCGCGCGTCACCGGTTCCAGCAGATCCACCGAGAGGGCGTCGGCCAGCTCCGGCACTGCCGCCTCCGCGAGCTCGCGCGCCGTACGGGCCACGTCCAGGGTGCTGCCGATCCGGGTGCCGGCCTGGTTGAGCAGGGCGAGCCGCCGGCGGGCCCGGTGGCGGTCGGTGACGTCCTCGACGATCTCGGTGACGCCCAGCACCCGGCCGGTCGGGTCCTCCATCCGGAAGGCGGAGACGGAGATCACGATCTCCTTGTGGGGCTCGCCGAGCAGCCGGCACCGCTGCTCCGCGAAGATCAGGGGCCGGCCGGTGTCCAGGACGGCCTGGAGCTTGCCCTCCACCCAGTCCGCGACCGGACCGAGCAGGAACTCGCCGGCGCGCCGGCCCCGGTAGGCGTCGGCCGGCAGCCCGCCGAACCGGGCGATCGCCTGGTTCACCCGCAGCACCCGCAGATCCGGCCCGAGCACCACCACCCCGATCGGGGAGCGCAGGAAGAAGCCGTCCAGCACCGCTCGGTCGATCTCCCACTGGGTGATCTCATGGGCGAGCGAGCCGACCAGCAGCCACTCGTCCCCGCCGCCCAGCCGCTGCACCCGCCGGGCCCGGAACCCCACGTGCAGCCGGCGGCCCGAGCGGTGCAGCACGGGCAGCAGCCCGAACCAGCCGTGCTCCCGCAGACAGGAGCGGGCGGCCTCCGCGACGACACCCTCGTCACCGGCGTCGACCAGGAACTCCCACACGTGCCGGCCAAGCGCCTCGTCCGCCCCGTACCCCAGCAGCCGGGTCGCCTGCTCGCTCCAGGCCACCACCCGTCCACGCCGGTCCAGCACGGCCGCTGCGGACCGGAGCACCGAGAACGGGTCCTCCGGACTCTCACTGAGCGACGTAGGGGATGTGTCGTGCATCGCCCACCCATCTCGCGCCGTACGCGGGGCCCGAGGCCCCGGCGCACGGGCGCTGCTGCCGTTCCGTATGCCTGGCCTTGCAGCGTTCCCTCTCAGTATCAGCCGAGTGTCCACCCCGTGCTTGATCACGACAGCCGGGCTGCCTCGGTCGGGTGACGGCCGGTCCGTGCCGTCTCACCTGGGCAGGGCCCGCGCGAGGAGCACGGCCACGTCGTCGTCGGCCGTGCCGGGCACGAGGTCCGCCAGGAGGTCGTCGCAGATCCGCTCCAGCGGCCGGCCGGGATCGCGCACCGCCCGCGCCAGCCGTCCCATGCCCTGCTCCAGGTCGGTGCCCCGCGTCTCGATCAGCCCGTCGGTGTACGCCAGCAGGAGGCTCCGCGGCTCCAGACGCAGATGCTGCACCCGCCAGTCCTGCCGGCCCACACCCAGCGGCGGGCCCGCCGGGCCGTCCAGGAAGGCGACCGTGCCCCGGTCCGCCACCAGCGGCGGCGGATGCCCCGCGCTGGCGATCAGGCAGTGCCCCGAGACCGGATCGTGCACGGCGTACAGACAGGTGGCCATCTCGTTCTCGCCGAGATCGGCCACGACGGCGTCCAGGTACCGCAGCACCTGTTCGGGGGCGGTGCCGCGGCGCGCCAGGGTCCGTACGGCGGTGCGCAGCTGGCCCATGACGGCCGCCGCGTGGATGCCGTGCCCCATCACGTCCCCGATCACCAGCGCGGTCCGCCCGCCCGACAGGGCGATCGCGTCGAACCAGTCCCCGCCGACCTCGTGCTCGCCGGCCGGCAGATAGCGACCGGTGAGCTCCAGGCCGTCGACGTCCGGCAGACAGGGGTCCATGAGGCTGCGCTGCAGCGTGAGCGCGGCGTCCCGCTCCCGGCTGTACATGCGGGCGTTGTCGATGTTCAGCGCCGCCCGCGCGATCAGCTCGTCGATCAGCAGCGTGTCCTGGTCGTCGAACGGCTCGCGGTCCCTCGTCCGCGTCACGATCACCGCGCCGAGCACCGTCCCGCGGGCCACCAGCGGCACCAGCCGCGCCGAGCCCACCCTGGCGTGCAGGTACGCGCGCAGCGGTTCGGCCTCCGGCGCGGGGATCAGCGGCCCGATGTCGGCGAGATACAGGTTCATGGCCCGGCCGGCCTCGATGACCTGCTCGTACACCGAGCCGCGCGGGACCTGCTGCATCATGTCGACCGCGAGCTGTTCCGCCGGTGCCAGCGGATCGGTGAAGGACGCGGCCGCCCGGCGGACCACCCCGTGCGCGGACGCGGCCGTCTCGTCGGGCGCGAGCGTCTCCTCCAGCAGCTGGACGTCCGCGGAGTCGGCCAGCCGTGGCACCAGCACCCGGACGACCTCCTCGGCCGTCTGCCGCAGATCCAGGGTCGAGCCCATCTGCGCGCCCGCCTCCGCGAGCAGGTCCAGGCGCCGCCGGGCCCGCCCGGCCTCCAGCTGGGCGCGCTGCTCACGGGTCACGTCGATCAGCGAGGCGATCACGCCGACCCGCCGGCCGGCCGTGCCGAGCAGCGGCGCGTAGGAGCACGACCAGGTCCGCCGCCGTGCCGGGTCCGCGGCGGACGAGGTGTGCCGGTGGTCCACCACCGCCTCGCCCCTCTCCAGGACTCCTCGCATCACCGTCTCCAGAGCGGCAGCTCCGGGCGCGACGTCCGTGACGCTCCGGCCGACGTGGTCGGCGGCCGGGACACCGTCCATCCGGGCCAGCGCCTCGTTGACCCGCAGGAACCGCAGATCGGGTCCGAGCATCGCCAGCCCGACGGGGGACTGCTCGAAGAGCCCCTCCAGCGCCGCCAGCGCGTCGCGCATCCCCTCCACGGCGGAGGTGTCCGCCGCGATGGCCAGGACGCCGGTGCGGCCGTGGGCGTCCGGGATCGGGCAGTGCCACATCTCCATGTCGACGAGGCTGCCGTCGCGGTGGCGCACGGGCAGCCGCGCCACCACCGCCGCGCCCGTCCGCACCGAGCCGGCCAGCCGGTCCGCGAGCCGGTGGTTCTCCTCGGGGACGAGCGCCAGCTTGGCGTCCCGCCCCAGCATCTGCTCCGGTGTGTGCCCGAGCAGATCCTGCGCGGCCAGCGACCACTCCACGAGGAGCCCGTCGCCGTCGGCGACCCACAGGGCCAGCGGAAGCAGGTCCCCGAAGACACCGGCGTGGCCGGTCGCGGACGTGAGCGCTCCCGTCGGGTCACCGATCGCGCCGTGCGTCGGCACACCGTGGTCAATCGCGCCGGCCATGAGGCACCTCGCTCACACCTCCCGCGACGACAGGAGGCTCAGGAACAGAGTAGGGCGTATCCGACAATTCATGCCTGGCTCGCGGCATCGGACACCCCCGGGGCCGGTCCTGTCCCTCGCGTACGGGCATGCCGGCCGGCCGGTGCCGGGCCGCCCCTCAGTGGCCCGGCTCACATAGCGTGGAAACGATCGCCCCGACACCATGGGTGCTCAGTCTCCGGCCGAAGGGATCAAGAATGTTCCGCAAGGTGCTGGTCGCCAACCGCGGGGAGATCGCGATTCGCGCGTTCCGCGCGGGCTACGAGCTGGGCGCGCGCACCGTCGCCGTCTTCCCGCACGAGGACCGCAACTCCCTGCACCGGCTGAAGGCGGACGAGGCGTACGAGATAGGACAGCCCGGGCACCCGGTGCGCGCCTACCTCTCCGTCGAGGAGATCGTCCGCGCCGCGCGCCGCGCCGGAGCGGACGCCGTCTACCCCGGCTACGGCTTCCTGTCCGAGAATCCCGACCTGGCGCGGGCCTGCGAGGAGGCGGGCATCACGTTCGTCGGCCCCAGCGCGGACATCCTGGAGCTGACCGGCAACAAGGCCCGGGCGGTCGCCGCCGCCCGCGAGGCCGGCGTCCCCGTGCTCGGCTCGTCGGCGCCCTCCACCGACGTCGACGAACTCGTCCGTGCCGCCGACGACGTCGGCTTCCCCGTCTTCGTCAAGGCCGTCGCCGGCGGCGGCGGGCGCGGTATGCGCCGCGTCGAGGAGCCCGCCCAGCTGCGCGAGGCCATCGAGGCGGCGTCCCGCGAGGCGGCGTCGGCGTTCGGCGACTCCACCGTCTTCCTGGAGAAGGCCGTCGTCGAGCCCCGCCACATCGAGGTGCAGATCCTCGCCGACGGCCAGGGCGACGTCATCCACCTGTTCGAGCGGGACTGCTCCGTGCAGCGCCGCCACCAGAAGGTCATCGAGCTGGCTCCCGCGCCCAACCTCGACCCGGAGCTGCGCGACCGCATCTGCGCCGACGCCGTCCGCTTCGCCCGGCAGATCGGCTATCGCAACGCGGGCACCGTGGAGTTCCTGCTCGACCGGGACGGCAACCACGTCTTCATCGAGATGAACCCGCGCATCCAGGTCGAGCACACCGTGACCGAGGAGGTCACCGACGTCGACCTGGTGCAGTCGCAGATGCGCATCGCCGCCGGCGAGACCCTGGCCGACCTCGGCCTCGCCCAGGAGACGATCACCCTGCGCGGCGCCGCCCTCCAGTGCCGGATCACCACCGAGGACCCCGCCAACGGGTTCCGCCCCGACACCGGCCGCATCAGCGCCTACCGCTCACCGGGCGGCTCCGGCATCCGGCTCGACGGCGGAACCACCCACGCCGGTACGGAGATCAGCGCCCACTTCGACTCCATGCTGGTCAAACTGACCTGCCGGGGCCGGGACTTCCCTGCCGCCGTGGGCCGCGCCCGGCGCGCCGTGGCCGAGTTCCGCATCCGCGGCGTGGCCACCAACATCCCCTTCCTGCAGGCGGTCCTCGACGACCCCGACTTCCAGGCCGGCCGGGTCACCACGTCGTTCATCGAGCGGCGCCCGCACCTGCTCACCGCCCGCCACTCCGCCGACCGCGGCACGAAGCTGCTCACGTACCTCGCCGACGTCACCGTCAACAAGCCGCACGGCGAACGCCCCGACCTGCTCGACCCGCTGACCAAGGTGCCCCCGCTCCCGGCCGGTGACCCGGCCCCGGGCTCCCGCCAGAAGCTCGCAGAACTCGGCCCCGAGGGATTCGCGCACTGGCTGCGGTCCTCACCGACCATCGGCATCACCGACACCACGTTCCGCGACGCCCACCAGTCGCTGCTCGCCACCCGGGTGCGCACCAAGGACATGCTCGCCGTGGCCCCCGTGGTGGCCCGCACCCTGCCGCAACTGCTGTCCCTGGAGTGCTGGGGCGGCGCGACGTACGACGTGGCGCTGCGCTTCCTCGCCGAGGACCCGTGGGAGCGGCTGGCGGCCCTGCGGGAGGCCGTGCCGAACATCTGCCTGCAGATGCTGCTGCGCGGCCGCAACACCGTCGGCTACACGCCGTACCCCACCGAGGTCACCGACGCGTTCGTGCAGGAGGCGGCGGCCACCGGCATCGACATCTTCCGCATCTTCGACGCCCTCAACGACGTCTCCCAGATGCGCCCGGCCATCGAGGCCGTACGGGAGACCGGGACGGCCGTCGCCGAGGTGGCGCTGTGCTACACCTCCGACCTGTCCGACCCGTCGGAGCGCCTGTACACCCTGGACTACTACCTGCGCCTCGCCGAGCAGATCGTGGAGGCGGGCGCGCACGTCCTGGCCGTCAAGGACATGGCGGGACTGCTGCGGGCCCCGGCCGCGGCGAAGCTGGTGTCGGCGCTGCGCCGCGAGTTCGAGCTGCCGGTGCACCTGCACACCCACGACACCGCGGGCGGCCAGCTCGCGACCTACCTCGCCGCGATCCAGGCGGGCGCCGACGCGGTCGACGGGGCCGTGGCGTCCATGGCGGGCACCACCTCCCAGCCGTCGCTGTCGGCGATCGTCGCCGCCACCGACCACTCCGAGCGGCCCACCGGCCTCGACCTCCAGGCGGTCGGCGACCTGGAGCCTTACTGGGAGAGCGTCCGCAAGGTCTACGCCCCCTTCGAGGCCGGCCTCGCCTCGCCGACCGGCCGGGTCTACCACCACGAGATCCCCGGCGGGCAGCTCTCCAACCTGCGCACCCAGGCCGTCGCCCTCGGACTCGGCGACCGCTTCGAGGAGATCGAGGCGATGTACGCCGCCGCGGACCGGATGCTCGGCCGGCTCGTCAAGGTCACCCCCTCCTCGAAGGTCGTCGGCGATCTCGCGCTGCACCTGGTGGGCGCCGGCGTCTCCCCGGCCGACTTCGAGGCGTCGCCCGACCGCTTCGACATCCCGGACTCCGTCATCGGCTTCCTGCGCGGCGAGCTGGGCACCCCGCCCGGTGGCTGGCCCGAGCCGTTCCGCACCAAGGCGCTCCAGGGCCGCGCCGAGGCCAAGCCGGTCGCGGAACTGGGCGCCGACGACCGCGAGGGCCTGGCCAAGGACCGGCGCGCCACACTGAACCGGCTGCTGTTCCCCGGCCCGACGCGCGAGTTCGAGACGCACCGCGACTCCTACGGCGACACCAGCGTCCTGGACAGCAAGGACTTCTTCTACGGCCTGCGGCCGGGCAAGGAGTACGCCGTCGACCTGGAGCGCGGGGTGCGGCTGCTCATCGAGCTGCAGGCCGTCGGCGACGCCGACGAGCGCGGTATGCGCACCGTGATGTCCACCCTGAACGGCCAGCTGCGGCCCATCCAGGTCCGGGACCGGGCCGCCGCCTCGGACGTCCCGGTGACGGAGAAGGCCGACCGGTCGAACCCGGGCCATGTCGCGGCCCCGTTCGCGGGCGTGGTCACCCTCACGGTGAGCGAGGGCGACGAGGTGGAGGCCGGCGCCACGGTCGCCACCATCGAGGCCATGAAGATGGAGGCGTCGATCACCGCCGGGAAGTCCGGCCGGGTCGCGCGGCTCGCCATCGGCAGGATCCAGCAGGTGGAGGGCGGCGACCTGCTGGTGGAACTCGCCTGACCGTACCGCCGTACCGCCGTACCGCCGTACGACCGAGCGCCCCGCGCGGGGAGTCATCCCGCGCGGGGCGCCGCCGTCACTGGTCCCGCCAGCCGAACCGGCGGTCGACCACCGCCGCGAACTCCTCCAGCGTCACCACCTCGTCGCCGTTCAGGTCGGCTGCGTCGAACAGCGCGGACGAAGCGTTCTCGTCCCCCAGGCCCCAGGGCGGCAGATCCCCCGACGCGGCCAGCGAAGGGCCCTTGGACCGCAGCGCGACGATGACCTCCGCGCGGGTCAGCGTCCCGCTGTCGTCGAGGTCGAGAGCTTCGAACAGCCGCCGTGCCTTGTCGCTCATGGTGCACGTCCTCCTGTCGCGGGGAGCCGGACGGTCCCTCGCCCGTACGAAGACGTGTTCCCCCGCCCGCCGGTTGCTCCCGTGGGTATCGGGCCGCGCCCCGGCCGCCGGCCCCCGCGTCACCCGAATGCCCCTCCTGGAGTGAGCCGGAGGGGCGAGGCCGGGTGAGCGGTGCTTCCGTGGTGGAAGGGATCCGCGTGCACCCGCACCCGAGGAGGCAGGATGGCGGACGGACCGGTGGCGAGCACCGTCACGGCGACCGCGCCCCAGGAGGACTTCGAGCGGATCGGCGCCGTCGCCGACGCCGTCCTCTACGAGGGCTACCTGCTCTACCCGTACCGCCGGTCCTCCGCCAAGAACCGGGTCCGCTGGCAGTTCGGCGTGCTCTTCCCCCGCGACTGGGTGGAGGCCGACGGCCCCGTCACACCGACCGTGTCCGGCTCCGCCGACTCCTGGTACCAGCGCACCGAGTGCCTGCTGCGCACCACGCGCCCGGACGCGTCGGTGCACGTCCGGCTGCGCTTCCTGCAGATGCGGCGCAAACAGGTCCAGGAGACCGGCCCGGACGGCGCGCACCGGGACGTGCCGTCCCTTCGCACCGGCGACGGCACCGTGCACCTGACGTTCGACGAGGCCGTGCCTCGCGAGGCAGCGCTCACCCTGAGACTCGACGAGCGGGCCGTCCAGGGCACCACCGTCCGCGTGGGCGCCCCCGGCGGCACGGACACCGAACCGCTGCCCGGGGACGCCGGGCGCGTGGTGCGCGTCCGTGAGGAACTGCGCGGCACCGTGACCGTCACCGCCGAGCGGATCGCCCCCGACCTGGTCCGGCTCCAGGTGCGCACCACCCACACGGGAGTCGCCCTCAGCCCCCGGACCGGGCGCGACGAGGCCCTGCGCGGCGCGTTCATCGCCACCCACACGCTGATCGGCGGCGACGGCGTCGAGTTCGTCTCCCTGATCGACCCGCCCGCCGCCCTGCACGACGAGGCCCGCGCCTGCCGCAACGAGTTCACCTTCCCCGTCCTCGGCGACGACCCGCCCACCGCCCGCGTCGTGCTGTCCGCGCCGATCATCCTGCCCGACCACCCGCAGGTGGCACCGGAGAGCCCGGGCGACCTGCACGACGCGGCCGAGATCGACGAGATCCTCACCCTGCGCACCATGCTGCTGACGGACGAGGAGAAGCGCGAGGCACGCGCCACCGACCCCAGGGCCGCCGCGATCCTCGACCGGGTCGACACCATGCCGCCGGAGGTCTTCGCCCGGCTGCACGGCGCCGTCCGCTCCCTCACCCCGGCCCGCCCGGCCGCCCCGCCCGGCGAGCGTCCGGCGTGGTGGCAGGAGGGCGGCGACGACGGCCTGTCCCCGGCCACCGACACCGTGCTCGTCGACGGCGTGTGCCTCGGCGGCGGCAGCCGGGTGCGGCTGCGCCCCCGGGGACGCGGCGCGGACGCGCAGGACATGTTCCTGGCCGGCCGGACGGCCGAGGTGGCCGCCGTCTTCCACGACGTGGACGGCAGCGTGCACCTCGCCGTCACCCTCGACGACGATCCCGCATCCGAACTGCACACCTGGTACGGCCGCTTCCACTACTTCCGGCCCGACGAACTCGAGCCGCTGGAGCCCGCACCGTCCGACACCCCAGCGGCGGAGGCATGACATGACGACGCACAGCAGCACCACCGAGGTCGCGGGCGAACCCGCGCGCGGCGAGGACCGGCAGGGCTTCGACGAGATCACCATCCTGTGGATCTCCGAGGGCATGAGCTGCGACGGCGACACGGTCTCCCTGACCGCCGCCGACCAGCCGTCCATCGAGGACCTGGTGCTGGGCCTGATCCCCGGACTGCCGAAGGTCAACCTGGTCAACAAGGTGCTCTCGCCGAGCCTGGGCGGTGAGGACTTCCTCGCCCCCTACCGGGCGGCGGCGCGCGGCGACCTGGCCCCGTTCATCCTCGTCATCGAGGGGTCGATCCCCAACCAGAACATCATCGAGGGCGACGGCTACTGGACGTCGTTCGGCAACGACCCGGAGACCGGCGAGCCGCAGACCCTGAACTCGTGGATCGACCAGCTCGCGCCCAAGGCGTGGGCGGTGGTCGCGGCCGGCACCTGCGCCACCTTCGGCGGCATCCACGCCATGGCCGGCAACCCGACCGGCTCCATGGGCCTCGCCGACTACCTGGGCTGGGACTACCGCTCGCAGGGCGGCCTCCCCGTGGTGAACGTGCCCGGCTGCCCCATCCAGCCGGAGAACTTCATGGAGACCCTGGTCTGGGTCCTGTACCACGCGGCCGGCTCGGCGCCCCCGCCGCCGCTCGACCACATGCTGCGCCCGCAGTGGCTGTTCGGGAAGACCGTCCACGAGGGCTGCGACCGAGGCTCGTACTACGAGCAGGCGAGCTTCGCGAAGGACTACAACTCGCCCAAGTGCCTGGTCAAGACGGGCTGCTGGGGCCCGGTCGTCAACTGCAACGTGCCCAAGCGGGGCTGGATGGCCGGCATCGGCGGCTGCCCGAACGTGGGCGGCATCTGCATCGGCTGCACGATGCCCGGCTTCCCGGACGCCTTCATGCCGTTCATGGACGAGCCGCCCGGCGGCACCCTGTCCTCGCTCGCCATCAAGCCGTACGGCGCCGTCATCCGCCGCCTGCGCGGGATGACCAACGAACTCGTCAACCACGAACCCAGGTGGCGGCACAACAAGCGCAAGCTGACCAGCGGCTACGACCCGCACTGGCGGCCCTGACACCGGGTCACCCCCCGACCCGCCACCACCCACTCACGAACACCGACAGCGAGGGGCAGTACCGCAGATGACGACCACCGAGGCCCGCGCGACGGAGCGCAAGCCGCCACAGATCGTGGACATGTCTTGGGACCCGATCACCCGCATCATCGGGAACCTGGGCATCTACACGAAGATCGACTTCGCCAACCGGGAAGTCGTCGAATGCCACAGCACCTCGTCGCTGTTCCGCGGCTACTCGGTGTTCATGAAGGGCAAGGACCCCCGCGACGCCGGCTTCATCACGTCCCGCATCTGCGGTATCTGCGGCGACAACCACACCACCTGCTCCGACTACGCCCAGCAGATGGCCTACGGAGTCAAGCCGCCGATGCTCGCCGAGCACATCGTCAACCTCGGCGAGGCGGCCGAGTACATGTTCGACCACACGATCTTCCAGGACAACCTGGTCTTCGTGGACTTCTGCGAGGCGATGGTCAAGGCCACCAACCCCGGGGTCCTGGCCCGCGCCGAACGCACCGCGGCGCCCCGCGGCGACATCCACGGGTACCGGACCATCGCCGACATCATGCGGGCCTTCAACCCCTTCGAGGGCGAGATCTACAAGGAGGCCCTGAAGGTCAGCCGCGTCACCCGCGAGATGTTCTGCCTGATGGAGGGCCGGCACGTCCACCCCTCCACGCTGTACCCGGGCGGCGTCGGCACGATGCCCCAGCCCACCGCGTTCACCGACTACCTCAGCCGGCTCATGCGGATCATCGACTTCATCAAGAAGGCCGTCGCCCTCAACGACGACGTCTTCGACTTCTTCTACGAGGCCCTGCCCGGCTACGAGGAGGTCGGCCGCCGCCGCGTCCTGCTCGGCTGCTGGGGCGCCTTCCAGGACCCCAAGGTCGTCGACTACCGCTACGAGACGATGAACACCTGGGGCAAGGCGATGTACGTCACCCCCGGCATCGTCGTCGACGGCGAACTCGTCACCAACAACCTCGTCGACATCAACCTCGGCCTGCGCATCATGCTCGGCAGCTCCTTCTACGAGGACTGGGTCAACGAGGACCCCTTCGTCACCCGCGACCCGCTCGGCAACCCCGTCGACATGCGCCACCCCTGGAACCAGACGACCGTCCCGGTCCCGCAGAAGCGCGACTTCGACGGCAACTACAGCTGGGTGATGAGCCCGCGCTGGCTCGACCCGCGCACCGGCGACCACCTCGCCCTGGACACCGGCGGCGGCCCGCTGGCCCGTCTGTGGTCCACCGCGCTCAGCGGCATCGTCGACACCCCGTACGTCAAGGCCACCGGCGACAGCGTCCGCATCTCCCTGCCCAAGGGCGAGAGCCTGCCGGAGACCACGCTGGAATGGCGCATCCCCAAGTGGAGCAACACCATCGAACGGGACCGCGCCCGGCCCTACTTCGTCGCCTACGCGGCCGCCATGTCGCTGCAGTTCCTCGAGGAGGCCATGGGCCTCGTCCGCTCCGGCGACACCAAGGTGTTCGAGAACTACGAGGTGCCCGACGAGGCGATCGGCTGCGGCTTCCACGAGGCGGTGCGCGGCGTCCTCTCCCACCACTTGGTGATCAAGGACAAGAAGATCGCCAACTACCACCCGTACCCGCCCACCCCGTGGAACGCCAGCCCCCGCGACATGTACGGCACCCCCGGCCCGTACGAGGACGCCGTCCAGGGACAGCCGATCTTCGAGGAGAACGGCCCCGACGACTTCAAGGGCGTCGACATCATGCGCACCGTCCGCAGCTTCGACCCCTGTCTGCCGTGCGGCGTCCACATGTACGTCGGCAAGGGCAAGACCCTGACCACGATGCACTCCCCGACCTACGGGGCGAGCCATGGATGAGCCCGGCGCGGCCCGGCTGGCCGACCCGGACGTCGAGGCCCGCCTCGCCCGGCTCGACGAACTCCTGGAGGGCCTGGAGTCCACGCCCGGACCCGTCACGCGCCCCGCCACCGAGGCGGTGGGCCTGCTGACCGAGGTCTACGGCGAGGCGCTGGCCCGTGTCCTGGACCTCGCCGACGCCGCCCTCGCCGCACGCCTCGCCGACGACGAACTGCTCGGGCACCTGCTGGTGCTGCACGACATCCACCCCGAACCCCCCGAACGCCGGGCGGCCCGCGCCGTCGAACGGCTGCGCCCCGCCGTCCGCGAACGCGGCGGCGACGTCGAGTGGGCCGGCGTGGAGGACGGCGTCGCCCGGGTGCGGCTGACGGAGGGCGGCGGCTGCGGCTCCGGCTGCGGCAGCGGCGGAGCCGACGTCACCGGCGCCGTACGGGCCGCCGTGCTCGCCGCCGCCCCGGAGCTGACGGACGTCGAACCGGTGCCGGACCCCGCCGCACAACGGTCCGCGCCCGCCTTCGTGCCGCTGGCCACCCTGACCCACCGGAGCGCGCCGTGACCAGCGGCGGCGCCCTGGCCCGGCTCATCCGCACCACGGCCGCCCGCGCGGCCTCGGCGGACGCGGAGGCGTGCGAGCTGTGCGCGGCGCCGGTCCCCGAGGACCACCCGCACCTCCACGACGCCGACGAGGAGCGGGTGCGCTGCGTCTGCGGCCCCTGCTCGGTGCTGTTCGACCGGGGTGGCGCGGGCGAGGGCCGGTACCGGCTGGTCCCGCGCCGCCGGGTCCGGCTTCCCGAGGTCGCCACGGACGTCCTCGGCGTCCCCGTCGGGCTGGTCTTCTTCGTGCCCCGCGCCGACGGCACGGTCACCGCCGAAGGACCGAGCCCGGCCGGGGCCATGCGGTGGGAGGTGGACGCGGCGGCCTGGCGGCGCCTCGCCGAGACGTGTCCGCCGCTCGCCACCGTGGAACCCGAGGTGGAGGCACTGCTGGTGAACACCGTGCACGGCGCCGACCACCACTGGATCGTGCCGGTCGACGACTGCTACCGCATGGTCGCCGTCGTCCGCCGGCACTGGCGCGGGCTGTCCGGCGGCGGCGCGGTCTGGCCGGCCGTCGAGCAGTTCTTCGCCGGCCTCACCGAGAGGTCGTGAGCGCGCCCCGCGGCGCGCCGACGAGGAAGGAGAACACCATGGGCAGCATCCGGGTCGGCAGGGCCCAGGCCAAGCCCGACACCCCCGGCCACGTGTCCGGCATGCACCAGGGCAACCAGGGCCGCTACCAGGACCAGACGGGCCATCACCGGGACGGCACCTCCGACGCGCGCCGCTCCACTGGGATCCACTGGAAGCGGCACGACGCCCTGGTGGACGCCATGCCGAACATCTCACCGGGATGACGGACGGCGGGGAGTGGCCGCGATGAACGACCGACGGGCGCGCCGGTGCGGCGCGCGGAGCAAAGGAGCCGAGATGAGCGGGAAGCGGGTGCTGAAGGCCGAGGCCGTCCTGCTGGGCGCCCTCGCGGTCGCCCTGCTGGCGTGGGAACTGCCCAGCCTGCGGCGCGAGGCGCGGATCTGGCGGATGGCGGGCGGCCTGCGCGCGGGCCGCCGCTACCCCTGAGCCGGCCGTGCACGAACTGTCGATCGCGACCGCGATCATCGAGCGGGCCGGCGAGCTGGCCCTGGCCGACGGGACGGACACCGTGTCGGCGGTGACCGTCCGCGTCGGCGAACTGGCCGGTGTCGTCCCCGACGCCCTGGACTTCGCCTTCGAGGTGGCCCGCGACGGCACCGCCCTCGCCTCGGCGCGGCTGGTGGTCGAGCAGGTCCTGGCCCAGGCCTGGTGCGGGACGTGCGCCGAGGAGTTCGCCGTCGGCATGCCGCCGTTCTTCTGGTGTCCGCGCTGCGACCGTCCCTCCTCGGACCTGCGCAGCGGCCGGGAACTGGAGATCACCGGGATCGAACCGGCGATCCCCTGACACACGAGGGCCCCGGCGGTGCCGTCACGCACCACCGGGGCCCTCGCACGCCGTCAGCAGATCCGCGGCAGCTGCTCGCCGAGCGGCAGGTCCACCACCCGGGTGCCGCCGAGGCCCGTCGCGACCACGACCATGCCGGGGTGCTCGGCGACGCACTCACCGATCACCACGGCCTCGGCCCCGTTCGGATGGGCCCGCATCGCCGCGAGGACCTCCTCCGCCGCCGCCGGGGGCACGAACGCGACCAGCCGCCCCTCGTTGGCCACGTACAGCGGGTCCAGCCCGAGGAACCCGCAGGCGTTGGCCACCGCGTCCGGCACCGGGACGGCCCGCTCGCTGAGCCGCACCCCCGTCCCGGAGGCGCGGGCGATCTCGTTGAGCGACGCGGCGAGACCGCCGCGCGTGGGGTCGCGCAGCACGTGGATGTCCGGCGTGACGGCCAGCATGGCCGCCACCAGGTCCGCCAGCGGCGCGCTGTCGCTGGCCACCTCGACCCCGAACTCCAGGCCCTCCCGGACACTCATGATCGCCACACCGTGCAGCCCGATCGGACCACTGACGACGACGACGTCACCGGGCCGCGCCCGCTGGGGGCGGATGTCCACCCCGTCCGGCACCAGCCCGACCCCGGCGGTGGTGACGTACACCCCGTCGCCGTGGCCCGACTCCACCACCTTGGTGTCCCCGGTGGCGATGGTGACCCCGGCCGCCTCGGACGCGGCGCCCATGGCCCGCGCGATCCGCTCCACGACCGCCAGTTCCACGCCCTCCTCCAGGACGAACGCGGCGGACAGGTAGGCCGGCCGGGCCCCGCTCATCGCCAGGTCGTTGATTGTCCCGTTCACCGCGAGGTCGCCGAGGCAGCCGCCCGGGAAGAACAGCGGCCGCACCACGTACGAGTCGGTGGAGAACGCGAGGCGTGCGCCGCCCAGTTCGAGGACGGAGGAGTCGGTGAGCGCGGCCAGCGTGCTGTTGCCGTACGCCGGGGCGAAGACCTGCTCCATCAGCTCCGCCGACAGCGCGCCGCCGCCCCCGTGCCCCATCACGACGACCGGCTGGTCGCGCAGGGGAGCGGGGCAGGTCCAGGCGGCCGGGTCGACCACATCCGTCAGAGGCTCAGGCAACGGGGTTCATCTCCTCGGCCGCGGGCCGGACGCCCTGCGGCGCGGGCGCGTTCATCCGGCGGTACAGGTAGTAGGCGGCGCAGGCGCCCTCGCTGGAGACCATCGTGGCGCCGAGCGGTGTGCGCGGTGTGCACGTGGTGCCGAACGCCGCGCACTCGGTCGGCTTGATCAGGCCCTGCAGCACCTCGCCGCTGCGGCACTCCGCCGGCTCCTCGGTCCGGATGCCGGCCACGTCGAAGCGGTGCTCGGCGTCGTACGCCCGGAAGGCCTCGCTCAGCCGCCAGCCGCTGGACGGGATGCACCCGATGCCCCGCCAGTTGCGGTCGGTGACCTCGAACACCTCCTCGATCATCCGTACGGCGGCCGGGTTGCCGTCGTCGCGGACGGCGCGCGGGTAGGCGTTCTCCACCCGGTGCTCGCCCAGCTCCAGCTGCCGCACGGTGCGCCGGATGCCCTCCAGGATGTCCAGCGGCTCGAACCCGGTGACCACGATCGGCACGCCGAACCGGTCCGCGAGCCCCGGGTACTCGGCCGTCCCCATCACGCTGCACACGTGCCCGGCGGCGAGGAACCCCTGCACCCGGCAGGACGGCGCCGTCATGATGGCCTCGATCGCCGGAGGCACCCGTACGTGCGAGACGAGCAGGCTGAAGTTGCCCAGCCCCTCGCGGCGGGCCCGGTGCACGGCCATGGCGTTCGCGGGCGCGGTCGTCTCGAAGCCGATCGCGAAGAACACCACCTGCCGGTCCGGATTGCGGCGGGCCAGCTCCAGCGCGTCGAGCGGCGAGTACACCACCCGTACGTCGCCGCCCTCGCCCTTCACCCGGAACAGGTCCCGGTCGGAGCCCGGCACCCGCAGCATGTCCCCGAACGAACAGAAGATCACCTCCCGGCGGGCGGCGATCTCCAGGGCCTGGTCGATGACGTCCAGCGGCGTCACGCACACCGGGCAGCCGGGGCCGTGGATCAACTCGACCTGCTCGGGCAGCAGCTGGTCGATGCCGTGCCGGATGATCGAGTGGGTCTGACCGCCGCACACCTCCATCAGCGCCCAGGGGCGGGTGGCGGTCGCGCGGATCTCGTCCAGCAGCCGGCGGGCCAGCTCCGGGTCGTTGAACTCGTCGATGTACTTCACCGGGCCTCACTCCCGCCGTCCGGGTGTCCCGCGGGCGCGGGCTCTCCGGCCTCCCGGGCCGCCTGCTGCCAGGCGTCCCCGAACTCCTCCTCCAGCAGCCCCAGTTCCTCGAACAGCTTCAGCGAGGCCAGGGCGGACTCCTCGTCGAGGCGCTGCAGCGCGAACCCGACGTGCACGATGACGTACTCACCCACCCGCACGTCGGGGACGTACTCCAGGCACGCCTGCTTCCGCACCCCGCCGAAGTCGATCAGCCCGGTGAGCGGGTCGGCGCCGTCCTCGATGGCCACCACCTTGCCGGGCACTGCCAGACACATGCGTCACTCCTTCGTTCGTCGGTGCGCCGCGACCACCAGCTGGCCGAGGGCCAACCCGCCGTCGTTCGGCGGGACTTCGCCGTGCCGCAGCACCGTGAAGCCGTCCGCGGCCAGCAGCCGCGCACACTCCTCCTCCAGCAGCGCGTTGGCGAACACCCCGCCGCTCAGGGCGACCGTGCGCGGGCCGGTGTCCTCCCGGGCCCGCCGGCACACCTCCGCCACGGCCCGCGCGACACCCCGGTGGAAGCGCGCGGCGAGCACGGGGACGGGCGCGCCCGTCCGCAGATCGGCGACGAGAGCGCGCAGCACGGGCGCCGGGTCGCACAGACCCCCGGCCGTCCCGAAGGCGTACGCCCCGTCGTCGGCGTCCCAGGCCGAGGTGGCCGCCGCCTCCAGCTCCAGGGCGGCCTGCGCCTCGTACTCGGCGCGATGGCAGACGCCCAGCAGGGACGACACCGCGTCGAAGAGGCGGCCCATGCTGGAGGTCGCCGCGCACGCCACGTCCCGCGTCAGCTGGCGCTCCAGGAGCGCGAGTTCGCCGGGTTCGCAGGCGGCGACACACGGCAGGTCCGGCTCCCACCGCACCCCGGCCGCCCACAGCCGGGCCAGCGCCAGCCGGCAGGGGTTGGCCACCCCGGCGTCCCCGCCGGGCAGCGGAGCCGGCGTGAGATGGGCGAGCCGCCGGTAGCCGCCGTACCCGGCGAGCAGGAACTCACCGCCCCAGACGGTGCCGTCGTCGCCGTACCCCGTGCCGTCGAACGCGACCCCGATCACCGGATCGGTGCCGTCGAGCCCGTGCTCGGCCATGGCGGAGGCGACGTGCGCATGGTGGTGCTGGACGAAGACCGGCGACCGCAGCCCCGACTGGGCGGCCTGGAGCCGGGCCCAGCGCGCCGAGTGGTACCCGGGGTGCCGGTCGGCGGCGACCACCTCGGGGGCCACGCCGGTCAGATGCCGCATGTGCGCCTCGGCCCGGCCCGCCGCCTCCAGGGTGGAGAGTTCCCCCATGTCCCCGATGTGCGGTCCGAACCAGGCCAGGTCGCCCTCGCCGACACACAGGGCGTTCTTCAGGTCGCCGCCCACCGCGAGCGCCGGACGCAGCGTCACCGGCAGCCGCAGCGGACGCGGTACGTACCCGCGGGAGCGGCGCAGCACCTGCTCGGTGCCGTCGCTGCGCACCCGCAGCAGGGAGTCGTCGCACGGCGAGGCGATGGGCCGGTCGTGCGCGAGCCAGGCGTCCGCGAGGCCCGCCAGCCGGATCAGCGCCTCGTCGTCGTCCGTGACGATCGGCTCCCCGGACCGGTTGCCGCTGGTCATCACCAGCACCCGCGGACCCGGCGGATCGCCCGGCAGCCCGAACAGCAGGGTGTGCAGCGGGGTGTACGGCAGCATCACCCCGAGGTGCGGGCTGCCGGGACAGACGCCGGGCGCGAGCGGCTCGTCCGCCCCGCGTCGGCGCATCAGCACGATCGGCCGGCACGGGCCGGTCACGGCGGCCAGCTCGGCCGCCGACGGCAGCGCGACCCGCCGTACGGCGTCGGTGTCCGCGCACATCACGGCGAACGGCTTGCCGCCGCGCTCCTTGCGGGCCCGCAGCGTGTCCACGGCGCGCGCGTCGGTCGCGTCGCACGCCAGGTGGTAGCCGCCGAGTCCCTTCACCGCGACGATCCGGCCGCCCGCCAGCAGCGCCCGGGCCACGGCCAGGGCGTCACCGTCCCGCGCGCCCCGGACCCCGGTGCCCGGGGCCGGCTCCAGACGCAGCCGGGGCCCGCAGTCCGGGCAGGCCACCGGCTGGGCGTGGAAGCGGCGGTCGGCGGGATCGCCGTACTCCCGGGCGCACGCGGCGCACATCGGGAAGCCGTCCATGGTGGTGACGGACCGGTCGTAGGGCAGGCCCGTGGCGATGGTGAAGCGGGGGCCGCAGTGGGTGCACGTGACGAACGGGTGCCGGTGGCGGCGGTCCTCCGGATCGGCCAGCTCGCGCAGGCACGCGTCGCAGGCCGCCGTGTCGGGCGGCAGGTGCGTCCGGCCCGGCGAGCGGTCGGTGGAGCGGATGGTGAAGGTGTCGTCGGCGCCGGTGACCGGAAGATCCTCGACGTCGACGCCGGTGACCGCCGCCAGCGGCGGAGGCTCGGCGGCCAGCCGGTCGCACAGCCGGTCGACGCCGTCCGGCCGGCCCTCCACCTCGATGAGGACCCCGTTCGCCGTGTTGCTGACGAAGCCGGCCAGCGCGAGATCGGTGGCGAGACGGTGCACGAACGGCCGGAACCCCACCCCCTGCACGGTGCCGCGCACGACGACCCGGCGGCGCACCGCCCCCTTGTCGACGGGCGCGGTCACGAGACGGGGCCCGCCGCGTGCGCGTGGGTGTGGGGCCGCGGGGCCAGGGGAGGCGTGTGCGCCGGGGCGCCGTCCCGGACGGCCAGCACCCGCTCCAGCACGGTGTCGACGCCCTCCCCGGTGCGGGCGCAGGACCGGACCACCTCGACGCCCGGGTTGACCCGCCGCACATGCTCCTCGAACGCGGCCGCGTCGAAACCGGCCGGTTCCGCCAGGTCGGACTTGGTCAGCACCACCAGATGGGCCGAGCCGAACGCGGTGGGGTACTTCAGCGGCTTGTCCTCGCCCTCCGTCACCGCCATGAGGACGATCCGCAGGCTCTCCCCGAGGTCGTACGAGGCCGGGCAGACCAGGTTGCCGACGTTCTCCACGAAGAGCAGCGAGGTGCCCTCGGGCAGCCAGGACTCGACGTGCCCGCGCAGCTGACGGGCCTCCAGATGGCACAGCCCGTCGGTGAGGAGCTGCTTCACCGGGGCGCCGGACCGCGCGAGGCGCCGGGCGTCGTTCTCGGTGGCCAGGTCGGCGGTGAGCGCGGCCACCGGGACGCCCCGCTCGACCGCCCGGGCGAGGACGCGTCCCAGCAGTTCCGTCTTGCCGCTGCCGGGGCTGGACAGCAGGTTGACCACGCTCACCCCGCGCCCGGCCAGCTCCTCGTGCAGGTGGGCGGCCAGACCGTCGTTCCTCGCCAGGACGGCCTGGCCGACCTCGTCCACGGACTCACACATCGGCGCTGCTCCTCGCGGTCGGTGGGGGAGGGACCGGGGGGCCGGTCCGCTGCCGATCCTCCGCGCCCCCGGCCTCCGCGGGCCGGACCCCGGCCGGGGCGGGGGCGGCGGATTCGTCCGGGCGGCGCAACGCGGGCGTCGCCGCGGGGTCGGCGAGCAGCTCCGGGACCAGGGTGTGCAGCGCCGCCACCGCCTCCGGCACCGCCGCCCGCACGGTCGCGCTGACGCCGGGTGTGATGTCCTCGTCGCCCTGCGGGACCCGTTCGGGCTCGCAGGCCAGGACGAGGACCCGGGGGAGCGGTTCGTCACCCAGGTGGGCGGCGAGGGCCAGGACCTTCGCCGGGTCCATGCCGTGCGCCTCGGGCGGCGGCCCGGCGGCCGTGGCGCCGGGGAGCTCCGGCTCGATCAGCGACAGCGTGCCCGGGGTGTGGCCCCGGACCGCCGCGTCGACCAGGACGGCCGTGTCGTAGCCGTCGAGCAGGGTGTAGGCGAGGTCGAGCCCGCGGATGCCGAAGTCCCGCACGGTCACCCCGGACGGCAGGGGCCGCTCGTCCAGGGCGCGGATCACCTCCGGGCCGAACGCGTCGTCCGCGAGGAAGATGTTCCCGACACCCGCCACCAGCAGCCGCGCGCTCACCGCGCGCCCGCCGGCAGCTTCCGTACGAAGGCCGACCGCAGGGCGTGGTAGGGGGCGCGCGGGTCGAAGAAGACGGCCCGCATCCGGGCGAGCTCGTCCCGCCGGTACTCGGCGAGCGGCTGCCGCTTCTCGTCGGCCTGGCGGGCCGCGGCCTTGGCCTCGATCCGCCGCTCCAGGTCCGGGGCGGCGGCGAGCGCGCCGGCCAGCCGGTCCACCTCGGCGCCGAACTCGCGCGGAGGCACGGGCACCAGACGGTCCACCAGGCCGATCCGCGCGGCGCTCGCGGCGCTCACCGGGAACGCCTCGGTGGTCAGCCGGTGCGCCGTCTCGACGCCGACCCGGCGCGGCAGCGAGTACGTCCAGAACTCGGAGCCGTACAGGCCCATCCGGCGGTAGTGCGGGTTGAGGACGGCGCCGGAGCGGCACCACACCTCGTCGGCGGCCAGGGCGAGCATGACCCCGCCGGCCGCCGCGTTGCCGCCGAGGGCCGCCACGACCAGCCGGTCGGTGGTCCGCAGCACGGCTTCGACCAGGTCGTCCATGGCGTTGAGGTTCGACCAGGACTCGCCCGCGCTGTCCTGCGCCGCCTCGATGACGTTGAGGTGGATGCCGTTGGAGAAGAAGTCCCGGGCGCCGCCGAGCACCAGCAGCCGGGTCGGGCGGGTGAGGGCGTACCGGTAGGCGGCGTGCAGCCGGCGGCAGTGCTCGGTGCTCATCGCGCCGCCGGGGAACGAGAAGCGCAGGAAGCCGACGTCGCCGCGCTGCCGGTAGCGGATGTCGGTCCAGGTGGTGCGGTCGGCGGGCAGTTCGAGCGGCGCGGCGATCTCCGGGAGCCGGGGCTCGGCGGGCCGCTGGTAGGAGTCCAGCACGGAGGCCGCCGGGCGGCGGAACGGCGCCGGGTCGCCGGACGCCTTGCGGGGGCGCAGCTCGGGGATCCAGACCGCACCGTCGACGGTGGCCCGGCAGATCGCGCCCGCGCGGGTCGCCAGCAGCTCGCCGGGGCGTCCGCGCAGCCGGTCCTCGGGGTGCCCGCCGTGCAGGAACAGCTCACGGCCGAGGAGTTCGTCCAGCACGCCGGGCTGGGAGTCGGCGCCGCGCAGTTTGCGCACCACCGTACGGGTGTCGTCCTTGTCCCAGTCGATGCGGCGCTGGTCCTGGCGGAAGGCGTCGCGCCACAGCACGCGGATCGCGGGGTCGGTCTGGGGCTTCGGCTTGAACGATCCTTCGGCGTAGCGGCGCACGGCCTGCAGCACGGCGGCCGAGGCGGCGTCGGAGACCTCGCCCCGGTACAGGTCGCTCTTGCCGGCGTCGGGCACCGGGAAGGTCTCGGCCGCCCACACGGCGCCCGCGTCCATGCCCGCCTCGGCCTGGAGCACGGTCACGCCCCAGTGGGTCACCCCGTCGGCGATCGCCCAGTCCAGGGCGGACGGCCCGCGGTCCCCCGGCGGGCCGGGGTGCACGACGAGACAGGTGTGCTCCCGCCACACCTCCTCCGGCAGGGCCGTCTTGAGCATGGGGGCGACGATCAGTTCCGGGCGGGCCGCGCGTACCGCGGTCCGGACCGCGTCGTCGCCCTGCGAGGCGAGGACGACGTCCACCCGGTGCCCTTGGTCGGACAGTTCCGCGTACACGCGCTGGGACAGGCTGTTGAACGCGCTGGCGACGAGCAAGATCTCCATGACCGGGCATGTTCGTCCCTTTGGCGTGGGGCGAGAAGGACCACGACGGCGTTTCGCCGCCCCCTGGCCGGTCTCTTGCTCCATACGGCTCGCTTTCGTCACCGTGCCCCGCGCGGGGAGAGGCCCGCGCGCGGGGCACGGCGCTCACGAAACCGGCCGGCCGGACCTCAGGCGCAGAGCACCCGGGTCTCCGGGGTGAAGACCGGGCCGCCGCTGACGTTGGTCGCGTCGCTGAACTCGGCGTAGTAGTACGAGTAGAAGCCGATGTTGCCGTTGCAGCCGGAGTCGGCGGCGACCTGGAGCGTCAGCGTGACGGTGCGGCTCTGCCCGGGCGGGATGGTCGCCCCGTAGTTCGCGCCGAGGTCGGCGGGCCCGGTGCCGGCGCACGGGGCGCTGCCCGCGGCGGTGGCGAGCGTGCAGCCGGTGAAGCTGTACTTCAGGTCGGGGCGCTGAGTGGTGAGCCAGGTGGGCTGGATCGTCTGGTAGACGAACAGGACGTCGTACGACTTGTTGTTGGTGAGCGTCATCGAGAGCTGCACCGTGCCGCCGGGCGTGGTCGTCGCGGCGTCGGTGGCGAAGGCCAGGTCCGCCGGTCCGGGGTCCGCCGCGCTCGCGCTGGGGGCGAGCCCGAACACGGCCAGCAGGAGGGCGAGGACGGTGGTGAGACCCAGGCGTCTCATACGTGGTGATCGCATGGCCCGGGAGGCTAGGCAGGTGGCGCGCGTACCGTCTGCCCCGCGCTGCGCACCCCGGCTGGATGTGTCCGGCATGTGGAGGAGGTGTGGCAGCGATGTGAAGGCGTGAGTGGGGCGGTGTCCGCGCAGGACAGATCGAGGGCGCCGGCCGGTGGCCCGGTGCAGAGCACCCGCGCGGCGCCTGTCGTGCCGTGCGCCGATATTGGCCGGAACCGGGACACCGGCGCGACCCGAACGCCCGGACCCGACCGGTCGTCATCGGGCAATCAGCGGTTTCCGGCCGTGCGGAACACTGGGCGTATGACCCGGACACTCGTGGACCCGCACGCCGTCCCCGCCGAACTGCGGCCCTACCTCGCCGAACTGGTCCGCCGCACGCACCGCCTGTGCGGCACGCGCCTGGTGAGCGTGGTGGCGGTCGGCTCCGTCGCGCTCGGCGACTACCGGCACGGCCGCAGCGACACCGACGTCACCGTCGTGCTGGACGGGACACCGCCCGCCCCGCTGCTCACCGATCTCGCCGCCGCCCTCACGCACCCCGCGCTGCCCTGCCCGGCCGCCGGACTGGAACTCGTGGTGTACGAAGCCGGCTTCGCGGCCCGGCCGTCCGGCGGCGCCGGATATCTGCTCGACCTCAACACCGGGCCGCTGCTGCCCGCCCGGCTCAGCCTCGACCCGGCCGGGTCCCCGGCCTTCTGGTACGTCATCGACCGCTCCGTCGCCCACCAGGCGGGGCGGACGCTGTACGGGGCCCCTGCGCGCGAGGCGATCGCCGAGCCCGCCTGCGCCGACCTGCTCGCCGCGATCCGCGCCTCCGTCCGGGAGCACAGCGCGGGCGACGGGCACCTCGCGGACAACCGGGTCCTCAACGGCTGCCGCTCGGTGCGCTACTGCCGGACCGGGCACTGGCAGCCCAAGCGCCGCGCGGCCCGTGAGGTCGCCGCCGCCGAGGAACGCTTCCGCCCCCTCGTCGAGGCCGCCCTGCGCAGCTACGAGCGGCCCTCACGCACGGACGCGGCCGCGCTGCCCGCCGAAGAGGTGCGGGACTTCCTGGCCTGGGTCGCAGGACAGGTCGACGCGGCGGCCGGGGCGGACGCCCACCGGAGGGCGTCCGCCCCGGCCGCGGGGCACGGGGGACCGGATCAGACGGCCGGTGCCGGGTAGGTCGGGTACTCCACCCCGGAGACGTGCTGGACGACCCGGATGACCTGGCAGGAGTAGCCGAACTCGTTGTCGTACCAGAGGTAGAGGATGGCGTTGTCGCCCTCGACCTTCAGCGCGCCCGCGTCCACGATCGACGCGTGCCGGGAGCCGATGAAGTCGCTGGAGACCGCGTCGGGCGCCGTGATGAAGTCGATCTGGCGGCGCAGCGGCGAGGTCAGCGACACCTCGCGCAGGTAGTCGTGCACCTCCTCGCGGGTCGTCTCCCGCTTCAGCTGCAGGTTCAGGATCGCGATGGAGACGTCCGGCACCGGCACCCGGATGGAGCTGCCGGTGATGCGGGCCTTGAGGTCGGGCAGCGCCTTGGCGACGGCGGAGGCGGCACCGGTCTCAGTGATGACCATGTTGAGCGGCGCGGAACGGCCCCGGCGCTCGGACTTGTGGTAGTTGTCCAGCAGGTTCTGGTCGTTGGTGAACGAGTGGACGGTCTCCACGTGCCCGCGCTGCACGCCGTACTCGTCGTCCATCGCCTTCAGCGGCGGGACGATGGCGTTGGTGGTGCAGGAGGCGCAGGACAGGATCTGCTCGTCCGGCTTGATCGTGTCGTGGTTGACGCCGTGCACGATGTTCGGGACGTCGCCCTTGCCGGGCGCGGTCAGCACGACCTTGTCGACACCGGGGCGCAGGTGCTTCGACAGGCCCTCGCGGTCGCGCCACTTGCCGGTGTTGTCGATGAGGATGGCGTTCTTGATGCCGTACGCCGTGTAGTCGACCTCGGAGGGGTCGTTCGCGTAGATCACCTTGATCGCGTTGCCGTTGGCGAAGATCGTGCTGCTCGCCTCGTCCACGGTGATCGTGCCCTGGAACTGCCCGTGGATGGAGTCGCGGCGCAGCAGCGAGGCGCGCTTCACGATGTCCCGCTCGCCGCCGCCGCGCACGACGATGGCCCGCAGCCGCAGGCCGTTTCCCGAGCCGGACTTCTCGATGAGCAGTCGGGCGACGAGCCGGCCGATCCGGCCGAAGCCGTACAGGACGACGTCGCGTCCCTCGCCCCGCTCGATCTTGTTGGCGCCGGTGGCACCCGCGACGGCCTCGGCGGTGAACGCCTCCACGGTCAGGCCGCGGTCGTCGGCCTTGTAGGTGGACGCCAGGATGCCCAGGTCGATCTGGGAGGGGCCGAGGTCGAGGGCGGCCAGGGCCTGGAGGAACGGCAGCGTCTCGGTGACCGAGAGCTCCTCACCCGCGATCTGCCGGGCGAAGCGGTGCGTCTTCAGGATGCTGACCACCGACTTGTTCACCAAGGAGCGGCTGTGGAGGAGGACGGTGACGTCCCTCTCCCGGTGCAGCTTCCCGATGATCGGGATCATCGATTCCGCGATCTCCTCGCGGTTCTTCCAGCTGGTGAACGAGTCGTCGTTGACAGTCACGGGCGCGGGCCTATCTTTCGAGCTAGGTGGCGCTCATATGCTAACCGCAGGGTCCGATGCGTGTTCGAAGGGGGGTCCGCCCGTGATGGGATGGCCCTGTATCGCACCGTTTCGCCGGAGTACGGCGGAGCGGCGGCCCCGACGAGGAGGGTGTGACGGGTGGAGCTGGAGCTACGGCATCTGCGTGTGCTGTGCGCCATCGCGGACGCGGGGAGCGTCGGCCGGGCCGCCGCCGAGCTGGGGTACTCGCAGCCCGCGGTCAGCACGCAGCTCCGCCGGATCGAGCGGTACTTCGGCGAGCCCGTCTTCGAGCGAGGCCCGGCCGGGGTGCAGCTGACGCCGTACGGCTTCGAGGTGGTCGCCTCCGCGCGGGACGTGCTGGCCCGCGCGGACGCCATCGGCCGGCGCCCCGCCGCCGGGGCCGTCGCGGCCCGGCGGACGCTGCGGGTCGCCGCCACGAACTCGCCGATGCTGGCGGGCATGGTGTCCGGGCTGCGCGCCCGCATGGCGGACGTCTCCCTCGCGGTGAACAGCGTGTACGCGTCCTCGCGGATCGTCGAGCTGCTGGAGGAGGGCGCGGTCGACGCCGGCCTCGCCGCCGACTATCCGGGGCGTGAGCTGCGGCACTCCGACGCGGTCGCCCACCGCGGGATCGTCACCGAGCCGACCTTCGTCGCGCTGCCGTCCCGGCACCCGCTCGCCCAGCGCTCCCAGGTCGCCCTCGCCGACCTGGCGGGGGAGGAGTGGTTCCTGACACCGGACGACGGGGCCGGCTGGCCCGAGGTGTTCCACGCGGCCTGCGCGGCCGCCGGGTTCACCCCCGCGGTGGCCCACGAGTTCCTCGGCGACCACCGGCAACTGCAGGGCATGATCGCCGACGGTCTGGGCGTGGCCGCCGTACAGCCCACCATGCGGCCCCTCCCGCAGGTGGTCGTGAAGCCGCTGCAGGGCACGCCGCTGTGGTGCCGGTACGTGCTGGCCTGGCGGCCCACGGCCGTCTCCGCGGAACTCGTCGACGCGCTGTTCCAGTCCGCCGCCGAGGCGCACCGCCAACTCGTCGCCCAGTCACCGCACTTGAGGGCCTGGGCCGCACGCACCTGGGGAGTGCCGGGCGCGTAGCCGCAACGGCGGTGGAGACCGCGGGCGTTATGACCGCGCGGCTCCAAGTGCTATGTCACATGGCATTGTTGGCGCGCATCGGTGTTGAGACAGTCCCCACACGCCTCAGCACCCCACCCCGAGGCGCATCCGTCCCTGGAGGATCCCTCGATGCGCTACCGCTTCGTGCTGCCCAGACGCATGGCGTCCGCACTGATCGCCGGCGCCGCCCTCACGGCCGTGATCACGGCCCCCGCACCGGCCGCGCAGTCAGGCCCCACCCCCACCGCCGCGTCCACCGGGACACCCGCACCGCCCCCGGCCGGGCCGTCCCCCGACACCACCTCCGCACCCGCCGTCCAGGAACGGCCGGTCAAATCGGTCGAGTTGCCGCCCCTGACACCGACCCGCCTCCCCGTCCACCGGACCCCGGCACCCGGCCTGCGCGCCGCCGCCTGCACCCCCGCCGACTTCGGCAGCCGTACCGGGGCGGAGCTCGTCGCCTTCGTCCGGGCGGCCACCACGGACTGCGTGAACAGCCTCTTCTCCGTCGGCGCCACGGACGCCCGGGCCGTCTTCCGGGAGGCCCAGATGGTCACGGTCGCCGACGCCTTCACGCGCGTCGCGCGGACGTACGGCGGCGACAACGCCTCCCGTATCAGCCAGCTCGTCCTCTTCCTGCGGGCCGGGTACTACGTGCAGTACAACCACCCCGACGGCACCGGCCCCTACGGCCCCTCCCTCAGCGCCGCCACCACACGCGGTATGGACGCCTTCTTCGCCCGCCCGCGCTCCCGCGACGTCACCGCGGCCAACGGCGACGTGCTGCGCGAGGTCGTCGTCCTCACCGACAGCGCCGGCAGGCAGGCCCGCTACCTCGACGTCTACCAGCGGATACTCGACGACTACGACCGCTCCTACGACAGCCTCCCGAGCATGCTCGCGGCCGTGAACGCCGTCCACACCCCGCTCTGGCGCGGCAACTGGAACCCCGCCTACGTCCGGGCGGTCATCGCCGACCGCTCCGTCGTACGGACCCTGCACACCTTCGCCCTCGCCCATCTCGACCTGCTGGGCACCGACCGCGGGTACCTCACCTCCAACGCCGGCATGAACCTGGCCCGGCACGTCGAGCACCCCGAGCTGCGGACCACTGTCCGGCCCCGCGTCCGGCACCTGCTGGACACCGCCCGGATCACCGGCCGCACCGCCGCGCTCTGGGTGAGCGTCGCCACCCAGGCCGACGCCTACGACGCCGGCAACTGCGCCTACTACGGCATCTGCGACCTCGAGGGCCGGCTGATGCGGGCGGCCCTGCCGATCACCCACCGCTGCGACGCCGCCCGCACGATCCGCGCCCAGTCCCTCACCCGGGCCGACCTCGACGCGGCGTGCGCCAGCCTGCTCGGACAGGACGCCTACGTCCACGACCTCGTCCGGGACCCGGGACCCATCCCGGGCCAGCACCTGTCGACCCTCGACCTCTACGTCTTCGCCGGGCGCGAGGACTACCGCACCTACGCCGGCGCGATCTTCGGCATCAGCACCGACAACGGCGGCATGACCCTCATCGGCGATCCGGACGACCCGGCGAACGCGCCCTTCGCCGTCATGTACCGGAAGAGCGAGGACACCGGGCACGCGGCCCGCATCTGGAACCTCAACCACGAGTACACGCACTACCTGGACGCCCGGGACAACCTGAAGGGCGACTTCGGCCGGCAGACCTCGGTACCGGACGTCTGGTGGATCGAGGGCTTCGCCGAGTACGCCTCCTACGGCTACCGGGGCCGCACCTACACGGACGCGGTCAGCGAGGCTGGACGGCACACCTACCGGCTCAGCACACTGTTCCAGAGCACCTACGCCAACAGCGACGTCACCCGCACCTACGCCTGGGGATACCTGGCCGTGCGCTACATGCTCGAACGGCACCCGGCGGACGTGCACCGCATGCTGGAGCGGTTCCGCGCCGGTGACTACGCGGGCGGGCACGCCGTGTACGCCACCGGGATCGGCACCCGTTACGACGCCGACTTCGACGCCTGGCTGACGGAGTGCGCCGCGGGCGCCTGCGCGGCCGCCACCACGGCGGGCTGAGCCACGGTCCGCGGCCGCGCGGGGGCGCCCCGCGCGGCCGCGGACCTCACCAGGCGGCGGCCAGCTCCAGCAGATGGTCGCGGACCAGGGCGACATGCGGGTTCCCGGAGGACCCCGGGCGCTGGACGAGGAAACCGGTGTTGATCGGCGGGTCGTCCGGGTCGTGCAGCAGCGTCAGCGCCCCGGAGGCCAGCTCGGCGGCGCACAGGTAGCGGGGGAGCACGCTGAACCCCGTGCCGCCCGCGACCGCCGCCGTGACGGCGTTCAGATCCGGCATCGTCACCGCCGGCTGCCGGGTCAGCCGGCGGCCGAAGACATGACGCCAGTAGCGGCGCACGATCGGCACGTCCTCGGCGTAGGCGACCAGCGGCACCCCGTGCAGGGCGGCCGGGCCGTCCGCCGCGAGCCGGGCCGGACCGCCCACCCGCTCGGCCCAGCCGGGCGAGGCGACCAGCACGAACTCCTCGTCCATCAGCGGCACCGAGGCCAGCGCGCGACCACGCGGCCGGTAGGTCGCGATCACCAGGTCGTAGCGGCCCGCCCGCAGATCCGCGAGGAGCGGCTCCGTCAGCCCCGGCGTGACCCGCAGCCGTACGCCCCGGTCGACCAGGGGCGCGAGGGCGGGCATCACCCGGCGGGTCAGCAGCTCGGCCGGACCGGCCAGGTGCACCGGCTCCGCCGGGTGGGTGTCGTCCGCGCCGCCCGGCCCGGTGACCCCGGCGAGCGCGTCCAGCGGCTCCACGATCCGGGCGGCCAGCTCGTCCGCGTACGGCACCGGGGCGACCCCGCGCGCCAGACGCCGGAACAGCTCCCGGCCCAGCTGCCGCTCCAGGGTGCGGATCTGGGTGGTCACCGTCGGCTGGGACAGCGCCAGCAGCCGGGCGGCGGCCGTGAACGAGCCGGTGCGGTAGACGGCGAGGAAGGTCCGCAGCAGGTTCAGGTCCACCGGAGCCGCGGAGCCCGGAGGGACCCGCGCCCCGTCCTCCCCGCTCTCCAGGCTGTCATCGGAATCCCTATGGCTCATATGGACAAGCCTATTGGATTCGCATGGGTGGGCGCGCGTACGGTCGACGTCGCCGGGCAGGGGCGGCCCCTCGCCCGTCGCCCGGTACGCAGCAACTCCGTCTCCCGAGAGAGCTCCCATGTCGAAGATCCTTTTCGTGATGACCGGCGCCGACCACCTGACGCTGGCCGACGGCACCGAGCACCCCACCGGCTTCTGGGCCGAGGAGGCCGTCGCCCCCTACGAGGCGTTCAGGGCCGCGGGCCACGAGATCACCGTCGCCACGCCGGGCGGTGTCGTGCCGACCGTCGACAAGGCGAGCCTGGCACCCGAGTTCAACGGCGGCCAGGAGGGCGCCGACCGGGTCGCCGCAGTGCTCGCCTCCATGACCGAACTCGACGCCCCGCTGCGGCTGGAGGACGTGCGCCTCGACGACTACGCCGCCGTGTTCTACCCCGGCGGCCACGGCCCAATGGGGGACCTGGCCGCCGACGCCGCCTCCGGCGACCTGCTGACCCGCGCGCTGCGCTCCGGCAGGCCGCTCGGCGTCGTCTGCCACGGCCCGGCCGCGCTGCTCGCCGCCACCGGTGACGGCGGCAACGCCTTCGCCGGCTACCGGGTGGCCGGTTTCACCAACGAGGAGGAGACCCAGGGCGGCCTCGCCGGCCGGCTCACGTGGCTCCTGCAGGACCGGCTCACCGAGGCGGGCATCGAGGTCGACGCGGGCGAGCCGTGGGCCCCGCACGTCGTCACCGACCGCAACCTGGTCACCGGTCAGAACCCGGCGTCCTCGGCCCCCCTCGCCGCGGAACTGCTGAAGCGCCTCGGCTGACGGGCCGTCAAGGCGCCGGCGGCCGTCAGGGCTCGGCGCCTCCCAGCAGTCCGGCGCCTCTTACGGGTCCGGCGTCCCTCGGGGCTCCGGTGTCTCGGACTCCAGCACGGCGCGCGTCGGACGCCCGTAGACGCCGGACTCGTCGTCGAGGACGACGCGGGTCAGCTGAAAGGCGCGCACCGCGCTCTCGACGGACCCGCCGTACACCCCGTCGGCCTCGCCCGCATAGAGGCCGGTCCGGCGCAGACGGAGCTGGAGTTCGACGACCTCGGGGCCCCGGTCGCCCCGGCGCAGGACCGGCGGTTCCCCCGCCTGCCCGGTCGGGGAAGGGGTCTGCCCCCCGGAGGGGGCCGCGGCGGAGGGCCCCGCCGACGGGGTGCCGGAACCTTTCGTCGGTGTGGGGGAGAGGTCGGTGGACCGGGTCGCCGAGGGCGTGTCCACGGATGGCCCGGGCGATGACGGGGACGCGCCGGCGGAGGACGCCCCGGCGGTGGCGGTGCTCCCGGTCGCGGCCCCGGACGACGTGGCGTCGGGGAGGGGTGCCCGCAGGCCCTCGCCGGTGTTGCCCCGCTCCGGGCCGTCGTAGCCGAACAGCCCGCCGAACGACGCGCCCGTCACCGCCACGGCCAGCAGGGCACCGGCCCCGGCGATCAGCGGGGTGTGCCGGCGGCGGGGGCGCTCCGGGACGGCCGCTGCCACCTCGTCCACCCTGGGGGAGGACACAGCCGGACTCCCGGCCGGTGGCTCTCCGGCCGGGGGTGGTGTGTCCGCCCCGCCGTCGTCCGTCTCGCCCAGCCCCACGAACGGACGGATCCGCACCGGATCGAAGTCCTCCGCGGCCGCCACCTCCGCCGTGCGCGCCTGGCGGCGGGCCTCGGCCGCTCGGTCCGCGCAGTCGCAGGCAGGGGTGCCGTCAGGCGCCCGTGCGGCGCCGCAGGCCGGGCAGACGAGACGGTCGGGTTCGCTCACGTGAGGGTCCTTCTCCATGCGGGACCCCAGAGTCTAGGCATAAGTTCAACACTCAATCTCCACGTAGCGAGAGGATGGCGGAGGCCCGTCCCCGGGCGGCCGAAAGCAGCCGCACCCTCAGGCAGAACGGCGTGGCGGGACCCCCGTGGCCGGCCGTCCGAGGTGCCCGGCGAACCAGTCGCGGGCCAGTTCGGCGACCGTGCGCAGGGCGCCCGGCTCCTCGAAGAGGTGGGTCGCGCCCGGGACGACGGCGATCCGGTGCTCGCAGTGCATCCTGTCCGCCGCCAGCCGGTTGAGGCTGAGCACCTGGCGGTCCCGGCTGCCCACGACGAGCAGCGTCGGCGCGCGCAGCCGGGTCAGCGCAGCCGGGGTCGCGAGGTCGGGCCGGCCGCCCCGGGAGACGACCGAGCGGATACCGGAGCCCGACAGCGCGGCCGCCTCCAGCGCGGCCGCCGCCCCGGTGCTGGCGCCGAAGTAGGCGACGGGCAGGCCGGTCCCCGCGTGCAGCCACACCGACGCGGCGTGCAGCCGCCGGGCCAGCAGCAGGATGTCGAACACGTTGTGCCGGTCGTGCGCCTCGCCGTCGGTGAGCAGGTCGAGCAGCAGGGTGGCCAAACCGGCCCGGTGCAGCTCGGCCGCCACGTACCGGTTGCGCGGGCTGTGCCGGCTGCTGCCGCTCCCATGTGCGAAGGCCACCGCCATCGTGGCCCCGTCGGGCACCACCAGCCACGCGCCGAGGTGCGTCCCCGCGGCCGGGATCCGCACCTCACGGTCCACCCCGGCGGCCGTCCCGGTCGCGCCCTCCCGGGCGGGCGGGTCCGGCGCCCCGGCCCCCGCGAGCAGGGAGACGACCTCCGCGTCCGGGACCTGGGCGAAGTCCCGGTACCAGGCGCCCACCGAGCCGAAGTCCCCTGGCGTGCGCGGGCACACGACCGCGTCGGCCACCTGCCGCAGCCGGGCCACCGAACGCTCGGGCGCCACGGGCACCGCGAGCACGACCCGGGCCGCGCCCTGCCCCCGCACCACCCGGCAGGCGGCCTCGGCGGTGGCGCCGGTGGCGAGTCCGTCGTCCACCACCACGGCCGTGCGGCCGGTCACCGGCACCGCCTTCCGGTCCCGCCGGTAGGCCCGCACCCGCCGCTCCAGCTCCGCGCGCTCGGCCGCCTCGACCGACGCAAGGGCGGTGGACGTGATCCCGGCCGAGGACATCACGTCCTGGTTGAGGACCCGTACGCCGTGCTCGCCGATCGCCCCGAACGCCCATTCCGGCTGACCGGGCACCCCCAGCTTGCGCACCACCAGCACGTCGAGGGGTGCGCCCAGGCTCCGGGCGACCTCCGCCGCCACCGGCACCCCGCCGCGCGGCAGGCCCAGCACCACGGCGCCGGGGCCGCGCAGCTCCGCCAGCTCCCCGGCGAGGAGCCGCCCGGCAGTCCGGCGGTCGTCGTACCGCATACCCGCCTCCCGCACCCGCGAGGACCGGAATTCGCCGCGTCCCGTGTCTTCAGGCTACGACCGTTCCGTGCCGTCCTCAGCGCTTCGCGGCGCACGGAGGAATGCCCCACTCCGGATCGGGTAGGCGGGCAGGACCGCGCCGAGGCCGAAGCTGCCCTTGGCGGGTCGTACGACTGCCGCTACCAGGGGATTCGTCATGAACACACCCGCGCACGACAACTCCGCCACCCCGGCCAGGCGCGCGCTGGACGCGTTGGCCGACAACACCGAGGACCGGACGGCGATGGACACGCTGGCGAGCAGCGACGTCCTGGTGCCCGTGCCCGACGACGCCGGCGACGGCGACGCCATGGACCCCGGTGTCGTGGCGCTCCCGGTGATCGAACGGTCGGGCGCCGAGCCCGTGGTCCCCGTGTTCACCTCGGAGCCCGCCATGGCCGAGCTCCTGCCCTATGTCTCCCGCTACCGCGTGGTGCCGCTCGGCGCGCTCGCCTCGCAGTGGCCCGCGGACGAACTGGCCCTGTCGATAGACGCCGGGTCCGAGCACCCGCTGACCCTCACGTCCGAAGGGGTGCGCACGCTGCTGGCCCGGCCCTGAACGCGCCGGACGCCCGGCGCCGGCCCACGGGTCAGGCGCCGAGCATCCGGGCCAGCGCGGCGCGCTGCAACGGCAGGACCTCGGCGTGCAGGTCACGCCCCTTGGGGGTCAGGGTGACGTACACGCCGCGCCGGTCCTCCACGCAGACGGAACGCTCGACGAGACCGTCCTTCTCCAGGCGTCCGATCAGCCGTGACAGCGCGCTCTGGCTCAGATGGACCCGCCCGACGAGATTCTGGACCCGGCACGCCGAGCCCGTGTCGGGGACGGAGGACGCGAGGATGTCCAGCACCTCGAAGTCGCTGGCGCCCAGTCCGTGCGGATGCAGGACGCGGTCGATCTCGCACATCGTCCTGGCGTGCACCGACAGGATGTCGCGCCACCGTTCCGCCAGCCCCGCCTCGGCCGTGTTCGCTGCCATACCCGCACGGTAGCACCGATCCGAGCATTTGTTGACCACGCAACTAGTGCATGCGCAAGGGGCGGCGGCGCGCCCCCGTACCGGTACCGGGTAGGTGGACGCGCGCCCGGATGGGTGCCGCTCAGCCGGTCGGATCCTGGAGCAGCCCGACGGGGTTGCCGTCGGCGTCCCGGACCGAGGCGATCAGCCGGCCGCCCCCGACGTCATGGACGTCCTCCACCGTCTCGGCGCCCGCCGCCACCAGCGCGGCACAGGTCGCCCGGATGTCGCTCACGTGCCAGTAGGGGACCGGGCCGGTCATGCCCTTCGCGTGCCCGTTGGGATCCAGGCCGACGTCCTGCCCGGCGTCCTTGAAGCCGACGTAGTACGGCTCGTCCACATACGGCTCCACGCCCAGCAGTGCGCCGAACACGGCCTTCGCCGCGGCGAGGTCCTTGACGGGGTAGATGATCGTGCTGGCTCCGGCGGTCATGGCGCCCTCCTGGTGAGCTGTCCCGACGTCCCTCGTCGGTGCTCTCACGCTAGGACGCCCCGCGCCGGACTGCTTCTCGATTCCTGACCGGCCGCCGGCGTCGGGCCCCCTCTGCTCTTTCCGGTCGCCCGCCGGGCCTCACCGCCCCCTGTCGCGACGTCCGCGCCGGCCGTGGCGTGCGGACACGAACTCCCGTGCCGTACACGGGCGTTCGGTACCGGACAACGACCCGTGAGTCCCGGACACGGAGGTGCGCCCTGCGGGACAGTGGAAGCGCGCGCCACGCCGCGCCGGACGGAGGGGAACGACATGCTGAGGACTCCCGTCGACGAGACGCGCCTCGCCATCCTGGAATGGCTCAGGGATCCGGCCGCGCACTTCCCCGAGCAGCGGCACGGCGACCCCGCCGAGGACGGCGTCACCGCCTCCGCCGTGGCCGCGCGCCTCGGCGTGCCCCGCGAGGTCGCCGAGACCCACCTCGCCCTCCTCGCCGCCCTCGGCCTGGTGCGCGCCACACGCGTCCGGCGACGCACCCACTACCGGCGCGACGAGGTCCGCATCGCCGAACTGGCCCGCATGTTCGAGAAGGGCTGGTAGCCGCCCTACCGGGTGGGGGGCACCGGCTCCCGGCCGGGCCCGTGGTGCTCGCGCACCGCGATCCGGGCCAGCTTCGTCAGCATCATGCCGTTGCGGATCGCCACGACGTAGTCGACGGGCAGCCCGTGCATCCGGGTGCCGGGTCCCCGCAGGGGGTGCCAGTCGATGACGAAGAGGGTGTGCTCGTCCCAGGGGATCAGCCGCATCGCGACACGGGCCGCGCCGAAGGGGGCGGCCCGGGCCTCCAGTTCGAGCCGCCGCCCCGGCTCGCAGATCCGGACCACCACGGTGTCGTCCAGCGTCACGGGACCGGCTCCGACGCGTACGCGCAGCCGGGCGCCCACGTCGGGCCAGTGCGGGTCCACGGTGAGCACCCGCTGGGTCCCCGTGACCCATTCCCCGTACCGCCGGCCGTCGGCCAGCAGGCTCCAGACCTCGGACGGTGAGCTGAGGATCAGACGGCGGTTGCGGGCCATGCCGACCACGTTCCTTCCCCCGTACCGACTCGTCGGGCATCTCGACCGTAACCGGCGGGCACCCGCCCGGCATCCGCTGCGAGGGGCGGGCGGGGCGGCCCACGGGCGGGGCGGCCCACGGGCGGGGCCGATAGGCTGGTGTCCGGCCGCGATCACCCTCGCGGCGCGGCGGTGGGGCCCGCCGTACCCGAACCGCGGCAGTGCGCCGCCAACGGTCCCTACTTGCAACCGCGCGGCCCGCTGCCGGGCCCAGGCGAGTAGGAGACATCCGCATGACCACCCAGGACACCGACCCCCTGCGTGCCCCCGCGCGGGCCACCCGGCCGCCGGCCTGGCGGGCCCAGGTGCCGGTCGTCGCGGTCGTGGCGCTCGGCGGGGCCCTCGGGGCCACCGCCCGCTACGCGGCCTCCCTGGCGTGGCCCGCCGGACCGGGCGCGTTCCCCTGGGCGACCTTCTGGGTCAACGTCACCGGCTGTGCCGTGATCGGCGTCTTCATGGTCCTCATCACCGAGAGATGGCCGGGGCACCGTCTGCTGCGCCCCTTCTTCGGCACAGGGGTGCTCGGCGGTTTCACCACCTTCTCCACCTACGCCGTCGACATCCGCACCCTGGTCGACGACGGACATCCGCGCACCGCCCTGGCCTACCTCGCCGCGACCCTGGCCGCGGCGCTCACCGCCGTCTGGCTCGCGTCGACGGCCACCCGCCACGCCCTGAGGAGGAGGCCGTCATGACCGGACCGACCGGCCGCGCCCTGCGCCTGACCGTCCTCGTCGGTGAACACGACACCTGCCACCACCGCCCGCTGTACTCGGAGATCGTGCACCGCGCCCACGAGGCCGGTCTCGCCGGCGCCAGCGTCTTCCGCGGCATCGAGGGGTTCGGCTCCTCCTCGATGATCCACACCTCACGGCTGCTGTCCCTCAGCGAGGACATGCCGGTGGCCGTCGTGATCGTCGACACCGAGGAACGCGTCCGCGCCTTCCTGCCGCAGCTCGACGACATCGTCACCGAAGGGCTCGTCACCCTCGACGCGTGCGAGGCCGTCCACTACCCCCGCCGCACCGGGCCCGGGGAACCGGGGGAAGGGGAGACACCGGCGTGAACTGGCTCCTGGTCATCGCGGGAGCCGCCGTCGGCGCGCCCCTGCGCTACCTCACCGACCGCGCGGTGCAGTCCCGCCACGACTCGGTGTTCCCGTGGGGCACCTTCACCGTCAACATCGCCGGCTGTCTCGTCCTCGGCCTGCTCACCGGCGCCGTCGCCGCCGGCGCGGCGGACTCCCACCTCCGGCTGCTCATCGGCACCGGCCTGTGCGGCGCCCTCACCACGTACTCGACGTTCTCCTACGAGACTCTGCGGCTCACCGAGACCGGGGCGGGGCGCTACGCGCTCGCGAACGTGGCGGGCAGCCTGGTCGCGGGCCTCGGCGCCGTCTTCCTGGGCGTCACGATCGCCGAGGCGGTCTGGGCGTAGGGGGTGTCTGACACCCCCTAGGACGCCCGTGAGCACGCCGCTTGACAGGAACCGCCACTCGAACGGACCATCGATCCCGTGAACCTGTCAGACAGCCGGACAGCCGGACAGCCGCCGCGCCGGGTCAGCGCCATGGAAGCCGTGCTGGCGCACCTGCGCGACGCCATCGAGCGCGGCGACTACGCCGTGGGCGACAAACTGCCCTCCGAGGCGGAGCTGTGCCGCACCCTGGAGATCAGCCGGCCCGTGCTGCGGGAGGCCCTGCGGGCCTTGCAGACCATGGGGCTGACCGTCTCCAAGACGGGCAAGGGCACCTTCGTCGTCGCGAGCAGCGTCGAGGAACCCGTGTTCGGCGACTACACGGCAGGCGACCTGATGGAGGTGCGCCGGCACGTCGAGATCCCGGTCGCCGGGTACGCGGCACGGCGCCGAACCCCGGAGAACCTCGACCACCTCGCCCACCTGCTGGACCGCATGGAGCGGGAGACGGACACCACCGCGTGGGTCGCGATGGACACCCTCTTCCACCTCGGCGTCGCCGAGGCCGCCCAGAACCCCGTCTTCCGGCGGGTCATCGAGGAGATCCGCGACGCGCTGGCCCGCCAGTCGGCCTTCCTCAACGAACTGGGCGGCCGCCGCGAGCAGTCCGACCGCGAACACCGCGCGATCCTCCGGGCCCTGACCGACGGCAGCGAACCCGACGCCGCCGAGGCCATGACCCACCACCTCGACCGCGTCGGCACCACCCTCACCGACATCGTGCGCCGCGGGCGGCCCGACGGCGCCACCCCTGCCGCCGGGCACCGGCCCCCGAACCCCAGGCCCGCCACGTGACCCCCGTGACGGCCGGCCACCCCTCACCGACCCACGACCCCCAGGCAGTGATGTACACCAGCACCATGGCGGACGCACCCCTTGTCCGCGCCCCTCTCCACGCCCCCGTCGCCCACCTGATACGCAGCGGCGTCATCGAGGGAATCCACCACGGCTCCGTCGTCGTCCTCGGCCCCGACGGCGCCGTACGGTTCCAGCTCGGCGACATCGAGGCCGCCTTCTACCCGCGCTCCGCGATCAAGCCCGTCCAGGCGGTCGCCATGGTGCGCGCCGGACTCCCGCTCGACGGGGACCTGCTGTCGCTCGCCGCGGCCAGCCACTCCGGCGAGGAACGCCACCTCGCGGGCACCCGGCGCATCCTCGAACTCGCCGGACTCACCGAGGACGACCTGCGCAACGTCCCGGACCTGCCGTACGACCCGGTCGTGCGGGACACCTGGGTGCGCGAGGGCCGTCCGCCGTCCCGGCTCGCCCAGAACTGCTCCGGCAAGCACGCGGCCATGCTGTACACGTGCCGGCTCAACGGCTGGTCCCTGGACGACTACCTCGACCCCGCCCACCCGCTCCAGCAGGCCATCGCCGAGATCGTCGAGGACCTCACCGGGCAGCGCGTGGCCCGGGTGAGCGTCGACGGGTGCGGGGCGCCGCTGTTCTCCGTGTCGCTGCACGGGCTGGCGCGCGCCGCCGCCCGGATCACCACGGCCGCGCCCGGCACCCCCGAGGCGCGTGTCGCGGACGCCATGCGCACCCACGCCGAGATGGCCTCCGGCTCGGGCCGGGACGTCGCGGCCCTCATGCGGGCGGTGCCCGGACTGCTCGCCAAGGACGGCTTCGAGGGCGTGCAGGTCGCCGCCCTCCCGGACGGACGGGCCGTCGCCGTGAAGATCGCCGACGGGGCCGACCGGGCGCGCGTCCCGGTCGCCGCGGCGGCGCTCGCGTGGGCCGGCGTCGACCCCGCGTCGCTCGCCGAGTTCCGGGGAGAGGCCCTGCTGGGCGGCGGCCGCGAGGTCGGCCGGGTGCGGCCCGTCCCCGCGCTGGAGCCCACGCCGGCCCCGGCCTGACGGCCGGACCCGGCCGCGGGACACGCGGGAACCCTCGGAAGGGCATGATGTGATCATGGCAGCGTCGACGTCGTCCCTGACCTTCCAGCCGGTCCTGGAGCGCATCGCCGAGGAGATCGGCCGGACCCCTGGGCGGGGCCGGCCCGCCGACTACATCCCGGCGCTCGCGGCCCGCGACCCGCGCAGCTTCGGCATGGCGGTCGCCGAGCTCGACGGCACCGTGTACGGCGTGGGGGACTGGCGCGAGCCGTTCTCCACGCAGTCCATCACCAAGGTGTTCACCCTCGCCCTGGACCTGGCCCGCGAGGGCGACGCGCTGTGGGAGCACGTGGGCCGCGAGCCGTCCGGCAACCCCTTCAACTCGCTGGTGCAGCTGGAGTACGAGAACGGCATCCCGCGCAACCCGTTCATCAACGCCGGCGCCCTCGTCGTCACCGACCGCCTGCACACCCGCACCGGCGACGCGGCGGGCGAGCTGCTGTCCTTCCTGCGCGCCGAGAGCGGCGACGCCGGCCTGGACTTCGACCACGACGTGGCCGCCTCCGAGACCGCGCACGGCGACCGCAACGCCGCCCTGGCCCACCTGATGGCGTCCTACGGCAACATCGACAACCCGGTGCCGGAGCTGCTGGACGCGTACTTCCGGCAGTGCTCGATCACGGCGTCCTGCGCGGACCTCGCGCTGGCGACCATGTTCCTGGCCCGGCACGGCGTCCGTGCCGACGGCTCCCGGCTGCTCAGCCGCAGCCAGGCCAAGCAGATCAACGCGATCATGCTGACCTGCGGTACGTACGACGCCGCGGGCGACTTCGCCTACCGGGTGGGCCTGCCCGGCAAGAGCGGGGTGGGCGGCGGCATCATCGCCGTCGTCCCCGGCCGCTGCACGCTGTGCGTGTGGAGCCCCGGGCTGGACGAGCGCGGCAACTCGGTGGCCGGCGTGGCGGCCCTCGACCGGTTCACCACGCTGACCGGCGTGTCGGTCTTCTGACCCACCCCGGTCACTGCGTGCGTCCCCGCGTCGCCAGCGACACGGCACCCGCCCCCACGCCGGCCGCACCGGCGATCGCACACGCCTCCGCCCAGCCCGCCGCCTCCTTCCCGGGCCCCGGGGCGGACGCCACAGGCTCCGCGCTGGGCCCCGGGCCGGGGCGAGCCCTGCGGCCGTCGAGCGATCCGACCGGTTCGACGTGCCCGGCCGCGCCGAAGCCCCAGTCGAGCAGGGCGGCCGCCTCCTCGTACACGGGGTGCCCGCCGCCCGCCCTGGGGTTGAGCACCGTCACCACGAGGGTGCGCCCGCCACGGCGCGCGGCGGCGATCAGGGTGTTGCCCGCCTCGGTGGTGTATCCGTTCTTGACGCCGATCGCGCCGGGGTAGCGCGCCACCCCGTCCGCGCCGGTCAGCAACCGGTTGGTGTTGCGGATCCCGTACGCCCGGCCGCCGACGCCGGGGAACAGGGCCTCCGCCGTACCGCAGTACCGCGCGAAGTCGGCGTTGCGCAGCCCCGCTCGGCCGAACACCGCCAGGTCGTACGCCGACGACACCTGGCCGGGGGTGTCGTAGCCGTCCGGCGACAGCACCCGGGTGTCGAGGGCGCCCAGGGCCCGAGCCTTCTCCTGCATCCGCTCCGCCGTCTCCCGCCAGCCGCCGTTGAGCGAGGCCAGCACGTGGACGGCGTCGTTGCCCGAGCTGAGGAACACCCCCCGCCACAGGTCGGCGACGCGGTACGTCCGGCCCTCCGCGACGCCGACCAGGCTGCTGCCGGCACCGATGCCCGCGAGGTCCTGGGGGCGCACGGTGTGCGGGACACCGGCGGGCAGCGTGGGCAGCACCGTGAGGGCGAACAGGGTCTTGAGGGTGCTGGCGGGCGGCAGCGGGCGGTGCGCCTCGTGCGCGGCGAGGACCTCGCCCGAGCCGGCGTCGGCCACCAGCCAGGAGCGCGCGGAGAGCCTGGGCAGCGCGGGCGCGTCCGCGTGCGGCCGCACCTGGGTGCCGGACCGGTACAGCAGCGCGGGGGGCGGAGTCGCGCGGGGCCCGCGGGGCGGGTCGGGGTCGTGCCCGGTGAGCGCGGACGCGGAGGCGGGCGCCAGCGCCAGCAGGCCGGCCGCGCCGAGGGCGCAGGCGGACAGGAGGGTCCGGGCAGTAAATCCGATCTTCATACTGCTCAACGTAGGAACGGGAGGCCGTCACGGGGCGCTGCCCCGGCCGGTCGGGCCGCTGCGGCACCCGGACGGGCGATGCCCGCCCGCGTGTCAGGCGCCCGGCAGGGTCGGCTGGATGCGCCGCAGGAAGGTGGCGTTGTCCGGGGTCTCCCGCATCCGCTCCAGCAGGGTCTCGGTTCCGCTGAGGCCGTCGCGGGCGCGCAGGGCCCGGCGCAGACCCCTTACGACGGTCAACTCGGCTGGGGACAGCAGAAGTTCCTCGCGGCGGGTGCCGGACGGGTCGATCTCGATGGCGGGGAAGACCCGGCGGGAGGCCAGCTCCCGGCTGAGCCGCAGCTCCATGTTGCCGGTGCTCTTGAGCTCCTCGAAGAAGAAGTCGTCGGCCCGGGACCCCGTCTCCACGAGGGCCGTGGCGAGGATGGTGAGCGAGCCGCCCTCCTCGGCGAGCCGCGCGGCGCCGAAGAACCGCTTCGGCCCCTGCAGCGCGGCCGCGTCGACGCCGCCGCTCAGGGTGCGGCCGCCGGACGCGGCCGCGTTGTTGTGCGCCCGGCACAGCCGGGTCAGCGAGTCGAAGAGCACGACGACGTCCTCACCGGCCTCCACGAGCCGCTTGGCCCGCTCGACGACCAGCTCGGCCAGCGCGATGTGCTGCCTGGGCGCCCGGTCGAAGGTCGAGGCGTACACCTCGCCGCGCACGGAGCGCCGCATGTCGGTGACCTCCTCAGGGCGTTCGTCCAGGAGGACGACCATCAGCCGGCACTCCGGGTGGTTGCCGGCGACGGCCGCCGCGATCTGCTGGAGCAGCACGGTCTTGCCCGTCTTGGGCGGGGCCACGATCAGCCCGCGCTGCCCCTTGCCGACGGGGGCCATCAGGTCGGCGGCCCGCCCGGCCGGTCCGGACGCCGGATGCTCCAGGCGGATGCGCTCGCGGGGGTGCAGCGGGGTGAGGTCGGCGAAGAGGGGCCGGTCGCCGCCGGGGGCGCGCCCGTTGACGCGGACGACGTCGGTGAGGGTGCGGCGGTCGCCGCGTTCGCCGTCGACGAGGTCGCCCTTGCGCAGGCCGTACCGGCGGATCAGCGCGGGGGAGACCTGCGGGTCGGCGGGGGAGGGGAGCAGGTTCGTGGCCCGCAGATGTCCCTTCCCGCTCGCGTCGACGTCGAGCACGCCGGTGACGGCGTGGACGGCGCTCCGCTGTCGTGCGGCCGGGGGGTGTTCGAGTGTGGTGGTCATGGTGCGGGGTCCTTTCGGACGGAGGGCAGGGAACAGGCGTAGGGGAAGGGAGGCCGCGGAGACGGGAAGGCGTGGAACGGGCCTTCGCATGCGGGGGGAACAGCACCTCGTCGAACGGTGCGAACCGCTCGTCACAGAGGTGGAAGGAGAAAGCCACCGGTACGCCGACCGGCGAACTCGGGAGAAGATCAGCACCGGCGCCCACGACGGGGCGTACACAAGTGCTGACTCGACGGTAGCACGCGCATTCGGCGCGTGGCGAGAAGTCCCGTGAAACGGGTGGACGGCGGCTCGGGGGAGCCGCCGTCTCCGCCGGCCGAGGGCCGGCCGGTGAACGCCTACGCGGAGCGCGCCTCGGCGTCCGCCAGGATCTGGTCGAACTGGGCTCCCATGGCCTCGGCCAGCGCCTGGGCGCCGGACAGCGGGCGCACCATGACCATGAAGTCGTCGATCAGCCCGTCCTCGTCCACCGACAGGAAGTCGCACCCCGTGATCTGCTTGTCGCCGACCCGTGCGGTGAAGACGAGCGCGTGCTCGCGGCCGCCCTCGTCGTGGATCTCGCGGATGTACCGGAAGTCCTCGAAGACCCGGACGACCCCGCGCAGGATCGACGCCGTGATCGCCTTGCCGGTGTACGGCTTGAACACCACCGGGCTGGTGAAGACGACGTCCTCCGCCAGCAGAGCCTCGATGGCGTCGGTGTCGCCCGCCTCGACCGCCGCACGGAACGCGTGCATCCGGATCACCTCATAGTCAATTAGTTGAGTAGGTGCGGTTGACAATAATCACCCGCTGTTACGGTGTCCACATGTCCCTCAAGTACGCCGTGCTGGCCGCCCTGCTGGAGGGCGAGGCCTCGGGCTACGAGCTGTCCAAGATCTTCGACATCTCGTTCGCGAACTTCTGGCCCGCGACCCCGCAGCAGCTCTACCGCGAACTCGAACGCCTCGCCCAGGACGGCCTCGTCGAGGCCCGGTTCGTACAGCAGGAACGGCGGCCCAACAAGCGGATGTTCACCCTCACGGCCGCCGGCCGCGAGGAACTGCGCGGCTTCGCGGCCGAGCCGCCCCGGCGGCCCACCGCCATCCGCGACGAACTGCTGATCAAGGTGCAGGCGATGGACGATCCCGAGACCGCCCGCGCCCTGGTCGAGGAGCGGCGGGGCTGGGCACGCGGCAAGCTCGACCGCTACGAACGCGTCCGTGAACGCCTCCTGGACGGGCGCACCGAGGACGCGTACCTGGAGGAGGCGGAACGCGTCGGGCCGTATCTGACACTGCTGGCCGGCATCTCCTTCGAGGAGGAGAACCTGCGCTGGTGCGACCGCGTCCTCGCGGTCCTCGGACGACGCGTCGCGGCGGGGTGAGCCGATGTTCGGTCCCGAGGGTCCCGGCCTGCGCGAACTCACCGTCCATGCCCTGTCGTCGGTCGAGCGCGGCTACGACCTGCTCGCCCCCAAGTTCGACCACACGCCCTTCCGGACCCCGGACTCCGTGCTGACCGCCGTGACCGCGGCCCTCGCGCGCGGCGGCCCCTACGACGAGGGCCTCGACCTGTGCTGCGGCACGGGGGCGGGGCTGGGCGTCCTGACCGAGCTGTGCCGGCGGGGTGTCACCGGCGTCGACTTCAGCGCGGGCATGCTCGAGGTCGCACGGGAGCGGGGCGACGCGGCCCGGAACGCGGACGCCGGGCCACGGGTGGGCTGGGTGCGCGCGGACGCCCGGGCCCTGCCGTTCACCGCCGCCTTCGACCTGGTGGTGAGCTTCGGGGCGTTCGGGCACTTCCTGCCGCGCGAACTGCCCGGCCTCTTCGGCCAGGTCCACTCCGTCCTGCGGCCGGGCGGACGCTTCGCCTTCCCGGTCGTGGCACCGCCGCGCCCCTCGTCCCCCGGCTACTGGGCGCTGCTCGGGTTCGACGCGGTGATGCGGGTCCGCAACGCCGTCCGGCGGCCGCCGTTCGTCATGTACTACCGGACCTTCCGGCTGCCGGAGGTGCGCGCGGCTCTCGTGGAGGCCGGGTTCGAGGTGACCTGGCAGCCGCTGCCCGGGTTCGGGACGCGGCGGGACGGCAGCCCTCGGGTGCGGATGGTGATGGCACACCGTCCTCCTGAGTGAGTCAGCGGCACCCGACCAGGTGGGTTGGATTTTCGAACCGAATGCAGGGTAAGGGTTTGTTTTTCAAACTTACCTGGCTATCGTGGCCGGGTGAGCACCTCGACCGACACCGAGACCCGCGTCGACCCCGCCTGGTATTCCTGGGAGGGGGCGCACGGCGGCCATGTCGCCGCCCTCGCGCTGACCACCGTCCGCGACCGCTTCGCCGGCGGAGCGCATCCGGTCCGCACGCTGACCGCCCACTACCTCGCGCCCGTGGACGGCAGTCCGCTGCACTTCTCCGGCACCGCCCCGGCCACCCCCGGCCGGCGCACGGCGACGTGCGTCTTCACCGGCCACCAGAACGGCGTCCCGGTCCTCCTCGGGTCCGCGCTCTTCGGTGCCGGGCGCCAGGGAGTGCGGCACGACACGCACCCGGCACCCCGCGTGCCCGGACCCGGCGACTCCCCGCTGCTGCGTCTGCCGGCCGACCTGTCCCCGTTCTCGCAGCAGTTGGAGATACGCCCCGCGACCGCGGACCGCCCGCTCGCCGGCGGGGAACGGGCCGAACTCACCGCGTGGATCCGCTTCCTGGACGGCCGGCCGCTCGACCCGGCCGCGGTCGTCACCCTCACCGACGCCCTGCCGCCCGCGCTGTACGCCGTCTGGGACACCCCGCGTCCCGTTCCCACCGCCGAACTCACCGTCCACCTCACCGACGCCCTCGACGAGGGCGCCCTCGACGGCTGGGCGCTGGTGAGGATCCGCACCGAACACGCGGGCGGCGGCTGGGCCGTCGACGACAGTGCCGTCTGGGCCGCCGACGGCCGGCTGCTCGCCCTGGGCCGCCAGTCGAGGGTCGTACGCCCTCAGCCCGCCGCCGGGACCGTGAACTCGTAGACCAAGGCGTCCTGGTGGGCCTCCATCACCAGGTCCGTGATCTCCAGCGGGCGCCCGTACTGGTCGTGCGAACGCCGGGTGACCCGGACCGAGGAGCCGCCCGGGAGCCGGGTGATGGCGTCCCGGTGATGCAGGGTCAGGCCCGCGCTGCGCATCCAGTCGTAGGCGCGGCGCAGTTGGGCCGCACCGGAACCGTCCGCGCGGTCCCGGTAGCGGGCCAGCTCCACCACCTCCGCGAGCGCGAGCGCCGAGAACGTGGTCACCGCCGTGCGCCGGGCCCGCCCGTCGGCGCCGGCGGACTCGTAGCGGTGCACCAGCGTCGGCCGGTGCCGGTCGATCCCCAGCGCTGCGGCGTGCTCCGGCGACGGCGGCTCCCAGAGCACCACGGACCGGTCCACGGCACCGGGACCCGCGGCCCGGGCGCCGATCGGGAACGCCACCGACGTCGGCGCCTCGACCGGCAGCCCCGGCAGGCTGGCGTGGCTGCCGCGCCGGTCGGTGGCGACCAGACCGCTGCGGCGCAGCACCTCCAGCGCCTGCCGTACGGTCTCCCTGCTGACTCCGAAATGCCCTGCCAACTGGCGTTCCCCCGGCAGCCGTTCGCCGGGCGGGATGGTGCCGTCGCGCAGCTCGCCCAGCAGCTGGGTGGCGATCCGCCAGTACAGCGGCTGCGTGGTGGTGAGAGGGCGTTCGTGCGGGGTGGTGCGGACCATGCCGCGCCTCCTGATCGGTGACGTGTCGTAGCCGTGCGGGCTCCTTGCGTCACCAGATCCAAGCATTGGTCTAAACCATGAGGGAAGGGTGGACCTCCACTTCGGCCGAAACCGCGTGGTCGTCCCTTGACTCAGAGTGAGGCGTACACGGCGTCGACCAGGGTCGTCTTGCGGGGATCGTCGGCGATATGAGGTCCCATCCGGTTCATCACGTACCCCAGCGACACCCCGGCCTCCGGGTCGGCCAGACCGCAGGATCCGCCGAAGCCGTCGTGTCCGAAAGCATGCGGGTTCGGCCCGTACGAGCCGTTCGGGCCGCTGAGCCACAACCCGAGCCCGAGCTCCGTCTCATGGCCCAGTCCGGCCCCCAGCACCAGGTCGCGGCACCTGCCCTGCCCCTCCCGCACCCGCTCGGCCGCCTCGGGGGACAGGAACCGCCGGCCGCCGTACGAGCCGGCGCCCGCGAAGATCCCGTACAGGGCGGCGACCGCGCGCGCGGTGCCGTGCCCGTTCGCGGCGGGGATCTCGGCCGCCCGCCACGCGGGCGTGTTGGCCTGGTCCGCGCCCACCGCCGGATTGGCCAGCGCGGCCAGCACCGCGGGCGGCATCGCGGCGAGCGCGGCCGGCCCTTCGCTCCCCGGGCCGGCCGGGGGCTGGACCAGTTCGGCAGCGCGGCCGGACTCCTTCTCCGGCAGCCCGATCGTGAAGTCGACGCCGAGCGGACCGGTCACCTCGCGCTCCAGGAACGCCGCGGGCCGCAGCCCCGACACCCGCCGCACGACCTCCCCGACCAGGAAGCCGTACGTGAGGGTGTGGTATCCGGACCGTGTCCCCGGCGTCCACCAGGGTTCCGTCGCCGCGAGCCGCCGGGTCGTCTCCTCCCAGTCGTACAGCTCCTGGAGTGTGTGCGGCTCGCGCAGGCCGGACAGGCCGGCCCGGTGCGCCAGCAGATGCCGGACGAGGACCTCCTCCTTGCCCGCCGCCGCGAACTCCGGCCAGTAGGCGGCCACCGGTGCGTCCAGGTCGAGCAGCCCCCGGTCGGCCAGGATGTGCGCGCACAGCGCTGTCGGTCCCTTGGTCGTCGACCAGACGTTGACCAGGGTGTCGCGCTCCCAGGGCCGACTGCGCGCCCTGTCCGCCCAGCCGCCCCACAGGTCCACGACCGTTTCACCGCCGACCGTGACGGCGACGGCGGCCCCCAGCTCGTCCCGCTCCCGGAAGTTCGCCTCGAACGCCGTGCGCACCGCCTCGAACCGTGGATCGCAGTGCCCGTGCACCCGCGCCGCAAGGTCCGTCATGAGTCGCCCACCCCTCGTCGTCCACCGGAGAATGAGGGCCACGGTGCGGCCCCGGACCAGAACGTACCGACTGGTCGGACTGTGCGGAAGGGTGCCGGTACGGCGCGCCGCGGCGGGACGCCGTCAGACGCGGGAGCGCAGCCAGTCCAGCTTGACGGCCTCGTGGTACGGGCCGCCGCCCTCATGGTCGTTGAAGTCGTAGACCTCGATGGCCTTCTCGTCGTGCGCCCAGGCGTTGAACGCGGCGAAGACCGTCGACGGCGGGCAGGTCTGGTCCTCCAGCGCCGCCGAGAACAGGGCGGGTGCCCGGCCGCGCGCGGCGAAGTGGACGCCGTCGAAGTACGACAGAGTGCGCAGGACGTCGGCCGTGCGCCCCCGGTGCGTCGAGAGGTAGAAGCCGATCTCCCGGTACGGGCGACGGTCCGTCAGCGTCGTCGCGCGCGGGAAGTCGCACAGGAACGGCACGTCCGGCGCCACCGCCGTCAGGTCGGGCACCAGTCCACCGACCGCGATCGCGATGCCGCCGCCCTGGCTCTCGCCCGCCACGACGGTCCGGGCGGCGTCGGTGAGCGGGTGGGCGCGGGCCGCCTCGACGGCACGGACCGCGTCCGTGAACACCCGGCGGTAGTAGTAGTTCTCGGGCGCGTCGACACCCCGCGTCATATGGCCGGGGAACGCCGGCCCGGCGCCCACCGGGTCCGGGGTGCCGCCGCCCCCGCCCCAGGTGCTGCCCTGCCCGCGGGTGTCCATCGTGAAGTGCGCGCGGCCCGTGGACGCCCACAGCAGGTTCTCGTGCGGCAGCCCGCGTCCACCGCCGTACCCGACGAACTCCACGATCAGCGGCAGCGGTTCGCTCGCCCCCGCGGGCAGCCGCAGCCAGCCCTTGACGGGGTGCCCGCCGAACCCGGCGAACGTCACGTCGTACACCCGCACCGTGGTCAGGCCTGTGTCTACCGGCTCGTAGCGGACATCGAGGTCGTGTTCGCGTGCCTCGTCCAGCGTCCTGGACCAGAAGGAGTCGAAGTCCTCGGGCTCGGCGGACGCGCTGCGGTAGGCGCGCAGCTCGTCGAGCGGGAGGTCGAACAGGGCCATGGAGACCACCTTGCGAGGAGGGAGCACGGACACCGCACGCTACGTCGAAGATCGGCGAGCTGACCAGGGCTCCCCGCGTGGACGAGGCGGGCGCGGCTCAGACGCCGCGGCCCGTCCACGCCGGTTCTGTGGCGGCCCACGCCCGGTCCCACTCGGCCAGCCGGCGTCGCATCGCCGCGTGCCGGACGAGGCCGTGGCCGAGGACGACGACCGCGGCCGAGGCGCCGGTCGCGCACACGCCCATGGTCACCGCGTGCTGCCGTACGGCGAAGTCGTCGGGCGGCGGGTGCACGCTCCGTCCGGCGGCATCCAGCCACACATGGACCGTCTCGCCGGGCCGTGTGCCCGTGGGGACGCGTACGGCCGTCGTCCGCGGCCCGGTTGCCGGCTCCGTCCAGCGGACCGTCACCTTCGCCGACGGCCGCCGTCCGGTCTGCGGGGTGTGCAGCGCACCCGAGACCGTGCGGACGACCATCGCCGGCACCTGCCGTCGTTCGGCACGCTGCTTCTCGGCCGTGGCCCGGGCGTCCCCATGGGCGCACCAGCCCGCGACCACCCCCACCAGGGGCGCGACCACGAACAGCAGCAGGCCCACCCCGAGCAGGGTCCACGTCTCGACGACATCCGACCGGCGCCGCAGCTCGTTGTGCCGCAGACGCCGGCCACGCACCCGGCTTCGCATGCCGTCCAAGTACCCCGAACACCGGCCCCTGTTCCCCGCCGGGACCCGGCTTCCGCCGCACCCCGGCGCGGTGGGCACTTCCGTGCCGGTGCCCGGGTCAGCCGAAGCGTTCGATCCGGATGCGGTCGACCGGCTGGCCCGCGGCCACCAGCAGCCGCGACGCGTGTTCGGCGAACCCGTTGGAGCCGCACACGTAGGCCTCCCACCCACCGGGAGGCCGCTCGGCCAGGTGCGGCGCCACATGGGCGGCGGACATACGTCCCACGGGCACACCGGCCGGCGCCCTGCGGGTGAACACCGCCGTCGTCTCGGAGCCGTACTCCGACGCGTAGACCAGCTCCTCCGGGCTGCGGGCCGACACCAGCAGCCGCAGCGGCACGCGCGAGCCACGGGCGCGGTGGTGGCGCACCATCGACATCAGCGGGACCACGCCGGAACCCGCGCCGAGCAGCAGCGCCGGCCGGTCGCCCGGCCACGCGAAGAACCCGCTCACCGGGCCGCGCACCTCGACCGTGTCGCCCGGCTCGGCCACCGTGTGGAACCAGCCCGACACCTCACCACCGTCGACATGGTCCAGCGTCAGCTCGATGTGGCCGGTGCCGTCGGGCGCGGACGCGATCGAGTAGTGGCGCTGCGCCACATAGCCGTCGTGCGCCCTGAGCCGCACCATCAGATGCTGGCCCGGCAGGTGCCCCGGCCAGGCGGGTACCGAAAGCCGGAACGTGGCCACCCGCGGCGTCTCACGGCGGATCCCGGTGATCGTCGCGGTCTGCCACTCGGACGCGGCCTGGTCGTCGACGGCGATACGGCCGGGCACGGCGAACCGGGTCGGGGGAGTGAAGGACGGGGGCGTCCCGAGGGTCTCAGTCACCGGAGTACCGCTGCTCCTCCCAGGGGTTGCCGCGCGGGTGGTAGCCGTTGCTCTCCCAGAAGCCCGGCTCGTCGTGGTCGAGGAGGCGCAGACCCGCGATCCACTTCGCGCTCTTCCAGAAGTACAGGTGCGGCACGATCAGCCGTGCCGGTCCGCCGTGCTCGGGGGCGAGCGGCCGCCCGTCGTACTCCCAGGCGATCCAGGCCCGTCCACCGGTCACGTCGGCGAGCGGGAGGTTGGTGGTGTACCCGGTGTGCGCGTAGGCGACCACATGGGTGGCGGACCCATGGGGCCGGACCACATCCAGGAAGGCGTCCAGCGAGACACCGCCGAACCGCACACCGAACTTCGACCAGCTCGTCACACAGTGGATGTCGCCCTCGTACGCGGAGGCGGGCAGGGCGTGCGCCTGCTCCCAGGTCCAGGTCCGCGGACGCTCCACCAGGCCGTCGACGCGGAACGTCCACTCCTCGGGCGTCAGCTCGGGGGTGACCTCCGCGGACAGGACGGGCCAGTCGTCCCCGGCGTCGTACTGGCCCGGCGGCAGGGCGGCGTTCTGGACGCGCGGGCGTCCGGTGAAGCCTCGGGTGACATGCATGGGGGTGGGGCCTCCAGGCCGCCGCGGGCGACGGCCCGCTGGTCGAACGGGATCGGCAGGTGCGCGTACCACCGTACGACGTCCCGGAGGAGAACCCGCGCGCGGGACGACCGGACACACACGGGCGGTGAGGCGGTGACGGCGGTGACGGCGGTGACGGCGGAGAGGGCGGCGGACGGCCGCCGCCCTCGCGAGCGGCTGCCTCCGGCCCCGTCGCCATCACCGGGAACGGCCCGGACCGTTGCGGTAGGGTGTGCCGTCCAGCCGGGAGAGCCCCGGCCCTGGAGACCGGGAGGTGGGACCCATCACCGCTGTGTCAGGTCGGGTGCTCACCCCTCGGAACGACGCGGGCCACCGCCGGTAGGCGACCGCCAGAGCACCCTTCGGCTTCCCGAAAGGCTCTCGGCTTCCATGCCCCCTGCGTCCCCGTCTCCCGCCTCCCCCTCACCGCACACCCACGACGCCGTGGTCAGCGCCCTGCGCGCCGCAGGCTGTGTGTTCGCCGAGGACGAGGCCCGGCTCCTGCGGTCCGCCGCCGGCGGTCCCGGCGAACTCAACGCCCTGGTGGACCGGCGCGTGAGCGGTCTTCCCCTCGAACTCGTCGTCGGCTGGGCCGAGTTCGCCGGTCTGCGGGTCACCGTCACCCCCGGTGTCTTCGTCCCGCGACGCCGGACCGAGTTCCTCGTGCGGCAGGCACTCGCCCACGTCCCCGGCGCCCGCGTGGTCGTCGACCTGTGCTGCGGCTCCGGCGCGGTCGGCGCCGCCCTGGCCGCCGCGCTCGACGGGGCCGAACTGCACGCCGCGGACATCGACCCCGTCGCCGTGCGCTGCGCCCGCCGCAACGTGGCGCCCTTCGGGGGCCGCGTGCACGAGGGCGACCTGTTCGAGGCGCTGCCGGCCGGGCTGCGCGGCCGGGTCGGCATCCTCGCGGCGAACGTGCCGTACGTCCCCACCGACGAGGTGCCGCTGCTGCCCGCGGAGGCGCGTGAGCACGAACCGCTGGTCGCGCTCGACGGGGGCCCGGACGGCCTGGACGTGCTGCGCCGGGTCGCCGCCGAGGCGCCCCGCTGGCTGGCGCCGGGTGGCCGCCTGCTGATCGAGACCAGCGAGCGGCAGGCCCCCGTGGCCCTGGAGACCTTCGAGGCCAGTGGACTGTCGGCCCGCCTGCTGGTCTCCGACGAGCTGTACGCCCATGTCGTGGTCGGAGAGGTCCGCGGCGGGGCCGTCACGACCTGAGGGGTCACGCGGGCGTGAGCACCCGGGCGATCAGCAGCGCCACGTCGTCGGAGTTCTCGGGCTGGCGCAGCGTCCGCAGGAGGAGGTCGCAGCACTCCTGCAGCGGGCGCTCCGGGCCGTCCAGGAGGGCGAGGAGCGCGTCGAGGCGTTCGTCCAGCGGATGCTGGCGGGTCTCCACCAGGCCGTCGGTGTAGAAGACCAGCCGGTCGCCGGGTGCGAGGTCGACCGTCGTCGTGGCGAAGGCGACGCCGCCCACGCCGAGCGGCGCACCCGTCGGCAGTTCCAGCAGCTCGGGGGGCCGGCCGGGGCGGACGCGGACGGGGGGCAGGTGCCCGGCGTTGGCGATGCGGCACTGCCGCAGCTCCGGGTCGTGGACGGCGTACACGCAGGTCGCGATGGAGTGGTCCAGACCGTCGGTGATCCTGTCGAGGTGCTCCAGGAGCCGGGTCGGTTCCAGGTCGAGGGAGGTCAGGGTGTGCGTGGCGGTGCGCAGCCGGCCCATGGTGGTGGCCGCCTCGATGCCGCTGCCCATGACGTCGCCGACGACGAGCGCCGTCTTGGCCCCCTCCAGCGGGATGACGTCGAACCAGTCGCCGCCCACCTCGGCACCGGCGCCGGCCGGCTGGTAGCGGGAGGCGACCTCCAGGCCGCCGGTGACCGGCGGATGGGTGGGCAGCATGCTGCGCTGGAGGGTCAGGGCCGTGTCGCGGGCGTTCTGGTACCAGCGGGCGTTGTCGATCTGGATCGCCGCACGGGCGGCCAGCTCCCGGGCGAGCAGCAGGTCGTCGTCGCTGAACGGCAGCGGGTTGTGGATGCGCTTGAGGTCCAGGGCGCCGAGGACCTCGCCGCGCGCGATCAGCGGCACCGCCAGATAGGAGTGCAGGCCCGCACGGCCGAGCCGGCGGGCGGCCTCGGGGGAGCGGGCGATGCGCGGCAGGTCCTCCTCGCGGACGTGCGCCACCATCACCGGCGTGCCCGTGCGCACGCACTCGGTGACGAGGCGGTCCGGCCCGTAGCGGGCGATGTGCCCGGGGGGATCCGCGGCCTGGAGCGCGCCGGTGTCGTGCGCCGAGCGGACGGCCAGGGCGCGGATCACCGCCGCCTGGGCGGGACCGAGGGTGCTGCGCCTGCCCTGCACGACGGCGTCCAGCAGGTCCACCGCGGCCACGTCGGCCAGTTCGGGTACGGCGACGTCCGCGAGCTCGCCGGCCGTGCGGTCCAGCTCCAGGGTCGTACCGATGCGGGTGGACGCGTCGGCGATGAGCGCGAGCCGGCGCCGTGCCGTCTCCGCCGCGACCGCGGCCTGGTGCTGCTCGGTGATGTCGACCGCCATCCCGGCGACTCCGAGCACCGTCCCGGTGGTGTCCTCGAGCCGGTACAGCGAGACCGCCCAGAAGTGGTCCACGTCGGGGTGGGCCTGGGTACGGGCCACGACCCGCCGGTCGACGACCGGCTCGCCGGTCCGCAGCACCGCGCGCAGTGCCGCCTCCACGGCCTGGGCCGCCTCGGTGTCCGGCATCAGCTCGTGCGGCATGTGGCCGAGGTGCGCCTCGGCGGGGAGGCCGTTCAGCTCGGCCAGCGCGGGGTTGACGGAGACGTAGCGCAGGTCGGTGTCGAGGACGGCCAGGCCGACCGGCGCCTGGGCGATGGTGCGGGTGGACAGCGCCACGTCCCGCTCGACCTGGCGGACGGCCGACTGGTCGGCGCACAGGCCGAGGGCGTAGACGTCGCCCTGGTCGTCCAGGAGCCGCATGTTGCGGAACTCGACCAGGCGGGTGCTGCCGTCCTTGCGGCGGATCGGGAAGGCGCCCGCCCAGCCCTCGCCGGTCTCCATCACGTCGGCGAAGAGCTTGACGACCAGGTCCAGGTGCTGCTCGTGGACCATGATCCGGGCGGCGTACTCACCGAGCGCCTCGCGGGCCGGATAGCCGAACAGCTCTTCGGCCTGGGGGCTCCAGAGCACGATGCGGCCCTGGATGTCCAGTACGACGGAGGCCACCCCGAGCACGTCGAGGAGCCCGCTCGGGCGTACCGGGCCCCGCACCGGCTCGTCGCGCCCGACCATGGGACGTTCGCCTGGAGACATCCCACGCACCGCCTTCGCCGTAGTCGCGGCACGTCGTTCCCCCGTGCCGACTCCCCTTGTTCTACCGCGTCCAACCGTTTCCGGGCCCTCTCGGTCGCCCACCTCCACCATGTCTCGACACGGCGGCGGGTGTGGCGTGAAACCACACGTGGGGGCGCCGCTGTGGCGGACACGACAGCACACATGGCTGTCATTGGTCTGTACATGACCATGTGGGGCGGCCACACTGTCCGCCGACGCGCACCCACCCCCCAAGGAGTCGCCGCCATGGCCCAGCGTGCCCGGCACCGTTGCCATGCCTTCGTGACGGGCCTCGTGGCCCTCGCCTCGGCCGCCGTCCTGTCCGCCGCCACGCCCGCGCAGGCGGCCGACACCTGGACGGAGGTGGGCTCCGACCGCGCCGAGCCGCTCACCGAGAGCCAGGGCCTGGCCTCCGTCGAGGTCCCGGCGAGCAGCCCCAACCGCTACACCGGCATCGGCACCATCCCCCTGTCGGTCAGAACCCGCGGCTGGAGCCACGTGGGTGACCCCGACGCGTCCTACGACGGCTACTACATCGAGCCCTACCAGGCGGACTCGGGCTCCGCGAAGATGTTCCGGGTCCATGCGCCGAACGGCGGCTGGTCCGAGTACGTCCACGCGCTGGGCCCGGGCGAGGCGCTGAACAACTCCTTCGTCGCGATCTCCCCGAGCGGCCAGTGGATGGTGTCCGGCGAGTGGGGGACCATGACCCGCCTGCTCGTCCACCCGACACCCGGCCTCAACCCGTCCACGTCCCCCTCGGCGAACCTGCCCTGGACCTCCAGCATCCGGCTCGACCGCCCGGTCCGCGACGTGCAGGGCTGCGACTTCCGCGACGCGACGACCCTGCTGTGCTCGTCCGACGACCCCGACGGCAGCCTCTTCGGAACCACCAAGCCGCTGCTCCAGATCGACCTCTCCGCCGCGCCGGGCGCCTCGGACGTGACGGGCCGGGTCACCGCCCTGCGTCAGCTCCCGCTGCGCAGCTCCTGTTCGGGCTCCTTCGAGACGGAGGGCATCGACTACGACCGCCGCACCGGCACCCTGCGCGTCATCGTCATCTCGCCCGGGTTCTGTGTGCTGACGGACAGCAAGACGTACCGGTTCACCAGGGGCTGAGCCGCGTCCGAGGGGTCGCCGGGGCGTCCTCGCCGGTAGTGCGCCGGCACGTGTGGTGCTTTTCTTGGGTTGGGGTCCGGTTCCGCGGGCTACCCGTGGCACCGCGGTGTGGCCACGAGAGGAGCGATCACGATGGATCGTGAACGACTGCACGACGAAGCTGTGTCCGTCGAGATCAGCGGATGCGACAAGGACGACGCCCGGATCGTCTTCGAGGCGCTGTCCACATGCTTCGAGTCCGACCGGGCACCGGACGAGGTGCCGCAGCAGCTCCACGAGTCCCGGCCCATGGTGTGGCTCGGCACGTTCGAGGTGACGGACGCGCAGGAGTGCCCGCCCCCGGCCCGGCTCTCGTCACGTGTCGAGGCGGACGCGCAGGGGGGCTACTGGGCCATCGAACGGCTCCGGACCACCCTGGACTCCCTGTTCACCGTCCACGACCAGACGTCGGCCTCCGGCGACCAGGAGCGTGAACTCCACGTGGTCCTGGAGAGCAGGCCCGACGCGTCGTAGGAGCGCCCGCCCGCCCGTCGAACCGAAGGAAGCCCGCGTACCGCCGGTACGCGGGCTTTCGCGTGCGGGGCCGGGGCTTCCGGCGTGCCGGGCCCGGTCGCACGGGCCGCCCGTGGCCGGAGTCACGCTCCTCTGGTTGTGCAACTAGTTGCATAACCCGGGCGCGGTCCTCTACAACTACGTCAGACCACACCGCGACGGAGGACCGCCCCCATGAGCCGTTACCCGCATCTGCTGAGCCCGCTGGACCTGGGCTTCACCACGCTGCCCAACCGTGTCCTCATGGGCTCCATGCACGTCGGCCTGGAAGAGGCCGAGCGCGGCTTCGAGCGCATGGCGGCGTTCTACGCGGAACGGGCGCGCGGCGGCGTCGGCCTCATCGTGACCGGCGGCATCGCGCCCAATGACGAGGGCCGGCCCTACGAGGGCGGCGCCAAGCTCACCACCGACGCGGAGGCCGAGCAGCACAAGGTCGTCACCGAGGCCGTCCACCGAGAGGGCGGCCGGATCGCGATGCAGATCCTGCACTTCGGCCGGTACGCCTACCACCAGGACCTGGTCGCCCCGAGCCCCCTCCAGGCGCCGATCAGCCCGTTCCCGCCCCGCGAGCTCACAGAGGCGGACATCGAGCGGACCATCGAGGACTACGCCCGCACCGCCCGCCTCGCCCGGCAGGCCGGCTACGACGGCGTGGAGATCATGGGCTCCGAGGGCTATCTGATCAACGAGTTCATCGCCACCCGGACCAACCACCGCACCGACCGCTGGGGCGGCGCGTACGAGAACCGGATGCGCTTCCCGGTCGAGATCGTGCGCCGGGTGCGCGAGGCCGTCGGCGAGGACTTCATCATCGTCTACCGGCTGTCCATGCTCGACCTCGTCCCCGGCGGCTCCACGCTGGACGAGGTGATCACCCTCGCCAAGGCCGTCGAGGCCGCCGGGGCGACCATCATCAACACCGGCATCGGCTGGCACGAGGCCCGCATCCCCACCATCGCCACGTCCGTGCCGCGCGGCGCGTACACCTGGGTCACCAAGCGCCTGATGGGCGAGGTGTCGGTCCCACTGGTCACCACCAACCGCATCAACACCCCCGAGCTGGCCGAGGAGTTGCTGGCCGACGGCTGCGCGGACATGGTGTCGATGGCCCGCCCCATGCTCGCCGACCCCGACTTCGTGGCGAAGGCCGCGGCCGGCCGCCCCGAGGCCATCAACACCTGCATCGGCTGCAACCAGGCCTGCCTCGACCACACCTTCAGCGGCAAGATCACCTCCTGCCTGGTCAACCCGCGCGCCTGCCACGAGACCGAGCTGACGCTCTCCCCGACCCGGCTGCGCAAGCGCGTCGCGGTCGTCGGCGCCGGGCCCGCCGGCCTGGCCTGCGCGGTGAGCGCGGCCGAACGCGGCCACGACGTCACGCTGTTCGACGGCGCCGACGAGATCGGCGGCCAGCTGAACGTCGCCCGCAAGGTCCCCGGCAAGCAGGAGTTCGACGAGACGCTGCGCTACTACCGCCACCAGCTCGACTGGCAGGGCGTCGACGTGCGCCTGGGCACCTGGGTCTCCGTGGACGACCTCGCCGGCTACGACGAGGTCGTCGTCGCCACCGGCGTCACCCCGCGCGTCCCGGACATCCCGGGCGTGGACCACCCCAGCGTCGTCGGCTACCTCGACGTCCTGCGCGAGGAGGCCACGGTCGGCGAACGCGTCGCCGTCCTCGGCGCGGGCGGCATCGGCTTCGACGTCGCCGAGTTCCTCACCGACGGCGGCGACAAGGCCAGCGAGGACCCCGAGACGTACTTCCGGCTCTGGGGCGTCGACATGGACTACGCGGCCCCCGGCGGCCTCGCCGCCCCCGAGCGCCCCGAACCGCCGCGCACCGTGCACCTGCTCCAGCGCAAGACCAGCAAGGTCGGCGCGGGCCTCGGGAAGACGACCGGCTGGATCCACCGCACCGAGCTGAAGCACCGCGGTGTCACCATGGTCCCGGGCGTGCGCTACGACCGCATCGACGACGCCGGACTGCACCTCACCGTCGGCGACGAGAGCACGGTCCTGGAGGTCGACACCGTCGTGCTCTGCACCGGCCAGGAGCCGCGCCGCGACCTGTACGAGGCGCTGGTCGCCGCGGGCCGCAGCGCGCACCTGATCGGCGGCGCGGACGTCGCCGCCGAACTCGACGCCAAGCGGGCCATCAAGCAGGGCACGGAGCTGGCGGCGAGCCTGTAGGAGCGGATGCGGCCGTCCCTAGGATGACCCCATGTCACTCCCGCACGCGATCCTCACCGCCCTCCTCGAGAAGCCGTCGTCGGGGCTGGAGCTGACCCGTCGCTTCGACAAGTCGATCGGCTACTTCTGGTCGGCGACGCATCAGCAGATCTACCGCGAGCTGGGGCGGCTGGAGAGCGGCGGGCTGATCCGGACCCTGCCGTCCGAACAGCCCGCGCGCGGGCAGAGGAAGAGCTACGAGGTCCTGCCCGCGGGCCGCGAGGAACTGGCCCGCTGGACCGCGGCGTCCCAGGACCCGCGGCCCATGCGGGACACGCTGCTGCTGCGGATGCGTGCCGCGGCGGTCGTGGGGACCGAGGGCATCGAGGCGGACCTGCGCCGCCACCTCGATCTGCACCGGCGTCAGCTCGCCGAGTACGAGGAGATCGAGAAGCGCGACTTCCCGCCCGGCAAGGACAGCTCCCAGGACCGGCTGCGGCACCTCGTGCTGCGGGCCGGCATCGACCTGGAGACCTTCTGGACGCGGTGGCTCACGCACGCGCTGGAGGAGTTCCCGGACTTGCCCGGCCCCGGGACCGCGTGAGTCCGGGGCCGTGCGGGCGGCGGGTGGACGTCAGAGGTGGCCCGGACGCGACGACCGGCGGCGCAGGAACCAGACGGCCCCCCCGACACCCGCGCCGACCAGGACACCGCCGCCCACCATGGTGAGCGTGCCGTAGTCGCGGCTGCCGCCGCCCATCCCGCCCATCACCCCCCGCGAGGGGGAGGGCGAGGTCGTCGCCGAGATCGTGGGCCGGGCGGTCGGGGAGACTATGACCGCCTGGGTGCCCGCCCTCGTCCCGTCCGAGCAGATGACGATGACGGTGAAGGTGCCGGCGCTCACGTCCGACCACGCCGCAGACTGCAGGGCCTCCGTGCCGGTCAGGGAGACCCGGCGGCCCTGCGAGAAGTTCGACTGCCGGCTGTTGAGCAGCGAGGCGGTGCCCCAACTGCCGTTCGACCGGGTGCAGGCACTGGTCGTGACGGAGACCGTGGAGCCGGTGGTGCTCACGGAGATCCCCGATTGTGCGGTGGCCGGGACGGCGGCCGCGAACAGGGGAAGTGCGGAGGCGGCTGCCACGGTCAGGCCCGAGCGGAAGAGCGAGGAGTTGCGCATGAGATGCCCTCCGGCGGCACGGTCGGCGGTACGTCCGTTGCGCCGCCGTAGTCGGGAACGCCCGTGCTGCCTCAGGTGCAGCCAACGCGTACCGGGACGGGTGCGCATGCGGGCGTCGGCCGGTCAGGTGACACGGCACCGCGTTCGGGGGACCGGCGGCCGGAACCGGTTTGGCGCACGGCCGGCTCCGGTGGACCGTCACGGCCCGGTCGTCACGGTCCGCTCCGCCGAGAACCCGCCCCAGGTGCCGTCCGGCAGCATGGCCCGGATCCGCACCCGGTGCCGCACCCCGGCCTCCGGGCCCAGGTAGAAGCTGTACGTGGCCTTCCCGCGCGGGGGGTTCCCGCCGAACACGAGCGAGGTGGCCGCCCGCCCGTCGAGCTGGACCTGGTACTCGGTGACGGTGCCCTCGGTGCGCGGCGGTGTCCAGCTCAGATGGAGGTGGTACGCCCCGTCCGCGCGCCGGGTCGTGGCCCGGAAGTCCGTCGGCGCGGTGCCCCGGCCGTCGTCGGTGCCCGGCGTCGCCAGGCGCACGGCGGCCGACGCCGGGGACAGGTTGTCGGCCGCGTCCCGCGCCCGCACCGTGAAGGAGTACCGGGTGCCGGGCCGCAGCCCCGTGACCACGGTGGCCGTCTGGTTCCCGCCCACGCTGTGGATCTTCGTGGCGCCCTGGTAGACGTCGTACGACACCACGCCTCTGTCGTCGGTCGCCCGCGTCCAGGACAGCTGGACGGCCCGGCTGCCGACCGCCCGTCCGGCGGCCCGTCCGGGACGGCCGGGTGCCGCCCGGTCCGCGGCGACGGCCGCGGGGGTGGTCGCCCGGACCGTCCGGCTCGGCGGCCCGAGCCGCCCGTCCTCGTCCCGGGCCCGCACGGTGAACGCGTAGCCGTGGGAGGGCTCCAGCCGGGTGATGTCGGCCATGTGCGCGGAGGCCGGCACCTCCGCGGCCTTCGTGCCGTCCCGGTACACCTCGTAGCCGCGGATCCCGCCGGCGTCTCGCGCCGCCACGGCGTTCCACATCACGTGGACACTGGTCGCGCTGCCCGCCCGGGCCGTGACCCCGGTCGGTGCCGCGGGCAGGCGGGCGCCCTCGTCGCCGGGCCCTCCCCGGCCGCAGGACACGAGCAGGAGACCGGCGCAGACGGCGGGGACGAGGGCGGACAGGCGTCGCACGGCTCTGCCTCCCGGAGGGGACCGACGGCAATGGTCCGGACCAATATGACCTGCTGACGCGCTCACATCAAGAGTGCGGTGCGGAGGGGTGGCCGCTGGAGACCGGTGCGGGGCGTTCCGTATGCTGAAGGTCCTCATGGCTGAACTTCCCTCGAGGGCTCGGGAGTTCATGCCCACGGCGTGGGGCCGCTGTCGTCGCTGATCCCGCGCCGGACGCGGGTGGCCCGGGGCCTGGGTCCGTCAGGGAGTCAGGCCCCGGCCACCGGCGGGGGCCCCGGGGGGGGCCCGCGGGGGGGCCGGCCCCCGGCCGGGGGGGGGGGCCGGGGCCCTCCCGCCGTGTCGTCGCCGCCGGTGTGCACCGTACGGACCCCTCTGGTGGCAGCATGATCGGACGGCCGCCAGATTGGGCTGAGTGTTCGCCGGTGCCCACGCGGTGCACAGTGCGTGACCGCCGGGCCCCTCCCCGGGTCGCCGGTGGACGCGTGTCCGTGTCCCCGACGTGAGGCCCCCCATCGTGCGATCGCATGCGCTGACGCTGGCCGCGGCAGGAGCCGCCCTGCTCGCCCCGACGAGCCCGCCGACCCCGCCGCCACCCGCCCCCGAGGAGCCGGCCGTCAGCCAGGACGCCGACGTCAGCGCCGCCGAACTGCTGGCCAAGGTCGCCACGTGCACCCAGGTTTCCCGGGGCCGCTACCGCACCGACAGCGGCCGCCCCGCCGCCGTCCCCGTCTGCGGGACCAAGGAGGCGGTGTTCTGGAAGGCCGACATGGACATCGACTGCGACGGCCGCCCCACCGCCCGGTGCAGCAGCCGTACGGATCCGCACTTCTCCTCCGCCACCGCGTTCACGCAGTCCGACGGCCGCCATCTCAGTGCCGAGCGGCTGCCCTACATCGTGGTGCCCACCCCGAGCGCCATATGGGACTACAAGGCCCACGGCGTCCGCGGCGGCTCCCTGGCCGCCGTCGTGTACCAGGGGCGGGTGCGCTACGCGGTCGTCGGTGACGTCGGCCCGAGCGACATCATCGGCGAGGCGTCGTACGCCGCCGCCGAGGCGCTCGGCATCCCCGCCGACCCCCGTGCCGGGGGCGCCCCCTCCGGCGTCACCTACATCGTCTTCAAGGACGAGGTGGTCAAACCCATCGAGGACGCGGCCGAGGCCGTACGGGCCGGGGAACGGGCCGCCAGGAAGTTCACCCGGGGACAGTGACGGACCCGGGGCCCGCCACCGGCCGTCACCCGCCCCACCGCCCCCGCCCGCTCACACCTTGCGGTACGTGTACGCGTCCGCCGCCGCGGCCTCCACCGCCGCGAGGTCGGCGCCCGTCGCCGCCGTCACGACCGCGGCCACCGCGCCCTCCACGAACGGCGCGTCCACCAGCCGGGTGTTCTCCGGCAGTTCGTCGCCCTCGGCCAGCAGGGCCTTGACGGTGAGGACCGCGCTCCCCAGATCGGTGAGGACGGCGACCCCGGCACCCCGGTCCACCGAAGCCGCCGCGGCGGCGATCAGCTCGGCGCTCGTGCCCAGCTCACCGCCCTCGGTACCGCCCGCCGGCGCCACGGGCACCTCGGTCCCGCCGCCCGCCAGCCCTCGCGCCAGCTCGGCCACCGAGGCGGCCACCTGCGCGCTGTGCGAGACCAGCACGATGCCGACCAGCCGTCCTTCCTTCGCGTCACTCATCGGACGCCTCCACGAGGGCCTCGACGAGCAGGGCCGAGGAGGTGGCGCCGGGGTCCTGGTGCCCGATGCTCCGCTCCCCGAGATAGCTGGCCCGCCCCTTGCGCGCCTGCAACGGGGTCGTCGCCACGGCACCCTCCCGCGCGGCCGTCGCCGCGGCGGCGAAGCCGTCGCCCAGCGCCTCCACGGCGGGCACCAGGGCGTCGATCATGGTGGCGTCGCCCGGCGCGGCGCCCCCGAGCGTCATGACCGCGTCCACCCCGGTGCGCAGGGCCTGCGCGAACTGCTCGGCGTCGACCTCCGCCGCCTCGCCCAGGGCCTTGCCGGTGCGGCGCAGCAGCGTGCCGTACAGCGGCCCCGACGCGCCGCCCACCGTGGAGATGAGCTGCCGCCCGGCCAGGATCAGGACCGCGCCGGGCGTCCGCGGCTGCTCCTTCTCCAGGGCGGCGGTGACGGCGGCGAACCCGCGCTGCAGATTGCTGCCGTGGTCGGCGTCGCCGATGGGGGAGTCGAGGGCGGTGAGGTGTTCCGCCTCGCGGTCCACGGAGGCGGCGGCCGCCGTCATCCAACGGCGGAAGAAGTCGGCGTCGAGCACTTGATCTCCTTGCGTGGCGGGTGGCTCGTGTTCGTGCGGCCCCGGATCACATACCCCAGCGCAGGCCCGGTGTACTGACCGGCGCGTCCCACAGCCGCAGCATCTCCTCGTCGACCTGGCACAGGGTGACCGAGGCGCCGGCCATGTCCAGCGAGGTGACGTAGTTGCCCACCAGCGTGCGCGCGACCGCGACCCCGCGCTCGGCGAGCACCCGCTGCACCTCGGCGTTGAAGCCGTACAGCTCCAGCAGCGGTGTCGCGCCCATGCCGTTGACCAGGACGAGCACCGGGTTGCGCGGAGACATGTCGTCCAGGACGGCGCCGACCGCGAAGTCCGCGATCTCGCCCGAGGTCATCATGGCCCGCCGCTCCCGGCCGGGCTCGCCGTGGATGCCGATGCCCAGCTCCAGCTCGCCCGCCGGCAGGTCGAAGGTGGGGCTGCCCTTGGCCGGTGTGGTGACCGCGCTCAGGGCGACACCGAAGCTGCGCGCGTTCTCGTTGACCTGCCGCCCGATCGCCTCCACCCGCTGCAGCGGCTGGCCCTCGTCGGCCGCGGCCCCGGCGATCTTCTCGACGAACAGGGTCGCGCCCGTGCCGCGCCGCCCTGCCGTGTAGAGGCTGTCGGTCACCGCGACGTCGTCGTTGACCAGTACCTTCGCGACCTGGATGCCCTCGTCCTCGGCGAGTTCGGCGGCCATGTCGAAGTTGAGGACGTCGCCCGTGTAGTTCTTCACGATGAAGAGCACGCCGGCCCCGCTGTCCACGGCGGCCGCCGCCCGCACCATCTGGTCCGGCACGGGAGAGGTGAAGACCTCGCCGGGACAGGCCGCCGACAGCATGCCGGGTCCGACGAACCCGCCGTGCAGCGGCTCGTGTCCCGATCCGCCGCCGGACACCAGCCCGACCTTGCCCGCGACGGGGGCGTCCCGCCGGACGATCACCCGGTTCTCCACGTCGACGATCAGTTCCGGGTGGGCGGCGGCCATCCCCCGCAGCGCGTCCGCGACCACGGTCTCCGCGACGTTGATCAGCATCTTCATGGGTACCTCCCGGGTAGCTCTCACAGGTGGCCAGGCGACCTGTGTCGGTGCTGTTCAGAGTGGGTACGGGCCAACGATCGCACGCGGGGCGCCGAGAAGTCCCGCTGTCGGAAGTATCGGTCCTGCGGGAGCGCGGGTCACCTGGACGGGCGTGCCGGTGTCCCGGAGGAGGCGAGCCGCGGGACCGGATCGGCGGGTCAGAAGGCCGGGTCCGCCTCCGGGCCGGCCCGGTGCGCGGCGAGCAGCCCGCCCGGCCAGCTGGACGGCGGGGCCTTCTCCGGCTGCCGGAGCGCCTGCGCGACCACCGCGCCGCTCAGCACGGCTTCGACGTCCATACGCGGGAAGGCGGCGAGGGCTGCCTTCAGGGCCTCCTCGTCGCCGGGCGGGATCAGGTCGGTATGGCCGAAGTCGGCCAGGACGCCCTCCCGGACGAGGCGGGGCAGGAGACCCATCCGCTCGGCGATCCCGGGCGACGTGTGCAGGGCGATCGCCTCCCACACGCTCTGGACGAGCGGCCGCGGCCAGTCGTGCTCCGCCAGGAACGCGCGCGCCGCGTCCGCGCCCTCCACCTCGAACCGCTGCGGCCCGTCGTAGACGTCGGCCGTGCCCGCGTCGTGGAACAGGCAGGCCACGGCGAGGGCTTCGCGTTCGAGTCCGTCGACACCCTGCGGCCGGCCGATGTGGTCGGCGAGCAGCCACACCCGGACGCTGTGCTGGAGGACGGGCGGGGCGAGCACCTCGCTCACGTGCGTGTACGCGGCGTCCGCCACGGCTCCCGGGAAGGTGATCCGCATGGCGCGACCTCCTGTTCATCGTGAGGCGAGGCGTGGACGGGGAAGTCTCTCAGGACGATGGTCCCAGGTGCCGCCCCAGGTCGCGTTCGGCACCGTCCGGCCGCTGCAGCCCGGCGTCGAACAGCCGCTTGACGCGAGCGCTGTTCTCCGGACGCCCCGAGGTCCGGAAGAAGGCGGCCAGAGCCGCTGCGAACTCCTCGGCGGGCGGCTCGGTGACCGCGTCGACCAGGGCCTTCGCCTCCCGCACCGCGACCTTGTCGAAACCGGCGACACGGCGCGCGAAGGCGTCCACGAAGCCCTCCAGCCGGTCCTCCGGCACCACGCGGTTGACATAGCCGTACTCGGCCGCGAGGTCGGCGGGGAAGTCGTCGGCCCCCAGCAGGACCTCCAGGGCGCGTCCCCGTCCGAGCAGCCGGGACAGCCGCCCGGTGGGGTTCCCGCCGGGCACCGAGCCGATGCCGACCTCGAAGTGCCCGAGGACGGCACCCGGACCGGCGAACCGTACGTCGGTCGCCAGCACGAACTCGCTCCCGGCCCCCCGCGTGCGGCCGGCGATCTCGCTGACGGTGAGGGCGGGGACCCGCGCCAGCCGGTACAGGTTGTCGGCGTAGGGGTGCAGTCCGGCGGCGGCCGGGCTCATGGCGGCCACCCGCGCGGTGTCGGCCAGCAGGTCCCAGTGCGCCATGAAGAAGCCCGGACGGGCGCTGCGGAAGACGACGACCGTGAGGTCGGGGGCCTCTTCGATACGGGTGATCAGCTCCGTGAGCTGTTCGAGGGTGTCTGCGTCGATCAGGTTGATCGCTCCGTTGGAGAAGGTCACCTGCCAGTAGGACGGGCTGACCTCCCGGACGGCGAACTGCTCGGCGGCGCTCATGATCCGGTCCTTCGTGAGGGGGGCATCGCTCGTGACTGTGCCCGGCCGGGGCACCGCGCCCACACGACCGCACCCGCCCGGGTGACCGGTCAGTCGCCCGCGGCGATGCGCTCCAGGGCCCGGGCGGCGGCGGCGACGTCACAGCCCTCGAGGCCCGGAGCACCGGCGACTGCGCCTCCAGGCGTTTGACCACGCGGGTCACTCCGCTCAGGGAGAGCCCGCACATCCGGGCCAGATCGCTCATCCGCAGACGGTTCTCCGGGGCCTCGGACAGATGCACCAGCACAACGGGCCGCATGTCGCGGCCCGCTGACCGGCACCCCGCCGTGGAGGAGCTTCCCGGCGACCCTTCCCGGTCACAGCACTAGAGGACCTTCAGCAGCTCCGCCGCGAGCGCCGCCGCCGACGCGGGGTTCTGCCCCGTGTAGAGGTTGCGGTCCACCACCGTGTACGGCTTCCACATCTCGCCGCGCACGAAGTCCACGCCGAGCACCTTCAGTTCGTCCTCCAGGAGCCACCGCGCCCGGGAGGCCAGCCCGACGCCCTCCTCCTCGTCGTTGGTGAACGCGGTCAGCCGGTAGCCCGCGAAGGGGGAGACGCCGTGCAGCCTGGTGGCGAGCATGGCGGCCGGGGCGTGGCAGACGACGGCCAGCGGCCTGCCCGAGGCGAGGGCCGCGGTCAGCAGCCGTCCCGCGTCGGGGTCCTCCCAGAGGTCCTCCATCGGGCCGTGGCCGCCCGGGAAGTAGACGGCGTCGTAGTCCTCCAGCCGCGCGGAGGACAGCAGAAGCGGCCGCCGCATCTCCTCCGCGGAGCGGATGATCCCCTCGAGTTCGAGCGCGGTCTCCGCGCTGCCGGCCATGTCGGGGCGCAGGCTCATCATGTCGACGGTCGGGACCACGCCGCGCGGGGTGGCCACCGTGACCTGGTGTCCGGCGTCCGTGAACGCCTTGTAGGGGGCGGCGAACTCCTCGGCCCAGTAGCCGGTGGCATGCCTGGTGCCGTCCTTGAGCGTCCAGTACGCGGCCCCGGTCATCACGAAAAGCAGCTTCGCGCTCATGGTCACTCCCGTCGTCGCGGCGTGCTGTGAAAGGGGGCGCTCGCCACGCCTGCGCACGGAGCCATGACCGCGTTCCCCACGGCCCCATGCTGCTCCCGATCCCCTCGGGGCGCACCCGCGGACACCCGATGCCCCTGGTGGGGCACCCCCAACCGCCCCCGGGGCGGCGGCGGTCAGGGGCGCAGATCCACCCAGGATCCGTGCGGCGCGGTCCGCAGCAGCGAGGACAGGCCCGCCTCGTGGAAGGCCAGCTCCAGGTCGGTGAACCCCTCGGAGAAGTGGGCCCAGCCGTCGTAGTGGGCCGGCACGACCACGTCGGCTCCCAGGACGGCCGCCGCGGCGGCGGCCCGCCGGCTGTCGAGGGACAGCGGACGCCCGTCGTACTTGGCCGGCACCCGGGCCGCTCCGGCGTGCAGCAGGGCGGCGGCGATGTCCGGGACGCGGCGGGAGATCTCCGCCACGACCCGGATCGAGGCGTTGTCGCCGCTGACGTACAGGGTGGGCAGCCCCCTGCCGGACACGACGAAGCCGGTGACCTCGCAGTTGACGTTTCCGTCGGCGTCGCGTTCGGCGTCCTCGGGGCCGTGCGTCGCGGGCACCGCCAGCACCGTGAGGTCGCCCTCGCCGTCGGCGCGAGGAAGGGAGTGGCTGGTCCAGGGGGCGAGGCCGAGCGCGGGCGAGCCGAGCCGGGCGGCGGTGACGGGCCCCGTCAGGACCAGCGGGGCGGTCAGCGCGAACGCGCGGCCCCGCTCGTCGAGGTTGTCCGGGTGCAGATCGTGGCTGACCAGGACGAGGTCCACCGGGCCCACCGCGTCCTCGGCCCGGGCCGGCCCCGCCGTCTTGGTCAGGTATCCGTGCGGGCCCGCCTCGTCGAAGGTCGGGTCGCTCACGATCCGCAGGCCGCCCATGTCGATGACGGCGGTCGGTCCGCCGAGGACGGTGACGGCGCAGTCCTGGCGAGCGAGTGGCGTGGTCGTCATGGCGACTCCGTCCGATGGTCGGGCACATGGTGCCGAGAGCGTGCGTGGGAGGAAAACGATCGTGATGTCACGGAATCTACGGCACCACCGGCGGGGCGTGGGTCAAGTATGCTGAGTGATACTTGACGTGTCAATCAAAACGGCGGCCGTGCGCCCGCGCTTGCCGGCCCGGACCGAAAGGAAGGACAGCCCGATGGGCACGGACATACGCACGATCGGCATCCTCGGCGCCGGCAGGCTCGGCACCGCACTGGCCCGGCTCGCCCTCGCCGCGGGCCACCGGGTGCTGATCGCGGGCTCGGGCGAGCCCGCCGCGATCGCCCTCACCGTGGACCTCCTCGCCCCCGGCGCGGTCCCGGTCACCGCCGCCGAGGCCGCCGCTGCCGCCGACGTGGTGATCCTCGCCCTGCCCCTGGGCCGGTACCGGGACCTCCCGGTGGAGGCGCTGCGGGGCAGGCTGGTGGTCGACGCCATGAACCACTGGTGGGAGACCGACGGCGTGCGCGTGGAGTTCGCCGACCCGCGCCGCTCCACCAGCGAACTGGTCCAGGCGTTCCTGCCGGACGCGCGCGTGGTCAAGGCGTTCAACCACGTGGGCTACCGCGACCTGGAGGGCGGGGCCCGGCCCGCAGGCGCCGCCGACCGCACGGCGATCGCCCTCGCCGGCGACCGCCCCGAGGACCGGTCGGTCGTGGCCCGGCTGGTCCGGAGTCTCGGCTTCGACCCGGTGGTGGCCGGGACCCTCGTCGACGGCGTGCGGCTCCAGCCGGGCACCGAACCGTTCGGCGCGTACGTCGGCGCCGGTGAACTGCGCGCCATGCTCGACCGGTTCCCGCGGACCGAGCTGGGCCGCGCCGTCAGCCGGGTCCGCGCGGCGGCCCCGACGGCGTCCGGCGAGGCGGCCTGAGAGGCGGCCTGAGAAGGCGGGTTGCCCGGGAATGGATCGGCGCCGGGTGTGGTTGAGGAGAATGCTTGACGAGTCAAGCAAAATGCGAGGCCTCAGAGCCCCGCCCCCACCGCGTGGCGCACCCCCGCTCCACGCGCCTCACACTCAGGAGCAGTGCCATGGGAACACTCGACGGCAAGGTGGCGCTCATCACCGGCACCGCGGGCGGCATGGGCCGGGTCGCGGCCCAGATCTTCGCCCGCGAAGGCGCCCGTATCGTCGGCGCCGACATCCAGGTCGCCGCCAACGAGGAGACGGCCGGACTCGTCCGCCGCGCGGGCGGTGAGATGACGGGCATCGCCCCGGTCGACCTCACCGACGCGGACGCGGTGCGCCGGCTCGCCGAGGAGGCGGCCGCGGCGTACGGCGGACTCGACGTGATCTACAACAACGCGGCCATGCAGCGCTTCGGCCCGATGCCCGACTTCTCGGTGGAGGACTGGCACGCGACCGTCGCCGGGGAACTCGACATTCCCTTCCTGGTGTCGAAGTTCACCTGGCCGCACCTGGTCAGGCGCGGCGGCGGCGTCATCATCAACGTCGCCTCGGAAGCCGGTCTCATCGCCGGTGCCACCCCTCCGATGGTCGCCCACACCGCCGCCAACGCCGGTGTCATCGGCATGACCCGGCAGCTCGCGCTGGAGGGGGCACCGCACGGCATCCGCGCGGTGGCCATCAGCCCCGGACCCGTGCTCACCCCGGCCAGCGACCGCGACCTCGGCGACAACCAGGCCGCCCGGGACGCGATCACCGCCAAGACGCTCCTCAAGCGGTTCGCCCGCCCCGAGGAGATCGTCGAACTCGCCGCGTTCCTCGCCTCGGACCGGGCAAGCTACATCACCGGCGCCGACTACCCCGTAGACGGCGGCGCGAGCGCCTGGTGACCCGCGCGGTTTCCGTGCCCGGGACGGTGACGACCCGTTCCGGGCACGGGGCCGCGGGGCGCGTCCGGTGTCAAGTGGTGGCGATTGGTCAGGCGATATAGCTTCGGAGGACCGCCACGGGGCGGCCGACCGCAGCGTGAGCGACCGGTCGTCGGCCCCCGGACCACCTGCCGGGAAGGTACGCGCATGAAGGTGGAAGGGTCTGTCGCGTTCGTCACCGGAGCCAACCGCGGGCTCGGCGAGCAGTTCGTCCGGGCACTGCTCGACGCCGGAGCCGCCAAGGTCTACGCCGGGGCCCGTGATCCCGCGAAGATCACCGTGCCGGAGGCCGAACCCGTCGCCGTGGACATCACCGACCACGCGTCGGTCCTCGCCGCCGCCGACCTCGCCCAGGACGTCACCCTGCTGATCAACAACGCCGGCTCCACGACCCGGGCGCACATCCTCACCACGGAACTCGACTCGTTCCGCACGGAGTTCGAGACCCATGTGCTCGGCACGCTCGCCATGAGCCGGGCCTTCGCCCCCGTGCTCGGGCGCAACGGCGGCGGTGCCCTCGTCAACGTCCTGTCCGTGCTGTCCTGGTTGTCCATCGTCCCCAGCGCCGGATACGCCGCCGCGAAGTCCGCCGAGTGGTCGGTGACGAACGCCCTGCGGCTGGCCCTCGCGGACCAGGGGACCCAGGTCACCGCCCTGCACGTCAGCTATCTCGCCACGGACATGGCGGCCGCCGTGCCCGGCCCGAAGGCCGACCCCGCCGTGGTGGCCCGCGCGACCCTGGAGGGCGTCGGCGCCGGGCTGCACGAGGTGGTCGCCGACGACGTCAGCCGGCGCGTGCAGGGCGTGCTGTCCCAGGGGACCGAGGCCCTGTACCCGCAGCTGAGCGGCGGATCGTCCCTGCTGTGACCCCACTCTGTCCGCCGCGCGGGACGTTCGGCCCATGGGGGGCACGGTGGTGACAGGGCGAGGATCGGCGGGTACCCATGAGCGGATCCCGCCGGACGCGGGACCGCCGTGACAGGGAGGTGAGGAGGCCGTGGACCTCACGATCCGCGACGCCGGCCCGGCAGGCCACCACCCGGACGGCCCACCGGCACCGCTTCCCCCGGCGGCCCGCCCGTTCCCGCCCCTCATCCGTCCAGGGCACCGGCCGTGACCGCCCCCGCGCCCGAAGGGTCCCTCGCTCCCGTCCTGCGGGGCGTGGCCGCCGTCGTCTTCGACACCGACGGGGTGATCACCGACTCCGCCAAGGTGCACGCGGCGGCGTGGAAGGTGGCCTTCGACGACTACCTGCGCGCGCACCCGCCCGCCGACCCCGCGGCGCGCCGCCCCTTCGACGTACGGGACGACTACCTGCGCCACGTGGACGGCAGATCCCGGCTCGACGGGGCCGCCGCATTCCTCGCCGCGCGCGGTGTCGACGCCACCCCCGAGACCGTGCGGGACGTCGCCGCGGCCAAGGAGCGCCTGTTCACCGACCGGCTCCGGGAGCAGGGCGTCGACGCCTACCCGGGGACCGTGCGGCTGGTGCGGGAGCTGCGGGCGGCGGGAGTGCCCCGGGCCGCCGCCTCCGCGTCCCGGCACGCCGGGGAACTGCTGAGCCGGGCCGGGGTGCTCGACCTGTTCGACGCCCTCGTGGACGGCGGCGAGGCGGCCCGGCTGGGCCTCGCGGGCAAGCCGGCACCCGACCTGTTCCTGGAGGCGGCCGGCCGGCTCGGCGTGCCCGCCGGACGGGCCGCCGTCGTCGAGGACGCCCTGGCCGGCGTGGAGGCGGGACGGCGCGGCGGCTTCGCCCTGGTCGTCGGCGTGGACCGGGCGGCCGGGGAGGACACCGCCGCGCGCCTGCTGCGGCACGGCGCCGACATCGTCGTACGCGACCTCGGGGAACTGTGCGTGGGAGGAGAGCCGAAGTGACGGACGTGGGCCGCGACGCCGAGGTGGACGGCTGGAGCTGGGAGTACGAGGGGTACAAGGCCGCCGACGAGCGGCTGCGGGAGTCCCTGTGCACGCTCGGCAACGGCTACTTCGCCACCCGGGGCGCGCTCCCCGAGTGCGACGCCGACGACGTCCACTACCCGGGGACCTATGTGGCGGGCATCTACAACCGCCTCACCTCGGAGGTCTCGGGCCGCGAGGTCGAGAACGAGGACATGGTCAACGTCCCCAACTGGCTTCCACTGCGCTACCGCCTGCCCGAGGGGGACTGGATCGACCCCGACTCCGCGGACGTGCTGGAGCACCGGCAGGGCCTCGACCTGGCCGCGGGCGTGCTGGAGCGCACCACCCGGTACAGCCTCGGCGGCGGACGCATCCTGACCGTGCGTCAGCGGCGGCTGGTGCACATGGCCGACCCCCATGTCGCCGCGCTGCGCACCTGGTTCACCGCCGAGGGCCTCACCGGACCGCTGGAGGTGGAGGCGGCCCTGGACGGGGGAGTGACCAACGCGGGCGTCCCGCGCTACCGGGACCTCGACGGCCGGCACCTCACCCACGTGCACACCGGCACCTCCGCCCCGGACGCGGTCTGGCTGCGCTGCCGCACCCGTACGTCCGACGTGCGGATCGGCCTCGCCGCCCGGCTCACCGCCGACGCCCCCGTCACGGTCCGCTGGGAGACCTCCCGGATCGTCCAGTGCGTCACCCTCGACCTCGCGCCCGGCCGCCCCGCCACCGTCGACAAGACCGTCGCCCTGCACACCTCCCACGACCCCGCCATCAGCGACCCCCTGCACGCCGCCGTCGACCGCGTCGCCCGCGCGCCCGGATTCGACACGCTGACCGGCACCCACCGCGTCGCCTGGGGCCAGCTGTGGCGCCGCGCCGAACTCGACGTGCCCGGCGAACCCGGCCGCGTCCTGCGGCTGCACCTCTTCCACGTCCTGCAGACCCTCTCCCCGCACACCGCCGACCTCGACGTCGGCGTGCCCGCGCGCGGTCTGCACGGCGAGGCCTACCGCGGCCACGTCTTCTGGGACGAGCTGTTCGTCCTGCCCTTCCTCAACCTGCACTTCCCGGAGGTCTCCCGCGCCCTGCTGCACTACCGCCACCGGCGCCTCGAACAGGCCTGCACCACCGCGGCGCGGGCCGGCCGGCGCGGCGCGATGTACCCGTGGCAGAGCGGCAGCGACGGACGCGAGGAGACCCAGCAGCTGCACCTCAACCCGCGCTCCGGGCGCTGGCTGCCCGACCACTCCTGGCTCCAGCACCACGTCGGCTCGGCCATCGCGTACAACGTCTGGCAGTACTGCGAGGCCAGCGGCGACACGGACTTCCTGCACACCAAGGGCGCCGAGACGCTGCTCCAGATCGCGCGTTTCTGGGCGGACAGGGCCGAGTACGACGACGCCCTGGGCCGGCACCGCATCAAGGGCGTCGTCGGACCCGACGAGTACCACGAGGCCTACCCGGACGCCGACAGCCCCGGGCTCGACGACAACGCGTACACGAACGTCACCGCCGCCTGGGTGCTCGCCCGCACCCTCGACCTCATGGACACCCTGCCCGAGCCGCGCCGCCGCGAACTCGTCGAGCGGACCGCCCTGGACGGCGGGGAGCTGGAACGCTGGCAGGAGGTCTCCCGCACCCTGCACCTCCCCTTCCACGACGGGGTCATCAGCCAGTTCGAGGGCTACGGCGAGCTGTCCGAGCTGGACTGGCACGGCTACCGGCAGCGGTACGGCGACATCCGGCGGCTCGACCGGATCCTGGAGGCGGAGGGCGACACCGTCAACCGCTACAAGGCGTCCAAGCAGGCCGACGTCCTGATGCTCGGCTACCTGTTCTCACCGTCCGAACTGGGCGCGCTGTTCCGCCGGCTGGGGCACCGGCTGGACGAGGGCGTGTGGCGGCGCACCGTCGAGTACTACCTGCACCGCACCAGTCACGGCTCCACCCTCAGCGGCCTCGTGCACGGCTGGGTGCTCGCCCGGTGCCGGCGCAGCGACGCGTGGACGTTCGTCCAGGAGGCCCTCCAGGGCGACATCGCCGACGTGCAGGGCGGCACCACCGGCGAGGGCATCCACCTGGGCGCCATGGCCGGCACCCTCGACCTCGTCCAGCGCGGCCTGACCGGCCTGGAGACCCGCGACGGCGCCCTGCGCCTGGACCCGGTACCGCTGCCCGAGCTGTCCTCGTACGGCTTCTCGCTGCGCTACCAGGGGAACTGGGGCGTACGGCTGCGTCTCGAACGCGGACTGCTGGAGATCACGGTGCCGTCCTCCGACATCTCGCCGATCACCTTCCGGCTGCCGGACCGCGAGGTCTCCGTCGAGCCCGGTGACACGGCCCGGCTGGTCCTCCCCGGCTGACCGGGTCGAGCAGTACTTGCGCAAGCAAGCATCTGATATTATTGCTTGAGCAAGCAAATATGGACGTGGTCGACGAGGATTCGGCGTTCCGTGTCCATCGATATCACCGCACAGCCGGAGGTACTGACATGAATCGTCTCGAAGGGCGCGCAGCACTGGTCACAGGCTCGACGAGCGGGATCGGGCGCGGTGTCGCTGAGGCGATGGCCCGTGAGGGTGCCGTCGTCGTCGTGACCGGACTCGGGGCGGAGGACGGCGCCCGGGTGGTCGACGGAATCGTCGCGGAGGGCGGCATCGCCCACTTCGTCGAGGCGGACCTCTCCGCGGGCGGCTCCGAGATCCGCCGCCTCGCACAGGAGGCGACGGCCCTGGCGGGCCGGCCGATCGACGTTCTGGTCAACAACGCGGCCTACCTCGTGCCGCCCCACCCCATGACCGAATCGACCGAGGAGCAGATCGACCGGGTACTGGAGGTCAACATCAAGGCTCCGTATCTCCTGACGGCAGCCCTGGTGCCCGGCATGGTGGAGAACGGCGGCGGCTCCGTGATCAACATGGGCTCGATCGGCGGCGTGGAGGGAATCAGGTTCACGTCGCTGTACGGCGCCAGCAAGGCCGCCCTGCACTCGCTGACGAGGTCGTGGGCAGCGGAGCTGGCCGCCGACGGGGTGCGGGTGAACACCGTCGCACCCGGACCCACCATGACGGAGTCGAACGACGAACTCCGCCCCATGCTGGAGAAGATCGCCGAGAGCAACCCGGACAGGCGCACGGGCAGCGTGCAGGACACCGCCGCAGCCGTGATCTTCCTCGCCGGTGAAGACGCGTCACACATCCACGGTGTGCTCCTGCCCGTCGACGGCGGAGCCCTCGCGGTCTGAGGACAGGCCGGCCCGACGCGCCGGCGCCGGCCGGCCTCCGGATCGGCGGCTTCCTCGTAGCCGTGCGGGACACCGGCCGCGGGGCGACCCTGGAAGGGCGGGGAAGCGGCCCGGAAAGGGGACGACCATGGACGAGGCCGGCCCGGTCGTGGTGGGTGTGGACGGGTCGCCGTCGAGCCTCACGGCGGTGGAGACCGCCGCCCGCGAGGCCCGCGCGCACGGTGTCGCCCTGCGGGTGGTGCACGCCTTCGGCAGGCCGCCCGCGCGCATACCGGCCGGCGGCCGCCCCTGGGAGCCCGCCTCGGCGGCCGGGGTGCCCCAGCTCATCGACGGCACGCTCGGCGAGGCCGAGCAGCGTGCCCACGCGGCGGCCCCCGGCGTCCAGGCCGACCACGAGGTCGTCGTCGGCGACCCCGTGGAGGTGCTGGAGATCGAGTCGCGCACCGCGTCCATGATCGTCGTCGGCAGCCGGGGCCTGGGCCGCTTCGGCACCCTGCTGGTGGGGTCCACCGCAGGACAGCTCGCCGCCCACGCCTCCTGCCCGGTCCTCGTGGTGCGCGGCGACCCCCGCCAGGCCGGACCGGTCCTGCTCGCCGTCGACGGCTCGCCCGCCGCCCGCGGCGCCGTCGAGTTCGCCTTCTCCCAGGCGTCCCGGCACGGCACGGACCTGGTGGCACTGCACGTGTGGAGCAACCGGACCGAGCGCGCCTACGCCTCACCGGCCGACCCGCCCTTCGTCACGTACGACGAGGGGCGGCTGCACGACGAGGAGGAGCGGGTGCTCGCCGAGGCCCTCGGCGGCATGGGGGACCTCTATCCGGACGTGCGGGTCGAGCGCCGGCTGGTGCGCGGCCGGGTCCGGCACACCCTGATCGAGGCGGGCGCGGACGCCGGGCTCCTCGTGGTCGGCGCCCGCGGCCGGGGCGGCTTCACCGGACTGCTCCTGGGCTCGGTCAGCCAGGCCGTCCTCCACCACGCGCCCTGCCCGGTCGCCGTCGTCCGTACGCACTAGGGGGTGTCTGACGATTCCTAGAGCCCGGCGGCGTGGTCCGGGACGTAGGTGCGCAGCTCGCGCGGCGGGCGCTGGTAGCCGGTCGACTCCGGCCGCTCGGGCAGCTCGAAGACCGGCGGGGGGACGTCGCCGTAGGGCACGGACTGCAGCAGGTGGGCGATCATGTTCACCCGGGCCCGCCGCTTGTCGTCGCTCTCCACGACGTACCAGGGGGCCTCGGTGATGTCGGTGTGGACCATCATCTCGTCCTTGGCCCGGGAGTAGTCCTCCCAGCGGCTGATCGACTCCAGGTCCATCGGGGACAGCTTCCAGCGGCGCAGCGGGTCCTCCAGACGCCGCCGGAAGCGCTCCTGCTGCTCCTCGTCGCTCACCGAGAACCAGTACTTGCGCAGCAGGACGCCGTCCTCCACCAGCATCCGCTCGAACAGCGGGCACTGGCGCAGGAAGAGCTGGTACTCCTCCTTGGTGCAGAACCCCATGACGTGCTCGACGCCCGCGCGGTTGTACCAGCTGCGGTCGAACAGCACGATCTCACCGGCCGCCGGTAGATGCTCGATGTACCGCTGGAAGTACCACTGGGTGCGCTGGCGCTCGGTCGGCCGGGGCAGCGCCGCGATCCGGGCCACCCGGGGGTTGAGATGCTCCGTGACGCGCTTGATGGTGCCGCCCTTGCCCGCCGCGTCCCGGCCCTCGAAGACCACGACCAGCCGGGCTCCCTCGGCGCGCACCCACTCCTGGAGCCTCACCAGCTCCGTCTGCAGCCGCAGCAGCTCCTTCTCGTACGTCTTGCGCGGCAGTTTCCCCGTCTTGTCGCCGGACATGGCGTCTCCCCACTACCCGATCCCGGACACCGGAACTGCACCGTACTGACCGGGGTCGCCGGGCGCACGCCGGGCACGCCCGGTGCGGTGCACGACGACGGCGCGGACCCCGGGTGTACCGGAGGTCCGCGCCGTCGCGACGGACTGTCATGCGCGATCGCCCTCCGGGCGGCCCCGCCGGCCGGGCGTGCCGTGCGGCGGAGGCCCGAAGGGCTGCGGCGTGGTGACGGGCGACACCGGGGACCCCGCGCAGCTGTCGGGGCGCGGGGCGCCCGGCACACCCGTGTCCGGCGCGGACGGGACGGGCGTCAGCCCGAGCCGCCGCTGCCGAAAGAGCCGCTGCGGCCCTCGTCCCACCGGGGCCGCCCCTCGACGTCGCTGCCGCGGGAGGAGACGTTGCCGCTCCCGGGCATCTCGTGCGGGGTCAGGCGCTGGTCGCTGCGGGGCACCTCGTCGGGCTCGCGGTTCTCCCGGATCTCGTGGACCGGGCCGTCCGCGGGCAGCCGGGGCTGTTCCTCGGGGCGGGGGCGGGGAGGTTCCCTGCGCTTGGAGCGCACCCCCAGGGCGAAGGCGCCGATGAGCAGCACCACGAGCACCAGGCCGACCACGGCCAGTCCGATACCCAGGGCACCCGATGCGGCGATGTCCGTCGATGCGATGTTCATGGCCCGCGTGTACCCCCGGAACCCCGGGTGAACCAGGCCGCCGCCGATGCCGGGCGTGGGTTTGACGCCGTACGGGCGGGGCTACCCGGCCACCGTGACATCGACGGCATCGCAGCAAGAACTCGTCCGGTTCCTGGAGGACCGGTTCACCTGTGCGCAGGCCTGCACGGAGTGCGCCCGGGCGTGCGCCCTGCGCGCCAGCCTCGTCGACCCGGACGCGGCCGAGGACCACGAACTGCTGCGCCGCAAGGGCATCCTGTGCGCCGAGGTCTGCGACGCGACCTGCCGGATGCTGTCCGACCACGGCCACTTCGACGAGGACGCCGAGGACACGCTGCGCATGCAGCTGGAGTGGACCCGTACGGTCTGCCTGGAGAGCGCGCACGTCTTCGAGCGGCACCCGGAGGCGGAGGAGACCGCCCTGGCCTGCCGCGCGTGCGCCCGGGCCTGCACCGACTTCATGGCGCTGCTCGTCTGAGACCCGCCCCTCGCACGGATCGCGGGCCCTCCTTGCCATTCCCTATTTCTGGAACACGTTCTACGGTGTGCGCCGTCAGGACCAGCCCTGGGAGCCTGGAGGCGCCGTGCACCTCGCATACACGCCCGAGCAGCAGCGGCTGCGCAGCGAACTGCGCGCCTACTTCGCCACGTTGGTGCCGGACAACCCCATCCCGCCCGGCGACCACGCCGCCCAGAAGCGGCACTACCGGGCCACGATCCGGCGGCTCGGGGCGGACGGCTGGCTCGGCGTCGGCTGGCCCGAGGAGTACGGCGGACGCGGACTGACCGCCGTCGAGCAGTTCGTCTTCTTCGACGAGGCCGCGCAGGCCGGCGTCCCGCTGCCGCTCATGGCGCTCAACACCGTCGGGCCGACGATCATGCGGTACGGCACGGACGAGCAGAAGGCGTTCTTCCTGCCGAGAATCCTCTCGGGCGACATCGACTTCGCCATCGGATACAGCGAACCCGAGGCCGGCACCGACCTGGCCGCGTTGCGCACCCGCGCGGTCCGCGACGGCGACCACTACGTCGTCGACGGGCAGAAGATCTGGACGACCAACGGCGACACCGCCGACTGGGTGTGGCTGGCGGTGCGCACCGACCCGGACGCCCCGCCGCACAAGGGCATCACCATGCTCCTGGTGCCGACCAGCGACCCCGGCTACTCCTGCACCCTCATCCACACCCTCGCCTCCCACGACACCACGGCCAGCCACTACGAGAACATCCGCGTTCCCGTCTCCCGCCGCGTCGGAGAGGAGAACCAGGGCTGGCGCCTGATCACCAACCAGCTCAACCACGAACGCGTCACCCTCGCCGCCCACGGCACCATGGCCGTCCGCGCCCTGCACGACGTCCAGCGCTGGGCCATGGAGACCAAGCTCGCCGACGGCCGCCGGGTGATCGACCTGCCCTGGGTGCGCCGCCGCCTCGCGCAGACGCACACCCGCCTCGACGCCCTCAGGCTGCTGAACTGGAAGATGGTCAGCGCCGTCGAGGACGGCAGCCTCACCCCGCAGGACGCCTCCGCCGTCAAGGTCTACGGCTCCGAGGCCCGCCGCGACGCCTACGCCTGGCTGATGGAGGTCACCGCCGCCCCCGGCGCCCTGAAGGAGGGCTCGGCGGGCGCCGTCCTGCGGGGCGAACTGGAACGCGGCTACCGCTCGGCCGTCATCTTCACCTTCGGCGGCGGCAACAACGAGATCCAGCGCGAGATCATCGCCTGGATCGGGCTGGGGATGCCGCGGGTGCGGCGTTAACCTGCCGGTATGGGCGATCCCGGGCTGTTCACGCCGCACTCGGTCACCTGGCAGCTGCACGGCGACCCCATGATGTGGGTCGCCGGCATCCGTGCCCTCTACCTCCAGGCACTGCACCCGCGCGCGGTGCGCGGTGTCCTGCAGAACTCCGACTTCCGCCGGGATGCCTGGGGCCGGCTGCTGCGCACCGCCGACTTCGTCGGCACCACCACCTACGGCACCACGGAGGCCGCCGAGAAGGCCGGCGCCCGGGTCCGGCGGATCCACAGCATGCTCGGCGCCACCGACCCCGGCACCGGCGAGCGGTACGGGGTCGACGAGCCCGCGCTGCTGCTGTGGGTGCACTGCGCCGAGATCGACTCCTACCTCCAGGTCGCCCGCCGCTCCGGCTTCCCGCTCACCGACGCGCAGGCCGACCGGTACATCGCCGAACACCGGGTCAGCGCCCGCCTGGTGGGCCTGGACCCCGACTCCGTACCCGGCGACCGGGAGGAGATGGCGGCGTACTTCGAGACCGTGCGTCCCGAGCTGTCCTGCGGACCCGAGGCACGCGTCGTGGACGACTTCCTGCTCCGTCCGCCGACGCACCCCCTGCTCGTCCCGGCGCGCGAGGTGCTGTGGCGGCGCGTGGCCCGGCTCGCGTACGCCGCTCTGCCGCCGTACGCCCACGACCTGTACGGACGGCCGGCCCCGGAACCCGCCGTCGTCACCCGCCGGTTGCGTGCCACGGGCACCGTGCTGCGCCGTGTTCCCGCACGTCTGCGCTGGCAACTCCCGCCCAAACACATCCTGCGCGCCATGGACCGGCTCGGCCCCGGCGCCCGCCCGGCACCGTACAAACTCGGGCGATAGCCCGCCATACTGGACGAGCCGGGAGGGCGGACCATACGGGGGGCGAGCGCGGCAGATGGGGGAAAGCAGGCTGATCCAGGGCCGGTACCGGCTGCTCGAACCGATCGGGCGGGGCGGTATGGGCGAGGTCTGGAAGGCACGGGACGAGTCCCTGGGCCGGCGCGTGGCCGTCAAGTGCCTCAATCCGCTGGGGCCGCACCACGACCCGTCCTTCATGCGGGTCCTGCGGGAGCGGTTCCGCCGGGAGGCCCAGGTCGCGGCCGCGCTCCAGCACCGCGGGGTCACCGTCGTCCACGACTTCGGCGAGGCCGACGGCGTGCTGTTCCTGGTGATGGAACTGCTGGAGGGCAGCAACCTCAGCCAGCTCCTGGAGGACAACAAGCACCACCCGCTGCCCGTCGCCGACGTCGTCGACATCGCCGAGCAGGTCGCCGCCGCCCTCGCCTACACCCACCAGCAGGGCATCGTGCACCGCGACCTCAAACCGGCGAACATCATGCGTGTCGCCGACGGCACCGTGAAGATCTGCGACTTCGGCATAGCCCGCCTCGCCCAGGACGTCGGGTTCACCTCCCGGCTCACCGGCACCGGTGTCGCGATGGGCACCCCCCACTACATGTCGCCGGAGCAGATAGGCGGCGAGGACGTCGACCAGCGCAGCGACCTGTACTCCCTGGGCTGTGTGCTGTACGAGATCGCCACCGGCGTCCCGCCGTTCGACCTCGACGACCCCTGGGCGGTCCTCGTCGGCCACCGCGACACCCCGCCCCGGCCGCCGCGCGGCCACCGCGCCGACCTCCCCGAGTACCTGGAGCGCGTCATCCTCGACCTGCTCGCCAAACGCCCCGAGGAACGCCCGCCCGACGGACGCGAACTGGGCCGCCGCATCAGCCTCGGCCGCACCACACCGGCGTACGTGCCCACGATGGTGACCGCCCGTCCGCCGGCCGACCCCGAGCGGCCCGCCGGCCGCGCCCCCCGCCTGCCGTCCTGGACCCGGGGCATGACCACCGGCCACAAGGCCACCGGCACCGGACCGCGCAGCACACCCCCGGACGCCGCGGCCGGTCTCACCGGCGAGTGGATCCCGCGGCCCTCCGGCGCCGCGGGCGCGAAGCCCGTTCCCTCGGCGGGCACGCTCACCGCGCTGGCCGGACGGCACGACGCCGGGCTGAGCCTGGGCCGCGTCGGCCGCTGGACGGAGGCCCGTGAGGTGCACCGGGCGGTGGCCGCCGAACGCGAACACCTCCTCGGCCCCGACCACCCCGACACCCTCGCCAGCCGCTACGAACTGGCCTTCACCCTCAGCCGCACCGGCCGCGCCGCCGACGCGCTGCGCGAGTACAAGCACGTCGCCCGCGCCCGCAGCCTCGCGCTCGGCGCGGACCACCCGGACACGCTCGCCGCCCGCCAGGAGATGGCCTACGTCCTGGGCCAGTTGGGCCGGCACGTCGACGCCCACCAGGTCTACGCGTCGGTGCTGGCCGACCGGGTGCGCGCGATGGGCGCCGACCACCCCGACACCCTGCGCTGCCGCCACAACCTCGCCTTCAACCTCAGCAGACTCGGCCGGCTCGAGGACTCCCACCGCATGGCCGAGGAGGTCGCCGCCGCCCGCGCCCGCGTCCTCGGCCCGGACCACCCCGACACCCTGGTCACCCGCTACGAGGTCGCCTACGCGCTCGGCCAGCTCGGACGCTGGACGGAGGCGCTCCAGACCTACCGCGAGGTCGCCGACGCCCGCGCCCACACCCTCGGCCCGGACCACCCCGACACCCTCGCCGCCCGCTACGAGGTCGGCATCAGCCTCGGGCGGCTCGGCCGCGGCGCGGAGGCGCTCCAGCTCTACCGCGTCCTCGTCGACGACCGCACCCGGGTGCACGGCCCAGCCCACCCCGAGACCCTGCGGGCCCGCCACGGCCTCGGCGTCAACCTGGGCCGGCTGGGCCGCTGGGAGGAGGCGCTCGCCGAGGCCCGCGACGTGTGCGCGATCCGCGAGCGCGTCCTCGGCGCCGACCACCCGGACACCCTGGTCAGCCGTCGCGAGGTCGCCGTCGGCCTGGGCTGGCTGGGCCGCTGGCCGGACGCGCTGTCCGAGTACCACCGGGTGGCCGAGGCCCGGGAACGCGTCCTGGGCGCCGGCCACCCCGACACCCTCGCCAGCCGCAACGACGAGGCCCACTGCCTGGACCAGCTCGGCCGCGCCACGGAGGCGGCCGAGCTGTACCGCCGGGTGGCGGTGCTGCGCCGGCAGCGGGTGGCCGAGGGCCGGTGACCCGGGCGCGCCCCAGCCCTGGCCGCAGTGGATCACCCCGTGTTACCAAGGACCATGCCTGCACACGACGCACGCCCGGGACACCGCACCTACGACGCCGTGATCGTCGGCGGAGGTCACAACGGCCTGGTCGCCGCCGCCTATCTGGCCCGGGCCGGACGGTCCGTGCTGGTGCTGGAGCGGCTCGGGACCACGGGCGGGGCCGCCGTGTCCACGCGCCCCTTCGCCGGGGTCGACGCCCGGCTGTCGCGCTACTCCTACCTGGTCAGCCTGCTGCCCGACAAGATCGTCCGGGATCTGGGGCTGAGCTTCCGGGTCCGCAAGCGGGACGTCTCCTCGTACACGCCGGTGGAGCGGGACGGACGGCCCACGGGGCTGCTGGTCGGCGGTGGACCGGAGCGCACCCGGGAGGCGTTCGCCCGGCTCACCGGAGGCGACCGCGAGTACGAGGCGTGGCAGCGCTTCTACGGCATGACCGGCGAGGTCGCCCGGCGCGTGTTCCCGACCCTCACCGAACCGCTCCCGAGCCGCGACGAGCTGCGCCGGCGGGTGGCGGACGACGACGCCTGGCGGATGCTCTTCGAGGAGCCGGTCGGGGTCGCGATCGAGGAGCGGTTCAAGGACGACCTGGTGCGGGGCGTCGTCCTCACGGACGCCCTCATCGGCACGTTCGCCGACGCCCACGACGCCTCGCTGAAGCAGAACCGCTGCTTCCTGTACCACGTGATCGGCGGCGGCACCGGCGACTGGGACGTCCCCGTCGGCGGCATGGGCGCGCTCACCGACGCCCTGGCCGCGGCGGCCCGCGCGGCCGGCGCCGATCTGGTCACCGGCCACGAGGTCGTGCGCGTCGACACCGACGGGCGCACCGCCGAGGTCACCTACCGCACCGCGGACGGCGAGGGTGTCGCCGCCGCCCGCCACGTCCTGGTGAACGCCTCGCCGCAGGTGCTGGCCGCCCTCACCGGCGACCCGGCCCCGGCGCCCGCCGAGGGCGCCCAGCTGAAGGTCAACATGCTGCTGAAGCGGCTGCCCCGGCTGCGCGACACCTCCGTCGACCCTCGTGAGGCGTTCTCCGGCACCTTCCACATCGCCGAGGGCTACGGCCAGCTCGCCGCCGCACACGCCCAGGCCGCCGCCGGGGAACTCCCCGGCGCGCCGCCGTCGGAGATCTACTGCCACTCGCTGACGGACCCGACGATCCTCGGCCCTGACCTCGTCGACCAGGGCCACCAGACGCTCACCCTGTTCGGCCTGCACACCCCCGCCCGGCTGTTCGAGCGGGACAACGACGCGGTCCGCGAGGACCTGCTGAAGTCCACGCTGGCCCAGCTGGACGCCCACCTCGCCGAACCGCTCGCCGACTGCCTGGCGACCGACGCGGACGGACGTCCCTGCATCGAGGCGAAGACGCCCCTCGACCTGGAGCGGGACCTGCGCCTGCCCGGCGGCAACATCTTCCACCGGGACCTGTCCTGGCCTTACGCCGACGAGTCGACCGGCCGCTGGGGTGTGGAGACCCGCCATGCGAACGTCCTGCTGTGCGGCGCGGGAGCCGTGCGCGGGGGAGGCGTGAGCGGTGTGCCCGGCCACAACGCCGCCATGGCCGTGCTGGAGGCCGGCGACAGGGCGTGACGGCGCGTCAGTCCCGCGACGCCGTCCAGCCGGTGGCCGTCAGCCGTGCGGCGTCCGCGGGCCGTGACTCGTCGAACAGGACCCGGTGCGCTCTCTCGACCCGCAGCCCGTCCACGTACGCGCCCCGGCCCACGTACAGCCGGTCGGTGGTGTAGCGCCAGCGCACCCGCAGCGCGGGGGCGGCGGGCAGTGGCGCGGTCAGCCGGTGCCAGGCCCGCCCCGACCAGCCGGTGGCCGTGCCCGCCGGGTGCTCCTCGTCCCCGTCGCCCTTGCGCGCGGCCGTGAACGGCAGCGGCTTCCAGGTGGCGCCCTCGTCCGTGGACGTCTCCAGCGCGAGGACGTCCGCCGCCGGCTCGGTGTCCCACCACACGGCGCAGGTCAGCCGCGCGCCGCCGCGCGAGGTGTCGAGCGCGGGGAGCGCGAGCGTGGCGGTCGTGGCGCTGGCCATGCCGGAGAACCACGCGGTACGGCCGTGGGCCGGGCGCACCGGCACCGCGCGCGCCATGTTGTTGCCGGCGGCCACCCGGGGCGCCGACCCGGACCGCCAACCGCGCACCGGGTGCACGGAGTTGCCCAGGACGACGAGGAAGGAGTCGGTCGTCGGGTCGAGGACCAGCGAGGTGCCCGTGAAGCCGGTGTGGCCGGCCGTGCGGGGGGTGGCCATGGCTCCCATGTACCAGTGCTGGTAGAGCTCGAAGCCGAGGCCGTGCTCGTCCCCGGGGAAGGCGGTGTTGAAGTCCGTGAACATCAGCTCCACGGAGTCCGGCGACAGGATGTGCGTCCGGCCGTAGGAGCCGCCGTTGAGCAGGGTCCGGCCGAGGACCGCGAGGTCCCAGGCGGTGGAGAACACCCCGGCGTGGCCCGCGACGCCGCCGAGGCTGAAGGCGTTCTCGTCGTGCACCTCGCCCCACACGAGGCCCCGGTCCAGACCGGACCAGGGCGTGCGGGCGTCCTCGGTCGCCGCGATCCGCGGTTTCCACGAGGCGGGCGGGTTGTAGCGGGTGTGCCTCATCCCGAGGGGGCCGGTGATCTCGTCGTGGAGCAGGGTGTCGAGGGTACGGCCCGTGATCTTCTCCAGCACCAGCTGGAGGGAGATCAGGTTGAGGTCGGAGTAGAGGTAGGTGCTGCCGGGCGGGTTGAGCGGCGCCTCGTCCCAGATGAGCTGGAGCTTCCCCTCGTGGGTGGGGGCGCTGTAGAGCGGGATCCAGGCCCGGAACCCGGAGGTGTGGGTGAGGAGCTGACGGATGGTGATGTCCTGCTTGCCGGCCCGCCCGAAGTCCGGGAGGTAGGAGGCGACCGTCGCCTCCAGGCCGAGCGTGCCGCGTTCGATCTGCTGCACGGCGAGGATCGAGGTGAACAGCTTGGAGACGGAGGCCAGGTCGAAGACGGTGTCCTCGGTCATCGGTATCTGCTGCTCGGCGGGGAACTCCACGCCCGTGTCGGTCTTCTCGTCGTACGCCTGGTAGCGCACCGCCATGCCGATCGGCTCGTGCAGGGCGACCGTACCGCCGCGCCCGGCCAGCAGGACCGCGCCCGCGTACCAGGGGTGCTGCGGCGAGGGGCCGAGGAACGCCTCGGCGTCGGTGACGAGCCGGCGCAGCGCGGAGGAGAGGAGGCCGGCGCGCTCTGGGGAGCCGTGCCGCAGGGTGCCGGCGCGGCCCGTCGCGGCGGCCGCGGGGACGGCCGGGAGAGGGGCGAGCGCGAGCGCGCCGCCCAGGGCCATGACGCCCTTGCCGAGTTGACGTCGCGTCATGCCTGCGTTGCCGTCCGCCACCGAGGGCCTCCCGCCATCCGGATGAAAGTATCTTTCGTGATCGCCGTGCCGGGTGAAACTTTCCTGTCAGAACGGGGTCATGTCAACGGTGTGTGCCCATCCAATGACACCGAAAAGATCTGACGGTGTATCAGAAAAAGCCTTCCGTCGTCCGGACGACTGCGGCATCCTGCGCCCATGCAGACGGAGTTGAGCACCACCCTGGGAGTCGAGCACGCCGTCTTCGGCTTCACGCCGTTCCCCGCCGTCGCCGCGGCCATCAGCCGGGCCGGCGGCTTCGGGGTGCTCGGCGCGGTCCGCTACACCGCCCCGGACGACCTCGCCCGCGACCTCGACTGGATCGACGCCCACGTCGGCGGGCTGCCCTACGGCCTCGACGTCGTCATGCCCGCCGCCAAGGTCGAGGGCGTCGGCGAGACCGATGCCGAGGCCATGATCCCGGCCGGGCACCGGCAGTTCGTCCAGGACACCCTCGCCAAGTACGGCGTACCCGAACTGCCCGCGGGGGAGGCCGCCGGCTGGCGCATCACCGGCTGGATGGAACAGGTCGCCCGCCGCCAGCTCGACGTCGCCTTCGGCCACCCCATCGCACTGCTCGCCAACGCCCTCGGCTCCCCGCCCGCCGACGTCGTCGCCCGCGCCCACGAGCAGGGCGTGCTCGTCGCCGCCCTCGCCGGAAGCGCCCGCCACGCCCGCAAGCACAGGGACGCCGGAATCGACGTCGTCGTCGCGCAGGGCTACGAGGCGGGCGGCCACACCGGTGAGATCGCGTCCATGGTGCTCACCCCGGAGGTCGTGGAGGAGGTCCACCCGCTGCCGGTCCTCGCCGCCGGCGGCATCGGCAGCGGACAGCAGGTGGCCGCCGCGCTCGCGCTCGGCGCCCAAGGCGTGTGGCTGGGCTCCGTGTGGCTCACCACCACCGAGGCGGACCTCCACTCGCCCGCCCTCACCCGCAAGCTCCTCGCGGCCACCTCCTCCGACACCGTCCGCTCCCGCGCCCTCACCGGCAAACCCGCACGTCAGCTGCGCACCGACTGGACCGACGCCTGGGACGACCCGGACGGCCCCGGCACCCTGCCCATGCCCCTCCAAGGGCTCCTGGTCGCCGACGCCGTCTCCCGCATCCAGCGGTACGAGGTGGAACCCCTGCTCGGCACCCCGGTCGGGCAGATCGTCGGCCGGATGACCACCGAACGCAGCGTCCGGGAGGTCTTCGACGACCTCACGCGGGGCTTCGAACGGGCCGTCGACCGCCTGAACCGCGTCGCGGGCCGGAGCGGACGATGACCGGCGGGCCCGCGGCACACGCGGAGAACAAGGCGCCCGTCGGCTTCTGGGCACAGGCCGCCGCCGAACCCGGCCGCACCGTGCTCGTCGCCCCCGACGGCGAGCGGTGGACCGCCGGACGGCTGCACGCCGACGCCAACCGTCTCGTGCACGGCCTGCGGGCCGCCGGCCTGGAACGCGGCGACGCCTTCGCCGTCGTCCTCCCCAACGGCGCCGAGTTCCTCACCGCCTACCTCGCGGCCGGACAGGCCGGCTTCTACCTCGTCCCCGTCAACCACCATCTCGTCGGCCCCGAGATCGCCTGGATCGTCGCCGACTCCGGCGCCAAGGTGCTCGTCGCGCACGAGCGGTACGCGGACGCCGCACGCCAGGCCGCCGACGAGGCCGGTCTCCCGCCGGCCCACCGGTACGCGGTCGGCGCCGCCGAGGGATTCCGGCCCTACCCCGAACTCCTCGACGGGCAGCCGGAGTCAGCGCCCGCCGACCGCACCCTCGGCTGGGTCATGAACTACACCTCGGGCACCACCGGCCGCCCGCGCGGCATCCGCCGCCCCCTGTCCGGCAGGGCGCCCGAGGAGGCCCACCTGGGCGGCTTCCTCGGCATCTTCGGCATCCGGCCGTTCGACGGCAACGTCCACCTCGTGTCCTCGCCGCTCTACCACACCGCCGTGCTCCAGTTCGCGGGCGCGTCCCTGCACATCGGCCACCGGCTGGTGCTGATGGACAAGTGGACCCCCGAGGACATGCTCCGCGCCATCGACACCCACCGCTGCACCCACACCCACATGGTCCCGACCCAGTTCCACCGGCTGCTCGCCCTGCCCGAGGAGACACGGGCCCGCTACGACGTCTCCTCCATGCGGCACGCCCTCCACGGCGCCGCGCCCTGCCCCGGGCACGTGAAGCGGGCGATGCTCGACTGGTGGGGTCCGTGCGTCGAGGAGTACTACGCGGCCAGCGAGGGCGGCGGGACCTTCGCGACCGCCGAGGACTGGCTGAAGAGGCCCGGCACGGTCGGCCGGGCCTGGCCGATCAGCGAGATCGCCGTCCTCGACGACGACGGCAACCGGCTCCCGCCCGGCGAACTCGGCACCGTCTACCTGCGGATGGACACCGGCGGCTTCAGCTACCACAAGGACGAGGCCAAGACCCGTGCGAACCGCGTCGGCGACTTCTTCACCGTCGGCGACCTCGGCCTCCTCGACGAGGAGGGCTACCTCTTCCTCCGCGACCGCAAGATCGACATGATCATCTCGGGCGGCGTCAACATCTACCCCGCCGAGATCGAGTCCGTGCTGCTCTCCCACCCCGCCGTCGCCGACGCCGCCGTCTTCGGAGTCCCGCACGACGACTGGGGCGAGGAGGTCAAGGCCGTCGTCGAACCGGCCCCCGGCCACGACCCCGGCCCGGACCTCGCCGCCGCCGTCCTCGCCCACTGCGCCGAACGGCTCGCCGGCTACAAGCGGCCCCTCAGCGTCGACTTCGTCGCCGAGATGCCCCGGGACCCCAACGGCAAGCTGTACAAACGGCGGTTGCGCGACCCGTACTGGCAGGGCCGTGCCCGCCCCGTGTGAGACGGCACGGCCCCGCCCCGCGCCCGGCCAGGACGCGCGGCGGGGCCGTGGCCGCTCAGCGCTCGCGCACCCGCACGATCCGCAGCGCGGGCGACGCCAGGACGTCCTTCTCGCAGAACCGCGCCGTCACCCACCTCTCACCCGAGAACAGCCGCGTCTGGTCGCTGAAATGCGGCGACTTCGCGTTCGACGACTGCGCGTACGTCAGCAGCGTCCGCGCCACCGGGCAGCGGCTGCCGTCCCAGCCGACCGCCTGGATGTGGCTGGAGCCGGTCGTCACCTCGGTGTAGCCGCCCTGCGCCGGGTTCCACACCGGCTCGACCTTGTTCCACACCCCGAGCTGCTCGGTGCCGCCCGGAACGGCGATGCGCTGCCCGTTCCGTACGACGAACTGGTGCTCGCCCAGCCGCGAGTCCAGCGCGACGCCCGCGCCCCGCAGCTCGGCCACCGTGTCCGCGAGCGCCCTCGCGAACCCGGGCGCGCCGGTGTTGAGGGTGTTCGGCGTGCGCACCGGATCCGCCGCCGAGAAGGGCACCTTCCACCGCTCGGCCGACGGCACGGAGGTGTTGAACTTGCGCCAGAACCGGTCGAACAGGAGGGCGCCACGGCTGCCGGTGTCCATGGTGCGGTCCCACTTCGCGAGCACCCGGCAGGCCTCCGACACGTCGACCGCCGTGCCGTCGCCGCCCGTCGCCGTGCCGCCCGGCAGCGCGGCGCACGCCGTCGCCACGTCGGCCGCCGCCAGATCGGCGGCGGGCACCCGGTTCGCGAACTGCTGCCGCTGAAGGTCCCGTACGGTCAGCGAGCCCTTGCGCGCCATCGCCGCCACGTCCTCGACGGCACCGCGCGTACGCAGCGACCGCTGGGTGCCGACCGTGCCGAAGATCCGCTCGTACCCGGTCAGCGGCCGGTCGGCGTTGGCGAGCCAGGCACTGTCGTTGGAGTTCTCCACGTACGGAGCGTCCTTCAGCGTCGGCATCCGCTTCGGTCCGAACGTCCCCGGCTGGACGGCGTCGGCGTCCCGGCCGAGCGCACAGTCACCGCGGGAGCCGTCGAGGACCGCGAGGCCCGCCGCCGGATAGGTGGCCTTCCCCAGCGGGGTGGAGCAGCGCGCCGCCAGCTCGTCGGTGATCCGGGGCAGCACCTGCGACTGGCTGAACAGCGAGTGCCCCGAGGAGTCTGCGGCGATGGTGTTCACCCACGGCAGACCCTGGTGCCGGGACAGGGACTTCAGCACGTCGGCCGTGCTCCGGGCCTTGCCGAAGCCGAGCGAGGTGTCGGCGAACCGCATGTTCGCGGCGTTCGGGTCGTGCAGCGCGAACGCCGTCGTCGCCGTCCAGGGCAGCGGGGGGTTCCCGGTGGGATCGGCGACGACGGGGCCGTACCGGGTCCACCACTGGGTGCGGGTCACCGGGGCGGCGCCCTTGACCGGCACCGTCACGGTCCGCTTCGTCATCCGCTCGCGCCGGCCGTCCACGAGGTAGACGGTGGGGTCGGCGGGATCCAGCGTGAGCTGGCGCAGGGCGAACGGCACACCCGTCGACACGGTGTGGCTCCACGCCACATGCGCGTTGTAGCCGATGGAGATCGTGGGGGAGCCCAGCAACGACCCGCCCGCGACGTCGAGTTCACCGGGGATGGTCTGCTGCGACTGCCAGAACCGGCGGCCGCCCTGCCACGGGTAGTGCGGATTGCCCAGCAGCAGACCGCGTCCGCTCGCCGTGGTGTCGCCCCGGAAGGCCACCGCGTTCGACCCCATGGCGGCGTCGGCGGTCCGCTGCCGCACGGCCCGGATCACGGCGTCGGCGTCCGGCGCGGCGCTCTTGGCGCCGGCGGCGGCACCGGTGGGCGGCTGTGCGGCCGTGATGTCGTCGACGGAACCGCCCTGGCCACCGAGCACCGCGAAGGCGTAGAAGCGGGCCACCACGTCCAGCGTGGTCACCGGCCGCACCCACGCGGCCCCCTTGCAGGCCGGGTCGGTGACACGGTTCTGCCGCAGCCACGCGTTGTACCCGGAGGCGAAACCGCGCAGCAGGTCGGAGACCTGACGGCTCGGGCCGAGCGGCGCGGGCCGCGCGAGCAGCTTCTCGACCGTCCGCGTCTGGCGCACCCCGCGGAAGTACAGGTCGCTGGAGAGGTTCGTGCCCGCCGACGACAGCGAGAAGTCGGTCGCCGCGTCCGGTCCGAGGAACCGGGAGCGCTCGCCGCGCACGGTCAGGAACCCGTCGGCGAGGGTGCACACCTGGTCGGCGGCCTGCGCCCAACCGGTGCCGAAACCCAGGGACTTGTAGTTGCCGGCGACGATATGGGGGATGCCGTACTCGGTGTAGCGGATCTCGGCCGACAGGCCGCCGTGCGAGGGGTTGTCGTGGCGGCCCGGCCGTTCGGCCGCGGCGGCCGGCAGGGCCGCGGTGGCGGTGAACAGGACGGTGGCCGCGGCGGCCAGTCGTCTCAGACGGGTGGTGCGCATCGTGCCTCCCGACGTCGTTGAGGGAAGGAGCGGTTGAGCGTACCTACTGGTCGGTGCAATCGACCCCCCGGATGCTTGACCTGTCCCCGGCGGCGCACCGAGGATCATGAGTCATGACGCAGGGACAGGGCAGCACGGTTGACGGGGTGCTCCGGCGCAGCGCCCACCGCACCCCGGCACGCACGGCGGTGGAGTACGGCGACCGCTCGTGGACGTACGCCGAACTCGACGACGCCGTCTCGCGCGCGGCGACCGTCCTGCTCGGCCAGGGCCTCGCCCCCGGCGACCGGGTCGGCGCCTACGGCCACAACTCGGACGCCTATCTGATCGGCTTCCTCGCCTGCGCCCGCGCGGGCCTCGTCCACGTCCCGGTCAACCAGAACCTGACCGGCGACGACCTCGCCTATCTCGTGCACCAGTCCGGCAGCGCGCTGGTCCTCGCCGACCCCGGCCTCGCCGCCCGGCTGCCCGAGGGCACCCGGACCCTGGCGCTGCGCGACGCCGACGACTCCCTGCTCGCCCGGCTCGCCGGCGCGGAGCCCTACGACGGCCCCGAGCCGCGCACCGAGGACCTGGTCCAGCTCCTCTACACCTCCGGGACGACGGCCCTGCCGAAGGGCGCGATGATGACGCACCGCGCGCTCGTCCACGAGTACCTGAGCGCCATCACCGCGCTCGACCTCAGCGCGGGCGACCGCCCCGCGCACTCCCTGCCGCTGTACCACTCGGCGCAGATGCACGTCTTCCTGGTGCCCTACCTCGCGGTCGGCGCCACCAACATCATCCTGGACGCCCCCGACGGCGACCGGCTCCTGGACCTGATCGAGGCCGGCCGGGTGGACAGCCTGTTCGCCCCGCCCACGGTGTGGATCGCCCTCGCGGGCCGCCCCGACTTCGCCGACCGCGACTTGAGCGGGCTGCGCAAGGCGTACTACGGCGCCTCGATCATGCCGGTGCCCGTCCTGGAGCGGCTGCGCGAACGGCTCCCGAAGCTGGGCTTCTACAACTGCTTCGGGCAGAGCGAGATCGGCCCCCTCGCCACCGTCCTCGCGCCGGACGAGCACAAGGGCCGGATGGACTCCTGCGGCAGGCCCGTGCTGTTCGTGGACGCGCGCGTGGTCGACGAGGACGGCAAGGACGTGCCCGACGGCACGCCCGGCGAGATCGTGTACCGCTCCCCGCAGCTGTGCGAGGGCTACTGGGACAAGCCCGAGGAGACCGCCGCGGCCTTCCGGGACGGCTGGTTCCGCTCCGGCGACCTCGCGGTGCGTGACGCGCACGGCTACTTCACGATCGTCGACCGGGTGAAGGACGTCATCAACTCCGGTGGCGTCCTGGTCGCCTCACGGCAGGTCGAGGACGCCCTCTACACCCACGGGGCCGTCGCCGAGGCCGCCGTGATCGGGCTGCCGGACGACCGGTGGATCGAGGCGGTCACCGCGGTCGTCGTGCCGCGTGGCGAGGTCAGCGAGGCGGAGCTGATCGAGCACACGCGCGAGAAGCTCGCCCACTTCAAGGCCCCGAAGCGGGTCGTGTTCGTGGACGAGCTCCCGCGCAACGCCAGCGGCAAGATCCTCAAGCGCGAACTGCGCGACCGGTTCGCGAGGGAGACCGCCTAGAGGTCACCGAGGTCACCGAGGTCACTTGGAACGCAGGTCCACGATCCGCCGGATCTTGCCCACCGAGCGCTCCAGCGACTCCGGCTCGACGATCTCCACGGTGACCGAGACCCCGATGCCGTCCTTCACGGCCGCCGCGATCGACCGCGCGGCGGCGTCCCGGACCTCAGGCGACGCGTCCGGACGGGCCTCGGCCCGCACGGTCAGCGCGTCCATCCGGCCCTCCCGGCTCAGCCGCAGCTGGAAGTGGGGGGCCACGCCCGGCGTGCGCAGCACGATCTCCTCGACCTGGGTGGGGAACAGGTTGACCCCGCGCAGGATGACCATGTCGTCGCTGCGCCCGGTGATCTTCTCCATCCGCCGGAACACCCGGGCCGTGCCCGGGAGCAGCCGGGTCAGGTCCCGGGTGCGGTACCGGATGATGGGCATGGCCTCCTTGGTGAGCGAGGTGAAGACCAGCTCGCCCTCCTCGCCGTCGGGCAGCGGCTCACCGGTGACCGGGTCGACGATCTCCGGGAAGAAGTGGTCCTCCCACACATGGAGGCCGTCCTTGGTCTCCACGCACTCCTGGGCCACGCCCGGACCGATGACCTCGGACAGCCCGTAGATGTCGACCGCGTCGATCGCGAAGCGCTCCTCGATCTCGCGCCGCATCTGCTCGGTCCACGGCTCGGCCCCGAAGATCCCCACCCGCAGCGACGTCCCGCGCGGGTCGACGCCCTGCCGTTCGAACTCGTCGAGCAGCGTCAGCATGTACGACGGCGTCACCATGATGATCTCGGGCTTGAGGTCCTGGATCAGCTGCACCTGGCGGGCGGTCATGCCGCCGGACGCGGGGATGACCGTGCAGCCGAGCCGCTCGGCCCCGTAGTGCGCGCCGAGCCCGCCGGTGAACAGCCCGTAGCCGTACGCCACGTGCACCTTGTCGCCCGGCCGCCCGCCCGCCGCACGGATCGAGCGGGCCACCATGTCCGCCCACAGGGAGAGATCGCCGTCGGTGTAGCCGACGACCGTGGGCCGCCCCGTGGTGCCGCTGGAGGCGTGGAGACGGCGGATACGGTCCTGGGGCACCGCGAACATCCCGTACGGGTAGTTCGCGCGCAGGTCGGCCTTGGCCGTGAAGGGGAAGCGGGCCAGGTCGGCGAGCGAACGGCAGTCCTCCGGCCGTACCCCGGCCTTGTCGAAGGACTCCCGGTAGAACGGCACGTTGTCGTACGCGTGCCGCAGCGAGGCCCGCAGCCGCTCCAGCTGGAGCGCCCGCAGCCCCTCCAGGTCGAGGCGTTCCCCCGCGTCCCGCAGGTCCGTCACATCCGTCATAGGGAGATCTCCCACCAACCGCACCAATCCGGACGACCGATCATTCGGTCTGGGTCTTTCGGGATCAGTAATTCAGGCGGTGCGTGATCAGGCAAGGGGGTCGGGCGGATTTTTGAGCCCCTGAGAACGGCCGTCGTCGCCGGCGCCCCCGCATCACCTTGCGGGCGGGCGCGTGCCACGACCATGATCGGGCCCATGCCCACCCTGCGCGCCACCGACGGCACCGAACTCGCCTACCACCTCCGAGGGGAGGGCGAACCGCTGCTCGTCCTGCCGGGCGGACCGATGCGGGCCTCCGCCTACCTGGGCGACCTGGGCGGGCTGTCCGCGCACCGGCGCCTCGTCCTGTTCGACCTGCGCGGCACCGGAGCCTCCGGGACACCCGCCGACCCCGCCACCTACCGCTGCGACCGGCTCGTGGACGACGTCGAGCGGCTGCGGGAGCACCTGGGGCTGTCCCGCGTGGACGTGCTCGGCCACTCGGCGGGCGGCAGCCTCGCGCTCCTGTACACCGCCCGGCATCCCGAGCGGGTGAACCGGCTGGCGCTGGTCACCGCGACCCCGTGGGTCCTGGGCATGCCGGCCACGGCCGAGGAGCGCCGGGCGGCCGCGCGGCAGCGGGAGGGCGAGCCCTGGTTCGCCGAGGCGTACCCCCTGTTCGAGCGGTGGCTGACCGGGGACGGCGACTTCGACCCGGCCATCGCCCCCTTCTTCTACGGCCGCTGGGACGACGCCGCCCGGGAGCACGACGCCCGCGCCGAGGACGAGTCGAACGACGAGGCCGCCGAGGTGTACTTCTCCGAGGGTGCCTTCGACCCGGCGGCCACCCGTGCCGCCCTGGCCCGTGCGACGGCCCCGGTCCTCGTCCTCGCGGGCGGAGCAGACGGCGGCCCCAGCCCCGCCCTGGCCCGGCGTACGGCGGCCGCCCTGCCGGGCGCCGAACTGGCCGTGCAGCCCGGCGCCGGGCACTACCCGTGGCTGGACGACCCGGTGTGGTTCGTCCGGCGGATCAGGGCCTTCCTGGAGGCCGGTCAGCGGCCCTGAGGGCCGTACGCCGTCAGGAAGCGGTCCCGGAACCGGTCCATGCCCCAGGTCGGGGCGTCGTCGGCGGGCTTGAGGCCCGGCGTCCAGTCCCAGCCCTCGATCCGCTCCAGGACCTTCGGGTCCCGGGCCACGATCGTGACCGGCACGTCCCTGTTCGTGCTCCCTCCCGTGACCGTCGGGACGGGCTGGTGGTCGCCGAGGAAGACCAGCACCGTGTCGTCGGTGCCGTAGCGCTCGACCCACTCGGTGAGGCTCTGCACCGAGTACTCGATGGCACGCCGGTATTCGGTGCGCACCCGGTCGGAGTCCTTCCAGACCTGCGCCGGGTCGGTGCCCTTCTTCTCGATCCCGTCGAACACCGATCCGTCACCGAGGTCGTCCCAGTCGACCATGCGGGGGATCGGCGACCACGGGTTGTGGCTGGAGGCGAGGATGATCTCCGCCATGATCGGGTCGCGGTTCTTCTTCCCGTGCTCCAGCCGCTGGAACGCCTCCAGGCTGAACTGGTCCGGCACCGGCGACCAGCTGAAGTACGGGCCCTGGTACCCCAGGTGTTCGGAGTCGTAGATGTGGTCGAGGCCGAAGTACTTGCCCTCGGGCCAGGCCTTGCGGACGCCGGGGACGATGCCGACCGTCCGCCAGGCCCCGGTCTTCTGGAAATAGCTGGTGAGGGTGGCGCGGTCGCTGGTGGTCAGGGACCGGTAGCGCTGCTGGTTCTTCACCCACAGGCCCGACAGGAACGTGGAGTGGGCGAGCCAGCTGCCGGCGCCCGTCACCGGCGACCTGAGCCAGCCGCTGCGCGCGGAGAAGCCGGCGGCCTTCAGCCGGGCGTCGCCCGCCCTGAGCGTGGCGTCGACCGCCGGTCCCATCTTCGGGTCGTCGATGGCGACCCGGCCGTAGCTCTCGATGAAGGTGAGCATGACGTCCTTGCCGCGCAGCCCGGTCAGCAGCTGGTCGGACGGCGTCCTGGCGTAGGCGTCGGCGGTGAGCTGCTTCTCGAACACCTCGGCGTCGGCGAGGCCGTCGCGGACGTACTGCACACGGTTCGACAGGTACTGGGCGTAGCCCTTGGTGGCGAACGTGACGCCGCCGGACTGCACCCCCAGGGTGAAGCAGATGATCCACACGACGCCGAGGACCAGCGTGGAACGTGCGGCCACCCGGCGGTGGCGGGCCAGCACGTCCGCCAGCCGCAGCATCGCGAGCCCGCTCAGGACCAGCACGGCCACGGCCAGGGCGACGACCCCGATCACCGCCAGCGCCTCGCCCGTGCGGCCGAGCGAGTCCTTCAGGAAGTCCGCGGCGTCCGCGAGCAGCACCCAGTCGAAGACCAGGTCGAACGGCCGGGCCAGGGTCTGCCGGAAGCCCATGTCGAGACACTTCAGGACGGCCGACATCCCGAGGAACACGCCCAGGACGGCGGCCGTGATCCGCCGCGGCCGCGGCGGCAGCGCGAGCAGGAGGCCCGCGAGGAACAGCGCTTCGACGGGGAGGCGGAAGAACGACTCGACGGGCATCCGGTCGAGCCGGTTGGGCACGATCAGTACGACGTACACCAGCACGGCGGCCAGCACGGTCGTGCCCAGCCACACCCCACGGGCAGTCCGCGGGAAACGCCGGCGCCAGCCGAACCAGCCGCCGGGGGAGGGTGAGGGATCCTGCGCGTCCGGTTCCTGTACGCCGGATTCGGAGTCCTTGCCGGGCTCCTCCGTCGCCGTCACGTCGGGGTCCGGGCTCCCGTCGGCGTCCGCGTCCGTGTCCGGCAGCTGGCGAGAGGGCGTGAGGTGCGACACCCGAAGTCCTTCCGTGCGGTTTCCCTGCTGGTACGGCGGACCGGGCCCGTGGGTCGGGACCGCCTCCCTCGCGTACGGCGCGCCCCCGCCGTCCGTTCAGATCCGCAGGTCAATCGCGGGCAAAGACTACGCCCCACGTCCCGTCCGATCGGCGGTCTCCGCCACCTCCCGTGCCCAGCGGTAGTCCGCCTTGCCGCTCGGCGACCGTCGTATCGCGTCCGTGATCACCAGCTGCCGGGGGATCTTGTACCCGGCGAGACGGGTGCGGCAGTGGGTCTGGACGTCCTCCAGGGACGGCCGCGGCGCCCCGTCGCGCACCTGCACCACCGCGGCGACATGGCTGCCCCACCTCGCGTCCGGCACCCCGGCCACCAGGGCGTCGTAGACGTCGGGGTGGGACTTGAGTGCCTGCTCGACCTCCTCCGGGTACACCTTCTCGCCCCCGGTGTTGATGCACTGCGAGCCGCGGCCCAGCACGGTCACGACCCCCTCCTCGTCGACCGTGGCCATGTCGCCGAGCAGCACCCAGCGTTCGCCGTCCCTCTCGAAGAACGTCTCGGCGGTTTTCACCGGGTCGTTGTAGTAGCCGAGCGGCACATGGCCGCACTGCGCGACCCGGCCCACCTCGCCCGCGCCGACCGGCTCCCGGGTCACCGGGTCCACCACCCGGGTACGGGAGTTGACGCGGATGCGGAAACCGCGCTCCGGACCGGAGTCCGCCGTCGCCGTGCCGTTGAAGCCGGACTCGGAGGACCCGAAGTTGTTCAGCAGCAGCGCGTTCGGGACCAGTTCCTGGAACTGCCGCCGCACGGTGTCGGACATGACCGCGCCGGAGGACGACACACTGAACAGGGACGAGCAGTCCGTGCCCTTCAACGGCCCGTCGAGCGCGTCCACCAGGGGCCGCAGCATCGCGTCGCCGACCAGGGACACGCTCGTCACCCGCTCCCGCTCGACCGTGCGCAGCACCTCCTCCGGCACGAACCGGCGGTGGATCACCACGCGCTGTCCGAAGCCGAAGCCGATGAACGCCGTCAGGGTGGACGTCCCGTGCATCAGCGGGGCCGTCGGGAAGAACGTGATGCCGTCACCGCTCGCGACGACCCGCTCGGCGAGCTCCTGCGGCCTGCGCACCGGCTCCCCGGTCGGCGCGCCGCCGCCCAGGCCGGCGAAGAACAGGTCCTCCTGCCGCCACATCACGCCCTTCGGCATCCCGGTCGTGCCGCCCGTGTAGACGATGAACTGGTCGTCGCCCGACCGGGCCGGGAACCCGCGCTCCGGCGACCCGGCGGCCTCCGCGTCGGCGAAGGGCACGGCGGCCGTCGCGGCGGCGCCCGGCCCGGCCCGGCCCACCCGCACCAGATGCCGCAGCGCCTCGACGCCGGGCAGCGCTGCGGCCACCCGCTCGGTGAACTCGGCGTCGAAGACCAGGGCCACCAGATCGGCGTCCCGGTACAGATGGACCAGTTCCTCCTCGACGTAGCGGTAGTTGACGTTGACGGGGACGATCCGGGCCTTGAGGCAGCCCAGCACCGTCTGCAGGTACTCGACGCCGTTGTACAGGTGCAGGCCCAGGTGCTCGCCCGGACGGATGCCGCTGTCGATCAGGTGGTGGCCGATCCGGTTGGCGGCGGCGTCCAGCTCGGCGTAGGTCAGACGGCGTTCGGCGCCCGAGCGGGGGTGGTCGAGGTACACGAGCGCCTCACGGTCCGGGACCGCGTCGACGACCGACTCGAACAGGTCGGCGAGGTTGTACTCCACCGCTCCTCCTGACCTCGGCTGGGCCTGGCTGTGTGACGGTTCGCCGGTCATCAGAGCAAAGGGCGGCACAAGTGGGAACCCTCCGCGCAAAAGAATCTGACTGTCTGTCAGAAAACCCTTGAAGTGCTCCGTCGCCTCCTGCAACCTGTTCTCGTTCCGGCAGAGGGGAGAGGGCTCATGGGCGGCACCGAACACCTCACCGTGCGGCGCGAGGGCGCCACCCTCGTGCTCACGCTCGACCGGCCCGAGGCGAGGAACGCCCTGTCGCTGCCCATGCTCGTCGGCCTCCACGACGGCTGGGCCGAGGCCGACGCCGACGACGCGATCCGCTCGGTCGTGCTCACCGGAGCGGGCGGCGCCTTCTGCGCCGGCATGGACCTCAAGGCCCTCGCCGGTGACGGCATGGCGGGGGAGGGGTACCGCGACCGGCTCAAGGCCGACCCCGACCTGCACTGGAAGGCCATGCTGCGCCACCACCGGCCGCGCAAACCGGTGATCGCCGCCGTCGAGGGGCACTGCGTCGCGGGCGGCACCGAGATCCTCCAGGGCACCGACATCCGGGTCGCCGGAGAGTCGGCCGTCTTCGGGCTGTTCGAGGTCCGGCGCGGCCTGTTCCCGATCGGCGGTTCCACCGTGCGCCTGCCCCGTCAGATCCCCCGCACCCACGCCCTGGAGATGCTGCTCACCGGACGGCCCTACAGCGCCCGCGAGGCCGCGGCCATCGGCCTGATCGGGCACGTCGTGCCCGACGGCACCGCCCTCGCGAAGGCCCTGGAGATCGCCGACCGCGTCAACGCCTGCGCTCCGCTCGCCGTGGAGGCCGTGAAGGCGTCCGTGTACGAGACGGCCGAGATGACGGAGACCGACGGCCTCGCCGCCGAACTCACCCGCGGATGGCCCCTCTTCGACACCGCCGACGCCAGGGAAGGCGCCCGCGCCTTCGCGGAGAAGCGGCCACCCGTCTACAAACGCGCCTAGCGAGGGAGTCACCGTGCCGGACGTCCTGAAAGCCCCCCTGGTCGTCGAGTTCCCCTTCACCCGCTCCCTCGGACCCGTGCAGAGCGCCTTCCTCACCGGCCTGCGCGAACGCGTCGTCCTCGGCGTGCGCACCACCGACGGCCGCACCCTCGTCCCGCCCGTCGAGTACGACCCCGTCACCGCCGACGAGATCCGCGACCTCGTCGAGGTCGCCCCCACCGGCACGGTCACCACCTGGGCCTGGAACCATGCCCCCCGCCGCGGCCAGCCCCTGGCCACCCCCTTCGCCTGGGTGCTCGTCCGCCTCGACGGCGCCGACACCGCCCTCCTGCACGCCCTCGACGCCCCCGGCCCCGACACCGTGCGCACCGGCATGCGGGTCCGCGTCCGCTGGGCCGCCGAACGCTCCGGCGCCATCACCGACATCGCCTGCTTCGAGCCGTACGACGGCGCGGCCGCCGAACCGGACGGCCACCGCGGCGACTTCGCGGACCCGGTGACCGGCATCGTCGCCCCCGCCCGCCTCGACTACACCTACACGCCCGGCCGCGCCCAGACCGCCCACCTCGAAGCCCTCGCGGAGCGGCGCATCGTCGGCGAACGCTGCCCCTCCTGCCGCAAGGTGTACGTCCCGCCCAGAGGCGCCTGCCCCACCTGCGGCGTCGCCACGTCCGAACAGGTCGAGGTCGGCCCCCGCGGCACCGTCACCACCTTCTGCGTCGTCAACATCAAGGCGCGGGGCCTCGACATCGAGGTGCCGTACGTCTACGCCCACATCGCCCTGGACGGCGCCGATCTCGCCCTGCACGGCCGGATCGGCGGCATCCCCTACGACCAGGTGCGCATGGGGCTGCGCGTCGAACCCGTATGGACCGGGGGCGCGCGCCACCCCGACCACTACCGGCCCACCGGCGAGCCCGACGCGGACTACGACACCTACCGGGAGCTGCTGTGAACCGCGAGATCGCCGTCGTCGCCTTCGCCCAGACCGACCACCGGCGCGCCGGCGAGGAGCTGTCCGAGGTCGAGCTGCTGATGCCCGTCCTGCACGACGTGCTCGCGCGCACCGGACTGCGCACCGCCGACCTCGACTTCGTCTGCTCCGGCTCCAGCGACTACCTCGCCGGCCGCGCCTTCTCCTTCACCCTCGCCCTCGACGGCGTCGGCGCCTGGCCCCCGATCTCCGAGTCGCACGTCGAGATGGACGGCGCCTGGGCCCTGTACGAAGCCTGGACCAAGCTGCTCACCGGCGACGCCGACACCGCCCTCGTCTACGCCTACGGCAAGTCCTCCCCGGGCTCCCTGCGGGACGTCCTCACCCGCCAGCTCGACCCCTACTACGTCGCCCCGCTCTGGCCCGACTCCATCGCCCTGGCCGCCCTCCAGGCGCAGGCCCTGATCGACGCGGGCGAGGCGGACGAACCCGCGCTCGCCGCCGTCGCCGCCCGCGACCGGGAGAACGCCGCCGGCAACCCGCACGCCCAGCTGCGCGGCCCCGTCCCGCACGGCGACCACGTCGTACGGCCCCTGCGCAGGGGCGACTGCCCGCCCGTCGGCGACGGCGCCGCCGCGGTGATCCTCGCGGCGGGGGAGCGGGCCCGCGCCCTGGCCGCACGCCCCGCCTGGATCCGCGGCATCGACCACCGCGTCGAGGCGCACGCCCTGGGCGTACGCGACCTGACCGACTCGCCCTCCACCCGGCTCGCCGCCGAACACGCGGGAGCCTTCGAACGGCCCGTCGACACGGCCGAACTGCACGCGCCGTTCACCTCGCAGGAGATCGTCCTGCGCAAGGCGCTGCGGCTCGACGGCACCGTCCGCGTCAACCCCTCCGGGGGCGCCCTCGCCGCCAACCCCGTCATGGCCGCCGGGCTCATCCGCATCGGCGAGGCCGCCGCCCGCATCCACCGCGGCGCGTCCGACCGGGCGCTCGCGCACGCCACGTCCGGCCCCTGCCTTCAGCAGAACCTGGTCGCCGTACTCGAAGGGGATCCGCGATGAGCAAGGAACCCGTGGCCGTGGTCGGCGTCGGCCAGACCAAGCACGTGGCGGCCCGCCGGGACGTCTCGATCGCCGGACTCGTCCGGGAGGCCGCCCGACGCGCCCTGGACGACGCCGAGTTGACCTGGGCCGACGTCGACGCCGTGGTCATCGGCAAGGCGCCCGACTTCTTCGAGGGCGTGATGATGCCCGAGCTGTACCTCGCCGACGCCCTCGGCGCGGTCGGCAAGCCGCTGCTCCGGGTGCACACCGCCGGGTCCGTCGGCGGGTCCACCGCCCTCGTCGCCGCCACCCAGGTCGCCGCCCGCGTCCACCGCACCGTGCTCACCGTCGCCTTCGAGAAGCAGTCCGAGTCCAACGCGATGTGGGGGCTCTCCCTGCCGATCCCCTTCCAGCAGCCCCTGCTGGCCGGCGCCGGCGGCTTCTTCGCCCCGCACGTGCGCGCCTACATGCGGCGCAGCGGCGCCCCCGACGGCATCGGCTCGCTCGTCGCCTACAAGGACCGGCGCAACGCGCTGAAGAACCCGTACGCCCACCTCCACGAGCACGACATCACCCTGGAGAAGGTCCAGGCGTCGCCGATGCTGTGGGACCCGATCCGCTACTCCGAGACCTGCCCCTCCTCCGACGGCGCCTGCGCCATGGTCCTCACCGACCGGGCCGGCGCGGCCCGCTCGCCCCGGCCGGCTGCCTGGGTGCACGGTGGCGCGATGCGCAGCGAGCCGACCCTGTTCGCCGGGAAGGACTTCGTCTCGCCGCGGGCCGGACGCGACTGCGCGGCCGACGTGTACCGGCAGGCCGGCGTCACCGACCCCCGCCGCGACATCGACGCCGTCGAGATGTACGTGCCGTTCTCCTGGTATGAGCCGATGTGGCTGGAGAACCTGGGCTTCGCCGCCGAGGGCGAGGGCTGGAAGCTCACCGAGGCCGGCGTCACCGAACTCGACGGCGACCTGCCCGTCAACATGTCGGGCGGCGTCCTGTCCACCAACCCGATCGGCGCCTCGGGCATGATCCGCTTCGCCGAGGCGGCCCTCCAGGTACGCGGGCAGGCCGGGGAACACCAGGTGGACGGGGCCCGCCGGGCCCTCGGGCACGCCTACGGCGGCGGCTCGCAGTTCTTCGCGATGTGGCTCGTGGGCTCCGCCCCGCCGGACGCGTGAGCGGCACCCCCGTGCGACGGCGGCGACCGTTGGCACAAAGGTCCGCCTCACGTGGCCTGTTGGCACCAGGAACCGGTCGCTAGGCTGGCCGCGGACGACGAACCGGGAGGAGCACGGACGTGGCCGAGAGCACCATCCAGCAGCAGTCGCCGCTCGCGGGCTGGGACAAGCCGGAGCTGGACCTCAGCAACGCCGACTGGCACTCGAGCAGCCGTGGCCTCGGCGATGTCCAGATCGCCTTCGTCGAGGGCTTCATCGCCATGCGCAACGGAGACCGGCCGGAGAGCCCCTCCCTGATCTTCACCCCGGCCGAATGGGGCGCGTTCGTGTCGGGCGCCAGGGAAGGCGAGTTCGACCTGACGTAGGGGATCGTTCCGGAGCCGATCCGGGTGTGTCGCACCCGTTTTTCCGGACACGCGACCTGGACAGCCGCCCCCCGGCCGGTGCCTGCGTCAGGCTGGCCCCGGGGCGCGAAGGTCGTACTCCGGAGGTGAGGAACCCATGAGCACCCTGCCGGTCATCGCTGCGGTCGACGGTTCGGACGACAGCCTGATCGCACTGGACTGGGCGTTCGAGGCCGCGCTCACGCGCGACGCGCAGCTCAGCGTGGTCCACGTCCAGCAGTACCCGGCCTGGGCCAGGCCCGACGCCCTGCCCGTCGGCCGTCCCGAACCGGAGGACGACACGGTCCTGAACCTCGCGCGCCGCTACCTGGAGGGCCGGGACAAGAGGCCGCCGATCGCGTACCACGCCCTGGAAGGCGCCGTCGGGACGCTGTCCGCGCTCGGTGCGACCGCCCAGCTGCTGGTGCTCGGCTCCCGGGGCCGCGGCGGCTTCGCCAGCCTCCTGCTCGGCTCCACCGGCCTCGCCGCCGCCCGGGACGCCGAGTGCCCGGTCGTCGTCGTGCCGAAGCCGGGACGCCCGGTCCACGAGGGCGCCGTGCCCGTCGGACCCGGGCCGCGCGTCGTCGTCGGCCTCCAGGTCGACAGCCCCGACGAGGCCACGCTGTCCTTCGCCTTCGCCGAGGCCGCCCGGCGCGGCGCCCGGCTCCAGGCCGTCGCCGCCTACACCTGGCCGCTGCACCTGTGGACGACGGCCACCGCGCAGATCCTGCCCCCGGACGAGGACCAGGACGCCGTCGAGGCGGAGACCCGCAGCCTCGCCGAGGGCTTCCTCGCCCCGCACCGGGCCCGCCACCCCGAGGTGCGCGCCGAGGCGGTCGTGGCCCCCGGCGACGCGGCCGGTCAGCTCGTCGCCGCCAGCCGGCACGCGGCCCTCGTCGTCGTGGGCCGGCACCGCCGCCGGCTGCTGGCCCCGGCCCGCATGATGGGCTCGGTCACCCAGGCGGTCCTCCTGCACGCCGCGAGCCCGGTGGCCGTGGTCCCGCCCGCCTCCGCGGAGGAGTGAGCGGACCAGGGGAACGGTGTCCCGCACGACCTGCCCGCACGACGTGGAAGAGGCCCGGCCACGTACCATGGCGGCATGTCGTTCCTCCGCCGCCGCAGCGCCACGCCCGCCGGGCCCGACTTCGACGTACTGGCCATGGACCCGGGCGACTGGCCCGGCAACCTCGGCGCCGGGCTGCTGCCCGCCCCCGACGGCAGCTGCCAGGGCGTCTTCCTGCGGTACGACCTCTTCGGCGGCCGCGGTCCCGCCATGATCATCGGCAATCTGCCCGAGGGCTCCCCGGCCCGCGAGACCGACGAGGGCGAGATCCCGTTCGAGGTGGCGCAGCTGCTGCTCGCCCTGGAGAACGAGGAGGACGTCACCGTCGTCGGCAGCGAGGACGTGCCCGTGATGCAGGGCGACAACCTGCTGATCGTGCGGCGGCTGAAGCTCTCCGAGAGCCGTATCTCCTGCGTGCAGTTCGACCGCAGCGACAACGTCCTGGTGACCATCGCCGCCTGGGACCGCCCCATCACCGACGACCTGTACGCGCTGCTGAAGCCGCTGCCCGCCGAGCTCTTCCAGCAGGGCTGAGCCCGGCGGGGCGGCCCCGTCAGCCGCCCGACCGCACCACCTTCACGTCGGCCGCCCGGACGAACGCCACCCGGTGCCCGTACTGGATCTCGTAGTACTGGTCCTCGCCCCGCACCACCCGGTGCGAGCCCTCGTCGAAGGTCACCGCGTAGTAGTACTCGCCCCGCACCTTGCCGCCCACCACGTACCGCTGCCCGGCCGGCAGCGTGTACGGCAGCGGCGACACCGCCTGCACGGGCACGTCCGCCGGGTACGCGGACGCCTCCGGGTAGGCGCGTCCGTACACCGGCACGCTCTGCGCGCCGTCCTTCGGCGTGACCACGTCACCGACCGCGTGCACGGCCGTCGGTGTCTTCGCCGGGTTCCTGAACCACGCCTTCTGCCCGAGGTACCAGATCGCCGTCCAGTCGCCGTCCCGGCCGGCCACCGCGAACTGCTGCCCGGTCGACACCCGCGAGGACAGGTCGTTGACGTCCTTGGTCGGAGTGGACCCGAGACCGATGTCCTTGATGAGCGGGTACGACGTGCCGGGCCCGGAGTACAGCCGCACCGCGCTGGAACCGTGGTCGGCGCACCGCTCGCCCGCCGTCGTGCAGCCCGTGAACTCGGGCCGGTTCGTGGCGTAGTCGGGGCGGATCGTCACCAGGCCGCCCTTCGCGCCGGCGGTCGGCGCCAGGGGCCGGCCGAGCAGCTCGAAGTAGTGCCGCCAGTCCCAGTACGGGCCGGGGTCGGTGTGCATCCCGCCGATCGTCGACGTCGTCGGGCCCGGCACGGTGTCGTGCCCGAGGATGTGCTGCCGGTCCAGCGGGATGCCGTGCTTCTTGGCGAGATACGCCACCAGCCGCGCCGACGAGCGGTACATCGCCTCCGTGTACCAGGAGTCCGGGCGGGCCAGGAAGCCCTCGTGCTCCAGGCCGATCGACTTGGCGTTGACGTACCAGTTCCCCGCGTGCCAGGCCACGTCCTTCGCCTTCACATGCTGGGCGACGTGCCCGTCGGTGGACCGCAGCGTGTACTGCCAGGACACGTAGGTCGGGTCCTGCACCATGTCCAGGACGCCCTCCCAGGCGCCCTCGGTGTCATGGACGACGATGTACTCGATCTTCTGGTCCGCCGGTCGGTCGCCCAGGTCGTGATTGCCGTAGTCGCCGTCCCCGAACTCCTCGTAGGGCGCCGGGATCCACTCGCAGGACACCGTCGGAGGGCACTCCGTCTCCGCGGCCCTCGCCCGACGCAGCCCGGCGTGCCGCAGCTGCGCGGGATCGGGGGCGAGGCCGGGACGGGCGGCCAGCGACACCCGCTGCCCCTGGTCGGTGCGCCGCTCCTGACCGGTGCGCAGCACCTCGAAGACGTCGTTCGCGTACGCCGTGGCCGTCGACGTGTCGTCGGCGCCGGAGAACCGGGCCACCGCCCCGTACCAGTCGGCCGGGTCGGAGCTCAGCGGCTCGCCCAGCTCGCGCTGCGCGGCCGCGAGCAGCGCGGCGCCGCCCGCCACATTGGCGGCCGGGTCGCTGCGCAGCCGTTCGGGGCTCAGCCCGGTGAGCTCCGCCGCCCTCGGCAGCGTCCTGAGCCGGGCCGGGATCCCGGCGGTCTTCAGCGCCTTCGCCACGGGCGGCGGCGCCGGGCGGGCGCTGTCGCCGCGCGGGTCCTCGGTGCCCTCGCTGTGGTGCGCGGCCGGGCCGGCCAGCGCCGCCCGCGCGTCGGTCAGGTGCATCGGTCCGTAGCCGCCGGACACGCTGGGCGCGCCACTGTGCGCGTCCCAGCGGGACTGGAGATAGGAGACGCCGAGCAGGACGCTCGACGGCACGTGGTACTCGGCGGCGGCCGCGGTGAACGCCGACTGGAGCCGGTCGCCGGAGTCGGCGCTGACCCCGGACGGGGCGGCGCCGAGCAGGGGCACCAACAGGGCCGCGGCGGCGACGGCGGTGACGGATCCTCGCAAAGCAGCCTCCTGGGACGGTCGTGCGCGGTGAGCCGTGCGGGCCGGGCGTGGTCAGTGGTACCCGCTGTCCGACGATCCGTCAATCATGCCAAGGGCTGGGCGAATACCCATGTCAACCGAGTGTTCCCGGGAGTTTCGCGGGGGCGGCGGCCGGGCCTGCGCGGCGTCAGTGGCCTACCCCAATGACCGGACGCACGAAGGCCCGCGGAACGCTTCTGTCTCCAGAGAGCGCGCCGCGGGCCGCCGTCCCCGTCAGCGAGTGCCGACCGCCGCACGCACGGCCCGGCGGGCCAGCTGGCAGTCGTCGTGCAGCCGCCTCAGCAGCAGCCGCTGTTCCTCGCCGGACGGCGCGGCACCTTGGTGGGCCGTTCCCGGTGCCGTCGGGGCCGGGTCGTGCATCGAACGCTGCACCGCCATCTCGTAGGTGCGGATCTCGCGGGTCAGGACGAGCACCAGGTTCACCAGGAAGGCGTCCCGGGCGGCCGGGCCCGCCGACTGGGCGATCTGGCTGATCTGCCGCCGGGCCACCGGCGCGTCGCCGAGCACCGACCACAGCGTCGCCAGGTCGTAGCCCGGCAGGTACCAGCCCGCGTGCTCCCAGTCCACCAGCACTGGACCGGCCGGTGAGAGCAGGATGTTCGAGAGCAGTGCGTCGCCGTGGCAGAACTGGCCCATGCCCTGCCGGCCCGCGGAGGCCGCGATGCCGTGCAGGAGTTTCTGCAGGTCACCCATGTCCCGGTCGGTGAGCAGACCCAGATCGTGATACCGGGAGATCCGGGACGCGTAGTCCAGCGGCGCGTCGAACGTCCCCGCGGGCGGCCGCCATGCGTTGAGCCGGCAGATCGCGCCGAGCGCCGCTCTGATGTCCGCCCGCGGCGGGGCCTCCACCGGATGCCGCTGGAGTGCCGCCACCCGGCCCGGCATCCGTTCGATGACCAGGGTGCCGTTGTCCGGATCCGCCGCGATCAGTCTCGGCACCCGCACCGGGGGGCGGTGCCGGACGAACGAGCGGTAGGCCGCTATTTCGTGCCGGATCCGCTCCGCCCACGCGGGGGACTGGTCGAGTAAGCACTTGGCGACCGCCGTGCTGCGACCGGTCGTGCCGACCAGGAGCACGGACCGTCCGCTGCGGCGCAGCACCTGCACCGGCGCGAACTCCGGACAGATCCGGTGCACCGACGCGATCGCCGCGCGCAGCTGGGCGCCCTGGGGACCGGACAAGTCGAGTCTCCCGCTGAGCGGTTGGGTGCCGAGCCCCGCGGGGCGCCGTGGCCGGCCCGCGCCGAGCACGGGGGCGGGCGCCGGACGGGCGGGGTCGAGGTAGGGACCGCCACCCGCCGGGCGGGCACGCAGCGGCCGGGGCGGGGCGGACACGGAGGACGATGCTGCGTACATGGGAGAAACAGATCCCTTCGTGTGCCTGCGACGACAGTGCGCCATCCGACCCGGCCGCCCGGATACACCCTGGGGAGTGGCCCCCGGCGACCGGGTCGGGGTGGCGCATTCCTACCTGACACCCGGCGCCCAGTGGCACACCATCTGGCGCACCCTGGCGAACCCTGGCGAATAGTCCCGGGGCACCTTTCACCGGGCTACTGTCAACTCAGCCGAGAACCTGGGGGCTTGACGTGAGCGGAGAACCCAACACCCGTCTGTCGGATCTGTTCGGCCTGGCCGGCTGGTCCAAGGGCGAACTCGCGAGGCTGGTCAACCGGCAGGCGGCGGCCATGGGCCACCCCCAGCTGGCGACCGACACCTCACGGGTGCGGCGGTGGATCGACATGGGAGAGATCCCGCGCGATCCGGTGCCGCGGGTGCTGGCGGCCCTGTTCACCGAGCGTCTCGGCCGTGTCGTGACCATCGAGGACCTCGGTCTGGTCCGGCACGGGCGTGCGGGGAGACGGCAGGACGCCGGGAGCGTGGAGCATCCCGACGGTGTGCCGTGGGCGCCCGAGCGAACCGCCGCGGTCCTCACCGAATTCACGGGAATGGACCTCATGCTCAACCGACGCGGCTTGGTGGGCGCGGGTGCCGCGCTCGCCGCGGGATCCGCACTCAGCAGCGCCATGCACGACTGGCTGCGCACCGACCCGGCCCTCAGGGCCGACGCCCCCCAGTTCGACGACCCCTTGCACGCCGACCCCGCCGGGTTCGACCGTTACGAGGCCGCACCCATCGGATCGCAGGAGATCGAGGAGCTGGAGCGCTCGGTCGAGGTGTTCCGGGCCTGGGACGCCGCCCGTGGCGGCGGACTCCAGCGCAAGGCCGTGGTGGGCCAGTTGAACGAGGTGGGCGGCATGCTCGCCTACCGGCACCCCGACCATCTCCAGCGGCGCCTGTGGGGCGTCGCCGCCAACCTCGCCGTGCTCGCGGGCTGGATGTCGCACGACGTCGGCCTGGAGCCCACGGCCCAGAAGTACTTCGTCATCGCCACCCACGCGGCCCGTGAGGGCGGCGACCGGCCCCGCGCCGGGGAGGCCCTCTCCCGGGCCGCGCGCCAGATGGTGCACCTCGGCCGGCCCGACGACGCGCTCGACCTGATGAAGCTCGCCCAGTCCGGCTCGGGCGACCAGGTCCTGCCGCGCACCAAGGCCATGTTCCACACCATCGAGGCCTGGGCCCAGGCGTCCATGGGCAAGGGCCAGGCCATGCGCCGCACCCTGGGACAGGCCGAGGACCTCTTCGTCTCCGACAAGAGCGACGTACCGCCGCCGAGCTGGATGCAGACCTTCAAGGACGAGGATCTGTACGGCATGCAGGCCCTGGCCTACCGCACCCTGGCCGAGTTCGAGCCGGGTGCGGCCGCCCAGGCCCAGCACTTCGCGGAGAAGGCCCTGGCCCTGCGCGTCGACGGGCGCGAGCGGTCGAAGATCTTCGACCATCTGTCCATGGCGTCCGCCTGTTTCATCGCGGACGACCCCGAACAGGCCGACCGCTATGCCCGGCTGGCGCTCATGTCGATGGGCTCCAACTCCTCGGGCCGCACATGGGACCGGCTCCGGCAGATGTACCGGCTCACCGCCGAGTACTCCAGCTACCCGAAGATCCATGAGCTGCGGGAGGAGATCCGGCTTGCGCTGCCCAAGGCGAGGAAGCCGCAGGGGGGTACCAGCGCCCAGGCGTAAGCAGGAGCGTGCGCTCGGAGTGCGCGGTCCGTCTCCGTGACGGCCGTCTTTGTGACGGCTAGGCCGTCACCCTGGCCACGAGCACGCAGGCGCCGCCCTGGTGCTCCCTGTCACCGAACTCCTCGGCGACCAGCCGCACGCAGTCCTGTGCGGTGCCCGCCTCGACGAAGCGGGGGGCGAGGTCGAGGAGCCGGCGCGAGGCGTCCATGTCGTCGTGCCCCGGCAGCAGTCCGTCGGTGTGCAGCACGATCAGGTCGCCCGCCTGGAGGGCCTCCTCGGCGTCGCCGTAGCCGACACCCGGGGTCGACCCGAGCAGGGGCCCGCAGGGGGAGTCCAGCCTGCGCCCGGTGCCGCCGCGGAACAGCAGCGGGGCGGGGTGTCCGGCCCTCGCCCAGGTGAGCGTGCGGGTGGCGGGCCGGTAGCGGCAGCACACGGCGCTGCCGAGGGCCGGCTGGTCACCGGTGTCGAGCAGTTGGCCCAGCCAGGAGAGCAGCTGTCCCGGCTGGGTCCCGGCCATCGCCATGCCGCGTACGGCGCCCAGCAGCGTCGCCGTGCCCGAGGCCGCGGCGACGTCGTGACCGGTGAGGTCGCCGACGCTCAACAGCGCGGCCCCGTCCGGCAGTTCGAGCGAGTCGTACCAGTCGACCCCGATCGGTGTGCCGGCGGGAGACGACAGCCGGTGCGCCGCGACGTCCAGCGTGCCGGGCTCGCGCCGGGCCGGGTTCAGGGAGGCCCCCCACGGCGGCGGTACCGTCTCGCGCGCCCCGGCCGCGAGGCGGTGCTCCCCCTGCGCGGGACGCCGGGTCCCGGGGAGCGCGTCACGGGTCTCGCTGACCGTGTGCCGGCGGCGGCGGACCTCGCTGACGTCCCGGAGCACGGCCCACATGGAGGCCGCGGCGCCGTCGGCGTCGAGCACGGGCTCGCCCATCATGTGCACGGTCCGCGCCTGCCCGTCCGGCCGGACGATCCGGAACTCCCCGTCGATCGGCTGGGCGTCGATCAGGCAGGCCGTGACCATCGTGGTGAGCCGGCGGCGGTCCTCGTCGTGCACCAGGGACGGCAGTTCGTCGAGCGTCAGCGGCGGCGCGGCCGGATCCCGGCCGAGGATCTGGTACAGCTCGCCGGACCAGCTCGCCTCGTCCGTCAGCAGGTTCCACTCGGCGCTGCCGACCCGGCTGAGCACCGCGTCGGGCCGGGGCGCCTGGGCGGGGCCGTCCCGCAGCTGGGCCAGATGCGCGTCCAAGTCGTCGAGTTGGTGCAGGGCCAGGTCGCACAGGGCGCGCTGCCAGCGCTCGCGGGGGCCGGAGGCGTCGCTCGGGGTGTCCCGCCGCACGGCGTCCACCTCGCCCTTGAGCCGTCGCGTCTGCGAGATCAGCGCGTCGACCGGACCGGGTCCGGGTGGCTGTGCGGCGGGGCGGTCCGCGGAGACATGGGGCGGCATGACGCTCTCCGATGAGGGGACGGTACGACCAGGAACGACGGAGGGACCGTTACGACTGTCGCACAGCCCGCGACGCCCCGTAAGGGATTTGGCAACACCCGATGCGGTGGTGCGTCCGGCATATGCCAGAGTCTTCAGGAACAGGTCATGCGGTACGCATGGTGTACGTGCCCGGGAGGGGCATGTCGTATGCGGCGTACGTGATGTGGGGGGCCGTCGGGGTCGTCGCACGAGGTTCATGCGCGTGTTCGACGGTCACGTGTTCTAGCGATACGGGTGGCGGCCGTGTGCCGGATGGTTGCGCCTTCACCGGCGTGATGCAGCTCACAAAAAGAATCCGCGCACAGGTGTCATGCGAAAGGTGATTGCGGGGTCCTAAAAGCAAGCCGCAAAAATCACCGCCGCCGACACGGGGAGAGTGTCCATGGAGATCGCCCTGGAGCAACCCGCCCGCGCCCGTCTGATCACCGGCGAGGAGCGCGAACTCCCCGTCCCCGCCACGCTGCGGTACCGGTCCTCGGACCCGCTCGCGGTGCATCTCGACTTTCCGGGCGAGGTCTCCCTCGACGGCCGGGGCGCCGTGTGGACGTTCGCCCGTGGACTGCTGGACGCCGGTCTGCGCGGGCCGGCCGGGGACGGCGACGTGCGCGTGTGGCCCTGCGGCCGCGAGCGCACGGTCGTCGAACTGCACTCCCCGCACGGCATGGCGCTCCTCCAGTTCGACACGCCCGCCCTCGAGCGCTTCCTGCTGCGGACGTGCGCCGTGGTCGCGCCGGGCGAGGAGGACCTGGGTGAGGCCGTGGAACGCGGCCTGGGCGCGCTCTTCGGCGGCGTGTGACCCAGGGCGCAGGTCCCGTCAGGCCCGCGACGCGAGACACGTCCTGGGGGTGGCACGACGAGGAGGCCGACCGCGGCCGTACCTCCTCGTCGCCCCCTCGTCCCTCGTCATCGTCATCGTCAGTAGCGCAGCACGCCCGCGATCCGTTCGGCGTCGTCCAGGGTGCCGTCCGGGACGAACCGGACGTCGGCGCCGGTCTCCAGGCACTGCTCGACGATCTCGTCCACGATGTCCTCGCGGGCGTCGAGTTCGCCGCTGGCCGCCGGGACCAGATGGTCGCCCTCGTCGCCGCGCACCGTCATACGGAAGTTCTCCTCGACGGCCAGCAGCCGCACCCGGCCCTCCCGGGCGCTGCGCCAGACCTCGTCGACACCGGCCGCGTACGCCTTGCGCCCCCGGGCCGCGACGAGTTCACGCATCACCTCGTCGGTGCTCTCCCGCAGGTCGGCGGTGATCCGGGGCGCGACCGCCTGCCACACCGCGTCCCGCGTGCCGTGCGCCAGACCGCCGTGCGGGATGTGCACGGCGAGCTTCGCGGCGCCGCCGATCTCGTCCAGCAGGGACAGCGCCGCCGGTTCGCCGGTGACGTACAGGCGCCGGGGGTGGCGCCGCACGATGGCGCTGAGCGCGGAGTCGGCCTCCTTGAGGAAGTGCCGGGTGTCCTCGTCGCGGAAGGTGCTCGGCGTGTCCCCGATCCGCTCGCGCCGTTCGGCGTCGAAGTTCTCCGGGCGCCGGGTGAGGGGAAAGCCCCCGGTCCTGGCCTCGGTGATGCGGTCCAGGGTGCCGGTCCACAGGGTGGCGCGGTCGGCGGCGACCGAGCAGACCCAGTACGGACGTTCGGCGGCCTGCGCGGAGACGAGGTTGCGGGTGAGGAAGGTGTCCGAGAGCACCACGCGCTCGGGCACGGTACGGGCGAGCGACCACACCTGGTGCTCGCCGGGGGCCGCGAAGATCACCAGGCCGTCCTCGGCGTAGGTGAGGTCCACTTCGGCGAGGGCCTGGTCGAGTTCCCTCTCGACCGCCGCCCGGCGCTCCCGGGTCACCGACGGATCGGTCTCCAGCTGCTTCTTGGCCTCGGCCACGACATTGCGCAGCCGGACCTGGTCCTGGGCCCGGTAGGGCTCGCGGCGATGGGTGGGCGTCAGCACGGACACGGCCGGGTAGGGGCGCGGGCGCCGCAGCTCGGACAGGGTCGTGGGACTCAGTGCGTGCTCCATAAGACGACGATAGGACCGATTCGCCTTTAGGGCATTTGGGGCAATCTCTCACCTGGTCGCGGGACTACCGCCGGTCCTCGTCGGGCGCGCACGAACTGCCGTCGGGCGGCAGCGTGCCGTACAGCAGGAACGCGTCGACCGTGCCGTGCACGCACTTGGAGGAGGCGTAACCGGTGTGCCCGCTGCCCTTGTTGTCCAGCACCACGGCGGCGGAGCCGAGCCGTCGCGCCGTCTCCATGGTCCAGCGGTACGGCGTCGCCGGGTCGCCGCGGGTGCCCACGAGCAGCACCTTCGGTGTGTCCAGGTCCTTGACGTCCTCGCGGATGAAATCCGTGCCCGCGGGGCGGCCGTAGCACATCAGCACCTCGGTCAGCCGCTGCCGGCCGAAGACCGGGGAGGCCTCCTCGTACCGGGCGCGCAGCCGGTCCAGGCCGCCGACGATCTGCCGGCCGGTGGGACGGTCCGGGTCGTCGGCGCAGTTGATCGCCATCATGGCCGCGGCGGGGTTGTCGAGCGGGACGTCCTCCGCGTCGACCAGGCCGCCGTCGCGGTCGCCGGCCTTCGCCCGCCGCACGGGGGAGCCCCCGCCGCCGGCGAACGCCTCGATGGCGTGCGTGCTGCCGTCCTCGACCAGCGTGGCGAGGGCGCGCTCCAGGGTGGGCCACAGCTCCTTGCTGTACAGCGCGCTGCTGATCGCGGCGACCAGGTCCTGCCCGGTGAACGGCTCGCCGAAGACCGAGGGCACCGGGTCCTTGTCCAGCGAGTCGACGAGCATCACGACGTATCTGCGGGCCTGGCGCGCGTCCTGCCCGAACGGGCACGCCACGTCCTCGGCGCACCAGTCGGTGAACTCGTCCAGCGCCTTCTGCTGCCCCTCGGCGCCTGCCACCCCCTGCTCGGTCAGCGGCTCCGTCAGCGTGTCCACACCGTCCAGCACCAACCGGCCGACCTTGTCCGGGAACTGGGCGGCGTACACCGCGCCGAGCCGCGTCCCGTAGGAGAACCCGAGGTAGTTGAGCTTCTTGTCGCCGAGCGCCGCGCGCATCACGTCCAGGTCGCGCGAGGCGTCGACGGTGCCTATGTGCGGCAGGACCGGGCCCGAGTGCCGGGCGCAGGCGGCGGCCGCCTCGCGGAGCCCGTCGAGGACGGCCCGTGGATCGCGCCGGACCTCCGCCGGGTCGTCCGGGAGGTCGATCTGCTCCTTGCCGTCCCCGCAGCTGACCGGTGAGGAGCGGCCGACCCCGCGCGGATCGAACGTCACGATGTCGTAGTCGTCCGTGAGACTCATGAACTCCTTGCCCGCACCCGCGAACTCGGGCACGCCGGCGCCGCCCGGCCCGCCGAAGTTGACCAGCACCGAACCCTTCCGGTCGCCGGTCGCTCGATAACGGGCGAGCGCCAGTTCGAGTGTCCCGTCGCGGGGGTGGCCGTAGTCGAGCGGCACGGTGACCTTGCCGCACTGCATGTCCTTGGGCATGCCCTCGCCAGGACACTTGCCCCAGGCCACCTTCTGGTCGTAGAAGCGGGACACGGCGGACTCGGACGGCCTGCCCGTCGGCAGACCGGTGCCGACCACGGCCAGTCCGACCGCGCAGGTGACGGCGGCGCCGCGCCACAGGGTGGGGCGCGTTGACAGCTTTGCCGGCATCGAAGCCTCCAGGGACGCCCGTCGCGGGCCGGGAAGCGGCGTCCTCGGCTCACGATAAGCGGCACCCGGAACGGACGCCTCCGCACGAACGGCGGACAGGGACCACCGCCGACCGGGCGACATGTGCAGTGATCGGACTTTTTACCCCTAGTTCGACAACCCCGCACTCGATGGGGTGAATGGCCGATAAGCCATAACTCGGATGGATCGCTCGCGTTTTATCCGGTGCGGGCGAGTGCTCGTGACCATGTCTGGAAGGCAGGGACCCTATGAGACGGGTTACCCGAAACGGTGTGATCGCCATCGCTGCCGCCTCGGGCGCGATGGCCGTGACGTTCCCGGCTTACGCCGACTCCGCGGCGGACGGTGCCGCGGCCGACTCGCCCGGAGTGCTCTCCGGGAACACCGTCCAGGTTCCGGTGCACGTGCCGGTGAACGTGTGCGGGAACACCGTGAACGTGGTGGGGCTGCTGAACCCCACCGTGGGCAACAAGTGTGTCAACGAGGACGCGGGCGCCAAGAGCGACAGCAAGAAGGAGGAGGACAGCACGTCCGCCACGTCCTCCGTGAGCGGGTCGAAGGCGGAGGGCGTCTCGACGGAGTCCGGCGGCCTCGGGTCCGGCAACGTCATTCAGCTGCCGGTGCACGTGCCGGTCAACGTCACCGGCAACAGCGTGAACGTGATCGGTGCCGGCAACGCCGCGATCGAGAACGAGTCGGCGAACGTCTCCGGTGAGGAGACGCCCGTCACCACGCTGCCGGCGCCCGAGAAGGCGAAGCCGACGGCTCCCGAGCCGCGGTCGATGCCGCCCGCGCACGTGCCGCACGAGGCCGGAGCGGTCCTCGCCCACACGGGCGCGGACGCGACCGCGTCCCTCGCCGCGGGCGCCACGGCGCTCGTTCTGGGCGGTGCCGTCCTCTACCGGCGGTTCCGTACCCAGGCGGTGCGCTGACCTCGTCGTCAGGCATCGCGTGAAGGCCCCACCCGCTGGACACGAGAGGTGGGGCCTTCCGTGCGTCCGGGCATCCGAACACGTGTATGCCCGAGGTGCCGCCGTCCCGGCAACGGCTCGATCATGTCGTGACCGCCCACCGGTCCGTCCGCGAGGATGCCGCGTGACCGCACCCTGACGGAACGGAGCGCCCCATGGTCCTCGTGGCCCCCACGGACCTCGTCGTCGGCCGGGCCGGACCGGACGACTGGCCGGTCATCAGCGGATGGGCCGCCGCCGAGGGCTGGAACCCGGGGACGGGCGACGGACCGGCGTTCTTCGCCCAGGACCCCGACGGCTTCTTCCTCGGCCGGATCGACGGCGAGCCCGTCTCCGCGATCTCCGTCGTCACCTACGGCCCCGACTACGCGTTCCTCGGCTGCTACCTGGTCCGCCCCGGCCTGCGCGGCCGCGGGTTCGGCCTGGCCACCTGGAACACCGCGCTCGCCCACGCCGGGAACCGCACCGTCGGCCTCGACGGCGTCGTCGCCCAGCAGGACAACTACCGCCGCTCCGGCTTCGTGCACGCCCACCGCACCACCCGCTGGACCGGCGTCGCCCCCACCACCGCCACCGCACCGGCGGGCGTCCGCCCCGTGCGGCCGGAGGACTTCGCCGACATCGCCGCGTACGACACGCTGTGCACCCCCGCCGACCGGCCCCGCTTCCTGCGGCACTGGCTCGGCGCGCCCGGCCACCACGCCGTGGTCCGCCGCCGCGGCACCCGCGTCACCGGGTACGGCGTCGTCCGGCCCGGACACGACGGCCCGCGCGTCGGCCCGCTCTTCGCCGACGGCCCCGAGGACGCCCGCGCCCTGTTCGGCGCGCTGACCGCCCACACCGGCGGCCGCGAGGTCGCCGTCGACGTACCCGAGACCAACCCGGCCGGCATCGCTCTGGTCCGGGCGGCCGGCTTCACCCCGTCGTTCGAGACGGCCCGCATGTACACCGGCCCCGTCCGGCCCCACGCCCACGAGCGGGTGTTCGGCGTGACCACCCTGGAGCTCGGCTAACGCGCCCGCCCCGCCAGCAGCACCATCCCCGAGTCGCCGTAGTCCGGGAGCGTCGGGTCGGCGTCGATACGGGTGACCGCCAGCTCGCGGGTGAGGGGCGCGAACACCGACGTGACGATGTCCGGGTCCACCGGGCAGCCCGGCCAGCGTGAGGCCGGGCCGATCCGGTACGTCGGCATGTTCTCCATGAACGCCGCCACCAGATACCCGCCCGGCGCCACGCACCCCACGAACGTCCGGCAGAACGCCGCGAACTCGGCGCGGTCCTCGGTGGCGCCCTCCGCCACGAAGTGCATCGAGGCCAGGTCGTACCGGCCGGGAGGCAGCTCACGGACGTCGGCGTGGACCACGTGCACCGGCGCCAGCGACCCGGCCAGCGTGGCGGGCAGGGCGGGATTCAGGCGGCGGCACAGCTCGTGGAACGGCAGCCAGCTGGCGTCGGGGCCGTCCAGGATCTGCTGCTCCAGATAGGCCACGTTGCCCGCGCCCGCCTCCACCGCCTCAACCCGGCGGCTCGCCGCGGCGGCCAGGATCAGCGGATACACGTTCGGTCCGGCGCCGAACTCCACCGAGCGGCCGAGGGAGCCGGGCGGCAGCCGGCGGTAGAACGCCGAGTGATGCGCGATGACCGCCGCGTCGCAGGGGTGCACCTCACGGTAGTTCTCCGCCAGGTAGTCGACCACCGGCCAGCGGTCCCAGTCCACGTCGTCGTTGTGCGTGGTCATGCTCGGCTCAGCCCTTCGGACGCAGCGGGTAGCGCGCGGCGAGCCGCGTGAGGACGTCGTTCAGCCGGTCGATGTCCTCGTCCGTGTGCAGCGCCGTGAGCTGGACGCGGAAACCGACCCGGTCACGGGGGACCAGCGGATAGGCGGCCACCGTCACATAGATCCCCTCCTGCCACAGGAACCGCGCGACCTGCTCCAGGTCGGACGGGTCGCCGAGCGGCACCTCCACGATCGGCAGACGGTCGGTGTTCAGGGTGTGCACGCCCAGGGCGTCCAGATGGTCCAGGACCCGGGTCGTCAGGCGGAACAGGCCGGCCCTGAGGGCGTCACCGCGCCGTTCGTTCACGTCGAGCCCGGAGAGCGCGGTCGCCAGGGAGGCCGTGGGGGAGGGACCCGAGTAGAGGTAGGGGGCGGCGGCCGTCTTGAGCCGGTTCTTCAGCTCGGCGGGCAGCGCCAGGAAGGCCAGCAGCGACGAGTACGCCTTGGAGAACCCCGCGGCCAGGACGACGCCGTCGTACGACTCGCCGGTGTGCCGGACCACGGCGTTTCCCCGCGTGCCGTACGGGCACGGCTCGGTGGGGGAGCGCTCGCCGATGACACCGAAGCCGTGCGCGTCGTCGACGTACAGCGTGGCCCCGTGGGTACGGCACACGGAGGCCAGCGCGGGCAGGTCGGGGATGTTGCCGGTCATGCTGTTCACCCCGTCCAGACAGACCAGGCGGGGCGCGCTCGCAGGGGCCGCGGCCAGCAACGCGTCCAGCTCCTCCGGGCGTTCGGCGCGGAACCGGCGCAGGGTCGCGCCCTGGCCGCGGGCCACCGTGCAGCCGTCGTACACCGTGCGGTGCGCGGTCGCCTCCACGAAGACGTGCCCGTCGTCGGCGAGGACCGGGATCACCGAGGTGTGGATGATCGTCAGCGTCGGCAGCAGCAGGGTGTCGGGGGCGCCCAGCAGCTCCGCCAGCCGCTCCTCGATGCGCGGGTACAGCCGCGGGCTGCCCAGCAGCCGGGACCAGCTGGGATGCGTGCCCCACTCCTGTACGGCCGGGTCGATGGTGGCGGCGATCTCCGGGTCCCAGTCGAAGCCGAGGTAGTTGCAGGACGCGAAGTCGATGAGCCAGTGGCCCCGGCTGCGGATGTGCCGGCCGCGGACCTCGTCCAGGACGGCGTCCGTCATCGGGCTGGTGCGGCGCAGCCGGTCCAGGTCGGCCTCCCGCGCGGCCCGCCGGCCGCGCGCCGGCAGCACCCGGCGGTCGCCGTCGCTGCGCCGCTCGGCCGTGGCCGGTGCGGCCCGGCCGCCGTCGCGGCGCAGCACCTGCCGGCTCTGCTCCAGCGTCATCGGCCGGGCGAACAGGTAGCCCTGCCCGAACCGGCAGCCCATCCTGGCCAGAAGGTCCCGCTGCTCGGGCTCCTCGATGCCCTCCGCGATCACCTGGAGCCCCAGGGTGTCGGCGATGTGCACGATGCCCTCGACCAGCGCCACCTGCTGGGCGTCGCGGGGGATGTCGTCGATGTACGACTTGTCGATCTTCAGGACGTCGATCGGGAAGTCCCGCAGGTACCGCAGCGACGAGAACCCGGTGCCGAAGTCGTCGACCGCGATGTGCACCCCCAGGTCCTTCAGGGACCGCAGCATCGCCTGGACCTGGGTGTCCCGGCGCAGCAGCACCGTCTCCGTCAGCTCCAGCTGGAGACTGCCCGGCGCGAGCCCCGGCGTCCGCAGCGCCTGGTCGACCTGCTGCACGAACCCGTTGTCGCGGAACTGCCGGGCGGAGACGTTGACGCTGACGTACGGGGGGCGCCCTTGCACGCGCTCCTCCTGCAGCCCCGCGATGTCCAGGGCCGCCTTCTCCAGCACCCAGGAGCCGAGGGCGCCGATGTGCCCGGTCTCCTCGGCCAGGCTGATGAACTGCTCCGGTGTGACCGGCCGCTGCGCGGTGTGCGGCCAGCGCGCCAGTGCCTCGAAGCCGACGACCTCGCCGGCGGTGATGTCCACGACGGGCTGGTAGCGCACCGCGAACTCCTGGGCGGCGACCGCTCGGGCGAGCCGTCTCTGCATGTCGTGCCGTTCGATCATGCGGCTGTGCAGCAGGGGCCGGAAGCGGCGCCACTGCCGTTTGCCCGCCGCCTTCGCCGCGTACAGCGCGAGGTCGGCGTGGCCCAGCAGTTCGTCGGCGTCCGTGCTGTCCCGTGCCGTGGCCACCCCCACGCTCGCCGACACGGTCACGGACTCGCCGCCCAGCGCGAAGGGCCGGCTCAGGGTCTGGATGACCTGCGCGGCCAGCAGTTCGGCGTCGAGGGGCTGCCGGGCGTCCTCCATCAGGACGGCGAACTCGTCGCCGCCGAGCCGGGCAGCGGTGTCGGTGCGGCGCAGGGTCCGCGACAGCCGGATCCCGACGTCCTTCAGCAGATGGTCGCCCGCCGAGTGCCCGAGCGTGTCGTTGACCAGCTTGAAGTCGTCGAGGTCGATGAAGAGCAGACAGGTCAGCGACGCCTCGCGGCGGCCCCGCAGCAGGGCCCGCTCGATCCGCTCGAGGAGCAGCGTCCGGTTCGGCAGCCCGGTCAGCGAGTCGTGGAAGGCGCGCTCGGTCAGCTCGTGCTCCAGCCGCCGCTGCTCGGTCACGTCCCGCAGGGTGACCACGAGCCCGGCCACCGTGCGCTCGTCACGGAAGTCGCTGCACCGCACCTCCACCTCGACCTGCCCGTCCGGATGCCGCACCCACCAGTGGTCGTGGGTGGCCCGCGGCCCGATCTGACGGACCGCCGCGAGCTGCCGGGCCGCCCGCAGCCGGTCGCGGGGGTCCACCAGCTCCGGCAGCCTCCGACCCGCCAGGTCCGAGGTGCCGAACACGGTGGCGGCGGACGGGCTGGCGTACCGGATCACGTCGTCGTCCTCCAGGATCAGGATCACGTCGGACGCGTTGCGGACCAGGGTGCGGAAGTACGCCTCGCTCTCCCGCCGGATGACCTCCTGGCGCAGCACCACCCGCTCCTTGGCGAGGCCGGCGTGCGACGCGAGGATCTCCAGCGAGCTCCGGGTCTCGTTGAGCCGTGCCGGAGGCCCCGCCACCAGCAGCACACCCGGGATGTCGCCCGCCGGACGGTCGGGCGGGACCATCGGGCAGACCAGGGCGGAACTCAGGCCGTCCAGTCGGGCCGCGACCTCGGGTTCCAGGCTGTCGGCGCCGACCAGCCGGGCGTGGCGCGGGGCGAGCGCCGACAGCCGCTCGGCCGGCAGCAGCAGCGTGCGGTGCCGGACGGCGGGCCCGAGGAGCCGGTCGACGGCCGCCTCGCAGGAGCGGACGACCTCCTCCTGCCGGACCGCCGACACCAGAGAGGCACCGGCCGCGCGCAGCGCCAGCTCCCGCTCCACGGCCCGGCGGTGGGCCACCACCATGCCGGCCAGACGCAGGATGACCAGCAGGAACAGCGTGCCCGAGAACGCGGCGATCACCGGCACACCGTGGGGCTTGTCCTTCAGTCCCTCGAACAGCAGGACCGTCGGGGCGACGAACGTGGCAACCCCGAGGAGCAGCAGCCGGCGTGGCGGCGGGAGCAGGGACTCGCTCACCGGCTCCGCCGCGGTCAGCTCCACCATCGCGGGGTGCAGTGTGGCCAGGCCCCACGCCGTGTAGAAGACGATCCACCCGGCGTCGACCAGGGTGCCGGTCCGCCACTCGTCGTGCAGCTGCATGATCCCGTAGGTGATGTCGAAGCCGAGCAGCGTCACGGTGCCCACGACGAGCAGCGCCAGCGACACGTTGTGCCGGCTCGCCGCGCTCGGGGTCAGCAGCCGGGCGAGCAGGGCCAGCACGAGGACGTCGCCGAGCGGGTAGGCGATGCTGATGGCCCGCTGCTGCCAGGTGAGCCCGTCGATCTCGGTCAGCGGCTGGACCAGGAACACCCAGACGGGCAGCGCGAGTCCCGCGGTCAGGATCAGGGCGTCGACCAGCCCGGGCAGGTCGTGGCCGGTCCAGCGGTAGCGGATGAGACCGGACAGGCCGACGGCGAACAGCACGTAGTTCGCGAGGTAGAAGGCGTCGGCGGGGGACGGGAACGGGTTCTCGACGTGGAAGTACGTCTCCATCACGTTGTAGTACGTGTCGCCCGTGATGAAGCAGAGCAGCCCCGCGGCCAGGACCCACCAGGGCCAGCGACGGGCGGGCCGGTTCACATGGATGCCGACCAGCATGGCCACGACACCGAGCAGGCCGATCAGTGCCCAGACCGGGGTGAGCGCGGCCGGGACCGTCATGTAGACGACCGTCGCCGTCGCGACCAGGACGAGGAGGGCCCACATCAGCCGCCGAGGCGACGGCCACGACCGGCGTCCCGCACGGTCGGAGGAGACCGGGATCCCCACCTGGTCAGTGCCCATTCTACGATCGTAGGCACCGCCGATCGGCGCCTGCATCTCGGGCGGACGGGGTGTCAGCCGGCGCGCCCGTGGAACCGCGCATGCAGGGCGCGGATGTCCTCCGTCAGCTCGGGGACCGGGCCCTCGACGGTCACACCGGGTGCCACCTCCTGTACGGGGAGCGGCCGTACCGGCGCCGGGCCGACCCCCAACTCGGCCAGCCAGCCGCTCAGTTGCTCCGACGAGGCGACGTACACGATCCGTCCCAGGCCCACCCAGGCGTGCGCGGCGGCGCACATCGGGCAGTGCTCGCCGGAGGTGTACACCGTGGCCGCGGCCCGTTCCGCCGGGGACAGATGCGCGGCGGACCAGCGTGCCAGCTCGAACTCGGGGTGCCGGGTGCGGTCCCCGGAGGCCACCCGGTTGTGGTCCTCGGCCAGCACCTTCCCGTCCGCTCCCACCAGGACCGAGCCGAAGGGCTCGTCCCCGGCGTCCAGGGCATCGGCGGCCAGTTCGACGCAGCGGCGCAGGTACGGCAGTTCGGCGTCCTCGACGGCCATGGTGCGGGTCCTCCTCCAGGTGCGGTTCCTCCGGCTCTCCCATGGTCGCCGACGGACGGCACCCCTGGCGCGGTGGGGCCCGGCGAGGGGCCGGCCACGCGGTAAAGCGCTTGCCCCGGCACCGGGTTGGTGCTGAGGTGACCGCATGGATCCCGCCGCCGTCCTCGCCCTGTTCGACCGCGATCTTCGCGAATACGCGCGGCCGGACGGCCCGGACGTCGTGGTGGAGCGGGCCGGCCCGGTCGTCCGTCAGGTGTCGTCAGGCCAGGGCTGGAACGGCGTCGTGTGGTCGGCGCTGGACGGGACGACGGCCGACGCGGCGATCGCCGCGCAGATCGCCCACTTCGACGGGCTCGGCCTGGAATTCGAGTGGAAGCTGTACGGCCACGACCGCCCCGTCGACCTGGGCCGGCGGCTCCGGGACGCCGGTTTCACGGCCGAGCCCGAGGAGACGGTGATGATCGCGGAGGCCGCGGCGCTGGACCTGGACGTCCGGCCGCCGGCCGGTGTCCGCCTCGTCCCGGTGACCGACGCCGCCGGCGCCGATCTCGTCGCCGAGGTGCACCGCAGGGCGTTCGGCGGTGACGGCGCGCGCATCCGGCACCAACTGCTCGCGCATCTCGCGACCGGCGCGGACACGGTGCTGGCCGTGGTCGCGGTGACGGACGACGGGGTGCCGGTGAGCGCCGCGCGCATGGAACTCGTGCCCGGGACACGGTTCGCGGGACTCTGGGGCGGCGGGACCGTCGAGGGCTGGCGGGGCCGCGGCATCTACCGGGCTCTCGTCGCGCACCGCGCCCGCGCCGCCGTGGACCGGGGCTACCGGTACCTCCAGGTCGACGCGATGAGCACCAGCCGGCCCATCCTGGAGCGCCTCGGCTTCGAGCCGCTGACCACGACGACACCGTACGTCCACACGCCCTGACGCGACCGTCCGCCCGCGCGAAGGCCCGCGACCGGAGAGCCGGTCGCGGGCCTCTGCCTGGTGCGCGGTGCGTTCCCGCGCGGGTGTCAGCGATGGGCCTTCGCACGGTCCAGTGCGGCGACGCCCACGGCCGCGAGACCGATCTGGATGAGCCATTCGATCCAGTCGACGCCGTTCGTGTCGTTCACGTCCAGACCGGCGGCGATCGCCGAACCGATCAGGGCGGCCACGATGCCGACGAGGATCGTCCACAGCACGCCGATGTGCTGCCGGCCCGGTACGACGAGGCGTCCGAGCACACCGATGACAATGCCGATCACGATGGCACTGATGATCCCCGAGATCTCCATTTCGCTCCTCTTCTCCGGTCCCGCGTCACGCGGACTGTGCCCGCGTCACTGCGGGTTCCCCGAGGATCGGCGGACAGTCCCCATCCGGTCGAACAGACTTGCGTCGCGGGCACGTGGAGGCCGGTCCGTCGGGCGGACCGGCCCACGCGATGTCCCGTTCCGTCGTGCGCTACCGCCTGGTGGTGCTCCTCGCCGCCGTGCCGGCGCACAGCAGGCCGAGGACCACGGCCAGCGCACCGATGACGATGTTGTTCACGACCACGCCGGCGTCCGGGCTGTCCCCGACGATCCATGGCGCGATGATCATCCAGATCCCCAGCGCGCAGAAGGCCCAGCTCAGGCCGTACATGCGCTCAGGGGCGCGGGTGAATCCCAGGGCCAGGAGGGCGATGGCGATGCCCATGATCAGATTGTGGGTCACCAGCGGGGGCTGGCTGGTCGTGTAGTGGAGTATCCAGGGGGACGCGGCGCAGTACAGACCGAGCAGGAACACCGGTCCGTCCAGGAGCGTCACGTCGCGGCCTCCGAGGACGCGGTCGTAACGGTCCCGCATCTCGGATACGTCCGGATGGCTGGCCATGTCACCTCTGGTGTGCGAGACGTCGGCCATGACTCGTCTCCTTTGACTTGCAGGCCTGGCCGCTCCATGAGCGGGGTGCTGTTGAAGCCACCTTCAACCATTTTGCGCTTATTTTTTCCTTATGTGTAGAGGTGGGGGCGTAGAGCTGGAAGGCCTGGCGGTGGGGCGCACACGGAGGTCGGGGTGCTCACCGGCCGCGCGCCCGCCGGAAGCGCTCCAGGCCCTCGCCGAGCCCGACGACCGGGGCCGGGTAGCCGAGCGCGGCACGGTCGTCGTCGCCGAGCCGCCACGGCTCGTGCACTCTCGTGCCCTCGACCTCCGCCAGCTCGGGCACCCAGCGGCGGACGTAACGCCCCTCGGGGTCGTACCGCTTGGCCTGCAGGACCGGGTTCAGGACCCGGTGGGGCCGGGTGTCGGTGCCCGTGCCGGCCACCCACTGCCAGTTCAGCTGGTTGTTGGCCACGTCGCCGTCGACCAGCAGGTCCAGGAAGTGCCGGGCGCCGACCCGCCAGTCCACGTACAGGGTCTTGGTGAGGAAGCTCGCCGTCAGCAGCCGCCCCCGGTTGTGCATCCATCCCTCGTGCCGCAGCTGGCGCATCGCCGCGTCCACGATCGGGTAGCCGGTACGGCCCTCCCGCCACGCGGCGATGTCCCCCGCGGCCTCCCGCTCCGGACGCCAGCGGTCGCCGCGGGTGCGGTAGTCGGCCGTGGCGGCGGCGGGCCGTGCCGCGAGGACCTGCCGGTGGAAGTCCCGCCAGGCGAGCTGCCGTACGAACGCGTCCGCGCCGGCGCCACCCTCGCGGCGGGCGCGGTGGACCAGCTCGACGGGGGAGAGGGTGCCGAAGTGCAGGTGCGGCGAGAGCCGGGAGGTCGCGTCACCGGCGAGGTCGTCGTGCCGGTCCTCGTAGGCCGCGATGCCGCCGCGCAGCCAGGCCGTGAGCCGGCGGCGGCCCTCCTCCTCACCGCCCGCCGCGAGCCCCTCCGACAGCCCCGACAGACCGCTGCGCCCGGGCAGCGGCTCGGACCCCACCCCTTCCGGCACCCGCACCGCCCGAGGCGCGCCGAGCGGGTCCCGCAGCCGGTGGTCGGACCAGCGCCGCAGGTAGGGCGTGAACACGGCGAAGTGGTCGGAGGAGGCCGGGGTCACCGCGCCGGGGGCCACGGCCGTCGTCACCGTGTCGTGCACGTGCAGCCGCACCCCCTGGGCCTCGAGGGCCCGGCGCAGCCGTTCCTCGCGGTGCTGGGCGTGGGCGCTGACGTCGGACGCCATGTGCACCTCGTCGGCGTCCGCCTCCGTCACCACCCGGCACACCTGCTCGACCAGGCCACCCCGGCGCACGACCAGCCGGCCGCCCCGCTCGCGCAGCCCGGCGTCCAGATCGCGCAGGCAGTCCGCGAGGAACGCCAGCCGGTTGGGCGCCGCGAACCCGGCGGCGTCGACGGCGGGGTCCCGCACGAACAGCGGGACGGTCCCGTCGGCGCCGTCCAGGGCCGCGCACAGCGGCGGATGGTCGTGCAGGCGCAGGTCGCTGGTGAACAGGACGACCGAGATGCTCATGACGCGTACTCCGGGGGCGGCGTGGTCGTGCGGGGCGCGGGGCGGGGCGGGTGTGGTCGTGCGGGGCGCGGGGCGGGCG
>NZ_LLZN01000001.1 GCF_001509795.1 Streptomyces sp. NRRL WC-3605 | reverse complement strand
CACCCTCGCCAACCTCGTCATCAGCATGCACAGGCACATCGTCCCAGACGCCGAACCAGCACCCATCTACCTTGACCAGAGACATAGGGGCACCCCCCCCCGCAGCGTCCGGCGTCAAGGGAACAGCACATCCGTTCCCACAGAGCCGCCGGACCGAGGACGGACACCCCCCACCCCGGCCCCGCCCTCCTCCCAACCGCAGGCGCTGCGCGCACCCCCACCGAAGAAGCCGAGGCGCCGCAGGCATCCCCCCGGAACCGATCCCACCGAAAGACGCGTCTTGGGGGTCGTGCAGCGTCAAGGCTCCATCGGCGACACCGCCGTGATCCGCGTCCGCGCGACAGGAGGCATCCTCCTGGTCGCCCACCTTGCGTTCGTCGCCTGGCTCACGCTGCGCCCCCTGGACGTCCCCTGGGTGATGCCCGCCAACCTCCAGCCGTTCGCCGGCCTCCGCGCCGACCTCGCCCTCGGCTGGCGCGAGGCCACCCGCTGCATCGTCGAGGGCCTCGCCCTGCTCGCCCCGCTCGGGGTCCTGCTGCCGATGGCCCACGGCAGGACGACGTCGTCCCCGCTCGGCTCCCTGGCCCGTACGACGGCCGCCGTGGCGCTCATCTCCCTGGGCATCGAACTGCTCCAGACCGGCGTCCCCGGCCAGATCGTCGACGTCGACTCCCTCCTGCTCAACACACTCGGTGCGGCGATCGCCCACACCGCCGTGGTCCCCGCGGCCCGGGCCCGCTTCCGCCGCGGCACCCCCGAGGAGCACCGCACGCCGGTACCCCAGGAGGAGCCGTCTCAGGGTCGGACCCCGACGATCCCCAGGGTCGGGATGGCCCCGTAGCACGACGCTTCATCCCGTTTGTCCTCGTAGCGTTGAGGTCAGTGGAGGAGACACCACTCGGAGGGCCCGACGAGGCGCCGCCGACCGACGCTCACGAAGGAGCCGCACCATGACCGCGCTCGCCCGACCCACCCACGGCCGCATGATCGGCGGAGTGTGCGCCGCGCTGGCGCGCCGCTTCGGCACCTCCGCCACGACGATGCGCGTGATCTTCCTGCTCTCCTGCCTGCTGCCGGGGCCGCAGTTCCTGCTCTACATAGCGCTCTGGCTGCTACTGCCGTCGGAGAAGTCGGACAGGACTCGCACGGCGTGGTGACACAGGGAAACCCCCGACCGACTACCGGCCGGGGGCTTTTCTTTTCATCACAGCTCAGGCGGCCACCACAGCGGCCGTCCGGGCCCGAGCCGCCCGAGTCCCCAGCACGGTGATCGTCACGACACCGAGAACGGCCACCAGCCCGACCCCGACGGTCCCGCCCCAGCCCCCGGCATGGAACGCGATGGCCCCGACCGTGCTCCCCGCACTGGAGCCGATGTAGTAGGCCGACTGATACAACGCCGCGGCCTGCGCACGCCCGACCGACGCCGTCTTGCTGACCGCCGACGACGCCACCGCGTGCCCCGCGAAGAACCCGGCGGTGATCAGCACGAGCCCCAGCAGCACCAGCGGCAGGGACCCCGCCAGGGACAGCAGCAGCCCCGACGCCGTCGTGGCACCGGCCGCGTACAGGGCACCGCGCCGCCCGAGCCGGTCCACCAGCCGTCCCGCCGTGGAAGCGGACACCGTGCCGACGAGATACACGAGAAAGATCGAACCGACGATGCCCTGCGGCAACGAGAACGGCGCTTCGGCGAGCCGGTACCCGATCACGGTGTAGACACCGCCGAACACGGTCATGAACAGCGCGCCGATCGCGTACAGCCGGCGCAGCAGCGGGTTCGACAGATGGTCCCGCACGGTCCGCGCCAGCACCCGCGGCCGCAGCGACCCGGGCGTGAAGTGCCGCGGCGCCGGAAGCAGCAGCCGGAAGGCGACCGCGCAGGCCACCGCGACGGCGCCGATGACGCCGACCGCCACCCGCCAGCCCCACTCCTGGGCCACCCAGCCGGTGATGACACGGCCGCTCATGCCGCCCACGCTGTTGCCCGCGACGAACAGCCCGATCGCCGTGACGAGCGCCCTGGGCCGCACCTCCTCGGCGAGGTACGCGGTCGCCGAGGCCGGCAGGCCCGCCAGCGCGGCGCCCTGGATCGCCCGCAGGACGACGAGCGTGGTCAGGTTCGGTGCGAAGGGCACCGCGAGGCCGACGGCGACCGCGACGGCCAGGGAGGCCGTCATGACGGTACGGCGGCCGTACCGCTCGGACAGGGCGCTCATGGGGAGCACGAACAGGGCCAGTCCGCCGGTCGCTGCCGCCACCGTCCAGCTGGCCGCGCTCGCGGGCACGCCGAACTCACCGGAGATCAGCGGCAGGAGGGCCTGCGTGGAGTAGAGGAGGGCGAAGGTCGCGACCCCGGCGAGAAAGAGAGCAAGGCTCATCCGGCGGTATCCGGGACCGCCCGGGGCCATACGGGAGTCGTCGACAGGGGCTGCGGGTGCGGCGGCGACCACGGACGTGGACGCCTCGGTACTGGCGGAAGGCATGCTTCGACGCTACGAACACCACCACTGATCCGTCCAATGCATGGATTCGCCATAATCGTTCCCATGGCGCATCAGCACAGTTCACGACGTCGGCTGTCACCGTCCAGTGACACAGAAGACATGGCCGACATGACACGGCTGCTCGCTCCCCGCCTCGCGTACTTCGCCGGTGTGGCCCGTACGGAGCACGTCACCCGGGCCGCGCACGAGATGGGGGTGCCGCAGTCGACGCTGTCGCGGGCCATGGTCCGCCTGGAGCAGGATCTGGGTGTGGACCTGTTCGCCCGGCACGGCCGCACGGTCTCGCTGACCCCCGCGGGCCGTACGTTCCTCGCCTCCGTCGAGCGCGCCCTCGCCGAGGTGGAGCGCGCCGCCGAGGAGGTCCGCGCCGACGCCGACCCGGCGACCGGCAAGGTCGCCTTCGGCTTTCTGCACACCATGGGCGCGGAGACGGTCCCGGGCCTGCTGCAGGCGTTCCGCGCCGATCATCCGCGGGTCCGCTTCAGCCTGGTGCAGAACTACGGGGAGGCGATGCTGGAGGGCCTGCGGGCCGGTGAGCTGGACCTGTGCCTGACGTCGCCGGTCCCGGACGCCCCGGACCTGGTGGCGCGCCGCCTGGACGAGCAGAAACTGCGGCTGGTCGTCCCGGCCGAGCACCGTCTCGCCGCCCGTCGGCGCATCCGGCTGGCGGAGGCGGCGGAGGAGAACTTCGTGACGCTGGAGCCGGGCTACGGGCTGCGCCGGATCACCGACGACCTGTGCCGGGAGGCGGGGTTCCGGCCGCGGATCGCCTTCGAGGGCGAGGAGGCGGAGACGCTGCGGGGTCTGGTGGCGGCGGGTCTGGGGGTGGCGCTGCTGCCGCCGCCGGCCGTGCCCCGGCCGGGAGTCAGAGAGCTGACCGTGACGGCTCCCCGGGCGGCCCGCGAGATCGGCGTCGCGTGGCTGGCGGACCGCCCGGACACGCCTCCGGTGGCGGCGTTCAAGAAGTTCCTGCTCTCCCGCAGGGGAACGCTGCTGCCTTGAGAAACCAGGAACCGCCCCGGACCCGAACCCACACCAGGCCCCGGACCGGAACCCAACACACCTACCGTCGCAACGACTTCCCGAACCCGGAGGCCAGCGGCATCCGCAGCCCGAGCGGCGGCGGTGCGGCGAACGCGTCGGCGACCGGCCGCGAGAACACCGCCCCGAACAGGCAGCCCATGACGAAGTCCTCGGCGAGGGCGAGCACTTCGTCCCGGTGCTGATGCAACCGGTGCCGGTCGGAGTGCACTTCGAACCGGCACACCTCCCGGTTGGCCTTCTTCGCCCGCGCCGCCAGCCGGAAGGACAGTTCGGGGTCGGTGCGCTCGTCGTTCGTGCCGTGCACGATCAGCACGCGCCGCCCGGCGAGCTGCTTCACCGGTTCGGGCGGGTCCGCGGCGTCCTCCTCGGGCAGCCAAGGGGCGATGGCGAGCACGGAGTTGACGGCCTCGTGGCCGCCCGCGCGCAGCGCCGCCCGTCCGCCCATGTCGAGGCCGGCGAGGCACACGGGCACGTCGCCGTAGAGCCGTACGGCCTCGTCGGCGGCCCACAGGGCGTCGCCGAGGAGGGCGGCCTCGTCGCCGTTCCAGCCGCGGTAGCGGTAGTGGACGACGTGCACGGCGAGCCCTTCTCCGCGCCCGGCCCGGTGGAGCCGGCGCCCGAGGGCGCGGGTCAGGGAGGTGGCCAACAGCGGTGCGGGTCTGCGATATGAGCTCGCGTCACCTGGCGGGAGCAGCAGCACCACGCCGCTCACCGCTGTCGGCTCCGGCCCCATCGCCCTGCCCAGCCGGACCCTGCGCACCGGCGTCGCTTGCTGTGCCATGACAGAACAGTGGCAGAAGTGGGCGCGTCCGCGACCCGTCCGTGCGGTCACCGTTACGTATCGACGGATGTGTAAAGCGGCGATCCGGACGTGTGCGCGGAGACGCGCTCTCTACGCGCGTAGGCGTTAGAGTGCGGAAATGACGAGCCAGACTGCCCCGAAGGCGCACACCCCGAGCTCGGACCAGATCCGCCGGGCCCCGAAGGTTCTGCTGCACGACCACCTCGACGGCGGGCTCCGCCCCGGCACGATCGTCGAGCTCGCCCACGAGTCGGGCTATTCCGGTCTTCCCGAGACCGATCCCGGCAAGCTCGGGCTCTGGTTCCAGGAGGCCGCCGACTCCGGCTCGCTGGAACGCTATCTGGAGACGTTCTCGCACACCGTGGCGGTGATGCAGACCCGCGACGCCCTGGTGCGGGTCGCCCGCGAGTGCGCGGAGGACCTCGCGGAGGACGGGGTCGTCTACGCCGAGGTGCGCTACGCCCCGGAGCAGCACCTGGAGGGCGGGCTCACCCTGGAGGAGGTCGTCGAGGCCGTCAACGAGGGTTTCCGGGAGGGCGAGCGGATCGCCCGGGAGAACGGTCACCGCATCCGGGTGGGCGCGCTGCTCACCGCGATGCGGCACGCGGCCCGCTCGCTGGAGATCGCCGAGCTCGCCAACTCCTACCGGGACCTGGGCGTCGTCGGTTTCGACATCGCGGGCGCCGAGGCGGGCCACCCGCCGACCCGGCATCTCGACGCCTTCGAGTACCTGAAGCGGGAGAACAACCACTTCACGATCCACGCCGGCGAGGCGTTCGGGCTGCCGTCCATCTGGCAGGCCCTGCAGTGGTGCGGCGCCGACCGGCTGGGGCACGGGGTGCGCATCATCGACGACATCCGGGTGCGGGACGACGGCTCGGTGGAGCTCGGACGGCTCGCGTCGTACGTGCGGGACAAGCGCATCCCGCTGGAGCTGTGCCCGAGCTCCAATCTGCAGACGGGCGCGGCCGACTCGTACGAGGCGCATCCGATCGGACTGCTGCGCCGACTGCACTTCCGCGCGACGGTGAACACCGACAACCGCCTGATGTCCCACACCAGCATGAGCCAGGAATTCGAGCATCTTGTCGAGGCGTTCGGTTACACGCTCGACGACATGCAGTGGTTCTCCGTCAATGCGATGAAATCATCGTTCATTCCTTTCGATGAACGGCTGGCGATGATCAATGACGTGATCAAGCCCGGATATGCCGAACTCAAGTCCGAGTGGCTTTTCCGACAGACGGGCTCTACCAGCGGTTCTCCGGGCGAGAGCGACTGACCAGCGGTCCTGGGCGCACAGGGACTGCGGACGCCATTCACAATCCGTCCGCAATTCGATGTTTGCGGCCGGGCGGCGGGGGTGTTTACGGTCGAAGAACCGCTCACATCCCCGTTCTCGAATTCCGAGGTTTTCCATGAAGCAGTCTGTCGCCAAGTCCCTCGGTGTCGCCGCGCTCGGTGCCGCCTTCGCCGCCACGGGCGCCGGTGCCGCGAACGCCGCGCCCGCCGTCCCCGACGCCGGCGCGGCGCTGGACACCGTGACCCGGACGCTCCCGGCGGAGAGCCTGACGCAGGCCACCCCGAACGCCGCCCAGGGTCTGGCCGGCGGGCAGGAGGCGGTGGCCGCCGGACTGGCCGCCGCGCAGCCGGCCGCCGAGGGGACGCTGGCGGGCGCCCCGGCGCTGGCCGCCGCCCCGACCGGCGCGGCCACCGGGCTCCTCGGCGGGCTGCCGCTGGAGAGCCTGCCGGCGCAGGGCCTCCCGACCCAGGGCCTGCCCGTGAACGGCGTCCCGCTGGGCTGAGCCCGGCGTACGGCCGCACACCATCGGGGCGCACTCGTGACATGGGGGTGCGCCCCGCTGTCATGCCCCGCCCACCTGCGGGTTCTCCGACTCCGGGGGCCATTGTCAGTGGGCTGCGGTAGCTTCCGAAGTGGTGGGGCGCGACGAGGCGTCCCGCGGGACGGCCACAGGGGGTGGGTGGACGATGAGCGACGGTACGGCGACCACGACGACGGACCTCGACGTCAGGTTGGAGAAGCACCGCGTCGAGCTGACCGGGTACTGCTACCGCATGCTCGGTTCGTCCTTCGAGGCCGAGGACGCGGTGCAGGACACGATGGTGCGTGCCTGGCGCAGCTACGACAAGTTCGAGGGCCGCTCCAGCCTGCGCTCGTGGCTGTACCGCATCGCGACGAACGTCTGCCTGGACATGCTGACCGCGGGCAACAAGCGGGCCAGGCCCATGGATCTCACCGAGTCGACGCCGCTCGCGCAGGCCGCCCTGTCGCCGCGCCCGGACCACACCTGGCTGGAGCCTGTGCCGGACAGCCGCGTGCTGCCCACGACGGACGACCCGGCGGAGGCGGCCGTCGCGAAGGAGTCGGTGCGGCTCGCCTTCATGGCCGCGCTCCAGCAGCTGCCGCCGAAGCAGCGGGCGGTGCTGATCCTGCGCGAGGTGCTGGCGTGGAGGGCGAGCGAGGTCGCCGAGCTGCTCGGCACCTCGGTCGCGTCGGTCAACAGCGCGCTCCAGCGGGCCCGGGCCACCCTCGACGAGCAGCAGCAGCCGGGCGCCGAGGCGGCGGTCGCCGATCCGCTGGACGACGAGCAGCAGAAGCTCCTGGACCGCTATGTCGCCGCCTTCGAGGGGTACGACATGACGGCGCTGACCGCACTGCTGCACGAGGACGCCATCATGACGATGCCGCCGTTCGACCTGTGGCTGACCGGCGCCGGGGACATCACCGGTTTCATGACGACGCTGGGCGCCCCGTGCGCGGGCTCCCGGCTGCTCCCCGTCCAGGTCAACGGGCTGCCGGGGTTCGCCCAGTACAAGCCGGACCCGGAGGCGGGCGGATTCACGCCGTGGGCGGTCCAGGTCCTGGAGATCTCAGGGGGGCGGATCACCGGGTTCCACTGCTTCCTCGACACGAAGCGCTGGTTCCCGCTCTTCGGGCTGCCCCTCCACCTCGAAGCGGAGGCCGACGAGGTCGAGAAGGGCGTGTAGGGCGGGGTCCGGGTCCCGCAGCCGTATCCGGCCTCCGGCGCGGCGGGCGGTGAGCTGGAGCCGGGCCAGCAGATCGACGGTCCCCAGGCCCGGCGGGCCGAGCCCGCCGACGTCGCACACGACCACCCTGGACCGGCCGCCCTCCAGCCGCGCCCGGACGACCGCGCACAGCCCTGTCACCTCACCCCGCGTGACGGGGCCGGCCAGCACGAGTACCGCGGGTGTCATGGCGTCCACGAGCGGTAGACCGGGGCCGGGCCGCCAACTCATCGCGGGCGCGTGCCGGCGTGTCCGCCGACCGGGATCACATTGACCCGGGCGCCTCCCGCACCCGAGGGTTGGGTGTATGCCCCAAGCACCGGTTCCTCCTCGAAGACCGCGCGGCCCGATACCCGCGAAGGAGGCTCCGTGCAGGGGGTGTTGACGGGGTTCGCGGTGATCGCGGTGGTCATCGCCGTCGGCTATGTGATCGGCCGGCGCGGATACCTCGGGGAGCACGGCCGGGACGTGCTGACGAAGCTGGCGTTCCACGTGGCGTCGCCCGCGCTCCTCTTCACCACCCTCGCGGGGACCGACCTCTCGGTGATCTTCTCCGACCGTCTCCTGGTCACCGCGCTGAGCACGGCCGCGGCGGCCGGGGTCTTCGTGGCGTTCGGCGCCGTACGCCGCTGGGGCGTGGGCCGCACCACGATCGGCGCCCTGTGCTCCAGCTACGTCAACTCGGGGAACCTGGGCATACCCATCGCCGTGTACGTCCTCGGCGACGCGTCGCTGGTGGCTCCGGTGCTGCTGTTCCAGCTGGTCGGGGTCACGCCGGTCGCGCTGACGATCCTCGACCTGTCCGGGGGCGGTACGAAGGGCCCGCTGTGGCACCGCCTGCTGGCGCCGCTGCGCAACCCGATCGCGCTCGGCTCCCTGGCGGGTGTGGCGGTGTCGGCGGCCGGGGTGCGGGTGCCGGCGCCGGTGCTGGACCCGCTGACCCTGATCGGCGGCATGTCGGTCCCGGCGGTCCTGCTGGCCTTCGGCATCTCCCTGTGCGGCAGCGCGATGCCGGGCCGGGGCCCGGACCGGCACCCGGTGTTCCTCGCGGTGGCCCTGAAGTCCCTCGGCCAGCCCGCCGCGGCCTGGGCGCTGGCGGCCGGTGTCTTCGGTCTGCGGGGCGCTCCCCTGCTCGACGTGGTCGTGACCTCGGCCCTGCCCGCCGCACAGAACCTGTTCACCTACGCGTCGACCTACGGCGTGGCAGAACGCCTGGCCCGCGACGCGATCCTGCTCTCGACGGTGCTCTCGGTGCCGGTGCTGGTGGCGGTGGCGGCGCTGCTGGGCTGAGCGTCAGTCGACGGGGAACTCACCGGTGTCGATCGTCAGGCCGAACGGATCCGGCAGCTTGATGGGATCGCCGAACTTCACGGCGCTCAGAACCCGGTAGACATCGCCCTTGGGCTCGCCGAAGAGCGTGGCGGTGGGGCCGCCGGGGGCCCAGCGGTCGACCAGCAGGTACAGCGGGATCCCGGCGGTGGCGTAGGCGGCGGGCTTGCTGACGCGGTCGTGCTGGGCGTTGGACTTGGAGGTCACCTCGACGACGAGTTCGGCCAGGGCCGCCGGGATGTGGGACTCCGCCTCCGCGCACTCCTCCACGGGCGCCACGAGCAGGTCCGGGATGAGCATGCCCAGACGGGACGGCACGGCGATCGCCAGTGTCTGGAAGATCTCCCAGTCCTCGGGGATCGCGGAGTAGAGGCGGCGTTGAATACGGGCCGCGATCACGTTGTGGCGGGACGCGGGAGCAGGTGACACGGTGATGATCCCCTCGATGATCTCCACCTTGCTGCCCTCGGGCCATTCCATCTCCTCCCAGAACCGGACGAGGTCGTCCCAGTTCTGGTCGGGGTCCTGGCTCACGGTGAGTGCGCTCATGGCGGTCTCCTATCGGTGCGTCACCGATCCCAGCATGCCGAACGGGACCGGTGGGGGTCCACCGGTCCCGTTCACCTGAAAGGAGAAACCGCAGGTCAGGCGATACGTTCCCGCACGACCGGCGCGGCGGTGAACGGCGTGCCCGACGGGGCGATGTCGTAGGCGTCCGTCAGCGACTGGAGGGCGTACTCGAAGCGCTCCGGGGTGTCGGTGTGCAGGGTCAGCAGGGGCTGCCCCGCGGTCACCGTGTCGCCGGGCTTGGCGTGCATCTCGACGCCGGCGCCCGCCTGCACCGGGTCCTCCTTGCGGGCGCGTCCGGCGCCCAGGCGCCAGGCGGCGACGCCGACGTCGTAGGCGTCGAGGCGGGTGAGGACACCGGAGGACGGGGCCGTGACGACGTGCTGCTCGCGCGCGACGGGCAGTTCGGCGTCCGGGTCGCCGCCCTGGGCCGCGATCATGCGCCGCCAGACGTCCATCGCCGAGCCGTCGGCCAGGGCCTTCGCCGGGTCGGCGTCCTCCAGGCCGGCCGCCGCCAGCATCTCGCGGGCCAGGGCGACGGTCAGCTCGACCACGTCGGCGGGGCCGCCGCCGGCCAGGACCTCGACGGACTCGCGGACCTCCAGGGCGTTGCCCGCGGTGAGGCCGAGCGGGGTCGACATGTCGGTGAGCAGGGCGACGGTCTTCACGCCGTGGTCGGTGCCGAGGCCGACCATCGTCGAGGCGAGTTCGCGGGCGTCCTCGATGGTCTTCATGAAGGCGCCGGAGCCGACCTTGACGTCCAGGACGAGCGAGCCGGTGCCCTCGGCGATCTTCTTCGACATGATCGAGGAGGCGATCAGCGGGATGGCCTCGACGGTGCCGGTGACGTCCCGCAGGGCGTACAGCTTCTTGTCGGCGGGTGCCAGGCCGTCGCCCGCCGCGCAGATCACCGCGCCGGTCGTGTCGAGGACGTCCAGCATCTCCTCGTTGGACAGCAGCGCGCGCCAGCCGGGGATGGACTCCAGCTTGTCCAGGGTGCCGCCGGTGTGGCCGAGGCCGCGGCCGGACAGCTGCGGGACGGCCGCGCCGCAGGCGGCGACCAGGGGCGCGAGCGGCAGGGTGATCTTGTCGCCGACGCCGCCGGTGGAGTGCTTGTCGGCGGTCGGGCGGCTCAGGGACGAGAAGTCCATGCGCTCGCCGGAGGCGATCATCGCGGCGGTCCAGCGGGCGATCTCACGGCGGTTCATGCCGTTGAGCAGGATCGCCATGGCGAGTGCGGACATCTGCTCGTCGGCGACCTCCCCGCGGGTGTACGCGTCGATGACCCAGTCGATCTGTTCGTCGCTGAGCTCGCCGCGGTCCCGCTTGGTGCGGATGACGGAGATGGCATCCGTCGACAAAACAGCCATGGCTTTCCTTCCGAAGGTTCCAGAAGACACACGGCCCCTCTGGACGGTCGCGTGAGCGACGCAGAGGGGCCGCACGAGGGTTACTTGCTGAGGTGGTCCGGTCCGAACGCCTGGGGCAGCATCTCCGACAGCGGCAGGATGCCGGCCGGGGTGTCGAGCAGCAGGTCGGGGCCGCCGAACTCGTAGAGCAGCTGGCGGCAGCGGCCGCAGGGCACCAGGGTGCGGCCCTCGCCGTCGGAGCACGCGAAGTGCGTGAGCCGGCCGCCCCCTGTGTTCTGCAGCTGCGAGACGAGTCCGCACTCCGCGCACAGGCCGAGCCCGTAGGAGGCGTTCTCGACGTTGCAGCCGGTGACCGTGCGGCCGTCGTCGACGAGGGCCGCGGCGCCGACCGGGTAGCCGGAGTAGGGGGCGTAGGCGCGGGACATGGCGTCCCGCGCGGCGGCCCGCAGCCTGTCCCAGTCGACGTCGGGCGCGGCGGCCGGGCTCACTTGCCCTGTCCCTTCCGGTACGGAAGGCCGTCCGCCTTCGGCATCCGCAGGCGCTGCGCGGACAGCGTGAGGACGACGAGCGTGACGACGTACGGCGTGGCGGAGACGACCTGGTTGGGCACCTCGTTGGTGGTGGCGTACCAGGTGTACACCAGCGCGCCGACCACGGCGGTGATCATCGACGGGGCGTACTTCTTGCGGACCACCAGGTAGACGGCGCCGATGATCAGCAGCAGGGCGCCGAGCAGCAGCAGGGCGTGCACGTTGGTGGAGCCGCCGCGCAGGTTGAGGCTGTCGGTGTAGCCGAACAGGCCGGCGCCGAGGGCGAGGCCGCCCGGCATCCAGTTGCCGAAGATCATGGCGGCGAGGCCGATGTAACCGCGGCCGCTGACCTGGCCCTCCAGGTAGAAGGGGTTGGCGACGATGGAGAGGAAGACGCCACCGAGGCCGGCCAGACCACCGGAGATGATCACGGCGATGTACTTGTACTTGTAGACGTTGACGCCGAGGGACTCGGCGGCGACCGGGTTCTCACCACAGGAGCGCAGCCGCAGACCGAAGGCGGTCCGCCACAGGATCCACCAGGTGCCGGGGATCAGCGCGACGGCGATCAGGGTCAGCCAGGAGACGTTGGTGACCAGGCCGCCGAGCAGACCGGCGATGTCCGAGATGAAGAACCAGCCGTTGTCGTTCAGGTCCCGCAGGCCGTCGGACAGGCCCGGCACGGTGAAGTGACCGAGGGTCTCGACCGCCGGGGACTGCTTGGCGGAGCCGCCCGCGTGGCCCTCGAAGGCGAGGGGCGCGAGGTAGCGGGTGATGCCGAGGGCGAGGATGTTGAGCGCCACACCGGAGACGATGTGGTTGACCCGGAAGGTGACGGTGGCGATGGCGTGCAGGATGCCGCCGATGCAGCCGCCGCCGATGCCGACGACGACACCGGTCCAGGGGCCCCACTGGAAGCCGGCCCAGGCGCCGAACCAGGTGCCGAGGATCATCATGCCCTCGAGACCGATGTTGACGACGCCGGCCCGCTCGGCCCACAGACCGCCGAGACCGGCCAGTCCGATCGGCACGGCGAGCTGGAGCGCGGTGGACATCTGGCTGACGTTGGTGATGCCGTCGGCGCCGGTGATGATGCGGACGATCGAGGTCAGTGCCAGGGCTCCGGCGATGACCAGCAGCAGCACCTGCCAGGACAGACGGCGGCCGGTCGGCGCCGCGGGCTGCAGCGAGGGCTGGTTGACATCAACCGCTGAGGTCGGGGCAGTCATCGGCCAGCCACCTCCTTCGTGGTGTTGTTGTCGGCGCCGAGGACGTGACCGGCTGCCAGTTCGGCGCCGACCCGGCGCTGCTGGCGGCGCAGGCCCCACTCACGGACGGCCTCGTAGGAGACGACGACCGAGAGAACGATCAGGCCCTGCATGATGACCGCGATCTCCTTGTCGTAGCCGTGGAAGTCCAGCTCGGGGGACGCCTTGTCGAGCCAGGCCCACAGCAGGGCGGCGAACGCGATGCCGACGGGGCTGTTGCGGCCGAGCAGCGCGATGCCGATGCCGAGGAAGCCGATGCCGGTGGGGAAGTTCAGGCTGTACGTGTGGGTGTCGCCGAGCAGGATCGGCAGGCCGGCGAGGCCCGCGATGCCGCCGGAGAGCAGCATGGCGGTGAGCACCATGCGCTTGGGGTCGACGCCGCTGGCCGCGGCGGCCGTCTCCGAGGCGCCGGAGGCGCGCAGGTCGAAGCCGAAGCGGGTGCGGTTGAGGGCGACCCAGTAGCCGATGCCGAGCAGCACGGCGAGGAAGACCAGGCCGTAGATCTCGCCGGCGTCGCCGACGGGGATGCCGCTGATCCAGCCGGACTCGTGCATCTCGCCGGTGGTGTTGTTGTTGCCGACCTTGACGCCGAAGACGTCCGGCAGCCACAGGTAGGCGATCACGGAGGTAGCGATCGCGTTGAGCATGATCGTCGCGACGACCTCGCTGACGCCCCGGGTGACCTTCAGGACACCGGCGATGCCGGACCAGAAGGCGCCGGTGAGGACGGCCGTGAGGAGGAGCAGCGGCACCTGGAGGCCGGCCGGCAGGCTGGCGTGGGCGCCGACGACGGCGGCCATCATGGCGGCGAGCTGGTACTGGCCGTCGACGCCGATGTTGAACAGGTTCATCCGGAAGCCGATGGCGACCGCGAGCGCCGCGATGTAGTACAGCGACGCCTGGTTGATGATCAGCACCTGGATGTCGGAGAAGCCGAGCTGCTCGAACATCAGGGTGTACGGCTCGACCGGGCTCTTGCCCGAGGCGACCAGGACGATCGCGCTGAGCACGAAGGCCACGGCGAGCGCGATGACCGGTCCGGCCACCGCGAGGAGCACGCGCTCCTTGTCGAACTTCTTCATCAGCGTGCCTCGTCTTCGCCGGACTCGGGAGACTTGCTCAGGTTCGGAGTCCCGGGGGTCGTGTCGTCGTGTTCGAGGTGCCCGGTGGCGGCACCCGTCATCGCCGAGCCCAGCTGCTCCGGGGTGATGGTGGCCGGGTCGGCGTCCGCGACCAGCTTGCCGTTGTAGATCACGCGGAGGGTGTCGGACAGGCCGATCAGCTCGTCCAGGTCGGCGGAGATCAGCAGCACGGCCAGGCCCTCGCGGCGGGCCTCGCGGATGTGGTCCCAGATCGCGGCCTGCGCGCCGACGTCCACACCGCGGGTGGGGTGCGCGGCGATGAGGAAGCGCGGCTTGTGGCTCATCTCGCGGCCGACGATCAGCTTCTGCTGGTTGCCGCCGGACAGCGAGGCGGCGGTGACGTCGATGCCGGGGGTGCGGACGTCGTACGCCTCGACGATGCGACGCGTGTCCTGCTGGGCGGCCTTCGGGTTCAGCCAGACACCCTTGGCGAGGGGCTCCTCGGTGACGTGGCCGAGGATGCGGTTCTCCCAGAGGGGGGCCTCCAGGAGCAGACCGTGCCGGTGCCGGTCCTCGGGGATGTAGCCGATGCCCTGCTCGCGGCGCTTGCGGGTGGTCCAGCCGGTGATCTCCTCGTCGGCGAGGGTGATCGTGCCGGTGTCCGCGTGCTTGAGGCCGATGAGGGCGTCGACCAGTTCGGTCTGGCCGTTGCCCTCGACGCCGGCGATGCCCAGGATCTCGCCCTCGTGGATGGTGAAGGAGATGTCGTCCAGGAGGGCCTTGCCGCCGGCCGTCTCCAGGCGGAGCTTGTCGACGGTGATGACCGGGCGGTCGGTGACCGTGGACTCGGCGGTCTCAGGGGTGGGCAGCTCGCTGCCCACCATCATCTCGGCGAGCTGCTTCGGCGTGGTCTCGGCGGGGACGGCCGTGCCGACGGTGGTGCCGCGGCGGATGACGGTGATCTCGTCGGCGACGGAGAGCACCTCGCCCAGCTTGTGGGAGATGAAGATGACCGACAGGCCTTCGGACTTCAGCTCGCGCAGGTTCTCGAAGAGGGCGTCGACCTCCTGCGGCACGAGGACCGCGGTCGGCTCGTCGAGGATCAGGGTGCGGGCGCCGCGGTAGAGGACCTTGAGGATCTCCACGCGCTGGCGGGCGGCGACGCCGAGCTCCTCGACGAGGCGGTCGGGCTCCACGCCGAGGCCGTAGCGCTCGGAGAGCTCCTTGATCTTGCGGCGCGCCTTGGCGCCGATGCCGTACAGCTTCTCGCTGCCCAGCACCACGTTCTCGAGGACGGTGAGGTTGTCCGCGAGCATGAAGTGCTGGTGCACCATGCCGATGCCGCGCACGATGGCGTCGGCCGGGGAGGAGAAGGTGACCTGCTCGCCGTCGACCGCGATGGTGCCCTCGTCCGGCTTCTGCATGCCGTAGAGGATCTTCATCAGCGTCGACTTGCCGGCGCCGTTCTCGCCGACGAGGGCGTGGACGGTGCCCTTGCGGACGGTGAGGTGGATGTCGTGGTTGGCCACGACGCCCGGGAAACGCTTGGTGATCCCGGCGAGCTCGACGGCGGTCACCTGACCGTTGACCGCCGCGCCGGCCGGAGGGCTGCTGGACGCTTTGATGGCGCACACTCCTGGGGACGGGGGTCGTCTACGCGCGTAGCGCCCCTATGGCCTGAAAAGGGGCCGGCGTACCGCGACAACGGGGTACGGGGAGCGAGCCTCCCCGTACCCCGTCGAGCGGACGAAACCCCTGGGGTTACCGCTGCTCAGGGTCTGGCTTCACTCAGCTGGTCTTGACCTTGATCTCGCCGCTGACGATCTTCTCCTTGGCCGTCTTGAGGGCTGCCTGAAGCTCGGCATTGTCCGCGAACTTCGGGTTGGAGTTCGACAGGCTCACCTCACCCGACTTCAGATCGCCACGAACGATACCGGTCTCGGGCTTGCCGTCCTCGACCGACTTCGCCAGGTTGTACACCGCCTTGGCGACGTCCTTCATCGCCGAGGTCAGGATCGAGTCCTTGTACTTGGCGAGCGCTTCCTGGCTGTACTGGTCGGAGTCGACACCGATGGCCCACACCTTGTTGGCGGCGGCGGCCTCGATGACACCCTGACCCGACAGACCGGCGGCGGCGTAGACGACGTCCGCCTTCTTCTCGATCTGGCCCTCGGCGGCCGACTTGCCCTTGTCGGGGCTGGAGAAGCCACCCTCCTCCGCGGTCTGCGTGAGGTACTGGGTGAGGACCTTGGCCTTGGGGTTGGTGTCCTTGACGCCCTGCTCGAAGCCGGCCTGGAACTTGTGGATCAGCGGGATGTCCACGCCGCCCACGAAGCCGACCGTGTTCGTCTTGGTGGACTTGGCGGCGGCGACACCGGCCAGGTACGACGCCTGCTCCTCGGAGAAGACGAGGTCCGCGACGTTCTTCGCCTCGACGGTGGAGTCGTCGACGATGCCGAAGGTGGTGTCCGGGAACTTCTCGGCGGCGCCCTTGACGGCGGCGGCGTACGCGTAGCCGACGCCGATCACCGGGTTGTAGCCCTGCTTGGCCAGCGACGCGAGGCGCTGCTCCTTGTCGGCGTCCGTCTCGCCGTCGGTGGGCTCGACGTCGGCGGTCGTGTAGCCGAACTCCTTCTTCGCCTGCTCCAGGCCCGCGAACGCGGCGTCGTTGAAGGACTGGTCGCCCTTGCCGCCGACGTCGTACGCGATGGCGAGACCCTTGTCCCCGCCCTTCGAGTCCTCCGAGGAGGCCTTGGTGGAGGTGCCGCCGCAGGCGGAGAGAGCGAGGGCCAGAGAGGCGGTCGCTGCGCCTGCGACCGTGATCCGGGAAATCCGGCGCATGTCGTGAGACTCCTGTCGTACTAGCGCCGGGGGGGTACAGCCGTGGGACAGCTTGCAGCAACGGCGCTGGCTTTCGCCGCAGAGTAACGCGCGTAGACCTGCCAGGAAACCCCTTCTGTCCACCTTGTTATAGGCCCGTGGCCAACGGCACGCGCGGGGCGGGCCGGAGGCCGTTCGCGGGGGCCGGAGGGTGGCCGTGGGTGACCGGCGCGTCACCCGGAGGACGGATGAGAGGGCCGTGGCCGGGAACGACGAGCGGGCGGGCACCCGTCGGATGCCCGCCCGCTGAACAGTCGTACGACGAACGGCCGTACGGCCGCTGTTACTCCGTGTTGACCTTGATGGAGCCGTCGATGATGCCTTCCTTGGCCTTGTCGACGGCCTCGGTCAGACCCGGGATCTTCGCGAACTCCGGGTTGGAGTCGGAGAGGCCCACGCCGTTGACCTTGAGGTCGAAGGTCTGCGTGCCGGTCAGCGGCTTGCCGTCGTGGACGGACTTGGCCAGCGTGAACACGGCGCCGCCGACGTCCTTCAGGGCGGACGTCAGGATGGAGTTCTTGTAGTTGGCGAGAGCCGCCTGCTTGAACTGGTCGGAGTCGACACCGATCGCCCAGACCTTGGCCTTCGAGGCGGCCTCGATCACGCCCTGGCCGGAGAGGCCGGCGGCGGCGTACTCGACGTCCGAGCCCTTCTCGATCTGGCCCTCGGCGGCGGCCTTGCCCTTGTCGGGGCTGGAGAAGCCACCCTCCTCGGCGGTCTGCGTCAGGTACTGCGACAGGACCTTCACCTTGGGGTTGGTGTCCTGGACGCCCTGCTTGTAACCGGCCTCGAACTTGTGGATCAGCGGAACGTCGACACCGCCGACGAAGCCGACCGTGTTCGTCTTGGTGGCCTTGGCCGCGGCGACGCCGGCCAGGTAGGAGGCCTCCTGCTCGGCGAAGACGAGGGAGGCGACGTTCTTGCCCTCGACCACGGAGTCGACGATGCCGAAGGTGGTCTTCGGGTACTTCTTGGCCACGGCCTCCATCGCGGGACCGTAGGCGAAGCCGACGCCGATCACCGGGTTGTAGCCCTGCTTGGCCAGCGACGCGAGGCGCTGCTCCTTGTCGGCATCCGTCTCGCCCTCGGTGGGCTCGATGTCGGCGGTCTTGTAACCGAACTCCTTCTTCGCCCGCTCCAGGCCCGCGAACGCGGCGTCGTTGAAGGACTGGTCGCCCTTGCCGCCGATGTCGTAGGCGATGGCGAGACCCTTGGAGTCGCTGCTGCTGTCACCGCCGCTGCCGCTGTCGCTGCTGGTGCCACCGCACGCCGTGGCAGCGAGCGCGATCGACGCGACCCCCACCGCGACACTGGTCAGTTTGGATGTCCGACGCATCGTGAAGTCCCCATTCTCCAAGCCCCGCAGTGGGTGCTGGGTTCGGCGCACATTAACGCGCGTAGACACTCCTGGGAACGGGGTTTCGCCGTGCCGTTATCCATTCGTGCCGATGGCCGGTTACGTCCTTGTGAACCACCGGATCGAAAGGCACACATGGGGCGACCGCACCCATGGTGCCTTCCGCGCGGCAGCGCTCCGGACCGCCCGCCATGGCCCAGACTCTCCCCGCCCCCCGGCTGTCGCAAGCGGAGGGGGCGAGACGGGTGGCGGAGCGTCCGGAGCCGTGCCCGCGGGACGCGCCGTCAGCGCCCGGCGTCGATCAGGGCCGCCGCCGTGAACAGCTCCACGCCGACCGCGATGGCCGACTCGTCGACGTCGAAGTCGCCCTGGTGCAGGTCACGCCCGATCCGGTCGCCCGGGTGGCGGACGCCGAGGCGGGCCATGGCGCCGGGGACGTGCTCCAGGTACCAGGAGAAGTCCTCGCCGCCGAGGCTCTGCTCGGTGGACTCCACGGAGTCGGCGCCGCGCCGGGCGGTCATCGCCTCGCGCAGCAGCTCGGTGGAGTCGGCGTCGTTGACGACGGGCGGGACGCCCCGCACGTAGTTGATCTCCGACTTGGCGCGGTGCAGGTTGGCGACCTCGTCGATCGCGGCGACGACCAGGTCGGGCGCCTGCCGCCAGGTGTCGAGGTCCAGGCAGCGCACGGTTCCGGCCACCTCGGCGTGCTGCGGGATGACGTTGGGCGCGTGGCCGGACTCGACGCGGCCCCAGGTCACCGACAGTCCGCTGCGGGCGTCGGCGCGCCGGGCGACGATCGCGGGCACGTCGGTGACGACGCGGGCGACGGCGGTCACGAGGTCGGTCGTCAGATGGGGGCGGGCGGTGTGGCCGCCGGGGCCGTCCAGGGCGATCTCGAGGCGGTCGCAGGCGGAGGTGATGGCGCCCTCGCGCAGCCCGATCCGGCCCGCTTGCACCTTGGGGTCGCAGTGCAGGGCGAGGAACCGGCCCACGCCGTCGAGCACGCCGTTCGCGATGGCCTCGACGGCGCCGCCGGGGAGGACCTCCTCGGCGGGCTGGAAGAGCAGGCGCACCGGCCGGGGCAGCTGTCCGCGCCGCTCCAGCTCGGCCAGGACGAGGCCGGCACCGAGCACCACGGTGGTGTGCACGTCGTGCCCGCAGGCGTGGGCGCGGTCGGGCACGGTGGAGCGGTAGGAGCACTCACTCTTCGTGTCCGGGATGGGGAGCGCGTCGATGTCGCCGCGCAGCGCGAGCATGGGGCGTCCGCCGTCCCATGCGCCGATGTCGCAGACGAGGCCGGTGCCGCTCGCGAGGACGCGGGGCTTCAGGCCGGCCTTCTCCAGGCGGGCCTTGATCGCGGCGGTCGTTCGGAACTCTTGGTTGCCGAGCTCAGGGTGCATGTGGAGGTCGCGCCGGAACTCGATGAGCTCGGCGCGCAGCTCCTCCGGCAAGGTGCCGGGCAGGGCTGATTCTCCGGTTTGGTCGGCCTCGGACTCTGCGGACATCTGTTGGTTCACCCTCTGAAGGGTAGGACGCCGAGACGGCCGAGTGACCCTCGATCAACAAAAGTTCAACCCGTTCGGGGAAGAAAATCTGGTCGTCCGACGCGTAGGGAGTGATTCAGGTGGGTAAACTCGCACGCTTCTCACCGAGCCGACCTGCCAGGTCGACGGAGGGTGACCACGACGCGGGTTGCCCCATACTCCACGGATACCACGCCTGCGACAGAACCGTCGGTCGTGTTCACCTGTCGGGACCGGGTGCCCAGGGTCAAGTCCCTGACACCCCCTGGAGTCACCGGGTGCCAGCCGACTTCCCTGAGGCCACGCGGGCCTCGTACGACACCATCGCCGCCGCCTACGCAGAGCGCTTCCCCAACCGGCCGGCCGACGGTCATCCGCTGGACCGGGCGCTGATCGGCGCGTTCGCCGAGCTGGCCCGCGCGTCGGGGGACTCCGCGGGCCGGATGCGTCTGTCCGAGCGCTTCGGCCGGGATGTCGATCTCACCTGTCACTGGCGGACCCCCGAGGCGGTCGCCGCTGCGTTGGCGGAGGCCGGCCTGCGGGTGACGGCGCGGACGCTGCGGGAACCCGTCGGTGAGGAGAGGCGCCCACGCGCCTTCCTCCTGGCCGAGAGGCCCGCCGGGCTCACACCGCGCTGACCGCCGGGAGCCGGTGCACGTCGCGTGCGGTGCCGGTGACGCCCGACAGGAAGCCCTGGGCGCGGGGTGACGCGTGTGCCGTCAGCCACGCCGGGTCGATGTCGCACACCGCGACCCGGACGCCGGTGCCGGCCAGGGCGAGCGGCAGGGTGTGCACGACGGTCGACGGGAAGCTCAGGACCGTACGGCCGATGGGGCCGCGGCGGGCGATCAGCTCCAGGGGAAGGTCGGGGCGGACGACCTCCAGGCCCGTCCCGACCGCGAGCCGGTGCAGTTTCTCCGCGCTCTCGCGCCGGTGGGCGAAGTAGCGGGTGGCACCGTGCGCCGCGGCCAGGGCCCGGACGGCGTCCAGGTACCGGTCGCCGTCCACGACCCCGGTCTCGACGAGGGACGTGCCGACCAGGTCGGCGCCCTTGGTGATGCGGGGCGGGCCGAAGCGGTCACGGGTCCAGGCGAAGGCGTTCGCGGTGACCGTCACACCGGGCGGTGTCTCCTCCACCGGCATGGACGAGAAGACCTCGACGGATCGCCGGCCGCCGGGCGTGAGGCGTCTGCGGGCGACCGTCGACACCGGCGCGAACAGCAGGTCGCGGGGGCCGGGGCGGCCGCCCTTGCGGTGCCAGCGCACCAGGCGTTCCCCATGGGCGAGCTGCGCCACGAACTCCATGGTCGCGGTGCCGTCGTCGACGACGACGAGGTCGTGGGCGCCGGTGATCGTCAGCAGGAGCTGCACGTACCGGGAGAACGGGTCGCCCAGGACGATCCGCTCGGCGCCGCGCAGCAGCGCCGCGAGACCGCCGATGGTGCGGAAGGGGGCCGTGGCTCCGCCGCGCGCCTCCTCCCAGCGGACCGTGTGCCCCTCCTCGCGGGCCAGCTCGGCCATGCGGCGGAGCTGGCCACGCGTCATGGGGTCGGTCGGGGACAGCACGACCAGGGTGAGCCCCGCGCCGGACGCGCGGGCATGGGCCCACTCCAGCACGTTGAGGAGCTGCACCGGGCTCTCGACGAACGCGAGGGTGGAGTGGCCGGCGTTCCCGGCGCGGCGGCTCATCGGCGTAGGACCGTCCCCTGCCTCGTGGTGTGCGGGCTCAGACCGTGACCGGCTCGCCGGCCGCGGCGGCGATCTCCGCCTCGGCGACCACGCCGGAGACCCGGCGGAGCTTCTTCATCGGGCCGAGCTCGGAGTCGTAGACCTTCTTCACGCCGTCGCCGAGGGACGCCTCGATGGTGCGGATGTCCCGGACGAGGCGGGTGAGGCCCTGCGGCTCGACGGAGGCGGCCTGGTCGGAGCCCCACATGGCGCGGTCGAGGGTGATGTGCCGCTCGACGAAGGCGGCGCCGAGGGCGACGGCGGCCAGCGTGGTCTGCAGGCCGGTCTCGTGGCCGGAGTAGCCGATCGGGACGTTCGGGTACTCCTTCTCCAGCGTGTTGATCACACGGAGGTTCAGCTCCTCGGCCTTGGCCGGGTAGGTCGAGGTGGCGTGGCACATCAGGATGTTGTCGGAGCCGAGGACCTCGACGGCGTGCCGGATCTGGCGCGGGGTGGACATGCCGGTGGAGAGGATGACCGTGCGGCCCGTGGCGCGCAGCTCGCGCAGCAGTTCGTCGTCGGTCAGGGAGGCGGAGGCGACCTTGTGGGCGGGCAGGTCGAACTTCTCCAGGAAGGCGACGGCCTCGGTGTCCCACGGGGAGGCGAACCAGTCGATCCCCTTCTCCTTGCAGTACTCGTCGATCTGGCGGTACTCGTCCTCGCCGAACTCGACGCGGTGCCGGTAGTCGATGTAGGTCATCCGGCCCCAGGGGGTGTCGCGTTCGATGTCCCACTGGTCGCGCGGGGTGCAGATCTCGGGGGTGCGCTTCTGGAACTTGACGGCGTCGCAGCCTGCTTCGGCGGCCACGTCGATGAGCTTGAAGGCGTTCTCCAGCTCGCCGTTGTGGTTGATGCCGATCTCGCCGCAGATGTAGACGGGGCGGCCGGGGCCGACCTCGCGCGAACCGAAGGTGCGGAGACGGGAGTTGGTGCTCATCAGAGGTTTCCTTACTCGGGGAGGGAGTCGAGGGAGGGGCCGAGGATCCAGCCGGCGATCTCCCGGACGGCGCCGTCGCCACCGGGGAGGGTGGTGACCGCGCGGGCGGCGCCGCGGACGACGTCGTGGGCGCTCGCGACCGCCACGGGCCAGCCCACGAGGGCGAAGCACGGGAGGTCGTTGACGTCGTTGCCGACGTAGAGCACGCGCTCGGGCGCGATGCCCTGTTCCTCGCACCACTGCTTGAGGGCGAGGTCCTTGCGGTCGATGCCGTGCAGCACGGGGATCCGCAGCTTGCGGGCGCGGGCGGCGACGACCGGGTTCTGCTCCGTGGAGAGGATCAGCATCTTCAGGCCGCTCCTGCGCAGGGCGGCGATGCCGAGTCCGTCCCCGCGGTGCACGGAGACGAACTCCTTTCCGTCGGCGTCGATCAGCACCCGGTCGTCGGTCTGGGTGCCGTCGAAGTCCAGGACGACCGCGTCGATGTCGCCGGCGGCCGGCAGCCGGCCGGGGAGGTCCGCGTCGAGGAGGGGGGCCAGCGCGCGGGCGCGGGCGAGGTCGTGCGGATCGTCGATCTCCAGCACGCGGGCGGGGTCGGTGCGGACCAGTTCGGTGCGGCCGAAGAAGCGGTGACCGTGCTTGCGGAAGCCGGCCGCGTCCATGGCGTAGGCGGCGCCGGTCTCCAGGAAGTCCTGGGGGCGGTCCTGGCGGCGCGGGCGGACGGACTTGTCGTGGTTGACGCCGTGGCCGCTCTCGACGGAATCGCCGGAGTCACCGGTCTCGCTGGTCTCGCGCCAGACGAAGCCGTGGAAGGGCGCCACGGTGACGGCGGTGTCGGCGCCGTTCTCGGCTACCGCGGCGGCCGCCTTCCCGATGTCGTCGCGGACGAGGAACGGGCTGGTGCACTGCACGAGCAGGACCACGTCGACGATGGCGCCGTGCAGCGCCTCGTGGGTGTCGAGGGCGTGCAGCACGGCCGCCTCGGAGGTGGCGGTGTCCCCGGCGATGGCGGCGGGCCGCAGCACGACCTCGGCTCCGGCGTCCCGGGCTGCGGCGGCGATGGCCTGGTCGTCGGTGGAGACGACGACGTCGGTCACCAGCCGGCTCGCCCGGCACTCGCGCACCGCGCGGACCACCAGGGGGACGCCGCCCACCGGGGCGAGGTTCTTCGCGGGCACGCCCTTCGAGCCGCCGCGTGCGGGGATCACCGCGAGCACCCGGCGGGTCGAGGCGCCGGGGCCCGCTGCGGGGTCGGACATGGGGTCTCCTTGGGGGTGGGAACGTCGGTGGGGCCGTCGGTGGGGGGTCACAGCTCGCCCATCCGCCGGATCGCGGGGGCGACGCGCTGGACGCCGTGGCGGTAGGCGCCGCGCGCGGCCCGGCGCACGATCTGCCGGACGGCGCCGGGCGCCTTGTCGGCGGCGGGCGCTCCGGGCAGCGGTACGCCGTCGGGGCCGAGGTGGTGGCGGGCGAGGACGCCGGGCAGGTAGCCGGGCGCGGTCTCCGGCGTGTACCAGGGCGCGAGCGGCGGCAGGCCGCCCGGCCGGTCCAGCAGGCGGGCGACGCGTGCGCGGGCGGGGTCGAACGCCGTGGCGTAGGTTCCGCCGGCGGCCACTCCCTGCCGGGCCACCCACTCCTCGTCCGGCTCGGGCCGGTACCCGGCGTCGAGCTGGTCCCAGGAGGCGAGGCAGCCGGAGCCGACGAAGTGGTGGTTGCCGAGGGCCTCGCGCACCCCGAGGTCGGTGAGGACGGCCGTGGGGACACGGCGGTGCAGGGCCTCCAGGGCGGCGGTGGAGCTGACCGTGACGAGGAGGTCGGTGCGGTCCAGCACCTCCCCCATGTGCCCGTACACCAGGCGGAGGTTGGGCGGCAGGTCCTGGCCCCGGGCCAGTTTCTGGTACGGCAGTTCCTCGATGTGGGTGGTCTGTTCGCCGGGTCTGGAGCGCAGTTTGAGCAGCACCTCGCGCTCGGGGTGTGCGCGGGCGTGCCCGATGAGGCGGTTCAGCAGGTAGGCGCGGTCCCGGCGGTTGTCCGGCACGGAGGGCTGGGCCGCGAACACCACGGTGCGGGGCTCGCGTCCGCCGGTGTGCGGCTCTCCGCCGAGGAAGGGCAGCGCCACCTCGGTCACCGCCGAGGCGTCGGCGCCGACCCCCTCGTACACCGCGCGGAAACGCTCGGCGTCCTGCCGCGAGTTGGCGAGGACGAGGTCCGCGCCGTGCCGCAGCAGCAGGCCGTCGGCGAGCTTCTCGTACACGACGCCGACGTAGCCGGTGACGACGACGGGGCGCTCGGGACGGTCCGCCCACACCGCGCGCAGCCCGTGCAGCATGGCCTGCACGCCGCCGCCGACCAGGGCGAGGACGACCACGTCGTACGGCTCCCGCGCCATGACGCGCAGGAACTCGGCCGCGGTCACCTCTTGCAGGGAGTCGGCGGGGGCGCCGGTCTCCTGGAGCTGGCGGGCCGTGGGCGTGGCCCGGCCGCGCAGGAGGTAGCCGTCCAGGCGGACGTCCGCGTCCTCGGGGGCGATGCGGTGCGCGGTGAGCGCTCCCCATTTCCACCGGGTGTCGGAATCCGCGAGCACGGCCGTTCGCCGGGTCTTCGTCGTACTTGCTGGCACGTCGAGGACGCTAGGAACCCTTTCGGAGCTCCCGCCCAACCCGAACACAACAAACGGTTAACAGCACACCGACGAACGGCGAATCGGGTCGCGCCAAGCCCGGAAAAGGACCCGGTTCACGGCTTCGCCACACGTCGTTCACCTGAATTCAAGGAAGGCGTCAAGACGAATGCCGGGCCGCGCCCTACCGTCATTTCCGTGGTCAAGCTCTCCGTCATCGTGCCGTTCTTCAATGTGCGGCAATACGCGCCCGAAACCCTTCGGAGCCTTCGTGCGAACGCGCGCGACGACTTCGAGTTCATCCTCGTCGACGACTGCTCGCGCGACGGGACACCGGAGATCCTCGCGCGCGCCGAGCGCGAGCTGCCGGGTGCCGTCCTCGTGCGGCACGAGAGGAACGGTGGACTGGCGACCGCGCGCAACACCGGGATCGACCGGGCGCGCGGCGAGTACCTGACGTTCCTGGACGGCGACGACTGGCTCGCGCCCGGCTATTACGACCGGCTCGTCGCCGCGATCGAGGAGCTGGGCTGCGACTTCGTGCGCACGGACCACGTCCAGTGCACGGGGCGGGCGCGCGGTGTGCACCGGGTGCCGCACGGCCGGCGCGGGGTCGTGCTGCGCCCGCGGGACGCGATCCTGCCCGCCGACCGCTCCACGTCCGTGGACTACGCGTACGCCTGGGCGGGGATCTACCACCGCCGGCTGGTCGAGCGGGGGCTGCTGCACTTCACCGACGGGCTGCGCACCGCGGAGGACCGGCCGTGGATCTGGCGGCTGCACCGGGAGGCGGATTCCTTCGCGGTGGCCGGCCTGCTCGGCGTCTTCTACCGGCGCGGGGTCGCCTCTTCTCTGACGCAGATCGGGGACGTACGGCAATTGGATTTCATCCGCGCATTCGACCAGGTCGTCACGGAAACCGCCGAGGACCCCGCGGCGGACATCCTGCTGCCGAAAGCCGTGCGCACGTATTGCGCCATCATTTCCCATCATCTGGGATCCATCGAGAGGTTCGAGCCCGCGGTGGCGAGAAAACTGAAAGCGATGAGTGCCGGGGCGCTGCGGCGGATGCCGCAGGACGTGCTGGAGGAGGCGCTGGACTCGATGGACGTGCGGCGCGCCACCCGGCTGCGCCGGCTGCGTCGCCGTCCCGCCGTCGCGGGGGCCGCCGCGTGACGACCCAGATCTTCCAGGCGTCCACGCTGTACGGCGCCGCCACCCTGGCCGCCGCCCTGGACGCCGGCTGCTTCGGCCCCGCGGACCGGCGGATCCTGCTGGTCTGCAACAACGCGGCGAACCCGGAGACCACGCCGGGCCTGGAGTCCCTGCCGGGCTTCGGGCGGCTGCGCGACCGCTTCGACGACGTGCTGTCGTACAACGAGACGATCTTCCCGTTCCACCCCGGCGGCTGGACGCCCCGGCCGGACGACCTGCCGCTGTGGGAGCGGTTCGTGCGCCACGAGTGGCGGCTGGGCGACGACGACGTGGCGCTGGCGGTGGAGTCGATCCAGGTCGACCCGTCGCTGGCGCTCGCCCGGATCTTCACCGGCGCCCCGGTCACCGTCTACGCCGACGGCCTGATGAGCTACGGCCCGACCCGCAACAAGATCGACCCGCTGGTCGGCACCCGGGTGGACAGGGTGCTGCACGTCGACCTGGTGCCGGGGCTCGCCCCACTGCTGCTCACCGAGTTCGGCGTCCCGGCGGAGACCGTGCCGACGCCGGCCCTCACGAAGGTGCTGGCCGACCTCACGGACGGGGAGGACGGCCTGCCGGACGTCGAGGAGCCGGCCCTGTTGCTCGGCCAGTACCTCTCCGCGCTCGGCATCCTCACCCCCGAGGAGGAGGACGACCTGCATCTGCGGATGCTGAGGGGCGTGGTGGCGCTCGGTCACGGGCGGGTGGTGTTCAAGCCGCACCCCTCGGCGCCCGCGCGGTTCACCCGCAGCCTGGAGGAGGAGGCGGAGCGGCTCGGCGCCGAGCTCACCGTCTGCGACACGCCGGTCCTCGCCGAGGTGCTGTTCCAGCGGACGCGTCCCGCGCTGGTGGCCGGCTGCTTCTCCACCGCGCTGCTCACGGCGTCCGCGCTGTACGGCCTGACGGTCGCCCGGGTCGGCACGGAGCTGCTGCTGGAGCGGCTGACGCCGTACGAGAACAGCAACCGGGTGCCCGTCACGATCGTGGACGCGCTGCTGCCCGCGCTGGAGGACGGGGCGGCGGTCGCCGGGCGGCGCGCGGGCCGGGACGTGGAGGCACTGTCCGCGCTGGTGCGCGCGGTCGGTTTCGCGATGCAGCCGAAGATCCTGCCGGGCCTGCGCGCGGAGACCGAGCGGTTCCTGGCGCTCCATCAGGACGAGGGCACCCTGCGCTACTTCAAGCGCAGGCGGCTGACCTCGCTGGGGCTGCCGGGCGGGCTGCCCGCGCAGCTGGCGTTCATCCCGCGCAACGCCACGGTCCGCCGCGTGGCCCGCCGGGCCCGGGACATACGCCGGTCGGCCCGCGGGGGCGCCTCGTGATCGACGCGCCCGCCGCCGAGGTCACCCCGGCCCGCCCCACCACCCCGGCTCCACCCCGTCCGACCCGGCTGCGCGCCCTGGACGGGCTACGTCTGGTCGCCGCGCTGATGGTGGCCGCGTATCACTACGGCGGACGCGACGGCGAGGTCGCCGACGCCTGGGGCACCTCGCCGAGCCTGCAGTTCCCGACGCTGCACGGCTGGTTCGCGTACGGCTGCCTGGGCGTGCAGGTGTTCTTCGTGATCAGCGGGTTCGTGATCTGCATGAGCGGCTGGGGCCGCACCCTGACGTCGTTCTTCGCGTCCCGCGCGGCCCGCCTGCTGCCCGCGTACTGGGCCGCGGTCGTCCTGGTGACGGCCGTGTTCGCGCTGCCGGTCGTGGCGTACCGGGCGGTGTCGCCGTCCGACGCGCTGCTGAACCTGACGATGCTCCAGCAGCCGCTGGGCGCCGACCGGGTGCTGGGGGTGTGCTGGACGCTGTGGGCGGAGATCCGCTTCTACGCGCTGTTCGCGCTGTGCGTCGTGCTGCCCGGCGCGAGCCGGCGGCGGATCATCCTGTTCTGCGCGGCCTGGACGCTCGCGGCGGCTCTCGCGCAGGGCGCCGGGGAACCGCTCCTCGACCTCGTGCTGATGCCCGAGTACGCGCCCTTCTTCATCGGCGGTGTCGGCCTGTACCTGGTGCACCGCGACCGACGTGACGCCTACGCGTGGGGCATCGTGGGCGTCAGCTGGCTGATCGGCCAGCACTACGCGGTGGCCCGGCTGTGGCACGCGCCGGACGTCGACGCGTTCTCCTACCGCAGCTCCCTCGGGATCGTCCTGGTCGTCACCTGCGGCTTTCTGGCCGTCGCCGCGATCGCGCTGGGCTGGCTCGCCCGGGCGGACTGGCGCTGGCTGACGGTCGCCGGCGCGCTGACGTACCCGTTCTACCTCGTCCACGAGCATCTGGGCTGGGTCGTGATCGAGGCGCTGCACCAGGGGCTCGGCCTGCCCTCGTCCGTCACGGCCCTGCTCACGGTGGCCGCGATGCTGCTGCTGGCGCGGCTGCTCAACCGGTACGTCGAGGAGTGGGCGACCCCGCTGCTGCGCCGCACCCTGTCCGGGCGGACGTCCCGCAGGCCACGAGCGGCGCTCAACTGATCCCGTAGCGGGCCTCGACGCCGGCGATCACGAGGGCCAGCCCCTCCTCGAAGTGCTGGTCGTAGTCGGCGAAGATCTCGGCGCCCGCCCGCGCCGACAGCGGGTAGTCGGCCATCATCCGGGCGCGTTCCTCGATGTCGTAGCCCTCGCGGCGCTCGCCGGGCAGCGGTTCGACGCCCTGCTCCTCGGTGACGAAGCCGAGCGTGTAGGCGTACGCCGTCGAGGTCGCGCGGACGGCCTGGGCGAGGGTGAAGCCCGCGGCTGTGAACAGCCGCAGGCCGTCCTCCATCTGCTCGGCATGCACCATGCCGGTGAACCGTGAGCCGCTGAACACCTTCGCGCCGTCGCGGTAGCCGCGCAGCGCCGCGCGCAGCCCGCGGTTCGTCTTCAGCAGCCGCTCGCGCCAGGTGTCGCCGGGATCAAGCGGGGTCCCGGCGACCATCCGCCGGTACATCTCGGTCGCCATCTCGTCGAGCAGCGCCTGCTTGTCCTTGAAGTGCCAGTACAGGGCTGGCGCCTTCACATCCAGTTCACGGGCGATGGCGCGCAGGGTCAGCCCGTCCAGGCCGACCTCGTTCAGCAGTCTCAGGGCGGTGTCGGCGACCCGGGTGCGGTCGAGGGGCGCGCGGCGTTCGGTGCTCACGCTTGACAGTTTAACGCCGTTAAGGGCACGCTCGGCGGCAGACGGCACTTAACAACGTTAAGGAGTGACGCGATGGCGGAGCACGCCCGCACGACGGACGTCCTGATCGTGGGAGCGGGGCCGACCGGCCTCACCCTCGGGATCGACCTGGCCCGGCGCGGGGTGGACGCGCTCGTGCTGGAGCGCGCCGGGGAGCTCTTCCCCGGCTCACGCGGCAAGGGCCTGCAGCCCCGCACCCTGGAGGTCTTCGACGACCTCGGCGTGCTCCCCGCGATCCGCGCGGCGGGCGGCACCTACCCGGTCGGCATGATCTGGCAGGACGGGAAGCGGGCCGGCGAGCACCACATGTCCGAGCCCGCCGTACCCACCGAGGCCTCCCCGTACGAGGAGCCGTGGATGGTCGCGCAGTGGCGGACCCAGCGGATCCTGCACGAGAGGCTGACCGGACTGGGCGGCGAGGTCGCCTTCGGCTGCGAACTGACCGGGCTCGCCCAGGACGCGGAAGGCGTGACCGCCCGGCTCGCGGACGGCCGCACGCTGCGCGCCCGCTACGCCGTCGCCGCCGACGGCGGCCGTTCGGTGGTCCGGCGGTCCCTGGGCATCGGCATGACCGGCGAGGACGTCGACCCCCAGCCGTGCCTGGTGGCGGACGCCCGGATCACCGGCCTGGACCGCGACAACTGGCACATCTTCCCGCCCCGCGGGGACGACGACGCCTTCCTGGCGATCTGCCCGCTGGCCGGCACGGACGAGTTCCAGGTCGTCGCCCGCTTCCCCGAGGGCGCCACCGTGGACACCTCCCTGGAGGGCGTGCGCAAGGTCGTCGCCGCGCGCTCGCACCTGCTGCCCGAGGATGTCACCGAGGTGCTCTGGGCCTCCGACTTCCGGCCGCGCATGGCGCTCGCCGACCGGTTCCGGGACGGCAGGGTGTTCCTCGCCGGGGACGCGGCGCACGTCCACTCGCCGGCCGGCGGCCAGGGGCTCAACACCAGCGTGCAGGACGCCTACAACCTGGGCTGGAAGCTCGGCGCGGTGCTGCGCGGCGGCGCCGGCGAGGCCCTGCTCGCCACCTACGAGGAGGAGCGGCGGCCCGTCGCCGCGCACATGCTGGACGTCTCCACCGGCGTGCACCGCGGCGAGATCCGGCGCGGGCAGGCGACACGTCAGCTCGGCCTCGGCTACCGGGAGTCGTCGCTCACCCGCGAGACCCGCCCCGAGCCCGGCCCGGTCCGCGCGGGCGACCGCACCCCGGACGCGCGGGCCGGCGGCGTCCGGCTCTTCGACGCGTTCCGGGGGCCGCACTGGACCCTGCTGACCGTCGGCACGGACACCGCCCTGCCCCCGCTCCCCCTGCCCACGGTCCGCATCGGCGCGCACGCGACATACGGCACGGGCGTCTTCCTGGTCCGCCCCGACGGCTATGTGGGATGGGCGGGGACCACCGCCGAGGGGCTGACGGAGTACGCGGAGGAACTCCGCCTCGTCTGACTCCTAAGCGCCGGCCAGCGACAGCTTCACCGCGAACCCGAGGAACAGCGCACCCGCCGCCGAGGTCGCCCCGGCCGACAGGCGCCTGCGGCGGCGGAAGGCGGCGGCGAGGCGGGTGCCGCTGAAGATCAGGGCGCTGAGGTAGAGGACGCTGGCCAGCTGCGCGAGGGTGCCGAGCACCACGAAGGAGACGGCCGGGTGGGCGTAGGCCGGGTCGACGAACTGCACGAAGAAGGCGACGAAGAACAGGATCGCCTTCGGGTTGATCAGGCTGACGACCAGGGCGCGGCGGAAGGGCCGCTCCTCGCCGGCCGGGGCCTCGCCCGTGGCCGCGGCGACCGTCTCCCGGCGGGAGCGCCACATGGCCCAGGCGGCCCGCAGCATGCCGATCGCCAGCCAGGTCAGATAGCCGGCGCCGGCGTACTTCACGATCCCGAAGAGCACGTCGTTCGCCTGGAGCAGCGAGGCCACCCCCGCGGCGGACAGGGTCATCAGCACGGCGTCCCCGCACCAGACGCCGGCCGCGGCGGTGTACCCGGCGCGGACGCCGCGCCGGGCGGCCACCGAGAGGACGTAGAGCGAGTTGGGACCGGGCAGCAGGATGATGAGGACCAGACCTGCCAGATAGGTGGGGAGATCGATGACGCCGAACATGGACAGGAGTGTCACACGTGTCCCGGCGCGTGCACCTGGTGTTCCGCAGGGTGGGACACCGGCGTCCGGCGGCCGTGCTCAGAAGGTGTCGGACGGCTCGTAGCGGCCCCACACCTCGCGCAGGGTGCCGCAGACCTCGCCGACCGTGGCGCGGGCCCGCAGCGCCTCCTTCATCGGGTAGAGCACGTTGTCGGCGCCGGCCGCCGCCTCGCGGAGCGCGGACAGCGCCGACTCCACGGCCCGCCCGTCCCGTTCGGCGCGCAGCCGGGCGAGGCGTTCGGCCTGCCGTGCCTCGATGGCGGGGTCGACCCGCAGCGGCTCGTACGGCTCCTCCTCGTCGAGGCGGAAGCGGTTGACGCCGACCACGACCCGCTCACCGGAGTCGGTCTCCTGGGCGATCCGGTAGGCGTTCCGCTCGATCTCGCCCTTCTGGAAGCCGTGCTCGATGGCCGCGACGGCACCGCCGAGGTCCTCGACCCGGCGCATCAGGTCCCGCGCCGCCTCCTCCACGTCGTCCGTCATCCGCTCCACGGCGTAGGACCCGGCGAACGGGTCGACGGTCGCGGTCACGTCCGTCTCGTACGCGAGCACCTGCTGGGTGCGCAGGGCCAGCCGGGCCGACCGGTCCGTCGGCAGAGCGATCGCCTCGTCGTAGGAGTTGGTGTGCAGCGACTGGGTGCCGCCGAGCACCGCCGCGAGGCCCTGCACGGCCACCCGGACCAGGTTCACCTCGGGCTGCTGCGCCGTCAGCTGCACGCCGGCCGTCTGCGTGTGGAACCGCAGCATCTGGGACTTCGGGTTCCGCGCGCCGAACTCGTCCCGCATGACGCGGGCCCAGATCCGGCGGGCAGCGCGGAACTTGGCGACCTCCTCCAGGAGGGTCGTCCGGGCCACGAAGAAGAACGACAGCCGGGGCGCGAAGTCGTCCACGTCCATGCCCGCGGCGACCGCCGTACGGACGTACTCGATGCCGTCGGCGAGGGTGAACGCGATCTCCTGGACGGGGCTCGCCCCCGCCTCGGCCATGTGGTACCCGGAGATGGAGATCGTGTTCCAGCGCGGGATCTCCGCCCGGCAGTACCGGAAGATGTCAGCGGTCAGCCGCAGCGAGGGCTTCGGCGGGAAGATGTACGTGCCGCGCGCGATGTACTCCTTCAGCACGTCGTTCTGGATGGTGCCGGTGAGCCGGTCCGCGCCGACGCCCTGCTCCTCGGCGACGAGCTGGTACAGGAGCAGCAGCAGGGCCGCCGGCGCGTTGATGGTCATGGACGTCGACACCTGGTCCAGCGGGATGCCGTCGAACAGCACCCGCATGTCGTCGATCGAGTCGACGGCCACACCGACCTTGCCGACCTCGCCGTGCGCGAGGGGCGCGTCGGAGTCGTGGCCCATCTGGGTGGGCAGGTCGAAGGCGACCGACAGACCGGTGGTGCCGTGCGCGATGAGCTGCCGGTAGCGGGCGTTGGACTCGGTGGCCGTGCCGAACCCGGCGTACTGGCGCATCGTCCAGGGCCGGCCGGTGTACATCGTCGGGTAGACGCCCCGGGTGAAGGGATGGGCCCCCGGTTCGCCCAGGCGTTCGGCCGGGTCCCAGCCGCTCAGCGCGTCCGGCCCGTAGACCGGCTCGACGGGCAGTCCTGACTCCGACTCACGCGCCATGGTGGATGCCTCTCGCGTCGCTTGGGTGTCGGGCGCCGGTCCGGTCGCCGTGACTCCTGTGTTCCACCATGCCGCCTGGTTCGCCACCGGTCACGCGCGGGGAACATGTCGAGTGACATCCGGACGGCCGGGGGTGGCCGCGATGAGACGACGGGGGCCTGGATGCGTACCAGGGGCATGGGGCGGACACCGTGGAGGGCGCGGGGCGGGCGCGGCGCGCGAGCGGGCGGCCTGCGCGTACCGGCGGCCGCGCTGGCCTGCGGCACGGCGCTCGCGGTGCTCGCCGGCTGCACGGTCGAGGGACCGGACGGGGAACGGCACTCACCGGTGCGCGTAGAACTCCCGAGCGGCAAGCCGTCGACGAGGTCCGCGCCGCCCGACGGCAAGCCGAGCGCCCCGGCGGCCCCGGCCGCGCCCGCCGTCCTGTGGGAGCGCGGCGACGAGGGCCGCGACATACGGGAGCTCCAGGCGCGGCTGCGCCAGGTCGCCTGGCTCTTCGACGGGCCGACCGGCGTCTACGACGACCTCACCGAGCGGGCGGTGCGCGGCTTCCAGGGCAAACGGGGACTGCCGCGGACCGGCAGGACGGACCGGGTCACCTGGGAGCGGCTGCTGAGGATGACGCGGGAGCCCGGCACCTGGGACCTGTATCTGATGGGCGGGCAGCCGGCCGACGCGCCTGACCCGCGCTGCCTGACCGGGCGGGTGCTGTGCGTCAGCAAGAAGAGCCGGACGCTGCGCTGGATGGTGGACGGCCGTACGGAGCTGACGGTGCCGGTGCGGTTCGGCTCGGAGTACACCCCGACGCGGGAAGGCGTGTTCAGCGTCTACTGGAAGTCCCGGCACCATGTGTCGACGCTCTACGACTCCCCGATGCCGTACGCGATGTTCTTCAGCGGCGGGCAGGCGGTGCACTACTCGGCGGACTTCGCGGCCCGGGGTTACGCGGGCGCCTCGCACGGCTGTGTGAACGTGGCGGACGAGCCGGCGATCCGGGAGATGTTCGCGCGGGTGCGGACCGGCGACAAGGTCGTCGTCCACCGGTGAGGCGCGGAGTGTGACGCGAGGAGTGTGGGGCGCGGGCGGGACCGGGGGAACGTGTCCCGCCCGCGCCGATGCACGAGCCGCAGGTACGGGGGGAACCCCGGCTCTGTGCGAGGGCCGATGACCAGTCGGCTCACTCTGATCAGCGCCGGGACGCCCGAAAATGTCACTCCGGGCGCGAAAATTTTTCCGCAGGACGGGAAAAACGCAGGTCAGAGGGTTGCCGTCGAGGCGGACGCGGTGGGGGTGGAGGCGGAACGCGGTGCCCCGCGTCCGGCGGGCCCGTCGCCCTCCGGGTGCCGGCCGTCGCCGGAGCCGTCGTCGCCGCGGGTCAGACCGTTCGGGGCGTCGTCCTCGTCGTCGTGGCGCGTGTCACCCCGGTCGGTCCAGTCGCCGTCGTCGTGCCGGCCGTCGCCGCCGTGGCTCCGGCCCTTGTCCCGGTCGCGGCCGTCCCCGGTGTCGCCGCCGGTCCTGGCGTCCACGGGCCGGAGGACCTTCTCGCAGTACGTCCGTACCCGGTCGCGGCCGCCCGCCGCGCCGGTCAGGGCGCGTCGGCGCTCATCGGACAGTGTCTTGCCGTCCCGGACGTCACGGCAGGAGGCGACGACTGCGCGCCACCAGCCGGAACCGCGCCGTCCGTCACCGTCGGCCTTGTCGTCCGCGGTGCCGCCGGGCTTGGCGCCCTCGGTGGCGCCGGGGTCCGCGGGCGTCACGGACCCGCCATGTCCGGTGCCTCCCGGTGTGTCCCCGTCCGGGGAGGGCGACACGAGCGGCTGTTCCGTCGCGGGCGGCGCGGGGACCGTGGCGGCGGGACGGGCCGGCTCGTCGCCGTCGAACGGCGTCGGCAGGACTCCGGTTCCGGCCGCGACGGCGACACCGCCGACCATGCCGACGGCCAGCGCGGCGGCGAGGGCGAGCCGGACGGGCCGCCCCCAGCGCGGGCGGCGACGGCGGTCGCCGGGGCCGCCGAGACGCACCAGACCGACCTCGTCGGCGGCTTGCCCGCCGGGGACGCCGGGGGTCGCGGCCGTGGCGTCCCGGCCCGCGCGGACCGCCCGGAACGCCGCCAACGCGGCGGCCTCTCCGGGGAGTTCTCCGCAGGTCGGGGGCGGTTCGGCGGTCAGTGCCTCAAGGGTCTTGGCGAGCCGTTCGGCCTGATCGCGGTCGGCCGGGTCGACAGCTTCGAGTGGCTCTCCCCGCAGCAAGCGTTCCGCCGTTTCGCGGTCCAGCCACCTGTTCAGCTCGTCGGCCATCACACATCCTTCTGCGTCCGCGTACGCAGATGCGTCACACTCGCGGACGTCACCGCGCTGCGGCGCGGTTCTCGCTGCGGCGGCAGGGCGTCGAGCACCCCGGCCGATTCCGGATCGTCGCCGAGCAGTTCGGCGAGGCGCTTCAGGCCCCGGTGCGCCGCGGTCCGTACGGCACCCGGGCGCTTGCCCAGCGTCTGCGCGGCCGTCTTGGCGTCGAGCCCCACGACCACGCGCAGCACGACGGCCTCGGCCTGGTCCTGGGGCAGCCGGGCGATGAGGGAGAGGGTGCCGTCGGTGGCCAGCGCCTCGATGGCCTCGCCGGCCGTGTCGGACTCGGCGGCCTTACCGGTCAGCTCCGTCTCGTCGCCGCCGATCGCGGGGCGGCGCCCGCGCATCCTGATGTGGTCCAGCGCCCGGTTGCGCGCTATCCGGGCGGCCCAGCCGCGGAACCGGTCGGCGTCACCGCTGAACCGGTCCAGGTCGCGCGCTATCTGGAGCCACGCCTCGGAGGCGACGTCCTCGGCGTCCGGGTCGCCCACCAGCGTCCGCACGTATCCGAGCAGCCGCGGGTGCACGGAGCGGTACACAGTACGGAACGCGGTCTCGTCCCCGTCCTGCGCCGCAAGCACCGCGGTGGTCAGCTCCGCGTCGTCCCCCAGCACTGGATACCTCAATTGATGGTTGCGGCAACAGGACCGCAGGTCGTTGCGGTGGTCTTACACCCTCCGCGTCCGGCGCGAAAGGCACGTTACGGCCTGAAACCGCTGCTCGTCCATGTCTGTACAACATGCAACCACCCCGTGATTCGGCCGTCCGGCCGTCCGGGTGTGACAGAAAACGCACTCATGGCGCTGTAGAGAGTACGGGCCGCCGCGCGGCCCGTGCCGCGCGACGGCCGGGGCCTCTCCTGTGGGGGGTGGCGGCCCCGGCCGTTGCTTTGGCCGGCATCGCGCCTTTCGAGCGCCTCGGGCATACGGGCGCACTCGGGCGGCGATCACGCCGCTTCCGAGCGCCGATCAGTCCTTGTTCTTCCCGGAGTTCCGGGCGTTCCCGTCGTTGCCGCCGATCCCGCCGCTCCCGGCGCTCCCGGCGCTCCCGGCACCCTGCCCCTTGCCGGTGGCCGGTGTCCCGGCCGTACCGGCCCCGGGTGTACCGGCCCCGTCCGCCCCGTTCCCGGCCGTCCCGTCCCCGGGCGCGCCGGTCCCACGACCGCCGCCGGGGCGGGCCGGTGCCGTCGCGAGACGCTCGGCGCAGTAGGCCGCGACCTCGTCCTCGCCGCCCGCCGCCGCGACGAGCCGCTGCCACGCCGTCGACTCCATCGCCCTGCCCCGGCCCTCGGCCTCGTCGTACGCGCGGCACTTGGCCTCGGTGTCCCGGGCGGTGCCCGGGTGGTCCGGACGGCTGGTTCGGGGCGCGGCGGGCGACTGTGCGGAGGGGGCGACCGACCGGCGGGAAGCGCTTTCGGACGGGGACGTCCGGCGTTCCTCGGGAGCCTCCGTGGGACCGGACGAATTGATCGCGGCGACCGCGACCCCGCCCAGCGTCAGACTGGCGAGAAGCAGCGACAGGGTGGTGCGCGCCGACATCGCCAGGCGCCGGCGCTCCCGGGGCCGCCAGTCGTCCCGGCGCCGGGTGCGCGCTCGATGGGCGCCCTCGGCACGCGCGGCCCGGTACGCGGCCAGGGCCCGCTGCTCCCCCGCGGCGTCAGGGCGGTGCCCGCGCAGCACCGCGGCGGACAGGAGCGCCTCCAGCGCCGCGTCGTCGAGCACGGCCTGGGGGGCGGACGGGTGACGGGCCGTCATCCGGTCGGGGTGCGCGCGCCGACGGCCGGGCGTCGCACCGCCGCTCTGCCGTTCACCCATGTCCGCTTCCGTTCCCGTCCGATTCGCTCCGCCGGCTCCCGGCCCGCCGGGGCATACGCCCTGCGGGGGACAGCCGTGCCTCCGGGAGCCGTAGTGCCCCTACGTCTCTGTTGTCCGTACGTCCCGTGCGTCCGTACGACTCACCCGCGCCCACCGCCCGCGACGCACGTCACGCCGGGCGTCCCGCCGCCGCCCGCACAGGTCATGTCGATTCCCCCAGCGTCCCGGGGCCGTCATCCGTCACACCGGCCGCGCCGAGCTGGTCGGCCAGCCGCTTCAGCCCCCGGTACGCGGCGGTGCGCACCGCGCCCGGGCGCTTGCCGAGCACGCGGGCCGCCGCGGGGCCGTCGAGTCCGACGACCACACGCAGGAGCACCGCCTCGGCCTGGTCCCTCGGCAGGCCGCGGACCAGGCGCAGGGCCTGTTCCGTGGAGATCGACTCCAACGCACGCTCGTGCGTGCTCGACGGGTCGGGCAGCTCCAGCACGTCCTGCTCCAGCACGGACGACCGGGGCCGTACGCGCTGCCGGCGCAGATGGTCCAGCGCCCGGTGCCGGGCGATGGTCGCGGTCCAGCCCCGGAATCCGGCGCCGTCGCCGGTGAACCGGCCGAGGTCCCGGGCGATCTCCAGCCAGGCGTCGGACGCCACGTCCTCGGCGTCGTTGCCGACCAGCCCGCGCAGATACCCCAGCAGTCCCGGCTGCACCAGCCGGTACGCGACCGCGAACGCGGCCTCGTCGCCCTCCTGGGCCCGCGCGACGGCCGCACCCAGTTCCCCGTCGTGCGCCAGCGCGCGGCGGGGTTCCCCTCCTCGAGCCAAGAACTGTCCTCGTCCGTACCGGTTCGTGGCGAATCCGTACCTCGCGGTACGCCCACCCTTGCGCACGCCCCTTCACGCTCATCAGCGCCCGGAACCACGGAAGTGTCACTGGTGACGGCCGAGTCGGTCCTGTCCGCGGCCCGGTACAACCCTCTCGGCACCTCGCGAGTCAGATGCCGCGAGTGAGGGTCGAAGCCCCCTCGGCCCCTTTGTGCGGGGGCGAGGTACGCCCGCCCTATAAAGATCAATTAAGAGGATGAACACGTCATGGCTACCCATGCCCCCTCCCGCTCCTTTCGCGGTCTTTCCGCCGTTGTCGCTCTGATCGCCGCCGGCGCGGTGGGGTGTTCGGGCGTCTCCGACGCCGTCGACAGCGCCAAGGACGGTGCGAAGAAGGTCGCCCGCCAGCGCTCGGTGTTCTCCCTGGACATCGGTGACTGCTACAACCCGAACGGCAAGGCCGAGGGGACCGCCTTCACCGTGGAGATCGTCCCGTGCGACGAGGCCCATGTCGGCCAGGTCGTGGGCGAGTTCTCGATCGACAAGGGCAAGGAGTACCCGGGCGAGGACGGCGTCTCCACGATCGCGGACAACCAGTGCCCGGTCGAGGCGCAGAAGTACGCCCTGGACACCTGGGCGCTCCCCAAGGGCGTGTCGCTCTTCTACTACACGCCGACCAAGGAGAGCTGGGCGACCGGCGACCGCGCGGTCAGCTGCACCTACACCAAGGAGGACGGCAAGTTCAGCGGCACGCTGAACACCGCCGAGTCCCTCAAGCCCGAGCAGGCCACGTTCCTGAAGGGTTCGAACGCGGTCTACGAGGCGCTGTGGGCGAACCAGTCCGAGAAGGACGCCGTCGAGGACGACCTGGCGGGTTACAAGAAGCAGGCCAAGGCCGTCGCGGCCGCCCTGGCCACGCACGTCGACGGGCTGAAGGACGTCAAGGGCGCCGAGGTGGCCAAGCTGCGCGCGAGCCTGAAGAAGGCCGCCGCCGACTGGAAGAAGGCCGCGAACGCCGCCGACGCCGACGCGTTCTACATCGCCTACGACTCCGCGTTCGACGGCATCGACCCGAACGCGTCGGTCCCGGCCCGCAAGGAGCTGGGCCTGGCCACGACCGTCCCGGCCGACGAGGCCGAGGTCTGGGCGGCCTGACCGCGCCACCGGCCGACGGGGCCGCGTCCGTTCCGGACCGGCCCCGTCGCCGTGTCTCCCCCGTGCGGCACCGGGTGACGGTTTCCGCTGTGCGTGCGCTGTGTGTAATCGCCACCTGTGCGACAGGGGTGGCATCCGTGACTGCTCATAGGGGTGGGACAGTTGAGTCCTCGTAAGACTCATGCGTACAGGCCGCTCAGTCTGAAGAGACGCGCGTGGCTGACCGTGGGGGCCGTGGTCCTGAGCGCCGCCGGCGTGGTGACCTACGCCATGGCCGATCCGTCGACGAAGGCCGACGACGCGCGCGAGAGCCGCAAGCCCGCGATCCACACGCTCAAGCTCAAGGACCGCGGCGCCGGGCGCAAGGGCCTGGAGAGGCGGAGCACCGAACGCTTCAGCGCGGTCGTGCTGACCTGGAACGACCCCGAGGCGCAGGCCAAGGGCACCCCCGAGGTGCGCACCCGCGACCTGGACACCGGGAAGTGGTCGGCATGGCGGCGGATCACGCTGGAGCCGAGCCAGGCCGACGGCGCGGAGGGCGAGCGGGCCGCGCTGCGCGGCGGTACGGAGTCGGTGTGGACCGGTGACTCCGACGGCGTCGAACTGCGGGTCGTGAACGCGGACGGCACCGAGGCCAAGGGCCAGCCGTCCGGCATGGACGTCAAACTGCTCGACCCCGGCACGGACCCGGAGAGCGCGCCCCACCCGGCCGCGTTCTCCGCCGACGAGACCCCGGACCCGGCGACGGACACGCCGACGGACCCCGCGACGACCGCCGGCCCCACCGAGACCTCGGCCACGACGGACCCCGCTCCGACCGACCCGCCCACCACCGAGGTCCCGGACCCGACGGACACGCCGACGGACACCGGCACCCCCACCGCGTCCCCGTCCCCGACGCCGACCGTGCCGGAGCCCCGGCCCTCCACGGTCGTGAAGCCGCCGATCATCACGCAGGCCGAGTGGGGCGCGTCCACGGACTACGACGGCACGCCCACGTACGGCGACACGGTCAAGGCCGCCGTGATCCACCACACGGGCGTCGACACCGACAACACGGTGTCCTGCGCCGACTCCCGTGCGCGGCTGCGGACCATCCAGCAGTCCCATTTCAGTCAGGGCTACTTCGACATCGGCTACAACTTCGTCGTCGACCGCTGCGGCCAGATCTTCGAGGGGCGCAGCGGCGGGATGGACCTGCCGGTCATCGGGGCGCACGACGCCGGGTTCAACACCGACACGGTCGGCATCTCGTACATCGGCAACTTCGAGAGCGCCGCGCCGAGCCGGGCCGGCCTGGACGCCATCGCCCGGGTCGTGGCCTGGAAGTTCGGGATGTACGGCATCGACCCGACCGGCAAGGTCGGCCTGACGTCCGGCGTCCCGCAGGGCTTCAGCGGGAACAAGATCCCGGAGGGCACCACCGTGACCCTGCCCCGGGTCCTCGGGCACCGGGACACCAACGCGACGGCCTGCCCGGGCGCGAACCTGTACCCGAGGCTCTCCCGGATCGCGCAGCTCGCCGCGACCCCGGGCATCTCGCACGCCCTGCCCACCTCGGACGCCGACCGTGACGGACTGGCCGACCTGGTCGCGGGCACGCCCCGCGCCCTGAGCGGCGGCGGCACCGTGACCGTCGTCCCGGGCGGCGCCTCCGGTCCCGTCATGGCGGCGAAGAGGACGATCAGCCAGAGCAGCACCGGCGTGCCCGGATCCCACGAGTCCGGCGACGCCTTCGGCACCGCCACCGCGTGGGGCGACGTCAACGGCGACGGCCACGCCGACCTCGCGATCGGCGTGCCCGGCGAGGACGACACCAGCGGCCACGCGGACCGCGGCGCGGTCACCGTGCTGTACGGCCCGGGTCTGAACTCCGGTTTCTCGTACACCACCTCGGGCTCGGTCACGGCCACCGGCGCCAGGCTCGGCTCGACGGTCGCGGTGGGCGACTTCGACGGTGACGGCACGGCGGACGTGTTCGCGGCCGGCACCGGCAAGGGCGGCAACTGGAACGCCCGCCTGACCGGAGGGAGGACGAGCACCGGCACGCTGACCTCGGCCACCGGCGCGATCGCGTACCTGGACGCCGCCACGGGCGACTTCAACCGGGACGGCTACGCGGACGTGGCCCTCAACTACCGTGACGCGGGCGGCGTCGGCCGTGTGGTCCGCTTCGCCGGTTCGGCGACGGGCCTGACCAAGGTGGGCGTCCTCTCCGTCAAGGGCGGGCGCGCGGTCGCGGCCGGTGACGTGGACGGCAACGGGTACGACGACATCGTCATCGGCCAGCCGTACGTCGCCGAGTCCGGGGCCTCCACGGGCGGGCAGGTGACGATGCTGTTCGGCACCTCCGCCGGGTTCACCACCACCGGTATGAAGGTGATCCACCAGAACACGGCGTCCGTCCCCGGCTCCAACGAGGCCGGTGACGCCTTCGGCGGCTCGGTGTCGGTCGCCGACCAGAACGCCGACGGGTTCGCGGACGCCCTGGTCGGTCTGCCCGGCGAGGACGTCAGCCGCGACGGCAACCGGTCCAACGCCGGTATGTCGGTGCTCCTCAAGGGCAGCGCGTCCGGCCTGACCGGCGTCGGCTCGGTCCCGTTCTCGCAGGACACGTCCGGGGTGCCGGGCGTCTCGGAGTCCGGTGACGCGGCCGGTTCCTCCGTGTCGCTCACCGACGTCACCGGGTACGGCCGGGCCGACCTGGTCGTGGGCGTGGAGGGTGAGGACGCCGGCAACGGCATCCTGATGTACGTCCCGAGCGGCAGCGCCGGCCCCGGCTTCGGCAGGACCGTCATCCTCAGCAGGACACCGCTGGGCACGCCGACCGGCGCCCACCTGGGGCAGACGCTCACGCCGTGACCCACGGCCGCGGGGCGCCGGCCGTGCGCCCCGCACCGTAGGGTCAGCGGCGGGTCCCGCCCGTCGCGTCCCGGCACAGCAGGCGCAGCGACCCGTGGCCGGCGAAGCAGCGGCGGGCCTCGTCGATCGGGTCCCACAGGCGTCCGTCGGGCGTACGGATCCAGTGGTCGCCGCCGGCCGTCCACCACTCGGCACCGGTCCGGCGGGCGATCACCTCGCCCGCGTAGGCGCCGAGACCGCGCAGCACGTGGCCGGCGGCATCGGGCGGCGTCCCCTCGCGGCGCAGACCCTCGATCATGCGGTCGACCCGCCACAGACTCTGCTCGGAGTAGTCCAGGCGCAGCCGCGCCCCCTCGCGCATCGTCGCCACCGCGTCCGCCGCCCACCGGACCGGCTTGGTCGCCGCCGCGGGCCTGGTCTCCTGCTGAGTCGTCACACCCTGGAGAGCGTGTCCGCCCGGCGATACGTCACCCGATTCCGGCGGCTTCCCCGGACCCGCGCAGGACCGTCGCACGGCATCCCCGAAAGGGCACAGGACTCCCTCAGGGATGGGGGTTTGGGCCCGTCGGGCCCGGCCGCGGAGGGCTCAGCCCCGGCCGCGGGCCCGGCGGGAGACCACCGCCCGCAGGACGCGCCGCCCCTCGGTTGACACCTCCAGGGCGCGGCGGACCCCGCCCGCCCCGTGGCTGTCGAGGAGTTCGAGGACGCTGGTCTGGCGGCGCAGTTCGGCGACGACGAGCGGGGACACGCCCTCGGGGCGCGCGTCGCCCGCGGTGTCGGCGGTGCGCACGGACTCCAGGGCGCCGGCCGGCCCGTCGTCCTGCCCGGGGTCGAGGAGCCGGTGGATCTGGAGGGACGCGACCGAGCAGGCGTCGGCCCAGGTGCGGGCCTCGGCGGCCGAGCGGACGGCGGGGGCGGCGGCCAGCATCCGGCGGGCCAGCAGCGCGGCCTCGTCCTCGACGTCCTCGTCGTCCACGACCTCGGCGACCCCCAGTTTGGCGCGGACCTGTTCGAGGAGTGCGCCCCAGGCGGCCGGGTCGCCGTCGGCCGCGAGGTTCGCCCACAGCGGCCGCAGCACCTCGTCGTCACCGCCGAGCAGCGGCACGCACCGATCCAAACAAGCCAACCCGCTGGCGGCCAGTCCGCGCTCGTCGGCCTGAGCGATCAGTTCCACCAGGCTCATCCACGCCTCCCTAAGCGGGTCGTCTACGAGGGTCGGGGCCCCCGCACAGGCCCCAGGCGGGCTCCTTTCTCACGGAGCCCGCACTTCCCCTTACTGCGTGCGACGACCCCGGAGTGTCACAGCGGGACGACGCCGAGCCGGTCGAGCAGCCGGAAGAAGAGGTTTTCGGCCAAGGAGTCCGCTTCGGCGGTGAGTACGTCGAGCACCGCGCCGGCGTTCACCTCGTGCCCGGCCTCGGCGGCCCAGGCGACGGCCCGCTCGGCGGCGTCGGCCGGTTCGAGGAAGTAGTCCTCCAGGGAGGGCCCGTCCTCCCCGGCGCCGAGGTGCCGGGCTGTCGCGGCCCGGGCCAGACAGGTGGTCCAGGCGCCGCTGTGCGGGGCGGCCGCCTCCACGACGACACAGGCGCTGTCCATCACATAGCCGAACAGCGCGGGCGCCCCGGTCTCGGCGGCCAGGTCGTTCATGCTGGCGATCCCGGCATCCCCGCTCGGGTACTCCCACACCTGCCAGCCGTCCGGCGCCCGCTCGCGCAGTGTCATGCCCTCGGCGCCGGACAGCGCGTCCAGTTCCGTCAGCGGCCGCTGTTCACGGCCCACGACGAAGTAACCCCAGTAGCCCATCCGGTGTCCCCCCGGCTGATCGGTGTCGGCTCGGGCCGAATACACCACATTCGTACGGGGGTGCGCAGGCGTTCGGGTCAATCCGCGGGGCGGTCCAGCCGGTCGGCGAGCGCCTTGAACTGCGCCCAGGACAGGTCCGGCTCGCCGGGGTCCCACGTCTTCTGCATCATCGCCCGCAGCGGCATCCGGATGCCGGCCGCGACCTGGGCCTGCGTCTGCGCGCTCGCGATGTCGCACCAGACGGCGAAGGAGGCGCCGAGGATCTGGCCGTCGTACTTGGCGGGGACGGCCGTGGTCCCGCGCAGCACGCGCGGCGTCCACTGCTGGTAGATCCGCTCGCCCGTCGGGTAGACGAAGGTCTGCGGCTCCCCGAGCACGTAGTAGAGGAACTCGTCGTTGTAGTTGATGACCTTGCGCCCCTCGGCGAGGTACTGCTCCGGGGGGCGGGCCCCGATCTCCTTGCCGGTCCAGTACGCCACCTGGACGTCCTTGTCGACCTTGACCTTGGTGTCCCGGAAGAACCCGTCGTTCCAGGCGCGGGGCGTGCGGTCGTGGGCGCGGACGGTGTCGGCGCGGTCGTTGACCCACGCGGTGGCGAGGTCGGCGACGCCGGCTCCGGCGCCGAAGGCGTCCCGGGCGGCGCGGGCGAGTTGCGGGTAGGACGCCTCGGGGTCGGAGACGACGAGCGCCTGGTACTCGTCGCCGCCGAGGTGCCACTGGTTCCCGGGGAACAGCCCGGCGTACTCGTTGAGCAGGTCGTCGACGATCTCGGCGGCCGCCGGCTTGGAGATGTCCACGGCGCCCCGGGTCGCCACCCCGTTCACGTTGCGCAGCTGGAGGTCGGGGTGGGCGGCGATGACGGCCCCCAGGTGCCCGGGCGAGTCGATCTCCGGGACGACCGTGATGTGCCTGCTCTCGGCCAGTTTCACGATCTTGCGGACCTGCGCCTTGGTGAGGTGCTCCTTCGACACGATCTCCGGGTGCGAGGCGGACTCGATGCGGAACGCCTGGTCGTCGGAGAAGTGCAGACCGAGCTGGTTGTACTTCAGGTCGCCCAGCTCCCGCACCCGGTCCTCGATCCAGTCCGCGGTGAAGTGCTTGCGGGCGATGTCGAGCATGAAGCCGCGCACCGGCTTGGCCGGCTCGTCCCGTACGACGCCCTCGGGCGCGGTGCCGCCGCCGTGCACCTCCTGCTTCAGGGTCCGGGTGCCGTAGAAGACGCCGGCCTCGCCGGGTCCGCTGATGACGACACGCCCGTCGCGAACGGTCATCGTGTACGACTCCGGGTTCGCGCCCTCGTCGTCGTTCAGCGACAGCCGTACGTCTCCGGAGCGGACGTCGTCCTTGCGGCCCGCGTAGTCCATGCCCAGCTCACCGGCGATCAGCTTGCCCTCGTCGGCGAGCTCGTCGTCGCTGACGACGACGCGGGTGTCGTCGGCGGGCCGCCAGCCGGGCCCGCGCGCGGCGGTGTGGGACCGCACGGCGGGGATGGTCGCGGGTGACTTGGACAGCGGGTACGTGCGGCTGGGCGAGGGGGTGGCGCCGTCGGAGCCGGACGAGACGCCCTCGGAGGCGCCGGAGGCCGACCCCCGCTGTTCCGATCCGGCCCGGTCGTCGTCGCCGCTCGCTAGAAGCGCGATGCCCACTCCGGCGCCGACCGTCACGAGGACCACCGCGACGATCAGCACCCACGTGTTCTTCAGGGCCTTCTTCGCCGGTGCCCGGCGCCTGTGCTGACTCACGGCGCCAACCTAGGGCCTGCGGGCACGGTCAGCCGTCCAGCACACGTTCTGAAACTCTCCCGTTCGGCTGAAATTCGGGCATCGGTCGGACACCTCACGTCCACAGTCGGTAGCGTGGCGCCACTCCTCTCCCAGAATCCACTGCCGAAACCCACGTGACGCCCACACATCTTCCCGGCCGAGTCGCCATACCGGCGCTGCCCGAACAGACCCGCACTCCGCCCCCGGGCGGGCTGGAGCCGTTCAACGCCGCTCCCCCGCACGAGGCCCGGGCGACCCTCCTGACCTGCCTGCACAGCACCCGCTGGGCCGATCGGGTGGCGGACCACCGCCCCTATCCCGACATCGATGCCCTGCTGGCCGCCTGCGACGAGGCCGCGTACGACCTGACGCCGGCGGAGCTGTCGCGCGCGCTCGCGGCGGAGGCGCTGCCGTTCCTGCCGGAGGACGTCTACTCGGCGGCTCACACGGCACTGAGCGCGGCATACGCCGCATACGAGGCCAAATTCGGGCATGGGTTCATTATCTGCCTGGACGGCCTGACGCACACCGAGAGCCTCGACCATGTATTGGCAGGCATCCGGTCACGATTGGCAAACGATCCAGAGGAAGAAAGGGTCCTCGCGGCAGAGGAACTACGGCGGCTCGCGAAGGGGCGGCTGGTCAGCCATCTCGCCTGAGACGGGCATCCCGGCGCACAGGCCGCGAATGGACCATCCGCGTGCCAGTTTGATCACACCGCCAGGCCCGGCGTAAGCGCCGCAGGCAACCGTCGCTACGATGCTGGGGGCCGGTGGACCGTACCCGGCCGGGCCCGACCGACAGCACAAGCCGGCAGGCCCCGATACCCCGCTCCCGGAGGGACTTCCGTGCCGGCTGGAACGCTGTACCGCGGCCGGGAAGGAATGTGGTCCTGGGTGGCTCACCGAGTCACCGGCGTCCTCATCTTCTTCTTCCTGTTCGTTCATGTGCTGGACACCGCTCTCGTCCGTGTCTCCCCCGAGGACTACGACAAGGTCGTAGCCACCTACAAGACGCCGATCGTCGCGCTGCTGGAGTACGGCCTCGTCGCCGCCATCCTGTTCCACGCGCTCAACGGCCTGCGCGTCATCGCCGTCGACTTCTGGTCGAAGGGCCCGCGCTACCAGAAGCAGATGCTCTGGTCCGTCGTCGGTCTGTGGCTCGTGCTCATGCTCGGGGCGATCTACCCCGTCCTCGGCCACGCCGCTCGTGAACTGTTCGGGAGCTGACGCACATGTCCACGACTGAAACCACCGCGTCCGGGATCGGCCCGGTCGAGGGCGACTCGCTCTACAACGTCGACAACCCGGCCCCGCTCATCGAGGCGCCGCGCAAGCGGACCAAGAAGACCCCCCGGTCCACCCGGGGCAACTTCGAGCTGGCCGCCTGGCTGTTCATGCGCCTGTCCGGCGTCGTGCTCGTCGTCCTCGTCATCGGCCACCTGCTGATCCAGCTGGTGCTGGACGGCGGCGTCTCGAAGATCGGCTTCGCCTTCGTGGCCGGCCGCTGGGCCTCGCCGTTCTGGCAGGTCTGGGACCTGCTGATGCTCTGGCTCGCGATGCTCCACGGCGCCAACGGTCTGCGCACGGTCATCAACGACTACGCGGAGCGCGCGAACACCCGGCTGTGGCTGAAGGGCCTGCTCTACACCGCCACGGTGTTCACCATCCTGCTGGGCACGCTGGTGATCTTCACCTTCGACCCGAACATCCGCTAGGCACGGGGCTGAGGTAACCGACCATGAAGATCCACAAGTACGACACCGTCATCGTCGGCGCCGGTGGCGCGGGAATGCGCGCGGCCATCGAGTCGACGAAGCGCAGCCGCACCGCCGTGCTGACCAAGCTGTACCCCACCCGCTCCCACACGGGCGCCGCGCAGGGCGGCATGGCCGCCGCGCTGGCCAACGTGGAGGAGGACAACTGGGAGTGGCACACCTTCGACACCGTCAAGGGCGGTGACTACCTGGTCGACCAGGACGCCGCCGAGATCCTGGCGAAGGAGGCCATCGACTCCGTCCTCGACCTGGAGAAGATGGGCCTGCCGTTCAACCGCACGCCGAACGGCACCATCGACCAGCGCCGCTTCGGCGGTCACTCGCGCAACCACGGCGAGGCCCCGGTGCGCCGGTCCTGCTACGCCGCGGACCGCACCGGCCACATGATCCTCCAGACGCTGTACCAGAACTGCGTCAAGGAGGGCGTGGAGTTCTACAACGAGTTCTACGTCCTCGACCAGCTGATCACCGAGGTCGACGGCGTCAAGAAGTCCGCCGGTGTCGTGGCGTACGAGCTGGCGACCGGTGAGATCCACGTCTTCCAGGCCAAGTCGGTCATCTACGCCTCCGGCGGCACCGGCAAGTTCTTCAAGGTGACGTCCAACGCGCACACCCTGACCGGCGACGGTCAGGCCGCCTGCTACCGGCGCGGGATCCCGCTGGAGGACATGGAGTTCTTCCAGTTCCACCCGACCGGCATCTGGCGCATGGGCATCCTGCTGACGGAGGGCGCCCGCGGTGAGGGCGGCATCCTCCGCAACAAGGACGGCGAGCGCTTCATGGAGAAGTACGCGCCGGTCATGAAGGACCTCGCCTCGCGTGACGTCGTCTCGCGCTCCATCTACACGGAGATCCGCGAGGGCCGCGGATGCGGTCCCGAGGGCGACCACGTCTACCTGGACCTCACGCACCTCCCGCCGGAGCAGCTGGACGCCAAGCTCCCGGACATCACGGAGTTCGCGCGCACCTACCTCGGTATCGAGCCCTACACGGACCCGATCCCGATCCAGCCGACCGCGCACTACGCCATGGGCGGCATCCCCACCAACGTCGAGGGTGAGGTCCTGGCGGACAACACCACCGTCGTCCCGGGCCTGTACGCGGCCGGCGAGGTGGCCTGCGTGTCCGTGCACGGCGCGAACCGCCTCGGCACCAACTCGCTGCTGGACATCAACGTGTTCGGCAAGCGGGCGGGCATCGCCGCCGCCGACTACTCCCAGAAGGCCGACTTCGTCGAGCTGCCGGAGAACCCCGCCGAGCTGGTGCTCGAGCAGGTCGAGCGGCTGCGCACCTCCACGGGCACCGAGCGCGTGGCGACCCTGCGCAAGGAGCTCCAGGAGACCATGGACGCCAACGTCATGGTGTTCCGCACGGAGCAGACCATCAAGACGGCGGTCGAGAAGATCGCGGAGCTGCGCGAGCGCTACAAGAACGTCTCGATCCAGGACAAGGGCAAGCGGTTCAACACGGACCTGCTGGAGGCCATCGAGCTGGGCAACCTGCTCGACCTGGCCGAGGTCATGGCGGTCTCCGCACTGGCCCGCAAGGAGTCCCGCGGCGGTCACTACCGCGAGGACTACCCGAACCGCGACGACGTCAACTTCATGCGCCACACCATGGCGTACCGCGAGGTGGGCGACGACGGCACGGAGTCCATTCGTCTCGACTACAAGCCGGTCGTCCAGACCCGCTACCAGCCGATGGAGCGTAAGTACTGATGGCAACCCCCGTTCTGGACAAGGCCGAGGCACAGTCCGACACCTCCCCCTACATCACGGTCACGTTCCGGGTCCGCCGTTTCAACCCGGAGATCGCGGCCGAGGCGGTGTGGGAGGACTTCCAGCTGGAGATCGACCCCAAGGAGCGCGTCCTCGACGGCCTCCACAAGATCAAGTGGGAGCTGGACGGCACGCTGACGTTCCGCCGCTCGTGCGCCCACGGCATCTGCGGCTCGGACGCGATGCGGATCAACGGCAAGAACCGCCTCGCCTGCAAGACGCTGATCAAGGACATCAACCCCGAGAAGCCGATCACGGTCGAGCCCATCAAGGGCCTCACGGTCCTGAAGGACCTCGTGGTCGACATGGAGCCGTTCTTCCAGGCGTACCGGGACGTCATGCCCTTCCTCATCACGAAGGACACGAACGAGCCCACGCGCGAGCGTCTGCAGTCGGCCGAGGACCGCGAGCGCTTCGACGACACGACGAAGTGCATCCTCTGCGCCGCCTGCACGTCCTCGTGCCCCGTCTTCTGGAACGACGGCCAGTACTTCGGCCCGGCGGCCATCGTCAACGCGCACCGTTTCATCTTCGACTCGCGTGACGAGGCCGGCGAGCAGCGCCTGGAGATCCTGAACGACAAGGACGGCGTCTGGCGCTGCCGCACGACCTTCAACTGCACGGACGCCTGCCCGCGCGGCATCGAGGTCACGAAGGCGATCGCGGAGGTCAAGCGAGCCCTGATCACGCGCCGCTACTGACGCTGTCTTCCGCACGTCCCAGAGGGCCCGCTTCCGTGGAGGCGGGCCCTTCGGCGTGTGCTCCAAAGCCAGCCCCGACAACTCCTGGCCCGAACAGGGACGGCACGTCATACTCGGGTCACGGTTGGGCTGGGGGAGGCGGGGTGCCGGGCAGACGGATCGGGCGCGTCGGACAACTGAAGCTGTGGTCTGCGGTGTGGGGGGTGTGGCAGGCGTTCCAGCTGAGCTTCCCCGAACAAGGGCTGCCCGGCAGAGGCCGGGCCAGTTCCTATCACCATGTGTGCCAGGACGAACGGTGCACGGCCAGAGTGTTCCGTTCCCGGTATTCGGAGTCCAGGGAGTGTCCTGGAGGACATGCCACTCTGGCCGTCGTCGTCGGCAGGGACGTTCCACGGCCGGTCACGTCGGCAGGGCTGTTCATCTATGCCTGCCTCACATGCCTGGGTGCTCCCGTCCGCCGACTTGAGGAGGGCAGCCCGGTTTGCGACAAGCACCGCCCGCCCAGACCGATGACGCTGCTGGCACGGCCGCAGAAGTGAGGTGCCATGTTCGGGGACCTGATCAAAGCCGGCGCGAAAGCCATGGGAGGCGCTCGGTTCGGCCTGCTGAACGTGCTGCCCGGAGCGCTGCTGGTGACGGTGACGACGGTTCTCGCCCTCGCTCACGCCTACGATCTGGATCGTCCGGTCGACCTCGGTGACGTGTTGCCGGACGAGGCCGGCACGGGCGCTGTCCTGGGCTTCGCCCTCGCCGCACTGGTCGGCGGCATCCTGCTGCGCCCGTTCGAGCGTGTCCTGGTGCAACAGGTGGAGGGGTACTGGGACGCGCCGTCCCCGCTCGCCCGGCTGCGCGGAGCCGCTGTGGAGTTGCACCGTCGGCGCAGGGACAATGCGGCTGCCCGGATTCAGCTCGTCGAGTGGAAGCCGTTGGAGTTCCAGCATGGCGTGTCGACGCTCCGATCGCTGAGCGACCAAGAACGTCGTATGCGACGCCGGGAACGAGCACTCACACGCGACGAACGGATCGTCGACGGATATCCGGACGACAAGACGACTTCCGCTGCCGAGCAGCGCATTCACCGCTCAGAACTGATGCCCACTCGGCTGGGCAACGTGCTGCGCCGGGGCGAACGCCTGGCGGGGGACCGGTACGGGCTGGACTCGATGGTCGCCTACCCGCGCATCTACCCTTACGTCTCCGAGCGGCTTGCCGAGGCCATGGCCCGCAATCTGGAGCTCCTCACCACCACCGTCTCGTTGAGCGTCTCCTTCGGACTGCTGTCGGCGATCACCCTGCCGCTGCTCGGCCGGCTGGATCTCTGGTCCTTGGTCCCTCTCGCCGCGATCGGCTTGTCGGTCCTCGCCTATCGAGGCGCGCTGATCACCGCCGCATACGCAGGCACGGTGTTCAGCACCGTCTTCGACGTGCACCGCTTCGATCTCGCCGCGGCCATGCGCTACGCACTGCCCCGGACCGCCGCTGAGGAGTTCGAGCTGAACCAGTCCTTGACCAGATATCTGAGCAAGGCCGAGTCACACACCCTTCAAGACGACGCCGAACTGCGGGACAAGCGGTTCTCCCATCCAGAGGGATCCCCTCCACCACCCGGTCAACCCTTGATCCCGCCCCCGGGCGACGGCGACGCCTCAGCGTGAGCGGATCGCCAGCATGCCGCCGACGCCGATGACGTTCAGCTGTATTCTGCGCGGCAACTCCGAGCGAGCCTCGACGGCGTAGATGTCCGTCGTGGCGTAGACGCGTACCTCATCGGCGAAGTGGACGGCCAGCGCGTTGGCCACGTTGCCCTTCACCACGGCGCAGTGGTGGTCGAGTTCGACAATGACGCTTCCGAACAGAAGGGTGACGTCGAGTTCGAGCACTTCCGCAGGCCGCCCGTCTCCACCGACCCGGGTATCGGGGCCAAACGTCACATCCGCGAGGCGCAGGCGGATGTCCCCAAGGTAGGAGGTCACCGTGATCCGCCGCACCGGGTCCGGCGAGTGGCCGAGTTCAGGTCGCACCGGCACTATGACACTGCGGTAATGACGTAATGGGCCGTCGTTTCCGTCTGAGCTCCGGGCCGGCACGCCACCCAGGGCGATCACCGCACCGAGGAGGACGACGAGCCCCGGCCACGCCTTCTCGGCCGCGCCGCCGCCCAGATACCCGAGGTCGTGAGCCACCCACAGTCCGCCCCCAAGGATGAAGACGACGGGTGCGGCCAGCAGCCCCCGTGGCACCGCTGCGCGAAGCAGAAGGAGCAGCCCTACGCCGAGGAACGCGTACGGCAACGCGGCGAGCGCCCACCGCCCGCCGGAGCGGACCGCCTCCGGGCCGCCCAGCAGCCATGCGGTCCCTACGATCACGATCAGCAGCCCGAACGCGATACGCACTCGGCTCATGACTCCCCCCTACCGTGATCCGGTGGGCAGAGTAGCCGACCTCATCTCAACGGGTGACCCGGCGGTCGGGCCCTGGGCTGTCCTCGACGGTGGGCACTTAATCTGATGCCATGTCAGATGACGAGTCCTACGAGCTGCTCGGGTTCGACAACGTGCTGCTGCCGGTCGGCGACCTCGCCGAGGCCGTCGGGTTCTACGAACGGGCCGGGTTCACCGTCGGGTTCCGGCTCGACGAGGCCGGGATCGCGCTGCTGAAGGTGGGGGGCGAGACACCGGGCATCCTGCTGCGCCACGAGGAGGGCTTCGGGCACCGCACACCGCCGTGGCCGTCCGCGCGCGTGTGGCTGGAGGTGCCGGACGCGCGGGCGGCGGCACGTCTGCTGCGGGACGCGGGGACGGCGCCGCTGGACGAGCCCTTCTCGACGGCCACCGGCTGGACCGTGGAGATCGCCGACCCCTGGGGGAACGTCCTGGGCTTCACGGACTACACCAAGCGTCCGGAGCTGAGCCGAAGGCCCTGACGCCGGGGCCCTCCTGACGGCGTGACGCACGCCTCACGCCGCCGAGTTGAACGTGTTCAAACACAGGTCTACTGTCATCCACGTCAGAGATTTGAACACGTTCAGAAGGGGGAGGGCCATGGACCGTACCGTCATCGCCTATGTCATCTACCTGGCCGTCAGCATCGGGCTCACCATCTGGGTGGCCCGTACGCTCAGCCGCAACGGGCGGATCTTCCTCGCCGACGTCCTGCACGGCAACGAGAAGCTCGCGGACGCCGTGAACCACCTGCTGGTGGTCGGCTTCTACCTCGTCAACCTCGGCTTCGTCGCGCTGTATCTGAGCGACGACGACACCGTCGTCGACACCCGCGGCATCTTCGAGGCCCTGTCGACCAAGCTCGGCGTGGTCCTGCTCGTGCTCGGCGTGATGCACCTCGCCAACGTCTACGTCCTCAACAAGATCCGGCGGCGGGGCGTGATGGAGCGCGAGCAGCTGCCGCCGGTCGCGCCGCAGGGCTGGGTCGCCCCGTCGGCCGAGGCCTGAGAAGGACCGGGCATGCATGCCGAGACGCCCGCCCGGGCCACCGGGACGCCGGTCCGCGCACTGACCGTCCTGTACGACCCCGAGTGCTCCCTGTGTACCTTCGTCCGCGACTGGCTCGTACGGCAGCCGAAGTGGGTGCCGCTGGAGACGGTGCCGGCCGGGTCAGCCGAGGCCCGCCGGCGCTTCCCCGGCCTCGACCACCGGGCCACGCTCGACGAGATCACCGTCGTCGGCGACGCCGGGCAGGTCTACCGGGGCGCCGCCGCCTGGATCGTCACCCTGTGGGCGCTGCGCAGGCACCGGCCGCTCGCCCACCGCCTGAGCACCCCCAACGGGGCGCGGCTCGCCCGGGGGGCCGTGCTCGCGGCCGCCGCGTGGCGCGGGGCGCAGGGCCGGGGGCGGGCGCGGCGGCAGGGCGAGGGATGGGTGTACGACCGGAGGGCGGGCTGGACGTACCACCCTGCGGGGTGTGCCGACGGGGAGTGCGCGGCCCCCTCGTGAACCGGGGACACGAGGGGGCGCGCACGGCCCGGAACCGGAACCGGTTTGGCATGCACCCTTCCAAAACGCGGCTGGGGTTGGCACGCTGCCACCGGTTCTGCACTCCGCATTCGCACCGACTGTCGCAGCCGGGCGGCCCGACGGGCCGCCCGGACCCCCCATCGCAGAAGGAGTACGCGTGAGAGGCACACACCGTACGTTCCGCATACCCCGGCACGCCCTCGGCGTCCTCGTGGGCGCCACCGCACTGTTCACCGCCGGCACCCTCGCCACCCCCGCGGCCGCCGCCCCGCGGCCCGGCTCCCCCGCCCGCGTCCACGCCGTCCCGGACGCGGCACAGCAGCAGGCCCGCGCCTTCTGGACGCCGGAGCGGATGCGTTCGGCGCTCCCGCTCGACCTCCTCGACGCCGGTGCGCCGGCCGTCGACGCCGCACCGCGCGCGGGCCGCCCGGCCACCGTCGCGCCCACCGCCCCGGCCGCCGGAGCCGCGGACGTCGGACCGGCCGCCTTCCCCAACGGCGGCGGCGCGTGGACCGGCGGCGGCGCCGTCGTCTCCACGGCGGGCCGCGTCTTCTTCACCTACCAGGGCCGTACGGCGTCCTGCTCCGGCAACGCCGTCACCAGTGCCAACAAGAGCACCGTCATCACGGCCGGCCACTGCGTGAAGCTGGAGGGCGCCTGGCACACCGACTGGGTCTTCGTACCCGGCTACCACGACGGACAGGCCCCGCACGGCCGCTGGACGGCGGCGAAGACGCTGTCCACACCGCAGTGGACGGCGAGCGAGGACATCAACTACGACGTCGGCGCGGCGGTCGTGGCGCCTCTGGACGGGCAGCGGCTCACGGACGTCGTCGGCGGGCAGGGCCTCGCCTTCAACACCGGCTACAACCAGCGCATGTACTCCTTCGGCTTCCCGGCCGCCGCCCCCTACGACGGCGAGAAGTTCGTCTACTGCTCCGGCACGACCAGCCGGGACTTCCTGCTCTCGAACGACCACGGGATGGGCTGCGACATGACCGGCGGCGCGAGCGGCGGCCCCTGGTTCACCCGGTTCGACGAGGCCACCGGCACCGGACTGCAGTCCTCGGTGAACAGCTTCAAGTACAACTTCCTGCCCAACCGCATGTACGGCCCGTACTTCGGGGCCGACGCGCAGAACCTCTACCAGGCGGCGCAGTCCTCCTGACCGGCACTGGTTAGGCTCGTTCCCGTGCCCTCGAAGAACGACCGCCCCGAGCAGGGCGACACGCCCAGCAAGTCCGAGCAGACCCGCGCGCTGATCCTGGAGACGGCCATGCGGCTGTTCCAGGAGCGCGGCTACGACAAGACGACGATGCGGGCGATCGCCCAGGAGGCCGGGGTCTCCGTCGGCAACGCGTACTACTACTTCGAGGGCAAGGAACACCTGATCCAGGGCTTCTACGACCGGATCGCCGCCGAGCACCAGGCGGCGGTCCGGGACATCCTGGCCCGGGAGACGGACCTGGAGGCGCGCCTCGCGGGCGTGCTGCGGGCCTGGCTGGACATCGCCACGCCGTACCACGAGTTCGCGGTGCAGTTCTTCAAGAACGCCGCCGACCCCGACAGCCCGCTCAGCCCCTTCTCGCCGGAGTCGGAGCACGCGCGCCAGGAGGCCATCAGCGTCCACCGGCAGGTGCTGGCGGGCGCGACCCGGACGAAGGTGCCCGAGGAACTGCGCGAGATCCTGCCCGAGCTGATGTGGCTGTCCCAGATGGGACTCGTCCTGTACTGGATCTTCGACCGGACCGAGGGCCGCGAGCGCAGCTACCGCCTCGCCGCGCGCGGGGCCCGGCTCACCGCGCGCGGGGTCGCGCTGGCCCGCTTCCGGGTGCTGCGCCCCCTGGTGCGCGAGGTGCACGACCTGTTCACGGACTTCCTGCCGGGGATGACCCGGATGATCCCGGACCCGGCGAAGGAGCGCACCCGCGGGCCGGTGGACGGGGAGTCCACCGGCCCGGGGGCGCCCGCGCGGGACGAGCGCCCGTGAGCCGTCACCGCGTCAGTTGACGGCGTCGACCTCGTCCCCGGTCAGTTCGACGTCGTGCACGAGCGGGCCGTCCGCCACGACCACGTGCGCGGCGCGTGACCCGTACGCCGGTGCGCTCGCCGCCAGCAGATAGGTGCCCGGCGCCGGCACCGACACGATGTACGACCCGTCGGCCAGGGACGTCACCCGGTCCAGCTGCCGTCCGCCCTTGCTGAGCAGCGTCACCGCCGCGCCCTCGACGGGCTCGCCGTCGGCGGTGAGGACGAAGCCGTGCACGACCGAGGTGGCGGCCGGGCCGTCCGGGGCGGGCGCGGCCGGCGCGGGCTCCTCCGCCGGCTCGACGGCCAGATGCGGGAGCCGCTTGTCCAGCCAGCCGGGCAGCCACCAGTTGGCGTTGCCGAGCAGGTGCATCGCGGCCGGCACCAGCGCGGTCCGCAGGATGAAGGCGTCCAGCGCGACGGCCGCCGCGAGGCCGATGCCGGCCATCGCGCCCTCCATGTCGCCGCTCAGCACGAACGCGCTGAACACGCAGATCATGATGAGCGCCGCCGAGTTGATGACGCGGCTGGTCTCCGCGAGGCCGACGCGCACCGCGCGCGCGTTGTCCTTGGTGTGGACCCACTCCTCGTGCATCCGGCTCACCAGGAACACCTGGTAGTCCATGGACAGGCCGAACAGCAGGGACAGCATGATGACCGGCAGGAAGGAGGTGATCGGGCCCTCCTTGCCGACGCCGATCAGCTCGGTGCCCCAGCCCCACTGGAAGATCGCCACCAGGACGCCGAAGGAGGCGGCGGCCGCGATGAGGTTCATCAGAGCGGCCGTCAGCGGCACCACCAGCGAACGGAACGCGATCAGCAGGAGCAGGAAGCCGAGCGCGATGATCGTGGCCACGAAGTACGGCAGCCGGTCGCCGGTCACCGACGCGAAGTCCTTGAAGACCGCCGTCACCCCGCCCACATGGGCGTCGGCCCCCGCCTGCGGGATCACGTCGTCCCGCAGCCGGTCGATCAAGGCGTCCGTCTCCTCGGACTGGGGCGAGGTCTCCGGCACCACCTGGATCACGGTGACCCCGTTGGCGGGCGGGACGGGCGCGACCTGCGCGACGCCCTCGGTGCCGCGGATGCCGTCGACCAGGCCCGCGGGCGCATCGCCCTCGACGACGACCTGGAGCGGGCCGTTGAAGCCGGGGCCGAAGCCCTCGGCGAGCAGGTCGTACGCCTGCCGGGTGGTCGTGGACTCCTGGTGGTTGCCCTGGTCCGTGGCGCCGAGGCGCAGCGACAGCACGGGGATCGCGAGGACCGCCATGACGACGACGGCCATCGCGACGACCGGACGCGGCCGCCGCTGGACGTACGCCGACCAGCGAGCCGCGAGCCCGGCAATCTCCGCGGGCTCCGGACCGGCCGCGGCGAGCCGGGCCCGCTGACGCCGGCTGAGCACCCGCATGCCGAGCAGGCCCAGCAGGGCCGGCAGCAGCGTGATCGCGGCGAGCACGCTCAGGACGACGGTGAGCGAGGTCGCGACGACCACGCCGTCCAGGAACCGCATGTTCATCACGAGCATCCCGGCGAGGGCGATGCACACCGTGCCGCCCGCGAACAGCACCGCCCGGCCGGAGGTGTTGAGGGCGGTCACGGCCGCCTCCTCCGGCTTCATCCCGCGCAGGATGCCGCGCCGGTGCCGGGTGACGATGAACAGGGCGTAGTCGATGCCGACGCCGAGCCCGATCAGTGAGCCGAGCAGCGGGGCGACCTCGGGCACGTCGGTGACGTGGCTCATCAGCATCGTGGCGATCATGCCGGTGCCGACGCCGGCGACGGCCACCACGATCGGCAGCAGCATCGCGAACAGCGAGCCGAACGCGAGGAACAGCACCACGGCGGCCGCGAGGATGCCGACGGCCTCCGCCGTGCCCTGCGGGGGCTCCTGGGTGCGGGCGATGGCCTGTCCGCCGAGCTCGACCCGCAGGCCGTCCCGCTCGGCGGCCTGAGCGGTGTCCACGACGTCCTCGATCAGTTCCTTGGGGACGGCGTTGGCCTGCTCGGTGAAGGTGACCTGCGCGTACGCGATCCGCCCGTCCCGGCTGATCTGCCCGGCACCCTGCTCCGCGTACGGGTCGGTGACCTCACCGACGCCCTTCATCCGCCCGATCTCCGCCAGGGCGGGCTCGACGCGGGAGCGTACGGACGCGTCCCGCACGGATCCCCCGTCCACCTTCCACACCACCGTGTCGGTGTCGCCCGCACGCTCCGGGAAGGCCTTCTCCATCAGGTCGTACGCGGTCGCCGAGTCGGTGTCCGGGAGGGAGAAGACGTTCGCGTAGTTCGTGCCCGCCCCCGAACTCGCCGCGCCCAGGCCGAACAACGCCCCCAGCCAGAGCAACAGGACCACCAGCCGGTGCCGATAGCACCACCGTGCCAATGCCGCCACGCTCAACGCTCCTTAGTCGGTCGGATGGTCCCCCAGGTCCTGCGCAACAGCATCGGCCGTGCGCCCGCCCGCGCGGCAGGCGACGGCCATGACTCTCAAGGAACTCCAAAGACGGAACCGGCCCCGCCGCGCGCGGGCCCGCCGATACTGGGGGCATGACGACGGCTTCAGGCACCGTGCTGGTCGTGGAGGACGAGGAGAGCATCGCGGACGTCCTCGGGATCGCCCTGCGCTACCACCGGTTCGAGGTGATGACGGCGGGCACCGTGCGCGACGCGGTCGCCCTCGCCGAGCGCACCTGCCCCGACGTGGCGCTGCTCGACGTCATGCTCCCGGACGGCGACGGCCGTGCTCTCGGCCGGGAACTGCGGCGCACCCGGCCCGAGCTGGCGCTGGTCTTCCTCACCGCCCGCGACGCCCCGGCGGAGATCGTCGGCGCCCTCGGCTTCGGCGACGACTACATCACCAAGCCGTTCGACGTGGACGTGGTCGTCGCCCGGATCACGGCGGTGCTGCGCCGCACCCGCCCCGCCGACGTCCTGCCCCAGCGCCCGCCGCTGCGCTACGGCGACCTGGAGCTGGACGAGACGACGTACTCGGTGCGCCGCGCGGGCCGTACGGTGGAACTGACCCCGACCGAGTACGCGTTGCTGCGGTTCCTGGTGCGCAACGGCGGCCGGATCGTGCCCAAGGACCAACTCCTGCGCCATGTCTGGCAGTACGAGCACACCCCGCCGGAGTCGACCGTCGTAGAGACGTACATCAGCTATCTGCGGCGCAAGCTGGACGCCCTGGGGCCGCCGGTGATCACCACCCGGCGCGGCGTCGGATACGGGCTGGCATGAGGGCCCGGCACCTGCTGGAGCGGTGCCGGCGCCGCGGCATACGCTCGCTGCGCGGCAAGCTGACCCTGGTGAACGTCGCGCTGCTGGCCGCGGGCATCGTCGTCGCGACCGCCGTGAGCCTGATGACCGCGCGGTTCTATCTGCTCGACAAGGTGGACACCGAGCTGAAGAGCGCGCGCGGCACCCTCGGCCAGGCCGGGTTCACGCTGCGTCAGATCGAGTCCCTCAGCGAACTGGGCATCGCGCTGGACAGGTTCAACGGGGACGGCGCCACCGACACCGATCCGCTGCCCGTCCCGTCCATGGTCTACGTCGCCGTCGACCCCGCCGGCGAGCCGGTCGCGCTGGGCCCGCTGCGGCCCACGCCCCGCCAGCACGCCCTCGCGTCGGCCGTCGGTGATCCGACGGCGCTGGCCTCCGACGAGGAGCCGCGGGACGTCACGGTCGAGGGCGAGCGCTACCGGATGGCGGGAGCCCGGCTGGCGGACGGCACCGTCGTCCTCATCGCCATGCCCACCGAGGGCCTGCACGAGGGCATGGGCAAGGCGCTGAAGATGGATCTGGCCGTCGGCACCGCCCTGCTGGCCCTGCTGGGCTGCCTGACGATGTTCAGCGTGCGCCGGCGGCTGCGGCCGCTGGAGGACATGGTGGAGACGTCGTCGGCCATCGCCGAGGGCGATCTGACCCGGCGCGTCCCCTCGAGCAGCGACGCCACCCTGGAGGTCGAGCAGCTGCGGCTGGCCCTCAACTCGATGCTGCACCAGGTGGAGTCGGCGTACCGCACGCGCGAGCGCAGCGCGGCCCAGCTGCGGCGCTTCGTCGGCGACGCCTCGCACGAACTGCGCACCCCGCTGTCCGCGATCCACGGCTATCTCCAGCTGTACGACAAGGGGATGCTGCCGGACCAGGCCGAGCGCAAACGGGTCTGGGACCGGATGAACGGCGAGGTGGACCGGATGGGCCGGCTCGTCGACGAACTGCTCACCCTGGCCCGCCTCGACCAGCGGCCCGCCCTGCGGTTCCGCAACGTGGACCTGAGCCGGCTGGTGCGGGAGGCGGCGGAGGACCTGCGGGTGCAGCAGCCCGAACGGCCGCTGACCGTCGCCGCCGAGGGGTCCCTCCTCGTGCACGCCGACGAGTCGGGGCTGCGTCAGGTGCTGGGCAACCTGCTGAGCAACGTCCGCACGCACACGCCCGCCGACGTGCCGGTGCGGCTGGAGCTGGAGCGGGACGACAGGTCGGTGCGGCTGTGCGTGCGCGACCGGGGGGCGGGGCTGTGCGAGGAGGACGCGGCCCGCGTCTTCGACCGGTTCTTCCGGGCCGGCGGGGGCGCGGGCAGCGGTCTGGGCATGGCGATCGTGCAGGGCGTGGTGGACGCGCACGGCGGTGAGGTCGCCGTGCGGACGGCGCCCGGTGAGGGGCTGGCCGTCACGGTGACGCTGCCGGCGCCGGCGGTGCCCGTCTCCTGACACCGCCGGCCGGGTGCGGCCGCCGTCAGATCCAGCCGAGGCTCCACAGCCGGAACACGCCGGTGCCGTCGGAGAGGTACTGCCCGCCGCGGACGTCCTCGGTGGTGACGACGTACTCCTTGGCCTGCCACAGCGGGATCACCGGCACGTCCCGGGCGACGGCCTCCTGCATGTCGCGGAAGTCCCGGGTGGCCTGGGCGCGGTCGGCGTACTGCTGGCTGGCGGTGATGAGCCGGTCGACCGTCTTGTCGCTGTAGCCGGTGTTCATGGTGCCCTTGGTGCCGACGAGAGGGCCGCCGTAGGTGTCCGGGTCGGGGAAGTCGGCGACCCAGCCGACCGCGTACGCGTCGAGCTTGCCGCCCGCCCAGCGCTTCTGGAAGTCGGTCCACTCGTAGCCCTTGACGTCGACCTTGAACAGGCCGCTCGCCTCCAGCTGCTGCTTGATCTCCTCGGCCTCCTCGGCGCCGGAGCCGCGGCCGGTGGCGAACCCGTAGGTGAAGCGCACCGGCAGGGTGACCCCGGCGTTCTGCAGCAGGGCGCGCGCCTTCGCGGTGCTCTGCTTCGGGTAGGCGTCGAAGAACGCGGTGGTGTGGCCGGTGATCCCGGTCGGGATCAGCGAGTACAGGGGGTCGACGGTCCCCTTGTAGACGGTGGCGGCCAGCTTCTCGCGGTCCACCAGCCACGCCATGGCCTTGCGCACCGCCACGTCGTGCAGCGGCGAGGAGGCGCGGGTGTTGAAGTAGAGGTTGCGGACCTCGGAGCTGTCGGCCTCCGAGACGCGCTGGTCGGTGTCGGCCGCGTTCAGGCCGGCGAGGACGCGGGGCGGGAGCGTGCGCGTGGCGGCGTCGATCCGCCGGTCGGCCCAGGCGTCCCCGAGGTCGTTCGCGTCGGAGTAGTAGCGCAGTTCGACCGGGGTGGCACTGCCGCTGACGGCACCCTTGTAGCGCGGGTTGGGGTCGAGCGTGGCCTGCTTGCCCTCGCTGTAGCCGGACAGCGTGTACGGGCCGGTGCCGTCGACGGAGTCACCGGTGCGCAGCTCGCCCGCCGGGTACTTCTCCCGGTCGACGATGGCGCCGGCGCCGGTGGCGACCTTGAGCGGGAACGTGGCGTCCGGCGACGACAGCCGGAAGGTGACGGTACGGCCGCTCGCGCGCACCGAGCCGAGCGTGTCCAGCAGGGAGACCGGGCCGACGTCCGAGTTGATCCGCTTGACCCGGTCGAAGGAGAACTTGACGTCCTCCGCGGTCATCGCCCGCCCGCTCGGGAACCTGATGCCCTCGCGCAGCTCGCAGCGGTACGTCCGCAGGTCGTCGCCTGCGAAGCCGCAGCTCTCGGCGGCGTCCGGGACGGGTGTGACGCCGCCGGCCTCGAAGGTCATCAGCGACTGGAAGACGTTGCTGAACAACGCCCACGAGCCGGCGTCGTAGGCGCCGGCCGGGTCGAGCGAGGTGACGGCGTCCGTCGTGCCGACCGTGATGGTTCTTTCCTGGTTCTGCTGTGACGGCAGCAACTGCCAGCCACCCACTCCCACGGCTGCCAGCACGAGCAGCGTCGCGAGAATCCGCATGCGAACCGTACGCATGGGTGTGCCCTCTCCCCAGGCCCCGCAGGGCCCCCGCATGAAGCTGTTTATTTTTCAGCCACTCCCCTAAGTGGCGGGCACACCTAATCACATGGGTTTGATCGGACGGAAGGGGATTCTGGCGACATGAGAAAGAACTTACCTACGGGCGATTCCAGCAGGTTTCACAATTCGGTCACCTCAGGGGCACGCGCAGGTCAGGCCTGACGGGACGCCAACTCGATCACGGTGATGTCGGAAGGCGCGCCCACGCGCGTGGGCGGGCCCCAGGCGCCCGCGCCCCGGCTGACGTACAGCTGGGTGTCGCCATAGCGCTCCAGTCCGGCCACTGTGGGGTTCGCCAGCTCGGCGATGAGGCTGCCCGGCCAGAGCTGGCCGCCGTGGGTGTGCCCGGAGAGCTGGAGGTCGACGCCGTGCTCGACGGCGTCGTGGATCTGGACCGGCTGGTGGGCGAGGAGCACGCACGCGCGTGCCCGGTCGCGGTCGCCGAGGGCGCGGGCGAAGTCCGGGCCCTGCCCTTCGTCCTCGCCCGCCACGTCGTTGACGCCGGCCAGGTCGAAGTGGGGCAGCTCCGCGCGGGCGTTCTCCAGGGGGCGCAGGCCCAGCCGGCGCACCTCCCGGACCCATTGCTCGGCGCCCGAGAAGTACTCGTGGTTGCCGGTGACGAAGAAGCTGCCGTCGCGCGCTCTCAGTTGCGCGAGGGGAGCGGCCGCCGGGCCGAGGTCCTTGACGCTGCCGTCCACCAGGTCGCCGACGACCGCGATGAGGTCGGGCTGGGTGCCGTTGATCGTGTCGACGACCTTCTGCGCGAAGCCGCGGCCCAGGACCGGTCCGAGGTGGATGTCGCTGACGACGGCGATGCGGTAACCGTGCGCGGCGCGCGGGAGCTTGGCCAGCGGGACGGTGACCCGCTTGACCCTCGGGCCGCGCAGCACGGTGCCGGTGCCGTAGCCGACGGTGCCGACGGCGGCCGCCGCGGCGGTGCCGGCGACCACACGGGAGACGAACAGGCGCCGGCTGGGCCGGGGTCGGGGGTGCTCCTCGCCGTCGCCGTCGGCCGGGGGCGGGCCGGCGGTGAGCGCGGCTGTGCGGCCGGTGGCCGGGGACGCGCCCCGGCGGCCGCGCGGGCCGGCCGCCGCGGTGGCCGGGGCGACGGCCTCGGCGGCGTCCGGTTCGGGCCGCGCCGGGGACGACGCGCCGGCGCCCGCCCGCCGGTCGAGCCATCGGCGCAGCAGCGGCCGTACGAGCTCACCGGCCAGCAGGTACAGCAGCAGGTACAGCGACAGGGCCAGCCACAGGAAGCCCGGCCAGGCCAGGACCTGCTGGAGCCAGAAGGGCGCGCCCGCCCGCTCGGCGACCAGGGCACCGACCGTCAGTGCCCATCCGCCGGCGATCACGGCCACACCCACGCGGCGCACGGTCCCGGGAGCGCGGGTGGTGTCGCGGAAGAGGCGGCGCCACACCCACCAGTTGCCCGTCACCAGCACGGCCACCACGAGCAGTGCGACGAGCGCGAAGACGATGACCACGCCGGCGTTCCCTTTCCCTCACGTGCCCGGTGAACGTCCGGACCGGTGGCCGAGTTCCTATGACGTCCGGCGCAGTGCGCGCACTCCGCGCAACCCGATGGCCCCGACGACCGTCCCCAGTACGAAGGAGACGACGGCGAGCAGCAGATGCACCCAGAAGTACGCCGTGGGCTGCCCGTCCTCGAACGCGAGCCCGCTGCTGTCCTTGATCAGGTTTTTGACGAAAGTGACCCAGATGACCCAGCTCCACACTCCGAAGGCGAGCAGGAACCAGGAGACGGGGCGGCTGAGCTTCATGTCCTCAGTATCGCCGTCCCCCGCCGGGTGCGCGGAGCGGGGTGGGGGCGGGAACGGGACTTCCATGGGAACGCCCTGTACGTTTCCGCTCGTGCCCGCACCTACGAAGACCGCCAGGCGTGGCCTGCTGGTCGCCTCCGCCGTCCTGTCGTCCCTCGCGCTGACCGTGCCCGTCGCGCACGCGGCCCCCCGGCCGTCGCCGAGTACGAGCCCGTCGGCCACACCCCCGGCGGACATGTCGAAGGTGGGCGGGGAGCTGCTGGGCCGGCCCGGCACCCAGGTGAACCTCGCGGGCGGCGCCCCCGTCCTGCCGAAGGACCTGTCGGCCCGCTCCTGGATCGTCGCCGACGCCGAGTCCGGCGATGTGCTCGCCGCGCACAACGCGCACTGGCGGCTGGCACCGGCGAGCACCATGAAGATGCTGTTCGCCGACACCGTGCTGCCCCGCTTCCCGAGGACCACCGAGCACAAGGTGGCCGTGTCCGACCTGGCCGGGGTCGGCGCCGGCTCCAGCGTGGTCGGGATAAAGGAGAACGAGACGTACTCGGTGCACGACCTGTGGCTGGGTGTCTTCCTGGCCTCGGGCAACGACGCCGTGCACGTGCTGTCCGCGATGAACGGCGGCGTCGAGAAGACCGTGCGGGAGATGAACGAGCACGCCGAGGAGCTCCAGGCCCTCGACACGCACGTGGTCTCCCCCGACGGCTACGACGCCCCGGGCCAGGTCTCGTCGGCGTACGACCTGACGCTGTTCGCGCGTTCCGGGCTGCAGAAGAAGGACTTCCGGGAGTACTGCTCGACGGTCACCACGAAGTTCCCGGGTGCGACGAAGAAGAGCAAGGGCAAGTCGGTGCGCGGGTCCTTCGAGATCCAGAACACCAACCGGCTGCTGCGCGGCGACTCGGACATCTCGGTCTATCCGGGCATCGCCGGGGTGAAGAACGGCTACACCACCAACGCCGGTCACACCTTCACCGGGGTCGCCGAGCGCGACGGCAGGGTGCTGCTCGTCACCGTGATGAACCCCGGGAAGCAGGAGCACAACGAGGTCTACAAGGAGTCCGCGCGGCTGCTCGACTGGGGCTTCCAGGCGGCCGGCAAGGTGCAGCCGGTGGGTGAGCTGGTGGCGCCGAAGAGCGCCCAGGCCGGCGCGGGCACAGCCGGGGAGGCCGGGGGCGCCAAGGGCGCGGAGAAGTCCTCGAAGCCCGCCGTGGGCGCCTCCGCGGCCGGCGGGTCGGGCGGCGTCGGGGTCGCGCTCGGCATCGCCGCGGGCGTCCTCGCGCTGCTCGGCGCGGGCGTCTTCCTGGTCAACCGCCGGTGGCCGCTGCCCGACCTGGTGCGCCGCCGGGGCCGTTCCTGACCCCTGATCCGCCGGACGGGTCCGGGCCGCCGGAGGTCTCCGGTGCCGCGGACCCGTCCCCCAGCTCGGCCTCCTTGCTGCCGGTCGCCGTCCAGGCCGCGCAGAACACCACCAGTTTCGACGTGAAGTTGATCCACAGCAGCAGGGCGACGGGTACGCCGAACGCGCCGTACATGCTCTTCGTGGCCACGCCCTGGATGTAGCCGCTGAGCAGCAGTTTCAGCAGTTCGAAGCCGATCGCGCCGATCAGCGCGGCCACCAGCAGCCGGCGGCGCGGCGGTTCGACGCCCGGCAGCAGGGTCAGCACGTACAGCAGCACCAGGAAGCCGGCGAGGACCGCGACCAGGAAGGCGGCGGCCCGCAGCAGGACCCCGCCCCAGCCGCCCTCGTCCACGCCGAGCTGACGGGTCGTCCAGCCGACCGCCGCGGAGGCGACGGTGGACGCGAGGATCGTCACCAGGATCGCGCCGCCCAGACCGACCAGGACGACGGCGTCCTTGGCCTTGTGCAGCAGCGGGTTCTCCTCCTCGTCGGGCAGCTCCCACACCGCGCGCAGGCACTCGCGCACCGAGCCCACCCAGCTGATGCCGGTGAGCAGCAGGGCGGCGCCGGCGATGAGGCCGACGGTGCCGGCGTTCTGCACGAGGGTGTTGATGTCGAGCTGGTCGGAGATGCCGGGGACCTGGTCGGCCAGCTTGTCCTGGAGCTTGTCCTGCTGCTCCTTGCTGAGCGTCGCGGCCGCGACCGCCGCCGCCACGGTGAGCAGCGGGAACAGCGCGACGAAGCTCACGAAGGTCATCGCCGCCGCCAGACGCGTCCACTTCACCCGGTCCAGGCGCTCGTAGGACCGCCACGCGTGCGTGGTCATCAGCCGGGCCACCCAGGGCCCCACGACGGGGAGTCTCTTCAGCCAGTCCACGATCCGACTCTCCCCTCCGCACGGAACACCCATGTCCGTGTGCCCCAGAACCGCAGGACCGTAGCCAGCGCCATGCCGACGACCGCCCCCGAGACGGTGTCGGCGCGCTGGGAGGTGAACCCGAGCCCGTAGTGGCTCACGGCCAGGCAGAGCAGCTGGACGGCGGCTCCGGCGGCGTTCACGGCGAGGAAGGCGGCGTAGGGGCGCGGTCCGCGCGGGCGGGTGTGCCGGTAGGTGCCGAGGGCGTTCCCGGCGTAGGCGACCGTGCAGCCGGCGAGGAAGGACAGGCCCTTGGCGGTGAGCGGGCCGAGGCCCCCGGGGCCGCGCAGGGCGGTGAACAGCGCGAGGTCGACGGCGTAGGCGGCGAGCCCGGCGGCGGCGAACCCCAGGACCTCGCGGCGGGCGGGCCTCCCCCCTACCAATTGGCCACCGCCAGCGCGTACATCGTCATCCACACCACCCCGATGACCGCCAGGGCCCGGTCGCGCAGCACCACCTCCTCGGGCTCGCCCGCGGTGCCCCGGTCGGCGAACACGGCGTACCGCAGGATCGCGAGGACGAAGGCGACCATGGACAGCTGGCGCCAGGGCAGCACGCTGGTGTGCGGCACACCGCCCTCCTCCATGGCCCACAGGCAGTACCCGAGCACGGCCACTCCGGCCGCCAGCTGCCAGACGAAACGCAGGTAGCCCGGGGTGTACTCGGTGAGCAACGCGCGCGTGGCGCCCGCATTCCCGGCCATCTGCACGGCTTCGGAGTACCGCTTGGCCGCCACCATGAACAGCGCGCCGAACCCGGTGGTGATGAGGAACCAGCGCGAGAGCGGGATGCCGAGCGCGAGACCGCCGGCCACGGCCCGCATCAGGAATCCGGTCGTGACGACCGCGAGGTCGACCACGAGGACGTGCTTGAGCCGCACGCAGTAGGCCAGTTGCATGCCGACGTAGGCCGCCAGCAGGGCAGCGACGGCCGGGGAGGCCAGCCAGGCGGCGAGGGCGGGCGCGAGGACCGCGAGGGCGCCTCCCGCGGCGTACGCGACGGGGACGGGGACCTGTCCGGCGGCGACCGGGCGCCGGCGCTTGGTGGGGTGGGCGCGGTCCGCCTCGGCGTCGCGGGCGTCGTTGACCAGGTAGACGGCGGCGGCGCAGGCGGTGAAGAGCGCGAAGACGAGCGCCACCTGGGTCAGGGCGTGCACGGAGAAGAGCCGGCCCGCGGCGGCCGGGGCGGCGACGACCAGGACGTTCTTGACCCACTGCTTGGGACGCGCGGTCCTGAGCAGGCCCTTCGCCACCCCCCGCGGGCCGCGCCCGCCGGAGGGGGGCGCGGTGCGGGGCGCCGCTCTGCGCGGCCCGTGGAGCGTCGCCTCCCCGGCGCGCGCGGTGCTCGTCAGGGGTCCGGCGTCAGGCATGAACGCCTCCCGTACGCATCCAGCGTGCTCCGAGGCGCACCGTGAGCGCGCCGAGGGCCGCGCCCGCGGCCACGTCCGAGGGGTAGTGCACGCCGACGACGAGGCGGGACAGGCACATCGCGGCGGCGACCGGCGCGATCGCGGGCACGCCGAGCGCCCCGAAGGCGACGGCGGCCGCGGTGGCGGAGGCGGCGTGGGAGCTCGGGAAGGAGTGCCGGCCGGCGGTACGCACGAGCGGCTCGACGTGCGCCGGACGCGGGCGGCGCACGACCCGTTTGACCGCCATGCTGACGAAGTGCGCCCCTGCCGTGAGCGCCGTGCCGCGCAGCCAGGCGCCGCGCCGCCCGCCGTCCACGGCGGCCCCCGCCAGCCCCGCCGCCAGCCACAGCGCGCCGTGTTCGCCCGTCCAGGACAGGGCGCGGGCGGCGCCGGCGACGCGCGGGTCGCGGGCACGGGCGTGCAGGGCGGTCAGGATGCGGTGGTCCGCGCCCCGGAGGCCGTGACGATCGATGGCGTCGAGGTGGTCCATGTGGACCCACTGTTCACGCCCATGAGGGCGTCATTACGGCAATATTGGGCGACATCCCATTAATCACCCATTTCGGGGAGGGCTGGGAGGTTTCAGAAGTAATGCCGACCAAGTGGGCGCTACGGTCGCCGACATGCCTGCCGACACCGTCTCCGTCACGGGATGGGGCCGCACCGCCCCCACCACCTCCCTGCTGATCCGCCCGCGGACCTACGAGGAGGCCGCGGCCGCGATCCGCGGCTGCGGGGCGCGCGGCGGCATCCCCCGGGGCCTGGGACGGGCGTACGGGGACGCGGCGCAGAACGCCGGAGGCGCGATCTTCGACATGACCGGCCTGGACCGGGTGCACGCCGTCGACGCGGCGGGCGGGGTCGTCTCGTGCGACGCGGGCGTCTCCCTGCACCGGCTCATGGAGGTCCTGCTGCCGCTCGGCTGGTTCGTGCCCGTCACCCCCGGGACCCGCTATGTGACGGTCGGCGGCGCGATCGGCGCGGACATCCACGGCAAGAACCACCATGTGTCCGGCTCCTTCTCCCGGCACGTCCTGTCGCTGGAACTCCTCACCGCCGACGGCGAGATCCGCACGGTCCCGCGCGGCACCCCCCTGTTCGACGCCACCACCGGCGGCATGGGCCTGACCGGTGTGATCCTCACCGCCACCCTGCAACTCCAGCCGGTGCGGACGTCGCTGATGACGGTCGACACCGAACGGGCGAGCGACCTGGACGACGTGATGGCCCGGATGACGGCCACCGACGACCAGTACCGGTACTCGGTCGCCTGGATCGACCTGCTGGCGCGCGGCGCCGCGACCGGACGCGCGGTGCTCACCCGGGGCGACCACGCGCCCCTGGAGGCGCTGCCGAAGGGCACGCGCGCGCGTCGGCACCCGCTCGCCTTCCGGCCCTCCCGGCTGCCCGCCGTCCCGGCCGTGCTGCCCGAGGGGCTGTTGAGCCGCCGTACGGTCGGCTGGTTCAACGAGCTCTGGTACCGCAAGGCCCCCCGCGCGCGCACCGGCCAGTTGCAGCGGCTGTCCGCCTTCTTCCACCCGCTGGACGGGGTGCCCCACTGGAACCGGATCTACGGCCGGGGCGGCTTCGTGCAGTACCAGTTCACCGTCGGGCACGGCCAGGAGGACACCCTGCGCCGGATCGTGCGGCGGGTGTCCGACCACCGCTGCCCGTCCTTCCTGGCCGTCCTCAAGCGGTTCGGGGACGCCGACCCGGGCTGGCTCTCGTTCCCCCAGCCGGGCTGGACCCTGGCCCTGGACATCCCGGCCGGACTGCCGGGCCTCGGCGCCCTCCTGGACACGCTGGACGAGGACGTGGCCGCGGCGGGCGGGCGTGTCTACCTCGCCAAGGACTCCCGGCTGCGGCCCGAACTGCTCGCCGCGATGTACCCGCGCCTGGACGACTTCCGCGCGCTGCGCGCCCGACTGGACCCGCGCGGGGTCCTGGTCTCGGACCTGGCCCGCCGCCTCGACCTCTGACCCCGCCCCCATCCCCCTCAAGGAGCTGTCGTGAAGGACGCCTTCGGCATTCCCCAGTCCCTGCTCGTCCTCGGCGGCACGTCCGAGATCGCGCTGGCCACCGCTCGCCGGCTGATCGCCCGCCGCACCCGCACCGTCTGGCTGGCGGGCCGCCCCTCCCCCGCCCTGGACCGGTCCGCCGCCGATCTGCGTGCCCTGGGGGCCGACGTGCGCACGGTCGCCTTCGACGCGCTCGACCCCGAGTCGCACGAGGCGGTGCTCGGCAAGGTGTTCGCCGAGGGCGACATCGACATGGTGCTGCTCGCGTTCGGCATCCTCGGCGACCAGGCGCGCGACGAGCGCGCGCCGCTGAACGCGGTCCGGGTCGCCCAGACCAACTACACGGGTGCCGTGTCCGCCGCCCTGGTCAGCGCCTGCGCCCTGCAGTCCCAGGGGCACGGCTCGCTGGTCGTGCTGTCCTCGGTCGCCGGCGAGCGGGCGCGCCGCGCCAACTTCATCTACGGCTCCAGCAAGGCCGGGCTGGACGCGTTCACGCAGGGTCTCGGCGACGCGCTGCACGGCACCGGCGTGCACGTCATGGTCGTACGCCCCGGGTTCGTGCGCTCGAAGATGACCGCCGACCGGGAGGAGGTGCCGTTCGCGACCACCCCGGAGGCGGTCGCCACGGCGATCGAGGTGGGGCTGCGGCGGCGCTCGGAGACGGTGTGGGTGCCGGGCGCGCTGCGGGTGGTGATGTCGGCGCTGCGGCACGTCCCCCGCGCGGTCTTCCGCCGGCTGCCCGTGTGAGGGCGGCGGCTGCCCGTGTGAGGGCGGCGGCTACGACGCCGGGATGGACCCGCGCTCGACGCGGCCGGCCTGCGGGGGCACCACCGGGCCGCCGAAGGTGAAGTCCCGCAGCCTGCGCCAGACGCCGTCGGCGCCCTGCTCGTACAGGGCGAAGCCGGTGCAGGGCCACTCGGCCCGGTAGTCGGCCAGCTCCTCGAAGGCGCGGTCCATCGACTCCTCGTCGATGCCGTGGGCGACGGTCACATGCGGGTGGTACGGGAACTGCAGCTCGCGTGCGACCGGCCCGGAGGCGTCCCGGACCTGCTTCTGCAGCCAGGTGCAGGCCTCGGCGCCCTCGACGACCTGGACGAAGACCACCGGCGACAGCGGCCGGAAGGTGCCCGTGCCGGACAGCCGCATCGGGAAGGGGCGTCCGTTCGCCGCGACCTCCGCCAGATGCGCCTCGATCGCGGGCAGCAGCGAGGAGTCGACCTCGGTCGGCGGCAGCAGGGTGACGTGCGTGGGGATGCCGTGAGCCGCGGCGTCGCCGAAGCCCGCGCGCCGCTCCTGGAGCAGGCTGCCGTGAGGCTCCGGGACCGCGATCGACACACCGATCGTTACGGTCCCCACGTCGTCTCCTGTCGTTCGTCGGTGAGTCCGCCGGGGCGGAGCTCGTGCCCATCGGGTGAGCGCGGGTGACGGCACCTGCCGTCACCCGTTATCGACTGTACGGCCACGGCCCCGCCGCGGGCAGGCGCAACCGAAGTGATGTGCAGCGCTGTGCGGTGGTACGTCCGGCGTACCACCGCGTCCCGCCGCCCCCGGTGGGGCGGGGTCAGTGCTTGGCGGGCAGGAAGCCGACCCTGTCGTACGCCTGGGAGAGCGTCTCCGCGGCGACGGCACGTGCTTTCTCCGCCCCCTTGGCCAGGATCGAGTCGAGCGTCTCCGGGTCGTCCAGATACTGCTGGGTGCGCTCCCGGAAGGGCGTCACGAACTCGACCATGACCTCGGCGAGGTCCGTCTTGAGCGCACCGTAGCCCTTGCCGTCGTACTTCTGCTCCAGTTCCCCGATTCCCGTACCCGTGAGGGTCGAGTAGATCGTGAGCAGGTTGCTGACGCCCGGCTTGTTCTCGGCGTCGTAGCGGATGACGGTGTCGGTGTCGGTGACCGCGCTCTTGACCTTCTTGGCGGTCGCCTTCGGCTCGTCCAGGAGGTTGATCAGGCCCTTCGGCGTGGACGCCGACTTGCTCATCTTGATCGTCGGGTCCTGGAGGTCGTAGATCTTCGCCGTCTCCTTGAGGATGTACGGCTTCGGGAGCGTGAAGGTGTCGCCGAACCGGCCGTTGAAGCGCGTGGCGAGGTCACGGGTGAGCTCGATGTGCTGGCGCTGGTCCTCGCCGACGGGGACCTCGTTGGCCTGGTACAGCAGGATGTCCGCGACCTGGAGCACCGGGTACGTGAACAGGCCGACCGACGCGCGGTCCGCTCCCTGCTTGGCGGACTTGTCCTTGAACTGGGTCATGCGGCTGGCCTCGCCGAAGCCGGTGAGGCAGTTCATCACCCAGGCGAGCTGGGCGTGCTCGGGGACGTGGCTCTGCACGAACAGCGTGCAGCGCTCCGGGTCGAGTCCGGCGGCCAGCAGCTGGGCGGCGGCGAGCCGGGTGTTCGCGCGCAGCTCGGCCGGGTCCTGCGGGACCGTGATCGCGTGCAGGTCGACGACCATGTAGAACGCGTCGTGGGTCTCCTGGAGCGCCACCCACTGGCGTACGGCGCCGAGGTAGTTGCCGAGGTGGAACGAACCGGCGGTGGGCTGGATCCCGGAGAGGACGCGCGGGCTGCCCGGCACGGCGGAGCCGTTCCCCTGAGGGTGGTCGTGGGCGGCGAGTGGGCGATCAGTGGCCATGCACACCATTCTCTCAGGTCCCGGGGGGCGGTCCGGAACGGGCCACGACGGGATGGGAACCGATCCGGCCCGGGCGGTGTACCAAAGGTGTGAGGACGCGGGAGGGGGGCCGCATCGTCGATGAGGCCGCGGTGATCGCACGCGTACGCGCCGGGGAGCCGGAGGCGTACGCGCAGCTGGTGCGGGCTCATACGGGCATCGCGCTCAGGGCGGCCGCCGCGCTCGGCGCGGGTGCGGACGCGGAGGACGTGGTGCAGCAGGCGTTCGTCAAGGCGTACTGCTCGCTGGGCCGTTTCAAGGAGGGCTCGGCCTTCCGGCCGTGGCTGCTGTCGATCGTGGCCAATGAGACGAGGAACACAGTGCGGGCGGCGGCCCGTCGGCGCACCCTCGCCGGGCGCGAGGCCGCGCTGGCCGAGGCGGACCCGCTCATACCGGAGTCGGCGGACCCTGCGGTCGCCGCGCTGGAGCGGGAGCGCCGGGCCGCGCTCCAGTCCGCCCTCGGCCGGCTGAGCGAGGAGCACCGGCTGGTCGTCACCTACCGCTATCTGCTGGAGATGGACGAGACCGAGACGGCCCAGGCGCTGGGCTGGCCCCGTGGCACGGTGAAGTCCCGGCTGAACCGCGCGCTGCGCAAGCTGGGGCGGCTGCTGCCGGAGTTCGAGCCTCGGGAAGGGGGTGAGGAGCATGGGTGACGGGCGGACGGCGGGCGACGGCCGCGATCAGGGCGGGGAGGGCCCCGGCCTGCCCGAGGAGCTGCGGGCACTCGGGCGGTCCCTGGACGCCCGCGGCGGGCCGGACGGCGCCGAGACGATGGTCGAGCGGGTGCTGGCCGAGATACTCGCCGAGCATGTGGCCGTCGCGGCGCCCGAACCGCCGGGCCCGCGCGAGCGGCTGCGCGCGCTGCGGCGCTGGGCTCGGCGCCGGTGGCGTGCGCTGACCGCCGCGCTGTGCGGCCTGCTGGCCGTGCTCGTGCTCACGCCTCCGGTGCGGGCGGCCGTCCTCGACTGGTTCGGATTCGCGGGCGCGGAGATCCGCTACGACCCGTCGGCGACGCCCTCGCCCGGCGCCCTGGTCCCCGGGTGCGGGAGAGCGGTGCCGCTCGCCGAGGCGGAGCGCCGCGCGGGGTTCGCCCCGGTGGTGCCGGCGCCGCTCGGGGCCCCGGACGCGGTCGCGGTCACACGTGAACCGCGCGATCGGTTCGTGATCAGCCTCTGCTGGCACGAGGACGGGCGCACGGTCCGGCTGGACGAGCGGCGGGCCGGGCTGGACTTCCGCTTCGCCAAGACCGTGCGGGTCCAGCCGCGGTGGATCACGCTCGGGCCGGAGGGGGCGGGCGGCGGGGCGCCCGAGACGGGGCTGTGGTTCGACCGGCCGCATCTGCTCTCCGTCTGGCTCGCGGACACGCACGGCCTCTTCGAGCGGGAGGTCCGCACGGCCGGTCCGACGCTGCTGTGGACGCACGAGGCCGGGGGCGAGACGGTGACGCTCCGGCTGGAGGGCGTCGAGGAGGTCGCGCGGGCCGCGGAGATCGCCCGGTCCTTGGAGGAGTGAGGTCGCGCCCACGGTGGCGGCGCGGGCCAGGGCCCGGTCTCCGTCTCCGTCTCGGTCCCGGTCTCGGTCTCAATCTCGGTCTCGGTCTCGGTCTCAAAAAAGCTGGGTCTGAGGTGGGAACCGGGAGGGGGCGGGCGGTGTACCAGAAGTGTCATGCGGTGCGGGGACGGGCCGCTCGGGGACCGCTCGGGTTGGGGGTTCGGATGTGGGGAGTCGGAGAGGGCCGGCTGCGGGGCGCGGGGCGCCGACTCGCGGGCGTGGGCGGAGCGTTGCTGGCGGGATGTGCCCTGCTGCTGTGGGGAGCGGCGCCGATGGCGTCCGCGGGCGGGCCGACCAGCGTGCTCCTGGCGGCGCCGGGGAACCAGCGGACGGCGGCGCTGTACCACTCCGACCGGGAGTACGTCGCGTTGGAGAGGCTCCTCGGCACCCCGGCCAGGGGATTCCGGGAGCAGCCGCCGGACGAGGCGCTGATGGCGGCCGACCAGATCAACGTCACCTGGATGGTGCACGACGTGATGCCGTGGCGCATCGACCGGGTGCACCGCATGGCCCGCGGCAAGGACGTGTGGATATTCCGGACGACGGACGTCGAGCGGCGGACGCACGGCTCCTGGTACCGGGCCGCCCGTCCGGACGAGCTGCGCGCCCTGTTCGACGATCTCGACCTGACGGGCGGGCCGACCTCGACACCGGGGGCGTACGAGGAGACACGGGACGCCCCGGAGGTACCGGCCGCCCAGCCGTCGGAGGCCGCCTCGGCACCGCCTGCCGCCCGGGCGGCGGGCGGACCGGGTGCCGGTACGGGGTGGTGGTGGGCGGTGCCGGGCGCGGTGGCCGGAGCGGTCCTGGCGCTGAGCCTGCGCCCGTTCGTATCCCGGCGCCCCTGGGACCGGCTGCGAGGTGAGCCGGGGCCGCGCCAGGAGCTGCGGGACGTGTGACCGGCAGGGCGGGGCATCGGACGGGGAGGGGAGTCATGGGAGCGACGGAGGTGGGGCCTGGGCGGCGCGGACGGCTCGGAGGGCGGCGGCGGTGGGGTGCGGGCGGTGCGGGGACCGGGGGTGCGGTGCTCGTGCTGGTGTCGGGGGCGCTGGTCTGCGGGCCCGTGGCGGTCGCCTGGGCGGCGCCGGTGCGGGTGCGGGACGTTCCCGATGTGGCGGTGGTCGTCGCGGGCGCCGATGGGCGGACGACGGCACTGCACTCCGGCGACCGGGACTTCGCCCGGCTGTGGCAGCTGTTCCAGCCCGCGTACACGGGGACGGAGCGGGTGCCCGAGGCGTGGGTCGAGGGACGTCATCCACCGGTCCGGCTCACCGTGCTGTGGGGGATGACGGGTGTCGGCGGCTGGCCGCAGACGGACCGGGCGCCCGGCGGCGACGTGGCCCTGCGGCGGCAGGACCAGCTGTTCGTGGCCGGCGACGGGACCCCTTGGGTGCGCTCGGACCTCGCGCCGGACGTCGAGGACGACGACATCCGCTGGCATCGCGCACCGCGGTCCGTCCTCCAGCGGCTGGAGCGGGGGCGGCTGCTCGGCGGCGCGGAGGGCGGCCCGGTGGGGACGGAGGCCGTGGCCGCGGGCGGAGACCGGGCGAGCCCCGGACCGGGTGCGGGCGAGGTGCGGTGGGCGGTGGCGGGGCTCGCCGTCGGGGTCGCGGCCGGGGCCGGCGGGACCGCGCTGATACGCCGCGCGGCGGCCCGGCGGGGAGCCGGACCGCCGCGGGAGGAGCCGCGCCAGGAGCTGATCGACCTGGACCGGTGAGGCGCCGGGGCGCGTCACCGGGACGTCAGCCCAGGTCGACCTGCGGGTACAGCGGGAAGCCTGCCACGAGGTCGGTGGCCCGGCGGGAGATCTCGTCCGAGACCTTCGCGTCGAGGATGTGGGCCGCCTTGGAGGGGGCGCCCGACTTGGTGGTGCCCGGCTCGGTGGTGGTGAGGACGCGGTCGATGAGGGCGGCGACCTCGTCCATCTCGGCGGTGCCGAGACCCCGGGTGGTCAGGGCGGGCGTGCCGACGCGGATGCCGGACGTGTACCAGGCGCCGTTCGGGTCGGCCGGGATGGCGTTGCGGTTGGTGACGATGCCGGAGTCGAGGAGAGCGGCCTCGGCCTGGCGGCCGGTCAGTCCGTAGGAGGAGGCGACGTCGATCAGGTTGAGGTGGTTGTCGGTGCCGCCGGTGACCAGGGTGGCGCCCCGGCGCATCAGGCCCTCGGCCAGCGCGCGGGAGTTGTCCACGATGCGCTGGGCGTAGTCCTGGAAGGCGGGCTGCCGGGCCTCGGCGAGGGCGACGGCCTTGGCGGCCATGACGTGCGGGAGCGGGCCGCCGAGGACCATCGGGCAGCCGCGGTCGACCTGGTCCTTGAGGGAGTCGTCGCACAGGACCATGCCGCCGCGCGGGCCGCGCAGCGACTTGTGGGTGGTGGTGGTGACGATCTGGGCGTGCGGGACCGGGTCGAAGTCGCCGGTGAGGACCTTGCCGGCGACGAGACCGGCGAAGTGGGCCATGTCGACCATGAGCGTGGCGCCGACCTCGTCGGCGATCTCGCGCATGATCCGGAAGTTCACGAGACGGGGGTACGCGGAGTAGCCGGCGACGATGATCAGCGGCTTGAACTCGCGGGCGGACACGCGCAGCGCCTCGTAGTCGATCAGGCCGGTGGCCGGGTCGGTGCCGTAGGAGCGCTGGTCGAACATCTTGCCGGAGATGTTCGGGCGGAAGCCGTGGGTGAGGTGGCCGCCGGCGTCCAGGGACATGCCGAGCATGCGCTGGTTGCCGAAGGCGCGGCGCAGTTCGGCCCAGTCGGCCTCGGAGAGGTCGTTGACCTGGCGGACGCCGGCCTTCTTCAGGGCGGGGGCCTCGACCCGGTCGGCGAGGACGGCCCAGAAGGCGACGAGGTTGGCGTCGATGCCGGAGTGCGGCTGGACGTAGGCGTGCCGGGCGCCGAACAGTTCCTTGGCGTGCTCGGCGGCCAGGGACTCGACGGTGTCGACGTTGCGGCAGCCGGCGTAGAAGCGGCGGCCGACGGTGCCCTCGGCGTACTTGTCGCTGAACCAGTTGCCCATCGCCAGCAGGGTGGCCGGGGAGGCGTAGTTCTCGGAGGCGATCAGCTTGAGCATCTCGCGCTGGTCGGCGACCTCCTGGCCGATCGCGTCGGCCACGCGCGGCTCGACGGCGCGGATCACGTCGAGGGCGGCACGGAAGGCGGTGGACTCGGGAGACAGGGACTCGGCTGGCATGGGGACCTCCGGACGTCGTGTGCAGCGTTCACGGGACGGCCCAGGCGCACGGCACTCGGTCTGGACGAGGTCCAGGGGGCCGCTCCCCGATGGTTGGTCCATCCCAGCGCGCCAGTCACGGCCCGTGAGCCAGCCTACCGGGCAGGCAGGGGCGCAGGGCCGCACGTCCACCATGCGGGCCGGGCACCGGAGGCCGCCCGGCGCGGGCTGCCGGGCCGGGGGTGCCGTCGGAGGATCACGGCACCACACGGTCACGGCTGTCACGTGGTCAAGGCTTCACACGGTCATGGCTGTCACGTGGTCACGGCTTCACAAGGGGCACAGCTGTCACAGGATCACGTGCGGGAGGAAGCGGGCGTACTCGTCGGTGATCAGTCCGGAGGACTCGCGGATGCCGAGGCCGGCGGGCTCGTCCTCGACGACCCAGGCGCCGAGGACGACGTGGTTGCCGTCGAACGCGGGGAGCGGGGCGAGCTGCTGGTAGCAGCACGGCTCGTCGCGCACCTCGGCGGGCGCGCCCTTCTCGTGCACGGTGACCCCGGCGCCCTCGCGGCCGAGCAGTGGCTTGGCGACGTAGCCGGTCGTGTCGGCCAGGTCGCGGGGACCGTCGAGGTGGGCGGGCAGGAGGTTGGGGTGGTCCGGGAAGAGGTCCCACAGGACGGCGAGGAGGGCCTTGTTGCTGAGGAGCATCTTCCAGGCGGGCTCGATCCACAGCGTGGTGCCCGTGCCGCCGCCGTTGTCGAGGGTGTCGAGGACGTGCCCGGCGAAGCGGTCGGTGGTCAGCCACTCCCACGGGTAGAGCTTGAAGCAGCTGCGGATGAACCGGAGCCGGGTGTCGACGAAGCGGCCCGAGAGGGGGTCCCAGCCGATCTCCTCCATGGAGATCCAGCCGGTGTCCAGACCTGCCTGCTCGGCCGTCTCCTTCAGATAGGCGACGGTCATCAGGTCCTCACCGAGTTCGTCGGCCGAGGAGTACGCGAAGTACAGGGGGCTGCCGGGCGGGAGCCGCCCGGACTGGTTCCGCCAGGTGTCGACCAGGCGTTCGTGGAGGGAGTTCCACTGGTCGGCGCCGGGGAAGCGCTCCTCCATCCAGAACCACTGGGGTGAGGCGGCCTCCACGAGCGAGGTGGGGGTGTCGGCGTTGTACTCCAGCAGTTTGGCCGGCCCGGTGCCGTCGTAGCGCAGGTCGAAGCGGCCGTACATTGAGGGAAGTTCGGCGCGCCGGCGCCAGGACTCGGCGACCGCGTCCACGACCCGGGGGTCGGTGATGCCGAGGTCGGCGAAGCGGTCCGCGGAGACGATGTGGTCGGCCGCGGCGAGGCACATGCCGTGCAGCTCCGTGACGACGTCCTCCAGCGCCTCGACCTCGTCCAGGGAGAAGACGTAGTAGGCGCTCTCGTCCCAGTAGGGGCGCAGGGAGCCGTCGGGGTGGCGGGTGAGGGGGTAGACGAGTCCCTGCTCCTCGACCGTCCGCTGCCAGCCGGGGCGGGGTTCGATGGTGCGACGCTGCATCGGGGCGTCCCCGTTCAGCCGCCGCCGCTGCCGGAGCAGCCGAAGCCGCCCCGGTCGACGGCCTCGCTGCGGCTGAAGGTGCCGTCGTCGGCGCGGCCGCGGGACACGTCGGCGTCGTAGTACCAGGCGGCGTCGGCCCGGCCGGACGTCTTGCGGCCCTTGCCGGAGGAGGAGCCCGACGTGCAGTTCTTGTCCGCGACGACCTTGTAGCCCTCGTAGGTGTAGCTGTCCCGGTCGACGCAGCGCCGGTCGGGGTCGGAGCCGCAGGAGGTCAGGGCCGCGGCCACGACCCCCATGCCTCCGAGCACGACCGTGCTGGAGCGCAGCCGCCGTCGTCCATCCGCCATGTGTCCCACCCCCGTGGAAATGCCTGCCGTCGTTGTCCGTGGTTCGTCAGACAGACAGCGTAGAGACCGGGTGGGCGCGTCGCCGTCGCGGGGCTGTCGATCTCCTCCTCCCCTGGAGTCGCTTTGTGCTGTTGGGGATGGTTTGCGCGTGGGGGGCGGCGGTCTGCTTCGGAGCGGCGACCGTGCTCCAGGCCATGGCGGCGCGGACGGCGAGCGCCCAGGGAGGCGGGGGCGGCTCTCAGGGCAGCACCCTGCACAGGGCCTCCAGCGTTCCCGCCCACGCGTGGTCCGGTGGGGTGCCGTAGCCCACGACCAGGGCGTCGAGGGGGTCGGCCACGGCCTGTTCGTGGCGGTAGAAGCCGAGGCCGTGCAGGGCCAGGTTCTGCCAGGCGGCCGCCTGGACGACCGTGCCCTCGGTGCCGGGCGGGAGGCGCAGGACGGCGTGCAGGCCGGCGGCGATGCCGGTGACGGGGATGTGGGGGGCGCTGACGGCGAGGGCCCGCACCAGGGCGTCCCGGCGGCGCCGGTAGCGCAGGCGGGCCGCGCGGACGTGCCGGTCGTAGGCGCCGGAGGTGAGGAACTCCGCCAGGGTCAGCTGGTCGAGCACCCCGCAGGTGTCGGAGCCGCCCTTGGCCTCGGTCACCTCCTCGACCAGCGCGGGCGGCAGCACCATCCAGGCCAGGCGCAGACCGGGGGCGAGGGACTTGCTGGCGGTGCCGAGGTAGACGACGTGGCCGGGGTCGAGGCCCTGGAGGGCGCCGACGGGCTGGCGGTCGTAGCGGAACTCGCCGTCGTAGTCGTCCTCGAGGACCAGTCCGCCGGTGCGGCGCGCCCACTCCACGACGGGGGTGCGGCGGCTCTGGTGCAGGGGCACGCCCATGGGGAACTGGTGGGCGGAGGTGAGCAGGACGGCCGCGGCGTCGGCCGGCACCGCGCCCGGGTCGGTGCCGCGTGCGTCGAAGGGCAGGGCTGGGACCGCCAGGCCGGCCGCCGTCAGCTGCCGCCGGTGCGGCGCCAGGCCGTACGACTCCACGGCGACCGCGCCCGCGCCGCGCGCCCGCAGGACCCGGCCGAGCAGGCGCAGGCCGTGCAGGAACCCCGAGCACACCACGATGTGCTCGGGGTGGGCGCGCACACCCCGGGCGCGCGCGAGATAGCCGGCGAGCGCGAGGCGCAGTTCGGGCCGGCCGCGCGGATCGCCGTAGCCGAGGCTCTGGTTGGGCGCGGCGAGGAAGGCGCGGCGGGCCGCCCGCAGCCACTCGGTCCGCGGGAACGCGGCGAGGTCGGGAGTGCCGGGGACCAGGTCGTGGGCGGGGCGGGGGCCTGCCGGGCGGGGCGGTACGGGGGTGCCGGGCGGCGGGATCACCGGGCGGTCGGCCACCCGGGTGCCCGATCCCTGCCGTGCGGTGAGCCAGCCCTCGGCGACCAGGTCGGCGTACGCGTCGGCGACGGTGTTGCGGGCGATGCCGAGGTCCGCCGCGAGGGAACGGGAGGACGGCAGTCGGGTGCCGGGTGCGAGCCGGCCGGTGCGGACGGCCTCGCGCAGGGCGTCGGTGAGGCCCCGGCGCAGCCCGGGGCCCGCGGGGTCGAGGTGCAGGTCGATGCCGAAAGTGGCCCAGCGTTCCGCCATGGAAATGGACCATACTCCTGGGCTGCCCCGCTCCTAGGGTCGAGGCATGACGACCACGACGAACACCACGCCCGCGGCGGCCACCCCGGCCTCCGCCCCCGAGTCCTACGCCGCCGAGCACCCCGCCCGTCTGGAGTGGGTCCGCCACTCCCCCGAGGTCTACAAGGCGATGGTCCGCCTGGACGCCGCCGCCCGGAAGGGCCTCGACGCCCGGCTGCTCGAGCTGGTGAAGGTCCGCGCCTCCCAGCTCAACCACTGCGCCTACTGCCTCGACATGCACTCCAAGGACGCCCTCGCGGCCGGCGAGAGCGTCGAGCGGATCGTGCAGCTGGCCGCCTGGGAGGAGTCACGGCACTTCTACACCGAGAAGGAGTGCGCGGCGCTGGAGCTGACGGAGGCCGTCACGGTCCTCACGGACGGTTTCGTGCCGGACGAGGTGTTCGAGCGGGCCGCCGGGCACTTCGAGGAGGCGGAGCTGTCCCAGCTGATCGCCGCGATCACGGTGATCAACGCCTGGAACCGCTTCGGCGTCACCTGCCGCCTGACGCCGGGCCACTACCAGCCGGGCCAGCACGGCTGATCCTCAAGAGCCGGCTCCCCCTGACGGGCCGAAGCCCGGCCCGACCCGGCCATGCGGCGGGGTCGGGCCGGGCTTCGGCCCGGTGGAGTGGGGCCGTGGGGGTCAGGGCAGCCACTTCTTCCAGTCGGACTCGTGGCGGTCGACCCACTTCTTCGCCGCCTCCTCGGGCGACAGCTTCTGCTGGGCGATCAGCAGGGAGACCTCGTTCTGGTCCTCGGTGGTCCACGTGAAGTTCTTCAGCAGGGCCGCCGCGTCACCGCCGCTCTTGGCGAAGTCCGCGTTGAGGTACTTCTGGAGCGGGGTGTGCGGGTAGGCGCAGGCGACCTTCTCCGGGTCGGCGTCGCAGCCCTCCTTGTACGCGGGCAGCTTCACCTCGGTCATCGGGACCTTCTCGAACAGCCACTGCGGCTCGTACCAGTACGTCAGGAAGGGCTTCTTCTCCTTGGCGAACTGCTTGATCTGGGTGATCTGCGCCGCCTCGGAGCCGGCGAACACCACCTGGTAGTCCAGGTCGAGGTTCTTCACCAGCGCCTTGTCGTTGGTGACGTAGGACGGCGAGCCGTCCATCAGCTGGCCCTTGCCGCCGCTCTCCGGCGTACGGAGCTGGTCGGCGTACTTGTTGAGGTTCTTCCAGTCGGTGACGTCCGGGTGAGCCTTCGCGAAATACGTCGGGACGTACCAGCCGATGTGCCCGGTGACGCCGAGGTCGCCGGCGTTCACGATCGTCTTCTTGTCGTCGACGTACCGCTTCTCCTCGTCCGGGTGCCCCCAGTCCTCCAGGAGGGCGTCGACCCGGCCCTGGCTGAGCGCGTCCCAGGCGGGCACCTCGTCGATCTGCACGGTGTCGACGCGGTAGCCGAGCTCGTGCTCCAGGAGGTACTGGGCGACGGCCACGTTGGCCTGGGCGCCCACCCAGGACTGCACGGACAGGGTGACCGTCCTGGCGCCCTCGGCGTTGGCGAAGGGCGACGCCTGCTTGGTCATGTCGGCGGCGCCGCAGCCGGTGAGCAGCGCCAACGAGGACGCCACGGCCACGGCGGCCGTCGTACGGATGCGCGGTCGCATGTCAGGCTCCCTTCCTCGCGCGGCGTTCGGTCGGCTGGGTCACCCGGTCGAGCATCAGGCCGAGGCAGACGATCGCGGCGCCGGCCACCAGACCGGTCGCCAGGTCGCCCTGCGCGAGGCCGAAGACGACGTCGTAGCCGAGCGCGCCTCCGCCGACCAGACCGCCGATGATGACGACGGCGAGGACCAGGACGACGCCCTGGTTGACGGCGAGCAGCAGCGCGCGGCGGGCCAGCGGGAGCTGGACCTGGCGGAGCTGCTGGGCCGGGGTCGCGCCGAGCGAGCGCGCCGACTCCAGGGCGGCCGGGTCGACCTGGCGCAGGCCCTGCGTGGTGATGCGGACGACGGCGGGCAGCGCGTAGACGACGGCTGCGGCGACCGCGGGCGCGCGGCCCACGCCGAACAGGGCGACGACCGGGATGAGGTACACGAACTGCGGCATCGTCTGGAACACGTCCAGGACGGGCCGCAGCAGCCGTTCGACGCGGTCGCTGCGGGCGGCGGCGACACCGGTCGCGAAGCCGATGACCAGGGTGACGGCGACGGCCGCGAGGACCTGGGACAGCGTGTCGAGCGACGGCTTCCACACGCCGAGCACGCCGATGGCGGCCATGGCGAGGACGGCGGTCAGCGCGGTCCGCCAGGTGCCGATCAGCCAGGCCAGGGCGGCGACGATCAGCAGGACCGCCCACCACGGCAGCCCCTGCAGGCCGTCGCGCACCGGGTCGAGGACCCAGGTGGTGAAGCGGCCGGCCCAGTCGGCGGTACCGCCGACGACGGGCACACCGGAGTAGAGGTGCGCGGTCATCCAGTCGACGGCGCGGTTGACGGGCTCGGCGATGTTCAGGACCCACGCGTCGGGCCAGTCGAGCCGGCCCACGAGCCGACCGGCGACGGCCACGGCGACGGCACCGGCCAGCGCGACCAGCCACAGCCGCCGGCCGTGGGGGTGCGGCTCCTCGCCGAGCGCCTCCCCGGCGGCGCCGGTGACACGGTCGAGGACGACGGCGAGCAGCACGATCGGGATGCCGGCGGCAAGTGCGGCGCCGACGTCGACCGAGGCCAGCGCCTGGTAGACGCGGTCACCGAGGCCGCCCGCGCCGATGACGGAGGCGATGACCGCCATAGACAGCGCCATCATGATCGTCTGGTTGAGGCCGAGCAGCAGTTCCTTGCGGGCCAGCGGGATACGGGCGGTCAGCAGGCGCTGCCGCGCGGTCGCGCCGAGCGACTCGACGGCCTCCAGGACCTCCTTGTCGGCACCGCGCAGGCCGAGGGCGGTGAGCCGGGCCATCGGCGGGGCGGCGTACACGACGGTGGCGAGGACGGCGGCGGGCACGCCGATGCCGAAGACCAGCACGACGGGCAGCAGGTAAGCGAAGGCGGGCAGCACCTGCATGGTGTCCAGGACGGGGCGCAGGACCTTGTCGGCCCGGTCGGACAGCCCGGCGGCGAGCCCCAGCAGGGCACCCACGACGACCGAGGCGAGCACGGCCACGACCATCAGCGCGAGGGTCTGCGTGGTCGGCACCCACATGCCGAGGAACCCGCAGGCGAGGAACGCCGCGCCGGTCCCGGCGGCGAGCCGCCAGCCGGCGACGCGCCAGGCGACGAGGGCCGCGGCGGCGGTGACGCCGGCCCAGCCCGCGGCGAGCAGGACGAGGTACACGCCGCGTACGGCGAGCACGACCGCGTTGCTGATGTGCCCGAAGAAGTACAGGAACAGCGGGTGGCTGTCCCGGTTGTCGATGATCCAGGTGCTGGTGTCGGTCAGCGGCCCGGAGACGTCGACGGTGAGCGCGGCCGGCCAGCTGCCGCTGGACCAGCGGGCGTGGGCCAGCGGCACCAGGATCGCGGCGACGACGGCGAGCGCCGCGAGCTTGCGGACGGCGGGGCGCCCGAGGAGGCCCGGCGCGGCGGGGCGCGGGGCGGTGGCGGTGACGGTCGCCATCAGACCACCCCCTTGGGCTGCTCCGTTCCGGCCACGACGCCGAGAAGCCGTTCGTGGTCCACCACCCCCAGGCAGCGGCCGTCCTCGACGACCCGGGCCGGGGAGCCGGTGCGGGCCACGGCCTCGATCGCCTCGGACACCGTGGCGCCGGGCGGGAGGGCCGGTCCGCTGCCGCTCTCGTCGGCGGAGGCGGGACGCATGGCGGTGCGGACCGTCATGACCTGTTCGCGCGGGACGTCCCGGACGAACTCGCGGACGTAGTCGTCGGCCGGGGAGCCGACGATCTCCTCGGGGGTGCCGAGCTGGACGACGCGGCCGTCGCGCATGAGCGCGATGCGGTCGCCGAGCTTCAGCGCCTCGCTGAGGTCGTGCGTGATGAAGACCATCGTGCGGCCCTCCTCGCGGTGCAGGCGGACGACCTCCTCCTGCATGTCCCGCCGGATCAGCGGGTCGAGCGCGCTGAACGGCTCGTCGAAGAGCAGCACCTCGGGGTCGACGGCGAGGGCGCGGGCGAGCCCGACGCGCTGGCGCTGACCGCCGGAGAGCTGACCGGGCCTGCGATGCTCCATGCCCTCCAGGCCGACCTTGGCCACGACCTCGGCGGCCCGTTCGCGGCGCGCGGCCTTGCCGAGGCCCTGGATCTCCAGCCCGTACGCCACGTTGTCGAGGACGGTGCGGTGCGGGAGCAGGCCGAAGTGCTGGAAGACCATGGCGGCGCGGTGCCGGCGCAGTTCGCGCAGCCGGCCGCGGTCCATGGCGCGTACGTCCTCGCCGTCGATGGCGATGGTCCCGGCGGTCGGCTCGATGAGCCGGGTCAGGCAGCGCACGAGCGTGGACTTGCCGGAGCCGGACAGGCCCATGACGACGAAGACCTCGCCCTTGCGGACGTCGAAGGAGACGTCCCGCACGGCCGCCGTGCAGCCGGTGCGCGCCCGCAGCTCGGCGGCCGGGAGCGCGGCCAGCTCCGGGTCGGCGGGGACCCGGTGCGCCTTGGAGCCGAAGACCTTCCACAGGCCGTCGACGGAGAAGACCGGCTCGCCGGTCGGGGGCTTGCGGGTCTCGGGTGTCTCGTCACGAGGCGTCAGGGGAGCTGTCGTACTCATCACGCCTCACCTCCCATCAGGTCCGCCGCCTTCTCCCCGACCATGAGCACCCCGATCATCGGGTTCACGGCGGTCATGGTCGGAAAGACGGAGGCATCGGCTATTCGAATGCCATCCAGGCCGCGGATCCGCAGTTCGGGGTCCACGACGGCCAGTTCGTCGTCGGCGGCGCCCATACGGCAGGTGCCGGCCGGGTGGTACACGGTGTGCGCGACCTTGCGCGCGTACTCGCTCAGCTCCTCGTCGCCGGTGATGCCGGGGCCGGGGCAGACCTCGCGCTTGAGCCAGTGCGCGAGGGGTTCGGACTTCGCGATCTCGCGGGCGATACGGATGCCGTCGACGAGGGTGCGGGCGTCGTAGTCGTCCTCGTCGGTGAAGTACCGGAAGTCCAGCGCGGGCTTCACGGACGGGTCGGCGCTGGTCAGGTACAGGCGGCCACGGCTCTTCGGCTTGGGGATGTTCGGGGTCATCGAGACGCCGAACTCGGGTCGCTCGTAGCCCAGTCGCTCCGGGTTGTCCGTGAACGGGATCTGGTAGAAGTGGAACATCAGGTCGGGGCCCTGGTGTTCGGGGTCGCGCCGCACGAACAGGCCCGCGTCGGAGTCCATCGCGGAGTTGTCGGGGATGGGGCCGTTCGTCTCCCAGACGATCACCGACTCGGGGTGGTCGAGGAGGTTCTCGCCGACGCCCGGCAGGTCGTGGGCGACCGGGATGCCCAGCTCGGTCAGGTCCCGCGCCGGGCCGACGCCCGAGTGCAGCAGCAGCCGGGGCGTGTCGACGGCGCCGGCGCACAGGACGACCTCGCGACGGGCCCGGATCAGCCTCTCCCGGCCGTCCTTGGTGCGTACGTGCACGCCGTCGGCGCGGGTGCCGTCCAGCTCCAGCCGGTACGCCCACGTCTCCAGCAGGATCGTGAGGTTCTCCCGCTCGTCCATCACGGGGTGCAGATACGCCACCGACGCCGACGAGCGCTTGTTGTTCTCGGGGTGGTAGGCGAGGTCGAAGAAGCCGACGCCCTCGGTGAACGGCTTCTTGTTGAAGCCCTCGACGCGCGGCACGCCGAGCGTGTCCTGGGCGGCGTCGACGAAGTCGCGGGCGATGGCGTTCCGGTCCTTCTCGTCGACCGGGACGATGTTGTTCTTCAGCCGGGCGTAGTACGCCTCCATGGGCACCGCGCCCCAGCCCTCGGCGCCGGCCGCCTCCCACTCGTCCCAGTCGGACGGCAGCGGCTTGAAGGCGATGAGGGTGTTGTGCGAGGAGCAGCCGCCGAGGACGCGGGCCCGGCTGTGCCGGATGTGGCTGTTGCCGCGCGGCTGTTCGGTCGTCGGGTAGTCGTAGTCCAGTTCGCCGCCGAGCAGGCCCATCCAGCGGCGCAGGGTCAGGACGTCGTCGCGGCCGACGTCACTGGGGCCGCCCTCGATGACGGCGACCGTGACGTCGGGGTTCTCGGTGAGCCGGGAGGCGATCACCGAACCCGCGGTGCCGCCTCCGACGACGACGTAGTCGTAGACAGGGGTGTTCTCGGACATGAGGGGGGTACTCCATGGATCTTGCGCCGTCTCGCGCGGTGCGAGGCAGTGCGGGCGGTGAGCAGGGGAGGGCGATGTCAGCCGGAGAACCAGCGGACCGGCCGCGGCGCCAGGTTCTGGTAGACGTGCTTGGTCTCCCGGTACTCGGCGAGTCCGGCGGGGCCGAGTTCGCGTCCCACGCCGCTCTTGCCGAAGCCGCCCCACTCCGCCTGCGGGAGGTAGGGGTGGAAGTCGTTGATCCAGACGGTGCCGTGGCGCAGCCGTCCGGCGATCCGGCGGGCCCGGCCGGCGTCGGCGGTCCACACGGCGCCGGCGAGGCCGTACTCGGTGTCGTTGGCGAGGGCGACGGCCTCGTCCTCGGTGCGGAAGGTCTCGACGGTGAGGACCGGGCCGAAGACCTCCTCGCGGACGACGCGCATCTCGCGGTGGCAGTGGTCGAGGACGGTCGGCTCGTAGAACCAGCCGCTCGCCGGGCGGTCGGCGGAGGGCTCGGGGCGCCGGCCGCCGGAGCGCAGCACGGCCCCCTCCTTGAGCGCGGACTCGACGTACGCCTCGACCTTGTCGCGCTGCTGCTCGGAGACGAGCGGGCCGCACTCGACGCCCTCGGCGGTGCCGCGGCCGAGGCGGATCTTCTGCGCGCGGCGGGCGAGTTCGCTCACGAAGCGGTCCCGGACGGACTCCTCGACGATGAGCCGGGAGCCCGCCGAGCAGACCTGGCCGCTGTGGATGAACGCGGCGTTGAGGGCCTGGTCGACGGCGGTGTCGAAGCCCTCGTCGGTGGCGCAGGCGTCGGCGAAGACCACGTTGGGGTTCTTGCCGCCGAGTTCGAGCGCGACCTTCTTGACGGTGGGCGCGGCGGCCTGCGCCACCTTGGTGCCGCTGTCCAGGCCGCCGGTGAAGGACACGAGGTCGACGTCGGGGTGCTCGGAGAGCCGGGCGCCGACGGAGTGGCCGGGGCCGGTGACGATGTTCGCGGCACCGGCCGGCAGGCCCGCCTCGACGAGCAGGTCGATCAGGGCGATCGTCGTCAGCGGGGTGATCTCGCTGGGCTTGACGACGAAGGTGTTCCCGGCGGCGAGCGCCGGGGCGATCTTCCAGCTGGCCTGGAGCAGCGGGTAGTTCCACGGCGTGATCAGCGCGCAGACGCCGACCGGCTCGTGCACGACGACGCTGTGGATGTCGGGGGAACCGGCGTCGACGACCCGGCCGGGGGCCTCGGCGGCGACGAGGTCGGCGAAGTACCGGAAGGCGTCGGCGACGCAGTCGATGTCGACGCGCCCCTCCTCGACGGTCTTGCCGGCGTCGCGGCTCTCCAGCAGGCCGAGCTTCTCGCGGTCGCGCGTCAGGAGGTCGGCGACCCGGCGCAGCAGCGCCGCGCGGTCGGCCGCCGGGGTCCGCGGCCACTCGCCCCGGCCGCCGTCGAAGGCGCGCCGGGCGGCCTCCACCGCCAGGTCGACGTCCTGTTCGTCGCCCTCCGCGACCACGGCGAACGGCGTCGCCTCCGCGGGGTCGAGGATCTCGCGCGTCGCGCCGGAGACGGCGCCGCGCCATTCCCCTCCCACGTGGATGGTGCCGCGTGCCCTCAGTTCCGTACTGTCCGCCATGATCGGTGTTGCCTTCCGTTCCTGTCTCGAACCCATGCGTCACACAGGGGTCACTCACGGGACCGAGTGCACCTGCCCGCACCCCTCGCTTACATGCGCGATCGGTGAACGAAAGTGCGCCGGGTCACTGAAGATCCGCCCATAACCGGACATAAACCCCCGATGGGCGTGCCTTCTTCAGGAGGCGGTCAGCGGTGTGTCAGCCGGATCGGGATTCCGGCGGCGCGACACGCAGCAGGCCCCGCCCCGGAATGAACCGGAACGGGGCCTGCGCGGCTTCAGGACGAAACCGTGGCGGGGCTCAGATGAGGCCGAGGGCGCGGACCGCCTCGCGCTCCTCCTCGAGCTCCTTGACGGAGGCGTCGATGCGGGCGCGGGAGAACTCGTTGATCTCCAGGCCCTGGACGATCTCGTACGTGCCGTCCTTCACGGTGACCGGGAAGGAGGAGATGAGGCCCTCGGGGACGCCGTAGGAGCCGTCCGACGGGATGCCCATGGAGACCCAGTCGCCCTCGGCGGTGCCGTTGACCCAGGAGTACACGTGGTCGATGGCGGCGTTGGCGGCGGAGGCGGCCGACGATGCACCGCGGGCCTCGATGATCGCGGCACCGCGCTTGGCGACGGTCGGGATGAAGTCCTCGGCGAGCCACTTCTCGTCGTTGACGACCTCGGCGGCGTTCTTGCCGGCGATGGTGGCGTGGAAGATGTCCGGGTACTGGGTGGCGGAGTGGTTGCCCCAGATGGTGAGCCGCTTGATGTCGGCGACCGTGGAGCCCGTCTTCTTCGCGAGCTGGGTCAGCGCGCGGTTGTGGTCCAGGCGGGTCATCGCGGTGAAGCGCTCGGCCGGTACGTCCGGGGCGGCGGCCTGCGCGATGAGCGCGTTGGTGTTCGCCGGGTTGCCCACGACCAGGATCTTGACGTCGTCCGCGGCGTGGTCGTTGATGGCCTTGCCCTGCGGCTTGAAGATGCCGCCGTTGGCCTCCAGGAGGTCACCGCGCTCCATGCCCTTGGTGCGGGGGCGGGCGCCCACGAGCAGACCGACGTTGGCGCCGTCGAAGGCGACGTTCGGGTCGTCCGTGATGTCGATGCCCTGGAGCAGCGGGAACGCGCAGTCGTCGAGCTCCATCGCGGTGCCCTCGGCGGCCTTCAGAGCCGGCGTGATCTCCAGGAGCCGCAGCTTGACCGGCACGTCCGCGCCGAGCAGCTGGCCTGAGGCGATGCGGAAGAGCAGGGCGTAACCGATCTGGCCGGCCGCGCCGGTGACGGTGACGTTCACGGGAGTGCGGGTCATGGCGTTCTCCGTAGGACAGCTGTCGGTGGGTCGTCCCCGCCCCGGGGTGCGGGACGTCAGGATGATCGATCTCTTGGCGTCGAGAGATCCACCGGTCAGGCTATCGCGCATCCGGGGGCGCGCACGGCCGGGTCCCTGTGGCCCGGCCCACAGCGTCACCGGGATGGCGTGGACTCGCCGTGGCGGCGCGATCACGGGGATGGTGTGGACTCGCCGTGGCGGCGGGATCGCCGGGGTGGCGTGCACGTGCCGTGGCAGCGCGAGCACCGGGAGGGCGTGGACGTGCCGTGGCTGGGCGGGAGAAAAGGGGAGGCGGCCACCGGTCCGGGAGAGAGGGACCTGGCGGCCGCCGGGTGGGGGTACCGATGCCGGACTCCCGTGGGGGTACCGGTTCGCGTGCCCACTAATCCGGCGCGCATTCCTGCCCCGCCGGATTTCTTCACGGGCCCGGCGGGGCCGCCCGCCGACCGGGCCGGGCTCCCGGCACGAACCGGCAGGTCAGCCCCCACCCCAGGGACCCGGCGGGGCAGGCGCCCGCTACTTCGTGCAGCCGTCCTGTCCGGCGGCCAGGGTCGCGCAGGCGACGGCCTCGCCCGCGTCCTTCACCGCCACCATCGGCGTGTAGGCGATGGTGTCGCCGGTCGCCGTGATCGAGCCGGTCTCCTTGTTCTCGCCGGCCTCGACCGAGACCTCGGCGCCCTGCGACGCCTGGGTGACCCGGCCCCACGCGGCGCCGCACGTCTCGCTGTAGCGCACCTCGACCACGGCCGTGCCGACGGTCGCGGTCTTGGCGGTGGTCACGAGGTCGCCGCTGCACCCCATCGCCTCGGCGTCCTTTCCGGTGCAGGAGTCACCGCTGCACTTCACCCCCGCCGGCAGGTCCTGACCGGTGGTGGCGCTCGGCGAGGGCGACTTGACGGCCTCGTCGTCCTTCTTCGCGCCGCCGCCGGAGGTGAGGTAGAAGGTCAGACCGATGACGACCAGCACGCCGACGACGCCCGCGAGGAACATCGTCACCCGTCGCTTGCCCGCGCCCGCGGCGGCGGACCGCCGGTCGGCCCGGGGGCCCTGCGGCGGCGCGCCGAACTCCCCCGGTGCGCCCGGGGGGTACGGGGACGCGCCGGGTGCCGACGGGGCACGCCCGGCGCCGGTCGGCGCGGGGCCCCGATAGCCGGCCACGCCCCAGGAGTTGCCGCCGGAGGACTCGGCGTCCCGGGCGTCAGCGGCGTCCCGCGACGGGCCCGGACGGCCCGAGGAGTCCGGAACGTCAGGGGCGGACGGCTGGACCGGCACCGTGGGGGACACACCGGCCGGACCGGCCACACCGGGGGCCGCCGTGGCGCTCCCGCCCCGGCGGGCCGCCCTGCCCGTCTTCGTGCCGCCCTTGGTGTTGGCCGGCGGCGGGCCGAACTCGCTCAGCGCCGCGCGGGCCTGGGAGATCCGGATCGCCTCCATGGTCATGTCGTGGCGCATCTCCGAACGGCTCCAAGCGCGCTCGGCCAGCTCCCACATCGTCGTCAGGTGCACCGGGTTGGTCCCGGTGACCTCGGCGAGCGCCACGATCGCACCCTTGGGCGCGAGCAGCCGCCCGTTCAGGTACCGCTCCCAGGACGTCTTGCTGTAGCCGGTGCGGTCGGCGAGCGCGGCGATGCTCAGACCACTGCGGTCCACGAGCCTGCGCAACTGGCTCGCGAACTCTCTGACCTGCGGATCCATCTCATCCGGCAAGTCCTTCCAACGAGGCATTGGCCCCCCTCTTCCCCCGGTTTGGTGCTGGTGTTACTCGCGATTCCCCCGCGCTTGGTGCCCTCTGCCGAGTCCCCGGTGTGGCTACCCACAGGGATGCGCCCACTAAGGATCTCAGTTCCCGGGGTGGGGGCGCACGGGAGCATCGGGACCGTGGGCATGCACCGTCGCACGCCCGTCAGGTCGCGTCCAGTGTTCCACCGGCTCCCCCGGCCGGCCCACGCAACCCAGGTAGTAAGCCCTTGCGGGCCCTGCAATTCCGCGGGACGCCCCGGACCGTCCCGGTCGACCACGCTAGCCCGCCCGTCGAACGACTTCCTCGCACATGCGCGAACTTGTCAACACATCGACACATGGACCGCACATAAAAGATCACTGGGGTCGCAAGCGGCGCTTTCGGACACACGCACGCCCCCTCACCCCGCAGGGCACGGCAGGACGCGGAGGCCCCGGGCAGCCGGCTCAGCCGAACGCGAGGGCTCCGATCAGCGCGGTCAGGGCCAGGAGGGCGGCGAGCACGACGGCCGCCGTCAGCAGCCGCCTCGACGGGGACGGGCGGGGCGGCAGGGGCGCGTCCCACCACGGCAGGGTCGGGTCGTCCTCGTAGTCGTCGCCGGGGTCCTGTCCGGTCTCGGCCGCCGGCCACTCGGGGACGGGATGCCCGGCGTCGGCCGCCGCGGGCCGCTCGGGGACGGGAGGCTCCGCGTCCTCCGCCCTCCCGGGGGGCGTCGCCTGCTTCGGCCACACCTTGACCGCCAGCTCCCAGCGCACGCCGAAGCGCTCGGCCTCCTCCGCCCCGGTGCCGGCGACCCGGCACAGCGCGACGACGGCCTGCCGGGGAGGCGGCTGGGTGGCGTTGAGATAGCGCTGCCACGAGGACTTGCTGTAGGCGGTGCGCGCGCCCAGCGCGACCAGGCTCAGGCCCGTACGGTCCTTGAGCAGCCGTAACTGCTCCACGAAGTGCCGCACCTCGGGCGGCAGACCCTCGGGCAGCGGCTGCCACGCACCCATCGCTCACCTCCGAACGGACTCGTTCGGGTGACGACGCGACGGCGTGCCTCGGTTCCCGGTGCGCGGGGCGTAGCGGAACGGTCACTTCCGTGCCACAGCGCACGGACAGGCGTTGAACAGGGACTCCGCCGTGCCCGAGGGTTTGACGTACGACGGCGGCCCGTCCCTCTTCGGGGGAGGGGGCGGGCCGTCGTCGTACGCGAGGTCTCAGTTGTCGACCGTGAAGTGCAGCGCGTCCTTGAAGAACGGGACGGTCACCAGCGGCTCCGGCTGGGCCATCAGTGCCAGCAGCACGATCGCGAGCCCCAGCACGCCGTACGTCACCATGTCGGTGAAGCGGGAGCGCACGGCGAGCATGCCGACGCTCGGCAGGAGCCAGCGCAGCACCGCGCCGACCAGCAGCGCGCTGCCGATCAGCAGCGTGCCGGCCCGGAACACGTCGAGGGCCGTGATGAGCAGGCCCACGGCGACCAGACCGCAGACGAGCAGGATCGGCCACTGCCGGGCGGGGGCCGGCGCGTCACCGGGGGCCGCCCGGCCGCCGCCCTCCGGGCGGGCCGTGTCCTTGGTGAACAGGGGGAAGCGCCGGGTGGTCCGCCGGGGTGTGCCGTCCGCGTCCGGCGCACTGATCGGATCCCGGACCTCGATGTCGTCCGCGCCGTCGGCGCCGCCCTCAGCCGACACTGCGCTCCGCCGCCTCGACCACGTTGACCAGCAGCTGCGCCCGGGTCATCGGGCCCACGCCACCGGGGTTCGGGGAGATCCAGCCGGCCACCTCGGCGACACCGGGGTGGACGTCACCCACGATCTTGCCCTCGGCGCTGCGCGAGACGCCGACGTCGAGCACGGCCGCGCCGGGCTTGACGTCCTCGGGGCGGATCAGATGGGCGGAGCCCGCGGCGGCGACGATGATGTCCGCGCGCTTCAGGTGGGACGACAGGTCGCGCGTCCCCGTGTGGCACTGGGTCACGGTGGCGTTCTCGCTGCGGCGGGTCAGCAGCAGCGGCATCGGGCGGCCGATGGTGACACCGCGGCCGACGACCACGACCTCGGCGCCCTTGATCTCCACGCCGTAGCGGCGCAGCAGGGTGAGGACGCCGTTGGGGGTGCAGGGCAGCGGGGCGGGCTCGTTCAGGACGAGACGGCCCAGGTTCATCGGGTGCAGGCCGTCGGCGTCCTTGTCCGGGTCCATCAGCTCCAGGATGCGGTTCTCGTCGATGCCCTTGGGCAGCGGGAGCTGCACGATGTAACCGGTGCAGGCCGGGTCCTCGTTGAGTTCGCGGACGACCGCCTCGATCTCCTCCTGCGTGGCGGTGGCGGGCAGTTCACGCTGGATGGAGGCGATGCCGACCTGCGCGCAGTCGCGGTGCTTGCCGGCGACGTACTTCTGGCTGCCGGGGTCGTCCCCGACCAGGATCGTGCCGAGGCCGGGCGTGACGCCCTTCTCCTTCAGCGCCGCCACGCGGGCGGTCAGGTCGGACTTGATCGCGGCTGCGGTGGCCTTGCCATCGAGAATCTGGGCGGTCATGCCCCCATCCTCCTTGATGACGCCCTCTCTCTTCCAATCCGGGTCCCGGGCGGGGCCCTCCGGCGCATCTCCGGGCGTATGCGTCCATGATCAGTGATGTTGCACTTGCACAACACATAGGGAATGCGGCTGGACAAGTAAGAGCCGACTAAAGAACGATGTGACAGCAGTGCCGCGGGCAGTACCGGGGGGACGAACCGCATCAGTCACATCTCCTCCGCACCGTGCCGCGCGTCCCCGCACTCGGACAACGGAGGAAAGACCGCCATGAGTTTCGGCGACCCGAACAACCCTTACGGCCCGCCGCCCCAGGGACAGCCCGGTTACCCGCCGCAGCCCCCGCAGGGACAGCCCGGCTACGGCTACCCGCAGGGCGCTCCCCAGCAGCCGCCCGCCTACGGCTACCCGCAGGGCCAGCCGGCCTACCCGGGCTACCCGGGCGGACCCGCGATGCCCATGGAGATGCCCGGCCTGATGAAGACGGCCCGTGTGCTGCTCTTCATCCTCTCCGGCTTCCAGCTCCTGTTCGGCCTCATCGCCGGTGTCGCGGTCGGCGCGGCCCAGGACCTGTCCAACGGCGTCGGCTCCGGTGACTCCACCGACTCGCTCGCCGGTCTGGGCTTCCTCCTGGCGGGCATCCTGCTGGCGCTCGGCGCGCTGTCCATCTTCCTGGGCGTGAAGTTCAAGAACGGCGGCAGCGGCATCCGCGTCACGACGATCGTGTACGCGTCGCTGATGATCCTCGGCGGCATCGTCAACATCGCGAGCGGTGGCAACGGCTCCGCCACCTTCGGTGGTCTGATCTCGCTCGCCATCGCCGGCATCATCCTGACGTCGATGGTCAACAGCCAGGCGGGCGCCTGGTTCAACCGTCCGCGTTACTGATCCGCCCGGCCGCCGCGGAAGACCGCCGGCCGACCCGGATCGCTCCACCACAGCCGAGGCCGTGTCCCTTCACGACGGGGACACGGCCTCGCTGTCGTATGCGCTCGAAGACCCGGTCCTGCGTGGCTTGGTGGTGCGGGTCGGCAGTGAACGGCCGTCGGACATTGCCCGGTTGTCGAGGTGATCTTGTCAGTGGCGTCCGGCAGGATGGTCATGCGGCTTGTGGCGCACGGGGGTTGGGGGAGGAATGTGTCCTCCCGCGTCCGGTGTGCCGCGCTTCACCGTCGAGCCGCGGTCCCTGAAGTCCCGTACGGAAGGTTCACCTGTGAGAACGAAGCGCATCGCCCTGGCCCTCGCAGCAAGCGCTCTCGCCCCGGCGCTCCTCGCGTCCGCACCGGCCTTCGCCGCCGACGCGGCGCCGTCGTCCGCCGTCACGGCGGCGGCCGCCACCGACGACCCCGGCACGCCGGTGGACGAGATGTCGGAGGAGGAGCTGCGCGCCGCCATCGCCGCAGTCCTGGCCGACCCGGACTCCGGAAGGGGCGTGGAACGGGAGGCGAACGAGGCCCTCGGCGGCACCGTGGAGGACATGCGCGAGTTCCTCAAGACCGGCTACCGGCTCGCGCAGTACGAGGACGACAAGGTCGCCGTCGTCACCATCCTCGGCAAGCCCTACGCCGGAAAGCGCGTCAAGCAGGAGATCTACGCACTCCTCGACGCACCCACGCCCGAAAAGCTCCGCACCTGGCTCGAGACCGGCTACCGGCTCGCGCAGTTCGAGGACGACAAGGTCGCCGTCGTCACCATCCTCGGCAAGCCCTACGCCGGAAGGCGGGTCACGCAGGAGATCAACGCACTCCTCGACGCACCCACGCCCGAAAAGCTCCGCACCTGGCTCGAGACCGGCTACCGGCTCGCCCAGGCCGAGGACGACCGCGTCGCCGTGGCCCGCATCCTCGCCGATCCGACGATCAGCGCCGCCCTGCGTGCGGCGGCCGAGGACGTCATCGACGGCACGCCGGAGGAGCTGCGGTACTTCCTGGCGACCGGGCAGTACGAGGTGGACAAGTAGGACTCCGTCCGCCCGGCCGACCGTATCGGTGGCCGGGCGGACGGACCCGTCAGTGGAAGAAGTGGCGCGTGCCGGTGAAGTACATCGTCACGCCCGCCTTCTTCGCGGCCTCGACGACCAGCTCGTCACGGACCGAACCGCCGGGCTGGACCACGGCCTTCACGCCGGCCTCGACCAGGATCTCCAGGCCGTCCGGGAAGGGGAAGAAGGCGTCGGACGCGGCGTACGAGCCCTGCGCGCGCTCGGCACCGGCCCGCTCCACCGCCAGCTTCGCGGAGTCGACGCGGTTGACCTGACCCATGCCGACGCCGACCGAGGCCCCGTCCTTGGCCAGCAGGATGGCGTTGGACTTCACGGCCCGGCACGCCTTCCACGCGAACGCGAGCTCGGCCAGCTCCTCGGCGGAGAGCGCCTCGCCGGTCGCCAGGGTCCAGTGCGCCGGGTCGTCGCCCTCGGCCTGCAGGCGGTCGGTGACCTGGAGGAGGGCACCGCCGTCGATGGGCTTGACCTCGACCGGGTTGCCGGGGCGCTCGGGGCAGCGCAGCACGCGGATGTTCTTCTTCTTCGCGAGGGCCTCGAGGGCGCCGTCCTCGTAGCCGGGCGCGACGATGACCTCGGTGAAGATCTCGGCGACCTGCTCGGCCATCTCCTTGCTGACCGGCCGGTTCACGGCGATCACACCGCCGAACGCCGACAGCGGGTCGCAGGCGTGGGCCTTGCGGTGCGCCTCGGCGACGTCCGCGCCGATCGCGATGCCACACGGGTTGGCGTGCTTGATGATCGCGACGCAGGGCTCGGCGTGGTCGTACGCGGCACGGCGCGCGGCGTCCGTGTCGGTGTAGTTGTTGTACGACATCTCCTTGCCGTGCAGCTGCTCGGCCTTGGCCAGGCCGCTGCCGGTGCCGTCGACGTACAGCGCGGCCGGCTGGTGCGGGTTCTCGCCGTAGCGGAGGGTGTTCTCACGCTCCCAGGTGGCGCCGAGGAAGTCGGGGAACCGCGAGTCGTCGACAGGGGCGTACGAGGACGCGAACCAGCTCGCCACGGCCACGTCGTAGGCCGCCGTGTGCTGGAACGCCTCGGCCGCCAGCCGCTTGCGGGTGGCCAGGTCGAAGCCTCCGCCGCGGACGGCGCCGAGGACGTCGGCGTACCGGTCGGGGCTGGTGACGACGGCGACCGACGGGTGGTTCTTGGCGGCCGCGCGCACCATCGACGGCCCGCCGATGTCGATCTGCTCGACGCACTCGTCGGGCGACGCCCCGGAGGCCACGGTCTCGCGGAACGGGTAGAGGTTGACGACGACCAGGTCGAACGGCTCGACGCCCAGCTCGGCCAGCTGCTCGCGATGGCTGTCCAGACGCAGGTCGGCGAGGATGCCGGCGTGCACGCGCGGGTGCAGCGTCTTCACCCGGCCGTCCAGGCACTCGGGGAAGCCGGTGAGCTCCTCGACCTTGGTCACGGGGACCCCGGCCGCGGCGATCTTCGCGGCCGTGGAACCGGTGGAGACGAGCTCGACACCCGCCTCGTGCAGGCCGCGCGCGAGGTCTTCCAGACCGGTCTTGTCGTAGACGCTGACGAGCGCCCGTCGAATGGCCCGCTTGTTGCTCTCGGCGGTCACTGGATAACTACCTTTCGTCCCTCAATGCGATAGCCGTTGCGGGCGATCCGCCCCACGACCTCGACGAGCAGCCTTCGCTCGACTTCCTTGATGCGCTCGTGAAGAGCGCTCTCGTCGTCCTCGTCCCGGATCTCGACCACGCCCTGGGCGATGATCGGTCCGGTGTCGACGCCGTCGTCGACGAAGTGGACGGTGCAGCCGGTGACCCTGGCTCCGTACGCGAGGGCGTCGCGGACGCCGTGGGCGCCGGGAAAACTGGGCAGCAGGGCGGGGTGGGTGTTGATGAACCGGCCGCCGAAGCGCGCCAGGAACTCCTTGCCCACGATCTTCATGAAACCGGCGGAGACCACGAGGTCGGGCTCGTACGCGGCGACGGCCTCGGCGAGCGCGGCGTCCCACTCCTCACGGGTGGCGTGGTCCTTCACCTTGCGGACGAAGGTCGGCAGCCCGGCGCGCTCGGCCCGGGCGAGCCCCTCGATGCCCTCGCGGTCGGCGCCCACGGCCACGATCTCGGCGCCGTACGCCTCGGATCCGACGGCGGCGATCTCGTCGAGCAGCGCCTGGAGGTTGGTGCCGGATCCGGAGACCAGCACGACGAGGCGCTTGGCCACGGGCTTGGCGGCCACGATGAGCCCTTTCTCGGGGGTGCGTTCTTCGCGGCCGGCGGCACGACGAGCACCGCTTGTGCGTTCATACGAATGCGTCGCGCCCCGGGATACGGGGAAGTCTACGAAGCAGCCGACCGGCAGCAACGATACCGGCACCCCGGGTGCGGCCCCCATGGGACGGGGGCCCGGCCGGGAGGTAGCGTCTCTGCTGGGGCGGCCCGGGAACGCGCACGGTGTCCGGTGCGTTCACGAAGTGACAGCTCAGACAGCCCGGATCATCCGGACCGCCCGCACCGCACAACCCGCACAGCACAGCCCGTACCGCCCCGGACCACCGCCTCGTCCAGCCGACCACAGGGAAGACGCTCGATTTGATGCCGGACCGCAGCCTGCGACTCCACACGCTCCTCCCCCCGCATCCGGTGCAGGGAGGGGCGCACAGCGGCGTGCTGCTGCGGGAGCGCCCCTCCTCACCGCCCGACGCGCCCTCCGGCGGCCAGGGCGGCGACGAGCGGGGCGACGGCCGGAAGCAGGACGACAATCCCTTCGCGCCGCCCCCCGAGGGCACCCCGGACCAGCCCTGGCAGCCCCGTCACCCCTCGGGCGACGACGACGCGCAGGGTCGGGGCGACGGCGGCGAGCCCCCGTGGGGCAGCCAGTGGAGCGACCGCCAGCCCGGCCGCGCCTCCGGGGGCGGCTTCGGCGAGCGCCCTCGCGGCGGCGGGCCCGAGGGCCCCGGCCAGGGCGGCTCCCAGGGCTCGAACATGCGCTGGGACCCGACGGACCCGGCGCAGCGCCGCGCCCGCTACGCGCTGCTCTCCGGTATGTGGGCCTTCTTCTTCGCCCTGTTCAGCTGGCCCTACGTGGCCCTGCTCCTGGGCGCGCTCTCCCTGTACTGGGGGATCAGCAGCCTGCGCGCCAAGCCCCGCACTCCCGACCCCGACAACCCGGCCCCCGCCCGGACCGGCGGCCGTCCCCAGACGACGGCCGCGGTGAGCGGCCTGGTCACGGCGTCCCTCGCGCTCGCGGTGGTCGCCGCCGGGTTCACCGCGCAGGTGGTCTACAGCGACTACTACACCTGCCGCAGCGACGCGCTCACCAGCGAGGCCGAGCAGTCCTGCAAGCAATTGCTCCCGGAGGAGCTGCGAGGGGTGCTCGGCAGCACCGAGTGACCCGTCGCGGGGCGGTCCGCGATTACGCCGCGTACCGGCCCGGCCCGTCCCGGCCCGTCAGGACTCGGCGTCGTCCGGGTGTGGGCGGTCGGACGGCGTCTGGGGGGTGGCGGCGGTGTCGGGTTCGCTGGTGGCTTCTGATGCCGGTCCGGCGTCGGTCGGGTTCGCGTCTGCCGGCTTCGTGTCCGATGGCTTCGTGTCCGTCGGCTTCGCGTCTGCCGGCTTCGTGTCCGTCGGCTTCGCGTCTGCCGGCGGGGAGTCCGGGGCCGGGTGCGCCCGCTGGATGTTCTTCGGGGCGTCGGGGTTCGTCGTGGCCTCGTCGGGGGTCGATCCCCTTTCCGTGCCCGTGTCCGTGCCCCTGTCCGTGTCGGGGGCCTTCGGGTCCGGCCCCCTCGGTGTGGGGCCGGCGGGCTCGAAGTCGTCCGGCTCGAAGGTCGTGTCGTGGTCGTACGCCCCGTACGGCACTTCCTCTCCCGACCCGTAGGCGTCGTCCCCGTCGTACCGGGCTGCCGCGACGGTGGCACCGGGCAGGCCGTCGCTCTGCTGCGGTACCGGCTGGTCCTTCACCAGGGCCGTAAACGGGCCCTTCCGCTCACCCGCCGGGGCTTGCTTGCGGGCGCCGGTCGACGTAGCCGCCGCGCGGGGCGAACCGATCGCCGTACCCCGCGACTCCGCGTCCCGCCGGGTGGCGTGCGCCAGGCACCGCCAGCCGCGCACGACCACGGCCACCGGGACGCCCACGAGCGCGACCCACACCAGCGTCGCCGCACCGGCCTGCCACCACACCGGCCCGAACTCCGCCAGGGCTCCCCGGCCGAGCGGCCCGCCCGACAGCCCGGCCAGCACGGCGACCACGCACGCGCACATGACGGACGCCAGCAGGGCGGCCGCGGCCGTCCGCAGCGGCGACCAGGTCGGTGCCGCCGGCTGCCGGGACGGGGACACCGGCTGCCGGGATGCGGACGGTGCGCCCCTCCCGCCCTGTGTCCAGGGCCCGGACTGCGCTCGCCCGCCCCGGGTGCCGCCCGTCCCGGTCGCCGAGTCACCCCGCATGCCGGGGTCGGCGCCGGAGCCCCATCGGGCCGCCCCCCGGCCCAGGACCACACCGGCCACCACCGGAACCGCCGCCACCGCCCACTGGAGGGGCCCGACGATCCCGGTCGACGGCACGGCGTCCAGCAGCGGGAAGGGCGGCAGAGGCGGTGGCGGTGCCGAGGCCAGCGGGGCCACCACATGCCCGGCGCCGAGCACGAAACCGGGGCCGAGGGCGTAGCTCGCCGCCCACACGGCCGCGTTCGGCACCATCGAGGCGCACAGCAGCAGGACGCCGATCCGGCCCGACCAGCCCTGGGTCAGTCCGGCGAAGGTCTGGCGGGCGTCCACGCCGTGCCAGACCAGGGACACGGCGACCAGCAGCGCCCCGCCGCCGACGAGCGCCGCCGCACCCGCCCCGGCCGCGCGGGCCGCCGCCGCGAGCCGGGCCGGCGTGTCCGGTTCCTGCGCGAGCCGCCGCGCGCGGCCGGGCAGCGCGCCGAGCAGCCCGTGCGCCGCCTCGGGACGGCGCTCGCACGCCGTCCACACGCCCACCCCGGCGACCACCATCACGACGAGGGGCACGCAGAGCACGGCCGACGGCCAGGACGGCTTCAGGACGCCGCCGGCCGCGTACAGCGCCGCCGCCGTCGCCACCCCGAGGTATCCGAGCACGACCCCTGCCCAGGCCGTGGGCCCGTGCACGGGCGGGGCATCCTCCCCGCCGTCCGCCGCCGCGTCCCGGGCCGCCCGGTGCACCAGGCAGACCGGCAGCACGAAGAGGAGCAGCGGGGTGACCCCGACCGGTACGGAGGCGCCCGAGAGGGTGTCGGCCCGGACCAGTTCGGCGCCGTGGCCGAGGAGCCACAGGACGGCGGCGATCCGCAGGGCGCCGCCGGGCCCGCTGTCCGGATACGGCGAGACGACCCACAGCACCATCACCAGGACCACCAGGGCCCCGAGGCCGAGGGCGGCGGCGACGGCCCCGTTGAGAAGGCTGGCGCTCAGCCCCGGGGTGCGATGGCGCAGCCGTGTGAGCAGGGACGACAGGGGCGTTCGGCGAGCGGTCATCTCGATCACGCGGCCATGCTCCCAACGACACGCGCTCAACCCTCGCAACAGGCGAACCTCCGAAGTGTCGCCCAATATACGTTTATGTACTTTTTCACACGGAGGGGTGCACTGTGACGCAGAGCCCGGCAACCCCGCTTCCCCCGCCCACGGAGCGCCGACGCCTGCGCGAGGCCGGGTCCTTGACGCAGGCTCAGGTCGCGGAACGGGTCGGCGTCAGCCGCCGGACGGTGCGCGCCTGGGAGACCGGCCGGGCGGCTCCGCGGGGCCGGGAGGGCGAGGCGTACCTGGATCTGCTGAGGTCCCTCGAGGAACGGAGGAGGGATCAGGAACGTTCCGCCGACGTCGACGTGACGGAACGTCATGCGGAGGCCGAGACCGAGGGCGACGGGCTCGACGGGGACGCGGCCGCAGCTGCTGCCGACCCCGCCGGGCGGACCGGCCGGCCCCTCACCCCCGCCCAGGCCTTCGACGCGCTCTACGCCTTCTGCGCCCCCGCCCTCGTACGGCAGACCTATCTGCTCACCGGGCGGCGGGAGCTGGCGCGGGAGTCCGTCGAGCGGGCCTTCGAGATCGCCTGGCAGCGCTGGCCCGAGGTCGCACGGGACCCCGACCCGGCGGGCTGGGTGCGGGCGACGGCGTACGACTTCGCCCTGTCGCCCTGGCACCGGTTCCGCCCCCGCTACCGGCACCCCGAGCCCCCGCCGGCCGACACCGCCGACCGGCTCCTGCTCGACGTCCTGCTCGGCCTCACCCCGTCGCAGCGCCGCACCCTGCTGCTGTACGACGGTGTCGGGCTCGACCTGCCCGAGACGGCCGCCGAGACCGAGGCGACCACACCGGCCGCCGCCAACCGCATCCTGCACGCCCGGGCCGCCGTCGCCACCCGGATGCCCACCCTGTCCGACCCGGACGACCTCCACCGCCGGCTGGCTGAACTGGCTTCGGCGGAACGTCTGCGGGCCTCCGCCGCCCCGGCCGTCCGCGAGGGCGGCGAACGCCGGGCCCGCTTCTGGACGCGCGCGGCGATCGCCTTCACCGTGGTGCTGATCGGCACGACCGCGCTGACGCTGCGGACCGCCCCCACCCGGTACGAGCCGCCGGTGCCGCCCGGGGCGACCGTGCACGGGGTACCGCCGCCGGTGGCGCCGGGGCCGTTGTCGCACAAGGAGCAGAAGCTGCGCGACAAGCTCCGCTCGGAGCCGCACGCCGGCCCGGAGCGGCTCGCACCCCAGCCGTTCTAGAAGCCGTGCTGAAACGTCGGTGGGCCCGCCCCCAACCCGGGGACGGGCCCACCGACGTCGGCGCTGTGCCGGAGACTGCCTCAGCCGCCCAGGATCTCGCGGGCGAGCTTCGCCGTCTCGGTCGGCGTCTTGCCGACCTTGACGCCCGCGGCCTCCAGGGCCTCCTTCTTCGCCTGGGCGGTGCCGGACGAACCGGAGACGATGGCGCCGGCGTGGCCCATGGTCTTGCCCTCGGGCGCGGTGAAGCCCGCGACGTAGCCGACGACCGGCTTGCTCACGTTCTTCGCGATGAAGTCCGCGGCGCGCTCCTCGGCGTCGCCGCCGATCTCACCGATCATCACGATCAGGTCGGTGTCGGGGTCGGCCTCGAACGCGGCGAGCGCGTCGATGTGCGTGGTGCCGATGATCGGGTCGCCACCGATGCCGACGGCGGTCGAGAAGCCGATGTCACGCAGCTCGTACATCATCTGGTACGTCAGCGTGCCGGACTTCGAGACCAGGCCGATGCGGCCCGGCTTCGTGATGTCGCCGGGGATGATGCCGACGTTCGAGCCGCCCGGGGTGATGATGCCGGGGCAGTTCGGGCCGATGATCCGGGTCTTGTTGCCCTTCTTGCCGGCGTACGCCCAGAACGACGCCGAGTCGTGCACGGCGATGCCCTCGGTGATGACGACGGCCAGCGGGATCTCGGCGTCGATGGCCTCGACGACCGCGTCCTTGGTGAACTTCTCCGGCACGAAGATGACGGAGACGTTGGCGCCGGTCTTCTCGATGGCCTCCTTGACGGTCCCGAAGACGGGTACCTCGGTGCCGTCGAAGTCCACGGTCTGACCCGCCTTGCGCGGGTTCACGCCGCCCACGACGTTGGTGCCGTCACCGAGCATGAGCTTGGTGTGCTTCATGCCCGTGGCGCCGGTCATGCCCTGGACGATGACCTTGCTGTCCTTGTTGAGCCAGATAGCCATGGTGTGTTGTGTCCTCGTCCTGAGTGCTTACTTGGCGGCGTGGGCCAGCTCGGCGGCCTTGTCGGCCGCGCCGTCCATGGTGTCGACGCGCTGCACCAGCGGGTGGTTGGCGTCGGTGAGGATCTGCCGGCCGAGCTCGGCGTTGTTGCCGTCGAGGCGGACGACGAGCGGCTTGGTGACGTTCTCGCCGCGGTCCTCGAGCAGCTTCAGGGCCTGGACGATGCCGTTGGCGACCTCGTCACAGGCGGTGATGCCACCGAAGACGTTGACGAAGACGGACTTGACGTCCGGGTCGCCGAGGATGATCTCGAGGCCGTTGGCCATGACCTGGGCGGAGGCGCCACCGCCGATGTCCAGGAAGTTGGCTGGCTTGACGTTGCCGTGCTTCTCACCGGCGTACGCGACGACGTCCAGGGTGCTCATGACGAGACCCGCGCCGTTGCCGATGATGCCGACCTCGCCGTCGAGCTTGACGTAGTTGAGGTTCTTCTCCTTGGCAGCGGCCTCGAGCGGGTTCGCCGCGGCCTTGTCGTGGAGCTCCTCGTACTCGGGGTGACGGAACTCGGCGTTGTCGTCGAGCGACACCTTGCCGTCCAGGGCGATGACGTCACCGGAGGCGACCTTCGCGAGCGGGTTGACCTCGACGAGGAGGGCGTCCGACTTGATGAAGGTGTCCCACAGCCTGATCAGGACGTTGGCGACCTTGTCCGCGACCTCGGCCGGGAACTTGGCGGCCTCGACGATCTCGCGGGCCTTGGCCTCGTCCACGCCGTCGATGGCGTCGATCGCGATCTTGGCGACGGCGTCCGGACGGGTGGCCGCCACCTCCTCGATCTCCATGCCGCCCTCGACGGACGCGATGGAGAGGAAGGTGCGGTTGGCACGGTCGAGGAGGAAGGAGACGTAGTACTCCTCCAGGATCTCCGGGGCCGTCTCGGCGATCATCACCTTGTGGACCGTGTGGCCCTTGATGTCCATGCCGAGGATGTCGGTCGCACGGGCCACGGCCTCGTCCGCGCTCGCGGCCAGCTTCACGCCGCCGGCCTTGCCGCGGCCACCGACCTTCACCTGGGCCTTGACGACGGACTTGCCACCGAGACGCTCAGTGGCTGCGCGGGCCGCCTCAGGCGTGTCGATGACTTCACCGGCCAGCACCGGTACATCGTGCTTGGCGAAGAGGTCCCTCGCCTGGTACTCGAACAGGTCCACGCGCTTCCGTCCCTATCAGTGATCTCGCGGTTCGTTGGATGCGTGGGCGTGCCGCGAAGGGCAACGTGACGTCCGCTCTGTCACAAGGGAGGCGCACACGGTGTCCGAGCGCGCGGCATGTCCGTCTCGCAGGTTATCGCCGCCGGGCGGACCTCTCTAAATCGCATCTCACACGTGAGCGGTGATACCTGTCACATGATGCCGCGATCGGTGGATATCACTGGCACGCCGTGCCGAACGCGTGGACGAAGGGGAGGCGCCGCATCGGGCTGGGGTTGACCCGATGCGGCGCCCTGAACAGCCCGGAAGCGGCGGAAGAAAGCCGCTTCGGCAGGCCCTGGCCGGGGTGACCCCCACCCCAATGGGGATCACCACGGCCGGTCCGCGGGGTCCGGACCCGAACGACCGACGGCTTTCAGCCGTCCGGGTCCGTCCACCCGCGAGTCTGATGGCCGGCGTTTCAGATGACGCCGGGGTGCTGTGCGGCATGGCGGGCGGGGCGCTGGTGCGGGCTGGCGGCACTGGTGCCGGGGGCACTGATGCCGGGGGCACTGATGCCGGGGGCACTGGTGCCGGGGGCGGGCGCGTCACGGGCGCCGGTCGCCGCCGGTGTGGCGGGGCCGGAGCGCGGACGAGGTGGCGCCGACCCGGCGACCGGGGCCGCGGGCCGCGGGCCGCCAGCTGCGGGCTGCGGGCTGCGGGCTGTGAAGCGGGGCGGTTGCCTGGCCTGCGGGCTGCGGGCTGCGGGCTGTGAGGCGGCGCGGTCGACCGGGGGACCCCGCCGGGCCGGCGGTCCGTACGGCGGCTAGGCGGGCGAGACCGGGACGTCCCCGTCCCGGTCCCGCGTCTCGTCCACCTCCGCGCGGACGGCGACGCCGGGCACCAGTCGCACCGGCACCCGGTCGTACTCCACGGACACCGCGTGGGCGTCCGCGCACCGGGGGCCGTTGTTGTCACCGCTCGAACGGTTGCCCGGCACACCGGCCGGATGATCCGCCGGCCCTTGCCGCACGGGGCCGTATCCGAACCGTGCGTCCGGCTGGGCGGCAACGGCTTCCATGGCGGCGGGCGCCGTGTCGTCCGCCCCGGTCCGGACGGCGGCGGGGAGTGACTGGGCACCGCGCGGATCGCCCCAGGGGCCGTACGCACCGGTCCGCCCGTCAGCGGTACGTCCCGTGTGGTCCCGGTGAAGCCCCGGCTCCTCCGCGGCGGTCTCGTGCGCCGGCGCGGTCTCAGCGGCCTCTTCGGGGGCGGGCGGTACGGGCAGGCCCGAGACGTCGGTGAGATCGGGGAGATCAGGGACCTGAGGGAGATCGGGGAGATCGGGGAGATCCGGCAGGACCGGCGGTTCGGCGGCAGGCGGGTCCGGCAGGCCGGGCACCTCCGCACCGGGCCAGTCAGGCATCCCGGGCGGTGTCGGTGCCGGTGACGCGACCGGCGGCACCGGGGCCGGGGGCAGCTGCTCCCGCACCTCGGTGAGTGCTCCGGAGACCGTCTCCCCGACGGTCCGCGTCACGTCCTCGGTCACGCTCCGGACGAGGTCGCGCACGGGCGGGACCACCGACGGCAGAACCGGCGACGTCTCACGCGGAGCCACATCCCGGCTCGCCGCCGGTGACGGCACGTCGTCCCCCACACGCTCCGCCGCGTCGGCCCGTTCCCCCCAGAGGAGTCCGAGCACGAAGAGTCCGCCGAGGAGCAGCACCAGCTGGAGCACGCGCGGTACGGCACCCGGTGAGGCGGCGGGCCGGGACACGGCGGGGGTCCTCCCGTGGGGGTGGGCGAAGGACGGGGAGCCGGGGTGTATGCGCTTACGGAACACACCACACCGCTGGCGGAACGCCGATCCTCGCACGCCCCTCCCGAGGTCGCGCAAGCCCTCTGTGACCGATGGGCACTCATGTCCGTTTTCCTGCCCGGGGTCCGGGAGCAGTGGGCCGTCACCTGACCGGCGACGGCCCGTCAGGGCATGTCCGGCACCGGGATCGGCCGCTTCTCGATGGCCGCCGCCATCACCTCCGGGAACAGGTCGGGCGTGCAGGCGAAGGCCGGCGCACCCAACGCCGCGAGCGCCGCCGCGTGTTCACGGTCGTAGGCGGGCGCCCCCTCGTCGGACAGCGCCAGCAGGGCCACGAACTGCACTCCCGACGCCTTCATCGCCGCGACCCGCTTGAGCATCTCGTCGCGTATGCCGCCCTCGTACAGGTCGCTGATCAGCACCACCACCGTCTCGGCGGGACGGGTGATCTGCGACTGGCAGTACGCGAGCGCCCGGTTGATGTCGGTGCCACCGCCGAGCTGGGTGCCGAAGAGGACGTCGACGGGATCGTCCAGCTGGTCGGTCAGATCGACGACCGCCGTGTCGAAGACGACGAGCCGGGTGTCGATGGACCGCATGGACGCCAGCACGGCCCCGAACACCGAGGCGTACACCACGGACGCCGCCATCGACCCGGACTGGTCGATGCAGAGCACGACCTCCTTCTTCACCGACTGCGAGGCCCGCCCGTAGCCGATGAGCCGCTCCGGCACGATCGTGCGGTACTCGGGCAGGTAGTGCTTGAGGTTGGCCGCGATCGTGCGGTTCCAGTCGATGTCGTGATGGCGCGGCCGGTTGATCCGGGCGCTGCGGTCGAGGGCGCCGGTGAGGGTGGCGCGGGTGCGGGTGGCGAGCCGCTTCTCCAGGTCCTCGACGACCTTGCGCACGACGGCCCGCGCCGTCTCCTTCGTGGTCTCCGGCATGGCCCGGTTGAGCGAGAGGAGCGTGCCGACGAGGTGCACGTCGGCCTCGACGGCCTCCAGCATCTCCGGTTCCAGCAGGAGCGTGGACAGCCCGAGCCGGTCGATGGCGTCCCGCTGCATGACCTGCACGACGGAGGAGGGGAAGTAGGTCCGGATGTCCCCCAGCCAGCGGGCCACGGACGGCGCCGAGGCCCCGAGCCCCGCCGAACGGTCCTTGCCCGTCTGCTTCTTGTCCCCTCTGCCGTAGAGGGCGGTGAGCGCTCCGTCCATCGCGGCGTCCTTGCCGGAGAGCGCGCATCCGGTGCCGTCGGCGTCGTTTCCCCCCAGTACCAGCCGCCAGCGGCGCAGCCGCTCGCTCGCCGGGTCCCTCAGTTCGGTCGTCATCAGCGTGTCCCCCTTCGACACCGTTCCCGCCACGGGTTCGTCCGGTTCGTCCGCGTGCTCCCCTCGCGGACCCTGTGCGTCACCACCGCCTGCGTCTCCGCCTGCCTCACCGCCAGGCCCCTTCCTGGATCCCGCGCGTAGACACCCGCCTCACCGCCACGCCCGCTTCGTGGACACCGTGCGCCGCCACTCGCCTCACTTCCACGCCCCCTCGTGGACACCGTGCGCCGCCACCTGCCTCACCGCCACACCCCCTCGTGGCGCCGCCGCTCCCACAGGGGCATCACCGGCACGGTGCGGGGCGTCGCCGCCTTGCCGTTGGCCGGGGTGCGGCGCGGTTGCCGCGTGGTAGCAGGCGTTCCGGTGCCGGCGTGATCCCCGCGCTCCAGCAGTCCCTCGGTCGTCATCCGCTCGCCCCCACAAGGTCGCCGGCGGCGGGGCGGCCGCGCCCGGCGGCCCCGTCCTCCGTCCCGTCCAGTCCCAGCAGCAGGCGTACGACCGGCACCACCGCGTCCGCCCGCTCGATGTCCAGCTCGTCGGCGAAGCCGGGTATCCCGCCCCCGGCGGTGCCCACCCCCTGCCGCTCCCCCGGTCCCCGCCGCACCAGCTCGCCGAGCGTGCGCCGGACACCCGGCTCGTACGCCGAGAAGGTGCGCCGCAGCAGCGGCAGCACGTCGGTGAACGCCTCCGCCGGGACGCCCGTCAGCCAGGTGTCGACCAGGCCGAGCAGCCGCTCGTCGTGCACGAGAAGCATCCCGCCGCCGGATCCGCCGCCGACAAAGCCCTCGATCCAGGCCGCCGCCTCCGCCGGCGGGGTCCCCGGCGACAACGCCAGCCCCATCAGCCGCGCGGCGTCCTCCTGCCGCAGCTCACCGTCGTCCAGGAGCAGCCGCACCGCGCGCCCCCTGATGACGCCGGGCACGGTGTCCCGGCCGGACAGCACCCGCAGCACCCCGTGCCAACGGGGCCGCATCCCGGTGACCGCGTCCCCGAGCAGCCCCAGGGCGCCGTGCACCGCGTCCACGTGGCGGCGCATCTCGTCCGCCGCGTCCGCGTCCAGCCCGACGCAGGCCGGGGGCAGGCCGACGAAGACCCGCTCGGCGAGTCCGGCCGCCACCTCCGCCAGCGCGCCGGTGTCGGTGCCGCGTACGTCGCCGTACCGCAGGGAGCGCACCAGCGCCGGCAGGGCCTGCGCGAGATGCCCGACGTCCGCGTCGAGCGCCGCCCGGTCGGCCAGGACGCCCATCACCACGGGCAGCGCGTCCGGCAGTTCGGCCAGCAGGCAGCGCTCGGCCAGCGCCGTGACGTCGGCGAGTCCCTGCGCGGCGACGGCGTCGGCCTCGGCCTTGGCGGTGGCCGCGGCGAGCACGGTGGTCCCCCACACGCCGGCCTCGGCCACCCGCACCGCCAGCTCCGGCTCCCAGCGCAGCCGCCATGTCTCCCGGAACGTCCCGGTGCTCCCCCGCGACACGACCGGCTCGCCCCAGGCCACGCCGAGCAGCCCCAACCGGTGCAGCAGCCTGCTGCGCTCGGCGTCGTTCTCCTTGCGCAGGTCGAGCTCGAGCTCCCGCTCCAGCGCCTCCGGCCTGATCCGCAGTCGGCGCTGGGTCCGGTCGAGGTCCCGCTGGAGCGGCACTGCCGGTGCCGACTCCGGCACCTCCCCCAGCACGTCCCCGACGACCAGCTGGTCCCGGATCAGCGCCAGCGGCACGTCGGAGCCCTCGCACATGACCGCACGGATCGCGTCGGTGGTCTCGCTCAGCCCCGGCAGCGGGCGGCCGCGCATCGCCGCCAGTGTCTCCGCGAGGCGGACCGCCTCGATGACGTGTGCCGAGGAGACGATGCGGTCCTCCTCGCGCAGCAGGCCGGCCACCTTCGTCATCCAGCGCTCCACGGGCCGGTCGGGCGCGCCGAACAGATGCCCGTACCACCCCGGCGAGTCGATGCCCGCGCCGTAGCCGCTGGCGCGGGCCAGCCTCCGGTGCGTCCACGGCACCCAGGTCATCTCGGCCTTGACCTTCGGCAGCCCCTTCAGCAGCGCCTTGTCGGCGGTGACCGTGCTCTTCCGCCGTAGCGCGGGCACGTGCCACGCCCCGCACACGACGGCCACGTCGTCCCCGAACTCCCGCTGAGCGGCGCGCAACTGGAGCCGCATGTACGCCTCGCGCACCAGGTCCCGGTCGTGCCCGCCGCTGCCGTACACCTCCCGCAGGGCGGCCATGGCCTCCTCCAGCCCTTGGAAGGGTGCGTACACGTCCCCGCCGGCCGTGCCCCGGTGCTCGACGACGTCCTCCCACCAGCGCTCGGGATCGTCGTATCCGGCGGTCTCGGCGAGCACGGCCAGGGGGTCGACACGGACGTCGGCCGCGGTGGCCCCGGCATCCTCCGTACCCTCAGCGTCCTTCCCGTCCTCCCCGTCCTCCTGCTGGGCGGTCGGTTCGGACTCCGTCTCGCCGTCCCTGCTCCACGCCAGGGTGTGCGTGGCGGGCAGGTCGATGAAGCGGGCCGGTACCCGGTGCTCCAGGGCCCAGCGGAGGGCCACCCACTCCGGGGAGAACTCGGCGAGCGGCCAGAACGCCGACCGGCCGGGTTCGTCCACGGCGTGGGCGAGGAGGGCGACCGGCGGCCGCATGGCCTCGTCCCCGGCGAGCGGCACCAGCGCGTCGGCCTCGGGCGGCCCTTCGATCAGCACCGTGCGGGGCCGCGCCGCGTCCAGGGCCGCGCGGACCGCCCGCGCCGACCCCGGCCCGTGGTGCCGTACCCCGAGCAGCAGCGGCCCGGCGGGCCGGGCCCCGGAGCCCGCCCCCATGCCGTCGCTCGTGGTCTCCTCAACGCCTGTCACATCGACCCCCTCGCTCCGTGCACCCGTCTGTCCCCCGTTCACACCCCACCCGGCCCTTAGCCGCGGCCGGTTCACACCCCACCCGGCCCCTCGCCGCCGGGCCGCCCCTCACCCGGCCTGTGCGGCTCGCGGCGTCGCCCCTCGCGCCGCCGCACGGCGACCGCCGGATCCCGGCCGGCCGGACGCGCCTCCCGTTTTCGATCCGCCGCCGGGGCGGCCCCATCCGAGGTCGTCGCTCACGCGCTCACCTCGCGGCAGGCGCGGTAGAAGTCCGTCCAGCCGTCCCGCTCCCGGACGACCGCCTCCAGGTACTCCTGCCAGATGACCCGGTCGGCGGCCGGATCGCGGACGACGGCGCCGAGGATGCCGGCGGCGACGTCGCCCGGGCGCAGCACCCCGTCGCCGAAGTGGGCGGCCAGGGCGAGGCCGTTGGTGACGACGGAGATCGCCTCGGCCGTCGAGAGCGTGCCGCTCGGCGACTTCAGCTTCGTCCGGCCGTCGGCCGTGATCCCGTCGCGCAGCTCGCGGAACACGGTCACCACCCGGCGGATCTCGTCGATGCCGTTGGGCGACGCCGGCAGATCGAGGGAGCGTCCGATCTGGTCGACGCGGCGGGACACGATGTCCACCTCCGCGTCGGCGCTCTCCGGCAGCGGCAGCACGACCGTGTTGAAACGGCGGCGCAGCGCGCTCGACAGGTCGTTGACCCCGCGGTCCCGGTCGTTGGCGGTGGCGATCAGGTTGAACCCGCGGACGGCCTGCACCTCCTGCCCCAGCTCCGGTATGGGGAGCGTCTTCTCCGACAGGATCGTGATCAGCGTGTCCTGCACGTCCGCCGGGATACGGGTCAGCTCCTCGACCCGCGCCGTCATGCCCTCCGCCATGGCCCGCATGACCGGGCTGGGCACCAGCGCGTCCCGGCTGGGGCCGTGCGCGAGCAGCCGCGCGTAGTTCCAGCCGTAGCGGATGGCCTCCTCCGGCGTGCCGGCCGTGCCCTGGACGAGCAGCGTCGAGTCGCCGCTGACCGCGGCGGCCAGGTGCTCGGAGACCCACGTCTTCGCGGTGCCGGGCACGCCGAGCAGGAGCAGGGCGCGGTCCGTGGCGAGCGTGGTGACGGCGACCTCGACGATGCGGCGCGGGCCCACGTACTTCGGGGTGATCACCGTGCCGTCCGGGAGGGTGCCGCCGAGCAGATACGTGGCCACGGCCCACGGCGACAGCTTCCAACGGGCCGGGCGCGGACGGTCGTCCTGCGCGGCCAGCGCGGCCAGTTCGTGGGCGAAGGCGTCCTCGGCGTGCGGTCGCAACGCCTGGGCCTCCTCCGTCGCCCCGGTGTCGACGGACGTCGGCTCAACGGACACAATCATGGCAAAGTCCCCCTCCAGCTCAGCCGGTTCGGATCTGGGTCCCACCCTGCACCACCACACTGACAACGCGTCCTGACCTGCGAGAACACGGACGCGGGCCGCTGGGCCGGCCCGATTGTCAGTGGCAGGATCTAGTTTCGGAGACATGACTCAGCAGGGGGTGCGCTGGACCGCGGACCAGGTGCTGGCACTGGCACCTGACGCCGCATCACGCAAAGCGGGAAGCAAACTCGGGGCGGCCGGGCCGTGGTCCGAGGCGGGGAGTTCCGACGAGGGGACGGTGTGGGGACTGTGCAAGGGCAGTGGCAGCAAGCCGTATCAGACGGTGATCGACCTGGCGGACGCGTCCGGGCCCGCGTACAAGTGCAGTTGCCCCAGCCGTAAGTTCCCGTGCAAGCACGCGCTCGGACTGCTGCTGCTCTGGGCGGGCGGGGACGGGGCCGTGCCGGACGGGCAGGCGCCGGACTGGGCGGAGCAGTGGCTGGCGGGCCGGCGGCAGCGCGCCCAGGAGAAGCGGGCGGCGGGGCCGGCCGGCTCCTCCGCGGCCGCCGCCGATCCGGAGGCGGCGCGGCGCCGGGCCGAGCGCCGGGCGCTGCGGGTCACCGCGGGGGCGACGGAGCTGGAGCAGCGGCTCGCCGACCTGCTGCGCGGCGGGCTCGCGGGCGCGGAACAGGCCGGGTACGGGCTGTGGGAGGAGACGGCCGCCCGGATGGTCGACGCCCAGGCGCCGGGGCTGGCGGCGCGGGTGCGGGAGCTGGGGGCGATACCGGCGTCGGGTCCCGGCTGGCCGGTGCGGCTGCTGGAGGAGTGCGCGCTGGTGCACCTCCTCGACCAGGGCTGGCTGGGCCGTGAGCGCCTGCCCGACGAGCTGGCGGAGACGGTGCGCTCCCGTATCGGCCTGCCGTCCTCGGCGGACGGTCCACCGCTGCGGGACCGCTGGCTGGTGCTCGCCCAGTACGACACGGCGGACGTGAAACTCACGACGCGCCGGATCTGGCTGCACGGCGCCGACTCGGGCCGTACCGCGCTCCTCCTCTCCTACGGTGCGGCGGGCCGCGCCCCGGAGCTGTCCCTTCCGGTGGGGCTCGCGCTGGACGCGGAGGTCGCGGCGTACGGGGGTGCCAGGCAGGTGCGGGCGGTCCTGGGCGATCAGTTCGCACCACCGGCGCCTACGACCGTCCGGCCGCCGGGGGTGACGACGGCGGAGGCTGCAGCCCGGTACGGCGAGGCGCTGCGCCACGATCCCTGGCTGGACTCGGTGCCCGTCACGCTCGACCGGGTGGTGCCGGTCCCGGACGGCGACGGATGGCAACTGGCCGACGCCGACGCGGACTCCGCGCTGCCGCTCGCCGCAGCCGCCCGTTCCCGGCCCGGGCTGTGGCGGCTCGTCGCACTGTCCGGCGGCGCACCGGTCACGGTGTTCGGCGAGTGCGGCCACCGCGGTTTCACACCGCTCACGGCCTGGGCGGAAGGGACGGGAGAGGCGGTGCGCCTGTGGTGACCGCACGTCGGAGCCCGTCCCGCGACGAGCGCCCATCACCCCGCGTCGGCCATGACGGCAACGGCAACAGCGACGGCAGAGAGGGACGAACGACATGACCAGCCCTTCCCTTCCCGTGGACTCCCTTCCCATGGACTCCCCGGCGCCGGACCCCTGGGAGGAACTCGTCACGGCGGCGCTGCTCGGCACGGACCGGCGCACCCCGCCGGGCTGCCCGCCCGGTCAGGAGGCTCCGGTCGCGCTGCTGGACCGGGCGGCCGTGGAGACCGTCCGCAGACGGGCAGGGCTGCGTCCGGCGCGCGCGGCGGAGCGTCCGAGGCCGGCCCCCGAGGATCCGCGACCGGCGCTTCCTCCGGCGGCGGCCCGCCGGCTGGCGCTGCTGCTGGCGGACCGTCCGGGTGCGGGCGGCGGCCGCCGAGGCTCGACACCGGACCTGATGGAACTGCTGCCGCAGTGGCTGGCCGCGGCCAACGAGCGGGGCTTCACCCCTCCCGCTCAGGCGCTGCCCGCCCTGCTGGACGCCGCCCGGGGGCGCACCGATCTGCGGCCGGCGGCGTTGACCTTCGCGGGCCCGCGCGCGGTGTGGCTGGCCCGGCTGAACCCGGACTGGCGGTTCGCGCTGCGCACGGCGCCGGGCGGGGGCACCGCACTGCCGTCGCTGGAGGACCCGCAGCAGGTGGAGCAGCTGTGGCAGGAGGGGCTGTTCGCGGAGCGGGTCGCTCTGCTCGCCGCGATCCGCGCGCGGGAGCCGTCGGCCGCGCGCGAGCTGCTGACCACGACGTGGGCGACGGAGCGTGCGGAGGACCGGCTGATGTTCCTGGACTCGCTGCGGACCGGGCTGGGCCCGCAGGACGAGCCGTTCCTGGAGCAGGCGCTCGGCGACCGCAGCCGCAACGTCCGATCCACGGCGGCCGAGTTGCTGTCGGCTCTGCCGGGATCGGCGCTCGCGGCCAGGATGGCGGTCCGGGCCGGGGCGTGCGTGGCCGTGGACCACACGGGGGACGCGCCGACGCTCACCGTGGAGGCACCGCACGAGTGCGACGCGGCCATGGAACGTGACGGTGTCGTGGCCAAGGCACCGGCGGGCCGGGGTGAACGGTCTTGGTGGTTCGGCCAGTTGGTGGAGGCGGCCCCGCTGGGCACGTGGGCCGGACGGCTCGGCGGGCGGACACCGGAGGAGATCGTCGCCCTGCCCGTGGCGGACGACTGGCAGGGCGAGTTGCACGCGGCCTGGTGCCGGGCGGCGGTACGGCAGCGGGACGCCACGTGGGCGCGGGCGTTGCTCGGATCTCCGGCGGCGCCGGAGGCGGGCGGTCCGGGAGCGGTGTCCCTGGCGGAGCGCGCGAAGCTCCTGGCCACGCTGGACGTGGACGAACGGTCCGAGTGGGTGGCCGGTTTCATCGCGACGCACGGCCTGTCGGAGGCGTTCCAGCTGCTGGGCGTGTGCGCGGTGCCGTGGCGCGGACCGCTCGGACGAGCCGTGGTCGACGCGCTCAACATCGCGCGGGACGCCGGGAGTTACCCGTGGTCGTTCAGCGGGGTCATGGGCCTGGCCGAGCGCTGCCTCGACCCGTCGGAGGCCGCCCGCCTCGACGGCCTCCTGGCGATACCGGACGAACCGGAGGACGCGTCCCCCGGAGCGACCGGTTACTGGGCGGAAAGCTTCCAGCGCCTGGTCACGACGCTACGGCTACGCGCCACGATGATCGCCGAACTGGACGGCAGGGAGCCGCCCCAGGGCTGAGGGGCGCATGGCACCACCCCGGCCGGAGACGAGCAACAGGTGGGGGAGGTTGTGCCCGGCGTGGCCCGTACGGCTGCCCCTCGACGGACTCGGGCCGGTGAACCGGCCGAAGAGGAGGACGGGTCCGGAACAGGCGGGCCCGAGCCACGCCCCCGGGGGGCCGGCCCTGGGGAGGCGACTCGGCGACGCGCCCCCGGTCTCCGTCCGCACACCGGCGACAGCCCCCTGGCTGGCCCCCGGGGCCCCGGGCCCCTGCGGGTCCGCCCTCCGGGCCGGCGCCGGCGCCTACGCCCCGGCCGGCTGCCGTACGTTCTCGCGGACCCAGTCCACGATCGACTGCGTCGTGGCACCCGGGGTGAAGATCTCCGCGACGCCCTTCTCCTTCAGCGGGGCGATGTCCGCCTCGGGGATGATGCCGCCGCCGAAGACGAGGATGTCCTCCGCCTCGCGCTCCTTCAGCAGGTCGATCACCGCGGCGAAGAGCGTGTTGTGGGCGCCGGAGAGGATGGACAGGCCGATCGCGTCGGCGTCCTCCTGGATCGCCGTGTCGACGATCTGTTCCGGAGTCTGGTGGAGGCCGGTGTAGATGACCTCCATACCGGCGTCGCGCAGCGCCCGCGCGATCACCTTCGCCCCGCGATCGTGGCCGTCGAGCCCCGGCTTGGCGACCACCACGCGGATCGGACCGGCTGCCACACCCATCACTGCCTCCATGAAGCGACTACATCCATCCGTACCGACAAGCACCGCTCATATATGAGGTATGCCGCTCTCGGCCTACTTGTCATACATGGTGCACGTATCGCACTGTCCGCCACTCGCTTCGGCGCTCACCGCGCCGGACGTGCGACGAACGCACGGACGCCCGGGCCACACCGCCCGGAAGTGAACGCACGTTATCCCGAGCATCCCGCAACCGGCAGTTTCGCGGTGCTGACCGAGGGGGAAATCACACGTGGGACACGTTCGCCGCGCAGGTTCCACTCATCGCGGCACACGCGCCGCGTCCATGAGCGGTGCGCGCGTCGCGGAGCGGGATCCCGCGCACAAGGAGCCGCAACGAGGTCGTCGCACCACCGCGCCATCGGACGGCGCGCCGTGGTGATGCGACACGTCGGCGGTGGCACGAAGGGCACACAGGGCAGGTAAGGCACGACAACGGGAGCTCGTCGCCCACCGGCAGCAAGCCCCCTCAGGTCATCGGCGCCGCACGGCCGCCCGGGCCGGCGCACCTCTCACGCCTCGCTCACACCGCTTTCCCTTCCGCTGCCCGCCCGCCGGCTGCCTCCGCCGCGACTTCCCACGAGGGCACACGGGGGCCGGAGCCGTCTCCTGCGTGCCGCAAGGAGGTCGGCCATGAAGGTCACCGGGGCACTCCCCTTTCTCCCCCTCTGCCGACGCCTGCTCCCCAGCGGGCTCGCCGGCCTCTCCCTCACCCTGCTGAAGGCGACCGCCCTGGAGATCGCGATCCTGACCGGCCATGTACTGCTGTATCCATCCGGCATCGCCCAGGAGCGCCGCTCGCCCGGCGCGCCGCCCGCACGGGACACCGCCCGGCTGCCGGCCGAGGCGGCACCACCCGTCGTCCTGCTGCACGGCTTCATCGACAACCGTTCGGTGTTCGTCCTGCTGCGCCGCAGCCTCGCCCAGCACGGCAGGCATCAGGTCGAGTCGCTCAACTACTCCCCGCTGACCTGCGACATCCGCACCGCAGCAGAGCTGCTCGGACGGCACATCGAGGGCATCTGCGAGCGGACCGGCAGCGACCGGGTGGACATCGTGGGGCACAGCCTCGGCGGGCTGATCGCGCGCTACTACGTGCAGCGGCTCGGCGGCGACCTCCGGGTCCGCACACTCGTCACGCTCGGCACACCGCACTCCGGCACCAGCGTGGTCCCGCTGGCCAACGCCCACCCGATCGTGCGTCAGATGCGCCCCGGCTCGGCCGTCCTCGAGGAGCTGGCCCGGCCCGCGCCCGGCTGCCGTACGCACTTCGTGAGCTTCTGGAGCGACCTGGACCATCTGATGGTCCCGCTGGAGACGGCCTGCATCGACCATCCCGACCTGATGGCGCAGAACCTGCGCGTCACGGGCATCGGCCACCTCGCGCTGCCGGTCCACCCGGCCGTGGCGACGGGCATACGGCAGGTCCTCGACACCGCCCACGCGGACGCGGGGACGCCTGAGGAGGCCGGCGGCCTGACGGTGGCGTGAGCGGTCCGGCGCCGCGCGATCACCCTGCGTGGAGCGTCGGCGTCCGCCTCAGTCGCCCCAGGACCGCACTCAGACCCACGGAAACACCCACTCGACTTCGAACAGCCTTCGAACACAAGGCCAAAGTCGCGCCCACTGACCGCCAAAACACGGCCGAATGCCCGTTTCCTGCGCGCCCAAAACCTGCCGAAGATTGTCGCGCCCGCATACCGCCGGGTACAGTCGCCGCACTGCTCTGGCAGCCCCTGTTGTCGAGGCGAGAGAGAAGTTGGTGAACGATCGTCACCCGTCGGGGACCATGACCTCCCCGGTCTCGGCCTCCGATGCCGCCTCGGCGCAGTACGCGTCGTACGGCACTCAGGAAGCGCCCTACGGTGACGCGAGCGCGTACGGCACCTACGACGCCACCGGCTATGCCGCCGGCCACGCGACCACGACGTTCGACGCGGATCCCCTCTTCGGCAGCCTCCCCGGTGACGGCACGGGCGCCTACGACGCCACTCAGTGGTCCACCGGTACCCACACCGCGCACTACGACACCTACGCGGGCGAGCAGCAGCACACCGCGTACGGCACCGGCGCGTACGACACCGGCGCCTGGACCGCCGAGCACGAGCGTCTCGACTTCGTCCCGCAGCAGGCCAACGGCCATGACGCGTCCGGGCAGTGGGACGCGCACGCCTGGCTCCAGCCCGACCCGTCCGCCGCCCCCGCCGACCCCACCCAGCAGTGGGAGTGGGGCACGCAGTCCTACGACACCGGCGCGTACGACGCCACCCAGTGGAACTCCGACGGCGGCGCGGCACCGGCCTCCGACGAGTACGAGCCGGCAGCAGAATCCTTCGACCAGCAGACGACCGCGCATTTCGAACAGGTCGAGCACGCGTCCTACGACCCGGCCGCCTACGACGAGCAGGCCACGTACCAGGACCCGGCGGCGTACGAGGACGAGTCCGGCTACGACGAGCAGGCCCAGGACGCCTCCGACCCGGCCTCGACGGGTCAACTCCCCGTCGTCGAAAGGCTTCTGGACGACCAGGAGGAGATCACTCCGGCCCCCGCGCCGCGTGCCGCCTCCCGCGGCGGGGCGCGCTCCCGTCGCCGTACGCCTCCGAAGCGCTCCGCGCTGCTGACGATCGCCGTGCCGTCGGCGTGTGTGATGGGAGTGGCGGGCATCGCCGCCGCGTCCGTCGGTGACTTCACCGACGAGAAGGAACCCACCACGCTGGCCGCCGAGGGCGACCCGGTGAAGCCGTCCGCGGCGAACAACAAGCTGGACAGCCAGCTCGAGAGCCTCTCCGCCGGCGCCGACGACTTCGCCGACCGGGCCAGCCGGACTCAGGAGCGCATCGACCTCAAGGCCCAGCAGGCGGCCGAGAAGCGGAAGGCCGCCGAGGAGGCGGCCCGCAAGGAGCGGCTGCGCCCGAAGTTCGCGGTCCCCGTCGCGCAGCACGGCCTCAGCGCCTACTTCGGCCAGGCCGGCATCAACTGGATGTCGGTCCACTCGGGCATCGACTTCCCGGTCTCGTACGGCACCACGGTGCTGGCCGCGACCGACGGCACCGTCCGCACGCAGTGGAACAGCGCCTACGGCAACATGATGATCGTGACCGCGAAGGACGGCACGGAGACGTGGTACTGCCACCTCTCCACCTACCGCGTCGCCTCCGGTACGACCGTCAAGGCCGGGGACCCGATCGCGTACTCCGGCAACTCGGGCAACTCCACGGGCCCGCACCTGCACTTCGAGGTCCGGCCCGGCGGCGGCTCGGCGATAGACCCCCTGTCCTGGCTGCGCAGCCACGGCCTGGACCCCTCGTAGGACACCGAGCAGGGAAGCAAACCGAAGCAAAGCAAAGCGAACCAGACACCGGCCCCCGCGCCTTCCGGCGACGGGGGCCGTCTCGTGTCCACCGACGACGAAGCTAGAGCTTCTCCACCGGCGCGTACCGGAGCAGCAGCCGCTTCGGCTTGACGTCGCCGAAGTCGATCGTCGCCTCGGCGTTCGCGCCCGTGCCCTTCACGGCCATCACGGTGCCGAGGCCGAACTGGTCGTGGGTGACCCGGTCCCCCACCGCCAGCTGCGGGATCGGCTTCTCCGAGGTGCGCCGCGTCGCGAACCCGGACGCGCCCGACGCCGAGGAGCGCGAGCGGGACGAGGACAGGGACGCCGCCACACCGGAGGCGGGGCCGGACGACAGGGGTGAACTCCCGCCCGTGCGCTTCCAGTCCACGTGCGTGGGCGGGATCTCCTCCAGGAACCGGGAGGGCGGGTTGTACGACGGCTGGCCCCAGGCGCTGCGCATCGCCGAGCGCGTCAGGTACAGCCGCTCCCGCGCACGCGTGATGCCGACGTACGCGAGCCGCCGCTCCTCCTCCAGCTCCTTGGTCTGGCCGAGGGCGCGCATGTGCGGGAAGACGCCGTCCTCCATGCCGGTGAGGAAGACGACCGGGAACTCCAGGCCCTTGGCGGTGTGGAGGGTCATCAGGGTGATGACTCCGGAGCCGTCCTCCTCCTCGTCCGGGATCTGGTCGGAGTCGGCGACGAGCGCGACCCGCTCCAGGAAGGCGGCGAGCCCGCCGGACTCCTCGCCCTCCGCCGACTCCTGCTCGAACTCCAGGGCGACGGCCGCGAGTTCCTGGAGGTTCTCGATCCGGGTCTCGTCCTGCGGGTCGGTGGAGGCCTGCAACTCGGCGAGGTAGCCGGTCCGTTCCAGGACGGCCTCCAGGACCGTCGCCGGGCCCGCGCCGGACTCGACGATCGTGCGGAGCTCCTCCATCAGCGTGTTGAACCGCTTGACGGCGTTCGTCGACCGCGCGGCCATGCCGTACGCCTCGTCGACGCGCCGCAGGGCCTGCGGGAAGCTGATCTTCTCCCGCTGCGACAGGGCGTCGATCATGGCCTCGGCGCGATCGCCGATGCCGCGCTTGGGGACGTTCAGGATGCGGCGCAGCGGTACGGAGTCCTCGGGGTTGGCCAGGACCCGCAGGTAGGCCAGGACGTCCCGGACCTCCTTGCGCTCGTAGAAGCGCACACCGCCGACGACCTTGTAGGGCAGCCCGACGCGGATGAAGACTTCCTCGAAGACACGGGACTGGGCGTTCGTACGGTAGAAGACGGCGACGTCTCCGGCCTTCGCCTCCCCGGCGTCGGTCAGGCGGTCTATCTCGTCGGCGACGAACTGCGCCTCGTCGTGCTCGGTGTCCGCGACGTAGCCGGTGATGCGCGCGCCCGCGCCCGCGTTGGTCCACAGGTTCTTCGGCCGGCGGGACTCGTTGCGTTCGATGACGGCGTTGGCGGCGCTGAGGATGGTCTGCGTGGAGCGGTAGTTCTGCTCCAGCAGGATCGTCGTCGCGTCGGGGTAGTCCTCCTCGAACTGGAGGATGTTGCGGATGGTGGCGCCGCGGAAGGCGTAGATCGACTGGTCGGCGTCACCCACCACGCACAGCTCGGCGGGCGGGACCTCGGCCTCGGGCGGTACGTCGACGGGGTGCTCGGACGTGCCGACCAGCTCGCGCACCAGCGCGTACTGCGCGTGGTTGGTGTCCTGGTACTCGTCGACGAGCACGTGCCGGAACCGGCGGCGGTAGTGCTCGGCGACGTCCGGGAAGGCGCGCAGCAGATTGACCGTCGTCATGATCAGGTCGTCGAAGTCGAGGGCGTTGGCCTCCCGCAGCCGCGACTGGTACAGCGCGTACGCCTGGGCGAGGGTCTTCTCGAAGCCGTCGGTGGCCTGGGCTGCGAAGTCCTCCTCGTCGATCAGCTCGTTCTTCAGGTTGCTGATCTTGGCGCTGAACGACTTCGGCGGGAACCGCTTGGGGTCGAGGTCGAGATCCCGGCAGACGAGCGCCATCAACCGCTTGCTGTCGGCGGCGTCGTAGATCGAGAACGACGAGGTGAACCCGAGCTTCTTGCTCTCCCGGCGCAGGATGCGGACGCAGGCGCTGTGGAAGGTCATCACCCACATCGCGTTCGCCCGCGGTCCGACGAGCTGCTCGACGCGCTCCTTCATCTCGCCGGCGGCCTTGTTGGTGAAGGTGATCGCCAGGATCTGGCCCGGGTGGACGTTCCGCTCGCCGAGGAGGTGGGCGATGCGGTGCGTGAGCACGCGGGTCTTGCCGGACCCGGCTCCGGCCACGATGAGCAGCGGGGTGCCGGAGTGGACGACGGCCGCGCGCTGGTTCTCGTTGAGCCCCTCCAGCAGCGCGGCTGCGTCGAGGGCCGGGCGCGGGGCGCCGTCGCGGTAGTAGGCGTCGCGGTCCGGCGGCACGTCGAACTTCCCGCCGAACAGATCGTCCGGAACCGGCTCCGGAATGTGATCGTCCTCGGGCGGCGGCGGGTGCTCTTCCCCGTGGGCCCGTGGGGCCTGGAGGTCCGCCAGGAAGCTGTCGTCAAAGAGGCTGCTCATCGCTCTCCGAGTCTAGGCGGCCCCACCGACAACCGGCCGCCGCCTCGAGAACATCACACCTTCCGGTCCGCCGGCCCGGGCGCCCGGTCACCGTACGAAGTCACCCCATCACGCCACACATCGCTCGACGGGATCGCAGGAAACCGACTCACTACGGATCAATGGGATCAAGCGCACCAGAACGGTGCCATCCGCCCGGCCGGCACCCCTCACCCCCCTCCCCTGACCGGAGGTCACGAAAATGTATCGGGCATATCGCACATCAACCTTCACAGCGGCCACACGGGTTGGCTACCGTGCCGGGCAGGCCGTACGACCCCCACCGGCGAACGACGCCGGGCCGCACGGCCATCCGCCGAGTCCGGTGCCTCCGGAGCCGGGGACCCACCGAACTTGGGGTGAATCGGCCCGACCTCCCGTCCTGGGAGCGGCCGTAGGGCAACCCTTCCGAACCACCCGCCCGAACCCGACAGCTAACTCGGTAGGCGGAGCATGGAAGGAGTCGCCTCCCTTGGCGTCGCACCGCAAGTCGCGTCCCTCCGGCACGCGCGTCGCAGGCATACGGACCCCCGCGCTGGCCACCGCGGCCCTCACCTCCGTGGCCCTGCTGTCCCAGACGGCCCAGGCGAACCCGTCCGCCGACGACAGGCCGAGCCTCGAAGAGGTCGAGAAGAAGGTCGACGACCTCTACCGCCAGGCGGAGTCGGCCACCGAGAAGTACAACGCGGCCAAGGAGAAGACGACCAAGCAGCGCAAGCGCGTCGACACCCTCCTCGACGACGTCGCCCGGCGCACGCAGAAGCTCAACGACGCGCGCGAGGAGCTGGGCCGCAACGCCGCCGCCCAGTACCGCACCGGAGCCGCCGCCCCGGACACCGCGACGTTCCTCCTCGCGGACACGCCCCAGGACTACTTCGACCAGTCCCAGCTGATGAACCGTATGACGGGACGTCAGAAGCAGTCGGTGGACGAGTACTTCACCGAGCAGTCCGCGACGATGAAGAAGCGCCAGGAGGCCACCCGGAGCCTCGAGACGCTCACCGAGTCGCAGAAGGACCTGCGGACCGCCAAGTCGACCGTCCAGAAGAAGCTCGCGGACGCGCGTCAGCTGCTCTCCGAGCTGACCGCGCAGGAGAAGGCCCGCCTCGCCGCGATCGAGAAGCGCAAGCAGGAAGAGGCCGCCCGCAAGGCCGAGGAGCTGGCCCGGCAGCAGGCGGAGGCCGAACGCGAGCGCGAGCGCGAGGAGGCCGCGCAGCAGCAGGAACAGGGGCAGCAGGAGCAGGGGAGCACCGCCCCGGACGGGTCGTACGCCACGAAGGCCGAGAAGGCGCTCGCCTTCGCCCGCACCCAGATCGGCAAGCCGTACGTCTGGGGCGCCACCGGCCCCGACTCCTACGACTGCTCCGGCCTCACCCAGGCCGCCTGGAAGGCCGCCGGCGTCGACATCCCGCGCGTGACCTACGACCAGGTCGAGGCGGGCACGACGGTCCCTCTCTCCAGCGCCCAGCCCGGTGACCTGGTCTTCTTCTACGACGACATCACGCACGTGGGCCTCTACATCGGCAACGGCATGATGATCCACGCCCCGAAGCCCGGCGCGTACGTCCGCGAGGAGTCGATCTATTACGACGGCGAGTCGTCGATCCACAGCGTGGTCCGCCCGGCGTGACGGCGGCAGGGAACGGCAGGGAACGGCAGGAACCGGACGAACGAGGGGGCCCGTGTCCATGACCGGGGAAGTGACGGCGGTCAGCAGGAACGAGGTCTACTCGTTCACGAAGCCGAACCGGGAGGGCATCACCCTGCTGAAGGGCCTGGGGGTGGACGGGGACGTCCACGCGGGGGTGACGGTGAAGCACCGCTCGCGGGTCGCCCAGGACCCCACGCAGCCGAACCTGCGTCAGGTGCACCTCATCCATGAGGAGCTCTTCGCCGAGCTCGCCGAGGCCGGATTCCGGGTGGCGCCCGGCGAGCTCGGGGAGAACGTCACCACGCGCGGCCTGGACCTGCTGGGCCTTCCGGTGGGCACGCTGCTGCGCATCGGCGCCGAGGCCGTGGTCGAGGTGACCGGGCTGCGGAACCCCTGCCTGCAGATCGACCACTTCCAGGACGGGCTGCTCAAGCGGGTGGTGGGCCGCGACGAGGCCGGCCGCGTCGTGCGCAAGGCGGGGATCATGGGCGTCGTCGTGGAGGGCGGTGCGGTGCGCCCTGGCGACACGATCGAGGTGAAGCTGCCGGAGGGGCCGCACCGGCCCCTGGACCGGGTCTGAGGGAAGCTCTCGGGGCTCTGAACGGTCCCGGGAGAGCCGGCGCCTGGACGGTCCCGGGAGGGAGCCGACGCCCTCGACGCTCCGTGAAGGAGCCGGCGCGTCCGGCTCCCGGGCCGCAGGGGCCGTCGATTCACCCACCCCCCGCGCGCGCCCCCGCCCGCACGCCGGTGCCGCGCTCCTTAGCATCGGCCCATGCCCGCCGCCACACCCGCGCCCGCGTCCCCCCTGCCCACCTGGTGGTCACGGCGTCCGCCCGCCGCCGGCGCCTCGGTCATGGCCACCGGCATCCTCTCGGTGGCCCTGCACCAGACGGGTCACGCGATCCTGTCCCGGATCGCCCTCGCCCTGGCGTGCGTCGCCTGGCTGGCCCTAGCCTGCGACTTCCTCGCCCGGCTCCTGTGGCACCGCTCCGCGTGGGTGAGGGCGGCGGTCACCCCGGTCTCGCTCTGCACCGTCGCCGCGACCGCGGTGCTCGGCACCCGCTTCGCCGCGGCGGGCCGGCAGACCCTCGCCGAGGCACTGCTGGCCCTCGCCTTCGCGCTCTGGCCGGGCCTGCTGTACGTGGTCGTACGGCACTGGCGTCACGGAATGCCGGGGTCCGTCTTCCTGGGCTGCGTGGCCACACAGGGGCTCGCCGTCCTCGCGGCCACGCTGGCCGCCACGGCGCAGGTGGCCTGGCTCGCGCACGCGGCCCTGGTGCTGTTCTGGCTCGGACTGCTCCTGTACGCCGTGGCCTGGACCCGCTTCGACCGGCGGGAGGTCGTCCGCGGTCCCGGTGACCACTGGGTGGCGGGCGGCGCGCTCGCGATCTCGGCCCTGGCCGGCGCCCGGCTCCTCGCGGCCGACGGGCCCGTCCCCAACCTGTGGAACGACGACGACTTCACCGCGCTGCGCACGGTGACCTACGCGCTCGTCGCCCTGGACATGGCCTGGTTCGTCGTCCTGCTCGCCGCCGAGATCGCCCGGCCGAGGCCGCGGTACGACGTGCGCCGCTGGTCGACCGTCTTCCCGATGGGGATGTCGGCGGCGGCGATGCTCTCCGTCTCCGCCACCCTGGACGTCCCGTGGCTGGAGGTCCCCGGCGAGGTCCTGCTGTGGATCGCGGTGGCGGTGTGGGTCGCGGTCGCCGCCGGCGCCGTACGCCACCACCTCGCGGACGGTCCCCCGGCCGGCGTCACGTCCAGAGCACGGCGATGAAGATGTTGGCCAGGGTCAGCAGACCCACCAGGCCGAACAGCTTCGCGTCCACCTTCTCCTCGTCCCGCTTCACATAGACGAGTCCGAGGATCACGACGAGCAGGGCCAGCTTCACGCCGATCTTGACGTTGTTCACCGACTGGTCGTCCGCCTGGTTCAGGCCGACCAGGACCACCCCCGTGACCAGCATGGTCAGCGCGCCGTGCAGCATGGCCGGCACGAACCGGGCGGTGCCCTGGCCCATCGCCTTCATCTGGGTGAGGAAACCGCCGAGCAGCGCGGCGATCCCGACGATGTGCAGGCCCACGAAGAGGTGGATGAGTACGTCCATGGGGCCGGAGCCTAACGACCGGCCCGCCCGGCGCCCGCACCGGGTGCACGGCGGATCCGGGCCCGGCCGCCCGTGCACACCGGCTGGGTCACCCGTGCACACCGGCTGGGTCACCCGTGCACATCGGCTGGGTCACCCGTGCACACCGGCTGGGTCGCCCGTGCACACCGGCTGGGCCGTCCCTGTACACGGGCTAGTCGGCGGGTGCATATATGCGCCTCATAGCACTCCGCCCTCCTCCTCGCCCACCGAACCCTCACATCGGTCACCACACAGCGTGAACAAGACGCCGCCTCCCCGGCGTCGCGGTCACTTACGGTCACGCCCGGTCCTCTCGCGGCACTTCCGCACAACGCGTTACCGTCCCGACACACAGCGGTTTAGCGTCCTCCCCCAGGTGACCGGCTCCCCACCGCCGCCCGGGCCAGGGGCGGCCGTCGGTCACCACCGCCGAGAAAGGTCCGGCGGCGGTCCGCTCCCCCTGTGCGGGTCGCCGCCGGACGCGCGAGTCCCCCCGTACGGAAGGACGTGCAGTCCACGTGGCAGCGCACCGGAAACCCCGCTCGAGAACGACTGCCGCCGGCGCGGGCCGCACGGCCCGGACCGCCTGGACGATCGCTCTGGCGGGCGCGGCGACGGCGACGGGGTTCGACGGGACCGGACACGCGGAGCCGCAGCTGACCCCGGCCCAGGTCAAGGCGAAGGTGGACAAGCTGTACCAGGAGGCGGAGGTCGCCACCGAGAAGTACAACGGAGCGCGGGAGAAGTCGGAGGCGGCCGGCCGGCGGATCCGCGCGCTGCAGGACGAGGCCGCGCGCAAGACGCAGAAGCTCAACGCGGCCCGGGAGGCCCTGGGTTCGATGGCGGCGGCCCAGTACCGGGACGGCGGCGTGGACCCGGCCTTCCAGCTCGCGCTCTCCTCCGACCCGGACCGCTATCTCGACGGGGCGGAGTTCGCCGAGCGCGCCGGCAACCGGCAGGCGGCGTCCGTCGCCGAGGTCCGCCGTCAGCTGCGCGAGATCGAGCAACTGCGCGGCGCCGCACGCGTCGAGCTGAAGTCGCTGACGTCACGCCAGGCGGAACTCCGGCGGCACAAGAAGACGATCACCGGCAAGCTGGACGAGGCCCGTGCGCACCTGGCGCGGCTGACCGGCGGTGAACGCGCCCTGGACGACCGCGCCGACCGCTCCGCCTCCGCCGCCCGCACCGTCCTCGCCGCCCCCGGGTCGGCGGCGGCGCAGGCCCCGAACGCGCGGGCCGCGGCCGCCGTGTCGTACGCCTACACCAAACTCGGCAGCCCCTACGTCTGGGGGGCGACCGGTCCGAACGCCTTCGACTGCTCGGGTCTGACGCAGGCCGCCTACCGCGCGGCCGGTGTCTCCCTGCCCCGGACGACCTACAGCCAGATCGGCGCGGGCCGCAGGGTCTCCCGGTCCGAACTGCTCCCCGGGGACCTGGTGTTCTTCTACTCCGGCATCAGCCACGTCGGCCTGTACATCGGCAACGGGCAGATGATCCACGCCCCCAACCCGTCCGCGCCGGTGCGGGTGGCCCCGCTCGACGAGATGCCGTTCGCGGGGGCCACACGCGTGGCGTGACCGGGCGGAGCCCGCCTTCAGCCGGCGTCAGACCAGGCGCCGGGCCGTCGCCCACCGGGTCAGCTCGTGCCGGTTGGACAGCTGGAGCTTGCGCAGCACCGCCGAGACATGGGACTCGACCGTCTTCACCGAGATGAACAGCTGCTTGGCTATCTCCTTGTACGCGTACCCCCGCGCGATCAGCCGCAGGACCTCCCGCTCGCGCTGGGTGAGCCGGTCCAGGTCCTCGTCGACGGGCGGCGCGTCCGTCGACGCGAAGGCGTCCAGGACGAACCCGGCGAGCCGCGGCGAGAACACGGCGTCGCCGTCCTGGACGCGGAAGACCGAGTCGACCAGGTCGGTGCCGGTGATCGTCTTGGTGACGTAGCCGCGCGCACCGCCCCGGATCACGCCGATGACGTCCTCCGCCGCGTCCGAGACGGACAGCGCGAGGAAGCGGACGGGCCGCTCGGCGTCCGCCATCAACGGGGCGCAGCGCCGCAGCACTTCGACGCCGCCTCCGCCGGGCAGGTGCACGTCCAGGAGGACGACCTCGGGACGGGTCGCGGTGATGACCGTGACCGCCTGGTCGACGTCGGCGGCCTCACCGACGACCTCGACGCCGGTCTCCTCGGTCCGGCCGATCTCGGCCTGGACCCCGGTACGGAACATGCGGTGGTCGTCGACGAGGACCACGCGCACCCGCCGCTCCCCCGCGCTCCCCCCGGTCGGCTCCACGGGCTCGCTCGCTTCGGTCGGGTCGCTCATGACGTCTTCTCCGCCCTCTCCATCTCCAGCTCGACCTCCGTGCCGCCGTCGGGCACCGCCCGCAGCCGGGCCGTGCCGCCGTTGCGCTCCATGCGGCCGATGATCGATTCTCTGACGCCCATGCGGTCGGCGGGTATCGCGTCCAGGTCGAAGCCCGGGCCGCGGTCCCGGACGGAGACGAAGACGGTCCTTCCCTCCACCTCCGCGTAGACCTGCACGGCGCCGCCCTCGCCACCGTACTTGGCGGCGTTCACCATCGCCTCGCGCGCGGCCTGCATCTGCGCGGCGGTCCTCTCGTCGAGGGGGCAGTCGCCGACGACGACGACCTCGATGGGGACGCCGTGCTTGTCCTCGACCTCCGCCGCGTTGCGCCGGACGGCGTCGGCGAGGTGCGTCGGTTCGTCCGCCTCGTCCTTGCCGGTGCCCTCGGGTTTGTACAGCCAGGTGCGCAGGTCGCGCTCCTGGGCGCGGGCGAGGCGGCGGACCTCGTTCGCGTTCTCCGCGTTGCGCTGGATCAGGGTCAGGGTGTGCAGCACCGAGTCGTGCACGTGGGCGGCGACCTCGGCCCGCTCCTGGGCGCGGATGCGCATCAGCCGCTCCTCGGACAGGTCCTGGGTCATCCGCACGAGGTAAGGGCCCGCGAGGAGCGTTATCCCCACGAGGACGGCGAGGGCGGCCTGGAGGATCGAGCCGAGGTGGGCGGCGGAGCCCTGGAGCACGAAGATGCCGGAGACGCCGGTGGTGACGAGGACGACTCCGGCGGCGGCGCGCAGCAGGGTGAGGGTGCGCCGGCGGCGGCCGACCTCCATCCAGCGGGCCCGGCGGGCGTTGTCCGCCTGGCGCCAGACGAGGGCGACACCGGCGCCGACGAGCACGGCGGGCAGGAGGTACGCCTTGGCGCCGTTGCCCACGTCCACGCTGCCGACGAAGACCATGGCCACCACGACCATGAGGAGCAGCGCGACGATCTGACCCTTGTCCGGCTTGCGGGCGACGAGTCTGCGGCGGCCGTCGGACGCTGTCTCGGTGGTGAACGGGGAGGGCCGCTGGGCGTCGACGCCGCCGATGCCCAGCGGCACGAAGAACCAGAACGCGGCGTACAGCAGGGCGCCGAGGCCGTCCGCCATGAACAGGCCGACGAAGACGAGCCGCACCCAGATGACGGGCAGCCCGAGGTGCCCGGCGAGCCCCCGCGCCACGCCCCCGAGCCAGCGTCCGTCACTGCTGCGGTAGAGCTTGCGCGGAGGTCGCGGTTCGGCGAGTGGCGCTGTCGCGGCTTCCGGCATGCCATCGATGGTCACACGGGCGGCCCATCAGGGCATCAGGGTCGGCCCCCTAGACTCCCCTGATCTTCGGACCCGGCCGGCTCGAACGCTTCCCCCCGCACCGCCTCAGGGCGATATCAGGGTCCGACCAGGGTCGTCCCGACTCCCGCCACGCCGACCCGCCCGTCACCATGGACCCATGACAGATCACCAGGACGCCGCGGACTCGGTGCCCGAGCGGGACGCCGTGCCCCCCACGGGCACCGCGTCCGGCGGGGCGTCCGCGGGCGCCGCGGGTGAGGGACCGCGCGCACGCACGGGCACGCGGGAGGCGCAGGGCGAGGCGGCCGCGGTGTCCGGGCCGCCGCACCGGTTCCGGCGGGACCGGCCGCACAAGATGCTGGCCGGCGTGTGCGCGGGTCTGGGGCGGCAGTGCGACATGGACCCGGTGATCTTCCGGATCACCCTCGCCGTGCTCTCCGCGACCGGCGGCATCGGCCTGATCTTCTACGGTTTCGCCTGGCTCCTCGTCCCGTACGAGGACGAGGACGAGAACGAGGTGCGCAAGCTGCTCACCGGCCGCGTCGACGGGCACGCGCTGACGGCGGTGCTGTTCGCGCTGGTGGGCTGCGGTGTCTTCCTGACGATGCTGAAGAACGGCGGCGTGCTGACCTTCGCCGTCGTCCTGTCCTTCCTCCTGGCGGGCGCCGGCTACTGGTCGCGGCACCGGGGCGCCCCCGACCCGGACCCGCTCGCCGCGCAGGCGGTGGCGGACGCGCCGCCGGAGGCGCAGGCGCCCCCGGTCCCGGCCGCCTACCCCTCCTGGTGGCGGGACCCGATCGTCAAGGACGGCACCCACGAGGGCGGCACCGGCTATCTGTGGGGTCCAGGGGACGCCCACGACCGGGACATGGCGGCGGCGGTGGCGATCGGCCGCGGCACCTGGAGCAGCCGGGAGGAGATACGCGCGCGCCGCCCGGCCCCGCCCCGGCCGCGCGGTCCCCGCCGGATCGGCGGCTGGGTGTTCCTGCTGGCCCTGTTCGCGGGGGCGCTGGGGAGTGGCGGGACCTGGCACGGGCAGCCGCTCGGCACGAGCCTGCAGACCGGGCTGGCGTGTGCCCTGCTCGTGTTCGGCGTGGGCATCGCGCTCAGCGCGTTCCTGGGCCGTACGGGAGCGGGCACGGTCTTCCTGGCGGTCGTCACGGCGGGCCTGCTGGCCGCGTCGACGGCCCTGCCGAAGGACATCGGCACCCACTGGGTCGAGACGACGTGGAGCCCTGCGACGGCCGCGGACGTGCGGCCCGGGTACGACCTGGGCACCGGTGTCGGCACGCTCGACCTGAGCGGGGTGGCGTTCAAGCCGGACCGGACAGTCACCACGCGGGCCGACGTGGGCGTGGGCCGGCTGAAGGTGATCGTCCCGAAAGGGGTCACGGTGGAGCTGAGCGTGGACGTCGGTGTGGGCGACATCCAGTTGCCGGGCGACGACAGCCGGGACGTGGACGTGGCGCCGGGCAAGCACAAGGAGCTGACGCTGGAACCGGCCAAGGGCATCAAGAACGCGGGCACGCTGGACCTCGACCTGAGCGTCGGGATCGGACAGGCGGAGGTGAGCCGTGCTGCGTCATGAGTTCCAGCCGGGCCGGCTGGTCGCCGGTGCCTTCCTGACCGCCGCGGGCGCGGTCTTCGTGGGGGACGCGGCGGGCGCCTGGGAGACGCCGTGGTTCGCGGTGATCCCCCTGGTCGTCGGGGGGCTGTTCCTGGCGGGCGCGGTCGGGCTCCTGGCCCGCGCCGCACGCCGTCACCGCACCCCGCCGGGCCAGGAGTCCCGCCCCTGACGCGGGCGGCGGGTCACCGCGGTTCCAGCGACCCGGGCGGCGGGTCACCGCAGTTCCAGCGACCCGGCGGCGGGTCACCGCAGTTCCAGGCGGTCCCGTCGCCGTGCGTGCAGGAGGGCGTCGAGGGAGAACACGGGCGCGCCCGCCAGCACGAGCGGCAGCCAGGCCATCAGATAGACCAGGTCGTTGCCGTAGTAGTAGGGGTCGGAGGCCCAGCTGACCGTGAGCCACAGGCTCAGCGAGATCAGCGCGCCGCCCAGGGCGGCCAGCCGGGAGAGCAGTCCGACGAGGGTGCCGATGCCGACGGCCAGTTCACCGAAGGCGATGGCGTACCCGAAGGCCTCCGGGGCGTCGAGGGCCATGTCGACCATGGCCGGGATCGCCGCCGAGTCCCGTACGGCGCGCATCATGTCCCCGATGGACCCGGCCCCGGAGTCCTTCAGGAAGGCGCTGTCCGTCAGCTTGTCCAGTCCGGCGTAGACGAAGGTGACGCCGAGGAAGATGCGGAGCGGGAGCAGTGCGTAGCGGGTGGCCGTGTCCCGCCAGCCGCCGGAGGTACCCGTGTGCGTTCCGTGAGTCATCGCCCGTAGCCGCCTCTCGCCCGCCGTGATCCCTCGCCCGACCATACGGAGGGAACTGCCGCAGCGCTCAGCCGCGCGGCACCCCGGCATTCTCCGCCGCATCCGGTCAAAACTTCAATCACTGAACACGGCCAAGTGGCCGAACGGCAGTGGTCAGTCGGTGACGTCGATGGCGTAACGGTTGGTCTCCACGCCGGCGGCGGTCACGACCTGCACCTCGACCCGGCCCGGCTCCACGTCCGCCGGCACCGGGACCGTGAGCACGGTGTCGGTCGGATTGCTGAACCCGCCGCTCACCGGCACCAGCGGCACATGCACGTGCACCGCCCCGATGCGCACGACCATCCGCGCCAGGCGGTCGGCCCGCTGCGCGCCCGGCGGCACGAACCCGGCTCCCCGGATCTCGATGTCGTCGCCGGTGCGGATCGGGGCGTCGAGGTCCCCCGCCTCCCGCGCCCGCACCACGGAGAGGATCACCGGACGGCCGCCCTCCGCGTACTTGCCGGCCAGATAGGTCGCCGCCGAGATCAGCACGACGACCGCCAGGCCCCACGGCAGGTCGGGCAGCTGGTCCGGCCGCCTCCCCAGCCGTACCGCGGCGAACAGCAGGGCCACGGCGCCGATGACGACGTACTGGATGTCGGCGAACGTCCCGCGCCCCGAGTCGTCCGTCAGCAGGTCCGCGGCCCGGGGCCGGTCGGCGGGCACCTTCTGGAGCCGCTGCCCGAGCACCCGCACCCCGACGACGCGCCGCACCAGCACGGCGATCGCGCACACTACGGCGAGCACGGTCACCACCCCGGCGCCACGCCGCAGTTCGAGCCCTTCGATCAGCGCGTCGCGCTCCGCGTGGCCCGAGGCGGCGGCGAGCCGCCCGGCCAGGACGAGCACGGCGTACGCCACGAAGAGGACCCATGCCCCGGCGACGGCGCGCGAGGTGGACAGCCGGTTGTCCTCGCCGATGACGGGCGCCAGGGCCCCGCCGCGCGCCCGGTGGAACCAGGACGCCGCGGTGAGCGCCACCGCCGTCACGACCGCCGCGAGCAGCCCGGCCGTACGGGCCGGTGTCCAGCCCGCCCCGACCGCCGTGAGCGCCTGCGCCAGGAGCAGCGCCACGACCAGTCCCCAGATGACGCGGGCGGTACGCCACCAGAGGCGTCCGAGCCAGGCCTCGCCCTCGGCCCGGCCGCGTTCGGCGACCTGTTCCGCGGACTGCGTCAGCTCCTCGGACACCCACTGGCGGGACGCCGAGGCCGAGTGGGCCACGGCCGCCGGGAGTCCCTGTCCGGCGGCGAACTCGTCCCGCTTGAGCAGGAATTCGGCCACCGCCCGCCGGTGTCCCGCACGCGCCCCGTGCGGGCAGTCCCCGCACGTGCAGCCACCTCCGTGCGGGCGCTCCACCGTGCCGCTCCGCCCAGCCTCCTGCACCGCCACGCCCGACGCCCGCCTTCCCGACGACCTCATGCCCCGCCCGCCCTGCGGCGCCACGGGGGTGCTCCGGGAGAGCCGCGCCGCCCGCGCCCGGCGCGCAACTCCCGTCCGACGACGACGAATTGTGCCGTACTCGACCCACCACCCACCCACCGCCCACCCGGCAGGCCCGGTCGGGACGGGTGAGCGCGGTCCCGGCGTGTTGACCCGGCTGCGAGAATTCCCTTATGGCCGAGATCATCCAGCGTGACGGGACCTGGGCCTTCGACGGCACGACCGTCCGGATCACGCCGGGGCTCCACCGTTCCGTGCCGCTGTTCCGGCGGACGTACGGCGAGATCGCCGTACCCCTGGAGGCGGTCGCGGGCGTCGCGTTCGAACCGGACCGCAGGCGGGGCCGGTTGCGGATGCGGCTGCGCGAAGGGGCCGATCCGCTGCTGCAGGCGACCGGGGGCCGGCTGCCCGAGGCGTCGGACCCGTACCGGCTCGCGGTGGACTCCGACCGCGCGGGGGTGGCCGCGTACCTGGCCGAGGAGATCCGCAGCGCGCTGCTGCTGGACCGGGTTCCGCGGGAGCCGGTCGCGGCCTATCTGCTGCCGGGCCCCTCGGTGCCGGTCTCCGTGCGGTCGTCGGACGGCACGGTCTCCTTCGACGGCGGCCGGGTGCGCATCGACTGGTCGGACACCTCGGAGCGGGTCAAGCGGGCGGCGGGCCCGCGGGTCATCGACGTCGACGACCTGGTGCGGGTCGAGTGGGTGCCCAACTCCGGTTCCGAGGACGGCTGTCTGCGGTTCGTGACCCGGGAGACGGTGTTCTCCGCCCTGCCGCCGGAGAAGGACCCGTACGCCTTGGACCTGTGGGGCAGCGCCCGCCGCGATCTGCTCACCGCGCTGGTGGCCACGGCGGTCACGGCACGCCTCCCGCATCCGTCCACACGGCAGGGCACGGCTCCCGGTGGCCGGACCCCGCCCGCGGCGCCCGCGGTCCCGGCGCCGCCCGGTCACCACGACGTCCTGCTGCGCCGGCTGCGCGAGTTGGGCGACCTGCACCGCGAGGGCGTGCTCACGGACGAGGAGTTCGCCCGGACGAAGGCGGCGGTGCTGCGCGGGTTCTGACCACCCGGGCCGGGACCGGCGTCAGCTCAGCAGATCGGGTTCGCTGCGGGTGACGCCCTGCCACATCGGCTGGTAGTTGATCCAGGCCACCAGGTCGCCGCCGAGCTGCTCGCGGGTGGCGACCGCCATGCGGTGGTCGATCAGGACCGGCCGACCCGCGGCACGTGCCGTGAGCTGCACCTGGCAGGAGCGCTCCATGGACAGGAACCACCAGGCGGCCGCGTCCACCGAGTCGCCGACGGTGAGCAGGCCGTGGTTGCGCAGGACGAGGGCCTTGTGGGAGCCGAGGGCGGCGGCGATCCGGCGCCCCTCCGCCGCGTCGACGGCGACCCCGCTGTAGGCGTCGTACAGCGCGTGGTCCTCGTAGAAGGCGCAGCTCTCCTGGGTGATCGGGTCCAGCAGCTCGCCGAGCGCCGCGAGGGCCCGGCCGTGGACGGAGTGGCAGTGGGCCACGGCGACGACGTCGGGACGGGCGGCGTGGACCTGGGAGTGCACGGTGAAGGCGGCCTGGTTCACGTGGTAGCGGCCCTCGACGACCTGGCCCTCGGAGTTGGCGAGGACGAGGTCGCTGACGGTGACATGGCCGAAGGGCATCCCGAACGGGTTGACCCAGAAGCAGTCGGTGAATTCGGGGTCGCGTGCGGTGATGTGCCCGGAGACGCCGTCCTCGAAGCCCATCCTCCCGAAGATCCGCAGCGCACCGGCGAGCCGTTCCTTGCGATGCCGGCGCTCGTCCTCGACCGACTCGTGCATCGGCGGCATGGCGAACCGCAGCTGATCGGTGGGCAGCGGCGGGGGCGGAGTGGGCCCGGCGGGCGTCCCGTGCATGAGTCCTCCGGCACTGTGGGGTCGTTCGGGGCGGAAGTTACCTTCGGTCGGCGCGGGGACAACAGGGCTGCGAGGTAACGATGCCGTGCACAACCCTTTCGTGACGTGCGAGGTCTGTGCTCCGGAACGACCGACCCACCGCTTGTTTTCAGTCACACCGGAGTCCCCGTTGAGCGCTGCCGAACGTCATCTCAAGTACCTCATGCGCCTGATCGCGAACCAGGACGACGTCGAACTGGTGGCACCCGCCTCGAGCCGCAAGGACGTCGGCGCGCTGGTGTACGTGGCCGAGTGCTTCGGCTTCCGGTACGCCGGGGTCCGGCTCGTGGGCCGGTACAAGAACCTGCACGTGCGCCTCGTCCGCTTCCCGGACCCGGCGGACCGTCAGCGCGCCGCGGCCAACCTCGCCGCGTTCCCCTCGGTCGGCCAGGGCGGGAACGTGCCGGGCATGTACCAGGCGTCGCTCACGCCGGTCCCGGAGGTGCGGGCGGACGTGGCCGTGCTCGACGACCTCGTCCTGTACGACGCCCTGGTACAGGCCGGCAACCGCAGGCAGCTGCTGGGGATGGCCTGGGCCTCGGGCGGGGTCCTCCTGCTGCTCGCGCTGGCGACCGGCGTGTACGCCGTGCTGCTGCCGCTGGCCGTACTGATGCCGGCGATGCTGGTAGGGGCGCTGCGGATCAACGCCGCTCGCCGGGCGAAGATCGCCGGGCGGCTGACGGCGGCGGGCTGCGTCCAGGTCCAGGACGACGCCGGCCGGGACCGTTACGTACGCCCGGTGCCCCAGGCCGGCTGACCGCACCCGGCGGCGGGGCTCCGTGACCCGGGCTCCGCGAACCGGATGACATCCCTCGCCCGTCCGGCAAAACCCGACAGAGGATGGCGGGTATCGCCGTCAGACTCGGCGGCATGACAGCGAACTGGTCCGCCTTCGTCACCGCCGAACCCGACTTCGCCCGGCTCGTCGAGGAGCGCTTCGGCACGTTCACGCACCACGTCCTGGCCACCCTGCGCCGGGACGGCTCCCCGCGCACCTCCGGCCTGGAGATCCGCTTCCTGGACGGCGAGCTGTGGCTCGGCATGATGCCGGACTCGCTCAAGGCCCTCGATCTGCGCCGGGACCCGCGCTTCGCGCTCCAGGCGAACCCCGGGGAGGGGCAGACGATGGGCGGGGGCGACGTACGGATCGCGGGGCGCGCGGTCGAGGTGGAGGACCCGGCGCGCAAGGCCGCGTACGCGGAAGAGGTGGAACCGCCGGAGCCGTTCCACCTCTTCCGTACCGAGCTGACGGAGGTCGTGCGGACCTACGTGGAGGACGAGAAGTACCTCGTCGTCCGGATCTGGAAGCCCGGTCAGCCGGTGCGCACGATCAAGCGCACCTGAGGCCCGGGATCACTCCCACTCGATGGTGCCCGGCGGCTTCGAGGTCACGTCGAGGACGACGCGGTTGACGTCCTTGACCTCGTTGGTGATGCGCGTGGAGATCTTCGCGAGGACGTCGTACGGCAGCCGCGACCAGTCGGCGGTCATGGCGTCCTCGGAGGACACCGGGCGCAGCACGATCGGGTGGCCGTAGGTGCGGCCGTCGCCCTGGACGCCGACGCTGCGGACGTCCGCGAGCAGGACCACGGGGCACTGCCAGATCTCCCGGTCGAGGCCGGCCGCGGTCAGCTCCTCGCGGGCGATGGCGTCGGCCTCGCGCAGCAGGTCCAGGCGCTCCTTGGTGACCTCGCCGACGATGCGGATGCCGAGGCCCGGGCCAGGGAAGGGCTGGCGATGGACGATCTCGTCCGGCAGGCCGAGCTCCTGGCCGACCATGCGGACCTCGTCCTTGAACAGCTGGCGCAGCGGCTCGACCAGCTCGAACTCGATGTCGTCCGGGAGCCCGCCCACGTTGTGGTGCGACTTGATGTTGGCGGTGCCTGTGCCGCCACCGGACTCGACGATGTCCGGGTAGAGCGTGCCCTGCACGAGGAACGCGACCTCGGGGCCGTCCTCCTGCATGATCTCCAGCTGCGCCTGCTCGAAGACCCGGATGAACTCACGGCCGATGATCTTGCGCTTCTCCTCGGGGTCCGAGACCCCGGCGAGCGCCTTCAGGAACCGCTCCTCGGCGTCCACGACCTTCAGCTGCACGCCGGTCGCGGCGACGAAGTCCTTCTCGACCTGCTCGGTCTCGCCCTTGCGCATCAGGCCGTGGTCGACGTAGACGCAGGTCAGCTGGGAGCCGACGGCCTTCTGGACCAGCGCCGCCGCCACGGCGGAGTCGACGCCGCCGGACAGGCCGCAGATGGCGCGCTTGTCGCCGACCTGCTCGCGGATCGCGGCGACCTGCTCGTCGATGACGTTGCCGGTGGTCCAGTCGGGCTTCAGGCCGGCGCCCCGGTACAGGAAGTGCTCCAGCACCTGCTGGCCGTGCGTCGAGTGCATGACCTCGGGGTGGTACTGGACGCCGTAGAGCTTCTTCTCGTCGTTCTCGAAGGCGGCGACCGGGACGACACCGGTGGAGGCCGTCACCGCGAAGCCCTCGGGGGCGGCGGAGCAGGCGTCGCCGTGGGACATCCACACGTGCTGCTCGGCGGGGGTGCCCTCGAAGAGGGTGGAGGACGGCTTGGAGACGTGCAGGTCGGTACGGCCGTACTCGCGGGCGCCGGTGTTGTCCACCGTGCCGCCGAGGACCTGCGCCATCAGCTGGAAGCCGTAGCACATGCCGAAGACCGGCACACCGGCCTCGAACAGCTCACGGTCGAGGCGGGGGGCGCCCTCCTCGTACACGGACGAGGGGCCGCCGGAGAGGATGATCGCCGCCGGGTTCTTCGCGAGCATCTCGGCGACCGGCATGGTGCTCGGCACGATCTCGCTGTAGACCCGGGCCTCGCGGACACGACGGGCGATGAGCTGGGCGTACTGCGCGCCGAAGTCGACGACCAGGACGGTGTCGGGGGCGGCGGCTGGGTTCGCTGATGACACGGGTTGCCTTCCGGCGGTGAGCGAGGTGTGTGTGGGGCCGAGTCTACCGGGCGTCGCGCGACCGCCCCGGGGCCGAAGCCCGTCTCACCATGCGAACCGGCTTGGACACCCTCGGCGAGCGCGGCATACTGGCGGCATGCTCACGCACCCGACCTTCCTGTTTACCTATGGCACCCGGCCCGCCGGCTGCCATGGTCGTGCTGCTTGAGCAACTGACAAGCGACTTCCCAGGCGCCCCGGGCCGACAAGGCCCGGGGCGCCTGCCGTTTCCGGGTCCTGTCGATCCGGGGCACCTCCCATCGACGAGGAGCCCCCGATGACCGCCACGCACGTGACCCCCGCCGAGGCGACCGGCGCCCGCACCCCCGAGGCCGCGGACGTGATCACCGGTGCCCGTGAACGCATCGACGCCCTGGACGACCGGATCATCGGGCTGATCCAGGAACGCATGGCCGTGTCGGCCGTCATCCAGGAGGCCCGGATCACCTCCGGCGGCCGGCGGGTGAACCTGTCCCGCGAGATGGAGGTCCTCGGCCACTACAGCGAGGCGCTGGGCCGGCCGGGGACGGCCCTCGCGATGACGCTGCTCGAACTGTGTCGCGGTCGCATCTGAGTTCGGCCCCCCTCTCACCCGGTCGGAGCGTGACGCCGCCCGGACCGCTTCGTTGGTACCGGTGTCCGTGCCAGCCAGGGGCGGGCCCGAATGAACCACGCGTGGCTCGCCGGAGCGTTGTGGTGTGCGGATCGCCGTACGCCGTGGGACCTCGCTCCGGGTAAGTGACCGGACGGCAGGGGACAGCAGCCCGGTCACCCAAGAGAAACGGTCGGCTCCGGGGACGCCCGGGGCCGGCCGGCGGAAACACCGACGGAGTACGGGGCGGCCCCCAGCGGTTGCCGCGCCCCCGCCCGTCCCGCACGATGCGAGAGACCCTTTCGGCGGCGCACTCCCCCGGCGCCGCTCCCCCAGGCACCGGCGCGCCCTGACGCTGGTGCTGACCACAGAAGGGCCCCGCGGCCCCGCACCGCGGGGCCCTTCTCATGCCCGCGGCCGCCCGCGGCCCGCCGGGGCGTCAGGTGCGGCTGACGACCCGGCACTCGTCGCGGCGGTCCTCGGGGATGCCCTTGCTGCGGTCGTACGGGTCGGTCGTCGGGCCGGTGGGGGCTGCGCCGGCGGGCGGCGCCGAGTCGAACTGCGGGTGCAGATAGCCGTCGTAGGAGTCGCAGGCCGAGTTGCCGATCTCCTGGTCGAAGCGCACGACGATGATCTTCCCCGGGGTGACCTGGTACCGGGTGGGATCGGAGACCCGGACGTCGAGGACGCGCCGGACGATGGTGCGGGCCACCTCGTCCGAGCCCTCGCGGACCAGCGGGTAGACGAAGGTGTAGTCGGCGTGCACGACGAGGGAGGCGTTCTCGCCCTTCTCGAACGTCATGCGCCCGCGCGTCTTCACGACGTCCCCGGCGAGCCGCACCTCGGCGGGGTCGAAGCGGCTGAACATCCAGAGCGGGTCGTGCTTCTTGTCCGGCTTGCGCAGCGCGGTGGTCAGCAGGTCGACCAGTTCCCTCTGGCGCGGCTCGATGACGTCGAGCGCGGTCTCGGGGCGCTCGCCGCGCAGGGTGGCCGGGTCGAGGTTGGCGTCGACGAGGAGCCTGCGGGTCTGGCGCAGGGCCTGCTCCACCTGGGCCTTCGACAGGTTGCCGACCGGGGTGGCCGCCGGCGTGGTGATGCCGGCCTCGCCGTCCGCCCAGCGCGCGGCGGGCGATCCGGCGAACGGCCGGGCCGGGGTCGGGGTGTCCGGGTCGGCCTCGGCGGGCGCGGCCGTCGGCGCGGCGGTCTCGACGGGCAGCGGCGAGGGGGCGGCGTCCTGCACCGGAGAGGCGGCGCTGCCGAAGGGGTCGCCGGGGATCAGGGAGGGCCGTACGGCCACGACGGCCACGGCGACGGCGAGCGGCACCCCGAGGAACGCCCACAGCCGGCGGCGCCGGGCGGTGGTCCCGTGCATCTCCTGCCAGGCGGGGCCCGTGCGCCAGCCGGGAGGCAGTTCACCGCGGGCGTCCTGCCGGCGCAGCCGCTCGGTGACCATCCGGGCGCGCGCGGACGGCTCCTTCGGGGCGGAGGCGCGGTCGCGTCCGGCGTCCTGGACGAACTTCTGCCACTCCTCGTCCGAGATGGAGGGCGTGGAGGGCTGTGCCTCGTCGCCGGATGCGGAGGGGGTCCCGTCGGACGGTCTGCCGGCCATGGCTGTGTGAACGCTTTCTCTCGAACTCCGGTACGGGCGCTGAGAGTACGGCAGGGGGACGGCCCGTGATCCAGGACATGTGACCCAGGCCACATAAATATTCTGTCAGGTCCGGCACAACCATTCCCGGCCCTCGATGATCAAAGTCTGCGAACCAAGGGCCACACCCGCGCCCCACACGCGGAGGCCTCCCGATACCCGTGCCGCGCCCGGCGGCACAACGGACTTTCGAGGTCTTCATGAAGCTTCGCCGTGCCCTGGCCGCCGCAGCGACGACGGCGGTCATAGCACCGATCGCCCTGCTGTCCGCGCCGGCCGCGTTCGCCACGGACGAGACCACCGCCCCGGCCACCACGGAGACCACGCCGGCCGCCGGCGACACGACGCCTCCGGCCGACACCGAGACGACGACGCCCGCGGACGACGAGACGACCGCGCCGGCCGACGACGAGACGACCACCGCTCCCGCGGACGACGAGACCACGGCTCCCACCGACGAGGAGACCGAGCCCGGCGACGAGGAGACGACGCCGGCGCCCGACGACGAGACGACGGCTCCGACCGACGAGGAGACCACCCCGGGCGAGGACGAGGAGCTCCCGTACTGCGAGGAGGTCGACGAGGACTTCACCGAGGAGGCCCTCGCGGTCGAGGTCAGCGCCCTGCCCGGCAAGATCGTGGCCGGCAGCGGCTGGCACTCCTTCAACCTGAAGGTCACCAACACCTCCGACGTCACGCTCAAGGACGTCGCGTTCTACGCCGAGGTCGAGAGCACCAAGTACTGGGACAACCTCGAGCCGACCCTGAGCCCGTACGTCGACCTGCAGTTCCGCAACCCGTCGACGAACTCCTGGGAGAGCATCGAGGGCGCGGGCGGCTTGGCCGGTGGCTACTTCTGGGGCACCGAGACGATGAAGCCGAACGACTACAACAAGATCGACCTGCGGGTGAACATCCACAAGGGTGCCCCCGCCGGTGAGTCCTACCACTTCGGCACCGGTGCCTACATCGACAACATCAACGGCGAGGACTGCATCGCCGAGGGCTTCGGCGACGGCTGGTTCTTCGACGTCCTGCCCGCCGGCAGCTCGAACGAGGACCCGGGCGAGGCCGAGCCGGGCGCCGAGAAGCCCCCGGCCGCCACGCCGGAGAAGCCGCAGGGCGGCGTCAGCGAGCAGCCCGTCACCGGCAGCCTCGCCGAGACCGGGTCCAGCTCTCAGCTGCCCGTCATCGGCACGGTCGGCGGTGTCGCGATCCTCGCCGGTGCCGGCGTGATGTTCGCGATGAAGCGTCGTCGGAGCGGTGCCGAGGCCTGAGCCTCGACCACCTGACGCACCACACGGAAGGACCTGCGCTCGGAGGGGGGCGCAGGTCCTTCGGTGTCTGCGGCGGGCGCGCTACTTCTTCGGGGGCACCGCCGGCATCCCCAGGAACGGCAGCTTCAGGGCGCCGAACGCCTCCGCCGGCACCACCGGCGCCTGCGGCTCGACGGGCTTCAGCCGCTCGTACGCCGCTCCCTGCGCCGGACGCGGGTCGGCCTCGCCCTTGTTGGGCCAGAAGGACATGGCCCGCTCGGCCTGCGCGGTGATCGTCAGCGACGGGTTGACGCCCAGGTTGGCGGAGACCGCCGCGCCGTCGACGACCGAGATCCCGGGGTGCCCGTACAGCCGGTGGTAGGGGTCGATCACACCGGTCTCCGGGGAGTCCCCGATCGGGCAGCCGCCCAGGAAGTGCGCGGTCAGCGGAGTGCCCATCAGCTCGCCGACGTTGGAGCCGGGGAAGCCGTTGATGTCGGCGGCGAGGACGGAGGCGGCCTCGGAAGCGGCCTTGATCTGCTTGGGGTTGGGCGCGCCGTGGCCCTGCCGCGCGGTCAGCAGCCCCTTGCCGACGCCGTCCGGCTTCAGATGCGTCGTCAGCGAGTTGTCCAGCGACTGCATCACGAGCCCGATGATGGTCCGCTCCGACCAGCGGCGGTTGGACAGCGAGCGCAGCACAAGCAGCGGGTGCCGGGCCGCGTTGGCCAGCCAGGCGCCGACACGGGACCCGCCCTCGGCGTAGGGGACCTGGAGGATGGACAGGCCGCCCATCGAGTTGGAGCCCTTGCCGTAGCGGACCGGTTCGATGTGGGTGTTCTCGTCCGGGTGGATGGACGAGGTGATGGCGACACCGCGCGTGAAGTCGACCTTCGGGGCGCCCGTCAGCTTCCGGTAGCGCCGGCTGTCGGTCTGCGCGCCCACCAGCGCCTCGGAGTTGGTGCGGGTCAGCTCGCCCAGCCGGGAGGAGAGGTGGGGCAGCTGGCCGCCGGCCTTCATGCGGTGCAGAAGCGTCTGGGTGCCGTACGTGCCGGCCGCGATGACCACGCGGCGGGCCTTGAACAGCCGCCCCTCGTCCTTCCCGCGCCGGTCGGTCGGCTGGGTGGCGATCGCGTAGCCGCCCTGGGAGTCGTCGGTGACCGAGACGACCGTGGTCAGCGGGTGCACGACCGCGCCCGCCTTCTCGGCCAGGTACAGGTAGTTCTCGTTGAGGGTGTTCTTCGCGCCGTGCCGGCAGCCCGTCATGCACTCGCCGCACTCCGTGCAGGCCCGGCGGGACGGGCCCTCGCCGCCGAAGTACGGGTCGGGCACCTCCTCGCCGGGACCGGCCTTCGCCGTGCCCTCGGCGTCCTTGCCGTCGCCGAAGAACACGCCGACCGGCGCCATGTGGAAGGTGTCGCCGACGCCCATCTTCTCGGCGGCAGCCTTCAGGTGCACGTCGGACGGGGTCATCGTCGGGTTCAGCCGGACCCCGAGCATGCGCTGGGCCTGGTCGTAGTACGGCTTCAGCTCCTGCTCCCAGTCCGTGATGTCACGCCACTGGGGGTCCTCGAAGAACGGCTTCGGCGGGACGTACAGCGTGTTGGCGTAGTTGAGGGAGCCGCCGCCGACACCCGCGCCCGCCAGCACCATGACGTTGCCGAGCAGATGGATGCGCTGGATGCCGTACATGCCGAGCTTCGGGGCCCAGAGGTAGTTCTTCAGGTCCCAGGAGTTCTTCGGCAGGGTCTGACGGGTCCAGCGGCGGCCGGCCTCGAGGACGCCGACGCGGTAGCCCTTCTCGGTCAGGCGCAGCGCCGTGACCGAGCCGCCGAACCCCGACCCGACGACGATGACGTCGTAGTCGTACCCGGAACCGTCGTCCTGCGCGGGGGCAGAGTTCTCCTGTGACACGTGCTCTCCTCGTCGAAAGCGGTGGTGCGGCGGCCTCGGACAGCGGGGCCCGGGACACGGCCTGGCGGAACGGCCTAGCGGAAACGGAACGCCTTCATCACCCGCAGGCTCCGGCTCATGAACTGCGCGTACGTCTCGTCGTCCATGCCCATCGAGGGCGCCATCGGCAGCAGCCGCTGGTGGGCGACCGTCTGGGCCTCGGTGTACTTGAGGATGCCCTCGGAGCCGTGACGGCGGCCGAGGCCGGAGTCCTTCATGCCGCCCATCGGCGACTGGACGCTGCCGTAGGCGGGGGCGTAGCCCTCGTTGACGTTCACGGTGCCGGTGCGCAGCCGTGCCGCGACCGCCCGGCCCCGGCGGCCGTCCTTCGTCCACACCGAGGCGTTGAGCCCGTACGGCGTGGAGTTGGCGCGCTCGATCGCCTCGTCGTCGTTGGAGAAGCGGTAGAGGGAGACGACCGGGCCGAACGTCTCCTCGGTGCAGACGGCCATGGGGGCCTCGACGCCGTCGAGGATGGTCGGCTCGAAGAAGTACGGGCCGATGTCGGGGCGGGCCACACCGCCGGCGACGACCTTCGCGCCCTTGGCGACGGCCTCCTCCACATGCCGGGTGACCGTCTCCAGCTGGCGCTCGCCGACCAGGGAGCCCATGTCGGCGCCGTAGGCGAGGGACCTGCCGAGCCGCATCGCCTTGGTGCGGGCCGCGAAGCGCTCCAGGAAGGCGTCGGCGACCGACTCGTGGACGTACAGCCGCTCGATGGAGATGCAGAGCTGGCCGGCGGAGGAGAAGCAGGCGCGGACGGCGCCCGCGGCGGCCTTCTCGATGTCGGCGTCGTCCAGGACCAGCATGGCGTTCTTGCCGCCGAGTTCGAGCGAGACGCCGACCAGGCGGGCGGCGGCGCTCTGCGCGACCTCGCGGCCGGTGCGGGTGGAGCCGGTGAAGGAGACGTAGTCGGCGTGCCTGACGACCTCCGGGCCGACGACGGGGCCCTCGCCGAGCACGACCTGGAAGACGTCGGCGGGCAGACCGGCCTCGATCAGCAGGTCCCGCGCCCACAGCGCGGTCAGGCAGGTCTCCGTGTCCGGCTTCATGACGACCGCGTTGCCCGCCACGAACGCGGGGAGCGCGTCGCCGACGGACAGCTCCAGCGGGTAGTTCCAGGGGGCGATCTGACCCACGACCCCGCGCGGGTGGCGCAGTTCGGTGACGCGGGTGAGCGTGGGGATGGCGCCCGTGTGCCGCTTGGGCCTGAGGTAGGCGGGGGCCTTGCGGCCGTAGTGGCGGGCCGCGACGGCGACGGCCTGCACCTCCTCGTGCGCGTGCAGCCGGGCCTTGCCGGTCTCCAGCTGGATCAGGTCCAGCACCTCCGCCTGCCGTTCCAGCACCAGGTCGTGGAAGCGCAGCAGCACGTCGGCGCGCCGGCGCACCGGGACCTGCTCCCAGACGGCCTGTGCCGCGCGGGCCGCCTCGAACGCCTCACGGACGTCCTCGGGCGTCGACTCGGGCAGGTCGGCCAGCTTCTCGCCGGTGAACGGCGTGTGGTTGGCGGTACGGCCGGACCCGGCCACGCCCTTGGTGAGCTGGGCGACCAGCTCGGGCGTGACCACGTCCGCCGCGGTACGGGCGCCCTCGGGGGCGGGGGCGAGGGGGTTCGTGCCGGTCTGGGCCGGGGCCTGCGCGTCCGTCATGAGGCGCAGGGTATGCCGCGCCGGGGCCTTTGTGTACCCGTCGGTAACGGGGATTCACCGACTGCTCACACACTGCCAGTGGACACTGGCAACAAACGCGCTGATCAGGGCGTTGCCGTGGACGCGCCGGGGCGCCCGGTCTCGAGTCGGTCACGGGCCCCGGCGGTCAGAGCTTGTCGATCTCCAGCCGGTCGATCGCGGTCTGCGCCACCTCGCGTCCACGCTCCTCGAAGTCGCCCGCGCCGGGGTAGCCGACGGCCAGCTTGTACATGTCTCCGGCGGAGGTCCGGTAGTAGAAGACACGCAGTCGGCGCGGCCGGGGGTTCTGGCTGTCGGTGGTGGTGTAGGTGACCGTGTTCTCGGCGGACTTCCTGCCCTGGTACGTGGTCTCCCTGGGCTCCGTCTTCGGGTTCTGCGGCATGCCGACCTGGTAGTCGCCGCTCTGCCGGTAGTCGCTGTCGTCGTCGTACATCTCGGCGGCGGCGGACCCCTTGATCTCGTTACCGGTGTCCTCGGCCTTCTTCTCCAGCTCCAGGCTGATCCAGACGGCACCGCTGGGGTCGGTGTACGTGACCCAGTGGTCGTCGTCCGTCTTCTCGGGCACGGTCCGCTTGTACTCGTCCGGCACCAGCAGCGTCGCGCCGAGGGCCTTCTCCTCGTGCGTCTTCCAGCCCTTCGGCAGCGACCCGGCGAAGGGGTCGGCGATCACCAGGTACGCCGTCACCGCGGCCGCGACCGCCGCCGCCGCGATCCCGAGCAGCGTCTTCGGCCCGAGCACGATCCCCCGCCGCACGCTCTCGGGGAGCCGTGCGGGCTGGGTGAGGGCCGGCTCCGGCGGGTTGGCCGCGCGTTCCAGCAGGTCGCGGGTCCGCGCGGCGTTCGGGCGGCGCGAAGGGTCCTTCTGGAGCAGGCCGTTGATGGCCTCGGCGAGCGGGCCGCGGGCGGCGGCGGGCGCCGCGGGCTCGGCGTTGAGGACGGACTGGAGCGTCGCCGGGGTGTTGCTGCGGCGGAACGGCGAGACGCCCTCCGTCGCCGCGTACAGGACGACCCCGAGGGACCACAGGTCGCTGGCCGGTCCCGGACGCTGGCCGAGCACCCGCTCGGGCGCGATGTACTCCGGCGAGCCGACGAAGCCGCCGGTGTCGGTCAGATTGGTCTCGCCCTCGATCTGGGCGATCCCGAAGTCGGTGAGCACGACCCGGTCGTGGCGCCCGAGCATGACGTTGTCCGGCTTGACGTCCCGGTGCAGGATGCCCGCCGCGTGCGCGGCCTCCAGGGCGCCCAGCACCTCCAGGCCGATCCGCGCCGCGTCCCGGGCGCCGAGGGTGCCCTCCTGCAACGCGTCGCCGAGCGAGCGGCCCTGCACCAGCTCCATGACGATCCAGGGCCGGCCGTCCACGACGGCGACGTCGTGCACGTTCACGACGGCCGGGTGGTCGAGCCGGGCGGCGGCACGGGCCTCGCGGCGCATCCGCTCGTAGGCGTTGGCGCGTTCCCGCTCGGGAAGGTGGTCCGGGACGCGGGGTTCCTTCACGGCGACCTCGCGGTCCACCGTCTCGTCCTTGGCGCGCCAGACGGTGCCCATGCCGCCGTGCCCGAGCTTGGCGAGCAGCCGGTAGCGGCCCGCGATCAGCCGGCCGGCGCCGGGCTCCGGCGGGGACGCGGCGGGCGGGGCGGAGGGAGCCGGCGCGACGGGCGGGGCGGAGGGTGCCGGCGCGGCGGGCCGGCCGGTCTGCGTGGTGGGGGCGGGCTGCTGCGGCACGGGTGCGGCGGGCGCCGCGTACGGGTTGTCCGGGTGCGGCACATGGGCGAGCGGCACCGGCTGCGGAGGTTGCAGTTCAAAACTCGTCGGCTCGTCGGGCCGTTCTGGGAATCCCCCGTTGTTGCTCATGGATCCATCCATATCGCGCCGGGCGGCCGGGGAGCCAGGGGCGGTGTCCACGGTCACAGAGCCGTGACGCGGGTCGCTCCTTATCTCCGGTTCGTGCCGGAAGGCGGCGCGTCACCGGACGGGAGTGCGTCACCCGACGGGGGCGCGTCACCGGACCGGAGTGCGCCACCGGACGGCGGCGCGTCGCCCGACGGGGACGCGGGTGAGAGCGAGGCGCCGGACGCGGTGGGACCAGCGGTCGGCGGGACCGTACCGGCCGTCTCGACGGGCGGGCTCGCCGAGCTGGTCGGCACGTCGTGTCCGCCTCCGCCCCCGTCGGCCAGCAGCACCGCCGCCGACGCCCCGGCCACCGCCGCCACGGCGGCCAGCACCACGGCCGCCGCCACCTTGTGGGTCGTCCACGGCCGCTCCACCCGCCTGCTGAACCGTTTCGGCACGAGGTCCTCGCCGGTCACCAGGAACTCCCGCAGCATCCGCTCCGCCTCCGCCGCGTCCAGCCGGTCGGCGGGGTCCCGCTCCAGCAGGCCCTGGACGACGGGCAGGATCGGCGTGGCCTGCGCGGGCGGCCGTACGTCGTCGGAGACCACGGCCAGCACGGTGCCGCTGAGCGAGTCCCGCCGGAACGGCGACTCACCGCTCAGCAGCGCGCACAGCAGCGCCCCCACCGACCACAGGTCGGAGGCGGGACCGGTCCGCGCCCCCGACATCCGCTCGGGCGCGGTGTACTCGGGCGACCCCACGAACGACCCCGACTCGGTGAGCGTGCCGGTGCCGGGCACCCGGGCGATGCCGAAGTCGGTGAGGACGACCCGCTCGGTGCCGCTCTCCACCAGCACGTTGGCCGGGGTGATGTCCCGGTGCACCACACCGGCGGCGTGCGCGGCGCGCAGCGCGTCCAGCAGGTCGGCGCCGACCCGGGCGGTCTCACGGGCGTCCAGCGGGCCCTGCGCGGCGAGCCGGTCGGCGAGCGACTCGCCGTCGATCAGCTCCATGACGATGTACGGCCGTTCGTGCTCCTCGATCACGTCGTGCACGACGATCACGTGCGGGTGCCGCAGTTGCGCCACCGCCTGGGCCTCGCGCAGCCACAGCGCGCGCTGCCGCCGTGCCTCGGACGCGGTGAGCGTCTCGTCGACCGGGATCTCCTTCACGGCGACCCGTCGCCCGAGCAACTGGTCGGTCGCCTGCCAGACGACGCCCATGCCGCCCCGCCCGACCTTCGCCTCGAGACGGTAACGCCCCGCGATCACACGGAAGTTGGCCCCCTCGGTCCCCATGCGACTCATCATGCCCCACCGGACGCCCGGGCTCCGGGCACCGATCGGCCAACTGTGCACAGCAGCAAAGCACGTCAAAAGCCGCCGACCGCGCGGGGCTCCCTGCGCGGGTCAGCCCGTGCGCCAGCCCCGCAGCACCGCCGAGAACTGCGCGCGCGCCTCGGCCCAGTCCTTCTGCGGCGCGGACATGTAGATCGCGTACTCGGTGCCGTCCCGGTCGATGTACCCCTGGTCGATGGCGCGGCGCGGCCCGGGGAAGGGCGTGTCCTTGGGCTGCGCGTCCCAGGTGTACTCCCACTGGGAGCCCGCGCGGTCGCGGTACTGGTTCTCCTTGAGCGACAGGAACTCGTAGCCGATCAGCCGCTCCTTGACCTGCTCCTCCAGGTCGACGAAATGGTCGTGGGCGGTCGCGAAGTCGGGCGAGACGTCGACGGAGATCCGGACGAAGTGCTCCCCGCCGTCCGGCGAGTAGTCGACCTGCTGAAGCCCGTCGACCTCTTCGCCGACCACCTTCCGCTTCCAGCCCTCGGGCAGGTACAGGCTGAAGCCCAGGGGGTCGTCGACGCGCCTCCAGGAGGACGGCACACCGCCCACGTCCGCGTCCGGCTCCTCGGTGGCCGATTCCTTCGGGGCGGGCGAGGTCGGAGGCGTGGACGAGACGGACGAACTGCCCCCGCCGGGGCCCCACTTCTGCAGGACCACGGCCGTCCCGCCGCCGATGACGGCGGCGAGGGCGACGACCAGGGCGACCGAGCGCAGCCGGCGCCGCCGGGGCGCGGGGGCGGGCGGGACAGCCCCGACGGGCTGCCCCACGGGCGGGCCGAACGCCGTCGGGCCGGTCGTCGGCGGGTACGGCGTGGCGCTGTGGACGCCGGCCTGGTCGGGGGCGGGGCGCGCCTCCGGCTCGTACCGGTTCAGCTGGGTGGGCACATAGGCCTGGGCCCCGCTGGGCCTTCGGCCCTCCGCCGCCTCGGCCAGCAGCTGCTCCGCCTCGGCGGCGTCGGGCCGGGTGACCGGATCCTTGCGCAGCAGGGCGGTGATCACGGGGCCCAGGGCCCCGGCGTGCTGCGGCTCCCCCGCGTCCTCCTCGACGACCGCCTGCATCGTGCTCAGCGGAGAGGTGCGGCGGAAGGGCGAGCGGCCCTCGACCGCCGTGAAGAGCGTGGCGCCGAGCGCCCACAGGTCGGCCTCCGGGCCCGGGTCGTGTCCCCGGATGCGCTCGGGGGCCAGATAGTCGACGGAGCCGACGACCTCTCCGGTGCGGGTGATCGTCGTGTCGCCCTCGATCTGCGCGATGCCGAAGTCGGTGAGCAGGACCCGGCCGTCCTCGGCGAGCAGGACGTTGCCGGGCTTGATGTCGCGGTGCAGGACGCCGGCGGTGTGCGCGGCACGCAGCGCCCGCAGCACCCACAGCCCGACCCGCGCCGCCTCGGCGGGCTCGACGCGCCCCTCCTCCTTGACCGCGTCGGCCAGCGAGCGCCCCTCGATCAGCTCCATCACGATCCACGGGCGCCCGTCGTGCTCCAGGACGTCGTGCACGGTCACCACGGCGGAGTGGTTGATGCGCGCGGCGGCCCGCGCCTCGGCCCGCGTCCGGGCCAGGAGGCGCTCCTGGTCGCTCTCGGAGACGTAGAGCGCGGCGGTGAGTTCCTTGATCGCCACGGCCCGGTGGAGCACTTCATCGTGCGCACGCCAGACGCGGCCCATACCGCCGCTGCCGATGGCCTCGGTGAGCCGGTAACGGCCCGAGACGAGCTGGCCCTGCATCTTATTCACGTTGCCCCGCAATGTTCTTGACAGGGTCAGGTTAGGGACCGGGGCATGCGACCGGAACCGCGGGGGTGCCAAGGAGACCGCACTGTGACAGTTCTCGCCTTCCGTTCGTCGAAGCAACCCCAACGCCGTTGTCACACACGGTTTTCGGGCCGCCTCAGCTGGTGATGCGGTAGGTCGCCGACGCCTGCTCGAACAGGCGCGTGACCTCGTCCCGCTCGGCCTCCGGCCCGCGCACCTGGACCACGTGGTACCGCCCGTCGGAGAGGATCGCCAGATTCCGCACGAACAGCTCGCGTCCCTGGCCGTCGGTCCAGGTGAACTGCCCCTCGGCCATCTTGCGTTCGCCGACCTGAATGGTCTTCAGCCCGCCCGAGGAGGCCCAGCTGGAGTCCCGGTACGGCTGCAACTCCTTCTCGTGCTCGCGCTGGTAGACCATCGGGTCACCGCCGTACTGCTGCGCGGTGTCCCGGCCGGGCACGACGATCAGGTCGAAGCCGCCGTGCGCGTAGACGGCCTGGCCGCGGCCGCTGCCGCCGCTGCGGCTCCAGCCGTTGGCGACGGCGACCTCGAAACCGGCCGGGTCCTTGCGGACGGTGAAGCCGTCGGGGAGGTCGGGCCCGGTGGTCTGCGTCTCCTCGGACCCGGCCGAGTCCGAGGAGCCGCCGCCGGGGGACGGTGAGGTCTGCTCGGGGCGCGGCTCGCTGCTCGACTCGGCGGACCGCTCGGGCGGCGCCTGGCCCGCGGCGGGGGTGCGCCCGGCGTCGGCGCCGGTGCCGGTGTCCCGGTCGTCCTTGGGCATGAACAGCATGGCGTACGCGACCGCCGCTGCCATGCCGAGCAGGACGAGGAGCAGCAGGGTGCGGCCGAGCCGGCGCGGTGAACGCATCTCCTGCCGGGCCCGCTTGTGCCGGCCCTGGTGGGCGGGGAGCCGGGCGGCCCGCCGTCGGCGCACCAGCTCGCCGCGCCGCCGCACGATGGGCAGGCGGTTCGGGTCGACAGGCGGGGCGGCGACGACGTGCGCGCCGGCCTCCGGCTCGGGCGCCGACCGCACGAGGGAGCGCAGCCAGCCGCGCAGCTCCTCGAAGTCGGGCCGTTCGGTGGGGTCCTGACGCAGCAGCGACTCCACGACGGGCCGCAGCGGGCCGCACTCCTCGGCGAACGCGGGCGGCTCGGCGCACACCATCTGCACCAGCTCGGCCGTCGACTCCTCCGGGTACGGGGCGTGTCCCTGCACGGCCCGGAAGAGCAGCGCGCCGAGCGCCCACAGGTCGGTCGCGGGCCCGATCGGCGCGGCCAGCTGCCAGTTCTCGTGCACGGGTCCGGCCTGCTCCGGCGCCCAGCGCTCGGTGACGGGCCCGACGACGGCCATCCGGGCCTGCCGGGCCCGCTCGGCGGCGAGTGCCGTGCTGGGCCCCTTGCGGGCGGCGGAACCGGACACCAGTTCGTTCCAACGGGTCCCGGTACGCGCCGGGGGCGCGGCGGCCGGGCCGTTCGCGGCGGACGCGCTGTCGTCCCGGGGAAGGAAGCCCGGCTGGGCGCTCGCGGGCGGGAGCGCGGCACGGCCGCCGCCGGCGCCGGTGGTGGCGTCGGTGGAGGTGTCGGTGGGGGCGCGCCCGGTGCCGGGGCGGGGAACGGCGCCCTGCCAGGACGCGGCCCGCACCCCGTACGGGTCGGCGATCTGCCCCGGCGGTGTGCCGCCTCCGCCGGACAGGTACGGCTGGGGCGTCCGGCCCTCCGGGGCGCTGCGGGCACCGGGCAGGGCGGCGCGTTCGCTCTGCTGCGCCTCCTGCACCCGGGCCGCGGCTCGGGCGCCCGCCCGGTAGGCGGCGATCGCTCCGGCCCGTGCGGCCCGGATGTCGGCGCCGGTCTCCAGGGCGCCGCCCGGCGCCGGGCCGGGGCCGTCGGCGCCGGGGACCGGCCGGGTCCCGCTCGTGCGCGCCTCTATGGCGGCCCGCCGGGCGGCCTCGGGGTCGGTGTCCGGGCGGGGGACGGAGCCGGTGGGGCCGGTGCCCGGCGGTCCGTCACCCGCGGCGGGTGCCGGGCCCGGATCGTCACCGTCCTCGGCGGGCACGGGGTCGTAGCCGCACAGCGCCTCCTCGGCGGCGCCGACCGCGAGCCCGGTGAGCATCACCCGGCCGTCGTCGCAGACCATGACCGTACGGGCGGTGATGTTGCGGTGCACCCAGCCGTGGGCGTGCAGGACGCGCAGCGCCATGAGGACGTCGGCGGCCACCTCGGCCGCCCGGTACGGCGACAGCGGCTGCTCGGCGAGCAGCGCGGCGAGCGGCCGGGCCGCCACCAGCTCGCTCACTATCCACAGCGAACCGCCCTCGGCGAACACGTCGAAGACCTGGTCCAGACGGGGGTGGTCGGGGATGCGGGCCGCGGCCTGGGCGGCGTCGACCGCCCGGCGCACGGCGGGGTCGGCGGGCCGGCGGCCGGTGTCGCGGGCCCGCGCGTCACGGGCGGTGAAACCGTCGGGCAGCCCTTCGGCGTCGAGCACCTCGGCCTCGACGACCTCGGGCAACGGCACCTGCCGGACCAGGACTTCCTGCCCGCTGTAGGTGTCGAAGGCGCGGCTCTCGGTGAGTTCGTAGGTGTCGGAGGGCGGCCGCGGCAGGCGGTAGCGGCCGGCGAGCACCCGGCCCGCGTAGTCGTCCACGTTGCCTCCCCCGGCCGCCCGGTCGGTCAATTCCGTTCGTCTCGTGTCGCGTTCCGGACGTCTGAATGGATGCGTACGGTCCGCGAGCTTTCACGATACGTGCCGGAGGCAACTCGCAAAGAGAGGTTGCCGTATCTCACGGGGCAATCCCCCGCGGGCTCCCCCCGGAGGGGAAGCCCCCGCTTCACGCCTTCGGCTCGAACGTGCCCGTGAGCGCCTTCCATGTGCCCTTGCGCAGAGCGCTGTCCCAGTCCGCGGCCTTCGCGGTGTACATCAGGGCGTACCCGGAATGGTCGTTCACGACGAAACCGCGGTCGATCGTGCGGTACTTGGTGCCGCCCTCGACGTAGGTGAACTCCCAGTCCGCGGTGTTCCAGCCCCGGTAGTCCACCTGCTCTATGCGGATCTTCTTGTACTGGGAGCGCACCATGTAGCGCTCCTGGCTCTTCCAGTCCGCCACCGGGTCGCCCTTGGGCGTCGACGTCCAGGCCACGAGCAGCTTCTGCCCCTTCGGCCCGGTGAACCGGTCGCCGGCCGAGCCGGTGGACTGGAACTTCCAGCCCTTCGGCAGCCCGATCGAGTACCCCTGGCCGCCCTTGTGGGTGGACTCCACCTCGGCGCCGCCGGAACCCTGACCGTCACCGTCGCCGTCCCCGCCGCCACCGCCGGCGGTCGCGCTCGACCCGGCGCTCGGCTCGGTCCCGCCGCCCTTGCCGGAGCCCGGCGTGGACGTGGAGCCGTCCCCGCCCTTCGTGCCCTCGTCGTCGTCGCGCTTGGTGTCGGGGGTCCCCTTCGAGGTCGCCGACGGGCCGGCCCCGCCGTTCCCCGACGCCTCGGAGCCGCCGTCGTCGCCCAGCGTCAGCGCCAGCACCACGCCGAGGACGGCGACCAGGACGACGACCGCGATGACCAGCAGCGTCCGCTTCGGTACGACGTCGGTCAGCGGGGCGCGCGGGACGGGCCGCGCGGGCAGGTCCGGCGGCGTCATCACGGGCCAGCCGGAGCTCGGTCCCGAACCGGCGTCACCGACCGTCCTGGCGTCCTTCTCGGCGGCGTTCGCGCCGGGGGACGCGGAGGTGGCCGAAGACGTGGCCGCGGAGGTGGCCGCGGAGGTGTCGCCAGCCGCCGAGGGCGATCCGGTGGCCGCGTCGGCCCCGGCCTCCCCCTCACCGGACGCGGTGCGCGCCGCACCGGCCGCTCCGGCCCCCACCGCGGCCTTGCGCACCGAGCGCAGCGCTCCGCGCAGCCGCTCCCCGGCCTCCTCGGCCTTCTTGCCCGCGGCACCGGCTCCCGAACGGCCCTTGCGCGAGGGCGCGTCGGACTGCGACGGCAGCGGTACGACCTTGGTCGCGTCCGGCGCGTCGGCTGCCGAGTCGGTCTGCGGGGCGTGGATGACGGCGTTGAGCATCCTCCGCGCACCGGCGTCGTCGAGCCGCTTCTCGGGGTCCTTGGTGAGCAGGCCGTAGATGACGTCCCGCAGCGGCCCGGCGTTCTTCGGCTCCTCCAGCGGCTCGGTCATCACGGCCGTGAGCGTCGCGATCGCGGAGCCCTTGTCGTACGGCGGCGCGCCCTCGACGGACGCGTACAGCAGACCGCCTAGGGACCACAGGTCGGCGGCGGGGCCGGGCTTGTGGCCGCGCGCCCGCTCCGGGGAGATGTACGAGGGGGCGCCGACGAGCATGCCGGTCGACGTGATGGACGGGTCGCCCTCGACCTGGGCGATCCCGAAGTCGGTGAGCACGACCCGGTCGGTGTCGGACTCCAGCAGCACGTTGGACGGCTTCACGTCACGGTGCAGGATGCCCTCGCGGTGCGCGGAGCGCAGGACGTCCAGCACGGCGAGGCCGACCTGGGCCGCCCGCTTCGGCTCCAGCAGGCCGTCCTCCCGGATGACCTCGGCGAGCGACTTGCCCTCGACGAGCTCCATGACGATCCAGGGCCGGTCGTCCTCGTCGACCACGTCGTACACCGTGACCGCGCTGTTGTTGCGGATCCGGGCGATCGCCTTGGCCTCGCGCAGGGTGCGGGTGATGAGCCGCCGCTTCTCCTCCTCGTCGATGTTCGACGGGAAGCGCAGCTCCTTGACGGCGACGGTCCGCCCGAGCGTCTCGTCGACGGCACGCCAGACCGTGCCCATGCCGCCCCTGCCGAGCACGCCTCCCAACCGGTACCGCCCCGCGAGGAGACGCTCGTGGTCGTCCTGACGAGTCTCCTGACGAGATGTGCCCGCCCGCTCCGCCTCCGACATGCGTCCCCTCATACAACCCGCCCTGACAGAGCCTCCATTGTCCCTCACCCGACAACCGCCCGGCGCCCAGGGTGCCCCTCGTGGCGCAACTTGTTCGAATCCACCCGGGCACCGGGGAGCCGAGGGCTCCGGACCGCCGCGCGGCGCGGGTCCGCCCCGTACGGCGGGGCGGCGCCGGCCGGGGTGGCCGGGCCGCCCAAGGGGCCGGGAGGCAGGGGGACTTCGGGTCGGCGGACGCCTCCCCCGCGACGCTCGGCGGCCGCCTCTCCCTCCCCTACCGCGGCACGATGTCCGGCGCTCCCAGGCGGGCCGCGTCGGCGGTCAGGTCGTCGGGCTGGCGCTGGGACTCGCGTTCGGCCTCCACACGCTTCTGGTAGTGCTCCACCTCGCGCTCGATCTGCTCCTTGTCCCAGCCCAGCACCGGCGCCATCAACTCGGCGGCCTCGCGGGCGCACCGGGTGCCCCGGTCGAAGGTCTCGATGGAGATGCGGGTGCGCCGGGTGAGGACGTCGTCCAGATGACGGGCGCCCTCGTGGGAGGCGGCGTAGACGATCTCGGCGCGCAGGTAGTCGTCGGCGGACTGGAGCGGTTCGCCGAGGGTCGGATCGGCGGCGATGAGCTCCAGGATCTCCTCGGTCAGCGACCCGAACCGGTTCAACAGGTGCTCCACGCGCACCACATGAAGGCCCGTCCGCTCCGCGATGCGCGCACGCGCGTTCCACAGGGCGCGGTAGCCCTCGGCGCCCACCAGCGGGATGTCCTCCGTCACGCATTCGGCGACCCGCATGTCGAGGCCGTGCACCGCCGCGTCCACGGCGTCCTTGGCCATCACGCGGTAGGTCGTGTACTTGCCGCCGGCCACGACGACGAGGCCCGGGACGGGGTGGGCGACGGTGTGCTCGCGCGACAGCTTGCTGGTGGCGTCGGACTCACCGGCGAGCAGCGGCCTCAGCCCCGCGTACACGCCTTCGACGTCGTCCCTGGTCAGGGGGATCGCCAGCACCGCGTTCACATGGTCGAGCACATAGTCGATGTCGGCGCTGGACGCCGCCGGGTGGGCCTTGTCGAGGTCCCAGTCGGTGTCGGTGGTGCCGACGATCCAGTGCCGCCCCCAGGGGATGACGAACAGCACGGACTTCTCGGTGCGCAGGATCAGGCCGGTCGTGGAGTGGATGCGGTCCTTGGGCACGACGAGGTGGACACCCTTGGACGCGCGGACGTGGAACTGGCCGCGCTCACCGACCATCGACTGGGTGTCGTCCGTCCAGACCCCGGTGGCGTTGACGACCTGCTTGGCGCGGATCTCGTACTCGCCGCCGCCCTCGGCGTCCTGCACACGGGCCCCGACGACGCGCTCGCCCTCCCGCAGGAAGGAGGTGACCCGCGCGCGGTTGGCGATCTTCGCGCCGTAGGCCGCCGCGGTGCGCACCAGGGTGGCCACGTAGCGGGCGTCGTCCATCTGGGCGTCGTAGTACTGGAGGGCGCCGACCAGCGCGTCCTTCTTCAGGGCGGGGGCCACGCGCAGGGCGTGACGGCGGGTCAGGTGCCGGTGCAGGGGCAGGCCCCGGCCGTGGCCCCGGGCCATCGACATCACGTCGTAGAGGGCGACGCCCGAGCCGGCGTACAGGCGCTCCCAGCCCTTGTGCTGCAGCGGGTACAGGAACGGCACCGGCTTCACCAGGTGCGGTGCCAGCCGCTCCAGGAGCAGCCCGCGCTCCTTCAGGGCCTCCCGGACGAGCGCGAAGTCGAGCATCTCCAGATAGCGCAGCCCGCCGTGGATGAGCTTGCTGGACCGGCTGGAGGTGCCGGACGCCCAGTCGCGGGCCTCGACCAGTCCTGTGGACAGGCCGCGGGTCACCGCGTCGAGTGCCGTGCCCGCGCCGACCACTCCGGCGCCCACGACCAGCAGGTCCAGCTCGCGCTCGGCCATGGCCGCCAGTGACGCGGCCCGCTCCTCCGGCCCCAGTGTCGCTGTCCTCACCGCTGCCTCCCGATGATCGGTCGCGTAAGCCGCACCCGTCGGGCGAAGCCCGTCTCGTATCCCCCTGCTCAGAATTCTGACCGGGTTGCCCGAGTTCAGCCACCACGTACCCCCAGCCTGTGGACAACACTCCCGGAAACGCGATCATTCAATGCGGCAAATCGGTCATATTTACTCCTAGTCTGACATTGCGCTCCCTCGTTCTGTCCACCGGGGTTGCGCACCAGCCCCACGTCGGTTACTGGGAAGGACGGCCCACGTATGCCCGCAGATCTCGCCGTCATCGGACTAGGCCCGTACGGCCTGCCCCTGGCCAAGGCCGCCGTCGCCGCCGGCATCCCCACACTCGGTTACCGCACCGGTCCGGAGGCCGCCTCTCTCAGTCCCGCCGAACTGCGCCGGATGCTCTCGGGGGGCTTCCGGCACGCCACCAGCCCCGCCGAGCTCGGCCGGGTCCGCACCGCCGTGATCTGCTCGCCGACGCCGCTCGGGGCGGACGGCACGCTCGACCTGAGCGAGATGGAGGCCGCCGCGCGCGCCCTCGCGGCCCGGCTGCGGCCGCACTCCACCGTCATCCTGGAGTCGCCGGTCCCGCCCGGCACCACCGAGAAGGTTCTGCGGCCCCTGCTGGAGGAGGGCTCGGGGATGCGCGCCGGCCGCGACTTCCACCTGGCCTACTCGCCGAGCCGCGTCGACCCCGGCAACCGCGACTTCCACCCCGCCAACACCCCCAAGGTGATCGGCGGGCTCACCCCCGCCTGCACCGAGTCGGCGGCCGCCTTCTACGGCCGCCTCACCGACAAGGTGGTCCGCGCGCGGGGTCTGCGCGAGGCGGAGACCGTGCAGGTGCTGGAGACCAACTTCCGGCACGTGAACATCGCCCTGGTCAACGAGATGGCCGTGCTCTGCCACGACCTGGGCGTCGACCTGTGGGACGTCGTGCGCTGCGCGGAGACCAAGCCGTTCGGCTTCCAGGCGTTCCGCCCCGGCCCCGGCGTCGGCGGACACGCCGTCCCGCAGAGCCTGACCGCCCACACGGGCCGCTCCCTGCGCATGGTCGAACTCGCCCAGCAGGTCAACAGCCAGATGCCCCGTTACGTCGTGCAGCGCGCCGCCACCCTGCTCAACGAGCACGGCAAGTCCGCGCGCGGCGCCCGCATCCTCCTCCTCGGCGTCACCTACAAGCCGGACCTCGCCGACCAGCAGTCCACCCCCGCCCAGGAGGTCGCCGTCCGCCTGCTGGAACTGGGCGCGTCCATCAGCTACCACGACCCGTACGTGCCGTCCTGGAGCGTCCTCGACCGCCCGGTCCCCCGCGCCGACTCCCTCTACGAGGCCGCCGCCGACGCCGACCTGACGATCCTCCTCCAGCAACACCGCACCTACGACCTCCAGGGCCTGTCGGTGAAGGCCCAGCTCCTCCTCGACACCCGGGGCGCGGCCCCGACGGGGGCGGCGCACCGGTTGTGAGGAGGCCGGGGCATACGAAAGGGGCCGGTCGATGACCGGCCCCTCGCGTGGTGCGGCTAGCGCCTCTCGTTTGGATCATGCCGGGCTCGCGGGGTCTGATCCAAACGAAAGGCTCTAGCGCTGGTGCTGGGAGTCCGCCACCGTGACCTCGACCCGCTGGAACTCCTTGAGCTCGCTGTAGCCGGTCGTGGCCATGGCGCGGCGCAGGGCGCCGAAGAAGTTCATGGAGCCGTCGGGGGTGTGCGAGGGGCCGGTCAGGACCTCCTCGATCGTGCCGACCGTGCCGAGGTCGACCTTCTGGCCGCGCGGCAGCTCCGTGTTCACGGCCTCCATGCCCCAGTGGCAGCCGCGGCCCGGCGCGTCCGTGGCGCGGGCCAGCGGGGAACCCATCATCACGGCGTCCGCGCCGCAGGCGATCGCCTTGGGCAGGTCACCGGACCAGCCGACACCGCCGTCCGCGATGACGTGGACGTACCGGCCGCCGGACTCGTCCATGTAGTCGCGCCGCGCCGCCGCCACGTCCGCGACCGCCGTGGCCATCGGGACGCGGATGCCGAGGACGTTGCGTGTGGTGTGCGCGGCGCCGCCGCCGAAGCCGACCAGGACGCCCGCCGCGCCGGTGCGCATCAGGTGCAGGGCCGCGGTGTACGTGGCGCAGCCGCCGACGATCACCGGGACGTCGAGCTCGTAGATGAACTGCTTCAGGTTCAGCGGCTCGTGCGAGGACGACACGTGCTCCGCGGAGACCGTCGTACCGCGGATGACGAAGATGTCGACGCCCGCGTCGACGACCGCCTTGGAGAACTGGGCGGTGCGCTGCGGGGAGAGCGCGGCGGCCGTGACCACGCCGGAGTCCCGCACCTCCTTGAGGCGCTGCCCGATCAGCTCCTCCTTGATCGGAGCGGCGTACACCTCCTGGAGGCGGCGCGTGGCGGCCTCCGTGGGCAGCTCGGCGATCTCGTCGAGCAGCGGCTGCGGGTCCTCGTACCGGGTCCACAGGCCCTCGAGGTTCAGCACGCCGAGGCCGCCGAGCTCGCCGATGCGGATGGCGGTGGCCGGGGAGACGACCGAGTCCATGGGGGCGGCCAGGAACGGCAGCTCGAAGCGGTAGGCGTCGATCTGCCAGGCGATCGAGACCTCCTTCGGGTCCCGCGTACGGCGGCTGGGGACGACGGCGATGTCGTCGAAGGCGTACGCCCGGCGGCCGCGCTTGCCGCGCCCGATCTCGATCTCAGTCACGTCTGTGGCCTTTCCCTGATGCGTTGCAGCGTCTTCCAGTATCGCCGACGGGCACGACGAGGGCGGCCCCGGATACGTCCGGAGCCGCCCTGTCGCGGGGGCCGGCTACTTGTTGCTGTAGTTCGGCGCCTCGACCGTCATCTGGATGTCGTGCGGGTGGCTCTCCTTCAGGCCCGCCGAGGTGATGCGGACGAAGCGGCCCTTGGACTCCATCTCGTCGATGGTGGCCGCGCCGACGTAGCCCATGGTCTGGCGCAGACCGCCGACGAGCTGGTGCAGCACGTTGGCCAGCGGGCCGCGGTAGGGCACCTGGCCCTCGACGCCCTCGGGCACGAGCTTGTCGTCGGAGGAGACCTCCGCCTGGAAGTAGCGGTCCTTCGAGTACGACCTGCCCTGGCCGCGGGACTGCATGGCGCCCAGCGAGCCCATGCCGCGGTAGGACTTGAACTGCTTGCCGTTGATGAAGAGCAGCTCGCCCGGGGACTCCTCGCAGCCCGCGAGCAGCGAGCCCAGCATCACGGTGTCGGCGCCGGCGGCGAGCGCCTTGCCGATGTCACCGGAGTACTGCAGGCCGCCGTCGCCGATCAGCGGGATGCCGGCCGGGCGGGCGGCGATGGACGCCTCGTAGATGGCGGTGACCTGCGGGACGCCGATACCGGCGACGACACGGGTCGTACAGATGGAGCCCGGTCCGACACCGACCTTGATGCCGTCGACACCGGCGTCGATCAGGGCCTGCGCGCCGTCGCGGGTCGCGACGTTGCCGCCGATCACGTCGACGGAGACGCTGGACTTGATCTTCGACATCCAGCTGAGGGCGTTGCTGTTGTGCCCGTGCGAGGTGTCGACCACGAGGAAGTCGACCCCGGCCTCGGCGAGCGCCTGCGCCCGCTCCAGCGCCTCGGGGCTGGCGCCGACGGCGGCTCCGACGAGGAGGCGGCCCTCGGCGTCCTTCGCGGCGTTGGGGTACTTCTCGGCCTTGACGAAGTCCTTGACCGTGATCAGGCCCTTGAGGGTGCCCTCGTCGTCGACGAGCGGCAGCTTCTCGATCTTGTGCCTGCGCAGCAGCTCCATGGCCTCGACGCCGGAGATGCCGACCTTGCCCGTGACCAGCGGCATCGGGGTCATGACCTCGCGCACCTGGCGGGAGCGGTCCGTCTCGAAGGCCATGTCGCGGTTGGTGACGATGCCGAGCAGCTTGCCGGCGGGGTCGGTGACCGGGACGCCGCTGATGCGGAACTTGGCGCACAGCGCGTCCGCCTCGCCGAGGGTCGCCTCCGGGTGCACCGTGATCGGGTCGGTGACCATGCCGGACTCGGACCGCTTCACCAGGTCGACCTGGTTGACCTGGTCCTCGACGGACAGGTTGCGGTGCAGCACGCCGACACCACCCAGGCGGGCCATCGCGATCGCCATACGGGCCTCGGTGACCTTGTCCATGGCGGCGGAGAGCAGGGGAATGTTGACCCGTACGTTCCGGGAGATGCGGGACGAGGTGTCGACCGCGTTGGGCAGGACCTCGGAGGCGCCCGGCAGCAGCAGCACATCGTCGTAGGTAAGCCCGAGTGTCGCGAATTTGGCGGGCACTCCGTCGACGTTGGCAGTCATGACACCTTCCCCAAATGGCCTTGATCGGTGCGGATGTCCATGCTAACGGGAAGCCGAGGCGTCACATTCCACAGTTCAGGGCGGCTGCCGGCTTCGTAGGTTCGTACGGAATCCCGGCAACGCCCGTTCACCCGGTGGGACTACTGCTCGGCGAGTGCCCGCAGTCTGCTCAGGGCCCGGTGCTGGGCGACCCGGACGGCGCCGGGTGACATTCCCAACATCTGGCCGGTCTCCTCCGCGGTCAGCCCCACGGCGATCCGCAGCAGCAGCAGCTCCCGCTGGTTCTCGGGCAGGTTGGCCAGGAGTTTCTTGGCCCACTCGGCGTCGCTGCTGAGCAGCGCGCGCTCCTCGGGGCCCAGCGAGTCGTCCGGCCGCTCGGGCATCTCGTCCGAGGGGACGGCCGTGGAACCGGGGTGCCGCATCGCCGCACGCTGCAGGTCAGCGACTTTGTGCGCGGCGATGGCGAAGACGAACGCCTCGAAGGGGCGGCCGGTGTCCTTGTAGCGCGGCAGCGCCAGCAGGACGGCGACGCAGACCTCCTGGGCGAGGTCCTCGACGAAGTGCCGGGCGTCCCCCGGCAGGCGCGACAGCCGCGTGCGGCAGTACCGCAGGGCCAGCGGGTGGACATGCGCGAGAAGGTCGTGGGTGGCCTGCTCGTCCCCGTCCACCGCGCGATGGACGAGTGCACCGATCGCCCCTGCGGCGTGGGCCGCCTCGTCGTCGCGCATCGGTCCATGGTGCCCTGCGGCCGCGGCGCGCGCGGCATCGCCGCCGTCGTTGTGCACCGAAGCGTTATGAGCAGGTGCGCCGGAACTCATCTCCTGCGCCCTCCCCTTCCGCTCGACCGACTCGTCCCCGAGAGACTCCACACCTCAAGGATGCGGCATCCGCGGCGAAACGAGCGACGGGCACCGATCGGACCCGTTGTCCGGCCTCGAAGCCGCGCCCCTGGGGGGCGCGGGCCGAGACATGGTGCGGCCGGGCCGCGCGCACGCGACCAGCCACGACGAACCCGGGGCCACCGGCCGGCACGACGCGGGCCCCACGGCGGGGACGCTCAGCGCACCAGGCCCCACCGGAACCCGAGCGCCACCGCGTGGGCCCGGTCCGAGGCGCCGAGCTTCTTGAACAGCCGGCGGGCGTGCGTCTTGACCGTGTCCTCGGAGAGGAACAGCTCGCGGCCGATCTCCGCGTTGGAGCGGCCGTGACTCATGCCCTCCAGCACCTGGATCTCCCGCGCGGTCAGCGTCGGCGCGGCGCCCATCTCGGCGGAGCGCAGCCGGCGCGGGGCGAGCCGCCAGGTCGGGTCGGCCAGCGCCTGCGTGACCGTGGCCCGCAGCTCGGCGCGCGAGGCGTCCTTGTGCAGATAGCCGCGGGCACCGGCGGCGACCGCGAGGGCCACGCCGTCCAGGTCCTCGGCGACGGTGAGCATGATGATGCGCGCACCGGGGTCGGCGGACAGCAGCCGCCGTACGGTCTCCACGCCGCCCAGACCGGGCATGCGCACGTCCATCAGGATCAGGTCCGAGCGGTCGGCGCCCCAGCGGCGGAGGACTTCCTCGCCGTTGGCCGCCGTCGTCACGCGCTCGACACCGGGCACGGTCGCGACCGCGCGGCGGAGCGCCTCTCGGGCAAGCGGGGAGTCGTCGCAGACGAGGACGGATGTCATGGCCGCCCTCCGCAGCTGATGCACGTCACCTTGAGCCTCCAGGCTGGTACGAAATGTCACCTGTGCGGTCGACCGTCTCGGACGCCTGCCCGAGCGCTTCTTCTTTCAACCGCCTCCGCCCTCTCAACGACGGTCACTCGAAAGAGTTACGGGGGCATGTGCCGTCTTCGGCACTCTACGTGAGGGGACGGACACAGGGCAGACATGCGGGGCGGACCCTCCCCGTTTCATCACAAGCCGTGCCCCATTTAGCCCTTTTTCTTCCTGTTTCACGGCGTTTGGGGCTAGATTCGCAATGAGTCATATTTTCATCTTCTTAGATCGTAGATGTACGGTCGTAGACACCGTATCCGCCCAGAACGGCTACAAGGGGTCACGCAATGGCAGATTTCTCCCGCCTTCCCGGACCGAACGCGGACTTGTGGGACTGGCAGCTGCTGGCTGCATGTCGCGGGGTGGACAGCTCGCTCTTCTTCCATCCGGAGGGCGAGCGCGGGGCGGCCCGGAGCGCTCGAGAGAACTCGGCCAAGGAGGTCTGCATGAGGTGCCCCGTGCGCGCACAGTGCGCGGCGCACGCGCTGGCGGTACGCGAACCGTACGGCGTATGGGGCGGCTTGACCGAGGACGAGCGCGAGGAGCTCATGGGGCGGGCACGCAACCGGCTGGTGTCGGCGTCGACCACCGGCGGGGACGCGGGTCCCGACCACTGAAGGAACGTTTCTCCAATCAGGGCACGCATGGCGTGCCCTTCCTCATGCCCGGGACTCCACCGGGCCCCCGGCGGCGCGGGCGAGCTGGTCCAGGGTCGCGGCCACGGCCGGCACCTGGGCGAGGTCCGGCAGCGTGAGGGCGACGATCTCGCGGCGGACCGCCGGTTCCAGCGCGACCATGCGCACACCGCGCGGCCGTACGGACTCCACGGCGAGCTGCGGCAGGACGGCGACGCCGAGACCGGCGCCGACCAGGCCGACCACCGCCGGGTAGTCGTCGGTGGCGAAGTCGATGCGCGGTGTGAAGCCGGCGCTCGCGCACACCTCGACGAGCTGGCCCCGGCAGCGCGGGCACCCGGCGATCCACGGCTCGGCCGCCAGATCGCCGATGGCCACCGAGGCCGGTGATCCCGCGCGGGCGAGCCGGTGCCGCTCCGGGACCAGCCCGACCAGGCGATCGGTGAGCAGCGGGCGCACCACGAGGTCGTCCCACTCCTCGGCGCCGGCCGCGCTCTCGTAGCGGAAGGCCAGGGCCACGTCGCACTCGCCCTCGCGCAGCATCTCGACCGACTTCGGCGGCTCGGCCTCCTCCAGGGAGACGCGGGTGCCGGGGTGGGCGGCGCGCAGGGCGGCGAGGGCGGTCGGGACGAGCGTGGAGCTGCCGCTGGGGAAGGAGACGAGCCGGACCCGTCCGGCGCGCAGGCCCGCGATGGCGGCGACCTCCTCCTCGGCGGCGGTGAGCCCGGCGAGGATGCCGGTGGCGTGCCGCACGAGCGCCTCGCCGGCCTGGGTCAGCCGCATCACGCGGCCGGTGCGGATCAGCAGCGGCGTGCCGACGGCCGTCTCCAGCGCCTTCATCTGCTGGCTCACGGCGGGCTGGGTGCAGCCCAGCTCGCGGGCGGCCGCCGAGAAGGAACCGGTGGTGGCGACGGCGCGCAGGACGCGGAGATGACGGGCTTCGAGCACGTCATCGAGCATAAGGCGCGCTTGGGGAGTACGCCGAATATCGCGTCGACACTTTGACCGCCGGTCGCCTACCGTGCCGCCATGAAGCTTCTGTCAGTGAATCTCGGCCGCTCCGAGGCGGTGCCGTACACGGACCACCCCGAGGGGATGACCGGCATCGACAAGCGCCCCGTCGAAGGCCCGGTGCGGGTGACGGCACCCGGCCCGAAGGGCGTCGGCGGGAGCGGGCTGGCCGGGGACGCGGTGTGCTCGCGGCAGCACCACGGCGGCGACGACCAGGCCGTGTACGCGGTGGCGCGGGAGGACCTCGACGCCTGGGAGCGCGAGCTGGGGCGCCCGCTGCGCAACGGCGTGTTCGGCGAGAACCTCACGACGTCCGGTCTGGACGTCTCCGGGGCGCTGATCGGCGAGCGCTGGCGGGTGGGGCCCGATCTGCTGCTGGAGGTCACGAGCGGCCGTATCCCCTGCCGCACCTTCCAGGGCCATCTGGGTGAACGGCAGTGGGTCAGGCGGTTCACCGCGCAGGCCGCGCCGGGGGCGTATCTGCGGGTGATCGAGCCGGGCGAGATCCGGGCGGGCGACGCGATCGAGGTCGTCCGGCGGCCGGACCACGAGGTGACGGTGGCGTTCCAGTTCCGGGCGGTCACCACCGAGCGGTCGCTGCTGCCGCGCGTCCTGGCGGCGGCCGAGTGGCTGCACCCGGAGGCGGTGGAGACGGCCGAGAAGTACGTGGCGAAGTACGGCTCCTGACGCGGCCCTGCACACCGGAGGACGGGGGCGGGCTGCCGCCTGAGGTGGCCGGAGCCGGTGGCCCACTGGGCGGACAAGGAGCGGAACGGGGCGGTCCGGGTCACTAACCTTGCGCCATGACAACGGCATTGATCACGGGATCGACCGCGGGCCTGGGCGCCGCGTTCGCGCGACGGCTGGCCGCCGACGGACATGACCTCGTCCTGGTGGCCCGGGACACCAAGCGGCTGCGCGAGCAGGCCACCGAGCTGCACGACCGGCACGGCGTCGAGGCGGAGGTGCTGACGGCGGATCTCGCCGAGGACACCGGCATCGAGGCGGTCGCCGCCCGCCTCGGCGACCGCCGCAACCCGGTCGACCTGCTGATCAACAACGCGGGCTTCGGCAACAAGGGCCGCTACCTCGACGTGTCCATGGCCGACGAGCTGCGGATGCTGAAGGTGCACTGCGAGGCGGTGCTGCGGCTGACGTCGGCGGCGGCCGCGGCGATGCGCGAGCGGGGGCGGGGCGGTGTCGTGAACGTCGCCTCGGTGGCGGCGTTCGTGCCGCGCGGGACGTACGGCGCGTCCAAGGCGTGGGTCGTGCAGTTCACCCAGGGCGCGGCGCGCGACCTGGCCGGGAGCGGGGTGCGGCTGATGGCGCTGTGCCCGGGGTTCGTACGGACCGAGTTCCACGAGCGCGCCGGCATGGGCACGGACAACATCCCCGGGTGGATGTGGCTGGACGCCGACAAGGTGGCGGCGGCCGCGCTGGAGGACCTGGCGCGGGGGCGGGCGCTGTCCATCCCGGACCCGCGCTACAAGGTGCTGCTGGGCGCGGCCAAGCTGGTGCCGCGGGGCATGCTCGGCACGATCTCCTCGCGGACGGGCCGCAAGTACGGTCCGCGGTAGAGAGCGGTCCGGCCGCGGAGGACAATGAGATTGTCCAGCCGCACCCAGGGGGACCGGGAGGCGCCGGCGTCATGACCTTCGTACAGCTCATCGACTGCAGGACGGACCGGTTCGACGAGATGAACCGGTTGATGGACAGGTGGGTCGAGCAGACCAAGGGGAAGCGGACGGCCACGCACGACGTCATCGGCCGCGACCGGTCCGACGGCTCGCACTTCGTGGAGATCGTGGAGTTCCCGTCGTACGACGAGGCGATGCGCAACTCGCACCTCCCCGAGACCGGACGGATCTACGAGGAGATGGTGGCGCTGTGCGACGGGCCGCCGGTCTTCACGGACCTGGACGTGGTGCGTGACGAGCATCTGAACGTCCTTGCCGCGCGGACCTTCTTCACGGAGATGGGCCGCAGGCCCCCGGAGCGCATCCTGGAGCACGTCACGGACGACTACGTGGACCACGACCCGTCCTACCCGCGCCCCGTCAAGGGCCGGGACGAGATGCGCGCGGTGCTGGAGGGCTGGTACGGCGCCTTCGACATCGCGTTCACCGTCCACGACCAGATGGCCGAGGACGACCGGGTGTGCAGCCGCTGGACCGTCACCGGCCACCACAAGGGCGACTTCCTCGGCATCCCGCCGACCGGCCAGGACGTGAGCATGCAGGGCATGACCTGGCAGCGCTTCCGCGACGGCCGTATCTGCGAGAGCCACTGGATCTACGACCGCGCGGGACTGATGGAGCAGTTGGGGGTACTCGGCGAATGACCGCGAAGGGGAAGGCCCCGTTCCCGTCCTGACGAGGGAGCGGGGCCTTTGTCGCCCCGGGGCCGGGCGGAGTCCGTCAGTCGCCGCCGCCTCCCCCGTCTCCGCCGCCGTCTCCCCCGCCTCCGTCTCCGCCGTCGCCGCCGTCGCCTCCCCAGCCGTCGGCGGCGCCCGAGTCGTTGTCTTCGCCGCCGATGCCCAGGTTGCTGAACCAGGGCAGTTCCCAGGTGGCGTCGCCGTCGTCGCCGGGGCGTGGCCGGGCGCGGAAGCGGGCCGAGCCCGTGGTGTCGCCCAGGCCGAAGGACGCCGCCACCGCGTGGGCCATGACGGCGTCCAGCGGGTCGGGGCTCTCGTGGCGCACGGCCGGCAGGGGGGCCAGGACCGTGCCGGGGGCGAGGTCGGGGCGGCGGGGCGGACGGGCCAGCAGGGCGACCCGGCCGCCGTCCCGCAGCAGCCAGGAGCTGGTCGCGTCGGCGCGCCGCAGGGTCCACTCCCGGCCGGGCAGCTGTATCTCCACGCTGCGCTTGGACTTGCGCAGCGTCCTGCGCAGGGACAGTCGCGCGTACTGGTCGCCGACGGTCAGCACCAGGCCGGCGCCCGGCGAGGAGGCGTCCCCGAGGTAGCCGTGGGGTGCGCGCAGCCGTACGGCGGGGGCGTGCGGGCCCCAGACGTCGACGCGGACCAGGTGCCGGTCCACGGCGACGGCCACCGGCCCGGCGGGACCCGGCGCGTACCGGCGCGCGATCCACAGGGGGACGTCCTCCGCGCGCGCCCGTTCGGCGAGGGTGGCCACGGCGACCGGTCCGCCGCACTCCCGCACGGCCAGTTCGCCGAGGGCCCGCGCGAACTCGGCGCCCCGGCGGACCTTCAGCGGTGTGCTGGTGCCGGTGACCCGGGTGACGGGGACGGTCCCGGCGTCCTGCGGCAGCCGCTCGAGGGGCCGTTCCGTGCCTCCGCCGCCGAGCCACCGCCCCCGCAGGAACGCCTCCGCCATGGCGCCGAGGTTCAGCTCGGCGAGCGGTGTCGTACGGCCGCCCCTGCGCAGCCCGTCCCCGGTCAGTTCCACGGTCCGCGCGAACGGGTTCCTCGACCGTTCGCCGTAGAGCACCTGGCTCATCGCACCCCCTGTTGTCCGGCCGTCGCCCTGTAGGTCGCCGTGGGCCGCGCGACGGTTCCGGGGCGAGGTACGGCGAGGGCCCGGCACCCCCGTGACGGGGATGCCGGGCCCTCGGCGTGGTTCTAGGAGCCGCTCACTCAGTGGGCGTGGCCGTGACCGTGGCCACCGGCGGCGGCCGGCTCCTCCTCTTCCTTCTTCTCGACGACCAGGGTCTCGGTCGTGAGCAGGAGGGAGGCGATGGAGGCGGCGTTCTCCAGGGCGGAGCGCGTCACCTTGACCGGGTCGATGACGCCGGCCTTGACCAGGTCGCCGTACTCGCCGGTGGCGGCGTTGAAGCCCTGGCCCTTCTCGAGCTCGGCGACCTTGGAGGTGATGACGTAACCCTCCAGGCCGGCGTTCTCGGCGATCCAGCGCAGCGGCTCGACGGCGGCGCGGCGGACGACGGCGACACCGGTGGCCTCGTCGCCGGTCTTGCCGAGGTTGCCCTCGAGGACCTTCACGGCGTGGACGAGCGCGGAGCCACCACCGGAGACGATGCCCTCCTCGACCGCGGCGCGGGTCGCGGAGATGGCGTCCTCCAGACGGTGCTTCTTCTCCTTCAGCTCCACCTCGGTGGCGGCGCCGACCTTGATCACGCACACGCCGCCGGCCAGCTTCGCGAGGCGCTCCTGGAGCTTCTCGCGGTCCCAGTCGGAGTCGGTGTTCTCGATCTCGGACTTGATCTGGGCGACGCGGCCCTGGACGTCCTCGGACTTGCCGGCGCCGTCGACGATCGTGGTGTCGTCCTTGGTGACGGTGACGCGGCGGGCGGAGCCGAGGATGTCGATGCCGACCTGGTCGAGCTTGAGGCCGACCTCCTCGGAGATGACCGTGGCGCCGGTGAGGGTCGCCATGTCCTGCAGCATCGCCTTGCGGCGGTCACCGAAGCCGGGGGCCTTGACCGCGACCGCGTTGAAGGTGCCGCGGATCTTGTTGACGACCAGGGTCGACAGGGCCTCGCCCTCGACGTCCTCGGCGATGATCAGCAGCGGCTTGGAGGCGTTGGTCTGGATGACCTTCTCCAGCAGCGGCAGCAGGTCGGCGATGGAGGAGATCTTGCCCTGGTTGATGAGGATGTACGGGTCCTCCAGGACGGCCTCCATGCGCTCCTGGTCCGTCACGAAGTACGGCGACAGGTAGCCCTTGTCGAAGGCCATGCCCTCGGTGAAGTCCAGCTCCAGACCGAAGGTGTTGGACTCCTCGACGGTGATGACACCGTCCTTGCCGACCTTGTCCATCGCCTCGGCGATGAGCTCGCCGACCTGCTGGTCCTGGGCGGACAGCGCGGCGACGGCGGCGATGTCGGACTTCTCGTCGATCGGGCGCGCGGTCGCGAGGAGCTCCTCGGAGACGGCGGCGACGGCGGCGTCGATGCCCTTCTTCAGCAGCGCCGGGGAGGCACCGGCGGCGACGTTCTTCAGGCCCTCGCGCACCAGCGCCTGGGCGAGCACGGTGGCGGTGGTGGTGCCGTCACCCGCGATGTCGTTGGTCTTGGTCGCCACCTCCTTCACCAGCTGGGCGCCGAGGTTCTCGTACGGGTCCTCGACCTCGACCTCACGGGCGATGGTCACACCGTCGTTGGTGATGGTGGGGGCGCCGAACTTCTTGTCGATGACGACGTTGCGGCCCTTGGGGCCGATCGTCACCTTGACCGTGTCGGCAAGCTTGTTGACGCCGCGCTCGAGGGCGCGACGGGCGTCCTCGTCGAACTTCAGGATCTTCGCCATGACAGCGGGAGCCCTCTCGGATTCTGTGGGTTCTCAAAAAAAGACACTGCGCCCCGGGCGCCCGTTCTCATGTGGTCTCGGGGGCCAGGGGCGCAGCTGAAAGCAAGAGCTTCGAGGCGTCTTACTTCTCGATGACCGCGAGCACGTCGCGGGACGAGAGGACGAGGTACTCCTCGCCGTTGTACTTCACCTCGGTGCCGCCGTACTTGCTGTACAGCACGATGTCGCCGACCTTCACGTCGAGCGGAAGACGCTCGCCGTTCTCGAAGCGGCCCGGACCGACGGCGAGGATGACGCCCTCCTGGGGCTTCTCCTTCGCGGTGTCCGGGATGACCAGGCCAGAGGCGGTGGTCTGCTCGGCGTCGAGCGGCTGGACCACGATGCGGTCCTCAAGCGGCTTGATGGCAACCTTGGAGCTGGTGGTCGTCACGATCCGACCTCCCCCTTCGGAGATCTCACGGGGTTAACTGTCTGAGGTGGCGACCAGGTCGATCCGTCGTCGCGGGTGCCGGACCTGCCCGTCGCGTGGTTGGCACTCTCCAGTGGGGAGTGCCAGACCCGAGACTATGACCGCGATTAGCACTCGGTCAAGCGGAGTGCCAATTCGCCGTGGCGCGGCGCGCCGCGGAGGGTCCCCCTCGGAACGTCCGAGGTCGCGTACGGGACGTCAGACGTAGTCCTCCAGGCGGCCCACGGTGAGCCCCCGTTCCTGGACCGCCCGCAGCAGCAGGGTGGTGCGCTCCCGCAGCGACAGCCCGCCCGGCTCGCCGGACGGCACGGAGACGACGTCGCCGGGGCGCAGCCGTGCGGGCCCCTTCGCGTACGTCAGCCGTCCGTCGCCCGCCATGCTCACGCGCCACAGCACGACGGCGGCGGCCCCGCAGTCGGCGGCGGCGCGCAGCGTGGTGGCGTCGTAGGTGCCGTAGGGCGGCCGGAAGAGCCGGGGGCGGACGCCGAAGCGGGCGTGCAGCTTGTGCTGCTGGCCGCAGATCTCGGCGCGCTGGCCGGCGTAGGGCAGTCCGCGCAGGGCGGCGTGGTCGAGGGTGTGGTTCTGCAGGGACGCGCCGACCGCGCGCAGCCGCGCGAAGTGCCCGTATCCGGGGCCGACCACGCTGTCCGTGAGGAACATGCTGACGGGCAGCCGCAGTTCGCGGACCATGTCGACGAAGCGGGGGTCCTTCTCCGCGCCGTCGTCGTAGGTGAGGAAGACGACCCGGTCGCGGGTGGGGACGCGGTGCAGGACGGGCGGCGGGCCGCCGGGGCGGTGCGGAGCCCGCCGGGCGGGCGGCGGGGGCGGCGCGGGCAGCGGGGCGCGCAGGCCCCAGCGGCGGTACGGCTGCGCGGTGTGCGTGGCGTTCTTCGCCGAGCGCGTCGCCTCGTGGCCGGTTCCGGCGCGGGGGCCGGTGGCGGCGGTCCCGGCGGCGCATCCGGCGAGCAGGGCGGTCGCCAGGGCCACGGCGACGGACGCGCGTGTCCCCGGCGGCGGCGTCACAGGTAGTCCTCCAGCCGGGCCACCGCGAAGCCCTCGGCCGTGACCTTGTCCAGGAACCGGCGGATCATGTCGGGCATTGTGCCCTTCCACTCGTCCCGGCCCCGGAAGTGACTGAGCACGATGTCACCCGGACGGATCCGCCGGTCCTCCTCCCGGTAGTCCCAGCGGTCGACGAACACCTCCTCGTTCCACAGGGGGACGTACCGCACGCCGCAGGACCGGGCCGCGCGCAGGGTGTCGCGGTTGTAGTTGCCGAAGGGCGGCCGGAACAGGGCGGGGCGCTCGCCGAAGCGCTCCCTCATGACGTCCTGCATGCCGCAGATCTCGTACTGCTGGCGCCGGTAGGACAGGGCCGGCAGATAGCGGTGGTGGAGGGTGTGGTTGTTCAGGACGGCCCCCGCCCGCTGGAGTCGCCGGAAGTAGCCGTAGTCGTCCTTGATGACGTAGTCGCTGAGGAAGGCGGAGTACGGCACCTTCAGGTCGCTCATCATGCGCAGGAACGCCGGGTCCTTCTCGGCGCCGTCGTCGATGGTCAGGAAGACGACCTTCCGGTCCGTGGGGACGGTCGTGAAGACCGGCGGGAGGCCCAGTTCCTCGTGCCCGTCGACCTCGAAGCCCTCGCGGGTGGCGATCCGGGGCTTGACGGCGGGCGGCGGCGGGGGCACGAGGGGGACGCTGGCGAGCCGCCAGCGCCGGGCCGCGGCGACCCGGGCGGCGTGGGCCTGCTGGGCGGACTGCGGCTTCCTGCCGTCCGGGGTGGGGGTGGCGGCCGGGGTCCGGGGGGTGACCGGAGTCCGGGTGGCCGGCGGGGGCGACGCCGGTGCGGCCGAGCCGCTCGGCGCGGCTCCGGCGGCCGGGGAGGCGCCGCCCGCAGGGCCGGAGAGAGCGCCCTGCGCGCAGCCCGAGGCGACGGCGGCCACCGCGAGCCCGGCGACGACTCCCCGCAACCGCGCCCGGCGGACCGCGCGCGCGACGGGACGGCTCCAGGACGCGATCCCCAGGAGCCCCTTTTTGTCATTTTGTCCTACTAGTCGCATGGAGCCGGATCCTGACAGGCACCCCCGCCCGGACCGGGCCGACAGCGCCGCCGTGGAGCGGACCATCCTCCGACTGGCCGACAATGACCCGGTGAACGACCACCTCGACGCCTTCACCGCCCTGCTCGCCCCCGAGGGCCGCGCCCTCCTCGACGCCGTGCGCGACACCGCCCCCGCCGACGAACTCGCCGTCGCCACGCGGCTGCGCCGCGAGCACCCGGCCGGGCTGGTGTCCGCGGCCCTCGGGCAGGCCCGGCTGCGCCAGCGGGCGGCGGCGAAGTTCGGCACCGGGGACGCGGGGCGCATGTACTTCACGCCGAACGGCGTCGAGCAGTCGACGCGTGCGAGCGTGGCGGCGTACCGGGCGGCCCGGATGCGGGAGCTGGGCATCGGCTCGGTCGCGGACCTGTGCTGCGGCATCGGCGGCGACGCGATCGCGCTCGCGCGGGCCGGCATCCGGGTGCTGGCCGTCGACCGGGACCCGGTGACGGTGGCGGCGGCGCGAGCCAACATGGCGGCGCTCGGGCTTGAGGACCTGGTCGAGGTGCGCGAGGCGGACGTCACCGAGGTCGACACCGCCGGTTTCGACGCCGTGTTCGTCGACCCGGCCCGGCGCGGCGGACGTGGCCGCATCTTCGACCCGGAGGCGTACTCGCCGCCGCTGTCCTGGGCCGTCGAGGCGGCCCGCACCGCGCCCCACGCCGCCCTGAAGGTCGCGCCCGGCATCCCGCACGAGGCGGTCCCCGGCGACGCGGAGGCCGAGTGGATCTCGGACGGCGGGGACGTCAAGGAGGCGGTGCTGTGGTTCGGGACGGCCCCCGGGACCGTCCGCGCCACCCTGCTGCCGGGCCCGCGCCCACTGCTCTCCCGCGGCCTGCCCGACCCGGCGGTGCGGCCCGTCGGACGCTATCTGTACGAGCCGGACGGCGCCGTCATCCGGGCCCATCTGGTCGCCGAGGTCGCCGACGCGCTGGACGGCGGGCTCGTCGACGCGACGATCGCGTACATCACGGCGGACGAACTGCGCCCCACGCCGTACGCCGGCGCGTACGAGATCACCGACCAGCTGCCGTTCAACCTGAAGCGGCTGAAGGCGCTGCTGCGGGAGCGCCAGGTGGGCACGCTGACGGTGAAGAAGCGCGGGTCGGCGGTCGAGCCGGAGGAACTGCGCCGCAAGGTCAAGCCGCAGGGCCCGAACGCGGCCACCGTCTTCCTGACCCGGGTGGCGGGGGCACCGACGATGCTGGTGGGGCACCCCGCCCAAGGGCTGTCCCGTAGGCTCATCGACCCGCAGCGTCCTGAGGAGTTGCGTCCGCCGCCCGCCTGAGCAGCATCTCCCGCTCCGGCTCATTGCGCGTCAGTGCCGCCGCGCGCTCGAACTCCGCCCGGGCCTCCGCCGTACGGCCGAGGCGCAGGAGCAGGTCGCCGCGCACGCTCGGCAGCAGGTGGTAGTCCCGCAGCGCCGGTTCGCCCGCGAGGGCGTCGACGATCTCCAGGGCGGGCCCGGGACCCTCGGCCATCGACACGGCGACCGCCCGGTTCAGCTCGACCACCGGCGACGGCGCCCGGGCGGCGAGCAGCCGGTACAGCGTGGCGATGGTCGGCCAGTCGGTGTCCTCGTAGCGGTACGCGTGCGCGTGGCAGGCGGCGATGGCGGCCTGGAGGGCGTACGGGCCGGGGGCGCCCGTGGCCGTCGCGCCCGCCCGGTCCAGGGCGGTGATGCCCCGGGCGATCAGCATGCGGTTCCAGCGGCGCCGGTTCTGGTCGCGCAGCAGCACGGGCGTGCCGTCGGGGGCGGTGCGGGCGGCCGTGCGGGACGCCTGGAACTCCAGCAGCGAGGCCAGGGCGTGCACCTCGGGCTCCTTCGGCATCAGCGCGGCCAGTTGCCGGGCCAGCCGCAGCGCGTCCTCGCACAGCGCGGGGCGCAGCCAGTCATCGCCCGCGGTCGCCGCGTACCCCTCGTTGAAGATCAGGTAGATGACGTCGAGGACGGAGCCGAGCCGTGCCTCGCGGTCGGGCCCGTACGGCACCTCGAAGGCGACGTTCCGGGTGGCCAGGGTGCGCTTGGCGCGGACCACACGCTGGGCGACGGTGGCCTCGGGGGCCAGGTAGGCACGGGCGATCTCGGCTGTGGTCAGACCGCCGACCAGACGCAGGGTGAGGGCGGTGCGGGCCCCCGGGGACAGCACGGGATGGCAGGTGGTGAAGACGAGCCGGAGCAGGTCGTCGTCGATGGCGTCGGGGTCGGCGGGCTCCGGCGGCGGCACGTCCTCCAGGTTCCGGCCGATCTCCCGGAGCTTGCGGGCGTAGTTCTCCCGGCGCCGGACCAGGTCGACGGCGCGGTGCCGGGCGGTGGCGGTGAGCCAGGCGCCCGGCCGGTCGGGCACGCCGTCGCGCGGCCACCTCTCCAGCGCGGCGACCAGGGCGTCCTGGGCGAGTTCCTCGGCGATGCCGACGTCCCGGACGACCCGGGTGACGGCGGCGACGACACGGGGGAACTCCAGCCGGAACACGGTTTCGAGGGCGGGCAGGGGGTCGTTGGTGCGCGGTGTCTCCACAGCCCACCATCGAACACCCTGCCCGTCCGACGGCCCAGCGGGCGCGGTCACCCCTCGGCGATCTCCCGCACCTCGCAGGTGACGGTCCAGAACTCCTCGTGCACCTTCAGGAACCGGGTGGTCCACTCGATGGCCTCGGCCCTGTCCTTGCACTGCATGATCGCGTAGCCGCCGACGACCTCCTTGGCCTCGGTGAAGGGCCCGTCGGTGACGGAGATCCGGCCGCCCTCCCAGTGCACGCGGGTGCCCTGCGCGGACGGCAGCAGCCCGGCGGTGTCGAGCATGACGCCCGCCTTGGTGACCTCCTCGATCAGCTCGCCCATGCGCCGCATCAGTTCGGGGCTCGGGCCCTCGGCGGGAGCGGACGCCTCGTCGATCTTCACGAGCGACAGGTATCGGGGCATGGTGACTCCTCGTGCTGCGGTGGCCGGGCCTTTCCCGGCCTCTCACCCCTGCGTCGAACGGCCGGGCCCCGGATCGACACGTCCCGCGGGATTTCCTGAGCAATCTTTTCTCAGCGCAGCGACTTCCACAGTTCGGTCGCCTCCGGCTCGTCCGCCACCACCCGGTTGTGGTTGGCCGGCGCGGGCACCACGGGCATGGTCAGGGTCTTGACGCCGTCCGACGTCAGCCCCCGCAGGCTCTGCCCGAGGCCGGTCAGCTCGCTCAGCGAGTCGAGTCCCGTATCCGTGGTCAGGGCGCCGGTCACCGCGTCGGCGACCCGGTAGAGCCTGGCGGGGTCGGTGAGCAGGTCGGTGCCGGAGATCTGGTCGAGGAGGGCCTTCACCAGCTTCTGCTGGAGTTCGATGCGGCCCAGGTCGCTGCCGTTGCCTATGCCGTGCCGGGTGCGGGCCAGCGCCAGTGCCTGCTTGCCGTTCAGGTGGTGGGTGCCGGCCGCGAGGTCCAGATGGCTGTCCTCGTCGTGGATGTCCTCGTCCGTGGTGACGGTGACCCCGCCGAGGGCGTCCACCAGCTTCGCGAACCCGGAGAAGTCCAGCTCCACGTAGTGGTCCATCCGCACGCCGGTCAGGGACTCGGCCGTCTTGACCGCGCAGACCGGACCGCCCAGCGCGTAGGCGCTGTTGAACATGGCCTGGTACGCCGGCCGGGTCGACCCGCCCGACGGCAGGGGGCAGGACGGCCGGGTGACCAGGGTGTCGCGCGGGATGCTCACGACCGTGGCCGTGGTGCGGCCGGCGTCGATGTGGAACACCATCGCCGTGTCCGAGCGGGCGCCCCCGCTGTCGCCCCCGCCGAGCTTCTTGTTGGCGGCGCCGCTGCGCGAGTCCGAGCCGAGGACCAGGATGTTCAGCGCCTCCGTCGGCAGCGGTGACGCCGACGGCATCGGGGTCGTCATCGTCCGGGGCGGGCGGTCGTCGCCCAGCGCCTGGTCGATGTCGACACCGGTGATGTTGTCGTCGAGATGCCGGTAGGCCCAGGCCGCCGCCCCGATCGCCAGGGCCAGTAAGGCCGCGAGGGCGATCCCCGCCTTCCTCCACCCGGAAGCCCGCCGGCCCCCGCGTCCCCCGTCGTCCCCGTCCGTTCCCCGCCCGCGTCCCCTCATGAAGAGGAACGTACGTCCGAATTATTACGGCCAGGGAGTCCAGGGCGGCTTTTCTCGCGAAATTCTCAGACTTCTCTCAGCCAGGAGCCGAAAGTTTCGCGCCCGGTGTCACTGCTGGGGCGCGGGAGCCGTGCTGCTGCGCACCACCAGGCTCGTCGCCAGGTCCACCCTGGTCGCCGTGGGCTGCTCCCTGGCGAGGTCCAGCACCAGCTTGGCCGCCGCCTCCGCCATCTCCGTCAGCGGCTGCCGCACGGTCGTCAGCGGCGGCCCGACCCAGCGCGCGACCGGCAGGTCGTCGAACCCGACCACGCTCAGGTCCTCCGGCACCCGCAGCCCGAGCTCCCGCGCGGCCTCGTACAGGCCGAGCGCCTGCAGGTCGTTGCCCGCGAAGACCGCGGTGGGCCGGTCCGGGCGGCGCAGCAGTTCCAGGCCCTGCCGGTAGCCGGTCTCGTGATGGAAGTCGCCGGTCCTGACCAGGTCCTGGTCGACCGTCAGTCCGGCGGTCTCCAGGGCGGCGCGGTAGCCGTCGAGGCGGGCGCGGCTGCACATCATCCGGGACGGCCCGGTGATGGCGCCGATCCGCCGGTGCCCGAGCTCGATGAGATGGCGGGTGGCGGCCAGGCCGCCCTGCCAGTTGGTCGCGCCGATGGACGGCACGTCGGCGCCCGGGTCACCCGCCGGGTCCATCACCACGAACGGGATGGAACGGCTGGTCAGCAGCGCCCGCTGGGACTCGTCGAGGCCGGACAGCACGAGGATCACGCCGTGCGGGCGGCGGGCGGCGACCTGGTCGGCCCAGGTCCGGCCCGGAGTGTGGCGCCCCGCGCTCTCGCTGAGGACGACGCTCAGCCCCGCGTCCCGGGCCACGTTCTCGACACCCCGGATGACCTCCATCGCCCACGCGCTCTCCAGCTCGTGGAAGACCAGGTCGATCAGGGGCGAGCGGCCGGTCTCGGCCCGGCGGCGGCGGTAGCCGTGGGCGCGCAGCAGTTCCTCGACGCGGCTGCGGGTGCCCGGGGCGACGTCCGCGCGGCCGTTGAGGACCTTCGAAACAGTCGGGGCCGAGACGCCGGCCTCGCGGGCGATCTCGGCGAGCGTGGCCGTGCGCCCGGACCGGCCGGTCGTCGGCGCCGTCGGCGGTGCCGGCCGGTTCTCCGGCTCGGCCGTCGGGGATGCGGCGGTCTCACGGGCTGTCATGGCGGCGATCGTAACCCCGCCCGGCCCGGTGACGAACCCCTTCGGACCCAGTCCGCGCCCCGGAACATTCGAGCCCGAATACGAAATCTTCGAGCTGGACCGTCCCGCGCGGCGTCGCCCTCAGTCGCCGGACCGGCCGGAACCCTCGGTACCGAGCGACTCGAACCGCCACCGGTGCACGGCCCGCGTGACCAGCTCACCGTCCGGTTCCGGCAGTTCCGGCACCTCGGTGTCGGCGTCCGCGTCCCACCACGTGACGACCAGGACCCGGTCCCGCGGAGCCCGGAAGGTCTCCCGGCGCAGGGGCGGCCGGGGCAGCTCCTGCGCCCGGGCCCAGGCGAGCAGGTCCGCGCCCCGCCCGGGCACCGCCCGCGCCTCCCACATCAGGGCGACGGTCACGAGTACAGGTTCTCCTTGCCGACCTCGTGCACATGGTCGTGCCCGGTACCCGGCACGTGCGGGTCCGTCACCGGCAGCGAGGAGTCCGCCGACAGGTCCCAGTCGGAGGCCGCCCGGTTGCGCGCGACCATCTCGGCGCCGAGCGCGGCGACCATCGCGCCGTTGTCCGTGCACAGCTTGGGCCGGGGCACCCGCAGCCGGATGCCGGCCGCCTCGCAGCGCTCCTGGGCCAGCGCCCGCAGCCGGGAGTTCGCGGCCACGCCGCCGCCGATCATCAGATGGTCGACGCCCTCGTCCTTGCAGGCCCGTACGGCCTTGCGGGTCAGCACGTCGACGACCGCCTCCTGGAAGGAGGCCGCGACGTCGCGCACGGGCACCTCCTCGCCCGCGGCCCGCTTCGCCTCGATCCAGCGGGCGACGGCGGTCTTCAGACCGGAGAAGGAGAAGTCGTACGCCGGGTCGCGCGGGCCGGTCAGACCGCGCGGGAACGCGATCGCCTCCGGGTCGCCCTCGCGGGCGTAGCGGTCGATGACCGGGCCGCCGGGGAAGCCGAGGTTCAGCACGCGGGCGATCTTGTCGAACGCCTCGCCCGCCGCGTCGTCGATGGTCGCGCCCATCGGGCGCACGTCGGAGGTGATGTCGGAGGACAGCAGCAGCGAGGAGTGCCCGCCGGACACGAGCAGCGCCATCGTCGGCTCCGGAAGCGGCCCGTGCTCCAGCTGGTCCACGCAGATGTGCGAGGCGAGGTGGTTGACGCCGTACAGCGGCTTGCCGAGCGCGTAGGCGTACGCCTTGGCCGCCGACACGCCGACCAGCAACGCGCCCGCGAGGCCGGGACCGGCCGTGACGGCGACACCGTCGAGGTCGCGGGCGCTGACGCCCGCCTCCTTCAGCGCCCGGTCGATCGTCGGGACCATGGCCTCCAGGTGGGCCCGGGAGGCCACCTCGGGCACGACACCGCCGAAGCGGGCGTGCTCGTCGACGCTGGAGGCCACGGCGTCGGCGAGGAGCGTGGTGCCGCGGACGATGCCGACGCCGGTCTCGTCGCACGAGGTCTCGATGCCCAGAACGAGGGGTTCGTCCCGCGAGTCAGCCATTGATCTCAGTTCCTTGTACGGAGTCGTCACCCGCGGCGCTGCCGCTGTCGGGCGCTGTGGTCAGTCGCATCACCAGGGCGTCCACGTTCCCCGGCTGGTAGTAGCCGCGCCGGAAGCCGATGGCCTCGAAGCCGAAGCGCTCGTAGAGCTTCTGCGCGCGGACGTTGTCCACCCGGCACTCCAGCATCACCTCGGCGCACTCGAACTCGGTGGCCGCACGCAGCAGTTCGGCCAGCAGCCGCCCGCCGAGGCCGGTCCCCCAGTGGTCGCGGGCGACGGCGATGGTCTGCACGTCGGCCAGGTCGCCGGCGGAGGCGAGCCCGGCGTAGCCGACGAGGCGCCCGTCCTGCTCGGCGACGACGTAGCGGCGGGTGGCCTCGGCCCCGCGGGAGTGGGCGAGTTCGGACCAGAACATGCCCCGGGACCAGGCGTCCTCGGGGAAGAGCTCCTTCTCCAGCTCCAGCACGGGGTCGATGTCCCACCAGCGCATCTCGCGCAGCGCGGCGCCCTCGGCGCCGCCGGGGTCGGTCACAGGTCCGGTCACTTGGGGGTGACCACCTTGTAGTTCTTGGGGACCTGGGCGTCGGGGCGGCGCAGGTACAGCGGCCGCGGCGCGGGCAGCTCCTCCCCCGCGGCCAGCCGCTCGGCGGCCAGGGCGGCCAGGGCGGCCGCCGACACGTGCTCGGGCTCGTGGGCGCGCGGGAACGTGTCGGGGTAGAGCAGCGCGCCGGCGCCGACGGCCGGCAGTCCGGCCACCTCGGCGGCGATGTCGGCGGGCCGGTCCACGGCCGGGTCCGTCAGCCGGGTGCGGGAGTCGGCGTACCGGGCCCAGTAGACCTCCTTGCGCCGGGCGTCGGTCGCCACGACGAAGGGGCCCTTCTCGATGTCGGCGGCGTAGGCGAGGCCGTCCAGCGTGCACACGCCGTGCACGGGGACGCCGAGGACGAGCCCGAAGGTGTCGGCGGTCATCAGGCCGACCCGCAGCCCGGTGTAGGGGCCGGGGCCGACGCCCACGACGACGCCGGTGACGGCGTCCAGTTTCAGACCGGCCTCGGCGAGGACCCGGTCGACGGCCGGCAGCAGCAGCTCTCCGTGCCGGCGCGCGTCCACCTGGCTCGAGGAGGCGATGACGTCCGTGCCGTCGTGCAGCGCGACGGTGACGGCGGGGGTGGCGGTATCCAGAGCGAGCAAGAGCACGCAAACAGCCTACGGCGCCCGGGGCTCCGGAAGTGCCGCCCCGGTCGGGCGGGGGGTGACTGCTACGGTCGGCGTGATCACGTGGAGCGAGCGAACGCTGAGGTGGTGACGGTGGCGGGCAGCAGTTCCGGATTCGTCGTGGGCCTGACGGCGGCCGCCCTCGCGGCGGTCGGCTTCCTCACCTTCCAGGCCGCCGCGAACGTCCCGCCCGACCTGGGCGAGCGCCCCGCCGGCTCGCTCGGCGTGAGCACCTCGAACGCCCCCCGGGACGACCGCGACCCCGAGGCGCTGCCCGTCCTGTCCGGCACCGGGGAGCGGGTCGTCTACTCGCTGCACGACGACCGGGTGTGGCTGGTCGGGAACGCCGACAAGGTCAAGCGGACGTTCCGGGTGACCCCCGGATCGGTCGACCCGGCACCGGGCACCTACACGGTCGGGTCCCGCTCCAGCTCGGTCACGGGAACCGACGGGCTGCCGGTGGAGCACGTGGTGCGGTTCGCGACGGTGGACGGCGTGACGATCGGCTTCAGCGCGACCGTGCCGGGCGGCACCCCGCAACCGGACCCGACCGCCCGGACGGGCGGCATCCGCGAGTCGCGCGGCGACGGCACCGCCATGTGGGAGTTCGCGACGATCGGCCGTCCGGTGGTCGTGGTCCCCTGACCGGCTTAGGGGGTGTCTTGTCGATCAGGCCGGACACCCCCTAGGCCGCCTCGGGCCGGGGCTCAGCGGGCTCGGCGGGCTCGGGTGCGCGCGGGGGCGTCGAGACGAGCCACGCGGCGGCGTTGGCCGCCAGCAGGTCGCGCACGGACAGCGGGACGCCATGGGTCGGCGAGTACGGCCGCGGCCGCGTTTCGCCGTGGGTCGTGTTCTCCGGTGCCGGCATGGACGCCTCCTGAGGCCGGGGGCGGGCGTGGTTAGGCAGACCTAACCACGGGCTGGCTACCATGTGACCACGCCCACGACCGCGAACGCAACGTTTTCCCGACACCTTGTCGGAACGGGCTCGCGACCGGCCCCGGCCCGCGGGGGCGTCAGGCGGACAGCACGCTGAGGTCGACGGCCGCCCAGCGCTCGCCGAGCCCGGTCACCGTCACCTGCCGCACCTCGTCGGTGGTGTCGCCGACGGCCCGGTGGATCACGACCTGGAGGCGCTCCTCGGTCAGCTCCTCGACCTTGCCCTCGCCCCACTCCACGACGACCACGGACTCGGGCAGCGAGACGTCCAGGTCGAGGTCCTCCATCTCGTCCAGGCCGCCGGACAGCCGGTAGGCGTCGACGTGGACGAGCGGCGGGCCGTCGCCGAGCGACGGGTGCACCCGGGCGATCACGAAGGTCGGGGACGTCACCGCGCCCCGGACCCCCATGCCCTCGCCGAGCCCCCGGGTCAGGGTCGTCTTGCCCGCGCCGAGCTCCCCGCTGAGCATCAGGAGGTCGCCGGCGCGCAGCAGCTTGGCGAGTCGCCGGCCGAGCTCCCGCATCTGCTCGGGGGAGGTGACGGTCAGCTGAAGGTCACCCGCGTTGTGCGGTGCTGCTGGTGCTTCCATAGCCACTAACCGTAGCCCCTGCGGGCACGGCGCCCGCGCGGGTGAGCAGGTCCGCGAGGCGGTCGGTGACCACCTCCGGGTGCTCCAGCATGACCAGGTGCCCGGCGTCCGGCACCAGCACCAGTTCGGCCTCGGGCAGCAGGTCGGCGATGGCCTCGCTGTGCTCGCTCGGCGTGACCAGGTCGCCCACACCGGCCAGTACGAGGACCGGCATGTCGGTGAACAGGGCGAGCGCCTCGGTCTTGTCGTGGTCGGCGAAGGCCGGGTAGAACTCGGCGACCACGTCGATCGGCGTCCCCTCGATCATCCGCTCGGCGAACCGGGCGACGGCCGGGTCCACGTCCCGCGACGAGAACGAGTACCGCTTGATGATGCCCGCGAACAGGTCGGCGGTGGCCCGCCGCCCCTTCTCGACCAGTTCCGCCCGCTGTCCCAGCGCCTTGAGGACGCCCGGCAGCACACGGCGCACGGCGTTCACCCCCGCGACGGGCAACCCGAAGTTGACCTCGCCGAGCCGCCCGGACGACGTACCGACGAGGGCGGTGGCGACGACGCGCTCGCGGATCAGCTCGGGGTACTGGTCGGCGAGCGCCATCACGGTCATCCCGCCCATGGAGTGCCCGACCAGCACGAGCGGCCCCTCGGGCGCCGCCGCGTCGATGACGGCCTTCAGGTCCCGGCCCAGCTGCTCGATGTCGACGTGCCGGCCCTCCTGCGTCTGGGCCACCCCGCGCCCGGACCGCCCGTGGCTGCGCTGGTCCCAGTGCACGGTGCGCACGACGCCCCGCAGCGCCGCCCGCTGGAAGTGCCAGGAGTCCTGGCTGAGGCAGTAGCCGTGACTGAAGACGACGGTGACGGGGGCCGGCGCCTTGCGCCCGAACAGGCGGCGCCGGCGGGGGCTGAGCGCGGGTGCGGACTCGGGGTCGACGTCGTCGACCTCGTAGTACAGCTCGGTGCCGTCGTCGGCGTACGCCTTGCCGGGCATGCCGCGCAGCGAGCCGTACGGTCCCGCCGAGTCCAGGGCGAGACGCGCCTTCTGGCGCATGCCCCGGCCCACGGTCATCCGCTCTATGGCGACACCGGCGGCCGCGCCGGCCGCGATCACGCCTATCGCGGCGCCGGCGAGACCGGTCGCCCTGCGCCAGCTCGCGGCCGCCCCCGTGGCGGAGGCGACGGCCGCGACGGCGGCCTCCGCGCTGCTCTCGCTCACGTACCGCTCCTCTTCGCTGGGTCCGGTGCCGGTGTGACGACGGTGGTGGACGGTGCCCGTGGTGCGAGCGGGGTCCCGCTACGGGTTACCCCTCTCGTTCCTCTTTCACATGAATGTACTCACTGGTAGCAACCGCGTGGCGGCACACACCGCGGTTCGCGCGGAACCGGCGGCCGCGGCTACCGGCTCTCGTCCACATAGACGCGGGGAACGCGCCCGGAGATGCGTGTGACCACCTCGTAGGCGATGGTCCCCGCGGCCTGTGCCCAGTCCTCGGCCGTGGGCTCCCCGCCGTCGCCGGGTCCGAACAGCACCGCCCGCTCGCCAGCCGCGGGCTCGTCCCCGCCGAGGTCGACGACGAACTGGTCCATCGCGACCCGCCCGGCGACCGTCCGCCACTTGCCCCCGACCAGGACGGGCCCGGCGCCGGAGGCGTGCCGCGGGACGCCGTCGGCGTAGCCGAGCGGGACGAGACCGAGGGTGGTCTCGCCCGGCGTGACGTAGTGGTGCCCGTAGCTGACGCCGTGCCCGCCGGGCACCTGCTTGACCAGGGCCAGCGACGCCGAGAGCGTCATCACCGGACGCAGCCCCAGGTCGGCGGCGCTGCCCAGCTCGGGGCTCGGCGAGATGCCGTAGACCGCGATGCCGGTGCGGACCAGGTCGAAGTGGCTCTCGGGGAGCGTGAGCGTGGCCGGGGAGTTCGCGATGTGCCGCACCTCGGGGCGCGCGCCCCGCTCCTCGGCGTACGCGGTCATCTCCCGGAAGCGGTCGAGCTGGGCGGCGATGGAGGGGTGGCCCGGCTCGTCGGCGCAGGCGAAGTGGGACCACAGCCCGGTGATCCGGATCAGCCCGTCGGCCTCGGCGCGCAGCGCCTCGCGGACCAGTTCGGCCCAGTCGTCCCCGGGCTGGCAGCCGCCTCGCCCGAGGCCGGTGTCGGCCTTGAGCTGCACCCTCGCGGGCGTCCCGGCCCGCCGGGCGGCCGCGGTGACCTCGCGCAGCGCCCACATGCCGCTGACGGAGACGTCGAGGTCGGCCTCGATCGCCTCCTGCCAGGGTCCGCCGGGCGTCCACAGCCAGCACATCATCCGCACGCCCTGGATGCCGGCGGCCCGCAGCGCGAGCGCCTCCTCCGGGGTGGCCGTGCCCAGCCAGGTCGCCCCGGCCTCCAGCGCGGCGCGGGCGCAGGGAAGCGCCCCGTGGCCGTACGCGTCCGCCTTGACCACGGCCATCAGGGCGGCGCCGGGGGCGCGGCCGCGCAGGGTCCGCACGTTGGCCCGCAGGGCGGCCAGGTCGATCTCGGCGCGGGCACGCGCGGGCGCGGTCCGCTGTGGTGCTGTCTCTCTCATCGCGCCCCCAGTGTCTCAGAGGGGCCCGGCGGCGCCGCCGTGCCGGGCCCCTGGGGGTGTCTCTCAGCCCTCCGTGCGGTGGCCCCACACGTAGACGCGGTCGCCGTTCCTCAGCAGCTTCCACAGGGCGCGGGCGTCGTCCAGGCGCATGTTGACGCAGCCCATGGAGCCGACCTCGGTGAAGATGCCGCCGTAGACGCCGTGGAAGGCCTGGCCGCCGTCGAAGAACTGCGCGTACGGCATCGGGCTGTTGTAGAGCGTCGACACGTGGTTCTTGTGCCGCCAGTAGATCCGGTGCCATCCGGTGCGGGTGCCGTAGCCCTTGCGTCCGCTGCGCACGGACACCGGCTGGAAGACGACCTTGCGGCCCGTCTGCACCCAGGCGATCTGCCGGTCGAGGTCCACGCAGGCGACCCGGTACGCCCGCACGGGGCACTTCTTCGCGGCGTTGGGGTTCTTGCGCGCCGACTCCAGCCGCATGGTGGCCCAGGTGACGGGACCGGCGAAGCCGATCGCCGGCTTGATCCTGTGCTTGACCTGGAAGCGGCGGATGGCCCGGCAGTCGGCGGGCGACTGCTCGCCGTCGGCCTTCCGCCCGAGCCACCGCTCGGCCTCCCGCTGGTACGGCCCGTCCTCGTCGCTGCACTTCACGCCCCCGAGGGCGTCCATCGGAGTGACGTACTCGACGAGATCGTGCGTCGCGTCGGGGGCGTCCTTCGGCTCGACGGCGTCCTCCTCGGCGCTGGGCTCGTACACCTTCGGCGCAAGGGCCTGGTCCGCGGTGTCGGCCGGGGCGAGCTGGAGCATGTCGAGGGGGACACCCGGTACGAGGCCGGCACCCGGTCCGGTGGCCGGGGGCTCGGGGTCCGCCGAGGCGCTGCCGACGGGCAGCAGGGAGGCCGCCGCGAGCATCACGGCGATGCTCCGGCAGGCGATACGTCCGCTGATCATGCGCACAGGGAAGCGTGTGCGCGGGGCCCGGTGGGGGGCGCCGCGCGGCGGGGTCACCCGAAGGAGGAACCGTAAGGTGCTCGCCATGAGCATCATCGGGGTCGGCATCGACGTGGCCGAGATCGACAGGTTCGACGCGGCGCTGCGCCGCACGCCCGGCCTGGCCGAACGGCTGTTCCTGGAGAGCGAGTTGCTGCTGGCCGGCGGTGAACGCCGGGGCATCGCCTCGCTCGCCGCGCGCTTCGCCGCCAAGGAGGCCCTGGCGAAGGCGCTCGGCGCCCCGGCGGGCCTGCTGTGGACCGACGCCGAGGTCTACGTCGAGGACAGCGGGCGGCCCCGGCTGCGGGTGCGCGGCACGGTGGCGGCCCGCGCGGCCGAACTCGGCGTGCGGTCCTGGCACGTGTCGCTCAGCCATGACGCCGGGGTCGCCTCGGCGGTGGTGATCGCCGAGGGCTGATTCGGTGCGCCGGGCGGCGCCCGGTGCGTCAGACTCGGTCGTATGCGGACTGCTTACGGCGTGGAGACGGTGAGGGCGGCCGAACGGGAGCTGATGGCACGGCTCCCGGAGGGCGCGCTGATGCAGCGGGCGGCGGCCGGACTCGCCGCGGCCTGCGCGGACCTGCTGGGCCGGGTGTACGGCCGCCGGATCGTGCTGCTGGTCGGCAGCGGCGACAACGGCGGTGACGCCCTGTACGCCGGCGCCCGGCTGGCCCGGCGCGGGGCGGGCGTCACCGCGGTGCTGCTGTCCCCGGAGCGGGCGCACCCCGGTGGCCTGGCCGCGCTGCGCAGGGCGGGCGGCCGCAGCGCCGGCGCCGACGCGGGCGGGGAGTTGGTCGGGCGCGCCGACCTCGTCGTGGACGGCATCGTCGGGATCGGCGGCAAGGGCGGGCTGCGCCCGGAGGCGGCGGCGCTCGCGCACGCGGCGGAGCGGGCCCGGGTGCCGGTGGTGGCGGTGGACCTGCCGAGCGGCGTGGACGCCGACACGGGCGAGGTGCGCGGGACGGCGGTGCGGGCGGACCTCACCGTCACGTTCGGCACGCACAAGCCGGGGCTGCTCATCGACCCGGCCCGCGAACACGCGGGTGTGGTGCGGCTCGTCGACATCGGGCTGGCCCTGCCGCACGACGCGGTGGAGCTGGAGGCGCTGCAACACGCGGACGTGGCCCAGCTGTTGCCGGTGCCGGCGGCGGAGTCCGACAAGTACCGCCGGGGCGTGGTCGGCATCGCGGCCGGTTCGGTGCGCTATCCGGGGGCCGCCGTACTCGCGGTGTCGGGGGCCCTGCGCGGCGGGGCCGGCGCGGTGCGGTACGTCGGCCCGGCCGCCGACGCGGTGATCGCCCGGTTCCCGGAGACCCTGGTGTCGGACCGGGGGCCGCGGAAGGCCGGGCGGGTCCAGGCCTGGGTGGTCGGGCCGGGCGCCGGGGACGACGCGGCGACGGTCGCGGAGGTCCTGTCGACGGACGTGCCGGTGCTGATCGACGCCGACGGGCTGCGGCTGGCCGATCCGGAGGCGGTACGGGCGCGGACGGCGCCGACCCTGATGACCCCGCACGCCGGGGAGGCGGCGGCACTGCTCGGCGTCACCCGCGAGGAGGTCGAGGCGGCCCGGCTGGCGTCGGTCCGGGAGCTGGCGGCGCGCTACACGGCGACCGTGCTGCTGAAGGGGTCCACGACCCTGGTGGCCGGCGCCGGGGGGACCGGCCCGGTCCGGGTGAACCCGACGGGCACCTCCTGGCTGGCCACGGCGGGGAGCGGTGACGTCCTGTCGGGCCTCGCCGGCTCCCTCCTGGCGGCGGGCCTCGCCCCGCTGGACGCGGCGAGCGCCGGGGCCTATCTGCACGGTCTGTCGGCCCGGTTCGCGGCGGACGGCGCCCCGCTGGCCGCCCACGACGTCGCGGAGGGCGTCCCGGAGGCGTGGCGGGACGTGGTGGGGTGAGCGGGCGGCGGGTCAGCGCAGGGCGATCAGCCCCGCGTCGGTCGGCCTGAACCCGCACGCCTCGAAGTAGAAGGGGCGCAGCCGTTCCTCGAAGTCGACGTGCAGCCACTGGCAGCCCGCCGTGCGCGCCCCCTCGGCGGCGACGGCCACGAGCTCGGTCCCGACGCCCCTCCCCCGCAGGTCCGAGGCGACCATCGTGTCGAGGAGGAAGGCCACGAGCGTAGGCAGCGGGTGCGCCCGCGCGCCGGGGGGGGTTCCCGACGCCTACTCCACCGTCACCGACTTCGCGAGGTTGCGGGGCTGGTCCACCTCGTTGCCGCGGGCCGTGGCCAGTTCGCAGGCGAAGACCTGCAGGGGGACGGTGGCCACCAGCGGCTGGAGCAGCGTCGGGGTCGCCGGGATGCGGATGAGGTGGTCGGCGTACGGCACGACCGCCTCGTCGCCCTCCTCCGCGATGACGATGGTGCGCGCGCCCCGGGCCCGGATCTCCTGGATGTTGGAGACGATCTTGTCGTGCAGGACGGACCGGCCCCGCGGCGACGGCACGACCACGACGACGGGCAGGTCGTCCTCGATCAGGGCGATCGGCCCGTGCTTCAGCTCGCCCGCCGCGAAGCCCTCGGCGTGCATGTAGGCCAGCTCCTTCAGCTTCAGGGCGCCTTCGAGGGCGACCGGATAGCCCACGTGCCGGCCGAGGAACAGCACCGTGTTCTTCGCGGCGAGGCTCCGCGCCAGCTCCCGTACCGGCTCCATGGTCTCCAGCACCCGGTCGACCGCGCCGGCGATCTGCGAGAGGTCCCGGATGACCGCCCGGATCTCGTCGCCCCACTTGGTGCCCCGCACCTGCCCCAGGTACAGCGCCACCAGGTAGCAGGCGACCAGCTGCGTCAGGAACGCCTTCGTCGAGGCGACAGCCACCTCCGGCCCGGCGTGCGTGTACAGCACGGCGTCGGACTCGCGTGGGATCGTCGACCCGTTGGTGTTGCAGATCGCCAGCACCCGGGCGCCCTGCTCGCGGGCGTGCCGCAGCGCCATGAGGGTGTCCATGGTCTCCCCGGACTGGGAGATGGCGACGACCAGGGTCTGCTGGTCCATGATCGGGTCCCGGTACCGGAACTCGCTCGCCAGCTCCACCTCGCACGGGATGCGCGTCCAGTGCTCGATGGCGTACTTGGCGATGAGCCCGGCGTGGAAGGCCGTGCCGCAGGCGACGATGACGACCTTGTCGACCTCGCGCAGCTCGGAGGCGCCGATCCGCACCTCGTCCAGCCGGAGCGAGCCGGCCGCGTCGATGCGCCCCAGCAGGGTGTCGGCGACCGCCTTGGGCTGCTCGGCGATCTCCTTGAGCATGAAGTAGTCGTAGCCGCCCTTCTCCGCGGCGGCGGCGTCCCAGTCGACCCGGTAGGACCGCACGTCGGCGGGCCGCCCGTCGAAGCCGGTGACCCGCACCCCGTCCCGGCGCAGCTCGACCACCTGGTCCTGGCCCAGCTCGATCGCCGAGCGCGTGTGGGCGATGAACGCGGCGACGTCCGACGCGAGGAACGCCTCGCCCTCGCCGACGCCCACCACGAGCGGCGAGTTGCGCCGCGCGCCCACCACGACGTCCGGCTCGTCGGCGTGCACGGCGACCAGTGTGAAGGCGCCCTCGAGCCGGCGGCACACCAGCCGCATGGCCTCGGCGAGGTCGGCCGTCGCCGAGAACTCCTCGGCGAGCAGATGGGCGACCACCTCGGTGTCGGTCTCGGAAGCCAGGTCGTGGCCGCGCTCGGTCAGCTCGGCGCGCAGGGCGGCGAAGTTCTCGATGATGCCGTTGTGGACGACGGCGACCCGCCCGGCGTTGTCGAGGTGAGGGTGGGCGTTGGCGTCCGTCGGCCCGCCGTGGGTGGCCCAGCGGGTGTGCCCGAGGCCCGTCGTGCCGGTCGGCAGCGGCCGCTCGGTCAGCTCCTTCTCCAGGTTGACGAGCTTCCCGGCCTTCTTCCCGGCCGCCAGCCCGCCGTCCGCGAGGACGGCAACCCCGGCCGAGTCGTACCCCCGGTACTCCAGCCGCTTCAGTCCGGCCATGACGATGTCGAGCGCCGGCTGCGACCCTACGTATCCCACGATTCCGCACATGCGCGGCAGCTTAGGGCCGAACCCTGAGCGCGAAGGGGCGAATCGTGCCCGATTTCGGAAATTCCTACGGTGGTACGAACGCTCCCGCGACCGGAGGCAGCCGGATCGGCGCCGAGTGACGGATCCCACCCTGCCGTCCGTTCGTACTGCCGTAACAATGGACTGTGATCTCTCCGGTCTCCTCGATGCCCCGGAGCGCCCACCGGCAGCGGCCGGAGGCGACTCCCTACGTGGACCTCACCCGCTCGGAGTGGAGCGCGCTGCGTGACAAGACCCCGCTGCCGCTCACGGCGGAGGAGGTCGAGAAGCTGCGCGGTCTCGGTGACGTCATCGACCTCGATGAGGTGCGGGACATCTATCTCCCGCTCTCCCGCCTGCTCAATCTCTACGTCGGTGCGACCGACGGCCTGCGCGGCGCGCTGAACACCTTCCTCGGGGAGCAGGGCTCCCAGTCCGGCACACCCTTCGTCATAGGGGTCGCCGGCTCGGTCGCGGTGGGCAAGTCCACCGTGGCCCGCCTGCTCCAGGCACTGCTGTCGCGCTGGCCCGAGCACCCGCGCGTCGAACTGGTCACCACGGACGGCTTCCTGCTGCCCACCCGGGAGCTGCAGGCGCGCGGCCTGATGTCCCGCAAGGGCTTCCCGGAGTCGTACGACCGGCGGGCGCTCACCCGTTTCGTCGCCGACATCAAGGCGGGCAAGGACGAGGTCACCGCCCCCGTCTACTCGCACCTGATCTACGACATCGTCCCGGACAAGCGGCTCACGGTCCGCCGCCCCGACATCCTGATCGTCGAGGGCCTGAACGTGCTCCAGCCCGCCCTGCCGGGCAAGGACGGCCGCACCCGCGTCGGTCTCGCCGACTACTTCGACTTCAGCGTGTACGTCGACGCCCGCACCGAGGACATCGAGAGCTGGTACCTGCACCGCTTCAAGCGCCTGCGGGAGACGGCCTTCCAGAACCCGTCGTCGTACTTCCGCAAGTACACCCAGGTGTCCGAGGAGGAGGCCCTGGACTACGCCGGCACGATGTGGCGGACCATCAACAAGCCCAACCTGGTGGAGAACATCGCCCCCACCCGCGGCCGCGCCACCCTCGTCGTCCGCAAGGGCCCGGACCACAAGGTGCAGCGCCTGAGCCTGCGCAAGCTGTGACGGCTACTCTGCCGCCATGCTGCACCTGCGCCTGATCACACCGTCCGACACGACGGACGACGTGGTCCGCCTGATCGAGAGCACCGTCGGCACCACGCATCTCGTCGTGCTGCCGGGCGCCGCCCGCAACCCCGCCGGGGACGTGGTCACCTGCGACGTGGCGCGTGAGGCGGGCGACGAACTCCTGAGCCGACTCCAGGAGTTGGGCCTCGACAAGCAGGGCTCCATCGCCGTCGAGAACATCGACCTGTCCCTGTCGAAGCGCGCCGACGAGGCCGAGGCGGACGCGCCGGGCGAGGGCGCGGACGCGGTGCTGTGGGAGCACCTGACGGAGGCGACGCACGAGGAGTCGACCCTCTCCGTCACCTACCTCGCCTTCCTGTCCCTCGCGACGATGATCGCGGCCTGCGGTGTCGTGCTCGACAACGCGATCCTGATCGTCGGCGCGATGGCGGTCGGGCCGGAGTTCGGCCCGCTCGCGGGGATCTCCACGGCCATCGTCCAGCGGGCGCCCCGTCTGGCGCTGCGCTCGCTGATCGCGCTGCTGGTGGGCTTCGCGGTGGCGATGACGGTGACGGTCGGCTTCAGCTTCTTCATGGACGCCGTGGGCCTGTTCACCGAGGCCAGACTGGAGGCGGACCGGCCCAACACCGGATTCATCTACGCCCCCGACTGGTTCTCGTTCGTCGTGGCGGTGCTGGCCGGCGCCGCGGGCACTCTCTCCCTGACGTCCGCCAAGTCCGGCGCCCTGGTCGGCGTCGCCATCTCGGTGACGACGGTCCCCGCCGCCGCCAACGCGTCGGTGGCCCTGATCTACGGCGACGGCAGGCAGACCTGGCTCTCGACTGAGCAACTGCTCCTGAATCTCCTGGGCATCACCCTGGCGGGCACCCTCACCCTGCTGACCCAGAAATGGCTGTGGTCGAAGCAACGCCGACGCGAAGTCGCCGCGTAGGACAGCGCCGTCAGGGGCGCGGGGAACCGCGCGACCGACCACGGACAACGGTCAGCCCGCGACGGATGGAAACCCCCCGCCCCGACCCGGCACGGCCGACTACCCCAACGCGGACTTCACGACGTCGGCCAGCCGCCCCGCCACGGACTGCGCCTGCTCGATGTCGGCCGCCTCGACCATCACGCGGACCAGCGGTTCGGTGCCCGACGGACGCAGCAGCACCCGGCCGGTGGCACCGAGTTCGCGCTCGGCCTCGGTGACGGCCGTCGCGAGCTCCGCCGACGTCCTCACCCGCGACTTGTCCACGTCGGGGACGTTGATCAGCACCTGCGGCAACCGGTCCATGACTCCGGCCAGTTCCCGCAGCGAACGTCCCGTCTGCGCGACGCGGGCCGCGAGCAGGAGTCCGGTCAGCGTGCCGTCGCCGGTGGTGGCGTGGTCGAGGATGATGACGTGCCCGGACTGCTCGCCGCCGAGGGCGTAGCCGTGCTCCTTCATCTCCTCCAGCACGTACCGGTCGCCGACGGACGTCTGCACCAGCTTCAGGCCCTCGCGCTCCAGCGCCAGCTTGAAGCCCAGGTTGGACATCACGGTCGCCACCACGGTGTCGGACCGCAGCACGGACCGCTCCCGCATGTCCAGCGCGAGCACGGCGAGGATCTGGTCGCCGTCGACCTCGTCACCGGTGTGGTCCACGGCCAGGCAGCGGTCGGCGTCGCCGTCGTGCGCGACACCGAGGTCGGCGCCGTGCTCGAGGACGGCGGCCTTCAGCTTGTCCAGGTGGGTGGATCCGCAGCCGTCGTTGATGTTGAGCCCGTCCGGCTCGGCCCCGATGGTGACGACCTCGGCGCCGGCCCGCCGGAACGCCTCCGGTGACACCCCGGCCGCGGCACCGTGCGCCTCGTCGAGGACGATCTTCAGGCCCTCCAGGCGGTGGGGCAGCACGCCGAGGAGGTGCCCGACGTAGTCGTCGAAGCCCTGGTCGTAGTCGCGCACCCGGCCGACGCCCGCGCCGGTCGGCCGCTCCCACGGCTCGCCGTGCCGGTGCGAGTCGTACACCGACTCGATCCTGTCCTCCAGTTCGTCGGCGAGCTTGTGGCCGCCGCGGGCGAAGAACTTGATCCCGTTGTCGGGCATGGCGTTGTGGCTGGCGGAGAGCATGACACCGAGGTCGGCGCCGAGCGCGCCCGTGAGATACGCCACCGCGGGCGTCGGCAGCACACCGACGCGCAGGACGTCCACCCCGGCGCTCGCGAGGCCGGCGACCACGGCGGCCTCCAGGAACTCCCCGGACGCGCGCGGGTCCCTCCCGACCACCGCGGTCGGCCGGTGGCCTTCAAAGGTGCCCGCCTCGGCCAGTACGTGCGCCGCCGCCACGGAGAGACCGAGGGCCATCTCGGCCGTCAGATCCGCGTTGGCGACACCCCGCACGCCGTCCGTGCCGAAGAGTCGTCCCACTTGTCCTCCTGAGGAAACTTCACAACCGGGAAGCGGATCCGGCCCGACCTGCCGCCTGCCGCCGGTGGCTCCCGCTTCCAGGCATTCCATGCCTGGGCATCGGATCGCACAAGCCTTTGAACGTCTTGTGCCGTTATACGCCCGCGCCCGGTGATAAGACGAACGCCCCGGTGGCACAGTGGCGTGCCGCCGGGGCGTTCGGAGTACCGGAGTACGTGCAGAGGCAGCTGGCGCTTAGCGCTTGCTGTACTGCGGGGCCTTGCGGGCCTTCTTGAGACCGGCCTTCTTGCGCTCGACCGCACGGTCGTCGCGCTTGAGGAAGCCGGCCTTCTTCAGCGGGCCGCGGTTGTTGTCGACGTCGGCCTCGTTCAGCGCGCGGGCGACACCGAGACGGAGCGCACCGGCCTGACCGGAGACACCGCCACCGGAGATGCGGGCGACGACGTCGTAACGGCCCTCGAGCTCGAGCACCTTGAAGGGCTCGTTGACTTCCTGCTGGTGCACCTTGTTCGGGAAGTAGTCCTCGAGGGTGCGACCGTTGATCTTCCACTTGCCGGTGCCCGGGACGATCCGGACACGGGCGATGGCGTTCTTGCGACGGCCCAGGCCGGCGGCCGGCTGGGGCTCACCGAAGCGCGAGGCGAGGGACTCGGAGGTGTACTCGCCCTCCACCGGAACCTCGGACTCGGTGGTGTAGCTGTCGATGTCAAGCTCTTCGAGCGGCTGCTCGGCAGTGGTCTCGGCCACGATTCTCCTCAGATTCTCTTCAGTCTTAGGGGGTGGCCGGACTTACTGCGCGACCTGGGTGATCTCGTACGGCTGCGGCTGCTGCGCGCCGTGCGGGTGCTGGTCACCCTTGTAGACCTTCAGCTTCGAGAGCATCTGACGGCCCAGCGTGTTCTTGGGGAGCATGCCCTTGACGGCCTTTTCGATGGCCTTCTCGGGGTTCTTGTCGAGGAGCTCGTCGTAACGGACGGAGCGCAGACCACCCGGGTAGCCGGAGTGGCGGTACGCCATCTTCTGGGTCCGCTTGTTGCCGGAGAGGTGCACCTTGTCGGCGTTGATGATGATGACGAAGTCACCAGCGTCGACGTGCGGCGCGTAGATCGGCTTGTGCTTGCCCCGGAGGAGCGTCGCGGCAGTGGTGGCGAGACGACCCAGGACGACGTCCTGAGCGTCGATGACGTGCCACTGGCGCGTCACATCGCCGGGCTTGGGGCTGTACGTACGCACGGTTCGTAGCCTTCGCTTCGAGTGAATGGTCCTGAACAGGTCACCGAAACGATCACGACAGCCTGAGCCACTGCGGCGACGCATACCGCGTACGTGGGGTTGCTGGTCATCGGCCCGGTGGACCGGTGTAAGGGCCCGTCCCGTGAGAATGAGCAAGCCAATACACAACGAACATGCAGGATACCTGCGGCGCCCCAGCCGGGTCAAAACGGGTTGCCCACGGCCGGCGTCGCTGTTCCGGGTCCAGAGTAGTCGACCCCCGGGGTCCGCCCGTCACACGCCGGACGCGCTGCTCGGCGCCGCGGCCCCGCGCGAGGGCGGGACGGGCACGGCGGGCGCCGCCTCCAGGCCGGCCCGCCGCCAGGAGTGCAGGCCCACCGTCACCGCGAGGGCGCACAGCGTCACGGCGTCCCGGAAGGCCCGCCGCTCCCCCGCCTCCAGATAGGGCCAGGTCACCCCGGGCAGCTGCGGCACCAGGGCCATCCAGAACCAGACCGTGCGGGTCACCGACGCCGCGTACGGCAGCCCCGCCAGCAGCAGCGGCAGCGGGACCAGCAGATAGTGGTCGTACGACGGCCTGGAGACCAGGAAGGCCGAGAGCATCAGCAGCGCCCCGGTCTCGGCGTACCGCAGCGGGCCCCCGCCGCCGCGCCAGCGCCGTCGGGCGCACACCAGGCCCGCCGCGGCGAGCGCGAACGCCAGCGCCCCGGCCAATGCCCCGGGCACCCCCAGCCGGGGCAGCACGGCCGCCGGGGACGCCTCGTAGAGCCGGACGAACCGGTCGTCGCCGCTGAGCAGGAACGGCACGGTCCGGGTGAAGAACCCGGCGGGGTCCGGCAGTGTCAGGGCCGCGCCGGCCGAGGCCGCCACCGGCACCGCGACCAGCACGCCCAGGGCCCGCCACCGCCGGGCGAACACGAACAGCAGGGCCATCGGCGCGAGCAGCGGCTTCAGCGCCACCGCCGCGCCGAGCACCGCCGCCGCGGCCACCCACCGCCCGCGTTCCGCGAGCAGCAGCACCAGGGGCAGGGCCAGGGCCGCGGTCGCCGTCCAGTTACCCAGCCAGACGAGATGGGCGAACGGGGCGAAGCCCGCCGCGAGCGCGAGCAGGCCGAGGACCGCGAAGCGGCTGCGCAGGGGGACGCCGTGCAGCCGCAGCGCGCAGACCCACCCGCCCACCAGGCACCCGGTCACCACGAGGGGCGCCAGCACGCACAGCACGTCCTGCGGAACCAGCACCTGCGGGGCCGCCGCCAGCACCGCGCTCGGCAGATAGAGGAAGTGGGGGTCGTCATACGGCGAGCCGCCGTCCAGCCACGCCTTCGCCGCGCGTACGACGATGGCGTTGTCCATCCCTCCGCGCGAGGTCAGCCGGGCCGTGCGCGCCACGAGGGCCCCCAGCACGGCGACCAGCGCGACCCACAGCGGCCAGGACGCCCGTCGTACCAACCACCCGGAGATGTCGCTTTTGCGCTCGCTCACCCCCTGAACGCTAGGTGGCGAAGGGCCCTTTGGGGCGGACCGGCACACCCGAGGTCCGTCTAAGATGCGCCCCATGAGCTACGGGCAGCAGGGGGGACCCCCGTCCCAGTGGGATCCCTGGAAACCGCATTCCCAGCAGCCGTGGAACGGCGGCACCGACCAGACCCCGGACTGGGCCGCGCTGGCCGAGGCGTCGGAGACCCGCAACAAGCGGCGCCGGCTGCTGTTCATCGGCGGTGGCGCACTGGCCACCGTCGCCATCGGTGCGGCCGTGGCCGTGGCGGTGGTGTCGGCGAACGGGAACGACTCGGCGTCCGGCGCACCGGCTTCCGGCCTGCCCTCGACGGCGGACCTGCCGGGCGAGTCGGCGGCCGTCCCGTCGTTCGCGCCGACCAGCGCCCCGCCGCCGCTGGACCCCAAGGACTTCATCTCCGGCAAGGACAAGGACACGGCCCCGCTCGGCGCCCAGATCCTCTTCCCCGGCACCCAGCTGACCATGGGGGAGACGGTCTACAAGAAGGGCGCGACGGACGACACGAAGAACTGTTCGGCCGCCACCAAGGGCGGGCTGCCGAAGATCCTCGCCGAGGGCGGCTGCACCCGCTTCATGCGGGTCTCCTACCTCAAGGACGGCATCGCGGTGACCGTCGGCGTGGCCGTCTTCGACACCGAGGCGAAGGCCCAGAAGGCCAAGAGCAAGGTCGACACCAAGAAGGACATCGTCCGTTCGCTGTCCGGCAAGGGCGTCAAGGACTTCTGCACGGCGGCGGTCTGCCGCTCGACCTCCAACTCCTACGGCCGGTACGCCTACTTCACCATCACGGGCTTCACCAGCGGCCGGAACATGACGGACAAGGACACCGCCGCCTTCAAGGCCGGTGACGACCTCGCCGAGTTCACGTTCCGTCAGATCCGCCGGCGCGGCGAGGCGCAGGCGTCGGCGGCGGCCGGAGAGTGACCGGCCGCCGTACCGGCGGGCTCCACCGGGCCGGGGACCCCGGCCCGGCCTAGAGCCGCTTGGCGCTGCGCAGCGTCTTCGCGTAGTAGCCGTTGCCGTCGAGCCGGGACACACCGCCGACGTCGCCGATGGTGGGCCCGTTGACCTCCTCGCGGCTGGACACGAAGATCAGGTGCCCCTCGGTGTCGTGGCCGAGGACCATGCCGACGTGGTCCAGACGCTCGCCGGTGCGGGTGTCCAGCTTGAAGAAGACGAGGTCGCCCGGCTGGAGCTGGTCGATCGCGGAGGGCCGGTCCTTCGCGGAGATCCCGGTCAGCGGCAGGATGTCGACGCCCACCTTGGACCGGGCCATGCCGTTGGCGGTGCGGGGCAGGCCGTCGCCTGAGGCGTCGGAGGACATCAGCGGGAAGCGGGCCCGGTAGCCCAGCACCATGCGCATGAAGCCCGAGCAGTCGATGGACCTGGCGCGCTTCGCCTCCGGCTGCCCGACGGTGCCGTCCCGGAACGGGTAGGGCACCTGGAGGAAGTCGTAGAAGTCGGACTGCTCCAGACGCAGGTCGCCGCCCTCGGCGCCCGTGGTGTTCAGCGGCCCGAAGTTGGCGTCACCGGCGTAGACGACGCCCTGCTCGTCCTTCTTGTCCGGGGCGCCCGCCACGTACTGGAAGGCGAACGCGAAGACGTCGTCCTCCTTGCTGTCCTTGTACTCGGCGTACCAGTCCTTGAACCACTTCTTGTTCTCGGCGCCCTTGGTCCACTTCTCCGGCATCAGCCGCACCCAGTCCGTGGTGCTGACCTTGGACGCGGTGGACGCGGGCTCCTGGAAGGTGCGGGCCGGGCCGGTCAGCGTCGCCATGCGGGCGCCGTCCGTGAAGACGGCCTTGATCTGGCCGTCGGCCCCGCGCAGCACCGAGCGCGCCGGGTTCTCCAGCCGCGACCAGGTCGCCTTGCCCTCGCTCTCCCCCGTGCTGCGGCCGCCCTCCAGGACGCCCACGTTGCGCACCTCGGTGATGCCCGGGTCCTCCTGCTTGCGCAGCTCCACCGTGAGGTAGCCGGAGGTGCCGACCAGCGCCAGCAGCACCAGGCCGGTGACGACGGGCCTCGACTTCTTCTTCCCTGCCATCGTTTGCTCCTCGGATCTCAGACGGTCGGCATGACGCCGAGCAGCAGGCCGGCGGCGACGACGATGTAGGCCATCAGGGACACCGTTCCGGTGGCCAGCAGCGTGGCCCCCTTCGGTTGGCGCACCATCTGGTAGGCGACCAGGCCCGGCACGATGAAGCCGAGGGTCTGGTTGCCGTAGAGCAGCGGGAACTCCAGCGAGAGCACGATCATCACCGTGGCCTGCAGGAGCACGCCGAGCAGCACCACCGCGGCGAACAGCCGCTTGCCGTAGAGGATCACCAGCCGCTGCATGATCTTGGTGCCGCCGTAGGTGAGGGCGGTGACGCCGACCACCATGGCCGCGCGCTGGAGGTCCTCGATGAGGGTCAGCGCGATCCAGCCGGGCGTGATCATTCCGCCGGGCGACAGGTTGGTCGTGAGATAGCACAGCAGCGAGAAGAACAGGCCGATGGCGATGCCCAGGGCGGCCATCTCGGGGGTCAGGGCGGCGGTGGTCAACGGGGTCTCCGGACAGAGGGGTGCGGGTTCGTGGGCGGGGCGGGCGGCCTGCGCGGCAGCGGCCCCGCGGGGTCAGGCGCGCGGGGGGTGTCCGCCGTCGCCGGCCGGCGGGCGCGGTGGCCTGCCCTGGTGCTCGTCGGGGTGCGGCTGCCGTGGCGCCCGGCCCGTGCCGTAGGGCTGCCCGGGGTGCCCGTCGGGGCCGGTGCCCTGCGGCAGCTGCGGACGCGCGGGCTGCTGCTGCGGTGCGCTCGGCCGGCGCACCGGCGGGGCCTGGAACCAGGCGGACGCCTGCGGCTCGGGCGCGGGCTCCGCGCCGTGCCCCTGACCGGGGCCGGGCTGCCGCGGCTGCCGCGGCTGCCGCTGCGCCGGTGGCTGCTGCCCGTACGGCGCCGCCGCCTGGCCGTGTCCGCCCTGCGCCGCGTACGCCCCGTCCCGCGCGCCCCAGCCGTCCGCCCGCTGCTGACCGGGAGCGCCGGCGTAGGCCGCCGCGGTGTCCCCGTGCGACGCGGCCGGCTGCTGCGGGATGCGGACCACCGGGATCTCCTGGGTCTGCGTGGCCTGGTACCGCTCCTCGTAGGCCGTCGGGTAGGAGGCGTACGGGTCGAGGCGCTGGGCCTGCTGCGGTGCGCTGACCACCGCCTCCGGGGCCTCCTCCACCGCGCTCTCGTCGGCGGGGAGCTCGGCCAGGTACTCCAGCAGCTCCTCGCCCTGTCCGTGGATGTTGCCGATGGCGACCAGGGAGGAGCCGTCGGCCATCCGGCCCAGCAGCGTCGGCATGAACTCGTCCGCCGCGCGGCGCTCGCCGCCGAGGTCGACCGCGCGGTCGCGCCAGTCGGCGGGGATGGCGTCGATGGCGCTCTTGGACGGGTGGCCGATGACGAAGACGTTGTCCGGCTGCAGGTCCGGGATGATCTCGCCCATCTGGCCGTTGCGCTCCACCCGGTCCGGGCGGCAGTTGATCACGACGTTCAGCGGGCGGCGGATCGCGCCGAGGTCGAGCAGCTGGTTGATGTTCATCAGCGTCGACTCGGGGTCGTTGGCCGCGAACACGTTGGCGAAGGAGAGCCGCTTGCCGTCGGGGGCGACATACCGCTCCACGGAGAGCACGCCCGGGTCCGGCGGGGCGTCGTACATGCCCTGCAGCGCGACCTTGCGCTCGACGCCCAGCAGCTCGGCGACGACCAGGGCGATCGCCACGTTCTCCTTGAAGGTGAACCAGCTGAAGCCGCGCAGCTCCTCGTCGCTGACGGTCTCCGGGTCGGCGTAGATCAGCTTGCAGTTCCGGGCGTCCGCCTCCTCCTGCAGGATGTGGAAGCGCTCCTTCTCGGCGGTGACGCAGATGCCGTTCTCCGGCATGGAGCGGCACAGCGAGCGCGCCACGTCGTCCAGGGTCGGGCCCATCTCGGCGAGGTGGTCCTCGCGGACGTTGCACAGCACGCCGATCGTGGAGCGGATCAGCTTGCTCTGGTTGACCTCCTGCAGCGCCGGCATGACCGCCATGCACTCGATGACAAGGGCGTCGGGGCGGTAGGTGGCGGCCCTGCGGACGATGCCGATCTGCTCGACGACGTTGGCGATGCCGAACTTGCGGTAGACCGGCTCCTCCGTGGCGTCCGGGTGGATGAAGCGGGCCGCGGTGCCCGTCGTCTTGGCCACGGTGACCAGGTCACCGCCGCGCAGGGCGCCCGCGCACAGCCGGGTGATGGAGGACTTGCCGCGGATGCCGTTGACCAGCACCCGCGAGGGGATGGTGTGCAGGGCGGCGTAGTGCCTGCGCTGCTCGATGATGCCGGCGACCAGCAGGAAGACCCCGCCGATCAGCAGCACGAAGTAGAGGTAGAGCACGTCCGGTCACCTTCCTCCGGCGCCGAGCCGGGGCTCGGCACTCCGGCGCGCCTGGTTCTGCCTGCGGGCCTGCAACTGCTGGCGGACCAGTTCGAGGCTGCGGACGACGGCCCCCACCTCGTCGTGGTAGCGGGGGTACAGCACGGTCTTGAGGTCGCCGTCGGCCAGCTTCTCGGCGCTGCTCGCGAGGGCGCGCAGCGGCCGGACCACGACCAGGTGGATCCAGCCCAGGCAGACCACGATCAGGGCGAGCCCGAGCATCCCGGCGAGCACGCTGCGGTCCTCGCGCTCATACGCGGCGATCTCGAAGTGCTTGGCGTTCTGCCAGCTCACGACGGTCCAGCCGACGTCGGAGGCCACACCGCCGCCGGAGAAGGGGGCCGCCGCGGCGACGGTGACGGAGCGGCCCTCGCGGATGAGCAGCCCGTTCTCCACGGGTCCGGCGCCGACCTTGACGCCGCCGGCCCGTACGAGGTCGGTGAGCGCGTCGCGCGGCAGGTCCTCGAAGGCGAGGAAGCCGTCGCTCGCGGCGATGGTCCTGGCCTCGGCGTCGACCACGCGGACCTCGCCGAGGCCCGGCCGGGCCAGCAGCGAGTTCAGGAACTCGACGCGGATCTCGCCGACCAGCGTCATGCCCTTGTGGTCCGGTACGGCGGCCGCGGCCTGGACGACCGGCTTCTTGCCACCCTCGCCGGTCACCCGGATCAGGCGGGCGTCCTCGCCCTTGGTCTCCTCGTCGTCGCCCCAGGCGGCGTGCGGATCGGCGCCGGCCCGCGCGATCACCTCGCCGCCCCGGTCGATGACGTAGAGGGAGGCGTAGCGGGTGTGCTTGCGCAGGGCGTCGGACAGCGCGCCGGAGGCGGCGTCGGGGTCGGCCGGGTCGATCAGCCGGGTCATGGACGCGAGGTCGGCCTGCGCCTCGTTCAGCGCCCGGCGGACCCGGTCGGCGACCAGGTCGGTGCGGTCGCGCTGGTCGTTGACCATGGTGCTGGGCACGCTGACCGAGGCGTCCGTGCGGTTGAGCAGCAGCCCGACCGGGACGCACCACAGCAGGAGCAGGACGGCCGTCAGGCCGAGCGGCACCCGCAGCCCGAGCCGGCCGCGGCGGGGGGTGCGCTGCGTGGAGGGCTCCACGTCCCCGCCGGCCAGCTGCGCGCGCAGCCGCTCCAGGGCGGCGCCGACCCGGGCGGCCTCGCCCCAGCGGGGCACGGCGACGGGCCGGGTCAGATCGCCGCGGGCGAGCCGGCGGGACTCCAGGAAGAGGGCGAGCAGGGGGCGCTGCACGGCCCGCCAGAGCAGGGCGGCCGCGAGCAGGCCGACGACGACGAGCACGCCCGCCGCGATCAGCCCGTACAGCTCCCGCTCCTGGCCGGCGGCCTCCTCCTGCACGACGGGCAGCATGGCGACGACGGTCAGGCCGAGGCCGGCGCCGACGCTCTTGCGCTGCTCGGGATCGGCGGAGGCGAGGGAGGCGTAGCCGGCGGTGGCGATCCGGCCGTTGTAGGAGTCGCCGAGCAGGGTCCCGCTGACACCGGGGTAGCCGCGTGAGCCGGGCTCCTTGGCGCTGACCGGGTCCTGCTCGGTCTCCTTGGCGGCCTCCTCGGAGAGACGGCCCATCTGCTTCTGGAGGAAGGTCAGCTCGTCGCGCTCGGCGTCGGAGTTCAGCGCCTCGGCCTGCTCGAAACCGGCCGTGGCGAGGACCTCGCCGCCCCGGGCGACGACCGCCATGGAGCGGAACGGGCCCAGGTTGATGGCGGGCACGGACAGGCTGTTGGAGGCGATGAGGAGCTGCTGCGGGCGGTCCTTCCAGTCGAGGAGCGCCATGGTCATCAGCCGCACGTCGCCGGTCTTCAGCCGGACCATGCGCGGGGTGAGGGCGTTGTCGCCCCGGAGCACGTCCTTGTCCAGCCAGGCCAGAGGAATCGTTTCTCCTCTAGCGGCGAGCACCTTGCCGCTCTCCAGGTCCAGGACGGTGGTGCCGGTCCACTTCTGGTACGTGTTGCTCAGGTCCGACAGCACCTGCTCCGGGTCCGCGGACCCGGCGGCGTTCAGCACGGCCGCGGTGCGGTTCAGATCGGTGACCCGCTCGTCGATCGACGCGCGCAGGGCGATGGCGCCGTCCTCCGCGAAGTGCTGCTGCGAGCCCAGCACCGCCTTCGGCACGACGGGGTCGCCGGCCGGGCCCAGCACCTTCGCCGTCAGCCCGGCCAGGGCGACGATCAGCAGGCACAGCAGCGCGATCGGCGGTCGAACGCCGCCCAGCAGCGGCATGTCCGCGCGTCTGCGCATGCGCCGCCGACCGCCGCGTCCGGGACGCGCGGAAGCTTGGGTTGGAGTCACCGGTGGTTTCCTTCGCCTCTTCACTACTCAGGCGCTCGCAGGAGCCACCGCTGACGCGGGCATGAGACGCCGTCGCTCTAAAAGACTTCCGACACGCGCGGAGGTTGGGCTCCGGCGCGAAAGTGCTTGCTGTGTCCCTTGTCACTTCCCCAGGGACAACTGCTCGAGGCCGTCGCCGCCGGGTGCGCCGCGGTTGTAGAGGAAGCCGCGCGTCCGGTCGGCGGCCAGCCGGTAGCGGGCCATCCGGTCCTCGGACAGGTCACCGGGGTGGTCCAGCGCGTTCTGCACGTCCACGAGCCGGTGGTCGACGACCGCGCCCTCGGGGGCCTTCTCCCCCGCCTCCAGCTCCGGCGGGATGTCGACCAGCGTGGTCCGGTAGCGCGCGTCGACCTTCCAGCCGCCGTCCGACGTCTCCTTGAACTCGAACCAGCCGATCGCGCCCTCCTCCGTGAGGCCGGTCGGCGAGGAGTGACGGGCCACCTGGTTGCCCAGGCTGTAGGCGACCCAGGTGCCGTTGACCTTCTGGATGGGCTGCACGACGTGCGCGTGGTGGCCGATCACCAGGTCGACCCCGGTCTCCTTGGTGATCCGCTCGGCCAGCTCCAGCTGCGGCACGCTGGGCTCGTTGTAGTGCTCCAGACCCCAGTGGACGGAGAGGATCACGACCTCGGCGCCCTTCTTTCGGGCGCGAGCCTCGGCCTTCTTGATCTCGTCGGTACCGAGCCGGTTGAACGCCCACTTCTGCTTCTCGGGCGTGGGGTTCAGGAACGACTCCCACGAGAACGCCAGGTGAGCGACCTTGACGCCGTTGACGTCCCGGATGTTGATCTGCTCTGCTTCCTTGGGCGTACGCGCGGACCCGGTGTGTCCCAGACCCACCTTGTCCATCGCGTCCAGGGTGCGCTTCACGGCCTTGAGGCCGTGGTCGAAGGTGTGGTTGGAGGCCGTCGAGCAGGTGTCGTACCCCACGTCCTTGAGGGTTGTGAGGATCTGCGGGGGGACCAGGAATTCGGGGTACCCCTCGAAGGGTCCCTTGGGAGTGCCGACGGGCGTCTCCATGTGACAGATGGCCAGGTCGGCCTTGCTGATGATGGGCTTCACACCCGCCATCAGCGGTCCGAAGTCCAGCCCGGCCCGCCCCTCACCGGTCTTCTTGGCGTCCTTGGCCGCCTGGTCGACCAGCTCGGGGTGGATGAGCACATCACCCGCGGCGGCGACGGTGAACGAGCGGCCCCCCGGCTTCACCTGGGCCCCGGACGGCTCGGAGGAGGAACAGGCGGTCACGAGGCCCGCCAAAGCCCCCAGAACCGCCACCGAGCGACCTATACGGAGAGACTTACGGAATGTCACCGCGACATACTCACATGCCACTCACATCTCAATCGCCGTCATTCATCACAAGAGCATCACGTTTCACTCGCATTCTTGCCCCGGCGGTTCTGACCCTCGCACTCGCGTCCTGCGACTCGGCATCCGCCGACCGCACGGAACCGTCGGCTCCGCAGGCCCGCGAACTCGTCGATCTGCGCAGCCGCGTCCTCACGTACACGGCGGACTTCGCACCCGACGGCCACTACAGCCCGCCCGGCACCGACGAGCGCGAGCGGCTGGCGGACGGGGTGGGCGCGCTGCTCGACGGTGACGCGGCGGAGGCCGAGCGCCGGCTCTCCCCGCTCGGCCTCTCCGTGACCCGCCTCACCGACACCGACTCCGGCCGCCGCTACGACGAGATAGCCGCGACCGAGCCCGACGGCGACGCCGCGCACTGGGGACGCCTCTACCTGAACGCCGACTCGACCCTGCGCTGGAACGTCCAGGTGCCCCATCCGGTCTCCGACCGCGACACCGAGGAACTGGGCGTCCGGCTGCTGGAGGACACCCCGTCCGGCGCGCTGGTCCTGGCCGGCGCCCACCGCAGGGCCGGCCGCTCCGGCTCCGCGGACGTGGCGCACCGCGAGGACAGCGCCTTCCACACGGTCGTCGAGGAACTGCAGAAGCGCGGGGTGCCCGGCCTGCAGCTGCACGGCTTCTCCCGGACCCGCGAGCGCCCCTACGAGGCCATCGTGTCCGGCGGCGCGGCCGGCAGCGCACCCGGCGAGGCCACCGCCCTGGCCGACCGGCTGGAGGCCGACGGCCTGCGGGTCTGCCGCGGCTGGTCGGCCCGCTGCCCGCTGGAGGGCACGGCCAACGTGCAGGGCAGGACGGCCGAGCGCCGGCACGCCCTGTTCCTGCACGTGGAGCTCGCCGCCGTCGCGCGCGGCGACGGCCGCGACGCCGACTCCGCCGCCGGCGCCCTCGCCGACACGCTGGCCACCTTGGACCGGGACTGAGCTCAGCAGCAGCCGGCGCCGGGCAGCGTCCGCTTGTTGCGCGCCTCCTTGTTCCGCGCGGCCAGCAGCTCGTCCGCCGGATAGCCGACCTCTTCGAGGGTCAGCCCGTGCGGCCGTACGACGTGCACGGCGGAGTCCCGGACACCGGCGGCGAGCACCTTGCCGGGCCAGTCCGGGGGCCGGTGCCCGTCCCCCACGAACAGCAGCGCCCCGATGAGCGAGCGCACCATGTTGTGGCAGAAGGCGTCCGCCCGCACGGTCGCGGTGACGATCCCGTCGTCCCCGCGCACCAGGCTCAGCTCCTGGAGAGTGCGGATGGTCGTCGCGCCCTCCCGCTTCTTGCAGTAGGCGGCGAAGTCGTGCTCCCCGAGGAGCCCTTGGGCCGCCTCGTTCATGGCGTCCACGTCGAGCGGCCAGTCGTGCCACAGGACGTGGTTGCGCAGCAGCGGATCGACGCCCCCGGGGTTGTCGGTCACGCGGTAGGCGTACCGCCGCCACACCGCGGAGAACCGGGCGTTGAACCCGGCGGGCGCCTCGCGCAGCGCCCACACGCGCACGTCCCTGGGCAGCCGCCCGGCGAGCCGCTTGAGCAGCTTCTCGCTGTGCTCGGCCCACACCGCGCGCGGCAGATCCACGTGGGCGACCTGCCCGCGCGCGTGCACCCCGGCGTCCGTCCGCCCCGCGACGGTCAGCTCGTACGTGGTGCCCCCGGACCGGGTGACGGTCCGCAGCGCGTCCTCGATCTCCCCCTGCACGGTCCGACGCCCGCCGGCCTGCTTGGCCCACCCGGAGAACTCGGTGCCGTCGTACGACAGGTCGAGGCGCAGCCGTACGTACCCGGGTTCCACTTCGTCACTCACCCGTAGATCCTCTCAGCGACACGAAAGCGGGCCCGCCCCCCGGAAGGGACGGACCCGCGATCGAACAGCCCCGGACTAGGCGTCCTTCGACTCCTCGGCGGGAGCCTCGTCGGCCTTGGTCGTGTCGACCTTGGTCTCGGCGGCGTCGGCGTCCTTGGCGGCACGCTTGGTGGCGGCCTCGGCCTCACCGGTGGCCTCCTGGGCGACCGTCAGCGCCTCGACCAGCTCGATGACAGCCATGGGCGCGTTGTCGCCACGGCGGTTACCGACCTTGGTGATCCGGGTGTAGCCACCCGGACGGTTCTCGTACCGCGGGCCGATCTCGGTGAAGAGCGTGTGGACGATGCCCTTGTCCGTGATGACCTGGAGCACCTGACGGCGGTTGTGAAGGTCGCCCTTCTTCGCCTTGGTGATCAGACGCTCGGCGTACGGCCGCAGACGGCGGGCCTTCGCCTCGGTGGTGGTGATCCGGCCGTGCTCGAAGAGGCTCTTCGCCAGGTTCGCGAGGAGGAGCTTCTCGTGCGCGGCGCTGCCGCCCAGACGGGCACCCTTGGTGGGCTTCGGCATGTTCTTTCTCCTGTGTGTCTGCCCCGGCCGTATCAGGTACCGGGGTCAGTATCCGAGCGGGCGGTCGCCCGTCGGAGATCCGGGCACAGGCCCCGAAAGGGGCCGTGCCCGGAAGGGGCGCGGGGAACTGCGCGAGAAACCACAGCACACCCGCACCCGAGTACGGACCGGAAAGCCCGAGCTCTCAGTACTGCTCGGTCTCCACGAACCCGGCGTCCGCGTCGTCGTCCGCCCCGAAGGCGTCCGCGGCGGCGGTGGGGTCGAACCCGGGAGGCGAGTCCTTGAGCGCCAGGCCCATACCCGCGAGCTTCGCCTTGACCTCGTCGATCGACTTCGCACCGAAGTTGCGGATGTCGAGCAGGTCGGCCTCGGAACGCGCCACGAGCTCACCCACGGAGTGGATGCCCTCGCGCTTGAGGCAGTTGTACGAGCGGACGGTCAGCTCGAGCTCCTCGATCGGGAGCGCGAGGTCGGCCGCCAGCGCCGCGTCCGTCGGGGACGGACCCATGTCGATGCCCTCGGCGTCGATGTTCAGCTCGCGGGCGAGACCGAACAGCTCGACCAGGGTCTTACCGGCGGAGGCCATGGCGTCACGGGGACGCATCGCCTGCTTGGTCTCGACGTCGACGATCAGCTTGTCGAAGTCGGTGCGCTGCTCGACACGCGTGGCCTCGACCTTGTACGTGACCTTCAGCACCGGCGAGTAGATGGAGTCGACCGGGATACGGCCGATCTCCTGGCCCACCTGCTTGTTCTGCACGGCGGAGACGTAACCGCGGCCGCGCTCGACCGTCAGCTCCATCTCCAGCTTGCCCTTGCCGTTGAGCGTGGCGAGGACGAGGTCGGGGTTGTGCACCTCGACACCGGCCGGGGGCGCGATGTCGGCGGCGGTGACCAGACCCGGGCCCTGCTTGCGCAGGTACATCACGACGGGCTCGTCGTGCTCCGAGGAGACGACCAGCTGCTTGATGTTGAGGATCAGGTCGGTGACGTCCTCCTTGACGCCCGGCACGGTGGTGAACTCGTGCAGGACACCGTCGATGCGGATGCTGGTGACAGCAGCGCCGGGGATCGACGAGAGGAGGGTGCGGCGCAGGGAGTTGCCGAGGGTGTAGCCGAAGCCCGGCTCCAGCGGCTCGATCACGAACCGGGAGCGGAATTCGTCGACGACCTCTTCGGTCAACGAGGGACGCTGAGCGATCAGCATGTGTGGATCAGATCCTTCTTTCGTGGACGCCCGCTATTTGACGCCCGACGGAAACCGCCCCCGGCAAGAGGGACGGGTACTGCAAGGGTACGGGCGATACGGCCCCGAGGAGCCGTACCGCCCGAAAAGCCCGGTGAAGCGCGTGCGTCAGACGATCAGACGCGGCGGCGCTTCGGCGGACGGCAGCCGTTGTGCGGGGTCGGGGTGACGTCCTGGATGGAGCCGACCTCGAGGCCCGTGGCCTGCAGGGAGCGGATCGCGGTCTCACGACCGGAACCCGGGCCCTTCACGAACACGTCGACCTTGCGCATGCCGTGCTCCTGGGCGCGGCGGGCAGCCGACTCGGCGGCCATCTGCGCGGCGAACGGCGTGGACTTCCGGGAGCCCTTGAAGCCGACGTGGCCGGCGGAGGCCCAGGAGATCACGTTGCCGGACGGGTCCGTGATCGAGACGATCGTGTTGTTGAACGTGCTCTTGATGTGCGCGTGGCCGTGAGCGACGTTCTTCTTTTCCTTGCGGCGCACCTTCTTGGCAGCGCCCTGACGACCCTTGGGGGGCATCTATTACTCCTACGGGAGGTGGTCGGTCCTACAGCGAAGACCGCTGGACGGTGTCCGCTGCGGACTACTTCTTGCCCGGCTTCTTCTTGCCGGCGATGGCGCGACGCGGGCCCTTGCGGGTACGGGCGTTCGTGCTGGTGCGCTGACCGCGGACGGGCAGGCCGCGACGGTGACGCAGACCCTGGTAGGTACCGATCTCGACCTTGCGGCGGATGTCGGCCTGGATCTCGCGACGGAGGTCACCCTCGGTCTTGATGTTGTTGTCGACGTACTCGCGGATCGCGACGAGCTGCTCCTCGGAGAGGTCGCGAACGCGGGTGTTCGGGTCGACGCCGGTGGCGGCCAGCGTCTGCTGCGAAAGGGTCCGGCCGATGCCGAACACGTAGGTGAGGGCGATCTCCACGCGCTTTTCGCGCGGGATGTCAACACCGGAAACGCGTGCCATTCAATGGCTCCTGGTGGTTGTCGGAGGTCTTCCGCAGAACCGGTTCCCAGCCGCCGTACCAGGTACGAACTGGGTCCCCGGCCTCCGAACCGGGGGTGTCTGGCGACAGCTCGCCAGGGCTCTGCGTATGAACAATTCAGCTCGCGTCGCGCGAATCTCTGCGATAGCGGTGCAGAGGGGTGTGGTCGTGCGTCAGCCCTGGCGCTGCTTGTGGCGCGGGTTGTCGCAGATGACCATGACCCGACCGTGACGGCGGATCACCCTGCACTTGTCGCAGATCTTCTTGACGCTCGGCTTGACCTTCATGGGGTGAGGTTCTCCGGGTCAGTGCCAACGCCCCGGAAGAACCGGGGCCCGGGCAAGATCTACTTGTAGCGGTAGACGATCCGGCCACGCGTCAGGTCGTACGGAGACAGCTCCACCACGACCCGGTCGTCAGGGAGGATGCGGATGTAGTGCATACGCATCTTGCCGCTGATGTGTGCCAGGACCTGGTGGCCGTTCTGGAGCTCGACCTTGAACATGGCGTTCGGAAGAGACTCGACGACAGTGCCCTCGATCTCGATGGCACCTTGCTTCTTGGCCACGCTTCGCCCTTCGAATCGACTACCTTGATCGACTCTCTGCGAGCGCATGCGGACATGCGGGTACACGAGAGCCGACGAGTCAGTCTACGTCAGCGCACCCGGAAAGACGAATCGGGGAAGTCTGCCCCACAGGGGTGATCCTTACGCAAGCGGATCCGACCGGCGTCCGGGCCTCAGCCGTCGGTCACCCCAGCGGATCGGGCGCCGCCGTCACGCCCAGCTCCGCCAGCTTGGCCTTGCCGCCGGCTGGCCCTTCTCGACGCCGCCCTCGCGGGCTCGGCGCCCAGGGCGCCTCACAAGCTTCGCGCGGCTGCGCCGGCCTCCGACCGGCGTCCTGGCCTCAGGCCGTCGGTCACCCCAGCGGATCGGGCGCCGCCGTCACGCCCAGCTCCGCCAGCTTGGCCTTGCCGCCGTCCGGGGCCGTGAGGACCAGCGGGCCCTGCTCGGTCAGGGCGACCGAGTGCTCCCAGTGCGAGGACCAGGTGCCGTCCGTCGTGATGACCGTCCAGTCGTCCTCGAGGACCTCGGTCTTCGGGGTGCCCAGGGAGACCATCGGCTCGATGGCCAGGCAGAAGCCGGGGACCAGCTTGGGGCCCTTGCCGCGCCGGCGCTCCACGTAGTTCAGCAGGTGCGGGTCCATGTGCATCTCGGTGCCGATGCCGTGGCCGCCGTAGTCCTCGATGATCCCGTAGCGGCCGCCGCCCGGCTTGGGCTGGCGGCGGATGTACGTCTCGATGGCACGGGAGACGTCCACGAGGCGGTTGCCCGGCTTCATGGCCGCGATGCCGGCCCACATCGACTCCTCGGTCACCCGGGACAGCTCCACCAGCTCGGGGGCGTGCCCGGAGCCCACGAACGCCGTGTAGGCGGCGTCGCCGTGCCAGCCGTCGACGATGGCACCGCAGTCGATGGAGATGATGTCGCCGTCCTTGAGGACGACGTCCTCCGAGGGGATGCCGTGGACGACCACGTCGTTCACGGACGTGCAGATCGTCGCCGGGAAGCCGCCGTACCCCAGGAAGTTCGACTTGGCACCGTGCTCGGCGAGCACCTTGCGCGCGACCTCGTCCAGATCCTTGGTGCTGGCCCCGGGCACCGCGGCCTCCCGGGTGGCCGCGTGGATGGCGGCGACGACCAGCCCCGCCTCGCGCATCTTGGCGATCTGCTCGGGGTTCTTGATCTGCACCATGGCGGCGGGGCCTTTCTCGGACCGGACTGCGGGACTTTTCTCAACCATAAGGGCGGAGCCACACCCCGCCCCACGCAGCAGCCGCGGCCCCCTGACCGGGAACCGCGGCTGCGCCGTACGAGCTGGTGACTCCTACTTGGCGTCCTCGTCACGCTTCAGCGCCTGCATGGCGCGAGCCGTGACCTCCTCGACCTTGCCGAGGGCGGAGATGGTCACGACCAGCCCCTGCGCCTTGTAGTAGTCGATGATCGGCTCGGTCTGCGTGTGGTAGACCTCGAGCCGCTTGCGGACCGTCTCCTCGGAGTCGTCGTCCCGCTGGTACAGCTCGCCGCCGCAGACGTCGCAGACGCCCTCCTGCTTCGGCCGGCTGTACGTGACGTGGAAGACGTGCGCGGAGTCCTTGCGGCAGATCCGCCGCCCGGCGATCCGCTTGACGACCTCGTCCTCGGGGACCTCGAGATCCAGCACCGCGTCGAGCTTCATGCTCTCGGAGCGGAGCATCTCGTCGAGCGCCTCGGCCTGCGACACGTTGCGCGGGAAGCCGTCGAGCAGGAAGCCGTTCTCGGCGTCCGGCTGCTCCATGCGGTCCTTGGCCATCCCGATGGTGACCTCGTCCGGAACCAGGTTGCCCGCGTCCATGTAGGACTTCGCGAGCTTGCCGAGGTCCGTCTGCTGGCTGATGTTGGCGCGGAACAGGTCGCCCGTGGAGATGTGCGGGATCGACAGGTTCTTGGCCAGGAACGCGGCCTGCGTTCCCTTACCGGCACCCGGCGGCCCGACGAGGACGATTCGCATCAGCGGAGGAACCCTTCGTAATTGCGCTGCTGGAGCTGGCTCTCGATCTGCTTCACCGTCTCAAGACCCACACCCACGATGATGAGGATGCTGGTCCCGCCGAACGGGAAGTTCTGGTCTGCCCCAAAACCAGCCAACGCCATCGTCGGCACGAGAGCGATCAGACCCAAGTACAGCGAGCCCGGCCACGTGATCCGGTTGAGTACGTACGACAGGTACTCAGCGGTCGGTCGGCCAGCCCGGATGCCCGGGATGAAGCCACCATACTTCTTCATGTTGTCCGCGACTTCCTCGGGGTTGAACGAGATGGCCACGTAGAAGAACGCGAAGAAGACGATCAGCAGGAAGTACAGAGCGATGTGAACCGGGGCCGACGTACTGGCCAGGTTCTGCTGGATCCAGGCGGCCCATCCGGCGTTCGATCCGGAGAACTGCACGATCAGTGCCGGGATGTAGAGCAGCGACGACGCGAAGATGACGGGGATCACACCCGCCTGGTTCACCTTGAGCGGGATGTACGTGGACGTACCGCCGTAGGAACGGCGGCCGATCATGCGCTTCGCGTACTGGACGGGTACGCGGCGCTGCGCCTGCTCGACGAAGACCACCAGGCCGACCATGACCAGGCCGACGAGGATCACCGTGCCGAACTCGATCCAGCCGTCCGCCAGGTCGCCCTGCTGCTTGATGGCCCACAGCGCGGCCGGGAAGGTCGCGGCGATCGAGATGAACATCAGGATCGACATGCCGTTGCCGATGCCGCGGTCGGTGATGAGCTCACCGAGCCACATGACGACGGCCGTACCGGCGGTCATGGTGATGACCATCGTGATGGTCGTGAAGATGGAGCGGTCCGGGACGATCTGGCCGGCGACGGCGCACTGCGGGAACAGCGAGCCGCTGCGGGCGGTGGCGACCAGGCCGGTGCCCTGGAGGATGGCGAGCGCGACCGTGAGGTAGCGGGTGTACTGCGTGATCTTCGCGGTACCCGCCTGGCCCTCCTTCTTCAGGGCCTCCAGACGCGGGATCACGACGGTCAGCAGCTGCAGGATGATGCTCGCCGTGATGTACGGCATGATGCCGAGCGCGAAGATCGTGATCTGCAGCAGCGCGCCGCCACTGAACATGTTGACCAGGCCGAAGATGCCCTGGTTCGTGCTCGCCTGGTCGATACAGACCTGAACGGCCCGGTAGTCGACGCCGGGGATCGGGATGTGGGTACCGATCCGGTAGATCACGATGATGCCGAGCGTGAAGAGCAGCTTCTTGCGCAGGTCGGGCGTCTTGAACGCCCGGGCGAACGCGGTGAGCACGGTGCCTCCTGCGACCCCCGCGCAACTGCGTCAAGGGTGACGGTCTGAGGTTCGACTGATAGGGAACGACTTAGCTAACGGTCAACTGCCGCTCAGAGTGCCTCATGTGACGCACCCGTGAAAGTGGGCAGTGCAGGCCACCTTACCGGCGAGACCGCCCCCCTAGGAACGACCAACCGGGGATACCCCATTTGTGGGGTATCCCCGGTCGGGATCGCTCAAGTCATCGAGACGCCTGATGCAATCAGACGAGCTCGGTGACGCTGCCGCCGGCGGCGGTGATCTTCTCCTTGGCGGAGCCGGAGACGGCGTCGACCGTCACCTGCAGCGCCACGGAGATCTCGCCCTGGCCGAGCACCTTGACGAGGCTGTTCTTGCGAACGGCACCCTTCTCGACCAGGTCCGCGACCGTGACCTCGCCGCCCTCGGGGTAGAGGGAGGCGAGCTTGTCCAGGTTGACGACCTGGTACTCGGTCTTGAACGGGTTCTTGAAGCCCTTCAGCTTCGGGAGACGCATGTGGAGGGGCATCTGGCCACCCTCGAAGCGCTCCGGAACCTGGTAACGGGCCTTGGTGCCCTTGGTACCACGACCGGCCGTCTTACCCTTCGACGCCTCACCACGACCGACACGGGTCTTCGCGGTCTTGGCACCGGGGGCCGGACGGAGGTTGTGGATCTTGAGCGGGTTCTGCTCCGCCATGATCAGTCGACCTCCTCGACCGTCACGAGGTGGCGGACGGTGTGCACCATGCCGCGGAACTCGGGGCGGTCCTCCTTGACGACCTGCGTGTTGATGCCCTTGAGACCAAGGGAGCGCAGGGTGTCGCGGTGGTTCTGCTTGCTGCCGATGTAGGACTTGACCTGCGTAATCTTCAGCTGCGCCATGATTACGCACCCGCCCCGGCACGCGCACGCAGCAGGGCCGCGGGGGCGACGTCCTCGAGCGGCAGACCACGGCGGGCCGCGATCTCCTCGGGACGCTGCAGGCCCTTCAGGGCCTCCACGGTCGCGTGCACGATGTTGATGGCGTTGTCGGAGCCGAGCGACTTCGACAGCACGTCGTGGATACCGGCGCACTCGAGCACGGCGCGCACCGGACCACCGGCGATAACACCGGTACCGGGCGACGCGGGCTTGAGCAGCACGACGCCGGCAGCCTTCTCACCCTGGATGGGGTGCGGGATGGTGCCCTGGATACGGGGGACCTTGAAGAAGTGCTTCTTGGCCTCCTCAACACCCTTGGCGATGGCGGCCGGCACCTCCTTGGCCTTGCCGTAACCGACACCCACGGTGCCGTCACCGTCGCCCACCACGACCAGCGCGGTGAAGCTGAAGCGACGACCACCCTTCACAACCTTGGCGACGCGGTTGATCGCGACAACGCGCTCAACGTACGCGGTCTTCTCGGCGGCAGCTGCGCCGCCGTCACGGCCCTTCCGGTCCCGCCGCTCGCCGCCACCGGCACCGCCACCGCGGCGCTGGGGTCCAGCCATTGGATTTACCTCTCTCTGTTTCCGCTAGCTACGGCAGGCTCAGAACTTGAGCCCGGCTTCGCGGGCGGCGTCCGCCAGGGCGGCGATGCGCCCGGCGTACTGGTTGCCACCACGGTCGAACACGACAGCCTCGACACCGGCGGCCTTGGCGCGCTCGGCGACCAGGGCGCCGACCTGCTTGGCCTGCGCGGACTTGTCGCCCTCGCCACCGCGGATCGAGGTGTCCAGGGTGGACGCGGACGCCAGGGTGTGACCCTTGATGTCGTCGATCACCTGGGCCACGATGTGGCGGTTCGAGCGGGTAACGACCAGACGCGGACGCTCCGCCGTTCCGTTGATGTGCTTACGGATCCGGATGTGGCGGCGCTTGATCGCGGCGCGCTTGTAGGCGTCGCCCTTGAGGATCTTCTGTCCGTATGCCATGGCTTACTTACCCGCCTTTCCGACCTTGCGGCGGATGACTTCGCCCTCGTACTTGACGCCCTTGGCCTTGTACGGGTCGGGCTTGCGCAGCTTGCGGATGTTGGCCGCGACCTCGCCGACCTTCTGCTTGTCGATGCCCTCGACCGAGAAACGCGTGGGCGCCTCGACCTTGAAGGTGATGCCTTCGGGGGCCTCGACCGTGATGGGGTGGCTGTAACCGAGCGCGAACTCGAGGTTCGAACCCTTGGCGGTCACGCGGTAACCGACACCGCTGATCTCGAGCTTCTTCACGTAACCCTGGGTCACGCCGGTGATCATGTTCGCCACCAGCGTGCGGGACAGGCCGTGCAGGGCCTTGTTCTGACGCTCGTCGTTCGGGCGGGTCACCGACAGGGTGCCGTCTTCGCCCTTGGCGACCTCGATCGGCGCCGAGACGGTGTGGGTCAGCTCGCCCTTGGGGCCCTTGACCTTGACCGTACGGCCGTCGATGGTGACGTCCACGCCGGCGGGAACCGCGATGGGGAGCTTGCCGATGCGCGACATAGCTGTTTCCTCCGTTCCCTTCTGCTACCAGACGTAGGCGAGGACTTCCCCACCCACGCCCTTCTTGCCGGCCTGCTTGTCGGTGAGGAGACCGTGGGACGTGGAGATGATGGCCACGCCCAGGCCGCCGAGCACCTTCGGCAGGTTGGTGGACTTCGCGTACACCCGGAGACCGGGCTTGGAGATCCGCTTGATGCCCGCGATGGAGCGCTCACGGTTCGGGCCGAACTTCAGCTCGAGAACGAGGCTCTTGCCGACCTCGGCGTCCTCGACCTTCCAGCCCGTGATGAAGCCCTCCTGCTGGAGGATCTCCGCGATGTGCGACTTGATCTTCGAGTGCGGCATCGCCACGGTGTCGTGGTACGCCGAGTTCGCGTTCCGCAGACGCGTAAGCATGTCTGCGATCGGATCAGTCATGGTCATGAATTGGCCTTCGGCCTCTCTCGCCGGGGTTTCCTGGTGCGCCATCCCTCTCCCCGATCCGAGACGGGACGGGTGCGGCGCGGTGGACCTACGGCGTAGTAAGTCGTACGGGCGGCGACAGACGCCCAACCCCACAAGCCTAAGGCATGCGGGCTGGGCGTCCTGCCGCCCTGTCTGCTTACCGAGAGCCTTGGTTATCCCTGAAAGCGGGGATTACCAGGAGCTCTTGGTCACGCCCGGCAGCTCGCCACGGTGAGCCATCTCACGAAGGCACACGCGGCACAGGCCGAACTTGCGGTACACGGAGTGCGGACGGCCGCAGCGCTGGCAGCGGGTGTAGCCACGCACACCGAACTTGGGCTTGCGAGCAGCCTTAGCGATCAGAGCCTTCTTCGCCATCTCGCTCACGCCTCCTTGAAGGGGAAGCCGAGGTGACGAAGGAGCGCGCGGCCCTCAGCGTCGTTGGTCGCCGTGGTGACCACGGTGATGTCCATACCCCGGACGCGGTCGATCTTGTCCTGGTCGATCTCGTGGAACATGACCTGCTCCGTGAGACCGAAGGTGTAGTTGCCACGGCCGTCGAACTGCTTGGGGGACAGACCGCGGAAGTCGCGGATGCGCGGCAGCGCGAGCGACAGGGTGCGGTCCAGGAACTCCCACATGCGGTCGCCACGGAGCGTGACGTGGGCACCGATCGGCTGACCCTCACGCAGCTTGAACTGCGCGATGGACTTACGGGCCTTGGTGACGGCCGGCTTCTGACCGGTGATCGTGGTGAGGTCGCGGATGGCGCCCTCGATCAGCTTGGAGTCGCGGGCGGCGTCGCCCACACCCATGTTGACCACGATCTTGACGAGGCCGGGGATCTGCATGACGTTCTCGTACTTGAACTCGTCACGCAGCTTGCCCGCGATCTCCTCGCGGTACTTCGTCTTGAGACGCGGAGTCGTGGTGGTAGCCATCAGATGTCCTCACCCGTCCGCTTGGCAACGCGGATCTTGTTGCCCTCGTCGTCGAAGCGGTAACCGACACGCGTGACGACCTTGTTGCCGTCCTTCTCAACGACCAGCTGGACGTTGGAGACGTGGATCGGCGCCTCGGTCGTGACGATGCCGCCGGCCTGCGAACCGCTGGCGGTCGGGCCGGCCTTGGTGTGCTTCTTGACCCGGTTGACACCCTCGACCAGGACACGGTCCTCGCGGGGGAAGGCCGCGATGACCTTGCCCTGCTTGCCCTTGTCCTTACCGGTGATGACCTGGACCAGGTCGCCCTTCTTGATCTTCATGCTTACAGCACCTCCGGCGCGAGCGAGATGATCTTCATGAACTTCTTCTCGCGCAGCTCACGGCCGACGGGGCCGAAGATACGGGTGCCGCGAGGGTCGCCGTCGTTCTTCAGAATGACGGCGGCGTTCTCGTCGAAGCGGATGTACGAGCCGTCCGGACGGCGGCGCTCCTTGACGGTGCGAACGATGACCGCCTTGACGACGTCACCCTTCTTCACGTTGCCACCGGGGATCGCGTCCTTGACGGTGGCGACGATGACGTCACCGATGCCCGCGTAGCGGCGACCGGAGCCACCGAGCACACGGATGCAAAGGATCTCCTTCGCACCAGTGTTGTCGGCGACACGCAGTCGCGACTCCTGCTGGATCACGTCTATCTCCTGTTTGTCTGCCGGTTCCCCGGGAGCCGCTCAGTGAGCGGCTCCCGGAGCCTGGCGGAACTGACCTGCCGGGTTTGTCCCGCAGGAATTACTTGGCCTTCTCGAGGATCTCGACGACACGCCAGCGCTTCGTGGCGGACAGCGGCCGGGTCTCCATGAGGAGGACGCGGTCGCCGACACCCGCGGCGTTCTGCTCGTCGTGCGCCTTGAGCTTGTTGGTACGGCGGATGACCTTGCCGTACAGCGCGTGCTTGACGCGGTCCTCGACGGCGACGACGACGGTCTTGTCCATCTTGTCGCTGACGACCAGACCCTCACGGGTCTTGCGGAAACCGCGAGCTTCCTTGTTCTCAGTCACGTTGCTCTCGCTCATGCGTTCTCCACCGTTTCGATGCCCAGCTCACGCTCGCGCATCAGGGTGTAGATCCGCGCGATGTCCTTGCGGACGGCCTTCAGCCGACCGTGGTTCTCGAGCTGACCCGTGGCCGCCTGGAAGCGGAGGTTGAACAGCTCTTCCTTGGCCTCGCGGAGCTTCGCCAGAAGCTCCTCGTTGCCCAGCTCGCGCAGCTCGGACGCCTTGGTACCGGCCGACATCACGCTTCACCTGCCTCGCGCTTGACGATCCGGCACTTCATCGGCAGCTTGTGGGCTGCGCGAGTCAGGGCCTCACGGGCGATCTTCTCGTTGGGGTACGACAGCTCGAACATGACGCGTCCGGGCTTGACGTTGGCGATCCACCACTCCGGCGAACCCTTACCGGAACCCATGCGGGTCTCGGCCGGCTTCTTGGTGAGGGGACGGTCCGGGTAGATGTTGATCCAGACCTTGCCGCCACGCTTGATGTGGCGGGTCATCGCGATACGAGCCGCCTCGATCTGGCGGTTCGTCACGTAGGCCGGGGTCAGCGCCTGGATGCCGTACTCGCCGAACGCAACCTGCGTTCCACCCTTGGACATACCGTTGCGCTTCGGGTGGTGCTGCTTGCGGTGCTTGACCCTACGGGGGATCAGCATGACGGTCAGGCCTCCGTTCCGGTGCTCTCAGCCGGAGCGGCGGCGGGAGCCTCGGCCTTGGGGGCCTCGGCGCCGGCAGCCTGCTGCGGCTTACGACCGCGCCGCTCGCCACCGCGGCCACCACGGGCCGGGCGGTCGGCACCGCCGCGCGCCGGGCGGTTACCCGCACGGGCAGCGGCGTTCTCGGCGCGGACCTCGGCGATGTTCTTGACGTCGCCCTTGTAGATCCAGACCTTCACGCCGATGCGGCCGAAGGTCGTCTTGGCCTCGAAGAAGCCGTAGTCCACGTTCGCGCGGAGCGTGTGCAGGGGCACGCGGCCCTCGCGGTAGAACTCCGAGCGGGACATCTCGGCGCCACCGAGGCGGCCACCGCACTGGATCTTGATGCCCTTGGCGCCGGCCTTCATCGCCGACTGCATGCTCTTGCGCATGGCACGGCGGAAGGAGACGCGGGAGGAGAGCTGCTCGGCGACGGCCTGGGCCACCAGCTGAGCGTCCGTCTCCGGGTTCTTGACCTCGAGGATGTTCAGCTGGACCTGCTTGCCGGTCAGCTTCTCCAGGTCACCGCGGATGCGGTCGGCCTCGGCGCCGCGGCGGCCGATGACGATGCCCGGGCGAGCGGTGTGGATGTCCACACGGACGCGGTCACGGGTGCGCTCGATCTCCACCTTCGAGATGCCGGCGCGCTCCATGCCGGACGTCATCATCCGACGGATGGCGACGTCTTCCTTGACGTAGTCCTTGTACAGCTTGTCGGCGTACCACCGGGACTTGAAGTCCGTGGTGACACCGAGCCGGAACCCATGCGGGTTAACCTTCTGGCCCATTACCGGGTTCCTTCCTTGCTGGCGACGACCACGGTGATGTGGCTGGTCCGCTTGCGGATCCGGTAGGCACGGCCCTGGGCGCGCGGCCGGAACCGCTTCAGGGTCGGGCCCTCGTCGACGTACGCCTCGCTGATGAACAGCGAGGAGGCGTCCGTGTGGTCGTAGTTGTGCGCGGCGTTGGCGATGGCGCTGTCGAGCACCTTGCCGACCGGCACGGAGGCTGCCTGCGGAGCGAATCGCAGAACAGCCTGGGCCTCCGTGGCGTCCATGCCACGGATGAGGTCCACCACGCGGCGGGCCTTCATGGGCGTGACGCGGATGTACCGCGCCTGGGCCCTGGCTTCCATGGTTGTCCCTTCAGTTTCTTACGTGTCTGAATGCGATCCGCTACTAGCGGCGCTTCGACTTCCGGTCGTCCTTGACGTGGCCCCGGAAGGTGCGCGTCGGCGAGAACTCGCCGAGCTTGTGGCCGACCATCGACTCGGTGACGAACACCGGGATGTGGGTCTTGCCGTTGTGCACCGCGAGCGTGTGGCCGAGCATGGCCGGCACGATCATGGAGCGACGGGACCAGGTCTTGATGACGTTCTTGGTGCCGGCTTCGTTCTGGGCTTCCACCTTCTTGATCAGGTGGTCGTCGACGAAGGGCCCCTTCTTGAGACTGCGCGGCATCTAAACCCGCTCCTAGCGCTTCTTGTTCGTCTTGCGGCGGCGGACGATGTACTTGTTGCTCGCCTTCTTGGGAGCACGAGTACGACCTTCCTTCTGACCCCACGGGGAGACCGGGTGGCGACCACCGGAGGTCTTGCCCTCACCACCACCGTGCGGGTGGTCAACCGGGTTCATCGCCACACCGCGAACGGTCGGGCGGACGCCCAGCCAGCGCTTGCGGCCGGCCTTGCCCCAGTTGATGTTGCTCTGCTCGGCGTTGCCGACCTCGCCGACGGTGGCGCGGCAGCGCACGTCGACCAGGCGGATCTCACCGGACGGCATGCGGAGGTGGGCCATCTGGCCCTCCTTCGCGAGCAGCTGCACGGAGGCACCGGCGGAGCGGGCGAACTTGGCGCCGCCACCGGGACGGAGCTCGATCGCGTGGATCGTGGTACCGACCGGGATGTTGCGGAGCGCCAGGTTGTTGCCCGGCTTGATGTCGGCCCCGGGACCGTTCTCGACGCGGTCACCCTGCTGCAGGTTGCGCGGGGCGAGGATGTAGCGCTTCTCGCCGTCGGCGTAGTGCAGCAGCGCGATGCGCGCGGTGCGGTTGGGGTCGTACTCGATGTGCGCGACCTTCGCCGGCACGCCGTCCTTGTCGTGACGACGGAAGTCGATCACGCGGTAGGCGCGCTTGTGTCCGCCACCCTGGTGGCGAACGGTCACACGACCGGCGTTGTTACGGCCGCCCTTGCTGTGCAGGGGGCGGACCAGCGACTTCTCCGGCGTGGACCGCGTGACCTCGACGAAGTCGGCGACGCTGGAGCCACGGCGGCCCGGCGTAGTCGGCTTGTACTTGCGGATTCCCATTTCTCAGTCCTCGTCCGATATCGGACGATCCGACCCGCTTACGCGGTCGGACCGCCGAAGATGTCGATACGGTCGCCCTCGGCGAGGGTCACGATCGCGCGCTTGGTGGCGGCACGCTGGCCGAACCCGGTGCGGGTCCGCTTGCGCTTGCCGGCGCGGTTGATCGTGTTGACCCCAGTGACCTTGACGTCGAAGACCGCCTGGACGGCCTGCTTGATCTGGGTCTTGTTGGCGTTCGGGTCGACGATGAACGTGTACTTGTTCTCGTCGAGGAGCGCGTAGCTCTTCTCCGACACGACCGGCTTCAGCAGGACGTCACGGGGGTCCGTGTACGCCTTGCTGACCGGGGTGACGACGGTGTTCTTGCCCTCGGCGGCGTGGCGGCGCGCCTTGGCGACGCGAGCGGCCTTGGCCTTCTTCGCGGCCTTGGAGGCAATAGCGGGGTGACGGATAGCCATCAGGCCTCGCTCCCTTCGGTGTCATCGGCCTTCGGGCCCGACACGAAGGACTCGAACGCGGCCTGGGTGAAGACCACGTCGTCCGAGACGAGAACGTCGTACGTGTTCAGCTGGCCCGGCTCCAGGATGTGGACCTGGGGCAGGTTGCGGGCGGACAGCCACGCGGCCTCGTCGGCGCGCTCGACGACCAGGAGCAGGTTCTTGCGCTCCGAGATCTTGCCGAACAGGCTCTTCGCGGCCTTCGTGGACGGGTTGTCGCCCTCGATCACGCCGGAGACGACGTGGATGCGGTTGTTGCGGGCCCGGTCGGTGAGGGCGTGGCGCAGGGCCGCGGCCTTCATCTTCTTCGGGGTCCGCTGCGAGTAGTCACGCGGCACGGGACCGTGCACGACGCCACCACCGGCGAACTGCGGCGCGCGGGTCGAACCCTGACGGGCGCGACCGGTGCCCTTCTGGCGGTACGGCTTCTTGCCGCCACCACGGACTTCGCCACGGGTCTTGGTCTTGTGCGTGCCCTGACGGGCAGCGGCCAGCTGGGCGACGACGACCTGGTGGAGCAGCGGAACGCTGATCTTCTCTACGTCGAAGATCTCCGCGGGGAGCTCGACGGAACCGGCCTTGTCGCCAGCAGGCGAAAGGATGTCAACAGTGCTCATCGGTTACCTCAGGCCCCCTTGGCCGCGGTGCGGACCAGGACGAGGCCGCCGTTCGGACCGGGAACCGCGCCCTTGATGAGCAGCAGACCCTTCTCCGCGTCAACGGCGTGGACGGTCAGGTTCTGGGTGGTGACCCGCTCGTTGCCCATGCGACCCGCCATGCGGAGGCCCTTGAACACACGGCCCGGGGTGGCGCAGCCACCGATGGAACCGGGCGAGCGGTGCTTGCGCTGGGTGCCGTGACCGGCGCCGAGGCCCTTGAAGTTGTGACGCTTCATGACACCGGCGAAGCCCTTGCCCTTGCTCTTGCCGGTGACGTCGACCTTCACGCCGGCCTCGAAGACCTCGGCCGTGACTTCCTGGCCGAGCGTGTACTCGGAGGCGTCAGCGGTGCGGATCTCGACGAGGTGGCGACGGGGGGTGACGTCGGCCTTGGCGAAGTGGCCCTTGAGGGGCTTGTTCACCTTGCGCGGGTCGATCTCGCCGAAGGCGATCTGGACCGACTCGTAGCCGTCGACGTCGTTCGTACGGACCTGGGTGACGACGTTGGGGCCCGCCTTGACGACGGTGACCGGGACGACGCGGTTGTTCGCGTCCCACACCTGCGTCATGCCGAGCTTCTCGCCCAGGATGCCCTTGATCTGCTTAGCCATCGTTCAGATCACCGGCCTCAGAGCTTGATCTCGATGTCGACACCGGCCGGGAGGTCGAGTCGCATCAGAGAGTCAACGGTCTTGGGGGTCGGGTCGAGGATGTCGATCAGGCGCTTGTGCGTGCGCATCTCGAAGTGCTCGCGCGAGTCCTTGTACTTGTGCGGCGACTTGATGACGCAGTACACGTTCTTCTCAGTGGGCAGCGGCACCGGGCCCGCGACCGACGCACCAGTGCGAGTCACCGTCTCGACGATCTTCTTCGCCGAAGAGTCGATGACCTCGTGGTCGTAGGCCTTGAGCCGGATGCGGATCTTCTGTCCCGCCATGGCTACTCAGTAGTCCTGTCTCTCATACGCTCTGGAACCCGGTGTTCCCTTGACCTCCTCCGACCCACGCGGTCGGGCGTGTCGCGCTCCCGCTGACACAGATGTCCCTTGTTCGAACATCCCTGCGTGGGAACACGGCCCTTCCGGAACCGCAAGCCGGGAGCTAGGAGGCCCACCGGGTGCCTGGCCGGTGCCGCACTGACACTTCCCGAAAGATTCCCGTACGTCCGCCCCAGCGCTGCCGTGATGGCAGTTAGGGCGACGAGTACTGTGGGACTCGCTTCCGGTCCTCCCGGCGGGAGGCGCGCAGCATCAACACTCGACCGAGCAACCCCGCTAGTCTGCCATACGGGGCAGGGGCCTGGCCAATCGAGCCGGAGAGAATACCCCGAGCGTGACGCAGGTCAAACCCTGGGCCGCCGTGCGCGCGCCTCCCCCGGCGTGTCAGATGACGCCCTGGGCCAGCATCGCGTCCGCCACCCGCTCGAAGCCGGCGATGTTCGCGCCGGTCACGTAGTCGCCCGCGGCACCGTAGCGCTCGGCCGTCTCGGCGCAGGTGGTGTGGATGTCGCTCATGATCCGCGCCAGCTCGCGCTCGACCTGGTCGGCCTTCCACGAGGTACGGGAGGCGTTCTGGGTCATCTCCAGCGCGCTGACGGCGACCCCGCCGGCGTTGGCCGCCTTGCCGGGCCCGAAGGCCACGCCGGCCCGCTGGAACAGCTGCACGGCCTCGGGCGTGGTGGGCATGTTCGCGCCCTCGGAGACCGCCTTCACGCCGTTGCGGATCAGGGCGTCGGCGTCGACGGCGTTCAGTTCGTTCTGCGTGGCCGACGGCAGCGCCACGTCCGCCGGGACCTCCCAGACACGACCGTCCGGCACGAACCGGGCGGAGGCGCCCCGGCGTTCGGCGTACGCGCTCACCCGGCCCCGCTCGACCTCCTTGATCTGGCGCAGCAGCTCCAGGTCGATGCCCTTCTCGTCGACGACGTAGCCGCTGGAGTCGGAGCAGGTGACCGGGTTGGCGCCGAGGGCGGCCAGCTTCTGGATGGTGTAGATCGCCACGTTGCCGGAGCCGGAGACGACCGCGGTCTGCCCCTCCAGGTCCTCGCCGCGGGCGCGCAGCATGGCCTCGGTGAAGAGCACGTTGCCGTACCCGGTGGCCTCCGGGCGGATCAGCGAGCCGCCCCAGCCCGCGCTCTTGCCGGTGAGGACGCCGCCCTCCCAGCGGTTGGTGATGCGCCGGTACTGGCCGAACAGATAGCCGATCTCCCGGCCGCCGACACCGATGTCACCGGCCGGGATGTCGGTGTACTCGCCGATGTGCCGGTACAGCTCGCTCATGAAGGACTGGCAGAAGCGCATGACCTCGGCGTCGCTGCGGCCCTGCGGGTCGAAGTCGCTGCCGCCCTTGCCGCCGCCGATGCCGAGCCCGGTGAGCGCGTTCTTGAAGATCTGCTCGAAGCCCAGGAACTTGATGATGCCGAGGTTCACCGAGGGGTGGAAGCGCAGACCGCCCTTGTACGGGCCGAGGGCGCTGTTGAACTCGACGCGGAAGCCGCGGTTGACGTGGACCCGCCCCTGGTCGTCCTGCCACGGGACCCGGAACATGATCTGCCGCTCCGGCTCGACCAGCCGCTCCACGAGCCCCGGCTCCGCGTACTCGGGCCGCGCGGCGAGCACGGGCGCGAGCGTCTCCAGGACCTCTCGGGCGGCCTGGTGGAACTCGGGCTCCGCGGGGTTGCGGCGCTCCACCTCGGCGCGCAGACGGTCGAGGGAGGTCTTGGGGTCGGGTCGCGAGGTCACGGGGCAGGTCCCTTTCTGGCACGGCTTCACCGGTACGGCACCGGTGGGGGCGCTCGGCGCCGTTGCCGCGCGCGGGACGTCGGCGCCCTCGTCCGTACACAGATCTCGTATACGACAGGGCGCCCAACCCTGTCAGTGTTACCCCTGTGTTTCGCGGATACCAAGGGGCGGGCCCGAATGTCCGCTATCTGGACATCGTGTGCGGACTGTGGACACGGTTCGGATGCGCACGGAAGCCACCGCGCCACCCGCGTGAGCATGGAACCGCCCCGGACCGGTGGCGGACGACCGGGCCGGGGCGGTGGTTCGGAGGACTCAGTGCTCGCGGTGCTTCGGGCCCTTCGGGCCGCCCTTGCCGCAGCCGTCCTGACGGGCGTCCTTCAGGGTGTCGCGCAGCGCGTAGTACGCCGGCTTGCGGTCGAAGTCGTCCGTCATGACCGTCGCGAAGCCCTCGCCCTGGAAGAACACCGGGACCCACGAGTACTTGTCGGTGAAGCCCCAGATGGTGAACGAGTTGCAGCCGTCGACCTCCAGGCACGCCCGCAGCATCCGCTGGTAGTACTCGGCCTGCTGCTTCTCCTGGGCCGGGGTCGGGAGCGAGCCCTCCGGCACGTCCATGCGGACGTCCAGCTCCGTGACCGCGGTCTCCAGACCGAGCGCGTCGAACCGGCGCAGGTTGTCGGCGAGGTCGCCGGGGAAGCCGTAGCGCGTGCTCAGGTGGCCCTGCACGGAGAAGCCGTGCACCGGCACCCGCTGCGCGCGCAGCTCCTTCACCAGGGCGTAGTACGCGTCACTCTTCGCGTTGACGCTCTCGACGTTGTAGTCGTTGAAGAACAGCTTCGCCTTCGGGTCCGCCTTGTGCGCCCAGCGGAACGCGTCCGCGACGACGCCGGGGCCGAGCTCACGGATCCAGATGTTGTCCTGAGTGCGCAGGTTGCCCTGGTCGTCGAAGATCTCGTTCGCCACGTCCCACTGCTGGATCCTGCCCTTGTACCGGCCGACCACCTTGGTGATGTGCTCGCGCAGGATGCCGCGCAGCTCCTCCTTGGTGAAGTCGCCCTTCTCCAGCCACCCGGGGTTCTGGCTGTGCCACAACAGCGTGTGGCCGCGCACCACTTGGTGGTTCCTGCGGGCGAACTCGACGATCGCGTCCGCCTGCCCGAAGTCGTAGCGGTCGCGCTCGGGATGGATGTACTCCCACTTCATCTGGTTCTCGGGCGAGACCGAGCTGAACTCCCGCCCCAGGACCTTCCGGTACTCCTGGTCGTACGTGAAGGGGTCCGGGTAGTCCTGCTCCAGGTGGTGACCGCCGCCGGCCACCGCCGTGCCGATCACGAAACCTTCGGGGGCGGCCGCGCGCAGCTTGTCGGGTGAAGCGTGGGAGTGCAGTGGCGCCTTGGGACCGGCCGGCGAGGCGGCGGACGCCGAACCGCCCAGGAGCGGCAGGGCCAGTGCTGCGGTGGCGAGGGCCGCGGTGGCGAAGCGAAGGGGTCTCATACGAGGGCTTCCATTCCCGTCGTCATTCTCGAATGTTTCGAACACGCTACCGAAACATTAGGGATGGGGCGGACGGTATGGTCTGGCCGAGCGGCACGTCAATACCCGTGCACGCGCGAGGTGTTCAGCCCGCGCTCATCCCGCCGACGGACGGATCACCTCCTCCGCCACCCATGGGGCGATGCCCTCGGGAAACGGCACCGGCAGCCCGAGCACGATGTGCCGGAAGCCGGCGTCGAGGGCCTGCCCGACGGACGCCCGCACGGCGGCGGGCCGGCCGACGTCCACGGGCAGGTGGACCGAGCGGACGAGCGAGGCCGGGTCACGCCCGATCTCGATGCAGTGGCGGTCCAGCAGCCGGCTGCGGCCGGCCACGTCCTCGATGTCCCCGCCGCCGGGGATGTTCCACAGGTCCGCGTGCTCGGCGGCCACCCGCAGGGTCGTGGCCGCGCGGCCGCCGACGAGGATCGGCGGGTGCGGTCGCTGCACGGGCTTGAGGCCGGCGAAGGCGCCGGTCAGCCGGTGATGGGTGCCGTGGAAGTCGAACGGCTCCTCCGCGGTCCACAGCCGGCGGATCACCGTGCACGCCTCGGCGAGGCTCTCCACCGCCTGGGCCGGCTCCAGGAAGGGCAGCCCGTGGGCGGGGTACTCGCGCCGGGCCTCCGGCGGGTGGGGCCGTGAGCCGACCCCGATGCCGAAGTCGAGCCGGCCGCCGGAGACGACGTCGACGGTCGTCGCGATCTTGGCCAGATGCGCGGGCGCGCGGAACCGGTTGCTGGTCACCATCACGCCGAGCCGGAGCCGCTCGGTCTGCGCCGCGAGGGCCGCGAGCAGCGTCCAGCCCTCGAACACCGGGCCCTCGGGGTCGCCGAAGATGGGCATGAGGTGGTCGAAGAGCCAGGCGTGCTCGATCTCCGGCAGCGCGTCCGCCTCGCGCCAGACGCGCACGACGTCGTCGTAGCCGACCTGGGAGGGTGCGGTCATGATCCCGAAGCTCGGCCGGGGGGTGCTGGACATCAGGGCCGTCCGTCCCGGTCAGCGGCGGCGCAGGGACGCGTCGAGCAGGGCGGGCGGCGTGTCGAACTTCTCCTGCGGGGCCAGATCCGTGCCGGGGGCGACGATCTCGTCGATCGCGTCGAGGACGTCGGAGGGGAGCACGGTGTCGGCTGCGGCGAGCTGCGAGCGCAGGTGGTCGAGCGTGCGGGGGCCGATGAGCGCGGCGGTCACGGCGGGGTGCGCGTTCACGAATCCCAGGGCCAGCTGGATCAGGGTGAGACCGGCCTGGTCGGCGACCTCGGCCAGCCGCTCCACGGCCTTGCTGCGGGCCTGGTTGGAGGGGACCGAGAGGTCGAACCGCTCGGGCAGCATCCGCGACCGGCTCGTGGTCACCTCACGTCCCTTGCGGACCGCGCCGGACAGCCAGCCCGAGGCGAGCGGGCTCCACACGAGCACCCCGAGGCCGTACTCCTGGGTCACCGGCAGGACGTGCGACTCGATGCCGCGCTGGAGGATCGAGTAGCTGGGCTGCTCGGTGACGTACCGGCCGAGCCGCAGCTCGCGGGCGGCCCACTGCGCCTGCACGATGCGGTACGCGGGGAAGGTGGAGGAGCCGAAGTAGCGGATCTTCCCGGCGCGCTGGAGGTCGGTGAGGGCCGACAGGGTCTCCTCGTCGCTGGTGGTGGGGTCCCAGCGGTGGATCTGGAACAGGTCGACGTGGTCCACGCCGAGGCGGCGCAGGCTGTCGTCGAGGGCCTTGTAGAGCCAGCGGCGGGAGCTGCCCCGATGATTGCGCTCCTCCCCGATCGGCATGGTCGCCTTGGTGGCCAGCACGATGTCGTCGCGGCGGCCCGCGATGGCCTTGCCGACCATCTCCTCGGACTCGCCCTCGCCGTAGAAGTCGGCGGTGTCGATGAGGTTGACGCCGGCCTCCAGGGCCGCGTCGACGATGGCGGTGGCCTCGTCCTGGGTGGTGCGCCCGATGGCGCCGAAGTTCATGGCGCCGAGCGCGAGGGTGCTGACCTGGACGCCGGTGCGGCCGAGCGTGCGGTACTGCATGGGAGCCTCCTACACTGGAAACGGAACAGCGTTCCGGTACGCCTCCCACGATACGGAACGTTGTTCCGTTTCTGCAAGCGCCGGCGTGCGACGGCTGGTTCCCGCCTGCGTGAGACCATGCGGAGACCCGGTGAGAGAGCGAGGAGCGACGCGGTGAGCGAGAGCGAGCAGCGCGGCACGAGCGCGGCCCCGTCCCGGCGGAAGGACGCCCGGCGCAACAAGGAGACGCTGCTCGACGCGGCCGCCGCGGTCTTCGTCACCTCGGGCGTGGACGCCCCGGTGCGTGACATCGCCGCCCGGGCCGGCGTCGGCACGGGCACCCTCTACCGGCACTTCCCGACTCGCGCGGACCTGATCATCGCCGTCTACCGGCACCAGGTGGACGCCTGCGCCGAGGCCGGCCCCGCGCTGCTCGCCGAGGCCGCGACCCCGCACGCGGCTCTGCGGCGGTGGATCGACCTGTTCGTGGACTTCCTGGTCACCAAGCACGGCCTCGCCGCCGTGCTGCGCTCCGACCAGTCCGGCTTCACCGCCCTGCACGACTACTTCCTGGACCGCCTGGTGCCCGTCTGCGCCGACCTGCTGTCCGCGGCCGTCGCCGCCGGCGAGATCCGCGACGACGTCCAGGCCCTCACCCTGCTGCGCGGCGTCGGCAACCTCTGCATCGGCGCCGAGAACGACCCCGGCTACGACGCCCGCCGGCTGGCCGCGGTCCTGGTCGACGGGCTGCGCCGCACTCCCTGACGGACCGCGTCCGGACCTGTCTCCGGGCATGCGAAAGGGCCCGCACGACCGAAGTCGTGCGGGCCCCTTCAGGTGCTCGCGCTGGAGCTACCAGGTCAGACCGACAAGATTACTTGTTGATCTTGGTGACCTGGCCGGCGCCGACCGTCCGGCCACCCTCACGGATGGCGAACTTCAGGCCCTCTTCCATGGCGACGGGCTGGATGAGCTCCACCTTCATCTCGGTGTTGTCACCCGGCATGACCATCTCGGTGCCCTCGGGGAGGGTCACGACGCCGGTCACGTCCGTCGTACGGAAGTAGAACTGCGGACGGTAGTTGTTGAAGAACGGCGTGTGGCGGCCACCCTCGTCCTTGGACAGGATGTAGGCCTGGGCCTCGAACTCGGTGTGCGGCGTGACCGAACCGGGCTTGATGATGACCTGGCCGCGCTCGACGTCCTCGCGCTTGATGCCGCGGAGCAGCAGACCGACGTTCTCACCGGCCTGGCCCTCGTCGAGCAGCTTGCGGAACATCTCGATGCCGGTGACCGTGGTGGTGGTCTTCTCGGTCTTGATGCCGATGATGTCGACGGTCTCGTTGACCTTGAGGACACCACGCTCGATACGGCCGGTGACGACCGTACCGCGACCGGTGATGGTGAAGACGTCCTCGATCGGCATCAGGAACGGCTTGTCGACGTCACGCTCGGGCTGCGGGATCGCCTCGTCGACGGCGGCCATCAGGTCCAGGACCGACTGGCCCCACTCCTTGTCGCCCTCGAGCGCCTTGAGCGCCGAGACCTTGACGACGGGAACGTCGTCGCCCGGGAACTCGTACTCGGAGAGGAGCTCACGCACCTCGAGCTCGACGAGCTCCAGGATCTCCTCGTCGTCCACCATGTCGGCCTTGTTCAGGGCGACGACGATGTACGGAACGCCGACCTGGCGGGCCAGGAGCACGTGCTCCTTGGTCTGCGGCATCGGGCCGTCGGTGGCGGCGACCACGAGGATGGCGCCGTCCATCTGCGCCGCACCCGTGATCATGTTCTTGATGTAGTCCGCGTGACCGGGGCAGTCGACGTGGGCGTAGTGACGCGTCTCGGTCTGGTACTCGACGTGCGCGATGGAGATGGTGATACCGCGCTGGCGCTCCTCGGGAGCCTTGTCGATCTGGTCGAAGGCCGAGGCCTCGTTCAGGTCCGGGTACGCGTCGTGCAGCACCTTGGTAATGGCGGCCGTGAGGGTCGTCTTACCGTGGTCGATGTGACCGATGGTGCCGATGTTGACGTGGGGCTTAGTCCGCTCGAACTTCGCCTTCGCCACGGGGTCCTCCTGTGGAGTGGTTCTGAACGCCTTGCTTCATCGGCGCCAGGTGATCTTTGCTGGAAAGCCCGGGCCCGGGGGCATTCCGCCCGCTGTTGCGGTGGAATGCCCCCTGAGGCTCCGGAGTCAAGCCTAAAGCGTGTGAACGCGGTGCGTTACTCGCCCTTGGCCTTCGCGATGATCTCCTCGGCGACGTTCCGCGGAACCTCGGCGTAGGAGTCGAACTGCATGGAGTAGCTGGCCCGGCCGGACGTCTTGCTGCGCAGGTCGCCGACGTAACCGAACATCTCCGAGAGGGGCACGAGGCCCTTCACGACGCGAGCACCCGCCCGCTCCTCCATGGCCTGGATCTGGCCACGGCGGGAGTTGATGTCACCGATGACCTCGCCCATGTAGTCCTCGGGCGTGGTGACCTCGACGGCCATCATCGGCTCGAGCAGCACGGGGCTGGCCTTGCGCGCGGCCTCCTTGAAGGCCTGCGAGCCGGCGATCTTGAACGCGAGCTCGGAGGAGTCGACCTCGTGGTAGCCACCGTCGATCAGCGTGACGCGCACGCCGGTCATCTCGTAGCCCGCGAGGATGCCGAACTGCATGGCCTCCTGCGCACCGGCGTCGACCGAAGGGATGTACTCCTTCGGGATACGGCCACCGGTGACCTTGTTCACGAACTCGTACGAGGCGTCGCCGCCCTCGATCGGCTCGATCGCGATCTGCACCTTGGCGAACTGGCCGGTACCACCAGTCTGCTTCTTGTGCGTGTAGTCGACGCGCTCGACGGCCTTGCGGATCGTCTCGCGGTAGGCGACCTGCGGCTTGCCGACGTTCGCCTCGACCTTGAACTCACGGCGCATACGGTCGACCAGCACCTCGAGGTGCAGCTCGCCCATACCGCCGATGATGGTCTGGCCGGTCTCCTCGTCCGAGTGAACCTGGAAGGAGGGGTCCTCCTCCGCGAGACGCTGGATGGCGACACCCAGCTTCTCCTGGTCACCCTTGGACTTGGGCTCGATCGCGACCTGGATGACCGGCGCCGGGAAGTCCATGGACTCCAGGATCACCGGCTGCTTGTCGTCGGACAGCGTCTCACCGGTGGTGGTCTGCTTCAGGCCCATGACGGCGACGATGTCGCCGGCGCCCACCGACTCGATCTCCTCACGCTTGTTCGCGTGCATGCGGTAGATCTTGCCGATGCGCTCCTTCTTGCCCTTGACGGAGTTCAGCACGGCGGTGCCGGACTCCAGGCGGCCCGAGTAGACCCGGACGAAGGTGAGCTTGCCGAGGTGCGGGTCGCTCATGATCTTGAACGCCAGCGCGGACAGCGGCTCGTCGTCGGACGGCTTGCGCTTGACGACCAGCTCGGGGTCCTTCACGTCGTGGCCCTCGATGGCCTCGACGTCGAGCGGGGTCGGCAGGTAGCGCACGACCGCGTCGAGCAGGGGCTGGACGCCCTTGTTCTTGAACGCGGTGCCACAGAACACCGGGGTGACCGTGGTGTCGCTGGACTTGCCGGACGCGATGGTGATGCGACGGATCGCGGCGTACAGCTGCTCCTCGGTGGGCTCCTGGCCCTCGAGGTACAGCTCCATGATCTCTTCGTCGTTCTCCGCGACGGCCTCGACCAGCTTGCCGCGCCACTCCTCGGCGGCCTCGGTGTGCGTGGCCGGGATGTCGACGACGTCGTACATCTCGCCCTTGGCGGCCTCGGCGGACCACACGAGCGCCTTCATGCGGACCAGGTCCACGACGCCCTTGAAGTCGGCCTCGGCGCCGATCGGGAGCTGCATGACGAGCGGCTGGGCGCCCAGGCGGTCCGAGATCATGTCCACGCAGCGGTGGAACTCGGCGCCGGTACGGTCCAGCTTGTTGACGAAGCAGATGCGGGGGACGCCGTAACGGTCGGCCTGACGCCACACCGTCTCGGACTGCGGCTCGACACCGGCGACACCGTCGAACACCGTCACAGCACCGTCGAGCACACGCAGGGATCGCTCCACCTCGACGGTGAAGTCGACGTGCCCCGGGGTGTCGATGATGTTGATGGTGTAGTCGTTGTCTTCGAGCGGCCAGTGACAGGTGGTGGCAGCAGACGTGATCGTGATGCCACGCTCCTGCTCCTGCTCCATCCAGTCCATGGTGGCAGCGCCGTCGTGGACCTCACCGATCTTGTAGGACACACCGGTGTAGAACAGAATCCGCTCGGTGGTGGTCGTCTTGCCCGCGTCGATGTGGGCCATGATCCCGATGTTTCGGACCCTGGCCAGGTCAAGTGAAGTGGTAGCCATAAGGCTTCAGTCTTCTCTCGGTCTCGATGTGGGTAGCGACTACCAGCGGTAGTGCGCGAAGGCCTTGTTGGACTCGGCCATCTTGTGCGTGTCCTCGCGCTTCTTCACAGCGGCACCCAGGCCGTTGGAGGCGTCGAGGAGCTCGTTGAGCAGACGCTCGGTCATGGTCTTCTCGCGACGGGCGCGGGAGTAACCGACCAGCCAGCGCAGCGCGAGCGTGTTGGCGCGACCGGGCTTGACCTCGATCGGAACCTGGTACGTCGCACCACCGACACGGCGGGACTTGACCTCGAGGGTCGGCTTGATGTTCTCAAGCGCGCGCTTCAGCGTGATGATCGGGTCGTTGCCCGTCTTCTCACGCAGACCCTCCATGGCGCCGTAGACGATGCGCTCGGCGGTGGAGCGCTTGCCGTTCAGCAGCACCTTGTTGATCAGGGAGGTCACCAGAGGAGAGCCGTAGACCGGGTCGATGATGACCGGGCGCTTCGGGGCGGGGCCCTTACGAGGCATTCTTACTTCTCCTTCTTGGCGCCGTAGCGGCTGCGGGCCTGCTTGCGGTTCTTGACACCCTGGGTGTCGAGGGAGCCGCGGATGATCTTGTAGCGAACACCCGGCAGGTCCTTCACACGGCCGCCGCGCACGAGCACGATGGAGTGCTCCTGCAGGTTGTGTCCCTCACCCGGAATGTAAGCGGTGACCTCGATCCCGCTGGTCAGACGCACACGCGCGACCTTACGCAGGGCCGAGTTCGGCTTCTTCGGGGTGGTCGTGAACACACGCGTGCAGACGCCACGACGCTGAGGGGAACCCTCGAGTGCGGGCGTCTTGTTCTTCTCGACCTTGTCCTGCCGGCCCTTGCGGACCAGCTGCTGGATCGTAGGCACTACTTCTCCGGTTTCTGTGTGCCGAATGGTGAAGCTAACCTGGAACGTCACCGACCCACGCGGTCGGGTGTGTCGAATCCGGCGGACTCCCGCCGCGAGGCGAAAAGAGCACAGATCACGGTGGCCGCTCACAGCTCGCTGTACGGTCTGAAGGCACGCACAAGAGCCAGGGCACACCCCAGGCACAAGGTCTGAGCGTACCTATCGCATTCGCTGCGGTCAAAACAAATGGGTCTCGCCCGCATCGCCATACGGCCGATGTCAAGACCACACGGCGTAGACGATCTTCGTCCGGTCGATCCGGCCACGTCACAGCCCTCTCACCGCGCACCCGCCCACCGTCACGCGGACACGGCCGCGGCCACGATCATCAGCGTCAGCAGCGCCGCCCACGCCGCGTTCGACAGCCAGCCGAGAACGAGCCCCGTCAGGGCGAGCCCGTCACCGCTCTCCCCCGTGCGCCGTATCTCGGCGCGGGCCGAGTGCCCCAGCACGACGGCCGGTATGCCGGCCAGGCCGAAACTCATCAGGCAGAGCACCCCGCAGACGGCCGAACCGACCGCCTTGCCGTTGGTCCGCGGCCGGTCGTACGGCAGGAAGGTCCGCGGCACCGGCGTGACGGGCGCCGGCAGCGGCATGGGCCCCTGGGGCAGGTCGGCCACCAGCAGGGCCAGCTCCCCCACCGTACGGGCCGCGTAGGCCCTCGCGACCCGCTGCTCGAACTCGGGCTTCTCCAGGCGCCCCTCGCCGAACCCGGCCCTGAGCACGTCCACGGCGCGCTCACGGTCGGCGTGCGAGGCGAGCATCGCGGGGGCGGCGGCCTGGGCCCAGGGCTGCGGCGCACCGCCCGCGCCCTTCTGCCACGGCTGCGGTCCGGGCCCCTGCCAGGGCTTCCACGGCGGCCACGACGGCTGAGTCATGGAGCACCTCCCCCGTAACGGTCGGAGTCCCTCCATCATGCGCCGAACCGGCGGTCCGGGCATCGGGGTCGCACCCTGAGAGTTGCCGAGAGATCCCCTGAGAGACCCCCGAGCCGGCCCCGGACACGCCGAAGGGCGGCCACCCCGAGGGGTGACCGCCCTTCACACGATCGCTCGCTTACTGGTTGTACGGACCGTAGTCGTAGTCCTCCAGCGGAACGGCCTGGCCGGAGCCGGTGCCGAACGGCGAGTAGTCGATGTCGTCGTAGCCGACGGCCGAGTACATCGCGGCCTTGGCCTCCTCGGTCGGCTCGACCCGGATGTTGCGGTAGCGGGACAGACCCGTACCGGCCGGGATGAGCTTACCGATGATGACGTTCTCCTTGAGGCCGATGAGCGAGTCGGACTTGGCGTTGATCGCCGCGTCCGTGAGGACTCGCGTCGTCTCCTGGAAGGACGCCGCCGACAGCCAGGACTCCGTGGCCAGCGAGGCCTTGGTGATACCCATGAGCTGCGGCCGGCCGGAGGCCGGGTGACCGCCCTCCTGGACCACACGACGGTTCTCGGTCTCGAACTTCGAGCGCTCGACCAGCTCGCCGGGCAGCAGCTCGGCGTCGCCCGACTCGATGATCGTCACACGGCGGAGCATCTGCCGGATGATGATCTCGATGTGCTTGTCGTGGATCGACACACCCTGCGAGTTGTAGACCTTCTGGACCTCGCCGACCAGGTGGACCTGGACGGCACGCTGACCCAGGATGCGCAGCACGTCGTGCGGGTTGGTGGCACCCACGGTGAGCTTCTGACCCACCTCGACGTGCTCGCCCTCGCTGACCAGGAGACGGGCACGCTTCGAGATCGGGTACGCCGTCTCGTCGCTGCCGTCGTCCGGGGTGACGACGATCTTCTTGGTCTTCTCGGTCTCCTCGATCCGCACGCGGCCGGTGGCCTCGGAGATCGGGGCGACACCCTTCGGGGTACGGGCCTCGAAGAGCTCGACGACACGCGGCAGACCCTGGGTGATGTCGTCACCGGCCACACCACCGGTGTGGAAGGTACGCATCGTCAGCTGGGTACCGGGCTCACCGATGGACTGGGCGGCGATGATGCCGACCGCCTCACCGATGTCGACCAGCTTGCCGGTGGCCAGCGAGCGGCCGTAGCACATGGCGCAGGTGCCGACCTGGGACTCGCAGGTCAGGATCGAACGGGTCTTGACCTCCTCGACACCGTGGTGCACCAGCTGGTCGATGAGCACGTCGCCCAGGTCCACGTTGGCCGGCGCGATCACCTTGCCGTCGATGACGACGTCCTCGGCGAGCATGCGGGCGTAGACGCTGGTCTCGACGTCGTCCGCCTTGCGCAGCACACCGTCGGCGCCGCGGTTGGCGATCCGCAGCTTCAGACCGCGCTCGGTGCCGCAGTCCTCCTCGCGGATGATGACGTCCTGCGAGACGTCCACCAGACGACGGGTCAGGTAACCCGAGTCGGCGGTACGCAGGGCGGTGTCCGCCAGACCCTTACGGGCACCGTGCGTGGAGATGAAGTACTCCAGCACGGACAGGCCCTCACGGAACGACGCCTTGATCGGACGCGGGATCGTCTCGTTCTTCGCGTTCGACACCAGACCACGCATACCGGCGATCTGACGCATCTGCATCATGTTGCCTCGTGCACCCGAGTTCACCATCATGAAGATCGGGTTGGTCTTCGGGAAGTTGTCGTTCATCGCCTCGGCGACCTCGTTGGTCGCCTTGGTCCAGATCGCGATGAGCTCCTGCGTGCGCTCGTCCTTGGTGATCAGACCGCGCTCGTACTGCTTCTGGACCTTCTCGTCCTGCGCCTCGTAGCCCTTGACGATCTCCTTCTTCGCCTCGGGAACGACGACGTCGGAGATGGCCACGGTGACGCCGGAACGGGTCGCCCAGTAGAAGCCGGACGCCTTCAGGTTGTCGAGCGTCGCCGCCACGATGACCTTCGGGTAGCGCTCGGCGAGGTCGTTGACGATCTCGGAAAGCTGCTTCTTGCCGACCTCGTAGTCGACGAACGGGTAGTCCTCGGGCAGCAGCTCGTTGAAGAGCGCGCGGCCCAGGGTCGTCCGCAGACGGAACGAGTCACCCTGCTGCCACTCCGGCTCGCCCTCCTCCTGCGCCGGCGGGGTCCAGCCGCGCGGCGGGATGGTGCCGACCGGGAAGCGGATGTCGATCTTCGACTGGAGCGAGAGCTCGCCGGCGTCGAAGGCCATGATCGCCTCGGCCACGGAGGAGAAGGAGCGGTCCTCGCCCTTCACGTCCCGCATCTCGCCGTCGGTGGTGAGGAAGAACAGACCGAGGACCATGTCCTGGGTCGGCATCGTCACCGGACGGCCGTCGGCGGGCTTGAGGATGTTGTTCGAGGACAGCATCAGGATGCGGGCCTCGGCCTGCGCCTCCGCGGACAGCGGCAGGTGCACGGCCATCTGGTCACCGTCGAAGTCCGCGTTGAACGCGGTGCAGACGAGCGGGTGGATCTGGATGGCCTTGCCCTCGACCAGCTGCGGCTCGAAGGCCTGGATGCCGAGGCGGTGCAGGGTGGGAGCACGGTTCAGCAGAACCGGGTGCTCGGCGATGACCTCTTCGAGGACGTCGTACACGACCGTGCGGCCGCGCTCCACCATGCGCTTGGCGCTCTTGATGTTCTGCGCGTGGTTCAGGTCGACCAGGCGCTTCATCACGAACGGCTTGAAGAGCTCCAGCGCCATGGCCTTGGGCAGACCGCACTGGTGCAGCTTCAGCTGCGGGCCGACGACGATGACGGAACGCGCCGAGTAGTCGACTCGCTTGCCGAGCAGGTTCTGACGGAAGCGGCCCTGCTTGCCCTTGAGCATGTCGGACAGCGACTTCAGCGGACGGTTGCCCGGACCGGTGACCGGCCGGCCACGACGGCCGTTGTCGAAGAGCGCGTCGACGGCCTCCTGGAGCATGCGCTTCTCGTTGTTCACGATGATCTCGGGCGCGCCGAGGTCGAGAAGCCGCTTCAGGCGGTTGTTGCGGTTGATGACACGGCGGTACAGGTCGTTCAGGTCGGAGGTCGCGAAGCGGCCACCGTCCAGCTGCACCATCGGACGCAGGTCCGGCGGGATGACCGGCACGCAGTCGAGCACCATGCCCTTGGGGCTGTTGCTGGTCTGCAGGAACGCGGAGACGACCTTCAGGCGCTTGAGCGCACGGGTCTTCTTCTGGCCCTTGCCGGTGCGGATGATCTCGCGGAGGCGCTCGGCCTCCTCGTCGAGGTCGAAGGACTCCAGGCGCTTCTGCAGCGCCGCGGCACCCATCGAGCCGTCGAAGTACGTGCCGAAGCGGTCACGCAGCTCGCGGTAGAGGAGCTCGTCACCCTCGAGGTCCTGGACCTTGAGGTTCTTGAACCGGGTCCACACCTCGTCCAGGCGGTCGATCTCGCGCTGCGCACGGTCGCGCAGCTGCTTCATCTCGCGCTCGGCACCCTCGCGCACCTTGCGGCGCACGTCGGCCTTGGCACCCTCGGCCTCGAGCTCGGCCAGGTCGGTCTCGAGCTTCTTGGCGCGGGCCTCCAGGTCGGCGTCCCGGCGGTTCTCGATCTGCTGGCGCTCGACCGAGACGTGCGCCTCCAGGGAGGGCAGGTCGCGGGTGCGGCGCTCCTCGTCGACGTACGTGATCATGTACGCCGCGAAGTAGATGACCTTCTCGAGGTCCTTGGGCGCCAGGTCCAGCAGGTAGCCGAGGCGCGACGGGACACCCTTGAAGTACCAGATGTGCGTGACGGGGGCGGCCAGCTCGATGTGGCCCATCCGCTCACGGCGCACCTTGGCGCGGGTCACCTCGACGCCGCAGCGCTCACAGATGATGCCCTTGAAGCGGACACGCTTGTACTTGCCGCAGTAGCACTCCCAGTCCCGGGTGGGGCCGAAGATCTTCTCGCAGAAGAGGCCGTCCTTCTCGGGCTTGAGGGTGCGGTAGTTGATGGTCTCGGGCTTCTTGACCTCGCCGTGGCTCCACTGACGGATGTCGTCAGCGGTGGCCAGACCGATCCGGAGCTCATCGAAGAAGTTGACGTCGAGCACTATGCGTCAATCCCTCTCAGGGTTGTAAGTCTGTGGTCTGAAACGGGGGCCTGGGGGTCGGCGGGGCCCTGTGGGTGAGGGCCCCGCCGGACTCCCGTCAGACCTCTTCGACGCTGCTCGGCTCGCGCCGGGACAGGTCGATGCCGAGCTCCTCCGCAGCGCGGAAGACGTCCTCGTCGGTGTCACGCATCTCGATGGACATACCGTCGCTGGACAGCACCTCCACGTTCAGGCAGAGCGACTGCATCTCCTTGATGAGCACCTTGAAGGACTCGGGGATGCCGGGCTCGGGGATGTTCTCGCCCTTGACGATGGCCTCGTAGACCTTCACGCGGCCGGTGACGTCGTCGGACTTGATGGTCAGCAGCTCCTGGAGGGCGTAGGCGGCGCCGTACGCCTCCAGCGCCCACACCTCCATCTCGCCGAACCGCTGGCCACCGAACTGGGCCTTACCACCCAGCGGCTGCTGGGTGATCATCGAGTAGGGGCCGGTCGAACGGGCGTGCAGCTTGTCGTCGACCAGGTGGTGCAGCTTCAGGATGTACATGTACCCGATGGAGATCGGGTCCGGGAACGGCTCACCGGAGCGGCCGTCGAACAGCCGCGCCTTACCGGTCGGCTGCACCATGCGCTCGCCGTCCCGGTTCGGGATGGTGTGCTGCAGCAGACCCGCCAGCTCGTCCTCCCGCGCACCGTCGAAGACCGGGGTCGCGACGTTGGTGCCGGGGGCGACCTGGTCGGCGCCGATGGCCTGGAGGCGCTGCGCCCACTCCTCGCCGAGGCCGGAGACGTCCCAGCCGCGGCTGGCGAGCCAGCCGAGGTGGATCTCCAGGACCTGTCCCGGGTTCATTCGGGACGGGACACCCAGCGGGTTGAGGATGATGTCGACCGGGGTGCCGTCCTCCAGGAACGGCATGTCCTCGATCGGCAGGATCTTGGAGATGACGCCCTTGTTGCCGTGACGGCCGGCGAGCTTGTCACCGTCGGTGATCTTGCGCTTCTGCGCGACGTAGACGCGCACCAGCTGGTTCACACCGGGGGGAAGCTCGTCGCCCTCCTCGCGGTCGAAGACGCGCACGCCGATGACCTTGCCGGTCTCGCCGTGGGGCACCTTCAGCGAGGTGTCACGGACCTCACGGGCCTTCTCACCGAAGATCGCGCGGAGCAGGCGCTCCTCCGGCGTCAGCTCGGTCTCACCCTTGGGCGTGACCTTGCCGACGAGGATGTCACCGGCGATGACCTCGGCACCGATGCGGATGATGCCGCGCTCGTCGAGGTCGGCGAGGACCTCCTCGGAGACGTTCGGGATGTCCCGGGTGATCTCCTCGGGGCCGAGCTTGGTGTCACGGGCGTCGACCTCGTGCTCCTCGATGTGGATCGAGGAGAGGACGTCGTCCTGCACGAGGCGCTGCGACAGGATGATCGCGTCCTCGTAGTTGTGACCCTCCCACGGCATGAACGCCACGAGCAGGTTCTTGCCGAGGGCCATCTCGCCGTTCTCGGTGGCCGGACCGTCGGCCAGGACCTGGCCCTCGATGATCCGGTCGCCCTCGTGGACGATGACCTTCTGGTTGACCGAGGTGCCCTGGTTGGAGCGGGCGAACTTGGCCAGGCGGTACGTGATGTACGTGCCGTCGTCGTTGGCGGTGGTGATGTAGTCCGCGGAGACCTCCTGGACCACACCGGCCTTCTCGGCCTTGACGACGTCGCCGGCGTCGACGGCGGAGCGGTACTCCATGCCGGTGCCGACGAGCGGGGCCTCGCTCTTGATCAGCGGCACGGCCTGACGCATCATGTTCGCGCCCATGAGGGCACGGTTGGCGTCGTCGTGCTCGAGGAAGGGGATCATGGCGGTCGCGACCGACACCATCTGGCGCGGCGACACGTCCATGTAGTCGACGTCGTCACCGGGGACGTAGTCGACCTCGCCGCCACGACGGCGGACCAGGACCCGGGCCTCCTCGAACCGCATGTCGTCGTTGAGCGTGGCGTTGGCCTGCGCGATGACGAAGCGGTCCTCCTCGTCGGCCGTCAGGTAGTCCACCTCGTCGGTGACCTGACCGTCGACGACCTTGCGGTACGGGGTCTCGACGAACCCGAACGCGTTGACGCGGCCGTACGAGGCGAGCGAACCGATCAGACCGATGTTCGGGCCTTCGGGCGTCTCGATCGGGCACATGCGGCCGTAGTGCGACGGGTGGACGTCACGGACCTCGAAGCCGGCCCGCTCACGGGACAGACCACCCGGGCCGAGCGCGGACAGACGACGCTTGTGCGTCAGCCCGGACAGCGGGTTGTTCTGGTCCATGAACTGCGACAGCTGGCTGGTGCCGAAGAACTCCTTGATGGAGGCGACGACCGGCCGGATGTTGATCAGGGTCTGCGGCGTGATCGCCTCGACGTCCTGGGTGGTCATGCGCTCGCGCACGACGCGCTCCATACGAGCCAGACCCGTACGGACCTGGTTCTGGATGAGCTCGCCGACGCTGCGCAGACGACGGTTGCCGAAGTGGTCGATGTCGTCGGTCTCGACGACGATGCTCTGACCGCTGTCGGCGACCGTCTCGGTCTCGCCCGCGTGCAGCTTGACCAGGTACTTGATCGTCGAGATGACGTCCTCGACGGTCAGGATGCCCGCGTCCAGCGGAGCGTCCGCACCCAGCTTCTTGTTGACCTTGTAGCGGCCGACCTTGGCGAGGTCGTAGCGCTTGGGGTTGAAGTAGAGGTTCTCGAGCAGCGTCTGCGCGGCCTCACGCGTGGGGGGCTCGCCCGGACGCAGCTTGCGGTAGATGTCGAGCAGCGCGTCGTCCTGGCCCTGGGTGTGGTCCTTCTCCAGGGTGGCGCGCATCGACTCGTACTCGCCGAACTCCTCGAGGATCTGCTCGGTGGTCCAGCCGAGCGCCTTCAGGAGGACGGTGACGGACTGCTTGCGCTTGCGGTCGATGCGCACACCGACCATGTCGCGCTTGTCGATCTCCATCTCGAGCCAGGCACCACGGGACGGGATGATCTTGGCGGAGAAGATGTCCTTGTCGGACGTCTTGTCGATGGAGGAGTCGAAGTAGACGCCGGGCGAGCGGACCAGCTGCGACACCACGACACGCTCGGTGCCGTTGATGACGAAGGTGCCCTTGTTGGTCATGAGCGGGAAGTCGCCCATGAAGACCGTCTGGGACTTGATCTCGCCGGTCTCGTTGTTCGTGAACTCGGCGGTGACGAAGAGCGGGGCCGCGTACGTGAAGTCGCGCTCCTTGCACTCGTCGATGCTGTTCTTCGGGGGCTCGAAACGGTGGTCGCGGAACGTCAGCGACATCGACCCGGAGAAGTCCTCGATCGGGGAGATCTCCTCGAAGATCTCCTCGAGGCCGGACTTGGTGGGGACGTCCTGACCGGACTCCAGAGCCGCCTCGACCCGACTCTGCCAGGCGGTGTTGCCGAGCAGCCAGTCGAAGCTCTCGGTCTGCAGCGCGAGCAGGTTCGGAACCTCGAGGGGCTCCTTGATCTTTGCAAAAGAGATGCGCAGCGGGGCGGTGCTGGCGCCGTTGTTCGTATTCGCGGTCGAGGCGTTGCGCGAGGCGGCCAAGAGGGGGTCCTTCCGAGGGCTCGGACTCACTACGCGCGTACCGGCCCCTCACTCCCACATCGGGACAGACCTCGTCCGATCCGGCTGTTGGGCCAGGTCGGAGATGTCCGGTCGGCGATACTGAGGCGAGGGCAGACCCCTGGTGACGGGCAGGGGACAGCTAACAGGCAGCGCAAAGGGTCAGTGTAGCCACTTGGCACACTGATGTCCAGTCCCGGTTTTCAGAGACCCTCATTGTTCTCAACGCCTGCGCCATGCCTGCCTTCAACGCACGTTGATACTGCCCTCTTCGTCGCCGATCCATGCCTCGGATACGGATCCTTGTGACGACGCGTCCTGAGAATTGCGCGCTGCGTGCGGTTCGTCAAGGCCCTCATACCCGAACCCCGGGCCGACCAGGGACACGACGAAGATCACCATACCCCCCGACGAACGCGGTGCAAGGCAACCGCGGCCACACCCCGGGAACGCCGAAGAGCGACCACCCGAATGGATGATCGCTCCTCGGTACGCTCGCGTTACAGCCCTAGCGGGCCGCTGCGTTCGTGAAGGTCTTACTTGACCTCGACGGAGGCGCCGGCGCCCTCGAGGGACTCCTTGGCCTTGTCCGCGGCCTCCTTGTTGACCTTCTCCAGAACCGGCTTCGGCGCACCGTCGACCAGGTCCTTGGCCTCCTTCAGGCCGAGGGAGGTCAGCTCACGCACGACCTTGATGACCTGGATCTTCTTGTCGCCGGCACCGGTGAGGATGACGTCGAACTCGTCCTTCTCCTCCGGGGCCTCGGCGGCGGCGGCCGGACCGGCCGGGCCGGCAACGGCGACGGCGGCAGCGGCAGTGACGTCGAACTTCTCCTCGAACGCCTTCACGAACTCGGAGAGCTGGATGAGGGTCATGCCCTCGAACTCGGCGAGCAGTTCGTCCTGGGTGAGAGCCACGATGGCTTTCCTTCCACTAATTCGGCAGGTGCCGGATGTACATGTGCTGGCGGGCGTACGTTGGCCCGCTACGACCTCCGCCTCAGGCGGCGGCGGTCATCGTGCGAGCCGAATTACTCGGCACCGCCCTGCTCGTCCTGCTTGGCACGAAGCGCGTCCACGGTGCGGACGAGCTTCGACGGGAGCGCCTGGAAGACCTGAGCAGCCTGCGTCTGCTTGCCCTTCAGAGCGCCCGCCAGCTTGGCGAGCAGAACCTCGCGGGACTCGAGGTCCGCAAGCTTCTTGATCTCGTCGGCGGACAGCGCCTTGCCGTCAAGGACACCGCCCTTGATGACGAGATTCGGGTTGTCCTTGGCGAAGTCGCGCAGACCCTTAGCCGACTCCACCGGGTCACCGGTGACGAAGGCGACAGCCGTCGGACCGTTGAACAGGTCGTCCAGCGTCGAGATCCCGGCCTCGTTGGCCGCAATCTTGGTCAGCGTGTTCTTCACCACGGCGTACTGGGCGTTCTCACCGAGCGAACGACGCAGCGTCTTGAGCTGCGCCACGGTGAGACCGCGGTACTCGGTCAGCACGGCAGCGCTGGAGTTGCGGAACTGCTCCGTCAACTCCGCCACTGCGGCAGCCTTGTCGGGCCTCGCCATAGAGTCTCGGCCTCCTTCCGGGTGATTCTGACCGCGCGGACCCGAAGGAGGACTGGGGAAAACGAAACGCCCCGGCGCAGGCGCACGGGGCGGACTCGACCGGTATTGCACACAGGCTGTGCGCACTCCGGGAGTTCTTCCACTGACACCTGCGCGGGTCGTCCGCTAATCAGCGGATCCTTCGGCCACCGCACCCTCATCCGAGCGCACGGCAACGACCAGCGGTCTTTGGCTTCTGTAGGAGAGTACGGGACGCCGTCGCCGTCAGGCAAATCGCCCCTTACGGCATCAGCTCCGCGGCCCGCTCCCGAGGAGTTCCTGCAGGTCGGCGGTGTCCCCGGCCGGTGGCTTGCGGACCGTGACCCCGACGCCGTAGCCGCGGTAGTAGGCGGTCTGGGTCAGCGCCCCCGTGGCCGTGCGGCCCTTCTCGACCTTCTTGACGAGCAGGTGCCGGTCGTCGACCCAGATGTCGACGGTCTGCGCGTCCGCGCCCTCCCCCGGCACCGTGCCGGAGTAGTGCGTGGCCCGCGTGCCCCGCACGGTCTCCTCGCCGACCCTGCGGACGTCCGAGGACGCGAGGAGCCGCTTCACCGAGGTGTGCGGCGCGGTGTCGCGCATCCGGTCGGCGAGGTCGGCGCCGGAACTGCCCGCGAGGCGCTCCAGGTCGTCGTAGGCGTACCGGATCCAGTGCCTGCCGTCGGTCTTGCCGGCGAACAGCTCGCCCATCCGCGCGTAGTACGCGTCGGGGAGGTAGCGGGCCTCCATCGACGTCGTGCCCAGGCGGCGCATCGTCTCGGCCGTGCTGCCGCCCGTGTACCGGATGCGCAGGGTGCCGGTGAGAGGGCCGCGCCAGGCGAGGGTGCCGCGGGCCGTCATGGAGAGCGCGGAGCCCATGGTGGTCGTGGACTCCACGTACGAGGACGCGGCGCGGTCGGTGGACCGCTCGGCCTGGCGCAGGGCGGCCGTCACGGCCGGGGCGGGCGCGGTGCGCTCGGGGCCCGCGGAGCCGTCGGGGGCGGTGCAGGCGGCCAGAGCCGCCAGCGCGGCCGGCAGGGCGGTCCACGACGCCGGCCGGTGTGCCCTCGTGCTCGTCATGCGTCCCCCCGTGCGGTTCCCGTGAAGGCACGTTAACCCAGGGCACGGACACAGCGGGTGGGGACAGGGAACGGGCCCCGCACCCAGAAGGTGCGGGGCCCGTGTCCGACTTCGGTGAGCTGGAAGGCTCAGACCGCGGCCGGGTCCTCCTCGACGAGGAGGTTGCGGGTGCGGTTGGAGTCGACCGGAATGCCGGGGCCCATCGTGGTGCTGATGGCGGCCTTCTTGATGTAGCGACCCTTCGCGGCGGACGGCTTCAGACGGAGGATCTCCTCCAGGGCCGCGCCGTAGTTCTCCACCAGCTTGGTGTCGTCGAACGACGTCTTGCCGATGATGAAGTGCAGGTTCGAGTGCTTGTCGACGCGGAACTCGATCTTGCCGCCCTTGATGTCGTTGACAGCCTTGGCGACGTCCGGCGTGACGGTGCCGGTCTTCGGGTTCGGCATCAGACCACGGGGGCCGAGGACGCGGCCGAGACGGCCGACCTTGCCCATGAGGTCCGGGGTGGCGACGACGGCGTCGAAGTCCAGACGGCCCTTCGACACCTCGTCGATGAGCTCGTCGGCACCGACGATGTCGGCGCCCGCGGCACGCGCGGCCTCGGCACGGTCACCGGTCGCGAAGACCAGGACCCGGGCGGTCTTACCGGTGCCGTGCGGAAGGTTCACGGTGCCACGGACCATCTGGTCGGCCTTGCGCGGGTCGACACCCAGGCGGAAGGCGACCTCGACGGTGCCGTCGAACTTGGTCGTGGAGGTCTCCTTGGCGAGACGGACGGCCTCGAGCGGGGCGTAGAGCTTCTCCCGGTCGATCTTGGCGTCCGCAGCGCGGAGAGACTTGCTGCGCTTGCTCACTACTGCTCCTGTGTGTTCTTAGGAGTCGTGGTCGGGGCCGAGCAGGCCCTCCCACGTTCTGCTTGTCGTACGGGGGGTGGAGGTCAGCCCTCGACCGTGACGCCCATGGAACGCGCGGTGCCGGCGATGATCTTCGACGCGGCGTCCAGGTCGTTGGCGTTGAGGTCGGGCAGCTTCGTCTGGGCGATCTCGCGGACCTGCGCCTCGGTGATCTTGGCGACCTTGGTCTTGTGCGGCTCGCCGGAGCCCTTCTCGATGCCCGCGGCCTTGAGGATCATCTTGGCGGCCGGGGGCGTCTTGGTGATGAAGGTGAAGGAGCGGTCCTCGTAGACCGTGATCTCCACCGGGATGACCCAGCCACGCTGCGACTCGGTCGCGGCGTTGTAGGCCTTGCAGAACTCCATGATGTTGACGCCGTGCTGACCCAGCGCGGGGCCGACCGGCGGGGCCGGGTTCGCGGCACCGGCCTGGATCTGGAGCTTGATGAGCCCCGTGACCTTCTTCTTCTTGGGAGGCATTGCTCTCCGGTTCCTCTCTTCGGGTCCTACCTGCCCCCAGATGGCGTTCCTGGACGCAGGCATACCGCACAACGATAACGGGTATAGATGCGCGGCCTGAAACCGAGCAGGTCAGACAGGCTGCGGGACAGCCGGTCTGACCTGTTCGGAAGCTCTTCCTGAAGAAGCTAGTTCTTCTGGATCTGGTCGAAGCTCAGCTCGACCGGCGTCTCGCGGCCGAAGATCTCGACGAGACCCTTGACCTTCTTCGAGTCGGCGTTGATCTCGTTGATCGTGGCCTGCAGCGTGGCGAACGGGCCGTCGGTGACGGTGACCGAGTCGCCGACCTCGAAGTCGAGCACCTGCACCTCGACCTTGCGCTGCGGCGCCGGCTTGCCCTCGGCCTCGGCGGCCTCGCGGGCGGCCTTCTCCTCGGCCTCCGGGGCGAGCATCTTGACGATCTCGTCCAGGGTCAGCGGGTACGGGTCGTAGGCGTTGCCCACGAAGCCGGTGACGCCGGGCGTGTTGCGGACGACGCCCCAGGACTCGTTCGTCAGGTCCATGCGGACCAGGACGTAGCCCGGCAGCTTGTTCTGCTTGATCGTCTTGCGGTCGCCGTTCTTGATCTGGACGACCTCTTCCTGCGGCACCTCGGCCTGGAAGATGTAGTCCTCGACGTTCAGCGAGACGGCGCGCTGCTCCAGGTTGGTCTTCACGCGGTTCTCGTAGCCGGCGTAGGTGTGGATCACGTACCACTCGCCGGGCAGGGTGCGGAGCTCCTCGCGGAGGGCGGCGACGGGGTCGACGGGCTCGGCCTCCTCCTCGGTCGCCTCGTCCGCGTCCTCGGCGTCGGCGGAGGCTTCCTCGGAGTCGTCCGAAGCGTCCTCGGCGGTCACCGCGGCTTCCTCGGCGGGCTCGCCCGCCTCGGCGTCGGCAGCCTCGACCTCGTCCAGGTCCTCGTCCGCGCCCTCGACGATGTCGAGCTCGTCGTCCACGGACTGGTCCGGCTCGACGGCGTCGTTCAGGTTCTGGTCAGACACGGTGGCTGCTTCTTCCTGGATACATAGGGGTGGAACATGCGAAAGGGGCGCCGGTAACCCGCGGCGCCCTTCGCTCTGTGCTCAGCCGAAGACGTACTTGGCTGCGTGGTCGAGCCCATAGTCAATCACGGTCACGAGACCGATCATGATGACGACGAAGATGATCACCACAGTGGTGTACGTCGTCAGCTGATTGCGCGTCGGCCAGACGACCTTCCGGAGTTCCGCGACGATCTGGCGGTAGAACAGCGCGAGCCGCTTCAGCGGGCCCTTCTTGCCGCGCTTGCCGCCCTTACGCGTCTTCTTCTCCGGCGCCTCGTCCTCGGCATCAGGCATGTCGATGGAGCCCACGGCGTCCGTCACTCGTCCTCACCTGATTCCGGGTCGTGGCCGTGCCGCGCCCGGTTTGAGCCGCACGGCGGTGCATTGCTGTACGTACATGCGCACACATCCTGGCGAAGGTGTGTGTAGCAGGGCCGGAGGGACTTGAACCCCCAACCGCTGGTTTTGGAGACCAGTGCTCTACCAATTGAGCTACGACCCTTTGTGTGTCCCCCAACGTACCGCATCCGCGCGGATGCTCGCTGTGCACCGTGCGACGGCGGCTGCTGAAGGCCAACGAGGTGAGAGTGTACGTGGTCCCGGGCGCCCCGTCGAACAGAAAGTGGCCGATGGGGACGTGGCCGCCGGAGGATCGCCGGACGAGCGGCCGTCGGCGGACACAAGATCGCGCTGGCCGAGGGCGGGATCCGGACGGATGTTCAGTGGATGTTCAGTCCGTGAAACCCGTGTGCCGGGCGCGTTTCCTGTCTGAAACGATGGGGCCATGAGCGCTGCAACCCCTCCGACCGAGCGCCGGGTCTCCGCCCGAATCGGCGCGATCTCCGAGTCCGCCACCCTCGCCGTGGACGCCAAGGCCAAGGCCCTCAAGGCCGCCGGCCGTCCGGTGATCGGCTTCGGCGCCGGTGAGCCCGACTTCCCCACCCCCGACTACATCGTCGAGGCAGCCGTAGAGGCCTGCAAGAACCCGAAGTACCACCGTTACACCCCGGCCGGCGGTCTTCCCGAGCTGAAGGCCGCGATCGCCGCGAAGACGCTGCGCGACTCCGGCTACGAGCCTGACGTCTCGCAGATCCTCGTCACCAACGGCGGCAAGCAGGCCATCTACGAGGCCTTCGCCGCGATCCTCGACCCGGGCGACGAGGTCATCGTCCCGGCGCCGTACTGGACGACGTACCCGGAGTCGATCCGGCTCGCGGGCGGTGTCCCCGTGGAGGTCGTCGCCGACGAGACGACCGGCTACCGCGTCTCCGTGGAGCAGCTGGAGGCGGCCCGCACCGAGAAGACGAAGGTCGTCCTCTTCGTGTCGCCGTCCAACCCGACCGGCGCCGTCTACACCGAGGCCGAGACCGAGGCGATCGGCCGCTGGGCCCTCGAGCACGGCCTGTGGGTCCTCACGGACGAGATCTACGAGCACCTGGTGTACGGCGAGGCCGCCGCGGTCTCCCTGCCGGGCCTGTTCCCCGAGCTGCGCGACAAGTGCGTCGTCGTCAACGGCGTCGCCAAGACCTACGCCATGACGGGCTGGCGGGTCGGCTGGGTCATCGGCCCGAAGGACGTCGTCAAGGCCGCGACCAACCTCCAGTCGCACGCCACGTCCAACGTCTCCAACGTGGCACAGGCCGCCGCCATCGCCGCCGTCTCCGGCGATCTGGAGGCCGTCGCGAAGATGCGCGAGGCGTTCGACCGCCGGCGCCGGACGATCGTGCGGATGCTCAACGAGATCGACGGCGTGGTCTGCCCCGAGCCCGAGGGCGCCTTCTACGCGTACCCGTCGGTGAAGGCCCTGCTCGGCAAGGAGATCCGCGGCAAGCGCCCGCGGAGCAGCGTCGAGCTGGCCGAGCTGATCCTGGAGGAGGCCGAGGTCGCGGTCGTCCCGGGTGAGGCGTTCGGCACGCCGGGCTATCTGCGCCTGTCGTACGCGCTCGGCGACGAGGACCTCGTCGAGGGCGTGAGCCGTATCCAGAAGCTGCTGGCGGAGGCCCAGGACTGACGTCCCCCGTCCGCCCGAGGGCACCTCCGGATCTCCGGAGGTGCCCTCATTTGTTTGTGCGAGCAAGACCACTAAAGGGGAAACCGCTACCGGGACCGCTCGGGCGTGCGGCAGGATCTGGGAATGGAGCGTGTACGTGATGTCTCTGAGCTGCCGAAAGCCCATCTGCACCTGCACTTCACCGGCTCGATGCGGCCGACGACCCTGCTGGAGCTGGCCGACAAGTACGGGGTGCGTCTGCCCGAGGTCCTGACCGACGCGCTGACCAGAGGTGAGTCCCCCAAACTGCGGGCCACGGACGAGCGGGGCTGGTTCCGCTTCCAGCGCCTGTACGACGCCGCGCGCTCGTGCCTGCGGCAGCCGGAGGACATCCAGCGCCTGGTCAGGGAGGCCGCCGAGGAGGACCTGCGGGACGGCTCCGGCTGGCTGGAGATCCAGGTCGACCCGACGTCGTACGCGCCCCGGCTGGGCGGGCTGATCGCGGCGCTGGAGATCATCCTGGACGCGGTCGACACCGCGGCGCGGGACACGGGGCTGGGGATGCGCGTCCTGGTCGCCGCGAACCGGATGAAGCACCCGCTGGACGCGCGCACGCTGGCCCGGCTCGCCGTGCGCTACGCCGACCGGGGTGTCGTCGGCTTCGGCCTGTCCAACGACGAGCGCCGGGGCATGGCCCGTGACTTCGACCGCGCCTTCCACATCGCGCGGGAGGGCGGCCTGCTGTCGGCGCCGCACGGCGGCGAACTGACCGGGCCCGCCTCGGTCCGGGACTGCCTGGACGACCTGGACGCGCACCGGATCGGCCACGGGGTGCGCGCGGCGGAGGACCCTCGGCTGCTGAAGCGCCTCGCCGACCGGGGCGTGACCTGCGAGGTGTGCCCGGCGTCGAACGTCGCCCTCGGTGTGTACGAGAAGCCCGAGGACGTCCCGCTGCGCACCCTGTTCGAGGCGGGGGTGCCGATGGCCCTGGGCGCCGACGACCCGCTGCTCTTCGGTTCACGGCTCGCCGCCCAGTACGAGATCGCCCGGCATCACCACGGCTTCAGCGACGCGGAGCTGGCGGAGCTGGCCCGTCAGTCCGTACGGGCCTCGGCCGCGCCCGAGGAGACGAAGAAGAAGCTGCTGGCGGACGTGGACGACTGGCTGGTCGGCTCGGCCGTCTGAAGTGGGCGTAGGGCGGATACGGCTTGAAGCAGACCAGCACCTCGAAGGGGTGCCCGCCGCCGGGCGGCTGGACCAGCGGCAGCCCCGTCATGAACGCGACGTGCCCTTCGGCGACGCGTTTCTGGCGGGGCCCGAAGCCGGCCGCGTAGGCGCAGTCCTCGGCGGACTCGGCGAACACCTCCCGGCCGCCGAACAGGAAGAGCGTGCGCGCGTGGGTGGTGTGCCGTAGGTCGTCGCGGTCCCGGCTCTCCTGCCAGGCGCGCGCGTCCCGTGCGGTGCGCGCCTCGTCGGTGCGGACGGTCAGCGGGGTGCCCTGGCGCAGACCGCGGCGCAGTCCGGGCCAGTGGCTGGGGCGCAGGCCGAGGGTGCGGTGGGCCAGGACGAGGTCGATCCGCTCGCCGTGGCCCTCGTCGGGCGGGACGCCGTCGCGCAGGGGCACGTGGACGATCGTGTGCGGGGAGCGGGAGGCGAAGGAGAACAGGGCGGCCAGCCGGCTCAGGCCGTCGTGGTCGCCGAGCAGCAGGCCGATGGGGTCGGGGGCGGTCAGCGAGGTGTGGCGCAGGGGTGTCCTCGGCTGGACGACGCGGTGGACGTGCGGCCCTGTCCGGGGCCGGAACTCGGTCAGCCTCAGCCGCATGTGCGATGCCTCATGGCGTCAGGGTCATGGGCGGGCGGCGTCCGCCGCAACGGAGATTCCGTCCAGCAGGGTCCGTGCGAGCCGGGCGGCGAAGGCGGCCGCGGGCGGGCGGGCGTCCTCCGGGCCGGCGTCGTAGGCGAACGCGCGCTGGGCGCAGGCGCCGAGGAGCAGGGAGGCGGCCGCGAAGGTGTCGGCCCCCGCGTGGACGCGGCCCACGGCCTGCTCGGCACGCAGATAGGCGTCGAGGGCCTCGATGGGCACGTGCGGGCCGGCGCCGATCTTGCGCAGCGCCTCGTCGTGCCGCCGCTTGAGCTGGGGCTCGGCGTACAGGGAGGCGGCGATCGGGAAGCTCTGCTCGTAGAAGAGGGCGGCCTGCTCGGCGATGCGGGCCAGGTTGTCCTCCAGGGTGCCGGTGCCGGGCTCGGCCGTGAGGGTGCCGAGCAGCGGGGTCAGCCGGGGCAGCCGCTCGCCGAGGACCCGGACGAACAGCTCCTCCTTGCTCTCGAAGTACTTGTAGAGCGCGGCCTCGGAGCATCCGGCCGCCTTGGCGATCTCCTTGGTGGTGGCCCGGGCGAGACCGACGGTGAGCAGCAGGTCATGGGCGGCGTCGAGGATGCGGACGCGGGCGGGCTTCTGCACGGATTCCACGAAGCGGACCTTACCGGGGGTTGACGAGTGGGTGAGTACTTACCCACTCTAGAGACGGAGCGGGGGTGAGTGAACACTTACCCACCAATCGTCTCGAGATCGGGGAGAGCCATGAAGCTCACGGTGTTCGGTGCCACCGGAGGCATCGGTCAGGAGATCGTCCGCCAGGCGCTCGCCGCCGGGCACGAGGTGACGGCGGTCGTACGGGATCCCGCACGACTGCCGGTCACGGGGGCGGGGCTGGAGGTGTTCCGCGCGGATCTGACCGACCCGGAGGCCGTGCGTCCCGCGGTGTCCGGCCGGGACGCGGTCCTGTCCGGCCTCGGCGCCCGCACCCGCAAGGACGCCGGGGTCACCGCGCGTCTGACGCGTACGGTGCTGCGGGCCATGGAGGCCGAGGGCACGCGCCGGCTGCTGGTGGTGAGCGCGGCGCCGCTCGGGCCGGCCGCGCCGCAGGACGGCCCGCTGGACCGGACGATGCACGCCGTGGTCTCCCGGGTCCTCAGGAGCGTCTACGACGACCTGCGGGAGATGGAGGCGGAACTGGCCCGCAGCTCGGTGGAGTGGACGTCGGTCCGGCCGCCCCGGCTCCAGGACAAGCCGGTCGGCGGCGGGTACCGCACGGTGATCGGCGGTACCCCGGCCCGGGGCCGCTTCATCGGCCGCGCGGACGTGGCGCACGCGATGCTGGCGATGACCCAGGACGCGAGGACGGTGAAGCAGGGCGTGGGGGTGGCGTACTGACGCCCTTGCGGGCAGCGCCTCTAGAGGCTGACGCCGACCGTCACCGGCTCGTTGACCAGCGTGATCCCGAACGCCTCGCGGACCCCGGCGACGACCTCGCGGGCCAGCGCCAGCAGGTCCTCGGTGGTCGCATCGCCCCGGTTGGTGAGGGCGAGGGTGTGCTTGGTGGAGATACGGGCCGGGCCGCTGCCGTAGCCCTTGGTGAAGCCGGCCTTGTCGATGAGCCAGGCCGCGGAGGTCTTGGTGTGCCCCTCCCCCGCCGGGTACGCGGGCGGCTCCACGCCCTCGCCGAGACGCTCGTCCACGCGCGCGCGGAACGCCGCGAACTGCTCGTCGGTCAGGATGGGGTTGGTGAAGAACGACCCGGCCGACCAGGTGTCGTGGTCGTCGGCGTCGAGCACCATGCCCTTCCCGGCGCGCAGCTTCAGGACGGTCTCCCGCGCGGCGGCCAGCGGCACCCGGTCGCCGACCTCCACGCCCAGGGCGCGGGCCGTCTCGGCGTACCGGACCGGCGCGGAGAGCCCGTCCGCGTCCTCCAGCTCGAACCGGACGCGCAGGACGACATAGCGCTCGGGATCGGACTTGAAGCGGCTGTGGCGGTACGAGAAGGCGCACTCCTCGTTCGTCAGCGTGACGGTCTCGCCGGCCCGGCGGTCGTAGGCGATCACCTCGGTGATGGTCGCGGAGACCTCCTGGCCGTACGCCCCCACGTTCTGGATCGGGGTGGCGCCCGCGCTGCCGGGGATGCCGGCGAGGCACTCGACGCCGGCGAGCCCGGCCTCGACGGTGCGGGCGACGGCGTCGGTCCACACCTCGCCCGCGGCCAGCTCCAGGGTGGTGCCGTCGAGCTCGACGCCCCGCGTGGCGATGACGAGGGCGGTGCCGTCGAAACCCTTGTCGCCGATGACCAGGTTCGACCCGCCGCCGATGACCAGCAGCGGGGTCCCCGCGGCGTCCGCCTCGCGCACGACGTCGATCACCTCGGCGTCGGTGGTGGCGGTGACCAGGCGGGTGGCCGGGCCGCCCAGCCGGAAGGTGGTGAGGGGGGCGAGGGGGGCGTCGTGGAGTACCTGCACGCGCCCAAGACTACGAGACGGTGCCGACGGCCCCGGCACCCCTGTGGATGCCGGGGCCGTGACGGGCTCCACGCGCGCGTGCCGGTCAGGTGAGCCGGCGCCGCGCCTCGGTCCAGTCCAGCGGGAGAGCGTCGCCCGGCACCTCCCAGCGCGCGAACGTCGCGTCCCGCATCTGCCCGGACAGTCCCCGGGCGGTCGGGGCGTGCGGGCCGGAGCGGGCGAAGTCCTTCAGCGCGGCCGGCGACTCCCAGGCGGACAGGGTCCAGAAGGTCTTCTTGAACACCTCGGCCTTCAGCGTGGCGCCGTACGCCCCGGGCGCCCGGCTCACCTGCCGCCACACGCCCGGCGTGCGGAGGAAGAAGGCGAACGCTCCCCACAGGGTGCGGGTCTCGAAGCGGGAGGCGAAGACGTGCACGTCGGTGCCGGGCGGAACGGGGTTCGGCGTGGTCCAGGGAAGCGTGGGCACAGCTGGTCCTCTCTTTCTCGGTGGACGGACGCGGGGTGGGGCGAGCTCATCTGGAGGCCGGCTGGAGCTCGCGCTCCGGCAGGCTCCCGGCCTCGTCGGCGGCGGCCTCGACGGCGTGCCGGCGGCCCGGGACGAACAGGGCGGCGGCACCGGCGAGTGCCACCACGGCGGCGCCGGTGACCAGGGCGGGCCGCAGCCCGTCGACGAAGGTCTGGCCGGTCTCGTAGCCGCCCTGGGCCGCGAAGATCGAGCCCATGATCGCGATGCCGAGCGCGCCGCCGACCTCGCGCAGGGCGTTGTTGGCACCGGACGCGATGCCCTGTTCCGCGGGGCGGACGCTGGACATGACCAGGTGGGACGCGGGTGCGAAGAACAGCGCCATGCCGACCCCGCTGATGATCAGGCCGGGCAGCTGGGCGGCGTAGGAGACGTCGACGGTGACCACGGACGCCATGTAGGCGAGACCGGCGGCCTGGAGGAACAGCCCTGTGGCGACCACGGGCCGGCCTCCGATGCGGTCCGCCAGGATGCCCGCGACGGGCGCGACCAGCATGGGCATGCCGGTCCAGGGGAGCATCCGCAGACCCGCCTCGGTCGGCGAGTAGCCGAGCACGCCCTGCATGTACTGGCTGAGCAGGAAGATCGACCCGAACATCCCGAGGAACATCAGCAGGCTGGCCGCGTTGATCCCGGCGAAGGCACGGGAGCGGAACAGTCGCATGGGCAGCATGGCGTTGCGGGCCCGGGCGCTGTGGAGGACGAACCCGGCGAGCAGCGCCCCGCCCGCGAACAGGCCGGTCAGGACCAGGCGCCCGGTCCAGCCGTCGGAGGGGCCGCGCACCAGCCCGTACACGATGCCGAAGAGGCCACCGCTGGCCAGCAGGGTGCCGGGGATGTCGAGCGGGGCGCCGGTGCCGTGCGACTCGGCGAGGCGCAGCCGGGCGAGCGGCAGCAGGGCTATGCCCAGCGGGACGTTCAGCCAGAAGATCCACTGCCAGGAGATGTGCTCGGTGAGGCTGCCGCCGATGAGCGGCCCGGACGCGACCGCGAGGCCGTTGACCGCGCCCCAGATACCGAACGCCATCCCGCGCCGGGCCGCGGGCACGGCCGCCGTGAGCAGGGTGAGGGTGAGCGGCATCATGATCGCGGCGCCGACGCCCTGCACCGCGCGGGCGGCGATCAGGGAGTCGATGCCGGGTGCCAGGGCCGCGCCGGCGGACGCGGCGGTGAAGATCGTGATTCCGACGAGGAAGAGCCGGCGGCGGCCGAAGCGGTCCCCGAGCGCCGCGCCGAACATCAGCAGGACGGCGAAGGTGAGCGTGTAGGCGCTGACCGTCCATTCCAGGTCGTGCAGTCCGCCGCCCAGGTCCGCCCGGATGGAGGGCAGCGCGGTGGTGACGACGAGGTTGTCGAGTGCCGCCATGAATCCGGCGATGCTCGTGATGACCAGGGCCCAGACGGCCCCGCGCGGGCTCATCGCCTCCGCGTTGTGATCGGTCCGGTGTGACATCGCTCCCCCAGGAGTATGCGATTCCGCTTGATAGTTATTGATCACTAACTTTTGCGGCCGCAAAAGAGCACGGCGATCCCCGCCGCCCTCCCCTACGACCCGTTCCCGCTCTCGCCCCTCCGGGCGGACTCCATGCCCGCCCAGACCCGATGCTCAGGAGGGAAGCCCATGGCCACCAGGCAGTTGATGAGCATTCCGTACGCCATGAACGTCGTCGTCTCCTGGACGTCCGCCCCCAGTGGCAGATGCACGGTGTCCCACAGGCGCATCCAGCCGGCCCGCACGGCCTCACCGAACTCATGGTCGCCCTCCTGCTCGGCGGCGGCCACGGCGAGGAACATCTGCATCTGCATCATCAGCCGCTCGGGCCGCTCGGAGACCATCCGGTGATAGGCCTCACCCATGGCACGCAGGGCCTCCTCGCCCTCCACGCCATCGGCGGCCTCGGCGAACATCCGGTGGATGTCCTCCACGCACTGCTCGGCGGCGGCCAGGAAGATCGCCCGCTTGCCCGGGAAGAGCCGGAAGAGATACGGCTGCGAGACGCCGACCCGCTTGGCGATCGACTCGGTGGACGTGCCGTAGTAGCCGCCCCGCGCGAACTCGGCCATGGCCGCCCGCACGACGCTCTCGCGCCTTTCCTCCGCACTCATCCTGACCATGCTCCAAAGTTAGTACTCAATCACTAACTAAGTCAAGGGTCTCTGCAGGCATGCGCGGACGAACGGGAAAGGGGCGCCCCACCAGGCGGGACGCCCCTCACTCACACGCGTGCGTGCGTCACGCCAGCCGGACGACCGCCCGGGACATGCCGAGCACCTTCAGCCCGGCGCTCATCACGGTCAGGTCCACACGGACCTTGTTGTCGTCGAGCTTGGCCGCGACCTTGCCGCTGACCTCGATCGTGGCGCCCTTGTCGTCGTTCGGGACGATGACGGGCTTGGTGAAGCGGACGCCGTACTCGACGACCGCCGCCGGGTCGCCGGTCCAGTCGGTGACCACCCGGATCGCCTCGGCCATGGTGAACATGCCGTGCGCGATGACGTCCGGGAGCCCGACCTCCTTGGCGAACTTCTCGTTCCAGTGGATCGGGTTGAAGTCGCCCGAGGCGCCCGCGTACTGCACCAGCGTGGCGCGGGTCACGGGAAAACTCTGGGCGGGCAGCTCGGTGCCGACCTCGACATCGTCATACGCGATCTTCGCCGTCATCGGTCTCAGCCCTGCCCTTCCTCGGCTCCGCGTGCCACGAGCTTCGTCCAGGCCGTCACGACGTGCTCGCCGGCCTCGTCGTGGACCTCGCCGCGGACGTCCAGGATGTCGTTGCCCGCCATGGTCTTGACGGCCTCGATCGTCGAGGTCACGGTAAGCCGGTCGCCGGCCCGCACCGGGCGGGTGTAGGCGAACTTCTGGTCGCCGTGCACCACCCGGCTGTAGTCCAGGCCCAGCTGCGGGTCGGCGACGACCTGCCCGGCGGCCGCGAAGGTGATGGCGAAGACGAAGGTCGGCGGGGCGATCACATCGGGGTGACCGAGCGCCTTGGCGGCCTCCGGGTCCGTGTAGACCGGGTTGGCGTCCCCCACCGCCACCGCGAACTCACGGATCTTCTCCCGCCCCACCTCGTAGGGCTCGGTGGGCGGGTAGCTCCGCCCCACGAAGGACTGGTCGAGCGCCATGGCCCGGAACCTCCTGGTGTCTGCTGCGAATGTGCCGACGCGGCCGCGTGCGTCTGGATGCTGCTGCGTGCGTCTGACGCGGCTGTGCGAGTCCTGATGCTGCTGCGTGCGTCCTGACGCGGCGTTGCGGGTCCTGATGCTGCCGCGTGTGTCCTGATCCGATGCCCGACCGGCCGGAACCAGCCGGTAACCGGGGCGGAAACGACGTGAGGCCGCCCCCACGATCGGGGACGGCCTCACGTACGAGCCTGATTTATCGCGTTTCGCGGTGCGCGGTGTGCGCGTTGCAACGCGGGCAGTGCTTCTTCATCTCCAGTCGGTCCGGGTTGTTACGCCGGTTCTTCTTGGTGATGTAGTTCCGCTCCTTGCACTCCACGCAGGCCAGCGTGATCTTCGGGCGGACGTCGGTGGCAGCCACGTGAGTGCTCCTAAGACGAACGGATGGACTGATTCAACGCAAGAAAGAGTAGCCGATCGAAGGACCGACCCCGCAATCGGCTACTGTCAGTAGCGGTGACCGGACTTGAACCGGTGACACAGCGATTATGAGCCGCTTGCTCTACCGACTGAGCTACACCGCTGTGATGCGATGAGGCCCCGCCTTGCGGCGGGAACTCTTCACACCAGAGCCCCAAAACGGAATCGAACCGTTGACCTTCTCCTTACCATGGAGACGCTCTGCCGACTGAGCTATTGGGGCGAGCGATGAAGACATTACACGGTCTGCCGCCGTTCGCCCAAATCCGTTTCGCGGCCCCCGCCCACACCCGAACACCGGGCCGAACGCCCGCCCTGGGACCGTGCCGCGACCCCGCTCCACGACGGACCACGCCGGTACGACTATTGCGCTCCTACGCGCCAGGGCCGCACGGCCACCCTAGGCTCGACTCACTCTGCGTGATCTTGCATGCCCGGCGCAGTGCCCCGGCAGGGTCCCGCAGCGCCGATGCGCAGCCCGAGCCCCTGGAGCGCGATGCCCGACAGCCAGCCCCAGCCGCCCCCCTCGTCCTCCTCGCCGGGACCCGCCGACCCGGGCTCCCTCCTGTTGTGCGGCGCACACCTCACCGACGGCCGCACCGTCGACGTGCGGCTGAGCGGCGGGCGCATCGAGGCGGTGGGGACGGCCGGGAGCCTGACCGGGGACGGCACACGCGCGTGCGGGTCCCGTGTGGACCTGGGCGGATACCTGCTCCTGCCGGCCCCGGCCGAACCGCACGCCCACGCCGACACCGCCCTCTCCGCCGACGACCGGGACGGACCCGTGTCGTACGCCGCGGAGGACGTCCAGCGCCGGGCCACCGAGGCCGCGCTGCTCCAGCTCGGCCACGGCGCGACCGCGCTGCGGGCCCACGTTCGCGTGGGCGACGTCCAGGAGCTGAACGCGCTCGCCGCCGTCCTCCAGGCACGGCGTTCGCTGCGCGGGCTCACGGAGTTGACGACCGTCGCGATGCCCCGGCTGCTGACCGGTGTGGCGGGGGCGGACGGGCTCGCCGTGCTGCGGGACGCGCTGAAGATGGGCGCCTCGGTCGTCGGCGGCTGCCCCGACCTGGACCCCGACCCGACCGGATACGTCGAGGCCGTCCTGGAGGTGGCCTCCGAGCACGGCTGCCCCGTCGACCTGCACACCGACGCCACCGACCCGGCACGGCTGTCCCGTCTCGCCGCCATGGCGGGCGGCCTGCGGCCCGGAGTCACGCTGAGCCCCTGCGGGGGCCTGGGCCGCCTGCCCGCCGACGTGGCCGCCCGCACCGCCGACCAGCTCGCCGCGGCCGGAATCACGGTGGTGTGCCTTCCCCAGGGCGGCTGCGGGGGCGCGGAACGCCGCGGCACGGCGCCCGTACGGCTCCTGCGCGCCGCCGGGGTCCGGGTCGCCGCCGGCAGCGGCGCCCTGCAGGACGTCTCCAACCCCGTGGGCCGCGGGGACCCGTTCGAGGCCGCCTATCTGCTCGCCTCGCGCCACGGGCTGCGCCCCGAGGACGCGTACGACTGCGTCAGCGCGTCGGCGCGAGCGGCGCTCGGCCTGCCGGAGGTCCGCGTGGAGGCGGGCTTCCCGGCCGAACTGCTGGCGGTGCGCGGCGAGCGCCTCGCGTCGGCGCTGTCCCTGGCGTACAGCCGGATCGTGGTGCACCGCGGCCGTGTGGTGGCCCGCACGAGCGCCGTACGGGAGTACTGCGACTCGGCCGCGACGGCCGAACTCGGGCTGCCGAGGCAGGGGCGCGGGGAGCTGTCGTGACCCGTACGGTCCCCTCATGACGCTTCGCCGTTGCGGGTGACAGGCCGGAGTCGTGCGGCGGATGAGGTCGGCCGGGCGTACGGTCGAAGGCATGCGCATTGTCATCGCTGGTGGTCATGGTCAGATCGCGCTGCGGCTGGAGCAGTTGCTCTCCGCGCGCGGTGACGAGGTCGCGGGAATCATCCGCAAGGCCGAACAGAGCGACGATCTGCGGGAGGCCGGTGCCGAACCCGTGGTGCTGGACCTGGAGTCGGCGTCCGTCGAGGAGGTCGCGGCGTGTCTCCAGGGCGCCGACGCGGCGGTGTTCGCGGCCGGCGCGGGCCCGGGCAGCGGGTCCGACCGCAAGGACACCGTGGACAAGGGCGCGGCAGTGCTCTTCGCGGATGCGGCGGTCCGGGCGGGCGTACGCCGCTTCCTGGTCGTCTCCTCGATGGGCGCCGACCCGGCGCACGAGGGCGACGAGATCTTCGACGTCTACCTGCGCGCCAAGGGCGCGGCCGACGAGTACGTCCGCTCCCAGAAGGCCCTGGACTGGACGATCCTGCGGCCCGGGATGCTGACGAACGACGCCGGAACGGGCCTGGTCCGCCTGGAGGCCCGCACCGGCCGCGGCCCGATCCCCCGGGACGATGTGGCCGCCGTCCTGGCGGAGTTGCTCGACACTCCGGCGACCGCGGGCCTGACGCTCGAACTGATCAGCGGCTCCGCTCCCCTGTCGGTGGCCGTGAAGTCCGTGGCGGGCAACTGAGACACGCCTTTTCGGTGCCGCTCAGAACAACGGCAACTGCCCGGGGAAGTCGGGCACGACGTACCCGTCCAAGGCGGGCTGAGCGGCACCGAGTTGTGTCTGCCTCCGGGATCCCGGACACGACACGAGTTCCCCGCTCTGCCGCGCACCGGGGGGATCATGCCGAGCGAACCGCCCGCCGACGACGGCGATCTCTCGACGGCATTCGGGACAGCGTCTGCGTGGCGTGGCCATGGGGCCAGTGTGCCCGTACGCGGCCCGAAGGCAGTGGCGGGCATGGGCGCAACAGGTCACAGAACGCGTGATTCAATGCCCCGCGTGGAGGCGGACGGTACACACCTGGGGCCGTTGGAACTGGTCAGCGGGCATTGGGCAGTTGGAGACGCCACACGTCCTGGCACCTACTGGGTGGAGTTCCGCCCGGACGGTCTCCACCAGCACGAGCCGGACTCCGAGGGACGGTTGATCCCGTGGTCACGGATCATGACCGGCATCTGGCTCACCTGGGACAAGCACTCCTGGAACACGAATCACCGGGGCATGTACACGCCCAAAGGACTGGTTGCCGGGCGTGAGGGAGGCTGGATGCACATGACCCTTCGCCACCCGTACGAGGACGACCAGCTGCGCTTCGACCAGCACACGCGCGCGTACCGGGCGGTGGACGCCCTCCGGCTGGAGGGTCTGCTGCGGCGGCTCATCGACGAGGGGAAGCCGCACCTCCTCGGTGACCCGGAATGGGTGGGCCGCGCCGTGGCCTGCCTGATCGGCAGGAAGAACAGCTGGATCACGCAGCGCGCACTGCGGCAGGCGGTGACCGAGGCCATGGCAACGGCCGGCCCCGGCAATCCCTGATGGCCCGCTGTGGTCGCCGACGCCGACGCACAGATCGAGGCCACCCTCAGGGACGGCGGTCAGCAGCCGGAACGGTGCCCCACGCCTGCCCCGCTCGGGCTGGCGCGGGCCGCTCGGCGCAAGAATGACGAAAGGGTCTGTGATCAGCATTGCTGCTGATCACAGACCCTTTCGGTCGTGTGGCGGCGCCAGGATTCGAACCTGGGAAGGCTGAGCCGGCAGATTTACAGCGGGCCAGCCTCAGCCGCGCTGATCAGCGCTTACGCCCAACCTTCGCCGCCCTGGGGGACCGCTGGGGGAATCGACGACTGGCTCAAGTCCCAAGTTGGCACCCCTCGGTCTACGTCAACAGATCGATGACCCCACGGACCAGGCCTGAGCAAAGACCGCCGATGGCCGCCAGGAGCACATCCCGACGACGCATCTTCCGCCCACTCGTTGGCTTCCGCCTCTTACTCATCCCCACATCCTCACTTCCGCGTGTGGCTGCACAACAGCGCGTCGCCTCAGGCGGCCCGCTCAGTCCATTGAGCGGGACCCCGCAGAGTGAGTTGCGAGTCAGTGCCACAAGCGCTTTGAGATGGAGCAAAGCTGCTGGTCAGCCGCGCGAAGTTCCAGTAGCCTCACCGCTTCGGGACAGACCGTGCCACTTCGTGTCAGCGGGGGATGAGGGACTGTGGGACGACGAGGATCTAAAGGCGTGGGCATGCCAACGGAAGAGGCAGTTCCCCCCGGTCCAGCGCGTCAAGTTCTGTCCGACTTGCACAAGCTCTACCACCTAGCAGGCACTCCGGGACTTCGGGAAATTAGCTCCGGTATCGAAAAGATGGATCTGCCTGCAACGCTAAATAGAAATCTAGTGTCGGACATACTTTCCGGCAAGAAACAGCCCAACGCGCTGCAATTGAGCAGTCTGGTTCGGTTCTTTGCCAGCCGCGCCACAAATGGCCCAGACCCCGAAGCAGAGAGTAATCGTCTGGTCTCATTGCTGCTGGACGCACTTTTCACACCCGAACACACGGTGGAAGAAGAGACCCCCAGTGCATCTATCGAGGCGGCGCTACGCGATGCCAGCTCCCGAGGCACAGCAGAGCCACTCGTAAGAGCATGTGCCGACAAACCACCAGCGACCGTCCTCCTCGCACTCAAGGAGATAAGCCAGAGGAAATGGCATCGCTTCCTTAAGCAGGTCGAGGACTCTCTAGCTGAAACTTTTTCGCCAGCGAACATTCCTGCCTTGGTCGCCGAGTTGCGCCTCGCAAAAGGTCACCCACTCCTCGCCGACAGAACTCTCGCGCGCTTCGGAGCCCTCCGAAGCGTCGAAGATGTGACGGAAGCCATGCGGCTCCTATGTGCCGCCGGTAGCACCGGAGACGCCTCAACGGTGCTGTACGCCTTCCTGCGCTTCAAGAAGCCTAGCGATGCAGCAAAACTCTACGAATTCCTCCTGGGGCTCCACATAACCCCCTGGCAGCTTCGAGATAATCGATTCCGGGAGAATTCGTTCGCGTCCGGAATTACCGAATTCGCACTGCTGCTCAACGCTGCACTTGGCGCTGGAGATACGGCATTCGCCGTACATCATCGACTAAATAGGACACTCGAAGAGGTCAGATCGTCCATCGAATGCATTCGAGTCTGCACGCAAATACTCGAAACCGGCAATGACGAGCTAGCCGAGAATCTCGCAGTACTAGAACTTTCCCAGTCCGAGAGGACACGATCAAAATTCGAAATATCCCTCTCCTCGAAGACGCTAACGGATCGCGAGAGGGACGCCATGCGCGCACTGATCGCGAGGGAGAATGTTCGAACGAGGGTTGAATTCAATGTCGCGAGAGAAGAATTGAAGCTGAGTAAGATGTTCGGAGTTGTAGAACGTCCTCGGCACTCGCCCTAAGCCCATCCAGTTCTCCGCGGATCGTGGATGGGGAGCGTCCGGAGCCGTAACGACGGCCGCAGCGTCACCGTCGGACGGCAGGTGCGGTTTCTCTGTCTGAGGCGAGACCTATGGACACTGCCAACCGACATGCCACGATTGGGCAGAAGCCCAAGGAACCATGAAGGGGAGGCCACGTGCCGCAGGCCAGTCCGCGAGATACGTACTTGCAGGTCGCGGAAGTGGTGAAGGCTCAGATCGAGTCGGATGCGCAGATGACGCACCTTCCGCCTGCCGCTGACCTCATGCGGGATCACGACGTCTCACGCGGAGTGGTGCTTCGCGCCTTCAAGGTGCTGGAGAAGGACGGGGTTGCCGAGCCGGTGCGGGGCGGCCGGTGGCGCGTCGTACGTGAGGGTGAGCAGGTCGACCGACGGCCGTTGGAGGAGCGCATCGCTGACCTCATCCCCACCGAAGGGTTCAAGGTGGGCGCAACCTTTCTGAGCGCGTCGGACCTGATGGGCAGGTTCGGGGTCTCCCGCCCCACCGTGACGAAGGCACTGGACAAGCTGGAAGCCGCTGGCGTGCTGGCGAGTGCAGGACAGGGCAGGGTACGGACAGTGCGAGCCGTGCCGAATCGAGAGGAGCGTTCCTAGCTTGTCGGAGCTGACAGAGTGGGCTTATCCCCTCGCTGAGTCCCTGCTCGCCGAGCCACTGCCGCGACGGTGGGCACACTGCTTGGGTGTCGCCGAGCGGGCGCGGACCATCGCGCCCGTCCTCGGACAGGATGCGGAGCTGTTGGAGGCTGCGGCCGTCCTACACGACATCGGCTACTCGCCGGACCTTGCCAAGACGGGGTTCCACCCTCTCGACGGTGCCCGGTACCTCCGTGACGCCGCGGATGCTGAGCCACGAGTCGTGAACCTCGTGGCCCACCACTCCTGCGCCTGGATGGAGGCGGAAGCGCGCGGTTTGCGTGAGGAGCTGGAGAAGGAGTTCCCGCGGGAAGCGGCGCACCTCAATGACGCGCTCTGCTACTGCGACATGAACACCACGCCGGACGGTACGCCTACGAACCCTGTCGACCGAGTCAACGAGATCGCCGGACGGTACGGGCCTGACAGCCTGATCGGGACGTTCATCCGTCGCGCTGAACCCGAGATCCTCGCGTGCACGTCGCGCGTCCTCGACCAGGTCGCCGCCGCGAAGCGTCAGCCGATATAGGGGGCAGGGCGCGTCCGGTCCATCGCGTGCTCAATCCGGAGCCGCATCGTGGGGTGAATGTCGAGCTTCAGCAGGTCCGCTGGGTCGACCCAGCGGACCTGCGTCGTCTCGTTGCTCGTCCGCACCTCACCGCCGACCGGGCGGGCGCGGAAACAGATGCTGAACTGCTGCCGGATCTCGCCGTCGTCGTACTGCATCCGGTGACCGGGGTCGGTGTAGATCCCGGACATGTCGACGACTTCCGCCTTGATCCCAGTCTCTTCCCAGACTTCGCGCACGACGGTGTCACTGATGGATTCCCCCACGTCGTGCCCACCGCCCGGTAGCGCCCAACGGCCGTTGTCGGACCTCTGAATCATCAGCACCTGTCCAGCGTCGTTCTGTACGAACGCGACGACGGATGGCACAACGGAGTTGGCCGGCGGGGCGTCGGGGTCGTGCAGGTAGTCGATGCGTCCCATGCTCAAGCTCCCGTGATGTCGTGTTCGGTTACTAGCCTGGCGCCTTCCCAGGTCTGATCAACGCTATTGGCGAAGGTGTCGAACAGACCGCCCCCCGGGAGTTGCCGCAGGTGGAATACCGGCGCCATATAGGCGCCGATGCCGTACACGTGCGTGTTGGCCAACATCTCGTCATCAGCGCGGTAGATCGAGTTGTAGAGCACCGTGTCGTGCAGGCGGAAGGTGATCTCAGGGTGGCTGGTGAACAGCGGGCGGTAGTTAAGCAGCGCGTTGCGGATCTTGCCGCCCATGATGCGATGCCCTTCGTCGATTCCGCGCCGGGTGACGGCTTCGCACTCTGGGTCGCCCATGAGGACACGGATGCGTACACCGCTTTCGGCCTTCTCCTTCAAAGTCGAGAAGAAGAGCGGGTCTTCCGCCAGGTAGATCCCGGCGTACACGAGGATGTCGATGCACTCCGTTGCGCGCTCGCACATCTCGCGCCAGAGGTCTGACGGCACAACGTGCCGATGGGGGTAGACAGTCACGATCTCGGCCTTGCTCAGGTCAGTTGCGGAGTCCTGAGTTCGGGAGTCCTCCCACAGCGTCGTCACGTCCACCTTGAGCACCGCTGCCGTTGCGTACTGGTGACGGCGGTACGGCACCTTTCCCTGCGTGATCCAGCGCTCCACGGTCTTTGCGTTGACCTTGATCTCTTCCGCGAGGCTCTGAACGGTCATGCCCCGGGCCAACAGAGCAGACCGCAACCGCTCGTTGGACATCTGCACCCCTTCGAGGGACATCTAGGGAGCTCTTGACGGTAGTGGGCTGATCGGGAGCTGTCCACGTAGGGGGTAACGAACTCCCCTGACCTGGGGCGATTCTGATTGTGCGCCAAGAAGTCCCGGCGCAAAGCCCAGAGGTTCCGTCACTGCACTTGACGAACCCCCATGCAGTACCTGTAAAACAGGTACTGCATAAACGCCCGGAGGGCTCCGTGAAACGGGCTCGAAGGAAGCGCTTGATCTTTGAGAACTTCACACAGGGAACTGCCGGTAACCCGTGGTCCGCCTGCCCGAAGGGGTCGGAAACAAGGCGGAGAAGACCGGCGTGCCCCGTACGGCAGCCCGACCGGTTCGAGCCCGGTCCGGGGCACTGCGGCCCCTCGTTCATGGCCGCTCTTCCCGCTGCACCTGAGGTGCAGCGTCATCCCATTCCCATCTGCGGCGCGCGGCCCCCGGGGTGCCTCCCGGGAGCCGCTGTCGGGCCGTTCCTTCGTGAGAGGAACCACGACCCATGAAGCACATCGGTGCTGCTCAGGCGGTTGTTACCGCCGACGACTTCGACCGCGAGCCGACGGCTGCCGAGTTGAACGCGATCGAGCGGGAACTTCCGCTCATCTTGGCGGACGTCGACCTGCTCGACGCGCAGATCATCACCATCGACCGCACCCCGACCGCGCTGGACACCCGCCGTATCCGCCGTGCCCGCCGCCGGGTGCTGGCTGAGCGGCGGACGCTGGCCAACCGCACGGCCGACGTGACGGGTGGTGCGGCATGACGGACACCACTCGTTGCCCCTCCGCTCACCCCGAGGACCCAACGCCGTGCGACGGCCCGGCCGTCGTGACCGTGCTGGACGACCACAACGCCGGAGCGGACGGCTGTGAGCACCATGCCGCCCGCCTCCTGGCCTCGCTGGAACGCGGCAGGGTCTACCCCCTGCTCGACGCCCCGGCGGGCGCCGCCATCCGCGTCTTCACCGCCGCCGACAGCATCCGCCCTTTCCCGTGGGTCGACGGCCCGCGCACGCAGCCGAACCAGCGCAGCCGCGCCGAGAACCGCCGCCAGGGGGTGACGGAGTGACCACCGAGACAACGCCCGTCGCCGAACGTCCGGCGGTGCCGCCGCTGACCCGCCCTGAGATGGGCCTTGCCGGAGTCGGCGCGATCGCTGCCGCTGCGGTCGGCGCCCTGGGCCTGTATTCCTCCTTCGACGCGGTGTCCCTGGCCGCAGCCCGGTGGGGGTTCAGCAACCCGCACACGCTGCCCATCGCGATCGACATCGCCATCCCCGTGTTCACCCTGGCCAACCTGCTGTTGATCCGGCTGGACATGGCGTTGGCGTGGGTGCGGTTCGTACCCTGGGTGCTGACCCTGGTCACGTGCTGGCTGAACATCGCGGCCGGCAACTCGCTGTCCGCGAAGGTGGCACACGGCACGATGCCGCTGCTGTGGGTGGTGTTCTCCGAGATCGGCGCCCACGTCTACGCCGTCCGCATCGGCGCCGCCATCGGCCGCCGCATGGAAAAGATCCGGTTCTCTCGCTGGCTGCTCGCTCCGGCACAGACGTTCGCGCTGTGGCGGCGCATGACGCTGTGGGAGGTCACCTCCTACACCCGCGCGCTCGCATTGGAACGGGAACGGCTGCTGTCCCGCGCGGACCTGCACGAGCGCTACGGCGTCATCGCCTGGCGGTGGAAGACGCCCCGGCGTGAGCGCGTCATGCTGCGCATGGGCGAACTCACCCCCGCCGGAGTCGACGTGCCAACCGCCCCGGCTCCGGAGCAGGCCCCGGAGCCGCAGAAGCCGGAGACGCGCAAGGCGCCGCGCAAGCGGCCCGCGAAGGGCAAGACGACGGCGTCGCAGCGCACCCTGGCCGAACTGCTCGCCGAGGCACGCGCTATCACGGCCGACTGGCCGGACGCCGGGATCAACGCCGAGGCGCTGCGCAAGGCGCTGCACTGCGGCGCCCGCCCCGCCCGCACCGTTCGTGACGCTCTGCTCGCCGAGCGGACCGATGGCCGCGCCCTGCACCCCGTCCACACGCTCGCCGAGGGCGCGGGAGCGGCGGCATGAGGTCACAGCCCATCGTCGGCGCCGCGCTGTTCCGCACGGTGATGGAGGTGGCCGGCTACCGCTGCCAGTGCGGCGGCGAGTGCGGCAACCCCCACACCAAGGGCGACGGAAGGTGCCCACACGAGCACGACCACTACACCAGCAAGCACGGGCACCGGGTGCGGCTCATGGCCGCGTCCGCCGACCCGCTCGCCACCGAAGTCGCCGCCGCCCGCCTCCCGGTCGGCGAGTTGCGCGCGTGGTGCACCGATTGCCACGCCGCCGCCGCGCGGCTCGCCAGGAAGCGCCTACCCGCCGCGCCCGAAGCACAGTGCGGCCTGTTCGACCTGTAGCCGACGGGGCCCGGTCACAACCGACCAAGACAGCGTCCGGGCCCCGTCACCCCTCCTGTTCGGAAGGACTCTCAGTGAAGCACCCCGACGACGACAGCGAACTCTTCAACCGGCTGGAAGCCGAGATGGCCGCCGCCTCCCGACCCGACTCCGGGGGCGAGGTGGTCGACCTCGACAAGGCACGGCTGGCCCGTACCGAGTCGACCGACCCGATCGCCGACCCCGGCGCCGACCAGTCGCCCGACTCGGAGCCCGATGGGTCGGGCACGGAGTCGGCCGACCCGACCGCGCCCGTGATGGTCGACCAGCCGACCCCCAGGGCGACCGGTCCGGGCTACCTCGGTCGGCTCGCCGGAGCGCACCGCCGGGCGGTCGTTCCCGAGTGGCTGCGCTCGCTCGCCGAACTCAAGACCGCTACCGGATGGGTGGCCCGCCACTACGCGCACTCGGTCGGCTACCACGCACTGCGGGCTCCGGTCTACGCCGCCCGCCTCACCCTCCAAGCCCCGACCGGGGCCGCGAAGTTCGTGGGCGGCACGATGCGGTGGGTGGCCGACCGCGAGGGCGAACCGGTCCGCCTCGCCGCCGTGCGCCGCGAGGACGCCGCCGAGTACCTGAAGCTGTCCCGGCAGCGCGACGGCCGCGTGCGCCTGCGCACCCTCGTTACGGTGCTGGCCATGTTCGTCGGACTGGGCGCCGCGCTTGCCATGTACGTGCTCGCCCCCGACTGGCTTCAGGCGGTGTCGGTGAGCGCGGTCGTGATGGCGCTCGGGTTCGCCGGCCGCAAGGCCGATGACCCGGTCATCCACCGCGCGGTGGAGCTGCCCAAGGCGACCAAGCTCACGTCGGACATCGTGCTGCGGGCGCTGGGGGCGCTGGGCATCCCGGCCATCAACCAGGCGCAGGCCAAGGGGCGGGACGGGTTCGAGTTCACCGCCCCCATCACCCGCGACGGCCCCGGCTGGCGTGCGTCGGGCAACCTTCCCTACGGCGTGACCGTGACCGACGTCATCGAGCGCCGCGACCGGCTCGCGTCCGGCCTGCGCCGCCCGCTGGGCTGCGTGTGGCCCGAAGCGGTGGCCGAGGAGCACACCGGGCACCTCGTGCTGTGGGTCGGCGACCAGGACCTGACCAAGGCGAAGAAGCCGGTCTGGCCGCTGGCCAAGGCCGGCACGGTCGACCTGTTCAAGCCCGTCGCCTACGGCACCGACCAGCGCGGACGCTGGGTCGACATCACCCTGATGTACATCGCCGGAGTCATCGGCGCCATCCCTCGCATGGGCAAGACGTTCCTGCTCAGGCTGCTGCTGCTCATCGCCGCCCTCGACCCGCGCGCCGAGCTGCACACCTACGACATGAAGGGCACCGGCGACCTCGACCCGGTCGGCAACAACGTCTCGCACCGCCACGCGGCCGGTGACGACGACGAGGAAATCGCCTACGTCCTCGCCGACTTCCGCGCCCTGCGGGAGGAACTGCGGCGCCGCACCAAGGTGATCCGGTCCCTGCCCCGGGACATCTGCCCCGAGTCCAAGGTGACCAGCGCCCTTGCCGACAAGCGCTCCCTGGGCCTGCACCCCATCGTGGTCGGCGTGGATGAGTGCCAGGTGCTGTTCGAGCACCCCGAGCACGGCAAGGAACTGGAGGAGATCGCCACCGACCTGGTCAAGCGGGGACCGGCTACCGGGATCGTGCTGCTGCTGGCCACCCAGCGCCCGGACGCCAAGTCGCTGCCCACCGGGATCAGCGCGAACGCTGCGGCCCGCTGGTGCCTGAAGGTCATGGGCCAGACCGAGAACGACATGGTGCTCGGCACGTCCTCCTACAAGCGCGGGGTGCGGGCGACCATGTTCGCCTGGGGTGACAAGGGCATCCACTACTTCGTGGGCGAGGGCTCGGACGCCCGCATCGTCTCCGGCGTGTTCGTGGACGCTCCCGGCGCCGAAGCCATCGCCGCCCGCGCCCGCAAGGCACGGGAGAAAGCCGGACTGCTCTCCGGCCACGCACTCGGGGAGGCCCCCGAGACCGTCACCGGCCCGGCCTACGACCTGCTCGCCGACATCCTCGCCGTGGTCCCGGCCGATGAGCCCAAGGTGTGGTCCGAGACCGTCGCCGCCCGGCTCGCCGAACTGCGCGAGGACGTCTACGGCGGATGGGACCCCGAGGGCCTGGCCGCCGCCCTCAAGCCCCACGGCGTGGCCACGATCCAGGTGGGCCGCCGGATCAAGGGCAAGGTCGTCAACCGGCGCGGCATCGACCGCTCCCACATCACCACCGCGATTGCGGAGCGTGACGGAAAGCGGGACGCGGGCTGAGCATCCGGGGCCGCTAGCGATAGCGGCACACCCCGCTAACGTTAGCGGCCTCGCTAGCGCCTCAAACCCGATCTGATCAGGCCGCTAGCGGATAGCGGCCCACCTGCGGAAACCCCGGGAAACCGCCTGGAAGGGCCCCTCATGAGCCTTGCCCTGCTCGCTATCACCCTCATGCTCGGTGCCACGCTGTGTTACGTCGCCGTGTGTGCCGCCTCGCCGTTCGGCAACTGCCGCAAATGCCGGGGCATGGGCCACGCCCTCAAGCACGACCGCAAAGGCCGGTTGAAGCGCGGCAAGGACTGCCGCCGCTGCCACGCCACCGGCAAACGCATACGCGTCGGCCGCTGGCTCTACAACCGCTGGGCCCGCATCTTCCGCGCGGGCACCGACACTCCCTGACCGGAAGGCTTCCCAATGATCCTGAACGTCTCCGCCGTGCTGCTGTTCGGCGCCGCGTCCGCCCTCGCCGTCAAGACCAAGTCCACCGGGGGCGGCGCCGCCCTCGTCCTGTTCCTGTTCGGGTTCTTCACCGCCGGGACCGGCGCGTACGAGCCCATCCACAACCTCGTGCAGGCGTCCGCCGACGCCCTCTCCGCCCTCGGCAAGTGAGAGGGGACCGACCCGTGAACGAGCACCTCCCGGCCCTGCGGCCGGACACGCCCACCGCCCCGGCGCACGACCCGGCATCGCTGGACCTGTACGCGCCCGCCCCGGCGGCTGTCGAACTCGCCGCCGAACGCGGCCCCGTGGTCTGGGTGCCCGACGCCTACGGGCGCATGGTCCCCATGCCCAAGCACCTCGCCCCGCCCCCGATGCCCATGCCGGAGCCGCGCGACCTCACCCCGCTGCCCCTCGTGGACCCGATCGCGCAGCGCTTCCTCGGGGCCGGTCTCGGGGGCGGCGCCCTCGCGGCCGGCGTCGGCTACGGCATCGGCGAAGTCATCAACGCCGCCGCCGGGTTCACCTCCGGCGCCGCGATGTGGATCGCCCTCGCCGTCCTCGCCTGGCGCATGCCCGCCCGCGCCCTCAGCGGCGGACGCAACGGAAGCACGGTCCACATCCGCAAGGCCGTGATCAAGCGCAGCACCTTCAACGGCTGACCGGAGGGACCACCGTGTTCGAGATCCGCGTGATCTGCCCGCCCGGCGACGCCGACCAGATCGCGGCCACCCTCGCCGCCGCCTTCCACGTCGGCGGTTTCCGCCGATACCCCGCACGTGACGGACAGCGCATGCGCCTCTACGTCACCGCCGAACCCCACCCCGGCCCCACTCCCGCCCTCGCATCGGAGGACACCGCATGAGTTCGCTTCTGTGGCCCGTCAGTGGCCGTCTCGCCGCACTGCTGAACGAAGCCAACGGCACCGGCCGGCACGAACAGGCGATGCGCCTGATGAAGGTCACCGAGGAAGCCGGGGAGGCGTCCGCCGCCTACATCGGCATGACCGGCCAGAACCCCCGCAAGGGCACCACCCACACCCCGGCGGACGTCGCCGACGAACTGTGCGACGTCATCATCGCCGCCGCCGTCACGCTCAACTCCTTTACCCCCGACCCGTGGGCCGTGCTGGACGCCAAGCTGCACGCGGTCATCCGCCGCCTCAGCGCCGCCGTCCCCGCCGGGGCCGAACCGCCGTACTAGACACGCCAAGGGCGGCCCCCCATCTCGCCAAAGAACCGGGGCCGCCCTTGTCCCCCAGCACCCTGCAACAGGACTGGAGACACCCAGCATGGCCCAACCCACCGACCATCGGCGAGACCGAACCCCGCCCGCCCCGACTGAGCCGCTGTCCATCGCCCTGGAACTCGCCGCGCACGGCGTGCAGCCGCTGCCGCTGCGCGCGGGAAAGGTGCCGTTCGGCAACTGCGCCCGCTGTGCGGGCGGCGCCTGCGGCGGACGGCCGCACATGAAGGGCGCGGGCCCCTGCCAGTGCCCGGCACCCTGCCACGCGTGGGCCGCCGCCACCCTCGACACCCGTGTCCTCACCTCGCCCGCATGGGCCCCGGCATGGCGTGAGGCCGTCGCCGTCGGCTACCACCCCGGCGGCGCCGGACTGACCGTCGTCGACCTCGACACCCCGGACGCCGTTGCCTGGGCACGCGAGACCCTGCCCGTCACCCGGACGGTGCCGACCACGCGCGGACAGCACTGGATCTACCGGGGCGTGATGCGCTCCGCCAACGCCGTGCGCCCCGGCGTCGACATCAAGTCGCACATGCAGTACGCCCGCTGGCTTGGCCACGGCACCGGAAGCCTGCGCGACCTGCCGTCGGCCGTGCGCGCCCTGACCGTGAAGGAAGACACCACCCCCGCCCGGGGGAAGGTGGTGTCTTCCACCCCGCGCGCCCCTTGGAGCCGCCACGCGGCCACCGGGTGCCGCCACAACGAGCGGTTCGTGCGCACCGGTCTCGAACGCGGCCTGAACCTCGTACGGGCCCGCACCGAATCGGGGGCGGGGTCGCAGGCGTTCGGCGTGGCCCGGTTCCTCGCCGTGCAGCACACCGCATGCCCCGGACCGTGCCACCTGGAAGCGCTCGGGGAAGAGATCGTGGCCGCCGCCGTCGCCGTGGGCGTGCCGGAGGACTACGCCCGCCGCGCCGTCGCCAACGGCCTCACCACCGGCCAGGGAGCCGCAGCATGATGCACCGGCCCGACACCCCTGCCAACGGCCCGCAGGACGCCGTACAGGCCGCGCCCAGCACGGCCGTGGGCGAGCCGACAGGCGCCGCCCGCAAGGGCGTCCCCATTGCCTTTGACTCTGACCCGCGGGCGGAAGAACTGCCCGCGCCCTCCAACCCGCTCGCCGTCGCGCGCCGACTGCTGCCGGACTGGCAGGGCGAGGGCGGACAGCTGGTGTACCGGCGTTGGCGCGGCTCGTGGATGCGCTGGACGGGTACCTGCTGGCGCGAGTTGGACGAAGCCCAGGTACGCAAAGCCATGTATGAGCGCCTGGAACATGTCGTCTACCAGGCCCCGACCAAGGACGGCGAGACCGAGGAACGCGCCTGGGCCCCCACCAAGCAGAAGATCAGCAACCTGTTCGACGCCCTCGGAGCCATCACCCTGCTGCCCACCGACGTGGACGCACCCGTGTGGCTCGACAACGAGGGCGAGCCGGACGACGGCCCGATCGTGGCGTGTGAGAACGGACTGCTGCGCATCCGGGACCGCGCGTTGCTGCCGCACAGCCCCGGGTTCTTCAACCTCGTCTCCGTCCCCTTCCCCTACGACCCCGCCGCGACTGCGCCCACGTGGCACCACTTCCTGTCGCAGATTTGGCCCGAGGACCCCGACGCCATCACCGCGCTTCAGCAGTGGTTCGGCTACGTGCTGTCCGGTCGGACCGACCAGCAGAAGATCCTGCTCATGGTCGGCCCGTCCCGTTCCGGCAAGGGCACCATCGCCCGCGTCCTTAAAGAGCTGGTCGGCAAGGAGAACCTTGCCGGACCGACCCTGGCCGGACTCGGGACGAACTTCGGTCTGTCCACCCTGATCGGCAAGCCGCTCGCGGTCATCTCCGATGCCCGGCTCTCCGGCAACGACAACAGCCAAGTCGTCGAACGGCTGCTGACGATCTCGGGTGAGGACACGATCGACATCGACCGCAAGTACCGCCCCGTATGGACAGGCAAGCTGCCCACACGGCTGGTGATCCTGTCCAACGAACTGCCGCACTTCGGCGACTCCTCCGGCGTCATCGCCAAGCGGTTCGTGCTGCTCAACATGCGGGTGTCGTGGCTGGGCAAGGAAGACCCCACCCTCTTCGACCGGCTCGTCGCCGAGATGCCCGGCATCCTCAACTGGGCTCTGGAAGGTCTCGCCCGGCTTCAGCAGACGGGCAGGATCACCGAACCGGCTTCCAGCCGTGAGGCGGTCACCACCATGCAGGACACCGCCTCGCCCACGTCCGCGTTCGTCCGTGAACGCTGCACCACCGGGCCCACGTGCAGCGTGCCCGTGGATGCGCTGTGGACGGTCTGGCGGGATTGGGCAGAGGACAACGGCGTCCGCCCCGGCACGAAGCAGGTGTTCGGCCGCAATCTGCTCTCCGTAGTCCCCCAGCTCAGCCGCTCCCGACCCCGTGACGCGTACGGCCGGCAGGTGGTCACCTACACCGGGATCACGCTGAACGTGTCCGAACCACATTTGCCTGAGTCGCGACTCATCGCGTCTCAAGACCCCTCTGAGCGCCGTTGAGTGCCGATGAGTCGCGACTCAGAGGCATGTCGCGCCAACTCTCCCACCCCCGGAACGCACCTTCCCGAAGGAGTGCAATGCCCAGCCCCCAGAAGCTGAAGCTCCCCGAAGTGCTCGCCGAGATCAAGATGAGCCGCGCCGCCTTCTACCGCATGCGCGCACGTGGGCAGGCACCCCGCATTCACAAGCTCCCCAACGGCCAAATTCGCGTCAACCGCACAGACCTCGACGCCTGGTGGGAGCGCTGCGAAGAGCACGCCGCCTGACGACATCTCCCCTCAAGCCCGCCCCGGTCGGGGCGGGCTTCTTACTGCCCGGAGAGCCATGCCCCTCACCTACGACGTCCGGATCTACAGCATCGAAACCCGCCGTGACCGCCCCAAGCCCTACCGCGTCCGGTGGCTCGTTGGCCCCCAGAAGCATTCCAAGAGCTACACCGTCAAAGCCCAGGCTGACGGCCGTCGTTCCGAGCTAATGACCGCCCTGCGCAAGGGCGAACAGTTCGACGTGGAGACGGGCCTCCCCGCCTCCGAACTCCGTGCGCTGCACGGCTCCGTGACCTGGTACGAGCACACGCGCGCCTACATCGACCGCAGGTGGGACAAGCTCCCCGCCAAGTCGCGCCGCAACGACGCCGACGCCCTCGCCACTATCACCCCCGCACTCGTGAAAACAACCGTCGGGCAACCCTCACCCCGCCTACTCCGCACCGCCCTCTATAGCTGGGCGTACAACAAGAGCCGCTGGCCCCAAGAGCACCCCAGCGACGTCATGGAAGCGCTCCTCTGGCTGGAGAAGAACTCCCTGCCCGTCGCCGCTCTCGAAGACCCCGCCACGCTACGCCTGGCTTTGGACGCCCTGTCGACACTGCTCAATGGTTCCTCCGCCGGCGCGCGCACAGCGCGGCGCAAGAGGGCATGCCTCAGCGACGTCTTGGGGCTCGCGGTCGAACGGCGCTACTTCAGCGTTCCGGTCAACCCGCTGTCCACCGTGAAGTGGTCGGCGCCGAAATCAACCGAAGAGGTCGACCCAGCGAGCGTCGCGAACCCTCGCCAGGTGCGGGCTCTGCTTGAAGCCGTACGCGGGCAGGGCGAGCGGGGTGCGCACCTTGAGGCGTTCTTCGGCTGCCTGTACTACGCGTCTATGCGCCCCGCCGAGGCGGTTGGGCTGAAAGCGTCCCAGTGTCACTTGCCGAAGAGGGGGTGGGGCAAGCTCACCCTTCGTGGCGGGATCGTCCACGCTGGCCGCGACTGGACGGACGACGGTCGGGCCCACCAAGACCGCCACCTCAAGGCACGAGCACAGCGAGACTCGCGTGTGGTGCCCATACCTCCCCACTTCGTCGCGATGCTCCGTTGGCACATTGAGCGTTACGGCACAGCTCCGGACGGCCGTCTCTTCCGCACGAACCGTGGTGGTGTGATTCAGGACACGGGATACGGCGAGGTGTGGGCAAGCGCCCGAGGCGACGCGCTGACGCCGGAACAGGAGGCATCGCCACTCGCCCGGCGACCGTACGACCTCCGGTGCGCCGGGGTCTCGTTCTGGCTCTACAGCGGAGTGGACCCGATGGAGGTCGCACGTCGGGCCGGGCACTCGGTCGCCGTGCTGCTACGCGTCTACGCGAAGGTTCTGGCGCAAGCCCAGGACCGAGCAAACCACCAGATCGAGGCTGGCCTGCGGGAATGGGATGGAAGCGGCCCGTCCCCCGGGGGACGCCTGGGGGACACGCGCTGATCAGGCCTGGGACTCACCCGAGATCAGGTGAGACAAGCCGCGCATTTCGACTCTTGTTCGAACGGCACTGTTCGCATACGAAGAGACCCCCTCCGCTCTGCGTTTCGGCAGTTCGGAGGGGGTCTCTCTCAGCGTGGCGGCGCCAGGATTCGAACCTGGGAAGGCTGAGCCGGCAGATTTACAGTCTGCTCCCTTTGGCCGCTCGGGCACACCGCCTGGGTTGCTGCCGTTCGAACCGCTCTGCGGCGGTGCTCCCTGGCAACGACGTAAACAATACCCGATGCCGAGGGGTGCTTCGCCACCCGATTGATCGCCACCCGGGGGACCCGGGGTGGCTAGGCTTGTCGGGATGCGGCCCGAGGTCCGACCCGGGCTCGGCGGCCACCCCCACGCCCGCCGACACGCACCCATTCGCACCCCGATACAAGGAGCCACAGGACATGGCCGACTCCAGTTTCGACATCGTCTCGAAGGTCGAGCGGCAGGAGGTCGACAACGCCCTCAACCAGACCGCCAAGGAGATCTCGCAGCGCTACGACTTCAAGGGCGTGGGTGCCTCGATCTCGTGGTCCGGGGAGAAGATCCTGCTGGAGGCGAACTCCGAGGACCGGGTGAAGGCCGTCCTCGACGTCTTCCAGTCCAAGCTGATCAAGCGCGGCATCTCGCTGAAGGCCCTGGACGCGGGCGAGCCGCAGCTCTCGGGCAAGGAGTACAAGATCTTCGCGTCCATCGAGGAGGGCATCTCCCAGGACAACGCGAAGAAGGTGGCGAAGATCATTCGCGACGAGGGCCCCAAGGGCGTGAAGGCCCAGGTCCAGGGTGACGAACTGCGCGTCAGCTCCAAGAGCCGGGACGACCTCCAGGCCGTGATCTCCCTGCTGAAGGGCAAGGACTTCGACTTCGCGCTGCAGTTCGTGAACTACCGGTGATCTGCACCATCGGTGATCGTGCAGTCCCGGTGATCGGCTGAGCCGACGGAGTGAGAGGCACGCTCGTGCGGCCGCACAGCTCCGAGGTCGGAAGGGTGAGCTCCCGTGAGGGGCTCACCCTTCTCTCGTCCGGGCCGGGTACATGCGGCGCCCTGCTCGCGCCCACGCCGGCGCATCAATCGCGTGAGTGGCCGAAGAAGATCCGGTATGCGATCAGCAGCACCAGGGAACCGCCGATCGCCGACACCCATGTGGCGCCGTCGTAGAAGTCCTTGCTGATCGGGTGGTCCAGCCAGCGGGCCGAGATCCAGCCGCCGATGAACGCGCCCGCGACGCCGATGAGCGTCGTGCCGATGAAGCCGCCGGGGTCCCGGCCCGGCAGCAGGAACTTGGCGATGGCTCCGGCCAACAGCCCTAGGAAGATCCAGCTGATGATCGTCATACCTCTGAACCTGCCCCTCCGCGCCATGCCTGCACTTCTCCAGGCACTGTGATCTCCGGCGCGCTCGTTCGCACACTGTTGCTGCTCCGTTGGTGAGCAGGACGTATTGGCGGCGCCTGCCGGTTGCGGCGATCAGTAGGGTCGGGCCATGACTCCGTCCACCCCCGCCTCTGCCGAGCTGCGGCGTTCGCTCGGAGTCGGGGACGCCATCGTCATCGGACTCGGCTCGATGATCGGGGCCGGGATCTTCGCGGCACTCGCCCCGGCCGCCCGCGCGGCAGGCTCCGGGCTCCTCGCCGGGCTCGCGGTCGCCGCCGTCGTCGCGTACTGCAACGCCATGTCGTCGGCACGGCTGGCCGCCCGCTACCCGGCCTCGGGCGGGACGTACGTGTACGGGCGTGAGCGGCTGGGGGAGTTCTGGGGGTACCTCGCGGGCTGGGCCTTCGTGGTCGGCAAGACTGCCTCCTGTGCGGCGATGGCGTTGACGGTCGGGGCGTACGTCTGGCCTGATCAGGCGCACGCGGTGGCGGTCGCGGCCGTGGTGGCACTGACCGCGGTGAACTACGGCGGCGTGCAGAAGTCCGCCTGGCTGACGCGGGCGATCGTGGCGGTCGTCCTGGCTGTTCTGGCTTGTGTGGTGGTCGTGTGCCTGGGCTCCGGCCGGTCGGACGCCGCACACCTGGGGGCCGGGGCCACGGGCGGCGTGAGGGGTGTCCTCCAGGCGGCCGGCCTGCTCTTCTTCGCGTTCGCCGGGTACGCGCGGATCGCGACCCTGGGTGAGGAGGTACGGGACCCCGCCCACACGATCCCCCGGGCGATCCCGCTCGCCCTGGGCATGACGCTGGTGGTTTATGCGCTCGTCTCGGTGGCGGTCCTCTCCGTGCTCGGGGCTGACGGGCTGGGGGCTGACGGGCTGGGGGCTGCGGGTGCGCCGCTGACCGACGCCGTGCGCGCGGCCGGAGCGCCGGGGTTGGCCCCCGTCGTGCGGGCCGGTGCGGCCGTCGCGGCGCTGGGGTCGCTGCTCGCGCTGATCCTGGGTGTCTCCCGTACGACGCTGGCCATGGCCCGCGACCGGCATCTGCCCGGAGTCCTGGCCGCCGTGCATCCCCGTTTCCAGGTGCCGCACCGGGCTGAGCTGGCCGTCGGCGCGGTGGTCGCGGTCCTCGCCGCCACGGTGGACGTGAGGGGTGCGATCGGCTTCTCCTCCTTCGGTGTGCTCGCGTACTACGCGGTGGCCAACGCCTCGGCCTGGACGCTCGACGCGGCCTGGCGTTCCCGTGTCGTGCCGGCAGTGGGGCTGGTCGGGTGTGTGGTGCTCGCCTTCTCCCTTCCGGTGGTCTCGGTCGTCGTGGGCGCGGGTGTGCTGGCGGTGGGGGTGGCCGTGTTCGGGGTGCGGTGGTGGGTGCGGCGGCGGTCGAGCCAGGGCCAAGGCACGCGGGGCTAGGCGTGCCGGCGGGGAGGCACCCCGGTGCTGGGCACCCCAGGCTGGCCCCGGGGGCCGGGGCAGGGGGCTGAGGCAAGGGTTGGGCTCGCCCCCGGTGGGTGGTCCTCAGGTGGTGGGGTGCGCGGAGCCCGTGCGCAGGGGGAAGTCCGCCCACGGGGTCAGGTCCATGTCGTCGTTCGTCTCCTCGTACCAGCCGGTGCCGTCGAGCCAGGCACGCAGCCAGTCGGCGAGGCTCGGGGCGTCCACGTACCAGGCGTGGGCGGCGTCGTCGGCGTTCGGCTCGAAGAGGAGGACGGGGGCCTCGGGGCTGCGGCAGTCCACGCAGGCGTACATCGCGCAGCCCCAGTGGGATATCGGCAGGACTCCTTCGGGCCACGGCCAGTCCAGGTTCCTGCGGGCGGCCTCCCGGTTGGCGAGGTACTGCGGGACGGCGGCGGGCTCGCCGGCGGGAGGGTTGTCGAGCAGGGGCAACAGCCCGTACTCCGGACCGAACCCACCGTCGCCTATGCGGAGATAGAGGTCGGCGAGGAGCGGGGGCAGGCTGAAGCCGAGGGCCGCCTCGGCGCGGGCCAAGGTGGCCGCGTTCACCGGCTCGGGGAGTGAAGGCCAACCCCACGGTCGGGCGTTGCGCGCCTCGGCCGCCACCCTCGTCAGCAACTGCTCGTTCTCGGTCATGCGTTCATGATGCAAGCCGCCACTGACAACCGGCCGGGGCTGTGGACAACCGGCGGACTGTGGACAGTCGACAGTCGCCCCTGAGTGGCTGGCTGTGGACAGTCGGCGCCGTCTGACTGTGGGCGGGCGGCGCACCCGGACCGTGGACGGGCGGGCTGCCGTCCCTCCCGCTACCAGGTCGTCGCGAACGGCCGGTCCGTCGGCACGATCTCGCGTCCGAGCGGGAACAGCGACACCGGGATCAGCTTGAAGTTGGCGATGCCGAACGGGATGCCGATGATCGTCACGCACAGGGCGAGGCCCGTGACGATGTGACCGATGGCCAGCCACCAGCCCGCGAGGACCAACCACAGCACGTTGCCGACGCATGAGGGGGCTCCCGCGTCATGCCGCTCGAGCGTGGTGTACCCGAAGGGCCACAGGGCGTAGACGCCGATACGGAACGCCGCGATGCCGAACGGGATGCCGATGATGGTGATGCACAGGACGAGGCCCGCCACCATGTAGGCGAGGAACAGCCAGAAGCCGCTCAGGACGAGCCAGATGACGTTCAGGATGGTCTTCACAGGTGGCCTGCCATCTTCTCGAGTCGGGCGATGCGCTCTGCCATCGGAGGGTGGGTGGAGAACATCTTCGCGAACCCCTGTCCGGGGCGGAACGGGTTCGCGATCATCATGTGGCTGGCGGTCTCGATGCGGGGCTCGGGCGGCAGCGGCAGCTGCTTGGTGCCCGTCTCCAGCTTGCGCAGGGCGCTGGCCAGAGCGAGCGGGTCTCCGGTGAGCTGGGCTCCGGACGCGTCCGCCTCGTACTCCCTCGACCGGCTGATGGCCAGCTGGATGAGGGAGGCGGCCAGCGGCCCCAGGATCATGATCAGCAGCAGGCCGAGGATGCCGGGTCCGTCGTCGTCGTCCGAGCGGCCGATGGGGATCAGCCAGGCGAAGTTGACCAGGAACATGATCACCGAGGCGAGCGCACCGGCGACCGACGAGATCAGGATGTCGCGGTTGTACACATGGCTCAACTCGTGGCCGATGACACCGCGCAGCTCCCGCTCGTCGAGGAGGCGCAGGATGCCCTCGGTGCAGCACACCGCTGCGTTGCGGGGGTTGCGGCCGGTCGCGAACGCGTTCGGCGCCTCTGTCGGGGAGATGTAGAGACGGGGCATCGGCTGGCGGGCCTGGGTGGAGAGCTCGCGGACCATCCGGTACAGCCCGGGTGCCTCGAACTCGCTGACTGGGCGGGCCCGCATCGCGCGCAGGGCGAGCTTGTCGCTGTTCCAGTACGCGTAGGCGTTAGTCCCGAGGGCGATCAGGACCGCGACGACGAGCCCCATCCGGCCGAAGAAACTGCCGATGACGATGATGAGCGCGGACAGTCCCCCGAGGAGGACTGCGGTCCTGAGCCCGTTGTGCCGGCGGTGCACGGTACGCCCTCCAAGTGGTGCGGCAGGGGAACCTTCACTGGTCGTCTGCGACGCCACCGGTGCCGTGGTGTCACGTCCAGTGGACCCTTCTGTACTGGTCAACGCCAGGCGAAGGTCACGGGTTCCCTGGTCGTCGCCACCACCCCAGGGCCGTCCGGGTGAGGCCCCGGTGTGTGGCCACGCGCGCGTGCCGGCGTGGCCACGCGCGCGTGCCGGCGCCGCGGGTCAGAAGAGCCCGGTGTCGGTGAAGCGCAGGACGAGCTGGGGTGCCCCGGAGAGAGCGACGGCGATGACGCCGGTGAGGGCGATCGCCGCCGTCACCGGCGCGACCGGGAGGTGCCTGGCCTCTTCGCCCTCGGGGGCGCGGAACAGCAGGGCCGTCCACTGGAGGTAGTAGAACAGCGCGATTACGACGTTGACCGCCATCACCACGGCCAGCCAGCCCAGACCCGCGTCGACGGCGGCGGAGAAGACGGTGACCTTGGCGAAGAGTCCGATGATCCCGGGCGGCAGCCCTGCGAGGCACAGCAGGAAGAAGGCCAGGACCAGGGCGGAGAGCGGGTTGCGGGCGTACAGGCCGCGGTAGTCGCTGATCCGGTTCAGGGTCTTCGTACGGCCGACCAGTGCGGCCACCGCGAAGGCGCCCAGGTTCACGGCGCCGTACATGAGCGCGTAGGCCACGGTGGAGCCGATGGACCGCTCGGCGTCTCCGGAGTACGCGGCGGCGGCGATCGGTACGAGGAGATAGCCGGCCTGGCCGACGGAGGACCAGGCGAGCAGGCGTACCGCGCTGTACGCGCGCGTGGCCTGCTGCCGAAGGGCACCGACGTTGCCGACGGTCATGGTGAGCGCGGCGAGTGCGGCGAGCGCCGGGCCCCAGACGTCGGCGTACGACGGCAGCGCGACGACGGTGACGAGGATCAGGCCGGTGAAGCCGACCGCCTTGCCGACGACCGACAGATAGGCGGCGACCGGCAGAGGCGCGCCGACGTAGGTGTCCGGCACCCAGAAGTGGAAGGGCACGGCGGCCGTCTTGAAGGCGAAGCCGACCAGGGTGAGGACGACGCCGGTCTGGGTGAGGGTCTGGAGCTGGCCGTCGACGCCCTGGATGCGGTCGGCGAGCCGGGTGAGGTGGAGGGTGCCCGTCGCGGCGTACACGAAGCTGATGCCCATGAGGCTGACCGCGGTGGCGGTGACCGACGACAGGAAGAACTTCAGGGCCGCTTCGGAGGACCGGCGGTCGCCGCGGCGGAGGCCGACCAGGGCGAACGCGGGCAGCGAGGCGACCTCCAGGGCGACGACGAGGGTCGCCAGGTCGCGGGCGGCGGGCAGCAGCGCGGCTCCGGCGGCGGAGGACAGCAGCAGGAACCAGTACTCGCCTTCTGGCAGGTCCTTCCTGGCGTCCTTCAGAGCGGTGACCGAGAGGAGGGCCGCGAGGAGGGCGCCGCCGAGGACGAGGAACTGGATGACGAGGGTGAAGCGGTCGGCGGTGTAGCTGCACACGTCCGGGGTGCCGGTGAGGCAGAAGGTGGAGCGGTCGCCGTCCAGGAGGGGCAGCAGCAGGAGCGCGGCGGCGGCGAGTCCCGCCACGGACGCCCAGCCGAGCAGTGCCTTCCTGCCCTCGGGGACGAACAGGTCGGCGACGAGGACCGCGAGGGCCACGGCTGCCACGACGGTGGGGGGCGCGATGGCGAGCCAGTCGACGGACTGGACCAGCGACTCGGCGAGGGGCTGGGCCGGGGAGCTCATCGGGTGCCTCCTGCGAGGAGCTGCTGCACGGCCGGGTCGGTGAGGCCGAGGAGGGTCTTGGGCCAGAGACCGGCGACGACGGTGAGGGCGACCAGCGGGGTCCAGGCCGCGAACTCGTAGCTGTGGACGTCGGCGAGTCGCGGGGCGTCCCGCGGGACCGCGCCCATGCACACGCGGCGCACCACGACGAGCAGGTACGCGGCGGTGAGCAGGGTGCCGAAGGCGCCGATCGCCATGAAGGTGAGGAAGGCCGGGCGGCTGAGGCCGGCGGCGGGATCGAACGCGCCGAACAGGGCGAGCATCTCGCCCCAGAACCCGGCGAGGCCGGGCAGTCCCAGCGAGGCGACCGCCGCGAAGGCGAGCAGTCCGCCCAGGCGGGGGGCCTTGCCGTACAGGGCCGCGCCGGTCTCCTCGGCGAGGGTGTCGAGGTCGGTCGTGCCGGTACGGTCCTTCAGCGCGCCGACCAGGAAGAACAGCAGGCCGGTGATGAGGCCGTGGGCGATGTTGGCGAACAGGGCGCCGTTCACGCCGGTCGGGGTCATCGTGGCGATGCCGAGGAGGACGAAGCCCATGTGGCCGACGGACGAGTAGGCGATGAGGCGCTTGAGGTCGCCCTTCGCGCCCTGCTTGGCCAGGGCCAGGCAGGCCAGCGATCCGTAGATGATGCCGACGACGGCGAACGCGGCGAGGTAGGGCGCGAAGTCGGCGAAGCCGTCCGGGGCGATAGGCAGCAGGATCCGCACGAACCCGTACGTGCCCATCTTCAGCAGGACGCCGGCCAGCAGCACCGAGCCCACGGTCGGCGCCGCGGTGTGGGCGTCGGGCAGCCAGCTGTGCAGGGGCCACATCGGCGTCTTGACCGCAAGCCCCAGACCGATCGCCAGAACTGCCACGACCTGCACGGACGCGGTCAGTGACCGGCCGTTGTCAGTGGCGAGTGCCACCATGTCGAACGTGCCCGCCTTGAGGCCGATCAGGAGCAGGCCGAGCAGCATCACGACCGAGCCGAGCAGCGTGTAGAGGATGAACTTCCAGGCGGCCGCGGCCCGGCCGTCGCCGCCCCAGCGGGCGATGAGGAAGTACATCGGGATGAGGACCGTCTCGAAGGCGAGGAAGAAGAGCAGCAGGTCGAGGACGGCGAAGGTGGCGAGGGTGCCGCCTTCCAGCAGGAGCAGCAGGGCGACGAACGCCTTCGGGGTGGGCCCGGAAGGCATCTTGAAGTACGAGTAGAGCGCGCAGAGGAAGGTCAGCAGCGCGGTCAGGACCAGAAGGGGGAGGGAGATGCCGTCGACGCTGAGGTGGATGCGCACGTCGAGTGCCGGGATCCAGCTGATGTCCGTGCTGGCCTGCATCTTCGACGGCTGGTCGTGGTCGAAGCCCAGCGCGAGGACGATCGCCGCGACGAGCACCACGCCGGTCACGGTCACACCGTGCCGGAGCACCGCCTGCTCGGGTGACTTCCCCTTCAGCCTCGGCGGGGCCGGCAGGAGGGCGGCGGCCGCGCCGAGGAGCGGCCCGACGACGATGAACGCCAGAAGGAACTGCATCACGGACTCGTTGATATCGATCACGCCTGCTCACGCTCCCGTGGCGACGAGGACGGCGGCGACCGCGAGGACGACGGTGCCGGCGAGCAGCGCGCTCACATAGGTCTGCACATTGCCGGTCTGGGCGCGCCGCACGGCGATGCCGAGCCAGCGTGGAAGGGCGCCGGCGCCGCGTACGTAGGTGTCGACGACCTCGCGGTCGAGGAACCGGACGAGGGCAGCGCCGCCCTGGACCGGGCGGACGAAGAGCGTCCGATAGACCGCGTCGAGGTGGAAGCCGACGGCGGCGTGGCGGTGCAGCGGGCCGAGCAGCAGCCTGCCGGGGTCCGCCGGGTCGAGTGCGTAGGCCACTCCCCCGTACACGGGCGTGTGACTGGCGATGGCCTCGGCCTCGACCTGTCCGGCGTCGCCCTCGGGGTGCGCGGCGACCGCGCCCAGCGGTACGCCCATGGCCAGCGAGGTCGTGTGCCGCCAGGCCGCGTAGGTGACGATGCCGCCGATGAGGGCGACACCGGTGCCGAGGACGGACGTGGTGAGGGTGGGGGCGAGGTCGTCGCCGTCGAACCAGTCGGGGAGCACGCGGTAGGCGAATCCGCCGACGGCCAGGGAGGGCACGGCCAGCACCCACAGCACCACAGTCATCGTCAGCGGCTGCCTGCCGTGATCGGGGGCCTCGGCGCCCCGGCCGCGGAAGGCGAGCAGCCACAGGCGGGTCGCGTACGCGGCCGTGAGCAGGGCGGTGACCACTCCGGCGATCAGGACGGTCCAGCCCGCGGCGCCGGGGGCGTGTTCGGTGTGGCCGGTGGCGACGTGCTCGGCCGCGCCGAGGACGGACTCCTTGGAGAAGAAGCCGCTGAACGGCGGGATCGCGGCGAGCGCGAGGAGCGCCACGGTCATCGTCCAGAAGGCGTCCGGGACGCGGTCGCGCAGATGGCCCATGCGGGACATGGCGGCCAGCGAATTGGTGCCGGCAGCGTGGATGATCACGCCGGCCGCGAGGAAGAGCAGGGCCTTGAAGGCTCCGTGCGAGAGGAGGTGGAAGACGGCGGCGCCACGGTCGGCGACGGCCAGGGCGCCCGTCATGTACCCGAGCTGGCCGATCGTCGAGTAGGCGAGGACCCGCTTGATGTCGTCCTGGGCGAGCGCGGCCAGGCCGGAGCCGACCATCGTGACGGCGGCCATGACGGCGAGTACGACCATCGCGGCCTGTGAGGCCTCGAAGACCGGAAGGAGGCGGGCTACGAAGTAGACGCCGGCGGCGACCATCGTCGCGGCGTGGATGAGTGCGGAGACCGGCGTCGGACCGGCCATCGCGTCGGGCAGCCAGGTGTGCAGCGGGAACTGCGCCGACTTGCCCGCCACTCCCGCGAGGAGCAGCAGCGCGATGACGGTCGGGTGGTCGAGGCCGCCGCTTGCGACGGTGCCGAGGATCTTCGTGATGCGGAAGGACCCGGCGTCGGTGGCGAGTGCGAACAGGCCGATGAGGAAGGGGACGTCGCCGAGTTTTGTCACCAGGAACGCCTTGATGGAGGCGGCTCGGGCCTCGGGGGTCTCCCAGTAGTGGCCGACCAGGAAGTACGAGCAGATGCCCATGATCTCCCAGCCGACCAGCAGCACCATCAGGTCACCGGAGTAGACGACGAGCAGCATCGCGGAGGTGAACAGGGAGACGAGCGCGGCGTACGACGCGTAGCGGGGGTCCTCGCGGAGGTAGCCCGTGGAGTACACCTGCACGCAGGTCGCGACGACGGTCACGAGTACGACGACGAGCGCGGCGAAGCCGTCGACGTCCAGGGCGAGTTCGATCGGCACCGAGCCGGTGGGCGTGAGCTCGGTGGCGGCGGTGATCGCCTGTCCCCCGCCCTGGCGCAGGGCGACGACAACGGCGAGCACCAGCGACGCGAGGGTGGGCAGGACGGCGAGGGGCCGGGCGAACCCCGGGGTCGTACGGCCCAGGAGCAGGCCGGCCGCGGCACCGAGGAAGGGGAGGAGGGGGACGAGTACGGCGAGGGTGGTCGTGGTCACGCGGTGGCCTCAGCCTTCTCGGCCTGCCCGGCGGCGGGGCTGTCGTGATCGGGGTCGTGGCCCTCGGCGGTGTCGCGGAGCCGATCGATGTCCGAGGTGCCGCGATTGCGGTGGACGGCGAGCACGATCGCCAGGCCGATACCGATCTCGGCGGCGGCGATGGTGATCGTGAAGAGGGTCAGGGCCTGACCGGAGTGCAGGGTGTCCTCGGCGGCCCGGCTGAGCCAGATGTCGAAGGCGACCAGGTTGAGGTTGACGGCGTTGAGCATCAGCTCGACCGACATCAGGACCAGGATCGCGTTGCGGCGGGCGAGGACGCCGTAGAGGCCCGTGCAGAACAGCAGGGCCGACAGCACGGCGGGATAGGCGAGATGCATCAGCGGGCGCCTTCCTGCTCTGCCGGCGTGGTTCCCTCGGACGCTCCCGAACCGGTTCCCTCGGAAGCCCCGTTTCGCCCGATCGGGTGATTACGGGAATCCGGGACGGATGGGGAACTCCCGGTCGCGGCTCCGGAGTTCACAGAGGGAGAGCCCGGCTCGGCCTTCGCCTTGCGGGACAGGACGATCGCGCCGACCAGCGCGGCGAGGAGGAGGACGGACAGGCCCTCGAAGGGGAGGACCCAGTTCTGGAAGAGGCTCTCGCCGGTGGCCTCGGTGGAGCCGGCGGCTGGGCCGTCCAGGTCGATCCAGGTGGTGCGGAAGGCGTCGACGACCACCCAGACGAGCGTGACCGCGGCGACGGCGGCCACCGCCAGGGCGGCCCAGCGGTTCCCGGAGTCGGCGTCCGGGGAGCGGCCGATGGGAGCCCGGGTCAGCATCAGACCGAACAGAAGGAGGACGACGACGGATCCTACATAGATGAGGACCTGCACCCAGGCAATGAACTCGGCCGTCAGCAGGAGGTATTCGACGGCGAGTCCGCCGAGCGCCACCACCAGCCACAGGGCGGCGTGCACCAGCTGCCGGGTGGTGACGGTGACGAGGGCGGCGCCGAAGGTGACCAGGCCGACGAGCAGGAACGTGATCTCGACGCCCGTCGGCGAGAGAAAGCCGTGCGAACCGTTCGACGGGGCCGCGTGAGCGGCCAGGGCGTGGGTGCCGGCCGCGTGGGCGGTGACGGCGGCTGCGGCGAGGCTCACGGCTGTCCCTCCTGAGGGTCCGTCCGCGGTTCAGCCTGAGCGGCCGCCAGCTTCTCGGCCGTCTTGCGGGCGGCGGCGATCTCCTTGGGCTCCTCCGCGCCGGGGTCCAGGGCGGGCGGGGCGGGGACGGTCCACATCCACTCGCGCAGCTTGTCGCGCTCGTGGGTGAGGTCACGGATGTCGGTCTCCGCGTACTCGAACTCGGGGGACCAGAACAGGGCGTCGAAAGGACACACCTCGATGCAGATACCGCAGTACATGCACAGGGAGAAGTCGATGGCGAAGCGGTCGAGGACGTTGCGGCTGCGTTCACGGCCGCCCGGTGCCGCCGGCGGGACCGTCTCCTTGTGGGAGTCGATGTAGATGCACCAGTCCGGGCACTCACGGGCGCACAGCATGCAGACCGTGCAGTTCTCCTCGAACAGGCCGATCACTCCGCGGCTGCGGGGCGGCAGGGCCGGCTGGGTGTCCGGGTACTGCGCGGTGACGGACTTCCTCGTCATCGTGCGGAGGGTGACGGCCAGGCCCTTGGCCAGGCCACTGCCGGGAATGGGGGCCATGACTACTGGATCACCACCTTGACGATGCCGGTGAGGGCGATCTGGGCGAGGGAGAGAGGGACGAGGAGGGTCCAGGAGAGCTTCTGCAGCTGGTCCTCGCGCAGTCGGGGGTAGGTGACGCGCAGCCAGATCACGATGAACGCGAGGACGGCCGTCTTCAGCAGGGTCCAGACCCAGCCGAGACCGTCGGCGCCCCAGGGGCCGTGCCAGCCGCCCAGGAACAGGACGGCGGTCAGCCCGCACAGGACGACGATCCCGGCGTACTCGGCGAGGAGGAAGAGAGCGAAGCGCAGACCGGTGTACTCGGTGTAGGCGCCGAAGATGATCTCCGAGTCGGCGACCGGCATGTCGAAGGGCGGGCGCTGGAGTTCGGCGAGGCCGGCGACGAAGAAGACGATCGCGCCGACGATCTGCCAGGGCAGCCACCACCACTCGAACGCGTCGAGGATGCCGACCAGGGAGACCGTGCCGGCCGCCATCGCGACGGAGGCGGCGGTCAGCAGCATCGGGAGTTCGTAGGCGAGGAGCTGGGCGGCGGTCCGCAGGCCGCCGAGGAGGGAGAACTTGTTGGCAGAGGCCCACCCGGCCATGAGCGAGCCGAGGACGCCCACGCCCATGACCGCCAGGACGAAGAAGATCCCCGCGTCGACGACCTCGCCGACCGCGCCCTCGCCCGGGCCGATGGGGATCGCCAGGAGGACGAGCAGATACGGGAGGAGGGCCACGGCCGGCGCGAGCTGGAAGATACGGCGGTCGGCGCCGGCCGGGACCACGTCCTCCTTCTGCGCGAACTTGACGCCGTCCGCGACGAGCTGGGCCCAGCCGTGGAAGCCGCCGGCGTACATGGGGCCGAGGCGGCCCTGCATATGAGCCATCACCTTGTGCTCCGTCTGGCCGACGAGCAGGGGGAAGGTGAGGAAGACGACGAAGACGATCAGGAGTCGCAGGGTGACGTCGAGTGCGTCGTTCACCGCGGGCCTCCTGCGGGGTCGGTGCCTTCGTCGGGTCGGGGGGCGCGCCGGTCTTCCTGACCTTCCTGGTCTTCCTGGCCTTCCCGGTTCTCCTGGTCTTCCCTGTTCTCCTCGCCTTCCCGGTCTTCCTGGTCGTCCGGGCGGACCCGGCCCTCCTGGCCCTCCCGGTCGTCCTGCTGCTCGCCCTCGGGCTCGGCGGGCTGGGGTTCGGAGGGCTGCCGTTCGGAGGGCTGTGGTTCGACGGGCTGCGGTTCGGAGGGCTGCGGTTCGGCGGGCCGGCGTCCGGTCGGCTTCTCTGCCTCGGGGGACGGTTCCTCGAAGGCCGGGCGGGCGTGGTGCCAAGGGGCGTCCGGGCTGCGCGGAGTCCGGGGGGTGGCGGTGCCGGGGGCTGCCGCGTCCGGGGCAGCCGCGTCCGGGGCAGCCGTCGTACCCGAGGTGGTGGCGTCGTCCGGGGCAGCCGCCGTACCCGAGGTGGTGGCGTCGTCCGGGGCGGCGGCAGCCGTAGCCGGTCCGTCCTCCGGCGCCGGAGCCGGGCCCGGTGCCGGTGTCGCCGGGGCCTGCGCTTCGGGTGCCGGACGCTGCTGGCTGGCCGAGCCCTCCGAGGCGCTGCGGGAGCGCCGGGAGGTGGCCGGGGTGCGCTGGGAGGCCGAGCCCTCGCTCGCGCTCCGGGACCGTCGGGCCGGGGGCGCGGCAGGACCGGGCTCGACGGTCGAGGGCTCGGCAATGCCTGTCTCGGCCGGGGTCTCGGAGGTGCCGGGCTCGGTCGGGGCCTCGGCGGTGGCTGGCTCGGCCGAGGGTCCGGTGCTGCCGGGTGCGGCCTCCGTCGCCGGGGCGGTCTGGCTGGCGGAGCCCTGGGCCGCCGTACGGGTGCGACGGGGCCGGGTGCCGGCGGCGGGAGTGTCACCCGCTGCCGCGCCCGCCGTGCCCGCCACGGCGTCCGGAGTCGTGCCCGCCTGGCTCGCGGAGCCCTCGGCGGCGGAGCGGGTGCGGCGTACGGGGCGTTCTCCGGCGGTGCGTCCCGCGGCCCGGGCCGTGCGGGCCGGGGCGGGCGGGAGCTGGCCCTTCAGCGGGCCCCACTCGTTGGGGTCGGGGACGCCGGGCGGGAGCATCTGGCGGCGCTTCGGGCCGCCGTGCTCGGACTCGCCGGGCTCCTTGGCGCCCGGCCAGGCCTTGGCGACGCGGGCGGCCAGGACGAAGTCCTTGCGGAGGGGGTGGCCCTCGAAGTTCTCCGGAAGGAGGAGGTGGTCGAGGCCGGGGTGGTCGGTGAAGTCCACGCCGAACATCTCGTGCGTCTCGCGTTCGTGCCAGGCGGCGCCGGCGTAGACGCCGACCGCGGAGGGCAGGACGGGCGACTCGTGCGGAACAGTGGTGCGGACGAGGAGACGGCGGATGGGCGCGAGGGCGGCCACGTGGGCGGCGACGCGGAAGCCGGTGCCGGGTTCGTCGACCGCGCTGAGCCAGTCGAAGTAGGTGCAGCCCAGGGAGTCGCGTGCCGTCTCCAGTGCGGTGATCCAGGCCGCCGACGGCACGTCGACCGTGAGGACGTCGTAGGACTCCTCGGCCGTGGCCTCCGGGCCGAACAGCTCCTCGACCGGGGTGGGCAGCCAACCGACCGTCGTCATCGCCCTGCCTCCCCGGCGTCGGTGCCGGCGCCGCCGTCGGCCGCCCGGGTGCCCGGGGTCTCCGGTCCCCGTACCAGGCCGCTCTGGAGGGCGGCCGTGGACGGGCGGTGGGTCGCGTAGCGGTCGCCCAGCGACTCCTGGGCGATCTTCTCCTGGAGCTTGAGGATGCCCTGGAGGAGCGCCTCGGGGCGGGGCGGGCAGCCGGGGACGTAGACGTCGACAGGGATGATCTGGTCGACGCCCTTGGTGACGGAGTAGGAGTCCCAGTAGGGGCCGCCGCAGTTCGAGCAGGCTCCGAAGGAGATGACGTACTTCGGCTCGGGCATCTGCTCGTACAGGCGCTTCACGGCCGGTGCCATCTTGTCGGTCACCGTGCCCGAGACGACCATCAGGTCGGCCTGCCGGGGGCCGGGGGCGAACGGGATCACGCCGAGCCGGATGAAGTCGTGGCGGGCCATCGACGCGGCGATGAACTCGATGGCGCAGCAGGCCAGGCCGAAGTTGAAGACCCAGAGCGAGTAGCGGCGGCCCCAGTTGAGGATGACCTTCATCGGCTCCGGGGCCAGGCGGGAGAGCGCGCCCAGCCGCTTCGGCTCCGGCAGCAGTACCGGCTGCTCGTTGGTGTCTGGCGTCACGTCCATGCCAGGACGCCCTTCTTGTATGCGTAGAGCAGGCCCACGGCCAGGAACCCCAGGAAGACGAACATCTCGACGAGCGTGGTGGCGCCGTAGCCCGGGGCGGCGAAGACCGTCGCCCAGGGGAAGAGGAAGATCGAGTCGATCGCGAAGATCACGTAGAGGAAGGCGTACACGTAGTAGCGGACCTGGGTGTGGGCCCAGCCCTCGCCGACGGGGTCGACGCCGCACTCGTAGGTGAGGAGTTTCTCGGGCGTGGGGACCACGGGACGCAGCAGGCGGCCCGCGCCGAAGGCGACGGCGACGAACAGCACGCCGACGACGGCGAGCAGTCCGACGACCGAGTAGGACTGGAAGTAGTCCGCCGAGACGACGACGTCATACGCATCCGCCGCGACGACGACGGTCTGTTCCGACACGTCCGTCCCTCGCTCCCTGACCTCGTGACCGATGTCCCAGGACCGGGCTTGTCCGACCCGTCCGTCCGGGCCGGTGTCCTGCGACCGTGATCTCGTGAACAGTGCCGTGAACCCCGCTGCCGACGCTGTTCGACGATCTGTACGCACGGGAGTCTAGGCCCTGCTAAAGACACCGTAAGCAGCCCGTCACGCCTCTGGTTCCCATCGGGACGTGAGGACCGTGCCTCACGGGGCGCCGCCACGCTCGTTGCAGGTCCGTGCTTCCGCCCGGAGGTGGGGTTTTCCCCAGGACGCGGAGGCGGTCCACTCCATGGCGCGACGGCGGCGGGCGCGGCACGCTGACCCGTATGACCGAACGCCCTCGCTCCTCCCGCGGCGCCTTTGTGCCCTCCGGGACCACGCAGCCGCCGCTGCCGCCCGTCCGTTTCGCCTACGACCGGCACACCTGGAAGGAGATCGCCCACCTTCTGGCGAACTTCCCGTTGTCGCTGCTGGGCTTCGTCTACGTGATGACGGTGCTGCTCACCGGTGCCGTCCTGACATTGACGGTGATCGGGTTCCCGCTGCTCGCGGCGGGGCTGATGGGTGCCCGGCAGCTGGGCAAGCTGGAGCGGGCACGCGCGCGTGCACTGCTCGGGGTGCGGGTGGACGAGCCGAGCCGGCTGCCGTTGCGCGGCGGGCGGGACGGCTTCTTCCCGCAGCTGTGGCTGGCGTTGAAGGACCCGGTGGGCTGGCGGACGGTCCTGTACGACTTCATCCGGCTGCCCTGGGGCATCCTCACCTTCGTCATCACCCTGACGTCGTTGTTCGTGCTCTGGCCGGTGCTGCCGTTCATCGCGCGAGGCCTGTCGAACGCGGACCGGGCGATGGTGCGCGGCCTGCTGTCGCCCTCCGACGAGCTGGAACGCCGTATCGCCGAGCTGGAGTCGGACCGCGGCGTCGTCGTCGACACGGCGGCCGCCGATCTGCGCCGCATCGAACGGGACCTGCACGACGGGGCGCAGGCCCGGCTGGTCAACCTGGCCATGGGGCTGGGCCTGGCCAAGGAGAAGCTGCTGGAGGACCCCGACGCGGCGGCGGAGATGGTCGCGGAGGCGCACGGCGAGGTGAAGCTCGCCCTCCAGGAGCTGCGTGACCTGGCGCGCGGCATCCACCCGGCGGTGCTGACCGACCGGGGCCTGGACGCCGCCCTGTCCTCGGTCGCGTCGCGGTGCACGGTGCCGGTGAAGGTGACCGTGGACCTGCCGGCCAGACCGGCGGAGGCCATCGAAGGCATCGCCTACTTCACCGTCTCCGAGCTGCTGCAGAACGTCAGCAAGCACAGCGCGGCCGCGTCGGCGTCGGTGGACGTGTGGCGGCGGGCCGACCGGCTGCTCATCCAGGTGCGGGACGACGGGCGCGGCGGCGCGCGTCTGGACGGCGGCACGGGTATGCGCGGACTCGCGGACCGGCTGGGTGCCGTGGACGGGCTGTTCGTCGTCGACTCGCCGGACGGCGGTCCGACGACGGTGACGGCCGAGCTGCCGTGGCGGCCGCGTGCCGCCGCCCAGGGGTAGGGAAAACCCCCCGCTCAAGACGCCGACGGTCTCCATGGTCCGCGGAACCGCGGTCGAGGAGGGTGGAGGTACGACGGCACAGCCCCGGACGGGGCTGACGGGACGAGGAGAACGGACGACGCCGATGGCCACGGACTACGGACAGGGCTACGGGCACGGGCTCGGCTACCCCGAGCGCGGGCTTCCCGAGCACGGCGAGCGGCGGCACCGGCTGCCGGCCGTCCTGCGCGCGCCGTTCGAGGCGCGCAGCTGGCGGGAGTTCGGATACGTCCTGCTGGGGCTGCCGATCAGCATCATGCTGTTCGTGTACGCCGTCACGATGGTGTCGCTGGGCGCGGGCCTGCTGGTGACGTTCCTGGGCGTGCCGGTGCTGGCGGCGGCCCTCGCCGGCTGCCGGGGCTTCGGTGTGCTGGAGCGGACCCGCGCGCGGGCGCTGCTCCACCTGGACGTGGGCGACCCGGAGCCGCTGCGGACCCGCCGGGGCGGTTTCATGGCGTGGATCGGCGCGGTGCTGAAGAGCGGCACGTCCTGGCGGGCGCTGCTGTACGCGGTGGTGAACTTCCCGTGGGCGGTGTTCTCCTTCGCCGTCGCGGTGAGCTTCTGGACGTACGGGTGGGCGCTGCTGACGTATCCGCTGTGGTTCTGGGTCTTCCCGACCTGGACGGGGCAGGACGGTCTGCAGCTGTTCGGCGACGAGACGCACAACATCTATCTCGACAACCCGTTCGAGATCACGGTCACCGCGCTGGTCGGGCTCGTCTTCACCCTGGCGACGCCGTGGATCGTGCGGGCGCTGACGACGGTCGACCGGGTGATGGTGCACGGCCTGCTCGGGCCGTCGCGGCTGGCGACGCGCGTGGTGGAGCTGGAGTCGGACCGCGGGACCGTCGTGGACACGGCCGCCGCCGATCTGCGCCGTATCGAGCGCGATCTGCACGACGGGGCGCAGGCCCGCCTGGTGGCCCTGGCGATGGACCTGGGGCTCGCCAAGGAGAAGCTGACGGACGACCCGCAGGCCGCGGCGAAGATGGTCGACGAGGCGCACGGCGAGGTGAAGACGGCCCTGCAGGAGCTGCGTGACCTGGCCCGAGGCATCCACCCGGCGGTCCTGACCGACCGCGGGCTGGACGCGGCCCTGTCGGCGGTGGCCTCGCGCTGCACCGTGCCGGTGGAGGTCCAGGTCGATCTGGAAGGGCGTCCGGTGCCGGCGATCGAGGGCATCGCCTACTTCACGGTCTCCGAGCTGCTGCAGAACATCAGCAAGCACGCGCGGGCCACCTGGGCGTCGGTAGACGTGTGGCGGGTGGAGAACCGGCTGATGCTCCAGGTCGTGGACAACGGGGTCGGCGGCGCCGACGTGTCGTCCGGCTCGGGCCTCGCGGGGCTCGCGGAGCGGCTCGACGCGGTCGACGGGATCCTCGTGGTCGACTCCCCGAAGGGCGGGCCGACCCGCGTGACGGCGGAACTGCCGTGGCGGACCGTGTAGAGCGGGCCGTGGACCGTACGGAGCGGACCGTGTGCCATGCACAACGGACCGTCGACCGTGCAGAACGGACCGTATAGAAACGTCCCCGCATATCGAGCGGGGAGATGAGCGAGGGATCCGGCTACCGTTGGCGCGGGGCCGGATCCGCCGTGTGACGAGTACGAAGCACCGAGCACCCTCCGCCGGCCGTCCCGAACGGGCGCCCGGCGTCCGCGTGCGCCTCCCCCGGCCGCGCGCGCCCCGAACCGCGTCCGCGAGTTGTCCACAGGCCCGTTGTTCCCGAGGCCGGTTGTCCACAGGCCCCCTGCGAGCGAGCCTCAAGCGGGATACTGAGATCGCGAGGACGTCAGGGCCGGGGGGTTGCTCGGCCGAATCCCAGGGGCACGGGGGGCCGAGGATCGTGGAGGACAGGGTGCGGGTGGTCATCGCCGAGGATTCGGTGCTGCTGAGGGAGGGACTGACGCGGCTGCTGACCGACCGCGGGCACGACGTGGTGGCGGGGGTCGGGGACGGTGCGGCGCTGATCAAGACCATCACGGAGCTGGACGCGCAGGGCGAGCTGCCGGACGTGGTGGTGGCGGACGTCCGGATGCCGCCGACGCACACGGACGAAGGGGTGCGGGCTGCCGTGCAGCTGCGCAAGGCGCATCCCGGACTCGGGGTACTCGTCCTCTCGCAGTACGTGGAGGAGCGGTACGCCACCGAGCTGCTGGCCGGCTCCAGCCGCGGGGTCGGCTATCTGCTGAAGGACCGCGTGGCGGAGGTCAGGGAGTTCGTGGACGCCGTGGTGCGGGTGGCCCAGGGGGGTACGGCCCTCGACCCGGAGGTCGTCGCCCAGCTGCTGGGCCGCAGCCGCAAGCAGGACGTGCTCGCCGGGCTCACCCCGCGCGAGCGGGAGGTGCTCGGGCTGATGGCGGAGGGCCGGACCAACTCGGCGATCGCCCGGCAGCTGGTCGTGAGCGACGGAGCCGTCGAGAAGCACGTCAGCAACATCTTCCTCAAGCTCGGGCTGTCCCCGAGCGACGGGGACCATCGGCGGGTCCTCGCGGTCCTCACCTATCTGAACTCCTGATCGAACTCTGACGCGGCCCGTCGGCCCACGCCGATACGGCCGACCATGCCGATCCGGCCGACCCACTCCCATCCGGTCGGCCCGCGCCGATCGTCCGGCCGGCCCACTCCGGGCGGGGCAATCGGCCGACAGGGATTCGGCAACCGAACAAAGAACTCAAAGCGTCTTCAAGTCCAGCGCCGGGGGGCGTGTGAATCATGGGGAGCAAAGGCAGGGCACGTTTTCATCATCAAGTCCGTCATGCGAATGGCCCCGGGAGAGCGACCTTTGCGGACGTAGGGTTGATCCTGGGAAGGCTTGCGGGAAGGCCAGCCCAGACAGCCGCCTCGAGGGAGGTCCAGTTCAGTGACCAGCCAGGTCAGTAGCCCAGCGGAGCAGGCCGACGAAGCCGTCGTGGGAGAGCAGCGCAAACCGGCGGGAACGACGAAGGACGTACGCCGGCTGGATCGGGTGATCATCCGTTTCGCCGGGGACTCGGGCGACGGTATGCAGCTCACCGGCGACCGGTTCACCTCGGAGACGGCGTCCTTCGGCAACGACCTGTCGACCCTGCCGAACTTCCCGGCGGAGATCCGGGCCCCTGCCGGCACCCTGCCGGGTGTGTCGTCCTTCCAGCTGCACTTCGCCGACCACGACATCCTGACGCCCGGCGACGCGCCGAACGTGCTGGTCGCGATGAATCCCGCGGCCCTCAAGGCGAATATCGGTGATCTTCCGCGGGGCGCGGAGATCATCGTCAACACGGACGAGTTCACCAAACGGGCGATGCAGAAGGTCGGCTATGACACCTCGCCCCTGGAGGACGGTTCCCTCGACGGTTACAGCCTTCACCCGGTGCCTCTGACGACCCTGACCGTCGAGGCGCTGAAGGAATTCGATCTCAGCCGTAAAGAGGCCGAGCGCAGCAAGAACATGTTCGCGCTGGGCCTGCTGAGCTGGATGTATCACCGGCCGACCGAGGGCACGGAAAGGTTCCTGAAGTCGAAGTTCGCCAAGAAGCCCGATATCGCGGCGGCCAATATCGCCGCCTACCGCGCGGGGTGGAACTTCGGCGAGACGACGGAGGACTTCGCCGTCTCGTACGAGATCGCCCCGGCGACGAAGGCGTTCCCGGTCGGCACCTACCGGAACATCTCCGGGAACCTCGCCCTGTCCTACGGCCTGATCGCCGCGTCCCGGCAGGCCGACCTGCCGCTGTACCTGGGCTCGTACCCGATCACCCCGGCCTCGGACATCCTGCACGAGCTGAGCCGGCACAAGAACTTCGGTGTGCGCACCTTCCAGGCCGAGGACGAGATCGCCGGTATCGGCGCGGCGCTCGGCGCGGCCTTCGGCGGTTCGCTCGCGGTGACGACGACGTCCGGGCCGGGTGTGGCCCTGAAGTCCGAGACCATCGGGCTCGCGGTGTCGCTGGAGCTGCCGCTGCTGGTCATCGACATCCAGCGCGGCGGGCCGTCGACGGGTCTGCCGACCAAGACCGAGCAGGCGGACCTGCTGCAGGCGATGTACGGGCGCAACGGCGAGGCGCCGGTGCCGGTGGTCGCTCCCTGCACCCCGGCGGACTGCTTCGACGCGGCCCTGGAGGCGGCCCGGATCGCCTTGACGTACCGCACGCCGGTGATGCTGCTGTCGGACGGTTACCTGGCCAACGGCTCCGAGCCCTGGCGCATCCCGGACCTGGACGAGCTGCCGGATCTGACCGTGCAGTTCGCCCAGGGGCCGAACCACACCCTGGACGACGGCAGCGAGGTCTTCTGGCCGTACAAGCGCGACCCGCAGACCCTCGCCCGACCGTGGGCCGTCCCGGGCACGCCCGGTCTGGAGCACCGCATCGGCGGCATCGAGAAGGAGGACGGCTCGGGCAACATCTCGTACGCCCCCGCCAACCACGACTTCATGGTCCGCACCCGCCAGGCCAAGATCGACGGCATCGAGGTCCCGGACCTGGAGGTCGACGACCCGCACGAGGCGAGCACCCTGGTGCTGGGGTGGGGGTCGACGTACGGCCCGATCACGGCCGCGGTCCGCCGGCTGCGCACCGCGGGCGAGGCGATCGCGCAGGCCCACCTGCGCCACCTGAACCCGTTCCCCAGCAACCTGGGCGCGGTGCTCGCACGGTACGAGAAGGTGGTGATCCCCGAGATGAACCTCGGCCAGCTCGCCACCCTGGTCCGCGCGAAGTACCTGGTGAACGCCCACTCGTACAACCAGGTCAACGGCATGCCGTTCAAGGCGGAACAGCTCGCCAAGGCTCTCAAGGAGGCCATCGATGCCTGAGACGTCCCCGGAAGGCACGGGCACGATCGAGGCGCTCTCGCTCATCCCCAAGGCCACGGCCCGCCAGTCCATGAAGGACTTCAAGTCCGACCAGGAGGTGCGCTGGTGCCCCGGCTGCGGTGACTACGCGATCCTCGCCGCGGTGCAGGGCTTCATGCCGGAACTGGGCCTGGCCAAGGAGAACATCGTCTTCGTCTCGGGCATCGGCTGCTCGTCCCGCTTCCCCTACTACATGAACACGTACGGGATGCACTCCATCCACGGGCGGGCGCCCGCGATCGCGACAGGGCTCGCGACCTCACGGCGCGACCTGTCGGTGTGGGTGGTCACGGGTGACGGCGACGCGCTGTCGATCGGCGGCAACCACCTGATCCACGCCCTTCGGCGCAACGTCAACCTCAAGATCCTGCTGTTCAACAACCGGATCTACGGCCTGACGAAGGGGCAGTACTCCCCGACGTCCGAGCTCGGCAAGATCACCAAGTCGACGCCGATGGGCTCGCTGGACGCGCCCTTCAACCCGGTGTCGCTCGCCCTCGGCGCCGAGGCGTCGTTCGTGGCGCGCACGGTGGACTCCGACCGCAAGCACCTCACGCAGGTGCTGCGGGAGGCGGCCGCCCACCAGGGAACGGCGCTCATCGAGATCTACCAGAACTGCAACATCTTCAACGACGGCGCCTTCGAGGTGCTGAAGGACAAGCAGCAGGCGGAGGAGGCGGTGATCCGGCTGGAGCACGGGCAGCCGATCCGCTTCGGGGGTGGGGGCACCTCCAGCTCGAGCGAAGCCGAGAGTGGGGGAGGTCCGCGCGGTGTCGTGCGGGACGCCGCCACGGGCGACCTGAAGGTCGTGGCGGTGACGCCGGAGAACGAGTCGCGGATCCTGGTCCACGACGCCCACTCCGCGTCCCCGACCACGGCGTTCGCGCTGTCCCGGCTGGCCGACCCGGACACCCTGCACCACACGCCGATCGGTGTGTTCCGCTCGGTGGAGCGGCCGGTGTACGACACGCTCATGGCCGAGCAGCTCGACACCGCGATCGAGCAGAACGGCAAGGGCGACCTGGCCGCGCTGCTGGCGGGCGGGGACACCTGGACGGTCGTGGGCTGACCGTCCCCGATCCGAGGCAGGAGCCGATCCGAGGCAGGAGCCGAGGGCAGGCGGGGAACGCGACGCGCGCGACTCCCGGCCACCCTCGGCCGCTCGGCGGCGTCCCGCGCGTAGGTCTCGCGGGCGGGCGCCGCCGCCCGGAGCCTCAGTCCCGCTCGGCCGCCGCCTCGCTCTTCCGGTTGTCGTAGGCGGCCCGCGCCCGCTCGACGTCGTCCATCCGGCGCTCGGTCCACAGGGCGAGGGCGCGCACCTGCTCCGCGGCCTCGCGGCCGAGATCGGTCAGGGAGTAGTCGACCCTCGGCGGGATCACCGGTTTGGCGTCGCGGTGGACCAGGCCGTCGCGCTCCAGGGTCTGGAGCGTCTGGGTGAGCATCTTCTCGCTGACGCGCCCGATCGTCCGGCGCAGTTCGCTGAAGCGGTACGGGCGGTCGAGCAGTTCCATCAGGACGAGGACGCCCCAGCGGCTGGTGACGTGCTCCAGCACCAGCCGGTACGGGCACATCTCCTCGCCGTCCGTGTACTTGCCGGGAGCCATACGGGACCCGCGCGATGTGTTCGGTACGGTCGACCCGGTACTTACTGCCATACCCGTACCTTACTTCAAAGTGGGTACTTTCCTTCAGTTAGCGCTCCTCCTAGGGTTGAGGACACCGCACCCCGCAAGGAGTTCTGATCATGAGCATCGTCGTCACCGGAGCCACCGGGCACCTGGGCCGCCACGTCGTGGAGCAGTTGCTGGAGAAGGTGCCGGCCGAGCAGGTCAGCGCCGTCGCCCGCACCCCCGAGAAGGCGGCCGACCTCGCCGCACGCGGCGTACGCGTCGCCGTCGCCGACTACAACGCGCCGGAGACCTTCGACGGGCTTTTCGCCGCCGGTGACAAGGTGCTGCTGATCTCGGGCAGCGAGGTCGGCAACGACCGGGTCGCCCAGCACCGGACGGTCATCGAGGCCGCGGAGGCCGCCGGTGTCGCCCTCCTCGCCTACACCAGCGCGCCCGGCACCCTGACCGCCGCCCTCGCCGACGACCACCGGGCCACCGAGGAGATGCTGCTCGCGTCGGGCCTGCCGTACGTGCTGCTGCGCAACGGCTGGTACCACGAGAACTACACCGAGAACCTCGCTCCCGTCCTGGCGCACGACGCCGTCACGCACGCCGCCGGTGACGGCCGTATCTCGTCCGCCGCCCGTGCCGACTACGCGGCCGCCGCCGTCGCCGTGCTGACCGGCGAGGGACACGAGAACAAGACGTACGAGCTGGGCGGCGACGTCGCCTGGAGCATGGGCGAGTACGCGGCGGAGCTGAGCCGGCAGACCGGCCGGGAGATCGCCGAGAACCCCGTCTCCGCCGAGGCGCTGACCGGCATCCTGACCGGCGCCGGGCTCCCCGCCCCGTTCGCCGCGATCCTGGCGGGCGTGGACGCATCGATCGCCCAGGGCGAGCTCGTCGTCGACAGCGGTGACCTCTCCCGCCTGGCGGGCCGCCCGACCACACCGCTCGCCGACGCGATCGCCGCCGCGCTCAAGGACTGAGCCCCTCGGACCCGCTCGGAGGTCCGACCCTCGGGCCCGCTCGGAGGTCTACTCCGGCTCTCGCCGGCGCCCCCTCCGGCCCGCCCCTGCCGTAGCCCTTGCCGAAACCCCTGCCTGTCATGACCGTATGGCGATACGGGCATGACAGGCAGGGGTGTTCGGCGTTACCTTCGAGCAGGTCGCGGCAGGCGCCGTGCCCGGGGTGAGAGCGCGAAGGAGGGACCGTGGCCGGGAAGTCCAGGGGCGAGGGGCACATAGGGCTGCTGAACGGAATCGCGGCCTATGGCATGTGGGGGCTCGTCCCCCTCTTCTGGCCGCTGCTCAAGCCGGCCGGAGCCGTCGAGATCCTCGCCCACCGGATGGCATGGTCCCTGGTGTTCGTCGCGGTTGCCCTCGCCTTCGTGCGGCGCTGGGCCTGGGCGGGCGAGCTGCTGCGGCAGCCCCGGCGGCTCGCGCTGGTCGCGGTGGCCGCCGCGGTGATCACGGTCAACTGGGGCGTCTACATCTGGTCCGTGAACTCGGGCCATGTGGTCGAGGCGTCCCTCGGGTACTTCATCAATCCGCTCGTCACCATCGCCATGGGCGTGCTGCTGCTGAAGGAACGGCTGCGGCCCGTGCAGTGGGCGGCGGTCGGGGTCGGCTTCGCCGCCGTCGTCGTCCTGACGGTCGGCTACGGCCGGCCGCCGTGGATCTCCCTCACCCTCGCCTTCTCGTTCGCCACGTACGGGCTCGTGAAGAAGAAGGTCAATCTCGGCGGGGTGGAGTCGCTGGCCGCCGAGACGGCCATCCAGTTCCTGCCCGCCGTGGCCTACCTGGTGTGGCTGTCGACGCAGGGAAAGGCGACGTTCACGACGGAGGGCGCCGGGCACATGGCCCTGCTCGCGGCCACCGGCGTCGTCACGGCCCTGCCGCTCGTCTGCTTCGGCGCGGCGGCGATCCGCGTGCCGCTGTCGACGCTGGGCCTGCTCCAGTACCTGGCGCCGGTCTTCCAGTTCCTGCTCGGCATCCTGTACTTCCACGAGGCCATGCCGGTCGAGCGGTGGGCCGGGTTCGCGCTGGTGTGGCTGGCGCTCACGCTGCTCACGGCGGACGCGTGGCGCTCCGCGCGGCGGGCCAGGGTGGCGGCCGCCATCGACCGCGCGCCGCGGACCGCGGAGAAGCCGGCCTCGGCGGCCGTGGACGCCTGACGGCCCGCCCGGTCGCCCCCTTCACACGACTGCCCACGCCCAAACGCCTGCTTTACGCCGACTGGCGATATCCGTTGCGCTCAGGACGGCGGCCCCCTAGAAGTGGTCGCATGACTCAGGAACCGGGGAGCGAACCCGCGCCGCTGCACTGGAAACTCGTCGTCGACTGCGCCAATCCGCAGGCCCAGGCCGACTTCTGGGCCGCCGCGCTGCACTACGAGGTCGAGGACAACAACGCGCTCATCGAACGGCTGCTGCAGCTGGGCGCGCTGCCCAGGGAGGCCACCGTCGAGTTCCACGGACGGCTCGCGTTCCGCGACCTGGTGGCCGTACGGCATCCGGACGACCCGTACGACGAGGACAGCGGGACCGGTCTGGGGCGCCGGCTGCTGTTCCAGCGGGTGCCGGAGGCGAAGTCGGTGAAGAACCGGCTCCACCTGGACGTCCACGCGGCGTCCGGGCGGCGCGAGGCCGAGGTGGAACGGCTGGAGAAGCTGGGGGCGAACGTCCTGCGGCGGGTGAAGGAGCCGGGCGGCGAGTGGGTGACGATGACCGACCCGGAGGGCAACGAGTTCTGCGTGCAGTGACTCGCGGACCGGTGGGCTTCCTGTCCGAACGGCACTCTTGACGGAAAGTCAGATTCCGCCTGACCATCCAGGCACCCCATTCACCCGGATCCCCTGTGGCCATCCCACAGGATCCCCCTGGACTTCGGGAGCCCCCCACATGAAGCTCTCCGTCTCCGGGCGCGCGACGGCTGCTGGTGCCGTCGCGGTCGCCCTCCTGCTCACCGGCGGATCCATAGCAGGCGCGGCGCCGGGGGCCGAGGCCCTCGCCGCCGCGCCCGACATCCCGGTGGCCGACGTGAAGGCGCACCTCGCCCAGTTCCAGTCCATCGCCACCGCCAACGGCGGCAACCGCGCCCACGGCCGCCCCGGCCACAAGGCGTCCCTCGACTACGTGAAGGCCAAGCTGGACGCCGCCGGCTACACGACGACCGTCCAGCAGTTCACGGCGTCCGGCCGCACCGGCTACAACCTGATCGCCGACTGGCCCGGCGGCGACACGAACCAGGTGCTCATGGCCGGCTCGCATCTCGACGGCGTCACCTCAGGACCCGGCATCAACGACAACGGCTCCGGTTCGGCGGCGGTCCTGGAGACCGCGCTCGCCGTGTCCCGGGCCGCCTACCGGCCCGCCAAGCATCTGCGGTTCGCCTGGTGGGGTGCGGAGGAGCTGGGGCTCGTCGGCTCCCGCTACTACGTCAACAACCTGTCCAGCGCCAACCGCGCGAAGATCAGCGGCTATCTGAACTTCGACATGATCGGCTCCCCGAACCCCGGCTACTTCGTCTACGACGACGACCCGGCGATCGAGAAGACGTTCAAGGACTACTTCGCCGGTCTCGGCGTCCCGACGGAGATCGAGACCGAGGGCGACGGCCGCTCCGACCACGCGCCGTTCAAGAGCGCGGGTGTGCCGGTGGGCGGGCTGTTCACCGGGGCCAGCCGTACGAAGACCGCCGCGCAGGCCGCCAAGTGGGGCGGCACGGCGGGACGGTCCTTCGACCGCTGCTACCACTCGTCCTGCGACACGACGTCCAACATCGACGACACCGCCCTGGACCGCAACAGCGACGCCCTCGCCCACGCGGTGTGGGAGCTGTCGGACTAGCCGGTCGTTCCCCCGGCCCGGGCCGCTCGTGCCGCCAGCCGGTCCATACGGGCCCGGGCCGACTCCAGTTCCTCGGCCTCCTCGGCGGCCGGACCGCCCTCGGCCACGAGGTCGCTCCACAGGCCGAGGAGGTTCCGGCCCAGGTCCTGGCCGAGGGCCGGGTCGCGGACGGCCCGCCAGGCCGTGGCCGCCCCCGTGAGGCCGCTGTACGCCGCCTCCGCGTCCCCGGCCCGGCGGTACGCCCACGCCACGTCGAGGGACAGACCGAAGGCGCGCTCGGGCTCTCCGGCCAAGTAGGCGATATAGGCGGCGAGTTCGCGCATCCGGAGCACTTCGGCGTGGTCGGTGCCCAGCAGGGCCGACGCCTCGGCCACGGTCCGCCGCACGAGCTCGGCCGCCTCACCGGTCCGTCCAGCGCCCACGGCGTCGTACACCCGCGCCATCGGTTCCGCGAAGGGCGAGGCGTCGGCGGAGGCACCGGGCTGCGTGCCGTCGCCCAGCACGGTCTCGGCGACGGCGTCGTAGCCGCGGGGCGGGGCGGGCTGCGGGTCGGGGTCGGAGACGCGGAGCGGGACCGCGTGCGGGGCGGCGGGCACGGCCCGCGGCGGCTGCGGCTCCGACACGGCAGACGCGGTCGGCAGCGGCCGCGGGTCCATGGCGATGGCGTCCGGCGAGGGGACGGCGGGGGACGAGGCGTTCGGGGACGGCGCGCCAGGAGCCTGTGTGTTCGAGGCCGACGCGCCAGGAGTCGGCGTGCCAGGACCCGGCGCGTTCGGAGCCGGTGCGTTCGAAGCCTGGGCGTTAGGAGCCGGCGCGTTCGGGGCCGACACCCCAGGAGCAGACACCCCATAAGCCGTCGCGCCAGGAGCCGGTGCGTTCGATGCCGGTGCCTCCATCGACGGCGGCGGTCCGAACTCCCCCAGCGGGGGCGCCACCGTGCCGGGCGCCCCGTCGTCCGTCCGGCCGGACAGCGTACGCAGCCGGAACGTGGGAGGCGCGTCCTCCTCGGGCGCCCGCGACGGACGCAGGACCTGGGTGGCCCGGTCCTCGTCGGGCAGCCCGGCATCCTGCTCCCGCACAGGCTCGGCCGGGCGGACGGGCTCGACGGGACGCGCGGGCTCGGCGGGCCTCACCGACTCGGCGGGCCGCAAGGGCGCCTCCGCCGGGCGCGGGGGTTCCGTGCGCAGGGGCTCGGCGGTGTAGCGGCTCGAACCGTCCTGCTCGACGCACAGCGGCACCACGTACCCGATGCGCTCGTCGTGGACCCTCGCGTACACCGGGTGCCCGGCGGCCACGGCGATCCGCTGGAGGTGGGTCAGCACGGCCCGCTGGATCTCCTCGCCGGGCGCCGCGGTGACGGGCACCCCGCCGATCGACGCACAGGTGCCCGCGCCGGGCCCGGCGGCGGGGACGCGCACGTCGATCGGCGCCGGCGCCAGGGATCCCTCGGCGAACGCGGCACGCTTCTGTTCCCGCTTCATCGCGCGGCTGAGACGAGACATCGCTTCCTCACTCGCATGCGCCGGGCAGGCGGTCGTTCAGGTCGGACACGTCATCAACGTCGGAGACGCCGTACACGTACCGACGCCGTACACGTACTGTCGAGTCTCTCCGGCCGCGGGCGGCGCGGGCGTCACCGTGACGTCACAGACTCGTTCCAGGAGCTTGTGCCACGTCACGGCCTTCTCATGCCTCACGCCGGGCCGTGGAGCGACGAGGGAGGAGCACGGGCATGCGCACCGACATGCGCCCACAGCGGGGGCCGTCCGGCCGGGGCCCGGACATCTGGCTCCGCGGACCGGTCCCCCTGCCCGACGACCCGCCGTCCCCTCCACCGCCCCCGCCCGGCACCCCCCGGCGCTTCGCGTGGATCGGTCTGCACGGCGGGGCGGGCGTCACCACCCTCGCGACGGTGTACGGCGGCCGGGACTGCGGGCGTGACTGGCCCGGACCGGACGACCCGCGCTCCGTGCTGCTCGTCGCGCGCACCCACGCGTCCGGACTGGCCGCCGTGCCGGGTGCCCTCGACCTCTTCCGGCGCGGGGCGACGCCACCGGGGCTGGACCTGGAAGGCGTGGTCCTGGTCGCGGACGCTCCGGGCCGGCTGCCGCGTCCGCTCGCCGAGCGGATCCGGGTGATCGAGTCGGTGATCGACGTGTACCGGGTGCCGTGGATGCCGGACTGGCGGCTGGGGGTTCCGGGCGGACCGCACGGAGCGCGCCCGCCCCGGCAGCCGGAGGCGCTGGCGCGGCTGACGGGGCACGGGCGCTGACCCGTGTCCCCTCCGTCGAGCCCCGCCACCTCCGAGGAACCCGGCCCCCTCTCGGCGCGCTCGGCCGTGACGATCGCCTCGGCCGTCCGTGCGGGCGCGGTGCGCGCGGTCGACGTGATCGCGGACGCCCTCGACCGGATCGAGCGGATCGACCCCGCTCTGTCCGCCTTCGCCGAGGTGTGGGACGAGCGGGCGCGGGCGTGGGCACGCGCGGTGGACGCCCGGATCGGGGCGGGCGAACGGCCGCCGCTGGCCGGGGTGCCGATCGGGGTGAAGGGCCGCGGCGGACTGCGCACGGCGGCGCCGCTGCTCGTGGCGGGCTGCGTACCGGTGGGCGCGACGTCCGTGCCGGGACCGGGCACCCCGTGGCAGACCTGGGGGGCGGGGCGGTACGGCCGTACGGTCAACCCCTGGCGCGCCGACCGTACGCCGGGCGGCTCGTCGGCCGGTTCGGCGGCGGCGGTCGGGGCCGGGCTGGTGCCGCTGGCCACGGGGAACGACGGCGCCGGTTCGGTACGCGTTCCGGCCGCCTGGTGCGGGGTCGTCGGGCTGAAGGCGACCAACGGGCGCTTCCCCACCGCGGATTCCACGGGGCTCATGGCGCCGGGCGTGCTCGCGCGCAGCGCCGCGGACGCGGCGGCCTACTGGGCCGTGGTGTCGGCCGACGCACCCTCGCCGGCGCCTTGCTCCCCCTCCCCCTCTGCTGGCGCGTCCGCCCCGGCCGCCCTCTGGTCCCCCGACCTGGGCTTCGCCTCTCCCGACCCGGAGGTCGTGGCGGTGGCGCACGCGGCCGCCGTACGGCTCCACGAAGCCGGAGTGGTGCGGCTCCTGGAGGCGGGGGACGCGTTCCGCCTCGACGACCCGGCCCCGGCGTGGCTCGCGCTGCGCGGGTCCGAGGCCGGTCTCTCCCCCGAGGCCGCCGGGCGCCTGCGTGCGGGCAACGACCGACGGCTCGCCGCCCTCTTCCGGCGGACGCATCTGCTCCTGACGCCGACGGCCCCCACCCCGCCGCACGGCCACGAGGGTCCCGGTGAGCGGTACTCCACCGCGCTCACCTGGGCGTTCAACCTGAGTGGGCATCCGGCGATCAGCATTCCCGCCGGGTTCGGGCCGGACGGATGCCCTGTGGGGCTCCAACTGGTGGCCGCGCACGGGCGGGAGGCGGCACTGCTCGCGGTGGCGGAGGCGGCCGAGGGCCCGCTCGGTCCCTGGACGCCAGCTACATGCGTACGCATATAATGCAGAGGCGCTTAATTGCTTTACGCCCTGTTTCCGTGCGTGCCCACTGGGGGACCCATGACCCGCCGCTTCCTGTTCGTCCTCGGCAGCAGCCGCCCCGACGGCAACACCGAGCTGCTGGCCCGCCGGGCGGCCGAGCAACTGCCCGAGAGCGTGGAACAGCGCTGGATCGACCTCGCGGCACATCCGCTGCCCGACTTCGAGGACCTGCGCCACGACAGCGACCATGTGCGGCCGACGGAGGGGAACACGGCCGTCCTGCTAGACGCCACCCTCGCGGCCACGGACGTCGTGATCGTCTCGCCGCTGTACTGGTACTCGGTGTCCGCGCACGTCAAGCGCTACCTCGACCACTGGTCGGGCTGGCTGCGCACGCCCGGCCTCGACTTCAAGGACACGCTGGCCGGGCGCACGCTCTGGGGCGTGACCGCGCTCGCCCACGAGGAGCCGGTGGTCGCCGACCCGCTGATCGGCACCCTCAACAACTCGGCCGCCTACATGGGGATGCGCTTCGGCGGGGTGCTGCTCGGCAACGGCAGCAAGCCCGGGGACGTGCTGCGGGACGCCGGGGCCCTGAGCCGGGCCAAGACCTTCTTCGCCCAGGACGCGCCGCTCGCCCGCTTCCCGTACCAGACGGACTGAGCGCCGCTCGGTGATGCCGTGCGAGAGCGGCCCGGCACGGGTGCCGGGCCGCTCGTGGCGTCACTTGGCCGAGTCGGCCGCCTTCACGAGCGTGGCCTTGTCGACCGCGCCGACGTAGACCTTGCCGTCGTCGGTGACGAGGGCATTGATCAGGCGCGTCGAGAACACCGTGCCCGAGCCGAACTTCCCGTTGGCCTTGTCGCCCAGGGAGTCGAGGAAGCCTCCCAGGTCGCCGCCGACCTCGGAGCCCGAGGGAACGCCCTCGCCGCCGGTGTCGAAGACCGCCACCGTGTTCCAGCCCTCGCCGATGACCACGGGACCGTCCTCGCGGCCCTTCGGGCCCTTGGGCTTCCCGGAGCCGAACTCCCTCTCCAGCTCCTTGCGGAAGTCCTCCTCGGACCTGCCCTCGCCGTGCCGCCGGGCACCCTTGTCCAGGTCGCCCTCCTCCGTGACCTTCGCGCCCTTGGGCGGGGTGAAGTCGAAGGTGGAGGCGGCCGGCTTGGCAAAGCTGACCTGGGTGAAGCCGGCGTCGACCACGGCGGCGCCACCGCCGGACGGGGTCAGCGTGAACTTCAGCGGCAGCCCGGTCTTCGCGTCCACGGCCACGGTGATCGCGCCGACCGTGGTGCCCGACTGCTTCGGCTCGATGAGCAGCCGGTAGGCGTCCCGGCCGGCGACGTGCGCGGTGCCGTCGACGGTGACCGACGTCGTGTCGTCGACCGCCTTCAGGGCCTCCTCGGTGAGCTCCTTGGGGGTGGCGGGAACCTCGTCGCGCTTCCCGTGCCCCTTGCCCTGCTCCCGCCCGGCCTCGTCTGCGGTGGCGTGGAAGACCTCGTCGGACTTGCTGTCGTAGCCCCAGACGTCCTTGCCGTTGTGGATGAGGCTGTACTCGGAGGCCTTGTCCACCAGGGACAGCTTCTGCCGGTCGTCGCCGTCGACGGCGATCCGCAGGGTGTGCGTGCCGGAGGCCAGCTCGGTCAGCTTCGCCGAGGGGTCGGCGGACGAGCCGTCGCCCGCGCCCGAGCCGGTGAGGCCGGAGGTGAGACCCGACTCAAGACCGCCCAGGTCGGGCAGCCCCAGATCCGTGGTGATCTTGAACGTGCCGGACAGCTGCTGGACGTCCGACTTGGCGATCTTCTCGATCAGTTGCTGCGCGGTGAGGTCCGGCAGGTCCGGGTCCCCGGCGTCGGCGAGCGCCGGGACCAGCCCGATCGTCGCCGCCGCGATCCCCACCACCGTGACCGGGACGACGTACCGAGCGGCCTTGCGCCGGCCCGCGCGCGGGTCGTCGCCCTCCCCCGCGGTCGTACTGTCGTCGACTTCGTACGGTGCCATGTGTGCCCTACCTCCGTCGTCGGCGGCGGCCGCCCGTTCGTCTGTCGCCCGCGAGTCTCACGACCCGGCAAGGTCCACCCCTGAGCCGCCATTCTCACCCGAATCGGTGAGGAGTGGTGTTTTCCGTGATGTCCATCTGACCAAATCGGCCAGGGAGTTTCGTCAACCTGCGGAGCCAACTCCGTGTACACCTGCGGTATGACGCCGGAGGGGTGGACGTCCCCCGACCCGTAGGGGTCGAGGGGTGACACGGGGAGAGTGACGGCGGCCGGGGGCCGGCCGAGGGGGCTCAGCCGGCGCGGTGCACCACGGCGTCGCACAGCTCCATCAGGGCGGCCTTCGCGTCGTTCTGCGGCAGGGGTGCCAGCGCGGCGCGCGCGTCCTCGGCGTAGCGGACCGTGTCCCGCCGGGCCTGCTCCAGTGCCGGGTGCTCCCGCAGGGCGGCCAGTGCCTCGGCGAGCCGGGCGTCGTCGCTCAGGTCGGAGTCCAGCAGCTCGCACAGGGCGATGTCCTCCGGCAGCCCGAGGCGCTCCGCCCGCTCCCGCAGCCGCAGCACCGGCAGGGTCGGGATGCCCTCGCGCAGATCGGTGCCGGGCGTCTTCCCGGACTCGTGGGAGTCGCTCGCGATGTCCAGGACGTCGTCCGCCAGCTGGAAGGCGACGCCGAGCCGCTCCCCGTACTGGGTGAGCACGTCGACCACGGTCTCGTCGGCGCCCGACATCATCGCGCCGAAGCGGCAGGAGACCGCCACCAGCGACCCGGTCTTCCCGCTCAGCACGTCGAGGTAGTGCTCCACGGGGTCCCGGCCGTCCTGCGGCCCGGCCGTCTCCAGGATCTGGCCCGTGACGAGCCGCTCGAACGCCTCGGCCTGCACCCGGACGGCCTCGGGCCCGAGGTCGGCCAGGATGTGCGAGGCGCGCGCGAAGAGGAAGTCGCCGGTGAGGACCGCGACGGAGTTCCCCCAGCGGGTGTTCGCGCTGTCGACCCCGCGCCGGACCTCGGCCTCGTCCATCACGTCGTCGTGGTACAGCGTCGCCAGATGGGTCAGCTCCACCACCACGGCCGACGGCACGATCCCCGGGGCATACGGGTCCCCGAAGCGCGCGGCGAGCATCACGAGCAGCGGCCGGAAGCGCTTCCCGCCCGCCCGCACCAGGTGCTGGGCGGCTCCGGTGATGAAGGGGACCTCACTCTTGGTGGCTTCGAGCAGTCCCTCCTCGACAGCCGCCAATCCGGCCTGGACATCGGCTTCCAGAGCCTGGTCCCGCACGCTCAGCCCGAACGGCCCGACGACGGTCACGAGGGGTCTCCTGTCTGCTGGTGTCTTTCGGCTGGTTACACGGTTTGTCGATAGGTCGCTGCCATCACTCAAGTCAGCGTATCCGGTCACGTTTCGATCACCGATGCCGCCCACCCGTCCACCACGGGCGACATCGGTTCACGGTCGGTATGTTTTTTGATCACCCGATAAGGGTGGATATTCACCGATCTATCGTTACGTCACTGTGTGTAGCCGACCGCTCCCCACTCCCTCTCGAATCGAAACCGGGTTCGCCCCTGTCGGGGCCGCACCGCGGGCCGGCACAGCACCCCCGCCTCCGCCTACCCCGCCCCGCCGTCCGGACGCCTCCGCACCCCCTCAACGAACGAGACGAAGGGCGAGGTTCCTGCCGCGCCGACGACCCGGACGCGCCGCCACCCTTTCGCACCTTTTGCTCCGCCCGCCCAAAACGGACTCCACGGACGGAAGGTACAGATAGGCGCGTTGACGTCACCCCCTTCACGGCCAGGCAATAACAGGGGAGTTGGAGTCATTGCCCGATTTGCGGCTGTTGTGATCGCCGTGAGTTGGGTCACGCGAGCCGGCGTCACCCCCTCCCCCACCGAAGCCCGTCGACCCCTTGCCAGAAAAGCGAGTTGAGAATTGGCAACCGCAAAGGATCAAGCGCCCCATACACCTCAGACCATGGTCAATTAGCACGTCAGGTGATTGCGGCACTTGTTCCGGACATGTGCTCTCGCATACGTTCCCGCTCTGTCGGGCGGACGCCGAATCCTGCCGCCGCCCGAGTCATCCACCTACGCAACGCACTCGCACGGCAGGAGCGGGGGACCCAGGTAAGTCGCCGTACCGCACGCCTCGATGGCGCGCCGGCACGGCTAGGGGTGAAGTCACGTCGTCGTACGACGGCATGACCGGGCATCTCCCGCCCGAACCCGACAGCTCACCTCGCAGGCGCCGGAGAGGAACGAACAGCGCCATGTCCCGAGGCAAGCACCGCCGTACCCGTACCAGCCCGTTCACCCGGCGCGTCATCGCCGCCGGAACCGGTACCGCCGCTCTCGCGCTCCCCCTGCTGGGCGCGACCACCGCGAGCGCCGCCGAGCCCGCCAAGGTCCCCACCGTGGCCAAGGTCGGCTCCGTCAGCTACACCACCAAGAAGGGCGACACCCTGTACGGGATCGCCGACCGCTACGACGCCCAGGGCGGCTGGCGGCAGCTCTACAAGGACAACCGCAAGGCCATCGGTGACGACCCGCGGCTGATCCACCCGGGTGTCGACCTGAAGGTCCGGTCCACGAAGAAGGCCGCGCCGACGAAGGCCGAGGCGAACACGGCGTCCGCCCCCGTCAAGAAGTCCGCCGTCGCCCAGGCCACCCAGGCCTCCGTGAAGACGTACGCCGACAACCTCGACGGCTGGATCCGCGAAGCGCTGGACATCATGGCGCAGAAGGGGATCCCCGGCTCCTACGAGGGCATCCACCGCAACATCATGCGCGAGTCCTCGGGCAACCCGGCCGCCATCAACAACTGGGACTCCAACGCCGTGGCGGGCACCCCGTCCAAGGGTCTCCTCCAGGTCATCGACCCGACCTTCGCGACGTACCACGTGCCGGGCACCGCGTACGACCCGTTCGACCCGGTCGCGAACATCACGGCCGCCTGCAACTACGCGGCCGCGCGCTACGGCTCGATCGACAACGTGAACGGCCCCTACTGAGCCGTACCGGCTCTCACTTTCTGGTCGAGGGACCTCTAGTAGGGGAACTCGGCCAGGCTGCAGGCGAACAGTCTCTCGAGGACGACGGCGATGCCGTCGTCCTCGTTGGACAAGGTGACCTCGTCCGCGACCGCCTTGAGTTCGGGATGCGCGTTGGCCATCGCCACCCCGTGCGCGGCCCAGTCGAACATGGGGATGTCGTTGGGCATGTCCCCGAAGGCGATGGTCTCGTGGGGACCCAGGCCGAGGTGCTCGGCGGCGAGCGCGAGGCCCGTCGCCTTCGTGATGCCGCATGGCTGGAGTTCGACGGTGCCCGGCCCCGACATGGTGACCGTCGCCAGCGAACCCACCACCGCGCGGGCCGTCGCCGCCAACTCGTCGTCGGACAGCGTCGGATGGCGCAGCAGCACCTTGCTGATCGGCTCGCACCACAGGTCGTCGCGGTGCCGCACCCGCACGGCCGGCAGGGTGGGGTGGGGCATCAGATAGCCCGGTTCGATGAGCGTGAGCCCGTCGACACCGTCCTGGTCGACCGCCGCGTACACCTGCCCCACCTCGGCCTCGATCTTGCCGAGGGCGGTCTCCGCCAGGTCCCGTTCCAGGGTGATGGACCACAGCAGCCGGTCCCGCCCGGCGTCGTACAGCTGCGCGCCCTGCCCGCACACCGCCAGTCCCCTGCTGCCCATGAGGTCCAGGAGGGGCCGCACCCTGGGTGCCGGCCGTCCCGTCACCACGAGGTGCTGGGCACCGGCCACCGCCGCCTGCGCGAGTGCCGCGAGGGACCGGTCGGAGAGCGTGTCGTCACCTCGGAGGAGCGTCCCGTCCAGGTCAGTGGCGATGAGTGAATATGCGATCGGTGCGGCCATGATCAGAGAATACGGACAGGAAGCCCCATCGACTCGACCTGAACCGGACGGCTGCTCTGTTCACATGAGTTGACAGCGGTTCCGGTCCCAGTTGTGTCCGAGCCCGCACAACTCGCGCCCGTTTATGGCGGTTTCGCCCCTGCGGGATTCTCGAGGGCGATGCGGACGCCGAGTTGGGCCCGCTCGCCCGGCGAGGGGGACGCGACGAGGGGGCGGCGGGAGGCGGCCCACCGCGGCGACCTGGGGGGTGCCAGGGGGACGGCCCACCGCGGCTGCCTGGGGGTGGCCCATCGCCTGCCCGGAGGATTCACCCTGCCCAAGACCGCCACCTCACCCGTAACGTGGGCCCGACCACATGGCTTACGGAGCGTATGAGAGTGAGGCAGTACCCCATGCCCCCCTTCGATCTCCCCGAGGGCGACCCCTTCGGCGCGCACAACCTTCCGTACGGCGTCTTCTCCCTCCCGGGCCCGGACTCCGCGCGCCGGGTGGGCGTCCGTCTCGGCGACCACGTCCTCGACGCGGGCGGGGCGGCCCAGGCGCTCGACTCGCCGTACGCCCCGCTGCTCGCCCAGGAGTCGCTGAACGCGCTCCTCGCCGCGGGCCGCACCACCTGGTCGGACGTACGGCGGGCGCTGACCGCCTGGGTGACGGTCCCGGCGCACCAGGAGGCCATCGCTGACCTGTTCCACCCGCTGTCCTCCGTGACGCTGCACCTGCCGTTCGACGTCGCGGACTACGTCGACTTCTACGCCTCCGAGAACCACGCCCGGAACGTCGGCCAGATCTTCCGCCCGGACGCCGAGGACTCCCTCACCCCCAACTGGAAGCACCTGCCGATCGGCTACCACGGCCGGTCCGGCACGGTCGTCGTCTCCGGCACGGACGTCGTGCGGCCCTCGGGCCAGCGCAAGGCCCCCACCGACCCGGCCCCCGTCTTCGGCCCGTCCGTCCGCCTGGACATCGAGGCCGAGGTCGGCTTCGTCGTGGGCAGGCCGTCCGCGATGGGCACACCGGTCCCGCTCGGCGACTTCCGTGAGCACGTCTTCGGCCTGTGCCTGCTCAACGACTGGTCGGCGCGTGACGTCCAGGCGTGGGAGTACGTGCCCCTCGGCCCCTTCCTCGGGAAGTCCTTCGCCACGTCGGTGTCGGCCTGGATCACCCCGCTGGACGCCCTGGACGAGGCGAGGACGGCGCCGCCGGAGCGCACGCACCCGCTGCTGCCGTACCTCGACGATTCCGGCGACGCGGCCGAACCCGGCGGCTACGACCTGCGTATCTCCGTGGCGATCAACGGCCACGTGGTCTCCGAGCCGCCCTTCTCCACCATGTACTGGACCGCCGCCCAGCAGCTCGCCCACATGACGGTGAACGGCGCCTCCCTGCGCACCGGCGACCTGTACGGCTCCGGCACGGTCAGCGGCCCCACCGAGCGTGAGCGCGGCTCCCTCCTGGAGCTGACCTGGAACGGCCGCGACCCGCTCGAACTCCCCGACGGCAAGCGCACGTTCCTGGAGGACGGCGACGTCGTCACCCTGTCCGCGTGGGCCCCCGGCCCGGGCGGGGTGCGGGTGGGCCTGGGCGAGGTCACCGGGCGGATCGTGGCCGGCTGAGGCGCGGCCGCCGGGGTGGGCCGAGCATGGCGGGCGGTCCGGTGGGCGAAGCACGCCCGCGGATCCGTCGGTGCTTTCCCGCTGACTCCCGCGGGCCGCACCGTCATACTGGCTGGCGGTGGGGAGCGCGCCCCTCGGGGCGCCCGCGTCCCACCGCCCCGCACCGACGTCCGCGCGCTGTCCCTCACCAGGATCCGGAGCCCCTGGCATGACCGTCTGCCTGCTCCTGCTGAGCATCGTCGGCCTGACGGCCGCCATTCCCGTCCCGCGCGTCCTGACCCGGGCCGCCTGGCCGGAACGGGACCCCGTGGTCGCGCTGTGGGTGTGGCAGTGCCTCGTCGCCACCGTGCTGCTGTGCTGCCTGACGGCGCTCGCCCTGGGCACCGCCGCCGTCTTCGGCACCGCCCGCGCCCAGCTGTTCGCCCCGGCGCCGGCGTCCGTGACGGAGGCGTACGACCTCTCCGCCGCCCCGGCCTGGGCCGCGCTCCTCACCCTCCTGCTGGCCTGCGGGGCTGCATGGACGACGGCGATGCTCGGGCGGGAGCTGGTCGAGGCGCGCAGGCGGCGCGGCCGGGCCCGGGCCCAGCTGCGCGAGCGCGCCCCCGATCTGCCGGCCGGCCTCGGCTCCACGCGCGGCCCGCTGCTGGTGCTGGAGGACGAGTACCCGGACGCCTGGTGGATGCCGGGCAGCCCGCCGCAGCTGATCGTCACGACGGGTGCCCTGCACCGCCTCACCGGCCACCAGCTCGACGCCGTCCTCACCCATGAGCGGGGCCACGCCCGCGCCCACCACGACTGGCTGCTGCACCTGTCCACCGCGCTCGCCACCGGCTTCCCCCGTGTCCCGCTGTTCGCCCACTTCTGCGACCAGACGCACCGTCTGGTCGAACTGGCCGCCGACGACACGGCATCCCGCCGCTGCGGCCATCTGACGACGGCCCTGGCCCTGATCGAGCTCAACCAGCACCGGGGCGTGCTGTCCTGCGCCTCCACCCACCGGCTGCTGGGCGAACGCGTCGACCGCCTCCTGCAGCCGCGCCCGCGCCTGGGCCGCCGCGACCGCGCCCTCACCACGACCCTGGCGGCCCTGGTCCCGCTGGTCCCCCTGCTGATCACCTTCGCGCCGGGACTCCTGACGCTGTCCTGACGGCCGCGTCCTGGGCGTTCGTCCTCACTCCCAGCCGTCGGGCTCCGGCTCCTCCGTCGGCCAGTCGTCGGGATCGTCCGGGGCCGACGACGTGGGCTGCGCGGCGGCCTCGGGTGCCGGTGCGGCCAGGCCGGCCAGGACCTCGATCACCCCTTCCCCGTACGTCGCCCGCTTCTTCTCGCCGACGCCGCTGATCCCGGCCAGCTCGGCCACCGAGGTCGGCCACACCGTGGCGATCTCGCGCAGCGTGGCGTCGTGGAAGATGACGTAGGCCGGGACGCCCTGCTCCCGGGCCTGCTCGGCCCGCCAGGCGCGCAGGGCCTCGAAGGCCGGGACCAGCTCCTGCGGCAGCTCGGCGACGGCGGCTTTGGCCTTGCGCTCGCCGCGGCCGGATCCGGACGCCGACCGCGAGGACGCGGGTCGCTTCGGCTCCTTGCGCAGCGGCACCTCCCGCTCCCGCCGCAGCACCGAGCCGCTGTCCTCGGTCAGCACCAGCGTGCCGTACTCGCCCTCGACGGCGAGCAGGCCCTGGGCCAGCAGCTGCCGGATGACGCCGCGCCACTCGCCCTCGGTCAGCTCCTCGCCGATGCCGAACACGGAGAGCTGGTCGTGGTCGAACTGGATCACCTTGGCGGTGCGCCGGCCGAGCAGGATGTCGACGATCTGCAGGGCGCCGAACTTCTGCCCCCGCTCCCGCTGCAGCCGGACGACCGTCGACAGCACCTTCTGCGCGGCCACGGTGCCTTCCCAGGTCTCGGGCGGCGTCAGGCAGGTGTCGCAGTTGCCGCAGGCGCCCGCGTCGGGGTCCTGGCCGAAGTAGGCGAGCAGCTGGGCGCGCCGGCACTGGACCGTCTCGCACAGCGCCAGCATCGCGTCCAGGTGCGCGGCCGCGCGGCGCCGGAACGCCTCGTCCCCCTCGCCGAGCTGGATCATCTTGCGCTGCTGGATGACGTCGTTGAGGCCGTAGGCCATCCAGGCCGTGGAGGGCAGGCCGTCCCGCCCGGCCCGGCCGGTCTCCTGGTAGTAGCCCTCGACGGACTTGGGGAGGTCGAGGTGGGCGACGAACCGTACGTCCGGCTTGTCGATGCCCATGCCGAAGGCGATGGTCGCCACGACGACCAGGCCCTCCTCGCGCAGGAACCGGGACTGGTGCGCCGCGCGGGTGCCCGCGTCGAGGCCGGCGTGGTACGGGATCGCCTCGATGCCGTTGCGGGAGAGGAACTCGGCGGTCGCCTCGACGGACTTGCGGGACAGGCAGTACACGATGCCCGCGTCGCCCGCGTGCTCCTCGCGCAGGAAGCTCAGCAGCTGCTTCTTCGGGTCGGCCTTGGGCACGATCCGGTACTGGATGTTGGGCCGGTCGAAGCTGGCCACGAAGTGCCGGGCGTCCGGCATGCCGAGCCGCTGGGTGATCTCCTGGTGGGTGGCGTGGGTGGCCGTCGCCGTCAGCGCGATCCGCGGCACGTCCGGCCAGCGCTCGCCCAGCAGGGACAGGGAGAGGTAGTCGGGGCGGAAGTCGTGGCCCCACTGGGACACGCAGTGCGCCTCGTCGATGGCGAACACGGAGATCTTGCCGCGGGACAGCAGGTCCAGCGTCGCGTCGAGCCGGAGGCGCTCGGGGGCGAGGTAGAGCAGGTCGAGCTCGCCGGCGGCGTACTGCGCCTCCATCACGCGGCGCTCGTCGAAGTCCTGCGTGGAGTTGATGAACCCGGCGCGCACGCCGAGCGCCCGCAGGGCGTCCACCTGGTCCTGCATGAGGGCGATCAGCGGGGAGACGACCACGCCCGTGCCCGGTCTGACCAGGGAGGGGATCTGGTAGCAGAGCGACTTGCCGCCGCCGGTCGGCATGAGCACGACGGCGTCGCCACCGGCCACGACATGCTCGATGACGGCTTCCTGCTCGCCCCGGAAGGCCTCGTATCCGAAGACGCGGTGGAGCGCGGCCAGTGCCTCGCTGTCGCCTGTCCGGTCCGCCTCGGTCACCGCTGGCATCTCGCTGATCACGCCCGTCGCACCCATCGCCGTGTCCCCCGCCCGTCGTCCCTCGACCACTGCCTCCACGATAGGGGTCCGCGCCGACAGTCCCCCGAGTTATCCACAGGCTCACCCCCTCGGCACGGGAACGGCCCGGCTCCCTCGAGGGAAGCCGGGCCGTCCGCGCGGGGCTCGGTCAGCGCACGAAGACGCCCGCCTGGCTCGCCAGGTCCAGGAAGTACTGGGGCGCCACACCCAGCACCAAGGTGACGGCCACGCCGACGCCGATCGCCGTCATCGTCAGCGGGGACGGCACCGCGACCGTCGGTCCCTCGGGTGTCGGCTCGCTGAAGAACATCAGCACGATGACCCGGATGTAGAAGAACGCGGCGATCGCGGACGAGATCACACCGATCACGACCAGCGGGGCCGCCCCGCCCTCGGCCGCCGCCTTGAACACGGCGAACTTCCCGGCGAAGCCGGAGGTCAGCGGGATGCCCGCGAAGGCCAGCAGGAACACCGCGAAGACCGCCGCGACCAGCGGCGAGCGGCGGCCCAGACCGGCCCACTTCGACAGGTGCGTCGCCTCGCCGCCGGCGTCGCGCACCAGCGTCACCACCGCGAACGCGCCGATCGTCACGAACGAGTAGGCGCCCAGGTAGAAGAGGACGGACGACACCCCGTCCGGCGTGGTCGCGATGACACCGGCGAGGATGAAGCCGGCGTGCGCGATCGACGAGTACGCCAGCAGCCGCTTGATGTCGGTCTGGGTGATCGCGATGATCGCGCCGCCCAGCATCGTGACGATCGCCACGGCCCACATGACCGGCCGCCAGTCCCAGCGCAGGCCGGGCAGCACGACGTACAGGAGGCGCAGCAGCGCGCCGAACGCGGCCACCTTCGTCGCCGCGGCCATGAACCCGGTCACCGGCGTCGGGGCGCCCTGGTAGACGTCCGGCGTCCACATGTGGAACGGCACCGCGCCCACCTTGAACAGCAGACCCATGACGATCAGCGCCGAGCCGATGAGCAGCAGCGCGTCGTTGCCCGTGGTGTTCGCCAGGGCCGGGCTGACGTCGGTGGCGGTGCCGTCGACGACCCGCGCGATCGTGCCGTAGGACACCGAGCCCGCGTAGCCGTACAGCAGAGCGATGCCGAACAGGGTGAACGCGGACGCGAAGGCTCCCAGCAGGAAGTACTTGACCGCGGCCTCCTGCGACATGAGCCGCTTGCGGCGGGCGAGCGCGCACATCAGGTACAGCGGGAGGGAGAAGACCTCCAGCGCGATGAACAGCGTCAGCAGGTCGTTGGCCGACGGGAAGATCAGCATGCCCGCGACGGCGAACATCAGCAGCGGGAACACCTCGGTGGTGGTGAACCCCGCCTTCACGGCGGCCTTCTCGCTGTCGCTGCCCGGCACGGACGCGGCCTGGGCGGCGAAGGAGTCGACGCGGTTGCCGTGCGCCGCCGGGTCGAGCCGGCGCTCGGCGAAGGTGAACAGGCCGACGAGGGCCGTCAGCAGGATCGTGCCCTGCAGGAACAGGGCCGGTCCGTCGACGGCGATCGCGCCCATGGCGGCGATGCCCGACTTGGTCGTGGCGTACCCGCCGGCGGCCAGCGCCACGACCGCCGCGAAGGAGGCGACGAGCGCCACGACGGCGGTGAACACCTGCGCGTAGTAGCGGGACCTGCGCGGGACGACGGCCTCGATCAGCACCCCGACGAGCGCCGCGCCGACGACGATCAGGGTGGGCGAGAGCTGTCCGTACTCGATCTTCGGCGTGTCGATCTTCGAGATCGGGTCGGCCGCGGTTGTCCACAGGCTGTGGACGGCTGATGCGCTCACTTGGCCGCCTCCACCTCGGGCTGGGGGTCCTTCTTCTGTACGTCGGACAAGGTCTGCTTGACCGCCGGGTTCACGATGTCCGTGACGGGCTTCGGGTAGACGCCCAGGAAGACCAGCAGGACGATCAGCGGGGCGACGACCGCGATCTCCCGCACCCGCAGGTCCGGCATCGCGGAGACCTCCGGCTTCACCGGGCCCGTCATCGTCCGCTGGTACAGGACGAGGGTGTAGAGCGCGGCGAGCACGATGCCGAAGGTGGCGATGATGCCGATCGCCGGATAGCGGGTGAACGTGCCGACCAGGACCAGGAACTCGCTGACGAACGGCGCGAGACCCGGCAGCGAGAGGGTCGCGAGGCCGCCGATCAGGAAGGTGCCGGCGAGCACCGGGGCGACCTTCTGCACACCGCCGTAGTCGGCGATGAGCCGCGAGCCGCGCCGCGAGATCAGGAATCCGGCGACCAGCATCAGCGCGGCCGTCGAGATGCCGTGGTTGACCATGTAGAGCGTCGCCCCGGACTGGCCCTGGCTGGTCATCGCGAAGATGCCCATGATGATGAAGCCGAAGTGCGAGATCGACGCGTAGGCGATCAGGCGCTTGATGTCCCGCTGGCCGACCGCGAGCAGCGCCCCGTAGACGATGCTGATCAGCGCCAGCACCAGGATGGCCGGCGTGGCCCACTTGCTGGCCTCCGGGAAGAGCTGGAGGCAGAAGCGGAGCATCGCGAAGGTGCCCACCTTGTCGACGACCGCCGTGATGAGGACGGCGACCGGGGCGGTGGCCTCCTGCATCGCGTTCGGCAGCCAGGTGTGCAGCGGCCACAGTGGCGCCTTCACCGCGAAGGCGAAGAAGAAGCCGAGGAACAGCCAGCGTTCGGTGTTCGTCGCCATGTCCAGCGAGCCGTTGGCGCGGGCCTCGGCGATCTCCTGGAGGCTGAAGTTCCCGGCGACGACGTACAGGCCGATCACCGCGGCCAGCATGATCAGTCCGCCGACCAGGTTGTAGAGGAGGAACTTCACCGCGGCGTACGACCGCTGGGTCGACGCCACCTTCTCCCCGTGCTCGTGGGCACGGTCCCCGAAGCCTCCGATGAGGAAGTACATCGGGATGAGCATGGCCTCGAAGAAGATGTAGAAGAGGAAGACGTCGGTGGCCTCGAAGGAGAGGATCACCATCGCCTCGACGGCCAGGATCAGGGCGAAGAAGCCCTGCGTCGGCCGCCACCTCCTGCTGCCCGTCTCCAGCGGGTCGGCGTCGTGCCAGCCCGCGAGGACGATGAACGGGATCAGCAGCGCCGTCAGCGCGACGAGCGCCACCCCGATGCCGTCCACGCCGAGTTCGTAGCGGACCCCGAAGTCGGAGATCCAGGAGTGCGATTCGGTGAGCTGGTAGCGGTCGCCGTCCGGGTCGAACCGGACCAGGACGGCGATCGCGAGGGCGAGTGTGCCGAGGGAGAAGAACAGCGCCAGCCATTTGGCGGCGGTGCGCCGGGCGGCCGGCACGGCGGCCGTGGCGATCGCCCCGATCGCCGGGAGCGCCGCCGTGGCTGTCAGCAGGGGAAAGGACATCGGTATCAGACCGCCCTCATCAGCAGGGTCGCGGCGACGAGGATCGCCGCACCGCCGAACATCGAGACCGCGTACGAGCGCGCGAAGCCGTTCTGGAGCCTGCGCATCCGTCCGGACAGGCCGCCGACCGAGGCCGCCGTGCCGTTGACGACACCGTCGACCAGGGTGTGGTCGACGTAGACCAGGGAGCGGGTGAGGTGCTCGCCGCCGCGGACGAGGACGACGTGGTTGAAGTCGTCCTGGTACAGGTCGCGCCGGGCGGCCCGGGTGAGCAGCGACCCGCGCGGGGCGACCGCCGGGACCGGGCGCCTGCCGTACTGGGCCCAGGCGAGGGCGACGCCGACGACCATGCACGCGACGGTCGCACCGGTGACGGTGCCCGCGCTGATCGGCGGATTGCCGTGCGCGTGCCCGGTGATGGGCTCGAGCCAGTGCACGAAGCGGTCGCCGATGCTGAAGAACGCACCGCCCGCCACCGACCCGACCGCCAGGACGATCATGGGGATCGTCATGACCTTGGGCGACTCGTGCGGGTGCGGCTCCGCGTGCTCGCCGTGGGTCTCGGCGGCGGGCTCCGCGCTGGGCTCGGCCGGCGACGCGGTCTTCGTGTGCCGCCAGCGCTCCTCCCCGAAGAACGTCATCAGCATCACGCGCGTCATGTAGTACGCCGTGAGGGCCGCGCCCAGCAGCGCGCAGGCGCCGAGGATCCAGCCCTCCGTGCCGCCCTTGGCGAACGCCGCCTCGATGATCTTGTCCTTGGAGAAGAAGCCGGACAGGCCCGGGAAGCCGATGATGGCGAGGTAGCCGAGGCCGAAGGTGATGAACGTGACCGGCATGTATTTGCGCAGGCCGCCGTACTTGCGCATGTCGACCTCGTCGTTCATGCCGTGCATGACGGAACCGGCGCCGAGGAAGAGCCCGGCCTTGAAGAAGCCGTGCGTCACCAGGTGCATGATCGCGAAGACGTAGCCGATGGGACCGAGGCCCGCGGCCAGGACCATGTAGCCGATCTGCGACATGGTCGAGCCGGCCAGCGCCTTCTTGATGTCGTCCTTCGCGCAACCGACGATCGCACCGAACAGGAGCGTGACGGCTCCGACGATCGTGACGACCAGCTGCGCGTCGGGCGCCGCGTCGAAGATGGCGCCGGAGCGGACGATCAGGTAGACGCCCGCGGTCACCATCGTCGCGGCGTGGATGAGGGCCGAGACCGGGGTCGGGCCCTCCATCGCGTCCCCGAGCCAGGACTGCAGCGGCACCTGGGCGGACTTGCCGCACGCGGCGAGCAGCAGCATCAGGCCGATGGCGGTGAGCTTGCCCTCGCTCGCGTTCCCGGCGAGACCGGCCTCGCCCTCGCCGCCGAGCAGCGGCCCGAACGCGAAGGTGCCGAACCAGAAGAACATCAGCATGATCGCGATGGACAGGCCCATGTCGCCGACGCGGTTGACCAGGAAGGCCTTCTTCGCGGCCGTGGCGGCGCTGGGCTTGTGCTGCCAGAAGCCGATCAGCAGGTACGAGGCGAGACCGACGCCCTCCCAGCCGACGTACAGCAGCAGGTAGTTGTCGGCGAGGACGAGCAGCAGCATCGCCGCGAGGAACAGGTTCAGATAGCCGAAGAAGCGGCGGCGGCGCTCGTCGTGCTCCATGTACCCGATCGAGTACACGTGGATCAGCGAGCCGACGCCGGTGATCAGCAGGACGAACGTCATCGACAGCTGGTCGAGGCGGAACGCGACGTCCGCCTGGAAGCCCTCGACCTGGATCCAGCTGAACAGATGGCTCGTCAGGGTCCGCTCCTCGGCGCCCTTGCCGAGCAGGTCGGCGAAGAGGACCACACCGAAGGCGAAGGAGACGAACGACAGGAGCGTGCCGATCCAGTGGCCGACGGCGTCGAGCCGCCGGCCACCGCACAGCAGGACGGCCGCTCCGAGCAAGGGCGCCGCGATCAGCAGCGCAATCAGGTTCTCCACGATTTCTTCCGACCCCTCAGAGCTTCATCAGGCTGGCGTCGTCGACCGAGGCCGAGTGGCGGGAACGGAACAGCGACACGATGATCGCGAGCCCGACGACGACCTCCGCGGCGGCCACGACCATCGTGAAGAAGGCGATGATCTGGCCGTCCAGATTGCCGTGCATCCGGGAGAACGCCACGAGCGTGAGGTTGCAGGCGTTGAGCATCAGCTCGACGCACATGAAGAGGACGATCGCGTTGCGCCTGATCAGCACACCGGTGGCGCCGATCGTGAACAACAGGGCCGCGAGGTAGACGTAGTTGACCGGATTCACTTGGACGCCTCCTCCGGACGCTTGAAGGTGGACGGCTCGATCGCGGTCCGCTCCAGGCGCTCCGCCGCACGCTGCTCCAGCGCCCGCAGGTCGTTGAGCGCCTCGGAGGACACGTCCCGGATCTGCCCGCGCTCGCGCAGCGTCTTGCTGACGGTGAGGTCGGACGGGGTCCCGTCGGGCAGCAGACCGGCGATGTCCACGGCGTTGTGCCGGGCGTAGACGCCGGGCGCCGGGAGCGGCGGGACGTGCTTGCCGGCACGCACGCGCTCCTCGGCCAGCTCCCGCTGGGTCTTGGCGCGCTCGGTGCGCTCGCGGTGCGTGAGCACCATGGCGCCGACCGCGGCGGTGATCAGCAGGGCGCCGGTGATCTCGAACGCGAAGACGTACCTCGTGAAGATGAGGGTGGCCAGGCCCTCCACGTTGCCGTTCGCGTTGGCCTGCGTGAGGCCGTCGAACTGGCGCAGCGAGGCGTTCCCGATGCCGGCGAACAGCAGGATGCCGAAGCCGAGGCCACACAGAAGGGCCAGCCAGCGCTGGCCCTTGATGGTCTCCTTCAGGGAGTCCGCGGCCGTCACGCCGACCAGCATCACCACGAAGAGGAACAGCATCATGATCGCGCCGGTGTAGACGACGATCTGTACGACGCCCAGGAAGTAGGCGCCGTTGGCCAGGTAGAACACCGCGAGGACGATCATCGTGCCGGCGAGGCAGAGCGCGCTGTGCACGGCCCTCTTGAGGAAGACGGTGCACAGGGCGCCGAGCACGGCGACGGTGCCGAGGATCCAGAACTGCACGGCCTCGCCGGTGGAGGTGGAGTAGGCGGCGGCGATCTGAGCGCTCATCGGCCGGTCACCTTCCCCGAGGCCGGCTCGTCCTCGCCGAAGGTCGAGGCACCCTCCTGCGGGACCTCGCCCTTGGAGACCGCGACCTGCCGGGTCGTGCCCGGCGCGGCCTCCGTCACCAGACCGCGGTAGTAGTCCTGCTCGTCGGTGCCGGGGTAGATGGAGTGGGGCGAGTCGACCATGCCCTCCTCCAGACCGGCGAGCAGCTGCTCCTTGGTGTAGATGAGGTTGGCGCGGCTGGAGTCCGCCAGCTCGAACTCGTTGGTCATCGTGAGCGCACGCGTGGGGCACGCCTCGATGCACAGGCCGCACAGGATGCAGCGGGCGTAGTTGATCTGGTAGACGCGGCCGTACCGTTCACCGGGCGAGTAGCGCTCCTCGTCGGTGTTGTCGGCGCCTTCCACGTAGATGGCGTCGGCGGGGCAGGCCCAGGCGCACAGCTCGCAGCCGACGCACTTCTCCAGGCCGTCCGGATGGCGGTTGAGCTGGTGCCGTCCATGGAAGCGCGGAGCGGTGGTCTTCTGCTGCTCCGGGTACTGCTCGGTCAGCCGCTTCTTGAACATGGCCTTGAAGGTCACGCCGAAGCCGGCCACGGGGTTCTGGAAGCCGGGCTTCGTCTGCCCGGTCTCCTTCGGCTCCTCAGCCATCGGACGCCTCCTTTCCATCCAGAGATCCGTCACTGTGAGTATCGGACCCGCCACTGACAATCAGCTCCCGCTCCCGGCGCGGTCGGCGCCGCGGGACGGGCGGCAGCTCCTGTCCGGGCAGCGGCGGTACGGGGAAGCCACCGGCCATCGGGTCGAACGCGGCGGGTTCCTCGGCGGGTTGCGCGGCGCCCTTCCCCCGCTCGCGGAACAGGTCCGCGACGACGGAGAGCAGCAGCAGCGCGATGACTCCGCCGCCGACGTACAGGGCGATGTCCGCGAAGTCGTAGTTCTCGTTGCGCAGGGTCCGCACGGTCGCGACGAGCATCAGCCAGACGACGGAGACCGGGATGAGGACCTTCCAGCCGAGCTTCATCAGCTGGTCGTAGCGGACGCGGGGCAGTGTGCCGCGCAGCCAGATGAAGAAGAACAGCAGCAGCTGCACCTTGATGACGAACCAGAGGAGCGGCCACCAGCCGTGGTTCGCGCCCTCCCAGAAGGAACTGATCGGGTACGGGGCCCGCCAGCCGCCCAGGAAGAGCGTCACGGACACCGCCGAGACCGTCACCATGTTCACGTACTCGGCGAGCATGAACATCGCGAACTTGATGGACGAGTACTCGGTGTTGAAGCCGCCGACCAGGTCGCCCTCGGACTCGGGCATGTCGAAGGGGGCGCGGTTCGTCTCGCCGACCATCGTCACGATGTAGATCAGGAACGACACCGGCAGCAGGACGATGTACCAGCGGTCCTGCTGCGCCTCGACGATCGCCGAGGTGGACATCGACCCGGAGTAGAGGAACACGGAGGCGAACGCGGCGCCCATCGCGATCTCGTAGGAGATCATCTGCGCGCAGGAGCGCAGACCGCCGAGCAGCGGGTACGTCGACCCGGAGCTCCAGCCCGCGAGCACGATGCCGTAGATGCCGACCGAGGCGACCGCCAGGATGTAGAGCATCGCGATCGGCAGGTCGGTGAGCTGCATCGTGGTGCGCTGGCCGAAGATCGAGATCTCGTTGCCGGCCGGGCCGAAGGGGATCACCGCGATCGCCATGAAGGCCGGGATGGCCGCGACGATCGGCGCGAGGACGTACACGACCTTGTCGGCGCGCTTGACGATGACGTCTTCCTTGAGCATCAGCTTGATGCCGTCGGCGAGCGACTGGAGCATGCCCCAGGGGCCGTGCCGGTTGGGGCCGATGCGCAGCTGCATCCAGGCGACGACCTTGCGCTCCCAGACGATCGAGAACAGCACGGTCACCATCAGGAAGGCGAAGCAGAACACCGCCTTGACGACGACCAGCCACCAGGGGTCGCGGCCGAACATCGAGAGGTCTTCAGCGGCGAGGAAAGGGCTCATGCCTCCACCTCCTCTGGGGCCTCGGACGCGAGGGTCGCCGGGCCGATGCGGACGAGTGAGCCGGGCAGCACCCCGGTGTCGGAGGCGACGCCCCCGCCGACCGAGTTCAGCGGCAGCCACACCACCCGGTCGGGCATCTCCGTGATCTGCAGCGGCAGTTCGACGGTGCCGGCGGGACCGGTGACGGCGAGCGCGTCGCCGTTCTTCACGCCCGCCTCGGCGGCCGTGGCGGCCGACACGCGCGCGTGGGCGGCGTGCCGGGTGCCGGCGAGCGCCTCGTCGCCCTGCTGGAGCAGGCCCTGGTCGAGCAGCAGCCGGTGCCCGGCGAGGACGGCCTCACCGGCCGCCGGACGCGGCAGCTGGGCGGCGATCTCCAGCGGCTGGTCGGCCCGCGGACCGTCCCAGGGGCCGAGCCGGTCGATCTCCGCGCGCGTGGTGCGCAGATCGGGCAGCCCCAGGTGCACGTCCATGGCGTCGGCCAGCATCTGCAGGACGCGCGCGTCGGTCGGCGCCGGGCGGCGGGTCATCTGGTCGGGCTTCAGCGCGGCCTCGAAGAAGCGCACCCTGCCCTCCCAGTTGAGGAAGGTGCCGGCCTTCTCGGCGACGGCGGCCACCGGCAGCACCACGTCGGCGAGCTCGGTCACCTCGCTGGGCCGCAGCTCCAGCGACACCACGAAGCCGACCTCGGCGAGCGCCTCACGCGCGCGTGCCGGGTCCGGCAGGTCGGCGACCTCGACGCCCGCGACCAGCAGGGCCTGGAGCTCGCCGCGCGCGGCGGCCTCCACGATCTGGCCGGTGTCGCGGCCGTAGCGGGAGGGGAGTTCGGCGACGCCCCACAGGGCGGCGACCTCGTCCCGCGCGCGCGGGTCGGTCGCGGGACGCCCGCCGGGCAGCAGCGACGGCAGCGCGCCCACCTCGACGGCGGCCCGCTCCCCGGCCCGGCGCGGGATCCACACCAGCCGGGCGCCGGTGGCGGCCGCGGCCCGTACGGCGGCCGTGAGCCCGCCCGGGACGGCGGCCAGCCGCTCGCCTACGGCGATCACGGCGCCCTCGGTGCGCAGCGCCCCGGCCGCCTCGGCGCCCGGGCCCTCCAGGCCGGTGCCGGCGGCCAGCGCGTCCAGCCACTTCGTCTCGGTGCCGGGAGCGGCGGGAAGCAGGGTGCCGCCGGCCTTCTCCAGACCCCGGGTCGCGTGCGTGGCCAGGGAGAAGACCCGCTGGCCGTGCTTGCGCCACGCCTTGCGCAGCCGCAGGAAGACGCCGGGTGCCTCCTCCTCGGCCTCGAACCCGGCCAGCAGGACGGCGGGCGCCTTCTCCAGGGAGGTGTAGGTGACTCCGCTGCCGTCGAGGTCACGGCCGCGGCCGGCGATCTGCGCGGCGAGGAAGTCGGCCTCCTCGCCGCTGTGCGCCCGCGCGCGGAAGTCGATGTCGTTGGTGTCGAGGGCCACGCGCGCGAACTTGCTGTACGCGTAGGCGTCCTCGACGGTGAGTCGGCCGCCGGTCAGCACACCGGTCCGGCCGCGCGAGGCGAGCAGCCCCTGGGCGGCGATCTGGAGCGCCTCCGGCCAGGACGCCGGTTCGAGGTCGCCCTCGGCGTTGCGTACCAGCGGGGTGTCCAGCCGGTCGCGCTGCTGGGCGTAGCGGAAGGCGAAGCGCCCCTTGTCGCAGATCCACTCCTCGTTGACCTCGGGGTCGTCCGCCGCGAGGCGCCGCATGACCTTGCCGCGCCGGTGGTCGGTGCGGGTGGCGCAGCCGCCCGAGCAGTGCTCGCACACCGACGGCGAGGAGACCAGGTCGAAGGGCCGGGAGCGGAATCGGTACGCCGCCGAGGTGAGCGCGCCGACGGGGCAGATCTGGATGGTGTTGCCGGAGAAGTACGACTCGAACGGGTCGCCCTCGCCGGTGCCGACCTGCTGGAGGGCGCCGCGCTCGACCAGCTCGATCATCGGGTCGCCCGCGACCTGGTTGGAGAACCGGGTGCAGCGGGCGCACAGCACGCACCGCTCGCGGTCGAGCAGCACCTGCGTGGAGATCGGGACGGGCTTCTCGTAGGTGCGCTTGCGGCCCTCGAAGCGGGACTCCGCGGCGCCGTGCGACATGGCCTGGTTCTGCAGCGGGCACTCGCCGCCCTTGTCGCAGACCGGGCAGTCCAGCGGGTGGTTGATGAGCAGGAGCTCCATCACACCCTTCTGGGCCTTCTCCGCGACCGGCGAGGTGAGGTGCGTCTTGACGACCATGCCGTCGGTGCACGTGATCGTGCAGGACGCCATCGGCTTGCGCTGACCCTCGACGTCCACGATGCACTGGCGGCAGGCGCCGGCCGGGTCGAGGAGCGGGTGGTCGCAGAAGCGCGGGATCTCGATGCCGAGCTGCTCGGCGGCCCGGATGACCAGGGTGCCCTTGGGCACGCTGATCTCGGCGCCGTCGATCGTCAGCGTCACGAGGTCCTCCGGCGGGACCGCCGCCTCTCCCCCTCCGGAGGGAGCGCTGGTGGTCACAGTCATGCGTTCACCTCCGTGCGGTGGTCGGCCCAGGCCGTCGACCTGGCCGGGTCGAAGGGGCAGCCACGGCCCGTGATGTGCTCCTCGTACTCCTCGCGGAAGTACTTCAGCGAGGAGAAGATCGGCGAGGCGGCGCCGTCGCCGAGGGCGCAGAAGGACTTGCCGTTGATGTTGTCGGCGATGTCGTTCAGCTTGTCGAGGTCGCTCATCACGCCCTTGCCGGCCTCGATGTCGCGCAGCAACTGCACGAGCCAGTACGTGCCTTCTCGGCAGGGCGTGCACTTGCCGCAGGACTCGTGGGCGTAGAACTCGGTCCAGCGGGTGACGGCGCGGACCACGCAGGTCGTCTCGTCGAAGCACTGGAGCGCCTTGGTGCCGAGCATGGAGCCGGCGGCGCCCACCCCCTCGTAGTCGAGGGGGACGTCGAGGTGCTCGTCGGTGAACATCGGCGTGGACGAGCCGCCCGGTGTCCAGAACTTCAGCCGGTGCCCGGGCCGCATGCCGCCGCTCATGTCGAGCAGCTGGCGCAGGGTGATGCCGAGCGGGGCCTCGTACTGTCCGGGGCTGGCGACGTGACCACTGAGCGAGTACAGCGTGAAGCCCGGGGACTTCTCGCTGCCCATCGAGCGGAACCACTCCTTGCCCCGGTTCAGGATGGCGGGAACCGACGCGATCGACTCGACGTTGTTCACCACAGTGGGGCAGGCGTAGAGACCTGCCACGGCCGGGAAGGGAGGACGCAGTCGCGGTTGACCACGGCGGCCTTCGAGCGAGTCGAGCAGTGCGGTCTCCTCACCGCAGATGTACGCGCCGGCACCGGCGTGCACGGTGAGTTCGAGGTCGAGTCCGCTGCCCAGGATGTCCTTGCCGAGGAAGCCCGCCGCGTAGGCCTCGCGCACGGCCTCGTGCAACCGCCGCAGGACGGGGACGACTTCACCCCGCAGATAGATGAAGGCGTGCGACGACCGGATGGCGTAGCACGCGATCACGATGCCCTCGATGAGGCTGTGCGGGTTCGCGAAGAGGAGCGGGATGTCCTTGCAGGTCCCAGGCTCCGACTCGTCGGCGTTGACAACGAGATAGTGCGGCTTTCCGTCTCCCTGCGGGATGAACTGCCACTTCATCCCGGTGGGGAATCCCGCGCCGCCGCGCCCGCGCAGACCGGAGTCCTTGACGTAGGCGATCAGGTCGTCCGGCGACATGGCGAGCGCCTTGCGGAGCCCCTCGTACCCGTCGTGCCTGCGGTAGACGTCGAGCGTCCAGGACCGGTCCTCGTCCCAGAAGGCCGACAGCACGGGTGCGAGCAGCTTCTCGGGACTGTTCTCCTTCAGCTCCGGTGCCAATGTCATCACTCCCCCTCCTCGGCGACAGGCCCTGCCGGGTGGGCCGGGTCGGACGCGGACGAATCCTGCGGCGCGTCGTGCGAGCTGAGGTGTTCAGCCGGCGACGGGTGGTGCACGGTCCTGTCCTGCTGCTCGTCGTGCGGGCCGCCGTCGCGCGGGTGGACCACGCGCGCGGGCGCGGCCTCTCCCTTGGCGAGGCGCAGGCCCACCAGCGACGCCGCCCCGGCGCTGCCGCCCTCCTCGACGGCACCGGGCCGCTCGTCGGGGAAGCCGGCGAGGATCCGGGCGGTCTCCTTGAAGGTGCACAGGCGGGCCCCGCGCGTGGGCGCCACGTCACGGCCGGCGCGCAGGTCGTCGACGAGCCGCTTGGCGCTGTCGGGGGTCTGGTTGTCGAAGAACTCCCAGTTGACCATCACGACCGGGGCGTAGTCGCAGGCCGCGTTGCACTCGATGTGCTCCAGGGTGACCTTGCCGTCGCCGGTGGTCTCGCCGTTGCCGACGCCCAGGTGCTCCTGGAGCTCCTCGAAGATGGCGTCGCCGCCCATGACCGCGCACAGCGTGTTGGTGCACACGCCCACCTGGTAGTCGCCGGAGGGCTTGCGGCGGTACATGGTGTAGAAGGTCGCGACGGCGGTGACCTCGGCCGTGGTCAGGCCGAGCACGTCCGCGCAGAACCGCATCCCGGTGCGCGTGACGTGTCCCTCCTCCGCCTGCACGAGGTGCAGCAGCGGCAGCAGGGCGGACCGCGAGTCCGGGTAGCGGGCGACGACCTCGCGGGCGTCGGCCTCCAGCCGGGCGCGCACGTCGTCCGGGTAGCCGGGGGCGGGCAGTTCGGGCATGCCCAGGCTGACGCCCCGCTCGGAAGATGAGGTGGTCACCGGTCGACGCCTCCCATCACGGGGTCGATGGACGCGACGGCGACGATGACGTCGGCGACCTGGCCGCCCTCGCACATCGCCGCCATGGCCTGCAGATTGGTGAAGGACGGGTCGCGGAAGTGGACCCGGAAGGGGCGGGTGCCTCCGTCGGAGACGGCGTGCACCCCGAGCTCGCCCTTGGGCGACTCGACGGCCGCGTACACCTGTCCCGGCGGGACGCGGAAGCCCTCGGTGACCAGCTTGAAGTGGTGGATCAGGGCCTCCATGGAGGTGCCCATGATCTTCTTGATGTGGTCGAGGGAGTTGCCGAGCCCGTCGGGTCCCAGGGCGAGCTGGGCGGGCCAGGCGATCTTCTTGTCGGCGACCATGACCGGGCCCGGCTCCAGCCGGTCCAGGCACTGCTCGACGATCCGGAGCGACTGGCGCATCTCCTCCAGGCGGATCAGGAAGCGCCCGTAGGAGTCGCAGGAGTCGGCGGTGGGGACCTCGAAGTCGTAGGTCTCGTAGCCGCTGTACGGCTGCGTCTTGCGCAGGTCGTGCGGGAGGCCGGTGGAGCGCAGGATCGGGCCGGTGGCGCCGAGGGCCATGCAGCCGGCCAGGTCGAGGTAGCCGACGTCCTGCATACGGGCCTTGAAGATGGGGTTCCCGGTGGCGAGCTTGTCGTACTCCGGGAGGTTCTTCTTCATCTTCTTCACGAACTCGCGGATGTGGTCCACCGCGCCGGGCGGCAGGTCCTGCGCGAGTCCGCCGGGGCGGATGTACGCGTGGTTCATCCGCAGGCCCGTGATGAGCTCGTAGATGTCGAGAATCATTTCACGATCACGGAATCCGTAGATCATGATCGTGGTGGCGCCGAGCTCCATGCCGCCGGTGGCGATGCACACCAGGTGGGAGGAGAGCCGGTTCAGCTCCATCAGGAGCACCCGGATGATCTTGGCGCGCTCGCTGATCTGGTCCTCGATGCCGAGGAGCTTCTCGACGGCGAGACAGTAGGCGGTCTCGTTGAAGAAGGACGTCAAGTAGTCCATGCGCGTCACGAACGTCGTGCCCTGCGTCCACGTCCGGTATTCGAGGTTCTTCTCGATGCCGGTGTGGAGGTAGCCGATGCCGCAGCGGGCCTCGGTGACCGTCTCGCCCTCGATCTCCAGGATCAGGCGCAGCACTCCGTGGGTGGACGGGTGCTGGGGACCCATGTTGACGACGATGCGCTCGTCGTCGGCCTTGGCCGCGGACTCGACGACCTCGTCCCAGTCGCCACCGGTGACGGTGTAGACGGTGCCCTCGGTGGTTTCGCGGGCGGATGCTGACTGAGTGCTCACGAGTACGACCTCCGCTGGTCCGGAGCCGGGATCTGGGCGCCCTTGTACTCGACGGCGATGCCGCCGAGGGGGTAGTCCTTGCGCTGCGGGTGGCCCTGCCAGTCGTCCGGCATCATGATCCGCGTCAGGGCGGGGTGACCGTCGAAGACGATGCCGAAGAAGTCGTACGTCTCGCGCTCGTGCCAGTCGTTCGTCGGATACACGGAGACGAGCGACGGGACGTGCGGGTCGCTGTCGGGGACGCTGACCTCCAGGCGGATCAGCCGGTTGTGGGTGATCGAGCGCAGGTGGTAGACGGCGTGCAGCTCGCGGCCCTTGTCGTGCGGGTAGTGGACGCCGCTCACGCCCGTGCACAGCTCGAAGCGCAGGGCCGGGTCGTCGCGCAGGGTGCGGGCGACGCGGAGCAGGTGCTCGCGCTCGATGTGGAAGGTGAGTTCGTCGCGGTCGACGACCGTCTTCTCGATGGCGTTGTCGGGCAGCAGGCCCTGTTCCTCCAGCGCGCCCTCGAGCTCGTCGGCGACCTCGTCGAACCAGCCGCCGTAGGGGCGGCTCGCCGGTCCCGGGAGGCGGACCGAGCGGACCAGGCCGCCGTAACCGGAGGTGTCGCCGCCGCTCTCGGCGCCGAACATGCCGCGCTGGACGCGGATCTCCTCGCCGCCCTGGCCACGCTGGCCGGGGAGGTTGGAGGCGGACAGGTCCTTCTCGGGGTTCACCCCGTTCGACCCGTTCGCCCCGTTGGTGCCGTTGGCGTCGCTCACCGCAGCAGCCCCTTCATCTCGATCGTGGGCAGGGCCTTGAGCGCCGCTTCCTCCGCCTCACGGGCCGCTTCCTCGGCGTTGACCCCGAGCTTGGAGCCCTGGATCTTCTGGTGCAGCTTGAGGATGGCGTCCATCAGCATCTCGGGCCGTGGCGGACAGCCCGGGAGATAGATGTCGACCGGGACGATGTGGTCGACGCCCTGGACGATCGCGTAGTTGTTGAACATGCCGCCCGAGGAGGCGCAGACCCCCATGGAGATCACCCACTTGGGGTTCGGCATCTGGTCGTAGACCTGCCGGAGCACCGGCGCCATCTTCTGGCTGACCCGGCCGGCGACGATCATCAGGTCGGCCTGGCGCGGCGATCCGCGGAAGACCTCCATGCCGAAGCGCGCCAGGTCGTAGCGGCCGGCGCCGGTCGTCATCATCTCGATGGCGCAGCACGCGAGGCCGAAGGTGGCCGGGAAGACGGACGCCTTGCGCACCCAGCCCGCGGCCTGTTCGACGGTGGTCAGCAGGAATCCGCTCGGCAGCTTTTCTTCGAGTCCCATGTCTAAAGGCCCCTCAGTCCCATTCCAGGCCGCCGCGCCGCCATACGTACGCGTACGCGACGAAGACGGTGAGCACGAAGAGCAGCATCTCCACGAGCCCGAAGATCCCCAGGGAGTCGAAGGTGACGGCCCAGGGGTAGAGGAAGACGATCTCGATATCGAAGATGATGAAGAGCATCGCCGTCAGGTAGTACTTGATGGGGAAGCGCCCGCCGCCGGCCGGCGTGGGGGTCGGCTCGATTCCGCACTCATAAGCCTCGAGCTTGGCCCGGTTGTACCGCTTCGGACCGATCAGCGTGGCCATGACCACGGAGAAGATCGCAAAGCCTGCCCCGAGGGCTCCCAGTACGAGGATGGGCGCATACGCGTTCACCGCTCCTCGCTCCTCTCAGTCGGCACTGACTGCTGGCGGTTAGCACTGGGCTCACGGCCGCCCCACCGGTCCCACGAACACCGTTGGTCCCGGCGAAGATCGAGAACATGTGAAGCAGGTCACAAGCCCAACTGCCTCGCATCTTATGCCTGCCGGTCTGTGATCTGCGACACGGGGTATTGCACAAGCTTTGTGATCTCCACCACCTGACGAACGATCATGAACACGGATGAGCGGTGATCTTCGCACGTGAAGCGTCCGAGTGATCACCAGAGGTGACATTTTCGCTCGTCGATGCAGCTCAGAGGGGGCGTCTCCATATCAAGAGGCTTCCTGTGCATGCAAATTGGAGTTGGACCGGAAGACTTGATAGAGGACGGCGTTCACACATCAGAGGGAGCGAGGGGGACCGATGTGGACGCGTGCGCGCGTTCACGAACTCCGGCGGCGCGATCCGGGCACCGGACGCGCACGAGCCCGTGACCGTTGCGTGACCTCTGCCACACCTGTCAGGGGTCCGTGAGAACCGGGCTTGGCCACCGGTCCCAACCAGTGGTAAGCGCGGGGCAATTCGGACTTAATGATGAAAGCCCGTGATCACGGGCAGGGTGACGGCCGCCCGCTATGTCCGTTACGGCGTCAATAAAGGGCGCTCCGCCGGGAATTTGGGGCGTCCGTTGAACAACTGTGGCGCAGCCCACGTTTCTTGAAGGTATGGAGGAGCCCCTGATACCGGTTGTACCCATGTCCCACACCGCTCACATACGCAGCCACCGGAAGCCCCGCCGCACCGCGTCGACCACGATCGCGATGCGTGCCGGTGTTGCCGGTGGCGTGCTCAGCATGGCAGCGGCTGGTGCTGCGGCCACGGCGAACGCCGCCGAGCCGGTCACGCAGACCATCGAACTGCCCACCCTCTCGGGGGACCTGGCGGACCAGCTCGCCCAGTCCGCGGACGCCACGCAGCTGGCGGCGGCGAACTACGAGCTCGAGGCCGAGCGTGACGCGGCCGCCGCCGCGGCGGCCGAGGAGGCCAGGAAGGACCTCGCTCAGGCCAAGAAGAAGGCCGAGGCGAAGAAGAAGGCCGAGGAGGCCCGTAAGGCCGCCGCAGAGGCCGCCGCGTCCCGCAGCACGGAGCGCGCCACCCTGTCCGCCTCCGCGAGCGTCTCCGCCCCGGCGAGCGGCAGCGTCGCGACGGTCGTCTCGTTCCTCAGGGCCCAGGTCGGCGACGCGTACGTCATGGGTGCCACCGGCCCCAACGCGTGGGACTGCTCCAGCCTGGTGCAGGCCGCCTTCAAGCAGGTCGGCGTCGACCTGCCGCGGGTGTCCCAGGACCAGTCGATGGCCGGCACCGACATCCCGCTGTCGCAGATCCAGGTCGGCGACATCCTCTACTGGGGCGGCAAGGGTTCCGCCTACCATGTGGGCGTCTACATCGGTAACGGCCAGTACCTGGACGCGGCCAACCCCTCCAAGGGCGTCGTCATCCAGGACCTGTCGGGTTACCCGGCGTCGGGCGCGGTCCGCGTGCTCTGAGCCGTACAGATCGCCGTAAGGGCCGCAGCCGCTCGGGGGCCGCGGCCCTTACGCGTGCCCGGGGTCTCCCCCGGGCGGGGCCGGTCAGGCCTTCGGGGCCACCTTGCTCAGGCCGTTGATGATGCGGTCCATCGCGTCGCCGCCGGTCGGGTCCGTGAGGTTCGCCAGGAGCTTCAGCGTGAACCTCATCAGCATCGGGTGGGTCAGACCGCGCTGGGTGGCGATCTTCATGACCTTCGGGTTGCCGATGAGCTTCACGAAGGCGCGGCCCAGCGTGTAGTAGCCGCCGTAGGTGTCCTTGAGGACCCGCGGGTAGCGCTGGAGGGCCATCTCCCGGCCCGCGGGGGTCGAGCGGGCGTGCGCCTGGACGATGACGTCGGCGGCGATCTGCCCGGACTCCATGGCGTAGGCGATGCCCTCGCCGTTGAAGGGGTTCACCAGGCCGCCGGCGTCGCCGACGAGCAGCAGGCCCTTGGTGTAGTGCGGCTGGCGGTTGAAGGCCATGGGCAGGGCGGCGCCGCGGATCGGGCCGGTCATGTTCTCCGGCGTGTAGCCCCAGTCCTCCGGCATCGAGGCGCACCACGCCTTCAGGACCTCGCGCCAGTCGAGTTCCTTGAAGGACTCGGAGGTGTTGAGCACGCCGAGTCCGACGTTGGACGTGCCGTCGCCCATGCCGAAGATCCAGCCGTAGCCCGGCAGCAGACGGTCCTCGGGGCCCCGGCGGTCCCACAGTTCCAGCCAGGACTCCAGGTAGTCGTCGTCGTGGCGGGGGCTCTCGAAGTACGTCCGCACGGCGACGCCCATCGGGCGGTCCTCGCGCCGGTGCAGGCCCATCGCCAGGGACAGCCGGGAGGAGTTGCCGTCGGCGGCGACGACGAGCGGCGCCCGGAAGGTGACCTCGCGCTTCTCCTCGCCGAGCTTGGCGTGGACGCCGGTGATCCGGCCGGTGCGGTCGTCGATGACGGGGGCGCCGACGTTGCAGCGCTCGAAGAGCCGGGCGCCGGCCTTCTGGGCCTGGCGGGCGAGCTGCTCGTCGAAGTCGTCGCGCTTGCGGACGAGTCCGTAGTCCGGGAAGGAGGCGAGATCCGGCCAGTCCAGCTGGAGGCGCACGCCGCCGCCGATGATCCGCAGGCCCTTGTTGCGCAGCCAGCCGGCCTCCTCGGAGATGTCGATGCCCATGGCGACGAGCTGCTTGGTGGCGCGCGGGGTCAGCCCGTCGCCGCAGACCTTCTCCCGCGGGAACTCGGTCTTCTCCAGGAGCAGTACGTCGAGTCCGGCCTTGGCGAGGTGGTACGCGGTGGTGGAGCCGGCTGGGCCCGCTCCGACGACGATGACATCGGCGGTGTTTTCGGAGAGGGGCTCGGTCACGGCGGGAACTCCCCAAGGTTCGGAATCTGCGTGCCGACGGGCACTGGACATGGGCAGTCTATGCAGCAGAATTGATCACCCGGCTGAAGGGCTGCCCTGTGAACCGAGCTCTGCCCGTTGTACGGCTGCGTGTGCCCACCGACGAGGACGCGGTGGCCTGGCACCGGGCCTTCGCCCATCCCGACGTCATGGAGTTCCACGGCGGCCGGGCCGCCGAATTCTCCGCCTACGAGGAGCTCACCGCCCGCCAGCGCCGGCACGACGCCGAGCGCGGCTTCTGCCTGTGGACGGTGCTCGACGAGGACGGCCGCGTCGTCGGCTTCACCGGCGCCCAGCCCTGGGAGCGGGAGTGGGGCCCCACGGGGGAGATCGAGATCGGCTGGCGGCTGGCCCGGGAGCACTGGGGCAAGGGGTATGTCACGGCGGCCGCGCGGGAGACGCTGGAGCGGGTGCGGGCCGCCGGGGTGCCGGGGGTCGTCGCGATGGTGGACGCCCGCAACGAGCGGTCGATAGCGGTGACACGGCGGCTGGGCATGCGGCTCGCGGAGGTGTTCGCCACGCCGGACGACCGGCGGGGGCACTGCTACCGGCTCGACCTGAACCCCCCAGCCGGACACGGAGAGTAGCCGACTGTCACAGAAAGCCACGTGACGCTTCCGGACGGCACCCCTGCGGTCTACCCTTCGAGTACCGCTGGGGGTGACATCCGTGCACACAACACCCACGACACCCGAGGTGCGGGTCCCGCGACTCGTCGGGCTGATGGCCATGGACGCCCGCGAGGCGGCCAAGTCCCACGGCCTGTCCCTGACCGCACCCGACCGGCCGGACTTCGGTCTCGTCGTCGTCGACTACGTCGTCCGTCAGTATCCGCAGCCCGGCACCCCGGTGCCGCGGGACTCGACGGTCGCCGTCTGGTTCGACTTCGGTGAGGGAGAGGGCGGCGGAGGCGTGCGCGAGCCGCGCATGCCGCGCCCGCCGTCGGGCGGCGGGCACCGCGCGCTCGACGAGCCCGGCGACCCCTACGCCATGGTCAGCTCTGCTTGAACCCGCGGTGCAGGGCGACGACGCCGCCCGTCAGGTTCCGCCAGGCCACCTTGGACCAGCCCGCCGTGCGCAGCCGCTCGGCGAGCGCCGGCTGGTCGGGCCAGGCGCGGATGGACTCGGCGAGGTAGACGTACGCGTCCGGGTTGGAGGACACCGCGCGGGCGACCGGCGGCAGGGCGCGCATCAGGTACTCGGTGTAGACGGTGCGGAACGGCGCCCACGTCGGGTGCGAGAACTCGCAGATGACGACGCGCCCGCCGGGCCGGGTCACCCGGTACATCTCGCGCAGCGCGGTGTCGAAGTCCTGGACGTTGCGCAGCCCGAAGGAGATCGTCACGGCGTCGAACGTGTCGTCCTGGAACGGCAGTCGGGTCGCGTCGCCCGCCGTGTACGGCAGCCAGGTGTTGTTCCGCTTGCCGACCCGGAGCATGCCCTGGGAGAAGTCGCAGGGGACGACGTAGGCGCCGGTGCGGGCGAAGGGCAGGGACGACGTGCCGGTGCCGGCCGCCAGGTCCAGGACCTTCTGCGCGGGCCGCGCGTCGACCGCCTTCGCGACCTCCTTGCGCCATCGCCGGTCCTGCCCGAGGGAGAGGACGTCGTTGGTCAGGTCGTACCGTTCCGCGACGCCGTCGAACATCGAGGCGACTTCATGCGGCTGCTTGTCCAGGGATGCGCGCGTCACGGGCCCATTCTTGCAGCCGCTCCCCCGTCCGCCCGCGGCGGCTTCCCGGACGGCCGCGCGGTCAGCGCCGGCGGTGCACCAGGCGGCCGGCCACGACGGTGGCCACGCAGGTGGACGCGCCCTGCCGGACGAGGGCCGCGCGGTCGGGCACGTCGAACACCGCGAACCGCGCGGGCTTCCCGGCGGCGAGGGCCGGCAGCAGGACGAGCGGCACCGGGGAGAGCGCCGGGGGGCCGGGCAGTGCGGCCGGGCGTCCCGCCAGGGCGAGCCCGGCCCTGCGGACCGCGTCCAGGGCCTCACGGCCGCGCAGTTCACCGGCGATCGCGACCGTGCCGTGCGCCAGCAGGCGCTGGACCCCGCGGCGGGCGCTGGCTGCCCGCGCGGACGGTCCCGCGCCGAGGAGGTCCCGCGCGCGCTCGCCGAACAGCGGCTCGGTGCCGAGCCGGTCCGCCTCGCGCGGGTCGGGGTGGTAGGCCTGCTCCAGCAGCTCCGGGCCGTACGGGTTGAGCAGTCCGGGTGTGAGGATGCCGGGCCACTTCCGCAGCCGGGCGTCCGGGTGGGCGGCGGCCAGGTCCTCGTACGGGCCGACGGCGGCGAGGTGCGCGCCGTCGACCAGGACGGCGGTTCCGGGCGAGGCGTCGGCGACGTGAAGGGTCAGCACGGGCAGGTCAGTTGGAGGTGAGGATCTTCAGCTCGGGGTGGGCCGTCCCGCCCTCGATCGCCGTCGAGGAGATGTGGGACATGACGCGGTTGTCGACGGGGTCGTTCGCCGGGTCGTCGTGCACGACGAGGTGCTCGTACGTCGTCGCGCGCTGGGCCGGGACCCGTCCCGCGGAGCGGATCATGTCGATCATCTCCTGGAGGTTGGAGCGGTGCCGGGCACCGGCCGCCGAGACGACGTTCTCCTCCAGCATGACCGAGCCGAGGTCGTCCGCGCCGTAGTGCAGCGTCAGCTGGCCCGCGTCCTGGCCGGTGGTCAGCCAGGAGCCCTGGATGTGGGCGATGTTGTCCATGAAGAGCCGGGAGATCGCGATCATCCGCAGGTACTCGAAGATCGTGGCCTGCGTGCGGCCCTTCAGGTGGTTGTTCATGGGCTGGTACAGGTATGGGATGAAGGCGCGGAAGCCGCCCGTGCGGTCCTGCACGTCACGGATCATCCGCAGGTGCTCGATCCGCTCGGCGTTGGTCTCGCCGGTGCCCATCAGCATGGTGGAGGTGGACTCCACGCCCAGGTTGTGGGCGGTCTCCATGATCTCCAGCCAGCGCTCGCCGGACTCCTTCAGCGGTGCGATGGCCTTGCGGGGACGCTCCGGGAGCAGTTCCGCGCCGGCGCCGGCGAAGGAGTCGAGGCCGGCGGCGTGGATGCGCTGGATGGCCTCCTCCACGCTCACCTTGGAGATCCGGGCCATGTGCTCGACCTCGCTCGCCCCCAGGCTGTGGATGACGAGCTGCGGGAACTCCTTCTTGATGGCCGCGAAGTGCTTCTCGTAGTACTCGACGCCGTAGTCCGGGTGGTGGCCGCCCTGGAACATGATCTGGGTGCCGCCGAGTTCGACGGTCTCCGCGCAGCGGCGCAGGATGTCGTCGAGGTCGCGGGTCCAGCCCTTGGCGGTGTCCTTCGGCGGGGCGTAGAAGGCGCAGAACTTGCACGCCGTGACGCACACGTTCGTGTAGTTGATGTTCCGCTCGATGATGTACGTCGCGATGTGCTCGGTGCCCGCGTAGCGGCGGCGGCGCACGGCGTCGGCGGCGGAGCCGAGCGCGTGGAGCGGGGCGTCGCGGTAGAGGTCGAGCGCCTCTTCCGGGGTGATCCGCCCACCGGCTGCGGCACGGTCGAGCACAGACTGGAGGTCGGCCTTCTCGGTCACCGGGGGCGTCCCTTTCGTCAAGGTTGGGCAGACCGGACCAGCGTACGCCAGGGCCCTGACACGGCCGACGTCAGGCCGCGTACGCCCCGATCAGCACCCCTGCGAGCGCCCCGCCGAGCAGGAACGGGCCGAAGGGGATCGCCGAGCTGCGGCCGGCCCGGCGCAGGGCGACCAGGCCCCAGCCGTACAGCGCTCCGGACAGGAACCCGGCGAAGGTGCCGAGCATGACGGTCGGCCAGCCGTACCAGCCGAGGACCGCGCCCGCGCCGAGCGCCAGTTTCACGTCGCCGAAGCCCATGCCGTCGGGGTTGAGCAGGTGCAGGCCGTAGTAGAAGGCGCCGAGTGCGAGGGAGGCGGCCACGGCGGTCGGCCAGTGCCCGGCGTGCTCGGGGACGGCGGCGACCAGGCCGAGGAGGGCGAGCGCGCCGCCGGCGAGGGAGAGGGTGAGCGGGTCGGGGAGGCGGCGCACCCGCAGGTCGACGAGCGTGAGCAGGACGCCGCCGGGCGCCAGCAGCAGCCAGGCGCCCAGCTCGGGCCGGGTGCCGGTGGCGGCGGCGAGGGCGGCGCAGACGACGGCGGTGACGAGGACGGGCACGGTCGCGCCCGGCCCGTACGGGGCGCGGGGCCCGCACTGCCGGCAGCCGGCGGGGCCGAGCCATCCCGGCACCGGGTGACCGTCGGGGCAGTGCGCCCGCCACGGTTCCTCGTCGGGCGCGGAGAAACGGTAGGCGGCCCGGGGCAGCAGGGCTCCGGCGAGCGCGCCCCACAGGGCGGCCACGGCGACGACGACCGGCGTGCCCACCTCCATCAGCGGCTCCCCCCGCCGGTCTTCGACAGACGGGCCTCCGGCTCGCCCTCCGCCGAGCTCTCCGAGCGGTACACGAGGTCGTCGCCCGCCGGGGTGATGCGGACGGTGTGCGGCTCGGGGTTGCAGCCGGCGTGGTTGCCCTTCGCGCCCACGGACGTGACGACGAGCTGTTTCGCCGTCACCTCCTTCAGGGTGAGGACGTCGTTGCAGACCCCGCCGAGCAGGTCGGTCTGGCGCAGCCTGCCCAACTCCCCGCCGACCTCGGCCTTGTGCACGGTGAGCCGGAAGGTGCCGGCGGGCAGGGAGCCGCCCACGGCCGTGGCCTTCCCCTCCCAGGTGCCGAGGTAGCGGGCGGGGACGGAGCCCTGCGGCTTGTCCGGCGCCCGGGACGAGGCGGCGTCGGAGCCCGCGCCGGTGTCCGGGTCGTCGGCGCCCCGGCCCGGCATCCCGTCGAGGACGGCGACGGCCCCGAGCGTGACCGCCGCGAGGGCGCCGGCGACGGCCAGGGTCACCGTGCAGCTCACCCGGCGTCCGCGCGCGGCGACGGTCACCCCCGGCTTGCCGGGCGCAGACGTCCCGGTGGAGCCGGCGGGCGTGGGCATCGCGTCCCGGGGAGCGGGCACCGGGGCGGGCATCACCGGGGCGGGCCCGAACTCGCCGACGGTGACGGGCCGGCTGAACTCCACGGGCCCGGACGGGGCGTCCTGCGCGGCGTCCAGGTTCAGCAGCCGTACGGCGCCCCGGCTGACCTGCTCGACCAGCGGACCGGGCAGCCAGCCGCCCGCCACCAGCCGGGCCGCGCCCTCGGGGGCCAGTCGTGCGGCCAGCTCGACCGGGGTGGGGCGGGCCCCCGGCTCCTTGGCCAGGCACCGGGCGACCAGCTCGCGCAGGGTGTCGTCCAGCGCGTCGAGTTCGGGTTCCTCGTGGACGACCTTGTAGAGCAGGGCCGCCGAGGTGTCCCCGGAGAACGGCGGCTCGCCGGCCGCCGCGTAGGCGAGCACGGCGCCCAGCGAGAAGACGTCGGCCGCCCCTGTGACGCCCTTGCCCAGGATCTGCTCGGGCGCCATGTAGCCGGGCGAGCCGATGGAGACGCCGCTGGAGGTGAGGGAGGCGGTGCCGTCCAGGGCCCGCGCGATGCCGAAGTCGATCAGCAGGGGGCCGTCCAGGGTCAGCAGCACGTTCGACGGCTTCACGTCCCGGTGCACCAGGCCCAGCTCGTGCACCGCGGCCAGCGCCTCCGCGAGTCCGGCCCCCAGGGCCCGTACGGACGGCGCGGGCAGGGCGCCGGAGTCGGTGACGGCGCCCGACAGCGACGGACCGGCCGCGTAGCCGGTGGCGACCCAGGGCACCGCGGCCTCCGGGTCGGCGTCCAGCACGGGTGCCGTCCACGCCCCGCCCACCCGCCGGGCCGCCTCGACCTCGCGCCGGAAGCGGGTGCGGAACTCCTCGTCGAGCGCGAGGTGCGGGTGCACGATCTTGACGGCGACCGTACGGCCCCCCGCGCTGCGGCCGAGGTAGACCCGGCCCATGCCGCCGGAGCCGAGCCGGCCGAGGAGCCGGTACGGCCCGACGGCCGTGGGCTCGTCCATGCCGAGTGGCTGCATCGCCGTCCACCTCTCCCCCGTACGGCCCATCGCCCCCGCTGACTTCGCAGCAGATTAGTGTGGATCGGGTGCGCGTCACCCGGCGCTGACCGGAACCGCCGCCGCCCATGGATCAGTCCGATGGGCGCGGGCCTCATGGGTGAAGGGCGGGGCGTCGAAACGCCCTCCGCGGCCCTCCTGAGGTGCGGAGGGCCGCCGACAAGCCCTCACCCGTGACTTCTCACCGGTGCCTGCTTCGGCCGCCGGGCGTTCACGGATGGAGCAGATCGACCTTCACGTCCGCGGGAAATCCCGTGGTCGGTCCGACGCGGCGCGCGAACTCCGCGACCGCCTCGAGCTGCGGGCCGCCGAAGCGGAAGTCGAGGGTCGTGAAATAGCGCTCCAGGACCTTCTCGTCGAAGGCCTCCCAGCGCGCCGCCTGTTCCGCGACCTTGCCGACCTCCTCCAGGGAGAGGTTGCGCGAGGCGAGGAACGCCTCGTGGACCTTGCGGGTGATGTCCGGTTCCCGGTCCAGGTAGTCGCGGCGCGCCGCCCACACGGCGAAGACGAAGGGCAGGCCGGTCCACTCCTTCCAGAGCGCGCCCAGGTCGTGCACCTGGAGCCCGTAGCGCGGGCCGTCGAGCAGGTTGGCCCGCAGTGCCGCGTCGCCGATGAGGACCGCGGCCTCCGCCTCCTGCATCATCAGGCTGAGGTCGGGCGGGCAGGTGTAGTAGGCGGGCCGGACGCCGTACCGCTCGGCGAGCAGCAGCTGGGCGAGCCGGACCGAGGTGCGGGAGGTCGAGCCGAGGGCGACGCGAGCGCCGTCCAGCTGGTCGAGGGGGACCTGCGAGACGATCACGCAGGACATCACCGGTCCGTCGCAGCCGACGGCGATGTCGGGGAAGGCGACCAGGTCGTCGGCGTTGCGCAGGAACTCGACGAGCGTGATCGGGCCGATGTCGAGATCGCCGCGCACGAGCTGCTCGCTGAGCTTCTCCGGGGTGTCCTTCGTCAGCTCGAAGTCGAGGAGCGTGCCGGTTCTCGCGAGCCCCCAGTACAGGGGCAGGCAGTTGAGGAACTGGATGTGGCCCACGCGGGGCCGGGTGCGAGAATTGTCCACATCGCGAGACTAGACCCCATGGGGTACCGTTCAGCCTTCAGGGTCGTGACAAACAGGTCATCGGCTTCGGTCAACCACTGACACGGATCTTCAAACGTCCGAGTGAAGTGATCTTGACCTCTATTGCTTTCGGCTGCCTGCGTGCTAGGCTCGCCGCAAGTTGCAGTTTGGTTTCCCTTGCAGTACAGAGCCTGCGGAGCATGTAACCGCGGGCTCTCGTCGTTTTCAGACGTATGCAGTTGTGCGGCACTTTGTTTTCACACTTGCAGGGTTCTGGAGCAGGGCAACCCTTTGGGCCCAAGGAGGGCTTATGGCTACCGGAACCGTGAAGTGGTTCAACGCCGAAAAGGGCTTTGGCTTCATCGCCCAGGAAGGCGGCGGCCCCGACGTCTTCGTTCACTACTCCGCGATCAACGCGAGCGGCTTCCGCTCGCTGGAGGAGAACCAGCAGGTCTCCTTCGACGTGACCCAGGGCCCGAAGGGCCCGCAGGCGGAGAACGTCACCCCCGTCTGATTCGGTCCTCGGAGCCTGGTGCTTTGATCCGGAACTGAGTGCAGTACCCAAGGAGCCCCGCGCCGCAAGGCGGCGGGGCTCCTGCCTTTCGCCTGCCGCCGGACGTCTCTACACGTGCTGCATGACGAGGACGAAGAACGTCCCGGGCTCCAGCGCCTCGTACGCGTGCGGCACGTCCCCCCGGTACGTCATGTAGTCCCCGGGGCCCAGCTCGGCCTCCTCGCCGCGCGGCCCCGCCTTCACCCGGCCCGCCCCGACGATCAGGTGCTCCACGCTGCCCGGGATGTGCGGCTCGGACTCACGGGCCGCGCCCGGCTCCGCGCGCAGGTGGTAGATGTCCCGCCGCGCGCCCGGCGGACTCGCGGAGAGCAGGGTGGCCACGTAGTCGGCGCGCTCGGACGCCACCGTGGGCCCTTCGCCCGCCCGGATCACCTGGACCGCGGGGGCCGGCGGCTCCACCAGCGCGCTGAACGGCACCCCGAGCGCCACGCCGAGCGCCCACAGCGTCTCCACGCTCGGGTTCCCCCCGCCGCTCTCCAGCTGGGACAGCGTGGACTTCGCGATGCCCGCCCGTTTGGCCAGCTCGGACAGGGACAGCCCGGCGCGGGCGCGCTCGCGGCGCAGGGAGGCGGCGATCCACGTCAGGGGCTCACCCATCGGCTCACTTCCAGTCGTTCGCTCTGCCGGTCCACCTGTTCGCCTTGACGAACGGTGGTCCGTCTGTTCATTCTGGGAAACATGCGTTCGCTGCTCCGAACACCGATGATGGCACCCCTGGTGCGCGACAGCGCCCTCGTGTGGCTCGCGAGCGGGGTCGTGGGCGTGTCCTTCGGCGCGATCGCCGTGGCCGGCGGGCTGCCGCTCTGGGTGCCGGTGGCCATGTCGCTCGTCGTCTACGCGGGCTCGGCGCAGTTCAGCGCGGTCGGGCTGCTGCTGGCCGGGGGCGGGCCGCTCGCCGCGGCGGCCACCGGGCTGATCCTCAACACCCGCACCGCCGCCTTCAGCCTCGCCGTGGCGGACGTCCTGGGACCGGGACGGCTCGCCCGCCTGGCCGGGGCGCACCTGGTCACCGACGAGACGGTGGCGTTCACGCTGGCCCAGCCGGACCCGGCCCGCCGCCGGGCCGCGTTCTGGGTGAACGGCCTGGGCCTGTTCGCCGCCTGGAACACCGGCGTCCTGGCCGGCGCCCTCGCCGGCACCGCGCTCGGCGACACGGCGACGTACGGACTCGACGCCGCGTTCCCTGCGGTGCTCGTGGCGCTGGTGCTGCCGGCCCTGCGCACGGACCGCTCCGTCCGCCGGTCCGCGCTGCTCGGCGCCGCGCTCGCCCTGGCCGTCACCCCGGCCGTCCCGGCGGGCGTGCCCGTGCTGCTGGCGCTCGCGGGTCTGGTGGTCCACGGCCGGAAGGGCGGTGCGGCATGACCTCCACGACGGCGACGGTCGCCGTGATCCTGGTGCTCGCGGCCGGGACGTACGCCTTCCGGCTGGTGGGCCCGGCGCTGCACGGGCGGGTCGCGCTGCCCGCGCGGGTGCAGGAGTTGCTGGCGGCCGGGGCGGTGGTGCTGCTCGTGGCGCTGCTGGCCACGGGAGCGCTGACGGAGGGCGGCGGGTTCGCCGGCTGGGCCCGTCCAGCGGGCGTGCTCGTGGGCGGTGTCCTGGCGTGGCGGGGCGCGCCCTTCCCGGTCGTGGTGCTGGCGGCGGCGGGATCGGCCGCGCTGCTGCGGGCGATGGGAGTGGCGTGAGCGGGCCGCGTGGGAGGATCGCCGGATGACAAGCGGTGAGAACGGCGGCGGCCCGGAGCGGGACACGGCCCTGGCGACCGGTGTGTCCCTCGGGATCTCCCTGGGCCTGGCGCTCGGCGTGGTGCTCGGCACGACGGTGTTCGACAACCTGGCGCTCGGGCTCGGCCTGGGCATGGGGGTGGGCGTGGCGGCCGGCGCGGCCCTGGGCGGCGCGCGCGGCACCGGCCGGACCGGTGCGGACGGCAGGGGACCGGGCCCGGGGCCCGAGTAGGGCGCACCGGCCGGCACTTGGCGCCAGGGGGTGTCTTGTCGATCAGGAGCCTGGCCTGATCGACAAGACACCCCCTAGGGTCGCGGACCATGACCGAAGCCGACTTCCTGACCGCCACCCGCACCTTCTACGACGCCATCGCCGAGGACTACGCCAGGCTCTTCGAGGACGAGATGGCGCGGCGGCCCCTGGAGCGGGCCGTGCTGCGGGTGTTCGCCGAACTCGTGAGCGGCCGCGGGCCGGTGGCCGACCTGGGCTGCGGGCCCGGCCGGACGACGGCCCGTCTCGCCGCCCTGGGCCTGGACGTGTTCGGCGTCGACCTGTCGGAGTCGATGCTCGCGATCGCCCGCAGGGAGAACCCCGGACTGCGGTTCGAGCGGGGCTCGATGCTGGAGCTGGACCTGCCGGACGGGGCGCTGGCCGGAGCCGTGTCGTTCTACTCCTCCATCCACCTCCCGGAGGACCGGCTGCCGGAGCTCTTCGCCGAGTTCCACCGGGTGCTGGCGCCGGGGGCTCCCCTGCTGGTCGCCTTCCAGGCCGGGGACGAACACCGGCACCACGACCGGCCGTTCGGGCATCCGGTCGCGCTGACCTTCCTGCGCCGCCGCCCGGACGACATGGCCGCGCTGCTGACGCGGGCCGGTTTCGCCCTGCACTCGCGCACGGTCCGGGAGCCGGACCCCGCCCTCGACGAGACGGTCCCACAGGCCTTCCTGCTCGCCCGCAAGGGCACCGCCTGAGAGCCGGGCCCGTCCCGTCGGCGTCCCGTCAGCCGAGACCGATCGCGGCGCAGTCGGCCGCGTACCGGGGGGTGCAGATCTGGTCGACCGTGTACACGCCGTCCCGGACGACCGTGTCGTCGATGTTCTTGCGGGTGACCGCGACCACCGTCAGCAGCGCGGCCGGGATGTCCTCGCGGGTGGGGCTGTCGACCACGTCCTGGGCCAGGGCGTCGAAGGCGACGCCGCGGCCCTGCACCTTGTAGACGGCCATCCGGGCGGCGGTGGTCGCCTCCAGCTCGAACGGCTTGTACACCGTCATGTACTGCTCCCCGGAGACGATCCGCTGGATGGCGTCCAGGTTCGCGTCCTGCCCGGTCACCGGCGGCACCTGGCCGACGCCCGCCTCCTTGAGCGCGTCGATGGCGGCCCCCGCCATGCCGTCGTTGGCCGAGTAGACCGCGGCGATGCCGTCCGCGCCGACGGCCGCGATGGCCTTGCGCATGTTGGCCTTGGCCGCCTCGGGCGCCCACTTGCGGGTGTCGTACTCCTTGACGATGTTCACGACGCCCTTGAGCTCCGTGACCGCGCCCTGCTTGAAGCGGGCCGTGTTCGGGTCGGCGGGGTCGCCGTGCATCATGACGACCTTGCTGGTCAGCGCCTTGGAGCCGAGGCGCTGGACGAGGGAGCGGGCCTGCACCTCGCCGACGAGTTCGTTGTCGTGGGAGACGTAGGCGTCGACGGGGCCCTCGGCCAGGCGGTCGTAGGCGATGACGGGGATGCCGGCGTCCTTGGCCCGGCGCACGTCCGGTGCGATGGCCTGGGAGTCGACGGCGTCCACGAGGATCACGTCCACCCGGTCCTCGATCAGCTGCCGGAACTGGCGGCTCTGCTGCTGCGTGCTGGACCCGGCGTTGGCGTAGACGACCTTGCCCTTGCCGTGGGTGAGGGAGGCGACCTCCTTCTTGATCAGTGGGTGGTCGAACCGTTCGAACCGCGCGGTGGCCTTGTCGGGCAGGAGCAGTCCGACGGTGACGTCGTCGCCCTTGCGCGGCTCCTCGGAGCCGTCGGAGCCCGCGATGCCGTCGACGACACCGCAGGCGGCGAGGGACAGCGCGGCGGCGGACGCCGCGACGGCCGTGCGGGCCCGGCGCAGGGCGGGATGGTGGGGGGTGCGAGCGTTCACTGCTGCCTTCCGAGCGGGGGGGGAGTGTGGGGGTCCGGATGGCCGGGGCCACCGCGGCGGGGGCGGGGGCGGCACGAGCGGTCGGGCGGGCGGTTCAGCCCGCGTACAGGGCCTCCACGTCGGCCTCGAAGTCCCGCATGACCGCGTCCCTGCGGAGCTTCATCGACGGCGTGAGGTGCCCGTCCATCTCGGTGAGGTCCACCGGCAGGACGGCGAAGCGGCGGATCGACTCGGGCCGGGACACCAGCTTGTTCGCCTCGTCCACGGCGCGCTGCAGGATGTCCCGCAGTTCCGGGTCGTCGACGAGGAGTTCGGCGGGGACCGGGTGCCGGCCGTTCATCCGGCGCCAGTGACCGACGCCGTCCATGTCGAGGGTGATCAGCGCGGCGACGTAGGGGCGGCGGTCGCCGACGACCAGGCACTGCGAGATCAGCGGGTGCGAGCGCAGCCAGTTCTCCAGGGGGGCCGGGGCGACGCTCTTGCCGCCCGCGGTGATGAGCAGTTCCTTCTTGCGGCCGGTGATCGTCAGATAGCCCTCGTCGTCCAGGGCGCCGATGTCACCGGTGGCCAGCCAGCCGTCGGCGGCCGCGGGGACCACGCCGCCCGCCGCCGGGTCCCAGTAGCCGCGCAGCACGTGCTCGCCGGAGAGCAGGACCTCGCCGTCCGCCGCGATCCGGACCCGGGTGCCGGGCAGCGGCCAGCCGACCGTGCCGAGGCGGGGCTTGAGGGGCGGTGTCACGGTGGCCGCGCCGGTCGTCTCGGTGAGCCCGTAGCCCTCGTAGACCTCGATGCCGGCGCCCGCGTAGAAGGCCGCGAGCCGGCGGCCCAGCGGGGAGCCGCCGCAGATCGCGTACTTCACCCGGCCGCCCATCGCGTTGCGCAGGCGCCGGTAGACGAGCGGGTCGTACATGGCGCGGGCCGCCTTGAGCGCGGTCCCCGGGCCCGGGCCCGTGCCGGACTGGCGGGCCTCCTGCGCCTCGCCGTAGCGCTCGGCGACGCCCGCGGCCCGGTCGAAGGTGGAGGCCCGGCCGCCCGACTCGGCCTTGGCGCGGGCGGAGTTGTAGACCTTCTCCAGCATGTACGGGATGGTCAGCAGGCAGGTCGGCCGGAACGCGGCGAGGTCCGGCAGCAGGTCCTCGGCCTTGAGGCTCGGGGCGTGGCCCAGCCGGACCCGGGCGCGCACACAGGCCACCTCCACCATCCGCCCGAACACGTGGGACATGGGCAGGAAGAGCAGCACGGACGCCTCGTCGCTGGTCCGCGCCCTGAAGATCGGGTAGAGCAGTTCGACGGCGTTGTCGACCTCGGCGAAGAAGTTGCCGTGGGTCAGCGCGCAGCCCTTGGGCCGGCCGGTGGTGCCCGAGGTGTAGATGAGGGTGGCCAGGGTGTCGGGCACGAGCATGCCGCGCCGTACGGCGACCTCGCCGTCGGGCTGCTCCTCCCCGGCCTCCGCCAGCCGGTCGACGTGCCCCTTGTCCATCACCCACAGGCGGCGCAGGTCGGGGACGCGGTCCAGTTCGGGGCCGAGGGCGTTCGCCTCGGCGACGGTCTCGGTGATCAGGGCGACGGCGCCGGAGTCCTGGAGGATCCAGCGGGCCTGGAAGGCGGAGGAGGTGGGGTAGATGGGGACCACCACCAGTCCGGCGGCCCAGGCGGCGAAGTCGAGGAGGGTCCACTCGTAGCGGGTGCGGGCCATGACGGCGATCCGGTCGCCGGGCATCAGCCCCTCGCCGATCAGCCCCTTCGCCACGGCCTGCACCTGCGCGGCGAACTGCGCCGCCGTCACGTCCGTCCAGCGCCCGTCGGCGTCCCGGCGGCTGAGGACCACGGCGTCCGGCACCGCGTCGGCGTTGTCGAAGGGCAGGTCGGCCAGCGAGCCGTGGGTGACGGGCGGGGCGAAGGGCGGAACGTACGCCTCCCGTACGGCGCCGTTGAGCCGCCGGGTCTCCGGCCGCACCAGGGCCGGGCCCGGGGCGTCGTCGAAGGCGGCCGAAGGGGCGAAGGAGGGAAGCGGGGTGGACACGGGCGGCTCCTGCGGGCGTGCAGCGGGGGGAAATCGCTTGCTGCATGAGGTACGTGCCTCGCGCACCGTGGTGTTCACCTGCCGAGGCCTGCGGAACGGGTTACCGCTGGTTAGGCACGCGATCGTACGGCGCGGTCGTGGGGACGTTGTGCGGGTTCGGCGGCGGTCCGGGGACGGGTATGTGCAACCTCGCGGGTTATGTGAGGGGCCCTCAGCTTCGTTCCAGGACCGCCGTCACGCCCTGCCCGCCCGCGGCGCACACCGAGATCAGCCCCCGGCCCGGGCCGCCGCGCTCGGCCAGCAGCGCGGCCAGCGTCGCCACGATCCGCGCGCCGGTCGCCGCGAAGGGGTGGCCGGTCGCCAGGGAGGAGCCGGCGACGTTCAGCCGGGCGCGGTCCACGGGGTCCAGGCCCCGCTTCTCCCACGCCGCGAGCGTGGCCAGCACCTGGGAGGCGAACGCCTCGTGCACCTCGACGAGGTCGAAGTCGCCGAGGCCGAGTCCGGCCCGCTCCAGCATGCGCGGGACGGCGTGGGCCGGTGCCATGAGCAGTCCGTCCTCGCCGTCGGCCACGTCGCCGTGCGGGAAGTCCACGGCGGCCGTCTCGTAGGCGGTGAGGTACGCCAGCGGCTCCAGGTCCCGGGCGGCCGCCCACTCCTCGCTCGCCAGCAGCACGACGGCGGCTCCGTCGGTCAGCGGCGTCGAGTTGCCCGCCGTCATCGTGGGGGCGGGCCCGTCCAGGCCGAACACCGGCTTCAGCGCGGCGAGTTTCTCCGGAGTGGAGCCGGGGCGCAGGTTCTGGTCGCGGTCGAGCCCGCGGAAGGGCACCACCAGGTCCTGGAAGAAGCCCCGCTCGTAGGCGGCGGCCAGCCGCCGGTGGCTCGTCGCCGCCAGTTCGTCCTGGGCCTCGCGGGTGATGCCCCAGGCGCGGGCGGTCACGGCGGCGTGCTCGCCCATGGACAGGCCGGTGCGGGGCTCGGCGTTGCGCGGGATGTCGGGGACGAGGTGGGAGGGCCGCACCGCGGCCAGGGCCTTGACCCGGCCGCCGAGGGACCGGGCGCGGCGGGCCTCCAGGAGGATGCGGCGCAGCCGGTCGTTGACCCCGAGCGGCGCGTCGCTCGCCGTGTCGGCGCCGCCCGCGACGGCCGCCTCGGTCTGCCCGAGCGCGATCTTGTTGGCGGCGGCCACGACCGCTTGGAGGCCGGTCCCGCACGCCTGCTGGACGTCGTACGCCGGGGTGCGCGGATCGAGACGTGAGCCGAGGACGGTCTCCCGGGCGAGGTTGAAGTCGCGGCTGTGCTTGAGGACGGCCCCGGCGACGAACTCGCCGACTGCTCCCGGCGCTTCGAGGCCGTACCGCTCGACCAGGCCGTCGAGGGCGGCGGTGAGCATGTCCTGGTTGGAGGCGGTGGCGTAGGGGCCGTCGGAGCGGGCGAACGGGATGCGCGTGCCGCCGATGATCGCGACGCGCCGGACCGCCGGGGCCAACAGGGCGCTCATGTGCCTCACTCCTCACGTCCACGGTGACTTACCTCCGGTAACCTTACTCCCGAGTCAGTTCCGGAGCGCACTGGGAGTCCCGCATGGCCGACCGCTATCTCAGCTTCACGGGGACCGCCCCCGGCCGGTTCCTCACCCGCCGCCTGGGCCTTCCCCAGCCCGCCCCGCTGCGCCGCTGGTCGCCCGACCGGCCCGGACTCGACGGCGAGCGGCTGCTCTTGACGGCCGGCAAGTCCGACCTGGACCTCGCGGCAGCGGACCTCGGCCTCACCACCGCCCCCGCCGAGCACCCGGCCGCCGTCGTGCTCGACGCCACCGGGGTCCGGGACGTCGACACGCTGGCCGAGGTGCACGCCGCCCTGCACCCGGTGGTGCGGTCGGTCGCGGCGAGCGGGCGGATCGTGGTCCTGGGCGCGCCCCTCGACCCCGCCGACCACCACCAGGCCGCCGCCCAGCAGGCCCTGGAGGGCTTCACCCGCTCCCTCGGCAAGGAGATCGGCCGGGGCAGGACGGTGAACCTGGTCCGGCTCACCGACGCCCGCGCCGCCGCGTCCACCCTCGGCTTCCTCCTGTCCCCCAAGTCCGCCTACGTCAGCGGCCAGGTCGTCGAGGTCGGCCCGCAGGAGGTCACCCCGCCCGACGACCCGGACCGCCCCCTCGCCGGACGCACCGCCCTGGTCACCGGCGCCGCCCGCGGCATCGGCGAGGCGGTCGCCGAGACCCTGGCCCGGGACGGCGCCCGGGTCGTCGTCCTCGACGTCCCGCAGGCCGGGCAGGACGCCCGGCGCGTGGCCGACCGGCTCGGCGGCACCGCCCTCGCCCTGGACATCACCGCGCCCGACGCCGGTGAACGGATCGCGGCGGCGCTGCCGGACGGGCTGGACGTCCTCGTCCACAACGCCGGCATCACCCGCGACCGGCGCCTGGTCAACATGCCCGCCGAACGCTGGAACGCGGTGCTGGACGTCAACCTCGCCAGCGTGCTGCGCACCACGGACGCGCTGCTCGCGGCCGGGGCCCTGCGGGCCGGCGGGCGGATCGTGGCGACGGCGTCGATCGCCGGTCTCGCCGGGAACGCCGGGCAGACCAACTACGGCGCCAGCAAGGCCGGTGTCGCGGGCCTCGTGCGCGCCCTCGCGCCGCGCGCGCTCGCCGAACACGGGGTGACCGTGAACGCGGTCGCGCCGGGCTTCATCGAGACGAAGATGACCGCCGCGGTCCCCCTGTTCATCCGCGAGGCGGGCCGGCGCATGAACTCCCTCGCGCAGGGCGGCCTGCCGTCCGACGTCGCCGAGACGACCGCCTGGCTCGCGCACCCGGCGTCGGGAGCCGTCAACGGCCAGGTCGTCCGGGTGTGCGGCCAGAGCCTGCTGGGGGCGTGATGACGACCGTCCTGACCGGTGCGCCCCGGCTGCCCGCCCTGCTCGCCCGGGGCGCCGTGCTGTCCCCGTTCAAACGGCCGCACCCTGACGCGGAGTTCCCCCGCACCCGGCTCGTGCTTCCCGGCGTCCGCGTCGATCCGGCGCGGCTCGCGGCGTACGAGCGGGTGTGCGGCTTCCCGGCGGACGGCGGCACGCTGCCCGTCACCTACCCGCATCTGCTCGGCTTCCCGCTGGCCATGCGCCTGATGAGCGCGCGGGGGTTCCCGCTGCCCCTGCTCGGGCTCGTCCACACGTCCATCGAGGTCACCCGGCACACCGCGCTGCCCGCGTCCGGCACGTACGAGGTCGGCGTGCGGGTCGAACGGCTGGTGCCGCACCGGCGGGGCACCGAGGCCGTCGTGGTCACCGAGGTCCACTCCGGCGACCGCCTCGTGTGGGAGTCGGCCAGCCACTACCTCGCCCGCCACCGCACGGACGGCACGGCACCCTCCGGGCCGGCCGCGGAGCCGGAGCCGCTGCCCGGGGCCGCCGAGTGGACGGTCCCCGCGGACACCGGTCGGCGGTACGGAGCGGCCTCCGGGGACCGCAACCCCATCCATCTGCACCCGCTCACCGCCCGCCTGTTCGGCTTCCCGCGCGCCATCGCGCACGGCATGTGGACGGTCGCCCGCTGCCTGGCCGAGCACGGCACACCGGACGCGGTGCGGGTACGGGCAGGCTTCCGGGCGCCGGTGCTGCTGCCGGCGACCGTGACGTACGGCGCCGGGGACGGGCGGTTCGAACTGCGCGGCGGGGGCCGCCTCCACCTGACCGGAGAGGTCTACCCGCTCGCCTCCTGAGCGGCGTCGGGCGGCGTCCAGCGCCGCCCCTCCCGGAGGTCGCCCAGGCCGGCCCACGCGAAGTTCATCAGCGTGGCCGCCGCCTGGCGCGCGCTCACGCCCGGGGTGGTGTTGGCCCAGTCGGCCAGCGACTCGGCGGCCCCCACCAGGGCCTCGGCGACCCCGGCGACCTCGCTCTCCGGGAAATCGGGATCGCGGTGCGCCTCGCGGGCGGCGACCAGGATCAACTGCGTGACGAACGCGACGATGTCCGCGCGCATCGCGGCCACCTCGGAGGCGAACGGCTCGCCGTGCGTGCGGGCCTGGAGGTGCAGCACGGACCAGGCGTCCGGGTAGTGCGAGGTGTGGGTGAAGAACGCCCGCAGTCCGTCCCAGAGCTGCCGGTCGGCAGGCAGGTCGGGCCGCACACCCGCCCTGACGGCCGCGACGAGCGCGGCGGACTCCCGCCGGATGCAGGCGGTGAAGAGGTCTTCCTTGGAGTTCAGGTAGAGGTACACCAACGGCTTGGAGACGCCCGCGAGTTCGGCGACCTCGTCCATCGACGCGGCCATGTACCCGCGCCGGCCGAAGGTCCGCACGGCGGCGTCCAGCATCTGCTGCTCACGGACGGCCCGTGGCATCCGTTTGGTCTTCACGGCACCCATGGCGCTCAGCGTACGGGCCGGGAGGGAGATCCCGCCCGGCCCGTGGCCGACCAGCCGTCCTACTCGTCGCCGGCCCGCTCCTCGGCGAGCCGGGCCACCCGGTCCGCCCAGGGCTGCGCCTCGGCGGCCGGCAGCGCCGCCAGCCTGGGCAGCAGCTGCGCGGTGAGCAGCGTCGACAGCGCCGAGGTGTCGGCGCTGGAGCCGTCGGTGCGCACGACCACCGGCTGCGGGGCCCGCCCGGCGAGCTTCGCGCCCACCTCCAGACGGCGCCGCGCCAGCTCGTACTGGAGCACGGCCCGGTTGTCGCGGTACGCCTTGGCGAGGGCGCGCTGCGCGCGGGCCTCGTTCTCGGCGGCGATCAGGCCGCTGCGGCCCCGCGTCTCGATCTCGAACCGCACCCGCTGGGCGTTGGTCTCCTGCTCCTCCAGCAGCTGGGCGACCTCCTCGCGGGCCCGGTTCAGCGCGGCCTTGACCTCGACGATCCGGGCGTCGCGCACCTTCTTGGCGCGCTCGATGTCCATGCCGAGCTGGTCGATGCGGCGCTTGCGGACCAGGCCCCACTCCTGCTCGTAGGCCGTGCGCTCCTTGGCGACCCGCTCCCGGGTGGCCAGGTGCTGCTGGTACTGCGTCGGCAGCTGCACGTCCGGGATGTTGGAGCCGGTGATGCGCACGCCGTAGCCGGACAGCTGGCGGTTGAGCAGTTCCTGCATGTCGGCGACGTCCGAGCCGCGCAGGTCGTACGCCCGCTCGGTGCGCATCTTGCGGGCGCGCTGGCGGATGGCGTCCTGGACGGCGCTGGAGAGCACCAGGTCGAAGTTGCCCGCGCCGATCGTGCGGACGAACAGCACGGCGTCGGTGATGCGGAACTTCAGGAAGAACTCGATGGAGCGCAGCGGCACGTTCTCCTGCGTCGGGCAGGCCATCACGGGTGCCGAGTACGGGATCTCGGTGGCGGTGTCGACGACGAAGTCGACCCGGGACCACGGGTGCCACAGGTAGTGCCGGCCGGCGTCGAGGGTGCGGACGACGGCGCCGTAGCGGGTCAGGACGCCGTTGGTGCCCTGCTCGATCTCGACGATGGAGGAACGCCACCACCACAGGACGCCGATCAGCACCAGCACGGCGCCGCCCGCGTAGGACAGGCCGGCCAGGGTGCCGTAGGCGAAGTCCCCCGGGGACGACTCGGCGTCGCCCGCGTGCAGGGACAGCGTCACACCCATGAGCAGGGCGTAGACGCCGAGCCACAGCGGCAGCATCCACCACACCCGGCGGCGGTGCCGGGGGATGATGACCGGGATCAGGGTGTCGGCCTCGCCGCCGCGCAGCAGCCGGGCGATGTCGGTCCAGGGGGCGACGGCCTCGGAGATGACCGACCGGCGGTGGGTTCGGGCGGTGCTCACTGGGCGGCCTCCTCGGAGAGCTCGGTGTCGTCGGACAGCTCGGTGTCGTCGGTCGACGGGCCCGGTCCGGGTACGGCGGGCACTTCGGGCACGGTGGGCCGGTCGGCGGCCAGCAGCGCGCCGATCTCCTCCTCGCGGGCGGCGATCCGCTCGGACACCTCGCCGAGCCGGGCCCGGACGGCGGCCATGTCGGCGTCGCTGAACAGCTCCGTGCCGCGCTCGCCGATCAGTTCGCGGGCCAGCTCCAGGAAGTCGATGCCGGCGCCGTCGGCGGTGCCGCCGATGCGCACCAGGCGGGGCAGATGGTCGGCGACCTCCTCCAGGGTGTCCAGGACCTGCTGCTGGTAGCGGTACTCCAGGATCTCCGGAGCCTCCGCCGCGGTCACCGCGCGGATGTCGAGGGCCTGCGCCTCCAGGAGGGCCGCGTTGGCCTTCGCCTCCGACTCGGCCTGGACGTAGCGCTGGCGGGCCAGGGCCTCGGCGCGGTTGGTCTCGCGCTCCACGGCCGTGTCCATCTGGGCCTGGTACTGGGCGATGTCGGCCTGGATCGCGGAGAGCGTCTCCTGGCTGGAGGCGAGCTCCCGGCTCAGGTCGCCCTCGTCCTGCTCCTTGCGCAGCTGGAGCGCGTACTCGTGGGTGTACGCCTCCTTGGCCATCCGGACCATCTCGGGTGCCGCGAGGTCCATGCGGTAGCGCTGGTCGGACGGCTCGGCGTGGGTGATGTTGGCGTTCGTCAGCTCGACGGCCGGGCGGAACTGCTGGTTGAGCTGCTCCAGGAGCCGGCCGGTGTCCTCGCCGACCATGTCGTAGATGCCGGCGGCCTCCTGCTCGTAGATGAGGCTGCGGATCGTCTCGCTGACGGCGTTGCTCAGCTTCTCCTCGAAGCCGCGCACCGCGCCGAGCGTGTACACGAACTCGGTGGGGTCGCTGATCCGGAACTGGATGAACAGGTCGATCGACGCCTTCACCCCGCCCCGGGTCGGTGCCTCGCGCACCGGCGCGTTGAACGGGTACTCACGGGTGGTGTTGACGATGTACGACACCCGCTTCCAGGGGCTCAGCAGCACGACCCGGCCCGGTCCGACGACCTTCTCCAGCTTGCCGAACCGGGTGATCAGCGCCTGGGAGCCGTCGGGCACCATGACCATGCCCTGCCGCCACCACACGAAGGCGACCGCGGCGAGCGAGACGACCCAGTAGTGCACGCCGAACAGGGGGTTGGTCAGCACGTCGGCCCCGGCGGCGCCCACGATCGAGGCGCCGACGGCACCCAGGACGAGCAGGGTCAGCACCGGCAGCATGGAGAGGAACGAGCGGCCCTTCGGCAGCACCATCGGGCAGATGGCGTGCACCACCTCGCCGCCCTGGCGCTGCTGTTCGCTGCGGCCGAGGGCCTCGCCGGCCTCGTCCAGCGGCACCGTCTTCTGCCGCATGACCGTCGCGGTCGAGCCGCCCTGCTCCCGGGCGGCCGGGAAGTCCTCCGGGTCGATGTTCCAGCCCTGGGCCTCGTACTCGCCGCCGCCGTCCTGCCGGGCTCCCCGACCGCCCGCCTGCCGGCGCAGTTCCTCCTGTGCGGCCCTGCGTGGATCGGTGCCCGAGGCGACCGCCTCGGCCACGCGTCGTGCGCTCGCCTTCGCGCGCCCTCGTGCCACAGTTCCCCCTTTGCGTTGCTGTGCCGGGCGCGTGTGCGGGCCCGGCGTGATCTCCGTCGTGATCTCCGGCGTGATCTCCGGCGTGAGTCAAGCCATCCCACACCATGGGTCCGGAACAGCGTAAGGGGGGTGTACCGGGGCGTTACCGGACGGTAGTGCCAGGGGCTCCCCCTCCCCGGACGTCTGGTGCGTGCGCACTACGGGCGGCGGCACTTGGTCCGGACGCACCAGACGACGACGGGCACGGCGGACGATGCCCGCCGAAGTGCTCGGCGGGAGCGTGGGAGGTGCGCGAGAACCGCGCGTCTCCCGACTGCGAACAGGACTCCCATGACCACGACCGTCCTCGACCCGCCCGGCCCGGTGCGCCTCGGCAGACTGCCGATCGGCGCGCTCGGCGTCCTCGCGCTCGCCCTCGGCGCCCTGCAGTCCGTGGTGGAGCCCGCGCTGCCGCTGCTCCAGCGGGAGTTGGGCGTCACACCCTCCCAAGGGGCGCTGGTCGCCAACACGTTACTGGTGACCGGCGCCGTCCTCACGCCCGTCGCGGGCAAGCTCGGCGACCGCTACGGCGGCAAGCGGGTGCTTCTCCGGCTGATGGCGCTGGTGTCGGCCGGCGGGCTGCTCGCCGCGCTGGCGCCCGGCCTGCCGGTGCTGCTGCTCGGCCAGCTGCTGCAGGGCGCCATGGTGGGCGCGCTGCCCCTCTCCTTCATCCTGGTGCGCACCCATCTCCCGGCGCACCGGTCGCAGGCGGCCGTCGGCGTCGTCGTCGCGCTCTTCACGGGCGGCGGTACGGTCGGCACGCTGGTCGCCGGACCGATCGCCGAACTCCTGTCCTGGCACTGGATGTTCGCGCTGCCGACGATCGTGGTCGCCGTGGCGGCGTACGTCGTCGCCCGGACCGTGCCGGACGATCCGCCGGCCGCGTCGGACGACCGGATCGACTGGCCCGGTGTGCTGCTGCTGACCGGCACTCTGCTGGCGTTCATGGTCGGACTCGTGACCGTGGCCGACGGCAGTCTGCCGCCGCTCGCGGCCGGGGCCGTCGCGGTGGGCGTGGCCGGGCTCGCGGCCGGCTGGGTGGCAGTCGAACGCCGGGCGGCCGCGCCGATGGTCGACCTGCGGCTGCTGGCCCGGCCCGCGATGGTGCAGGCCGTCCTGCTCACCCTGGTCGTCACGACCGCGTTCGGCATGGTCGCGTTCCTGGTCCCGCAGCTGCTCGCGGTGCCCGGCGACGGCTACGGGTTCGCGGCGGGCACCACCGCCATCGGTCTGTTCCTGCTGCCCGGCGCGCTGGCAGGTGCGGCGAGCGACGCGGTCGGCGGGGTCGCGGCCCGGCGGTTCGGACCGCGTGCCGTGGTCGTCGCGGGCACGGTCGTCACCGCCGCCACGATGACCGCCCTGGCCTTCCGGCACTCCGAGTCCTGGCAACTCGTCCTGGCGAAGCTGCTGACCGCGGTCGCGGCGGGCGCCGCCACGACCGCGCTGCTGTCCGGCACCGTCACCGCCGTCCCGGCCCGGGACACCGGTATCGCGACGAGTCTGCTCGTGGTGACCCGGGTGATCGGGGTGGCCGTCGGCGCCCAGCTCGCCGCCGCACTGCTCGGCGCCGGTGCCGACCCGGTGTCCGGGGTGCCGTCCGAGTCGGCCTTCGCGACCGGGTTCGCGGTCGCCGGACTGACCGCCGCCCTGGCCCTGATCGTCCTCCGTCTCACCCGGAAGGGAGTCCGCTCATGACCGCGCGGCGCACCGTTCTGATCTCTGGAGCCGGCGTCGCCGGACTCGCCCTGGCCCACTGGCTGCACCGCGGCGGACACGCCGTCACCGTCGTGGAGAAGTCCGGCGGCCCGCGCGACGGCGGCTATCCGGTCGATCTGCGCGGTACGGCGGTGGAGGTCGCCCGCCGGACCGGGATCCTGCCGCGGCTGCGGGAGGCGCACGTCGACCTGCGGCGCGCCACGTTCCTGCGGGCCGACGGCACCGAGGTGGCCTCGGTCCCGGCGCGTGCCGTGGCCGGGGGCGCCGGGCACCTGGAGGTGCGGCGCGGCGACCTCACCGCGGCGCTGTACGCGGGGGTCCGTGACGACGTGGAGTTCCTGTTCGGCGACCGCGCCGACACCCTCGACGACCGCGCGCACGGGGTGGACGTCACGTTCCGGGACGGACGGCGGCGTACGTTCGACCTGGTGGTCGGTGCCGACGGCGTCCACTCGGCGACCCGGGGGGCCGTCTTCGGCGCCGAGGAACGCTTCCACCACTACCTGGGTCACGTCTTCGGCATCTACACCATGCCCAACACCCTCGGCCTGTCGCACGAGTTGACGATGTGGAACGCGCCGGGGCGGGCGGCGGCCCTCTACGCGGCCGGGGCCGGCGACGAGGCGCTGCACGCCTTCCTCACCTTCCACCGCCCCACGCCGCCCGGCGCCCCGCCGCACCGGGAGGCGCTCGCCGCCGTCTTCGCGGACGCGGGCTGGGAGGTCCCCCGCATGCTGGACGCCCTGCGCGACGCCGACGACCTGTTCGTGGACACGGCCGGGCAGATCCGGATGCCCCGCTGGTCCCGGGGCCGCGTCGCCCTGGTCGGCGACGCGGCCCACGCGCCCTCGTTCCTCACCGGACAGGGCACCGGACTGGCCCTGGCCGGCGCCTACATGCTCGCCCGCGCCCTGGTCACGCACACGGACCACACCGCCGCCTTTTATGTCTACGAGCAGGGCACCCGCCCGTACGTCACCGCGAACCAGGCGCTGGCCGGGGGCGGCGGGACGACCCTGTTCCCCAGCACGGCCGAGGCCCTGGAGCGGCGCGACACGAGACTGCGGAGCCTCACCGCCCTGCCCCCGCCCCCGGCCCACCCGGCCTACTCGGCGCTGACGCTGCCCGACTGAGGAGCGTCCGGGATGGCCCGTGCCAGGCCCGTCCGGTAGGCGACGACGACCAGTTGGGCCCGGTCGCGGGCCTCCAGCTTGGTCATGGCCCGCTGCACATGGGCGCGCACGGTGAAGGGGCTGAGGAACATCCGCTCGGCGATCTCCTGGTTGGACAGGCCGGTCGCGACCAGGGCGACCATCTCGCGCTCGCGCGGGGTGAGCAGGGCCAGCCGCTCCGACTCGCCCGCCGGCGGGTCGTCCGGAGTCGCCAGGAACCGGGCGACCAGGGAGCGCGTCGCCGCCGGGGACAGCAGGGTGTCCCCCGCGGCGATCGTCCGTACGGCGTCCGCGAGTTCCTCCGCGCCGATGCCCTTGCCGATGAACCCGCCGGCGCCCGCGCGCAGCGCCCGGGCGACGTGCTCGTCGGTCTCGTAGGTGGTGAGGATCAGCACGCGGGTGTCCCGCAGGTCAGGGTCGGCGCAGATCTCCGTGGTGGCGGCGAGGCCGTCCACCTCCGGCATCCGGATGTCCATGACGACGACGTCCGGGCGCAGCTCCCGGGTGAGCCGTACCGCCTCCCGGCCGTCGCCTGCCTCTCCGACCACGGTGATGTCGCCGGCGTTCTCCAGCAGCATCCGGAAGGCGCCGCGCAGCAGCGCCTGGTCGTCGGCGAGCAGCACCCGGTACGTCATGCCGGGCTCCCGTCGGCCGGTCCGCTCCCCTGTGGGCCGACGGCCGGTTCCCGGCGCCGGGGCAGCGGGAGTCCGGCGGTGACGAGGAAGCCGCCCTCGGGGCGCCGGTGCGCGGTGAGGTGGCCGCCGACCGCCGCGGCCCGTTCCCGCATCCCGATCAGGCCGTATCCGGGCGGGCGGTCCGCCGCCGGGGGCGCGGTGCCGTCGGGCCCGTCGTCGGCGACGGTGACGGTGAGCCGGTCGCGGTGCCAGCTGAGGGTCACCCGGGCCCTGCCTGTACGGGCGTGCCTGGTCACGTTGGTCAGCGCCTCCTGCACGATGCGGTACGCGGTGAGGTCCATGCCGGGCGGCAGCGGCCGGGACGTTCCCTCTTCGCGCACCGCCACCTCCAGTCCGGCCCGGCGGAAGGACTCCAGGAGCTGCGGGAGTTCCGACAGGCCGGGCGCCGGGCCGTCGGGTGCGGCGGTGTCGCCGCTCTGGCGCAGCAGGCCGACCGTCGCCCGCAGTTCGTCGAGGGCGTGCGCGGTGGTCTCGACGACGTCCCGCAGACCGGCGCGGGACTGTTCCGAGCGGGTGTCGAAGAACTGGGCGGCGACCTGGGCCTGGGCGTTGGCCAGGGTGATCTGGTGGGCGACGAGGTCGTGCAGCTCCCGGGCGATGCGCACCCGCTCCTCGCCCACCCGCAGGCGTGCCTCGCGCTCCCGGCTCTCCTCGGCGCGCGCGGCCCGCTCCTCCACGGCCGCCAGATAGGCCCGCCGGTCGCGTACCGCCTGCCCGAGGACACCGGCCACCAGCGGGGACGCGGCGACCGAGGCCATCCTGCCCGCGTCCCTCCACGACAGGTCTCCGGCCAGGGGCACGGAGGCGCCCAGCAGCGCGGCGACGGCGGCGAGGGACACGGCGCCGGCCGCGCGCCGTTCAGCGGGGGCGGCGAGCACGTACGCGTAGGCCGCGACGAGAGCGGGGGCCACGATGGGTGGGGTCAGCAGCAGTCCCAGCGGCTGGACCAGGACGCCCACGGCGGTCGTGGCCGCCAGTGCCGTCAGGGGCGAGTGGCGCCGCACCGGGAGGACCGCGCAGGACGCGACGGCGACCAGCCAGGCGGCGGCGGGCGGCGCCGAGAGCGTGTCGTCGACCCGGATCGTGCCGCCGAGCAGACACAGCACGCCCGCCGCCGCCACGACCGCGGTCTCCCGCCACCACGCGGTGCGCGGTAACGGGAGGCGGGTGTCCGTGGCGGTCATGTCGCGATCGGGGCCGCGCGCTCTGGCTCAGCCCTGTGCGCGGGCGGCGTCGTCGACGTCGTCCTCCTGGCTGCGGTTCGCCTCCAGGTTGGACTTCATCCGGTCGACGCGCTGCACGATGCCGGCGGAGGCGCGGTCGCGTTCCCTGCGCAGGACCACGAAGCTGATCGGGGCCGAGAGCAGGAGGGCGAGCAGGATCATCCAGATGCCGTTGGAGGCGCCGAAGCCGCGCGGGACGATGCCGCTGTAGACGAGGCCCCAGACGACCACGAAGCAGCCCACGAAGACCCCGAGGCGCATCAGCGTGTAGCGGAGCATCTCAATCCACTCTTCCGTCAACGGGTACGAACATTCCCAAAGGCATCGTCCAGTGAAGCACGGCCTGGTCCCGATCTTGCAGGGGGCCCTCAGCCGAGCGGCAGCAGCATGATGACGTCGTCGCGGTCGTCGCCGGGCGCGACACGGATCGCGCCGGGGACGCGGCCGACCTCCTTGTAGCCGCAGGAGCCGTAGAACCTCTCCAGGCCGAGGCCGCCCCGGCAGGTGAGCCGGATCGCCTCGATGCCGTCGATGCCGCGAGCGGCGCCCTCGGCGGCGGCGAGCAGGTCGCGGCCGTAGCCCTTGCCCTGGTGGCGGGGGTGCACCATCACGGTGTACAGCCACAGCCAGTGCCTCATGAGCCGGTGCGTGTTGTGGGTGAGGAAGGCGGCCGCGGCGGTCCGTCCGTCCTCGTCGTGCCCGACGAGCAGCCGGGTACGGCCCTCCGCCATCGCGACCAGGTGCTTGACCAGCTCAGGCCGCACCGCCTCGGTCGTCACCGGCGGCACGAACCCGACGGAGCCGCCCGCGTTGGAGACGTCGGTCCACAGCTGGAGGACGCCGTCGCGCAGCTCGGGGGTGAGGGCGGGATCCAGGGTGAAGGTAAGGGACACCAAAGCATCGTAACCCTTACCCCAGCGCGCGTGCCGCCACCTTCAGATCGGACAGGAGCCCGTCGTAGGCCGCCTCCCGGTCGTCCGCGCGCAGCACGGACGAGGGGTGGACCGTGGGCACCAGTCGCTCCCTGCGCCCGTAGATCTCCTCCTCCAGCACCGTCCCGCGCACCCGCGTGACCCGGAACGAGGAGCCGAGCAGCGCCTTCCCGGCGGTGGCGCCGAGGACCACGATCAGCTCCGGCTCCACGACGGCCAGTTCGGCGGCCAGCCACGGCCCGCACGCCGTCGCCTCCCGCAGTGTCGGCGCCTTGTGGATACGGCGCTTGCGCGGCTCGGCGCGGGTGAACTTGAAGTGCTTGACGGCGTTGGTGACATACGCCTGGCCGGGGTCGATCCCGGCCTCGGCGAGCGCCCGGTCGAGAAGCCTCCCGGCGGGCCCCACGAAGGGCTTCCCCTGCCGGTCCTCCTGATCCCCGGGCTGCTCCCCCACGAGCATCACCCGCGCGTGGGCGTCACCGGCACCGAAAACCGTCTGCGTGGCGTCCCGGTGCAGCGGGCAGCCCCGGCAGTCCGCGGCGGCCCGCCGAAGCGCGGGCAGCCCACCTCGCTCAGGAACGAAGGGCTCCGCCGTGAAGCCCTCCTCGGGTGCCTTCCCAGCCATACGGCCACGAGTACCCACTCCGGGGCGCGGGACCGCATCGATGTGCGGCTCCGCCGTGGGGCGCGACAAGCCCCCACGCACCCGCGCCCGCCACGCGGCCGATCAGAGCCTCATCGGCTGCGGAGCCTCACGCCGCGCCGGGTCCGGGCCGTCGTACTCCCGGATGATCTCGTAGCGCGTGTTGCGCTCCACCGGGCGGAAGCCGGCGTCCCGGATCAGGTCCAGCAGATCGTCGCGGGTCAGCTTGTTCGGCGTGCCGAAGTTGTCCGCGTCGTGCGTGATCTTGTACTCGACGACCGAGCCGTCCATGTCGTCCGCCCCGTGCTGGAGGGCCAGCTGGGCGGTCTGCACGCCGTGCATCACCCAGAAGACCTTCACGTGCGGGACGTTGTCGAACAGCAGCCGCGAGACGGCGAACGTCTTCAGCGCCTCGGCGCCGGTCGCCATCTGCGTACGGGCCTGGAGGCGGTTGCGGACCTTGCCGTCCTTCACGTCCACGAAGTCGTGCTGGTAGCGCAGCGGGATGAAGACCTGGAACCCGCCGGTCTCGTCCTGGAGTTCACGCAGCCGCAGGACGTGGTCGACGCGGTGGCGGGGCTCCTCGATGTGGCCGTACAGCATGGTGCACGGGGTCTTGAGCCCCTTCTCGTGCGCCAGGCGGTGGATCCGGGACCAGTCCTCCCAGTGGGTGCGGTGGTCCACGATGTGCTGCCGGACCTCCCAGTCGAAGATCTCCGCGCCGCCGCCGGTCAGGGACTCCAGCCCGGCGTCGATCAGCTCGTCGAGGATCTCGGAGGCGGACAGCCCGGAGATCGTCTCGAAGTGGTGGATCTCCGTCGCCGTGAACGCCTTCAGCGACACGTCCGGCAGCGCGGCCTTCAGCTCCCGCAGCGAGCGCGGGTAGTAGCGCCACGGCAGGTTCGGGTGCAGGCCGTTGACGATGTGCAGCTCGGTGAGGTTCTCGCCCTCCATCGCCTTGGCGAGCTTGACCGCCTCCTCGATGCGCATCGTGTACGCGTCCTTCTCCCCCGGCTTGCGCTGGAAGGAGCAGTACGCGCACGAGGCCGTGCAGACGTTCGTCATGTTGAGGTGCCGGTTGACGTTGAAGTGCACGACGTCGCCGTTCTTGCGGGTGCGCACCTCGTGGGCGAGGCCGCCGAGCCACGCCAGGTCGTCCGACTCGTACAGCGCGATGCCGTCCTCGCGGGACAGCCGCTCACCGGAGCGGACCTTCTCCTCCAGCTCGCGCTTGAGCCCGACGTCCATGCCAACACCTTTCCACGAAGCTCGCCCCCACGTTACGCCTGCGCCCTCAGACCTCTTCGGGCAGCTCTCCGACCCGGTTCTCCCACTTCGTGGAGAGCACGATGGTGGTGCGGGTCCGGGAGACGCCCTCGGTCGCGCTGAGCCGCCGGATGATCTTCTCCAGCCCGTCCACGTCGGTCGCCCGCACCTTGAGCATGTACGAGTCGTCCCCGGCGATGAACCAGCAGTCCTCGACCTCGGAGAGGTCCTTGAGGCGGGTCGCCACGTCCTCGTGGTCGGTGGCGTCCGTCAGCGAGATGCCGATCAGGGCGGTGACGCCGAGGCCCAGCGAGGAGGCGTCGACGGTGGCCCGGTACCCGGTGATGACGCCGGCCGCCTCCAGCCGGTTGATGCGGTCGGTGACGCTGGGTCCCGACAGTCCGACGAGGCGCCCCAGCTCCGCGTAGGAGGCCCGGCCGTTCTCCCTCAGGGCCTGGATGAGCTGCCTGTCCACCGCGTCCATGCGATTCGAAGCCTTCCGCTGAAGAGGTCTGACGTGATTGCTGCCGTACTGCTGCCTGAGGTGATGGCCCGCTCAGGCGGGGCGGGCGCCACCGCCGAGCTCGCCCTTCCAGCGGCGGTAGAGCCGGTGCTCCACCCCCGCCGCGTCGAGGACGCGTCCGGCCACGAAGTCCACCAGGTCCTGGATGTGCGTGGCCCCCGCGTAGAAGGCGGGCGAGGCGGGTACGACGACGGCGCCCGCGTCGTCGAGGGTGACGAGGTGCCGCAGCGTCTGCCCGTTCAAAGGGGTCTCCCGAACGGCGACGACGAGCCGGCGGCCCTCCTTCAGCGTGACGCTGGCGGCGCGCTGGAGCAGGTCCTTGGAGAGCCCGAGCGCGACACCGGCCACACAGGCGGTCGAGGCGGGCACGACGAGCATGCCCTTCGTGGCGTACGACCCGGAGGACGGCCCCGCGGCCAGGTCCCCCGCCGGCCAGTACCGCACGTCGGTGAGGTCCGTCTCGAAGGTGCCGGGCTTGCCGTCGGCGCCTCGCGCGAGCCATTCGCGCAGGTCGTCACGCCAGTGGGCGTCCCGGAAGGAGATCCCGGTCTCATCGAGCAGGGTGAGCCGCGAGGCCCGGCTGACCACCAGGTCGACGCTCTCCCCCGCGTCGAGGAGCGCACGCAGCACCGCGGCGGCGTATGGGGTGCCGGAAGCGCCGGACACCCCTACGATCCAAGGCGTTCGGGCCGTCTCTCCTGGCTTGGCTGGGTTCACGACACCGAGCCTATCCGGCGGCACGGGGTGGGAACCGACCAAGGGGGCCCAGGCGTTCCCGTTCGGGGACGAGTCGGACGGTGGGGTTGCCATGACAGGTGTGCGGGACGCGGTGCGCGCGGGGTCGCGCGGGGAGCGTGTGCTGTCCGCGGCCAAGCTCATGCTGGGCTGGGTCGCGCTGCTGTGGCTGCTGGAGCTCGTCGACGTGGTGAGCGGACACGCGCTGGACGGCTTCGGGATCGTCCCGCGGACCCCGTCCGAGCTGGTGGACGTGGTCCCGGCGGCGTTCGTCCACTTCGGCTTCGCCCATGTCGCGGCGAACACCGTGCCGCTGCTGGTCCTGGGTTTCCTCGCCGCGCTCGGCGGCATCCGCCGGTTCACCGCGGTGTGCGCCCTCGTCGTGGTCGCCGACGGACTGGGCGTGTGGCTGATATCGCCGTCCGGCACCAACACGGCGGGCGCCTCCGGCCTGATCTTCGGCCTCTTCGGCTTCCTGCTGGTCACCGGCTTCGTGGAGCGCCGCCCGCTCGGCGTGCTCGTCGGCGTGCTGGTGGCCGCCCTGTGGGGCGGCTCCATGCTGGCGGGCCTCGCCCCGACCCAGTCCGGCGTCAGCTGGCAGGGGCACCTGGTGGGGCTGGTGGCCGGTGTGGCGGCGGCGTTCGTGCTGCGCCGCCGGGACACCGGCCCCCGCGGGGAACTGCCCGTCTGACGGGCGGGGTCAGACGGTCAGCCCGCGCACCAGCAGGTCCAGCAGCGCGCACACGAACAGGGCGATCCCGATGAACCCGTTGACGCTGAAGAACGCCCGGTTCAGCCGGGACAGGTCGTGCGGGCGCACGATCGAGTGCTCGTAGACGAAGGCACCGGCCACGATCAGCGCGCCCAGCCAGAAGAACGCGCCGGCGCCGGTCGCGACGCCGTACCAGACGAACAGGGCGGTGGTGACGGTGTGGCAGACGCGGGCGCCCCAGATCGCCGCCGGGATGCCGAAGCGGGCCGGCACCGACCGGACGCCGATCTCGCGGTCCGTCTCCACGTCCTGGCAGGCGTAGATGAGGTCGAAGCCGCCGATCCAGACGCCGACGGCGAGACCCAGGATCACCGCGTCCCACGACCAGGAGCCGGTGATGGCCAGCCAGCCGCCGATCGGGCCCATCGCCTGGGCGAGACCCAGGATGGCCTGCGGGAAGTTCGTGAACCGCTTGCCGTACGGGTAGACCACCATCGGTACGACCGCGATCGGGGCGAGCGCCAGGCACAGCGGGTTCAGCAGCGCCGCCGACCCCAGGAAGACGACGAGGGCGATCAGGGCGCCGGTCCAGGCGTGCCGCACCGACATCGCGCCGGTGACCAGCTCGCGGTGGGCGGTACGGGGATTGCGGGCGTCGATCTCGCGGTCGATGATCCGGTTCACGGCCATCGCGAAGGTGCGCAGCCCGACCATGCAGATCGTCACCAGGAGCAGCCGGCCCCAGTGGATGTTGCGGTCCCACTCGAACATCGCGGTCAGCGCGGCGATGTAGGCGAAGGGCAGCGCGAACACCGAGTGTTCGATCATGACCAGGCGCAGGAACGCCTTGGTGCGTCCGGGCTGCGGAATCGCGGCGGAGGCGCTGCTCACAGGCCGTACTCCTTCCAGCGGCGGTCGACCTTCGCCGCCGTCTCCGGGTCGGACTCCACCATGTCCGGCCAGCCGCCGTCGCGGGTGTAGCCCTCCTCGGGCCACTTCCGCGTGGCGTCGATGCCCGCCTTGCCGCCCCAGAACTGCTGGTAGGAGGCGTGGTCGAGATGGTCGACGGGACCCTCGACGACCGTGAGGTCCCGGGCGTAGTCGGTGTTCCCCAGGGCCCGCCAGGCGACCTCGTGCAGATCGTGGACGTCGCAGTCGGAGTCCACGACCACGATCAGCTTGGTCAGGGACATCATGTGGGCGCCCCACACGGCGTGCATGACCTTCTGGGCGTGCTTGGGGTACTTCTTGTCGATCGAGACGATCGCGCAGTTGTGGAAGCCGCCGGCCTCGGGCAGGTGGTAGTCCACGATGTCCGGCACGATGATCTTCAGCAGGGGGAGGAAGAAGCGTTCCGTCGCACGGCCCAGCGGCCCGTCCTCGGTGGGCGGGCGGCCCACCACGATGGACTGCAGCAGCGGCCGCCTGCGCATCGTCACACAGTCGATGGTGAGCGCCGGGAACGGCTCCTGCGGGGTGTAGAAGCCGGTGTGGTCGCCGAACGGCCCCTCGGGCAGCATCTCGCCCGGCTCCAGCCAGCCCTCTAGGACGACCTCGGCCTGCGCGGGCACCTGCAGCGGAACGGTCTTGCAGTCCACCATCTCGATCCGCTTGCCCGCGACGAACCCGGCGAACAGGTACTCGTCGATGTCGCCGGGCAGCGGGGCGGTGGAGGCGTACGTCACGGCGGGCGGGCAGCCGAAGGCGATCGCGACGGGCAGGCGCTCGCCGCTGCGGGCCGCCACCTGGTAGTGGTTGCGGCTGTCCTTGTGGATCTGCCAGTGCATGCCGATGGTGCGCTTGTCGTGCCGCTGGAGCCGGTAGAGCCCGAGGTTGCGGATGCCCGTCTCCGGGTCCTTGGTGTGCGTGAGCCCCAGGTTGAAGAAGGAGCCGCCGTCCTTGGGCCAGGTGAACAGGGCGGGCAGCCGGTCCAGGTCGACGTCGTCGCCGGTGAGCACGACCTCCTGGACGGGGGCGTCCTTGACCTTCTTCGGCGGGACGTGCGCCATCGCGCCCAGCTTGCCGAACGCCTCGCGCACCCCAACGAACCCGTGCGGCAGTTCGGGCTTGAGCAGCCCGCCGATCCTGTCGGAGATGTCCGCGTACGACTTCAGGCCCAGGGCCTTCAGCAGCCGGCGGTCCGTGCCGAAGACGTTCATCGCGAGGGGCATCGAGGAGCCCTTCACGTTCTCGAAGAGGAGCGCGGGGCCGCCGGACTTCTGCACCCGGTCGACGATCTCCCCGACCTCCAGGTACGGATCGACCTCCGCCTTCACGCGCTTGAGGTCGCCTTCCCGCTCGAGGGCCCTGAGCAGGGATCGAAGATCGTCGTAAGCCATGGGGTCAAGTATCCCCGAGCGGCTACCCTGGCCCTGAACCCGGGGGCCGCGCCCCCGGCCCGACGACCGTTCCACTGGAGAGGGCCCATGCTCCGGGTGCTGATGTTCCTCGTGCCACTGGCGCTGAGCGTGTACGCGTTCATCGACTGCATCAGCACGGAGGAAAAGGACATCCGCCACATGCCCAAGCCGCTGTGGGCCATCCTCGTGCTCGTCTTCCCGCTGGTCGGCTCGATCTCGTGGCTGATCGCGGGCAAGAGGCGCAGTCCGGCCGCCGACGGCTGGTCGGGCGTACGGGACCGCCGGCGGCAGCAGTGGGTGGCACCCGACGACAACCCGGACTTCCTGAAGTCCCTGGGCGAGGACGGGAAGACGCCCGACGAGGACGAGGACGGCACCCGGCGCGACGAGCCGTGACCGGGGCCGCGCTCAGGGGTTGTTCGCCGGGTGGTTCTCCGGGCCGGCCGCGGTGGAGCCCCGCTGGGACGCCGACACCAGCCAGGACTTGACGCTGTCGTCCTGCCGCAGATCGACGTAGACGGCCACCGCCGAGATCAGGTACCGGTGCTTCCACGCGGTGTACCCGAACTGGGTGGCGCGGGAGAGAGCGTCTTTCCCGCACACGTCGGATCCGGTGCCGCTGACCGGGCATCGGTAGCGCCAGCCCCCGGTGTTGTCGTCCTTGAGCCGGGCGTGGGCGGCGACGGCGGTGGCCTGGTCGGGCAGCGCCATCACCTCCACCGCCACGAGGACGTTCTGGGCTGTGTCGACGTACGTGCCGCTGACCACCGGGCTGTCGACACAGCCGGCGGAGGCGAGGGCGGCCGTCGCCTCGCTGTTCCAGCTCAGGCTGCCGCAGGTCATGACCGACCCGCTGTTCCTCGTGTAGCGCACGCCTTTGGCGTCGGTGAAGGAGGCCGGCAGCAGCGCGGCCACCGTGACCGGCGTGCGGTCGGTGTCCTCGTCGTCCAGCGTCGCCGGATCGAAGGAGGGGCTGCCGGACGGGCCCTCGCCGGGGTCGTCCGTCACGGCCGGCGTGGACGGCGGCGCCGTGGTGGGGGTCTGCGTGGGGGTCCGTGAGGGCTCCTCGGGAGGAGTGGGACGCCGCGCGGAGAGGGTGGCGGTGGGGCCCGGCGTGGGCTTGTCGTCGTCCCACCGCTGGAGCGTGAACGTGAGCACCGCCGTGCCGACGACGGCGGCCACCGCCAGGGCACCGGCGGTGAGCACGAACGTGTTGTGCTGGGTGTTGTGGTCGCCGACCTGCATGCCCCGGGTGCCGGGGGCGCGGACGTCGGTGCGGCGCTGGTCGTCGGACATGGCGGGCGGTCCGGTCAGAACGCGTTGTGCTGCTGGTTGTTGTCGCCGATCTGCACGCCGCGCGCGTTCGAGGCGTTCACGGTGATCCGGCCCGGCTTCCTCGTCTCGTCGAGCAGGGCACGGGCCAGGGCGAGGACGGCCGGATCTCGTTCAAGCCCGGAGTCCGACAGCACGGCGACCAGCCGCGACTGCCAAGCCCCGGTGTCCGCGTCGGGCGCGTCCAGGACACGCGCGCCGGGCACCGCGCCCCGGTCCAGGCAGCGCCGTACGGCCTCCCGGAGCGAGGTGTACAGGTCCGTCACGGCGCCGCGCGCGGTGTCCGTGAGGCCCGCCGACGCCCCCGCGGCCAGTGCCGCGGCCACCAGTTCCACTTCGGTCATCTCTCGGCTCCCTTGCTGTTCCCGCCCGGCGGCGGGACGACCGCGCCACCGAGGCGTCCCCCCGGGCGCCTCGGTGGCAGGCACACAGTGTGAGCCCATGACTACCAGGATTGGAACCCATTTCTAGAAAACTTCTCTAGAAATCCGTTCTGGACTAGGATGCGGATCCGGCCACCCGTCACGACGCACCCCGAGGGACAGCCGTCCATGAGCCCCAAGCAGCAGCGCGGTGAGATCACCGCCGAGCGGCTTCTGGACGCCGCGCTCGAGGCGTACGTCGCCGAGGGCCTCCAGGGGTTCACCGTCAAGGCCGTACGGGAGCGCAGCGGGGTCAGCCTCGGCAGCCTGTACCACCACTTCGGCAGCCTCGACGGCCTGTTCACCGCGCTCGCCGACCGCTGGCTGGGCGTGCTGCTGGGCCGGATGGTCACCGCCCTCACGGGAGACGACGACGCCCGCGGCGGCATCCGCGCGCTGACGGAGGCGTACTTCGACTTCATCCGGGAGCACCGGGACGCGGCCCTGTTCCTGCACGCCTCCGACACCAACCGGCACGGCATGGCCCGGGCCAGGGAGCTGAGGGACGCGCAGGAGGCCAGGCTGTCGCCGCTCGCCCAGTGGGTGGCGCCGCGCGTCGCGTCCGGCGAGCTCGCCGACCTTCCGGGGCCGCTGTTCGAGAGCCTGGTCCTCGGCCCCGTCGTCGCGACCGCACGCCGCTGGCTGTCCGACATGGGCGACGTCGACCTCGACGAGGCGGCACGCGTCCTGCCGGACCGGATCTGGCTCGCGGTGCGCGGACCGGGCACCGCGCCCTAGCAGGCGTGCGCGTCCCGCAGCGCCCGCAGACGGGCCGTCTCGCGTGCCGCGGTCGCGCGGTCGCCGAGGTCCAGGGCCATCGTGCCGCGGCCGTAGAGGTAGTACACGTCCTCCCGGACGCAGGGGTCGAGGCCGCGCACCCGGCGCAGCTGGCTGAGGTAGACGTCGAGGGAGAGCTTCGTCCCCGACCGCCAGTCGCGGGCCGCGGTCGTCAGTCGCTCGTGCTGGATGTCCTTGAAGTGGTCGCGCGTCTGCCGGTCGGCCTCGTCGGGGCGGGGCGCGGCCGGACGGTACGGGTGATCGGCGAGGTCGCCGGCCCACCGCTCCAGCGTCGCCACGGCCTCCTCGGCCTTCCACCGGTCGGCCGGCCCGTACGCGGCCAGGCGCGCCCCCAGGTCCCGCGCCGCACGCGCCCGCCCGTCGTCCTCGCAGCAGGCGGCCACGAAGGCCGCCAGCACCCCGCCCCGCTGCCGCAGTTCGGCCACTCGCCAGGCCCGCCCCAGACGTCCCACCAGCACTCCTCACCCCCGGCGTCCGTGCGACGGTCCGGGCCCGACAACCCAACACGGCCGATGATCGGCCCGCCACCGAATTACCACCGCGCCTCCGCCGCGAAGGCGGCCAGCGCGGCGAAGTCCGGCTCCCGCAGCCCGAGTCGGGCGTCGACGCGGTGCAGCAGCGCGGGGGCGCCGTGGCGCGCGGCGACGAAGTCCTGATCGGCCCGGCCGAGTTCGTCGTCGACCCACGCGAACGGCCGGCCCCGCGCGTGCGCGACCAGCGGCCCGGTCTTCCAGAACGTGCCGTCCACCCGCCCGCCGTCCGTGCCGGGCCACTCCACGACGGGAAGCTCGGGCAGCCCGAGGACGGGCGCGATGAAGGTGTTGGCCTCCGCGCCCCAGGTCGTCGCCCACACCAGCTCGTACCGCTCCGCCAGGTCCCGCAGCCGGCTCCCGTGGCCGGGGTGCAGCCACACCCTCAGCGGCTTGACCCGGTGTGCGGGGGTGTCGCGGTGCCGCGCCGGCCAGCCCTCGGGCTTCATCCGGTGGGTCGTGTACCCGTCCGGCCGCCGCTCGGGCTTGGCGGCGTACGGGTTCAGCGGGCCGTCGACGTCGAGGTAGAGCAGGGGACGCACGGGCTGCTCCTCTCGCCGGGCACGGGCGTGCGGGCGAGCGTAGCGGCGAGCCTGGCGCGGGGCTCGGGATTTTCGCGCCGTTGCCGTCGGCGTCCGGGCACAGGACAGTGAGGGCATGGATCAGGCACAGGCGCGGCGGTGGCTGGGGGTCGCGCTCGCGGAGGCGCGGGCGGGGCTCGACGAGGGCGGCATCCCCGTCGGCGCCGCGCTGTACGGGGCCGACGGGGCGCTGCTCGGGCGGGGCAACAACCGGCGCGTGCAGGACGGCGACCCGTCGCTGCACGCGGAGACGGCCGCGTTCCGGGCGGCGGGGCGGCAGCGGTCCTACCGGGGCACGACCATGGTGACGACGCTGTCGCCGTGCTGGTACTGCTCGGGGCTGGTCCGGCAGTTCGGCATCTCGCGGGTGGTGATCGGCGAGGCGGTCACCTTCCGGGGCGGGCAGGACTGGCTGGCCGAGCACGGCGTGGAGATCGTGCTCCTCGACGATCCGGAGTGCGTCGGGCTGATGCGTGACTTCGTCGCCCGCCGTCCCGATCTGTGGAACGAGGACATCGGGGAGTGAGACCCCGTTCGCGCCGCGGTCGGGCTCAGCCGCCCTCAGCCGCCGTCAGCCGCCCTCCAAGTGCGCGATCAGCCGCTCGAAGCGGGACCGCCAGCGCTGTTCCGTCTCGGCCTCGCCCTGGAACTCGTGGGTGAAGCGCAGCGCGGCCCCGTTCTCACCGTCCCGTTCCAGGTGGAACCGGACGCGGCCCCGGTCCCCCGTGTACTCGGCGACCCGGTCCACGTCCCAGGCGGTGATCCGCCCGCTGCCCAGCTCGCCCAGATCGGCCGTGCCGCCGAGCCGGGGTTCGAGCGCCTCGACCGGGGTGCACCAGGACGCGAGGCCGTCCTCGGTGGCCAGGTAGGGCCAGACGGCGGCCATCGGACGGGGCAGCCGCACCAGGAAGTGCAGGATGTGCGTGTTCCCGTGAGTCTGGCTGGTGCCCTGTTCTATCGAACCGGTCATGACACCAGCCTGACCCCGCGGGACCCGGCGCGCACCCGTGGGCGGCGCCGGTCCGCGCGGCGGCTCAGACGCCGGCGTAGGAGTGCTTGCCGGAGACGAAGATGTTGACGCCGTAGTAGTTGAACAGCCAGCAGCCGAAGGCGACCAGCGCCAGGTAGGCGGCCTTGCGGCCCTTCCAGCCGGCCGTGGCGCGGGCGTGCAGGTAGCAGGCGTAGGCGACCCAGGTGATGAAGGACCAGGTCTCCTTGGGGTCCCAGCCCCAGTAGCGGCCCCACGCGTCGCCCGCCCAGATGGCGCCCGCGATGATCGTGAACGTCCACAGCGGGAAGACGGCGGCGTTGACGCGGTACGAGAACTTGTCGAGGGACGCCGAGGACGGCAGCCGGTCCAGGACGGAGTTGGCGAAGCGGCCGGGCGTGCCGCCGTTCGCGAGCTTGGTCTCGTAGCTGTCCTTGAACAGGTACAGCAGCGTGGAGACCGCCCCGACGTAGAACACCGCGCCGCAGAAGATCGCCGTGGAGACGTGGATGTACAGCCAGTACGAGTGAAGAGCGGGAACCAACTGGTCACTGGCGGTGTACAAGACAGTGACGGCGAGACCGAGGTCGAGGAGGACCGTGGTGATCAGGAACAGCCCGAGCCAGCGCACGTTCTTCTTCAGCGCGAGCAGCCCGAGGTACACGCCGACGGCGACCGTGGAGAAGGTGATGTTGAACTCGTACATGTTGCCCCACGGCGCCCGCTGCACCGAGAGGGCCCGCGTGAGCACCCCGCCGAACTCGACGAGGAAGGCGAGGACGGTGAGGGAGATGGCGATACGCCCGTAGAGGTCGCCCTGTTCGTCGCCGCCGTGCGCGCCGGGCCCGTCCGGCACGTCGCGCTGCCCGGCGGCGGCCCGTACGACGACCTTCGGCCGCTCCAGTACGGCCGTGGAGCCGCCCTTGGTGACGGTGACGGCGGGTGCCGCGGTCTTGGCTGTCTTGGCCGGGGTGAGCGCGGCGGCCGTGCGGCCGACCTTGCTGCGGCTGCCGAGGAGCCACTCGGCGATGTACGCGAAGAAGGCCAGGGTGTAGACGGCCATCGACGAGTAGATCAGCGTGTTGCTGATACTGGCCAGGTTCTCGTTGGTGGCGGCGGCCAGATCGGTTGCGGCGGCGAGAGTCACTTCTCAGCCCCTTCGGCAGGTACGGCTTGGGGGTCGGGGGTATCGGAGGGGTCGTCGTCGGTGTCCTCGGGGGCGGCCGCCCCGGGGGCGCGGTCGTAGAGGATCCCGGCGAGGTCGCCCAGTTCCTCGGGCACCTTCGCGGACTCGCTGCGGCCGAGGCCGGCCATCTCGACGACGGTGAGGCCGTCGTCACCGGTGGTGGCCCGCACCCAGACCCGGCGGCGCTGGATGAACAGGGAGGCGGCGAGACCGAAGATCGCCGCGAGGGCGCCGGCGAGCGCCCAGCCGCTGCCGGGCTGGCGGGCGACCTGGAAGCCGGCCCACTCCTTGATCTCCTTCTCGAAGGTGATCGAGCCGGCGCCGTTCGGGAGGGTCAGGGTGTCGCCGGGCCGCAGGTTCTTCCTGAGCTGCGCGCCCTTGCCGTCCTTGAAGCCCGTCAGGTTCTTCTTGTTCAGCTGGTACACGCTCTGCGGGAGGCCGGAATTGACGCCGAGATCACCGTGGTAGGCCTCGACGTTCATGATCGGGCTGAGCAGTGCGGGGAACTGGGAGGCGAGCTCGTTGCCCGGGACGTAGGTGGGCAGGAGGAAGGCCTGGAAGCCGAGCTGGTCCCACGCGCCCTTGGCGTCGCGGTAGCCGTCCATGACCTTGATCGCGCCCGTGGAGGTGACGTTGCCGTCGAGCGGAAGGAGGGGCACGGCGTCGTGGAAGACCTCGTTGCCCTTGCCGTCGCGCACGGTGATGACGGGGGCGTAGCCGTGACTGACGAGGTGGACCTTGGAGCCGCCGATCTCCAACGGCTCGTTGACCTTGACGGTGGTCTTCCTCTCCTTGCCGTCGGCGCCCTCGCTGTAGACGAGGTCGGCCTCGTAGGTGCGGGGGGTGCCGCGGTTGGGGCCGGTCGCCTCGTAGGTGCCCTTGAACTCCTTCAGGGTGAAGCTGAACGGGTCCAGGTCGTCCTGGCCGAAGAGGTTGCCGGACTTGAAGTCGTCGTACTGGGTGAGCGTGTTGGAGAAGCCGTCGCCCTCGACGATCAGCTTGTTGCCCTCGGACTTGAACAGCTGGCCCCAGGCGAACGCGACCAGCATCACGATGAGCGCGATGTGGAAGGCGAGGTTGCCGACCTCGCGCAGATAGCCCTTCTCGGCGGCGACGGCGTCACCGGCGAGGTGGGCGCGGAACCGGCGCTTCTTCAGCAGGGCGAGCGCGGCCTCGCGGACCTGCTCGGGCTTGGCCTCGGTGCGCCAGGTGGTGTAGGCGGGCAGCCGCGTGAGCCGCTTGGGCGCGCCCGGCGGCCGGCCGCGCAGCTGCCCGACGAACTGCCAGGTGCGCGGCACGATGCAGCCGATGAGGGAGACGAACAGCAGGATGTAGATCGCCGAGAACCACACCGAGCCGTAGACGTGGAAAAGGCCGAGCTTGTCGTAGACGGGCGCGAGCGTCTTGTGCGCCTGCCGGAAGGCCGCGACCTTCGTCTCGTCGATGCCGGTCTGCGGGATGAGCGAGCCGGGGATCGCGCCCAGCGACAGCAGCAGGAGCAGCAGCAGCGCCACCCGCATCGAGGTGAGCTGCCGCCAGAACCAGCGGACCCAGCCGATCACGCCGAGCGACGGCAGGTTCGGGGCGTCCTCGGCGGGGGCGGTGGAGAGCTGGGAACCGGCGGCGCCCAGGTCCTGATCCTGGTCCTGGCCCTCGGGGGCGGCCGGGGCGGCCTTGTCGGTCGTGTCGCTCATCGATCAGATCCCCACAGTGAAGCCGTTGGACCAGACCTGCATCTCCTGCACGATGCGGTCCCAGGCGCCGGTCAGCAGCAGCACACCGGTCACGATCATCATCGTGCCGCCGATCCGCATGACCCAGACGTAGTGCTGCTTGACCCAGGCGAACGCGCCGAGCGCCTTGCGGAAGGCTACGGCAGTGACGACGAAGGGAATGCCCAGGCCGAGGCAGTAGGCGACGGTCAGCAGGGCGCCCCGTCCGGCACTGGCCTCGTTGATGGCGAGGGTCTGCACGGAGGACAGGGTCGGGCCGATGCAAGGCGTCCAGCCGATACCGAACATGGCACCGAGCAGGGGGGCGCCGGCCAGGCCGGTGGCGGGCCTGGTGTGGAAGCGGAACTCCCGCTGGGTCAGCCAGGGCATCAGGCCCATGAAGAAGACGCCCATCAGGATCATCAGGACGCCGAGGATCTTCGTCAGGAGGTCCTTGTTCTCCTGAAGGGTGGAGCCCCAATAGCCGAACAGGGCGCCACCGGAGACGAACACCACGGTGAAGCCGAGCACGAACAGGGAGGCGCCGGCGACCATCCGCCACCGCCGGGTCTCGGCCAGGTCGGTACCGCTGACTCCGGTGACGTACGAGAGGTAGCCGGGGACGAGCGGCAGGACGCACGGGGAGAAGAAGGAGACGAGGCCGCCGAGGACGGCGATCGGCAGCGCGAGCAGCAGGGCGCCGTGCATGACCGTGCCGTTGTACGTCGCGCCCTCCGCGAGCGTGGTGAGTGCGCTCACGTCACTTCTCCGCGAGGACGGGCTTGATCATGTCCCGCAGGGTGTCCTCACCGAGGGGCATCAGCGCCCGGGCGGCGATCTTGCCGTCCCGGTCGATGACGAGCGTGGAGGGGATGGCCTGGGGGTTGAGCGTGCCCTTGCCGAAGCGGAGCATCTGCTTCCCGGTGGGGTCGTACAGGCTCGGGTACGTGACCCCGAACTCCTTCTCGAAGGCCTTCGCCGGGGTGGTGCTGGTGTCCCGGGTGTTGATGCCGACGAACTGGACGCCCCGGTCCTTGAGGTCGGAGTAGACGGTCTGGAAGTTCTTCGCCTCGGCCCGGCAGGGCGGGCACCAGGACCCCCAGACGTTGACCACGAGGACCTTGCCCTTGTAGTCGGCGGTGCTGAGCTGCTTGCCGTCGATGGTGGCGCCGGACAGCTCCGGGGCGGCGGCGCGCTCGCCCCGCTCGGCGGTGTCGACGCCGTTGCCGCCGGCGACGAAGTGGGTGTCCCCGCCACCGCCCGAGGTGCCGCCCGAACTGCACGCGGACAGGGCCAGCGCGGCAGCGGCGGCGCTGGTGACGGCGAGCGAAGCGGTACGGCTGCGGGAGCGGCGGACGGCACTCATGTGAAAAGTTTCGCATGCCCGTACGGGGGATCTTGCGCACCCCCCTCTCGGGCGCAAAACCGCATATCAGGCAGCGTTCGCGGACCCCGTGGAGGAGGTGCCGGACGTGGTGCCGGACCCGTCTGCGGTACCGCCCTTGGTGAAGGTGCTCCAGCCTCCGGCGGGCTTCTGGCCGACCTCCAGCGTGCGCAACTTGTCGAGAATGTCCGGCTTTTGGACGTCCAGCCAGTCCACGAACTGCCGGAACGAGACGAGCCGGACGTCGCCGCCCTTCTCCTTCTCCCGCGCCATGTGCTTCAGCGCCTCCTCGACGGCGTCCATGTAGATGCCGCCGTTCCACTGCTCGAAGTGGTTGCCTATGAAGAAGGGTGCACGGTTTGTCTCGTACGCCCGCTTGAATCCCTGGATGTACGCCTGCGTCGCCTGCTTGCGCCACGCCGGGTGGTTGTAGCTCGGGGCGTTCGTCGAGTTGACCGACTGGTTGGCGAGCATGTTGTAGTCCATCGACAGGACCTCGAACGAGCGGCCGGGGAAAGGTATCTGCTGAAGCGGCAGATCCCAGAGCCCCTTCCTCTTCACCGGCCACACCTGACGGCCTCCGGGCGAGGAGGCGTCGTACCGCCAGCCCAGCTCGCGGGCGGTGGGCAGCAGGTTGTCCTGGCCGAGCAGACAGGGCGTACGGCCGCCGACCAGCTCCTTGTCGTAGTCGAACGGCAGCGAGGGCAGATCGGTCCAGCCGGAGTTGGTGCGCCACTCCTTGACGAAGGACTTGGCCTGGTCGATCTCGCTGCGCCACTGCTGCGGGGTCCAGTTGCCGACGGTGCCGCTGCCGCCGCAGAAGTGCCCGTTGAAGTGGGTGCCTATCTCGTGCCCGTCGAGCCAGGCGCGCCGGACGTTCTTCAGCGTCTGCTTGATGTGGTCGTCGGTGAGGTAGCCGATGTCGGAGGCGCCGCGCGGGTTGTTCGGCGGTTCGTAGAGCCGCTTCTTCGACTCGGGGAGCAGGTACAGCCCCGAGAGGAAGAACGTCATGTGCGCCTCGTGCTCCTTGGCCAGGTCCAGGAAGCGCGGGAAGAGGCCGTTGCCGACCTCGCCGGCCCCGTCCCAGGAGAAGACGACGAACTGGGGCGGCTCCTCACCCGGCCCCAGCGGCCGCGGCGCGTCCGGCTGGTGGGGCTGCTTGCCGGTGTAGGAGGTGGAGCCGTCGCCTATCGGGCGGTCGCGGTCGGCCTTCGAGTCGTCCCCCTTGTCCCGGGGGGTGCCGGAACCGCCGGAGCCCGGGGTGTCCTTCGACCCGCCGGACGACGTGGACGCGCCGCATCCCGCGAGGGAGAGGGCCGCGGCCGCTCCCGCGCCGAGTCCGATGACTCCCCGTCGGCTGATGTCGCGCATGGCTGCCCCGTCCGTCGTGCTGAGCTGGTCACCCAATCAGAGGGCACGACGAACGGGACGGTTCCCGCTGCTCTGTGGAGGATTCGCGACCAATGTCACCCGCGTGTCGCGGGTGTGACATGGGTCGCGGGTCAGGCGCCGAAACCCTTGCTCTGCCCCTGTACCGGCTTGGCACCGGCCCGCAGATGCTCGGGGACGAGGTCGATCGCCGGCTCGGAGTAGCCGACGGAGACGATCCGGTCGCCCTGGTAGGTGAAGGACGTCAGCGACGCGAGCGTGCACTGGCGCTTGCGCGGGTCGTGCCACAGACGCCGCCCCTCGACGTGGCTGCGCACGATCCAGATCGGCAGCTGGTGGCTCACCAGCACGGCCTCGTGCCCGCGCGCGGCGTCCTTGGCGGCGTCGAGCGCGCCCATCATCCGCTCGACCTGCTCGGCGTACGGCTCGCCCCAGGACGGCTTGAACGGGTTGACCAGGTACTTCCAGTTCGCCGGCCGCTTCAGCGCCCCGTCGCCGACGCCGAACGTCTTGCCCTGGAAGACGTTCTCGGCCTCGATGAGCCGGGCGTCGGTCGCGAGGTCGAGCCCGTGCGCCTTGGCGATCGGGGTGGCGGTCTCCTGGGCGCGCTCCAGCGGGGAGGCGCAGACGTGGGTGACGTCCCGGTCGGCCAGGTGCTCGGCGACCCGGTCCGCCATCTGCCGGCCGAGCTCGGACAGGTGGTAGCCGGCCAGGCGCCCGTAGAGGACGCCGTCCGGGTTGTCCACCTCGCCGTGCCGCATGAGGTGGACGACGGTGATGTCGCTGCTGTCGGTCATCGGTGTCCCGGAGTGCTCGGGGGTGGGCGTGTCGTCGCGAGGGGTGTCGCTCATTCCGCCGTGGCCTCCGCCGCCGCTCGGGCCGCCGCCGGGAGGGCGTCGGCGATCCGCTGGACCGCCCGCTCGTCGTGGGCCGTGGACACGAACCAGGACTCGAACGACGAGGGCGGCAGATAGACGCCCTGCGCCAGCATCGAGTGGAAGAACGCGGTGAAGCGGAACGACTCCTGGCGCTTGGCGTCCTCGTAGGTGCGGACCTCGCGGTCCGTGAAGAACACGGAGAACATGTTGGAGGCGTTCTGCAGCCGGTGCGCCACACCCTCCTTGGCCAGGGCCTCGGTGACCAGCCCCTGGATGGTCTTCGACACTCCGTCGATCGTGTCGTACGCGGCCTCGTCGAGGAGGCGGAGCTGGGCGAGACCGGCGGCCGTGGCGACCGGGTTCCCGGACAGCGTGCCGGCCTGGTAGACGGGCCCGGCGGGGGCGAGGTGCGCCATCACGTCGGCGCGGCCGCCGAACGCGGCGGCCGGGAACCCACCGCCCATGACCTTGCCGAAGGTCATCAGGTCGGGCTTGACCCCGTCCACGCCGTACCAGCCGGCGCGGCTGGTGCGGAAGCCGGTCATGACCTCGTCGGAGATGTACAGGGCGCCGTTCTTGCCGCAGGCGTCCTTCAGGCCCTGGTTGAAGCCGGGCTGCGGCGGGACGACGCCCATGTTGCCGGGGGACGCCTCGGTGATGACGCAGGCGATCTCGCCGGGGTAGCGGTGGAACGCCTCGTGCACCGACTCCAGGTCGTTGTACGGCAGGACGATCGTGTCGCCGGCCTGCGCGCCGGTGACACCCGGGGTGTCGGGCAGCGCGAACGTGGCGACGCCCGATCCGGCGGCGGCGAGCAGCGAGTCGACGTGCCCGTGGTAGCAGCCGGCGAACTTGATGACCTTGGAGCGCCGGGTGAACCCGCGGGCGAGACGGATCGCCGACATGGTGGCCTCGGTGCCGCTGGAGACCAGCCGCACCTCCTCCAGGGGCTCGATCCGGGCGACCATCTCCTCGGCGAGCGCGACCTCGCCCTCACCGGGCGTGCCGAAGGAGGTGCCGCGGGCGACGGCCTCCTGCACGGCGGCGATCACCTCGGGGTGGGAGTGCCCGAGGATCATCGGCCCCCAGGAGCAGACGAGGTCGACGTACTCGCGTCCGTCGGCGTCGGTCATGTACGGGCCGCTGCCGGACACCATGAACCGGGGCGTACCGCCCACCGCGCGGAAGGCGCGCACCGGGGAGTTCACACCGCCGGGCGTCACGGCGGCCGCACGGTCGAACAGCGCCTGCGAGGCGGGCGCATCGTATGGATAGGGCGTTCCTGAAGAGGGCGCTTCGCTCATGACCTGCGACTACTCCGACCTTTTCCGACTGTCTGAGAGGGTCCGGGACTCCGGTTGCCTGTGACCTCCTCAGGGTAGGCCAGGGCCCACCGGCGGCCGCGAGCCGCCACCGGCGCGCGGACGGCCCTGCCCGGCCCCCGCGTGGCCCTCCCCGACCCCCGCGTCCCTCCGTACCCCCGCGTCACCGACGGACGATCTGCGAGACTGGGCGTGATACACACAGCTCATGTGGGCCGTGGTGATCGGGGACCGGGGACATCTCGCGGAGAGGTGTTTCGCCGCACGTTTCGGCGGGCGGCCGTGGGGGAGGTCACTGACACGATGATCGGGTTGCGCGGCGGGCGCCACGCGTCCTAGAACAGCAGTCGGGTGGAGATATGCATCGCGGTGGCGGACTGGGCGAGGGGACCGACGACCTGGGTCCTCGACGTGCCCGGCGGGGAAGGCACCGACGCGACGCGGAGGATTCGAACGAAGTACGCCAGGGACACGTTGTACCAGGTATGCCAGATGCGACGGGTGTACCGAGTGAGCACGAGCCGTTCGACCGGCGGATCGACAGCCGGGTCGACCGTCTGAGGGCGGGGAGCAGGAATGGTGGTCGGGTGGGGGTGACGTACAAGTACTTCGGCGCTCCGGACGGCGCGACCGCGGCCCGCGTCCCGATCTCGATGCGCCCCGAGGAACTCGGCGGCGACGAGCTCGGCATGAACGGCATGTTCACCAAGATCAAGCCGGAGACGATGGCGGCCATGGTGCTGACGGGCATCGAAGGCGTGCCTCTGCACAAGGTGCCGCCCCTGGAGCTGGTCGTCCTCCATCCCGACTACGCCGTGGTCAAGCTGCCGATGACGGTCGTCGACCCACTGCGCGGCATAGGCGAGGAGGCGGTGGGCGCGGCGGCCTTCATCTGGTCGACGGTCCCGGACCGCGGCGGCCCCCGCGACGCGTTCAACGTCTACCAGCTGCTCCACGAGTGGCAGGACTTCAGCCACCGGTTGCATGAGGCGGGGCACCAGCCTTATTGCCTTGTGTGGCCCTGAGCGGGGGTTTCGTAGAAGCCGGGCGAGGTCTACGGGCCTCGCCCTTTTGCGTGCCGGGGGTGGGCCGTCAGGCGGCCGGGGCGCTCATGACGACTCGGGAGCCGGGCAGGGAAGGCGTAGCGGACGATGCCCAGCTCACGATCTGCGTCAGGCAGAGGGCGGGCGGGCGGCGCGGGGCCGCGACCGGTCCCCTGTCCCGGTCGCGGCCCCGCTGTCGCGGGTGTTGAGGCCGGTCACGAGCCGCAGCAGCCGCCCGCCGGAGCTTCCTCGGCAGCCGTGCCTTCCGCTGCGGGCGTGAGGAGCTGCACGAGCTGCGGTTCCGGGGCCGCACAGCATCCGCCGCCGTCGGTCGGCTGGGTGTCGGCGGTGTCGAACAGGCCCGCGCCACCGCAGACTCCGGTCTCGGGGAGCGTGAGTTCGACACGGTCGGCGGAGTCGAGGTCGCCGGCGATCGCGGCGGTGACGGAGCGGACCTGCTCGTAGCCGGTCATGGCCAGGAAGGTGGGGGCGCGGCCGTAGGACTTCATGCCGACCAGGTAGAGGCCCTGTTCGGGGTGGGAGAGCTCGCGGTGCCCGTGCGGGTAGACGGTGCCGCAGGAGTGCTGGTTCGGGTCGATCAGCGGGGCCAGGGCGACCGGGGCCTGGAGGCGCTCGTCCAGGCCCAGGCGCAGCTCGTCCAGGAAGGACAGGTCGGGGCGCAGGCCGGTCAGCACGATCACCTCGTCCACCGGGTCGAGGCGGCGGCCGTCCTCGCCCACCAGGACCAGGCGGCCGTGACCGTCGCGTTCGAACGCCTCGGTGCGGAAGCCGGTGACCGCGTCCGCGTGCCCGTTGTCGACGGCGGCCTTGGCGGCGAGGCCGAGGGCACCGCGGGCGGGCAGCTGGTCGGCGGTGCCGCCGCCGAAGGTGGAGCCGGAGATGCCGCGGCGCAGGATCCACACCGCGCGCGTGCCCGTGCCGTCCTCGGACTCGGCCAGTTCGGCGAGGTACGCGAGCGCGGTGAAGGCGGAGGCACCCGAACCGATGACGGCCGTGCGCCTGCCCGCGTAACGGGCGCGCACGGCCGGGTCCTTCACATCCGGTACGCGGTAGGTGATCCGGTCGGCCGCCGTCTTCTCGCCGAGCGCGGGCAGGCCGCTGCCGCCGGCCGGAGAGGGCGTGGTCCACGTGCCGGAGGCGTCGATCACGGCGCGGGCGAGGACACGCTCCTCACGGCCGTCGGCGTACTCGACGTGCACCACGAACGGCTGCTGCTCCCGGTCGGCGTCGACGATCCGGTCGCGGCCGGCGCGCGAGACACCGGTGACGGTGGCCCCGGTGCGGACCTTGTCGCCGAGGGCGTCCGCGAGCGGCTGCAGGTACTGCTCGGCCCACTCTCCGCCGGAGGGATACGCCGCCGGGTCGGGGCGCGTCCAGCCGGTGGGGGCGAGGAGCTTCTCGGCGGCCGGGTCGACGACCTCGCCCCAGGTCGAGAACAGGCGCACGTGGCTCCACTCGCGCACGGCCGAGCCGGCACGGCTGCCCGCTTCCAGGACGAGGGGCTCGATGCCTCGCTCGACGAGGTGCGTGGCGGCGGCGAGCCCGACGGGGCCGGCACCGATGACGACGACAGGGAGCTGCTGGGTGCTCATGATGCTCGGTCTCCTCGGAGGACGAAGGGGGTCGGCGCGCGTGCGTGAGGGCGGTCAGCCCGGCCTGATCGGCAAGACACCCCCTAGGGCCGCGGTGAGCGCGGTGCGGAGGGTGGTGGCCACGACGGCTCCTTGCTTCGATACCTGTCGATATCTGGCTACGCCTCGGAGCTTGCCACCCGTATCGACGAGTGTCAACATAGACGCATGTCGAAGTCAGAGGTCGCGGAACTTCCCCTCCTGCAGAACGGTGACGTCGTGCCGTGCTGCCCGCCGATCACCGCCGGAGAGCTGTCCCAGGTGGACGCGGAGAAGATGGCGGCCATGTTCAAGGCGCTGTCGGACCCGGTGCGCCTGCGCCTGTTCTCCAAGATCGCCTCGCATCCGGGCGGGGAGGCGTGCGTGTGCGACATCGCGGACGTCGGCGTGTCCCAGCCGACCGTCTCCCACCACCTCAAGAAGCTGCGCGAGGCCGGCCTGCTGACCTCCGAGCGGCGCGGCACCTGGGTCTACTACCAGGTCGCCCCGTCCGTGGTGGCGGCCATGGCCGCGATGCTCGATCTACGCGGCTGATCCACCGCCCGAGCCTGGCCGCGATCAGGCGCCGCAACTGAAGCCATCGGCGGCTGGGTTCCGCCGCGCGACGAGAGAGAACGATCATCATGGCCGACAAGCCGTCCGTCCTGTTCGTCTGCGTCCACAACGCGGGCCGCTCCCAGATGGCCGCCGCGTGGCTGACCCACCTGGCCGGCGACCGCGTCGAGGTCCGCTCCGCCGGCTCCGACCCCGGCGCCCGGGTCAACCCGGCCGCCGTCGAGGCCATGGCCGAGGTCGGCATCGACATCTCCAAGGAGACGCCGAAGATCCTCACCGTCGACGCCGTCCGCGAGTCGGACGTCTGCATCACCATGGGCTGCGGCGACACCTGCCCGGTCTTCCCCGGCAAGCGCTACCTCGACTGGAAGCTCGACGACCCGGCCGGCCAGGGCGTCGAGGCCGTCCGCCCCATCCGTGACGAGATCAGAGCCCTGGTCGAGGGTCTGATCACCGAGATCACCGAGAACGCCGAGATCGCTCCGGAGAAGCCGCAGGCGACGGCGTGAGCGCTGGACGGTGTACCCCGGGGGGTATCTGACATCCACAGGTACACCCCGTGCCGTATGGATGCCCTTACGTATTCCGAGAAGGTCAGCGGGGTGGCACGGGGGTTCGGCGGTGCGTCACGACAGCTGCCGGGACACCCTCGCGTCGGCCGCCCGGCCCGCCGTGAAGCCGATCGCCGTGCCGCCGCCGTCGCGGCGGAAGGCGAACGGGGCGCCGCCGTGGGCGAGGGCCACCTCGCGGACGATCGACAGACCCAGGCCCGAGCCCGGCAGGGACCGCGCGTCGGGGGCGCGGTAGAAGCGGTCGAAGACGCGGATCAGGTCGTCGTCGGCGATGCCCGGGCCCCGGTCGAGGACCTCGACGCGGACCATGCCGGGGCGGGCGGGCCCGGCGACGCCGATCTCGATGGGCGCGCTGCCGTCGCGGTCGAACTTCGCGGCGTTCTCGACGAGGTTGGTCAGGGCGCGCTGGAGCATGCCCGGCCGCCCGGTGAGGGTGGTGTCACCGCAGGAGCGGACCTCGATCCGCCGTCCGGTGCGCCGCCGGGCGAGCACGGCGACGTCCTCGGCGATCTCCGCGAGGTCCACGCGCTGGGCCGGCTCGGTGTCCGACTGCCCGGCGGCCAGATCGACCAGCTCGTTGACCAGGTCGGTGAGTTCCCGGGCCTCCTGGCCAAGGTCGGCGACCAGCTCCTCGCGGGCGTCGGGCGGCAGTTCGTCGATGCGGCGCAGCAGGGAGATGTTGGTGCGCAGGGAGGTGAGCGGGGTGCGCAGCTCGTGCCCCGCGTCCTGCACGAGGCGCCGCTGGTCCTCCTCGGACTGTGCGAGCCGGCCCAGCATGCGGTCGAAGGCCCGGCCCAGCCGCCCGACCTCGTCGTAGCCGGTGACGGGGACCTGGATGCCGAGGCGGCGGGTGCGGGCGACGTCCTCGGCGGCGCCGGTGAGGACGACGAGCCGGCGGGTGATGCGCCGGGCCAGCCACCAGCCGAACAGCCCGGCGAGGACGACGATGGCCGCCATCAGCAGCAGGGTCCGCTGCTGGAGGGCCCGCAGCAGGTCCTCGGTGTCGCTGAACTCCTGGGCGATCTGCACGGCGCCCCGGCCGCCGCCCAGCGCGACGGTGGCGACGCGGTAGACGTCGCTGCCGACGTCGACGTCCCGGTGCTGGATCATCCGTCCGGCGGTCCGGTCGGCCGCGATACGCCGGTCGGCGGCCTCGACCGGCAGACCGGGGTTGCCGGGGTCGACGACGGCCCCGTCGGGCCCCAGCACCTGCACGTCGGTGCGGGCGGGCCGGACCAGGTCGTGGCCGGGCGCGGAGGAGGAGAAGTCGTCCGGCCTCATCGCCCGTTGCCGGACCTCGCCCCGCAGGTCCTGTACGACCTCGTCGAAGACGCTCTCCTGGTCCACCCGCACCAGGCGGGCCGCCGCCGTGTAGGAGAGCAGGCCGACCAGCAGGGTGACGACGGCGGTGACGGCGGCGAAGGACACCGCGAAGGTGCCGCGCAGCGAGAGCAGTCCGGTGCGCCGGCGTCCGGTCAGCAGCCGTGCGAGCCGGCGGCGGGCCCGTCCGCGCACTCAGTCCTCCCGTAGCACGTAGCCGACGCCGCGCACCGTGTGGATGAGCTGCGGGGCGCCGGGCTCGTCGAGCTTGCGGCGCAGGTAGCCGACGTAGACGGCGAGGTTCTTGGAGCCGGGGCCGAAGTCGTAGCCCCAGATCTTGTCGTAGATGGTGGCGTGGTCCAGGACGATGCCGGCGTTGCGTACGAGCAGTTCCAGCAGCTCGAACTCGGTGCGGGTCAGCTCCAGCTCGCGCTCACCCCGCCAGGCGCGCCGCGCCTGCGGGTCCATCCGCAGCCCGGCGGCCTCGATGAGCCGCCCGACGGCGCCGGCGGGGGGCTGCCGGGGCGCGTCGGCGGGGGCCGCGGTGCCGTTGGTCTCGCCGCTGCGGCGCAGCAGGGCGCGCAGCCGGGCGAAGACCTCCTCGACGTCGAAGGGCTTGACGACGTAGTCGTCGGCGCCCGCGTCCAGGCCGGCGATGCGGTCCTGGGTCTCCACGAGCGCCGTGAGCATGAGGATCGGTGTGTTGTCGCCCTCGGCGCGCAGCACCCGGCAGACCTGGAGGCCGTCGATGCCGGGCATCATCACGTCGAGGACGAGCACGTCCGGAGGGGTACGGTGGGCCTGCGCCAGCGCCTCGACGCCGTCGGCGACCGCGGTGACCCGGTACCCCTCCAGGGTCAGGGCGCGCTCCAGCGCGTTGCGGATGGCGCGGTCGTCTTCGGCGAGGAGCACAGTGTGGGCCACGCCTTCATAGTGCCAAGCCCGAGGGCCAGCGGGCGGTGAGGGGGCGCCTGCGGTCACCCTTCTTACTGGGATCTCACGGTCCGGGCGCCCCGTCCTCAGCCACCGGACCGGCCGGAGACGGCCGCCAGCTGCTCGGCGAACGGCACCACCGTGAGGGTGTCCGGGGCCGCCCGCCGCGTCCCGGCCATCCCCCGCATCAGCGCGGCCAGCTCGCCCGCCGCCCGCTCGATCCGCCCGTCCAGGCCCTCGGCGCCCCAGTCCTCGGAGGCGGCGTACACGCCGGTCTGGACGACGACGGCCTTCAGGTGGGCGAAGAGCGGCCGCAACGCGTGGTCGAGGACGAGCGAGTGCCGGGCGGTGCCGCCGGTCGCGGCGATCAGCACCGGCACGCCGGCGAGCGCGTCCTTGTCGATGACGTCGAAGAACGACTTGAACAGCCCGCTGTACGACGCGGAGAACACCGGGGTGACGACGATCAGGCCGTCCGCCGAGGTCACCGCGTCGATGGCGGCGGCGAGCCGGCGGCCCGGGAAGCCGTTGGTGAAGTTCTGCGCGATCTCCACGGCGAGTTCGCGCAGCTCGACGACCTCGACGTCCGCGTCGGCCTGCCGGCCGGCCGAGGCGGCCAGCCGGTCGGCCAGGAGGCGGGTGGAGGAGGGGACGCTCAGTCCCGCGGACACGACGACGAGCCTCATGCGACGGTCACCTCTTCCGACGTCCGGCGGGCCAGCAGGGAGGCGTGGGTGGGGGCGTCCGGCACCCCGGCCGGGCGCCGGGCGGCGAACTCCTTGCGCAGCACGGGTACGACCTCCTCGCCGAGCAGGTCGAGCTGTTCCAGGACGGTCTTCAGCGGCAGCCCGGCGTGGTCCATCAGGAACAGCTGGCGCTGGTAGTCGCCGGCGTAGTCGCGGAAGGCGAGCGTCTTCTCGATCACCTGCTGCGGGGAGCCGACGGTCAGCGGCGTCTGCTCGGTGAAGTCCTCCAGCGAGGGGCCGTGGCCGTACACCGGCGCGTTGTCGAAGTACGGACGGAACTCGTTCACCGCGTCCTGGGAGTTCTTCCGCATGAACACCTGGCCGCCGAGGCCGACGATGGCCTGCTCGGGGGTGCCGTGCCCGTAGTGGGCGTACCGGCTGCGGTACAGCTCGACCATCCGCTTGGTGTGGTCGGCGGGCCAGAAGATGTTGTTGTGGAAGAAGCCGTCGCCGTAGTAGGCGGCCTGCTCGGCGATCTCCGGCGAGCGGATGGAGCCGTGCCAGACGAACGGCGGCACGCCGTCCAGCGGCCGGGGCGTGGACGTGAAGCCCTGGAGGGGGGTGCGGAACTTGCCCTCCCAGTTCACGACGTCCTCGCGCCACAGCCGGTGCAGCAGGGCGTAGTTCTCGACGGCGAGGTTGATGCCCTGGCGGATGTCCTGGCCGAACCAGGGGTACACCGGGCCGGTGTTGCCGCGGCCCATCATGAGGTCCACGCGGCCGTCGGCCAGGTGCTGGAGCATCGCGAAGTCCTCGGCGATCTTCACCGGGTCGTTCGTGGTGATCAGTGTGGTGGAGGTCGACAGGACCAGCCGCTCGGTGCGCGCCGCGATGTAGCCGAGCATCGTGGTCGGCGACGACGGCACGAACGGCGGGTTGTGGTGCTCGCCGGTCGCGAAGACGTCCAGGCCGACCTCCTCCGCCTTCAGGGCGATGGCGACCATGGCCTTGATGCGGTCACGCTCCGTCGGCGTGCGGCCGGTCGTGGGGTCGGGCGTGACGTCGCCGACGCTGAAGATCCCGAACTGCATGGTCGCTCACCCTCCAGGTTGTTTATGGTTCAACTATACCCGGAGAACGGCGGCCCCCCGTGAGCTATTCCCAGCGCGGATCGCGGCCCGTGCGAGCGAGCAGCCGCTCGAACGCGCTGGCCCCCTCGGGCGCAGGCACCGCCTCCCCGAACACCCCCATCGCCCGCGCGGTCGGCTCCAGCGTCGTCACCGCTCCGTCTAGCTCCGCCAGGACGGCCTCGTCGCAGCCCGGGAAGTCCTGCCCCGTCGCCCGCGCCAGGTCCCAGGCGTGCACGGTGAGGTCCAGCAGCGCCATCGCGCCGACCAGACGCGCCGGCATCCCCATCGCGCCCGTCGTCCCGTCCTCGGCGCCCGGCGCCGACCAGACCGCCGCCGTCCGGCGCGCCTCCTCCGCCAGCCGCTCCCGCCACTCCGGCTCGGAGCCGACCACATCGGGGGTCTCCCCGAAGTCGGCCGACTCCCGCAAGGCCAGCCGATGGAACTGCACGACCACCTGGAAGAGATGGTTGACCAGCGCCTTCACGTCGTACTCGGCACACGGTGTGCGCGCGGCGAGCGCCCCGTCGGGCACGGCCCGCACCACGGGCACCGCCCGCTCGCACGCCCGGTCCAGCAGCTCACCGATGCCGTACGTCTTCACCTTGTTCGTGTCCATGCCCCGACCGTAGGCACACCGGGGGCCGCCCCTCTTGAACAAACGCGACGTACGATCCGCCCATGGAGGAACCCCGCCACGACACCCGGGGGATCGTCGACCCGTCCGGGCTGCTCAGCCGTGTGCGGTTCCGGCGTCACGCGCCCGCCGAACCGCTGCGCCGGTACGTCGAGTGGTACTGGCTGATCGACTGGGACCTGCCCGGCCCGTACGCCTCCCACGTCGTCCCGCACCCGGCTGTGAACCTCACCTTCCAGTGGGACGAGGACGAGGGCACGCCCTACGCCGAGCTCACCGGCGTCGCGCTCGGCCTCTACACCCGCAAGCTGACCGGCCGGGGCCGGGTCTGCGGCGTGAAGTTCCGGCCCGGCGGCTTCCGCCCCCACGCCCCCGGGGCGCCGGTGTCCCGCTGGACGGGCCGGGTCCTCGCGGCCGGGGAAGTCTTCCCCTCCCTCACCGGCGACACCGCCCGTGCCGTCGTCGGCCCCGCACGCGACGAGGACCGGGTGGCCGCCCTCGACGCCTTCCTCCTCGCCCTCCCCCGCGTCCCGGACCCCCGGGCCGACCTCGCCGTCGACCTGGTCGCACGGGTCCGCGCCGACCGCTCCATCCGCCGCGTCGACGACCTCGCGCGCGACCACGGGCTGTCGGTCCGCACCCTGCAACGGCTGTTCTCGGCGTACGTGGGCGTCAGCCCCAAGTGGTGCATCCTGCGCTACCGCATCCACGACGCCCTCGAACACGCCGGCACCCGCACCGACGTCGACTGGGCCACCCTCGCCCACGAGCTCGGCTACGCCGACCAGGCCCATCTGGTGCGGGACTTCACCGCCACGGTGGGCGTCCCACCGACGGCGTACGCCCAGGCCGAACGCGAGGACGACCAGGACGCCCCGGACGCCCCGGACGCCCCGGACGCCCCGGACGCCTAGAAGGCGTAAGCGTCGCCCGTCTCCAGCACCAGCACCGCCTGCCCGGCCCCCGCCCGGTCGCCGTCGGCCACCGTGGCGAACTCCAGCCGCACCTCGGGCGTCGGCTGCCGCAGCCGTACCCGCAGCACGACCGGCTCCCCCACGCCGTCCGCCTCCAGCGCCCCGACCCGGCACACCACGGCCCGCTCCTCCGCCCTCGCGCACGAGGACGGCAGCGTCTGCCCGTCCGCCAGCGGCTCCGACCAGCGGATGCGCACCACCGACTCCGGCACGGCCGCCGGACCGTGGTTGTGCGGGACGAACCGCACACCGACCTGGCCGCCGGAGAGCACGGCCGAGCCGTGATAGGCGAGCTCGGCGGCGGCACCGCGCGGGGCGCCCGACGCCTGAGCCGTCCCGCCGGCCGCTGCCAGAACCGCCGTCGCGCCCACCGCGACACCACGCGTCCACCACGTCATGTCCGCTCCTTCCACCGAGGTCGAAGCGATGTATCCCCCGCGGGGCGACGGGCAGGCGCCGTCCAACAGGTGACGTGAGGGGCCGTGTGGCGGCGTGCGAGGCTGGCGGCCATGCTCATCCTTCGATCCGTCGCCCTGTTCGTGCTCGCCGCGCTGTTCGAGATCGGCGGCGCCTGGCTGGTGTGGCAGGGCGTCCGGGGCCACCGGGGCTGGCTCTGGATCGGCGCGGGCGTCCTGGCCCTCGGCGCGTACGGCTTCGTCGCCACCCTCCAGCCGGACGCCCACTTCGGCCGCATCCTCGCCGCGTACGGCGGGATCTTCGTCGCCGGCTCGCTGGCCTGGGGCATGGTCGCGGACGGCTACCGCCCGGACCGCTGGGACGTCACGGGCGCCCTGATCTGCCTGGCCGGCATGGCCGTGATCATGTGGGCCCCGCGCAGCCAGTAGGCCCGCGACACCGCCCGGCCGGCCCCGCCTATCCTGACCGGACAGTCTTTCCAGGCCGGGCAGTCCGTCCAGGCCGGCAGTCCGTCCGCGTACGCCCGAGGAGCAGTCCATGGCCACCGCCGCACCGTCCGCCGCCTCCCGCATCGCCGTCGTCACCGGTGCGAGCAGCGGGATCGGAGCCGCCACGGCACGGCGGCTGGCCGCCGCCGGCTACCGCGTGGTGCTCACGGCCCGGCGCAAGGACCGGATCGAGGCGCTGGCCGAGGAGATCACCGCGGCCGGCCACGCCGCCACCGCCTACCAGCTCGACGTGACGGACCGCGCGGCCGTGGACGAGTTCGCGACCGCCTTCCAAACCGTCGGCGTCCTCGTGAACAACGCGGGCGGCGCCCTCGGTGCCGACCCGGTGGCCACCGGCGACCCGGACGACTGGCGCACGATGTACGAGACGAACGTCATCGGCACCCTGAACCTCACCCAGGCCCTGCTCCCCAAGCTGGAGGCGAGCGGCGACGGCACCGTGGTCGTCGTCTCCTCCACCGCCGGCCACGCCACGTACGAGGGTGGCGCCGGATACGTCGCGGCCAAGCACGGCGCGCACGTCCTGGCGGAGACCCTGCGCCTGGAGATCGTGGGCCGGCCGGTGCGGGTCGTCGAGGTGGCCCCCGGCATGGTCAGGACCGAGGAGTTCGCGCTGACCCGCTTCGGCGGCGACGCCGACAAGGCCGCGAAGGTCTACGAGGGCGTGGCCGAGCCGCTGACCGCCGACGACGTCGCCGACACGATCACCTGGGCGGTCACCCGCCCCAGCCACGTGAACATCGACCTGCTGGTGGTCCGCCCCCGCGCCCAGGCCAGCAACACCAAGGTGCACCGGGAAACCCGCTGAGCCCCGCCGGCAAGGACCCGCACAACGAACGCCAGATGTGGTGGTGGCTCGCCTACTTCCTCTTCGGCATCCACATCGTGGCGTTCGTCATGATCTACGCGGTGACCCACGCACCGAAGTAGCGAGCCGTCACACGGGGTCGACGAAGGTGGGTTCGTCCCGGCGGGATCCCGTGCTGAGGTACGTGGTCAGGCGCGGCCCCTCGGTCCGTTCGTCCATCGGGTTCTTGGGCAGCGGCCAGCAGACGGCTTGATAGAGGAGTCTGCGGTGAACGTCGAAGCACGCCTCGAAGACATCACCGAGAGTCATCGCGGCGTAGTACATGCGCAGATGGGCGGCCACGGCCACCAGCAGGCCCGCGGGCAGGGCCCACCACGACCACACGGTCCACACGGTGGACAGCAGACCGCAGACGAAGACCTGGACGGTCACGAGCAGTGAGGTGTAGGCGGCCGTGGCCTCCTGGCGTGCCGTGTCGGGCAGCAGCAGCCAGAGCCGCGGCCAGCACACCACGGGGTCCAGCCCGTAGCGGGCCCGCGGCCGCGACTCCGCGGCCCGCAGCGTGTTGCCCAGCCGGGTCGGCCGGCGCTGCGCCCGCTGCGCCGGGACACGGCGGTGACGGCGCTCCAGACGGGCCCGTTCGGTGAGCTGCTGCGGGGTGAGGGCCGTGGACGCGACGGCGGCCAGCGCGCGCAGCCGGGTCGCCCGGCGGTCCGCACGGTCGGAAAGACGGGTCCGCATCCGGTCGGCCACCGGGTCCAGTGCGGCGGGCCAGTAGCCCTCCAGCATGCGCAGGACCGGAAAGGCGGCCTGCCGCAGGGCGAGGCCCGACAACGTGACGAGGATCAGCGGAGCGATCACGTAGACCCCTTGCACGAGCAGGGGCTGACCTTGCAGCTCCCGCCCGAAGGCCAGGAGCCGGGACTTCCAGTTCCCCCCAGGCGCCTCGGGACGCAGCAGCCAGGCGAGCAGGCCGCCCACCCAGAACACGAAGGCGGGCGAGAACAGCGCGGTTGCCCAGCGTTCGGCCAGCCGGCCCCCGATCCCCTTCCAGAAGTCCCCCATCACGACCGGCTCACGTCCCTTGGATCACGGTCAGGACCGCGCCGTCGTTCGGGCAGCGCTCGGGCGGCAGTTCGTCCTCGTCGGCGTCGAGGATCACCCAGGCCCGCCCGCACCGCGGGCAGACGGCCTGCTCGTATCCCACCACGGGGTCGCCCGCGAAACGGGGAGTCCGGTCCTCGGCGTGCTCGGGTCCCAGCAGGTCGTCCAGCCGCGTACGCGTCTCCTGCCGGGAGGCGAGCAGGGCGAGTATCTCGTCGAGTGTCTCCTCCGGGTCCCCGTCACCCGCGCGCAGGCCTGCCAGCAGGGCGGCGAGGTCGGCGTGCAACGGTTCGAAGTCCGTCATCAGCACCGGGAGTTCCTGGGCGAGCCGCTCGACCACGTTGACGAGAAAGGGGACTTGAGAGCGGTCGGCTTCGGCAGAATCGTCATGAGGCACGGTTCATTCTGGCGTGCCCGACGGGGGAGGCAAGGGATGGACGAGCACGATCGGCCTGCCTGGCCGGAGGCCGTCGAGGCCTATCTGTCCGCGCCCACGTTGCGCGCTCGGCGCGAAGCGGTCGAGCGGTACCCGTTCCTGCTGAGCGACGAGGCCGACGAAGCGCTCGCCGTACCCGTGGCTGACGCCGACGCCGCCCAGGCCCTGGCCGAGATGCGCGAGGTGTTGCGCGCCTGCCGGGAACACGGCGTCGAGATGGCCTTCGACCCCACGGGCTACCAGCTGACCCTGCCCGCGGACGACCCCGAGGTGACGCGGGCGCTGACGATCCTGCTGCGCAGCACCGACGCGGAGTCCGCCGTCGCCACCGTCGAAGAGCACCCGGTTCTGCTCGCGGAGCGAGCCTCCGAGTTGCTGACCGCCCTCGCGGCCAGGGCACGCTTCCTCGGCCGGGACACGGACGCCGACGTACTGGAGTCCTACCGCCGGGGGCTGGACGAACTCCGCACGTCGGACCACGTCATCAGCATCGAGCAGGCCCTCGACCTGTGCTGGGAACTCGCTGAGGCGATCCGAAGCGACGTGGAGATGAGCGCCTGGTTCCGGACGCACCCGAAGAGCATGTCCTCCGCGTTCCGCGAGGCCCTTCGCCGACTGCTCGGCGACGGCGCGCTCGACGCTCCGTACCCGTTCATGGGTGCCGGAGCACGGTTCGCGCTCCGCTTCCTCCATGTGTGCGAGGTGGCCGGGCGGGACACCGCGCTCACCCGGCTCGCCGAGGCGGGCGCCGACTACGAAGGGCTGCAGGCCCTCGCCATGGTCCTGCACACCGAGCGGCACCCGTCCGACCCGGTCGAGTCCTTCCGGGTGTGCCGGGAGTTCCTCGACCATCCGGCGCGGCTGTTCCTCACCGAAGAGGCGCACATGGCTCTCTGCGCGGCGGCGAGCGACCGTCTCCAGACCGCGGCCATGCAAGGCGTCGACCTCGGACTCCTCGATCTGCGGGTACGCCTGGGCCGCGCCGCACTCGACCCGCCCCCGGCCGACGACGGCGCCCGCGCGGAGTTCCTCGCGGCGCTGGGGCACGCCCTGTCGGCGCGCGCCGAACACACGGGAGACGCCGAGGACCTGCGCTCGGCCACCGCGTTGTACGAGCAGGTCCTGGGTCTCGACCGGGCAGGGGGTGAGAGGCGGGCTTCCCTGCTGAACAACGTCGGGGCCGGCTACCGGGACCTGTACCACCTGGCGGACGAGAACGAGGCCCTGGACCGGGCGGTGGACCTGTTCCGGCAGGCGATGACGCTGTCCCCGACCACGCTGCACCTCGGCAACCTCGCCGTGTCGCTCAGCGACCGTTTCCGCCGGAGCGGTGATGCGGCGGATCTGCAGGAGGCCCTGGCCACGTTCGAGCGCGTCGTGACCACCGCCGCGGCGTCGGACGCGGACCTCCCCCGTGTCCTGGCCGACTACGCCTCCTGTCTCCTGCAACGCTACGACCGCGAGGAGTCGGCCGCTGACCTCGACCGCGCCCTGGATCTGAGCGAACGCGCGGTGGCCCTGCGGCCGTTGGGCTCGGTCGGTGTGTACTGCCGGGTGGAACTGGCCGAAGCGCTGGGCCGGCGCATGGAGGTCAGCGGGGACATGGCCGACTACGACCGTGCCATCGGCCTGCTGGAGGAGGCACGCGAGTCGCTGCCGCCCGGATCCGCGCTCGGGGACCGCGCCGCGCTGCGGCACGTGGTGCTGCAAGGCATGTGGTGGGGGTCCCACCAGACCGGCGAGAACCTGGCCGCGCTGGTGTCGACACTCCGCTCGTCCCTCTCCTCGGTGCGGGACGGGTCGGACATCCACCGGCAGCTGACGCAGCTGGCCGTCGGGTTCGAGCCCCCGCATGCCGAGTGGACCGGTGACCCGGCCGACCTGAGCCGAGCCATCAGCCTGCTGGAGACGTACGTACCCGCGGAGGAGACCCTGCCGGGCATGACGGAGCCGCAGGACCCGGCGGAGCGCACGCGTACCCTCGGGCGGCTCCTCGTGCGGCGGGGAGCCGCGACCTCCTCGCTCCCCGACGTCGACCGCGGCATCGAGCTGGCGGCCGCCGCCGGTGACGGCCTGCGGGTTCAGGCATTCGGTCACACCGAACGCTTCATGATCACCCTCGACGCCGCCGACCTGGAGAGGGCCCTCGCCGACCTGGGTCCCCTGGCCGGGGCTCCGGCGGACAGCGGGTTCGACGCGTCCGAGTTGGCCGAACGGATCGTCGAGGTGGCGGGCAGGCGGCATCGGCTCAGCGACGGGCGGGACATCGTCGACGTCGCGACGGAGTACCTGCGTGCCCGGAAGATGGCGGGCGCGGAGCCTGCCGCACTCCTGAGCGACCTCCTCGATCTGCGCTTCCAGACGTACGGCGACGTGCGCGACCTGCACTCCGCGGTCGACGCGATGGACCAGGGCCTCAGAGCACTCTCACCGGGCGAACCGGGTTACGGAATGATGCTCATCCGCGCGGGCGGGCGCTGGCGCGAGCTCTACACCTTCCTGGGGGAACCGGGCGCCTTCACCCGCGCCCTGGAGTGCCTGACCCAGGCTGTGGAGAGGGCCGAGGACGACGCCTCCCTGCACTCGAGCGCGTACAACACCCTCGGCACGGTGCTGCGGGCCCGCTACAACTTCACGGGGGACCTCGGCCATCTCGACCAGGCGATCACCGCATATGAGCGGAGCCTCGACGGCTGGGGTGAGGACCGCTCGGTCACGTGGGCGATCGGGGTGAGCAACCTGGCCAACGCCCTGCGAGCCTCGTACGACTCGACCGGCGAACCCGAGCGGCTCGACCGGTCCATCGATCTGCACGAGCAGGCGGTGGCGGTTTTCCCGGCCGACCATCCCGACCTCCGCCCCCGCCTCGCGAACCTGGGCAACGCCTATCTGAGTCGCTTCCAGGCGAACGGGGCGGTCACCGATCTGGACCGCGCCGAGGAACTGCGGCTGCAGGTGCTGGACATCCTGTCGGCGAACTCGCCGTTGCGCGCCGAGATGACCGCGTCCCTGAGCGACATCGCGCTGATGAGGTTCGATCTCACCGGTGATCCCGCACATCTGCGGACCGCCGTCGAGCTGGGCCGGAAGGCCACGAGCCTCGCCCCGGCCGGCACACCGGCGGAACGGCACGTCCGCTTTCGTCTCGCCGAGTCCCTGGTGTACGAACACCGGCGGACCGCACGGGAGAGCACGAAACGGGAAGCCGTGGGCATCCTCCGTGAGCTGAGCGCGGACGGCAACGCGGCGGACCACGCCATGCGGCTCGGCTCGAGCCGCCTGTGGGCCCGGTGGGCGGCGGACCGGGGGGCATGGCAGGAAGCCTCCGAGGCCTTCCGCACGTGGACGAAGACCTCCGGCGACCTGGTCCGCCTCCAGGTGAGCCGGGGCCTGCGCACCCGGATCATCGGGCGGTCCGCGGACCTCGCGCCCGCCGCCGCGTACAGCCTGACGCGGGTCGGAGATCTGGAAGCCGCCGTCATGGCCGTCGAAACCGCACGCGCGGTCTCCGTGAGCGAGACCCTGGAACTGGGCTCCGCCGATGTGAGGTGGCTGGCCGAACATGGGTTGGAACAGCTCGCGGAGCGCTTCACCACTGCGGTGGCCCGCTGGCTGTCGGCTTCCGGGGACGGGCTCGACCGTGGCCTCGCCGGAGGAGCCGGGACGGTGAACTTCTCCGATCACGACACCGCCGTCCGGGCGGCACGCGCGGAGGTCGACGCCCTCATCGAGGAGATCAGGGAGGCATCCGGGCAGACCGGCTTCCTGCGCCCGCCGACGTTCGCGGACGTGGCCTCGGCGAGCACCGACCCGATCGTGTATCTCGTCGCGTCCGATTACGGAGGCGTGGCCCTGATCGTGGAAGGGAGCCGGACCCGCTCCCTCGACCTGCCCGCCCTGACCAGCCGGCAGGTACAGGACTGGCTGGTGCTGTCCAGGCAGGACGGCACACTGAACTGGTGGTCACGACTCGAACGGGTCACGGGCGAACTGTGGGACGCGGCATTCGGCCCGCTCACCGACCTGCTCGGTGAAGGGCCCGTCACCCTGGTGCCCAGCGGTCGGCTGGAGCTGCTGCCGCTGAACGCCGCGTGGACGCGGACCCCTGACGGCCGGCGCCGCTACGCCATCGACGGCATGACCCTGCGCACTGTCCCCAACGCCCGTGTGCTGAACGCGACCCGGGCCCGCGCCGAGCGCGCGGGAGAGACCAGTCTCCTGGCTGTCGTGGATCCCCAGCCGGTGTCCGCGGCGCCACTGACCGGGGCCGCCGCCGAGGCGGCCGGTGCCGCGGCCTGGTTCTCCGACCGGGTCGTGCTGTCCGGGCGGCAGGCGTCTGCCGACAAGGTCCTGGCCCTGCTGCAGAGCTACGACGTCGTCCACTTCGCCTGCCACGGCAGTGCCGACCCGTCCGACCCGCTGAACAGTTCGCTGACTCTGGCCGACGACCGCCTCCTGACGCTCAGGGACCTCCTCGACATCCGGGACGGCGAGGCCGCGCCCGTCCGGCTCGTGGTGCTCTCGGCGTGTGAGACAGGCGTCGTCGGACCGGCCGCTCCCAGCGAGGTCATCGGCCTGTCGAGCGGTCTGCTGGAAGCCGGGGCCGCGGGCGCCGTCGTCTCTCAGTGGCGCGTCCCCGATCTGTCGACGGCCCTGCTGATGATGCGGTTCTACAGCGAGTGGAAGGCCGGCGGTTTCGACCCGGCTGCGGCCCTGTGCGCCGCTCAGCGCTGGCTGCGGGACACCACCAACGCCGAGAAGGCCGACCACTTCCGCCCGGGCGGGCCGAGCGGTCTCGTCCCCGAGACCACCCGGCCGCTCTGGCGCAGGCTCATCAGGCTCGAACCGGAACACCGCGGGTTCGCCCATCCGGTGCACTGGGCGGGATTCGTGTTCGTGGGTTCGTGAACCGTCCGGTCAGCCCTTGACGCAGACGACCTGCTTCAGCTTCGCGACGACCTCCACCAGGTCGCGCTGCTGGTCGATGACCTGCTCGATGGGCTTGTAGGCACCCGGGATCTCGTCGACGACACCGGAGTCCTTGCGGCACTCCACGCCCCGGGTCTGCTCCTCCAGGTCCTTCGTCGAGAACCGCTTCTTCGCGGCGGTACGGCTCATCCGCCGACCGGCCCCGTGCGAGGCCGAGTTGAAGGACAGCGGGTTCCCGAGTCCCTTCACGATGTACGAACCCGTCCCCATGGAGCCGGGGATGATGCCGTAGTCGCCGGAGCCGGCCCGGATCGCGCCCTTGCGGGTCACGAGCAGGTCCACGCCGTCGTAGCGCTCCTCGGCCACGTAGTTGTGGTGGGCGCTGATCTCGGGCTCGAAGGCCGGCTTGGCCTTCTTGAACTCCTTGCGGACGACGTCCTTCAGCAGGGCCATCATGATCGTGCGGTTGTACTTGGCGTACTCCTGCGCCCAGAACAGGTCGTTGCGGTACGCCGCCATCTGCGGGGTGTCCGCGACGAAGACGGCGAGGTCGCGGTCGACCAGACCCTGGTTGTGCGGGAGCTTCTGGGCCACGCCGATGTGGAACTCGGCGAGTTCCTTGCCGATGTTCCGCGAACCGGAGTGCAGCATCAGCCAAACAGAACCGGTCGTATCCGTGCAGATCTCGACAAAGTGGTTGCCCGACCCGAGCGTGCCCATCTGCTTGGTCGCCCGCTCCTGCCGGAACTTCACCGCGTCCGCGATCCCGTCGAAGCGCCCCCAGAAGCCGTCCCAGCCGGCCGTGGCGAAGCCGTGCATCCGGCCCGGGTCGACGGCCTCGTCATGCATGCCCCGGCCCACCGGGATCGCCTGCTCGATCTTCGACCGCAGCCGCGACAGGTCCCCCGGCAGGTCGTTCACCGTCAGGGACGTCTTCACCGCCGACATCCCGCAGCCGATGTCCACACCGACCGCCGCCGGGCACACGGCCCCGCGCATCGCGATGACGGACCCGACCGTCGCACCCTTGCCGTAGTGCACGTCCGGCATCACGGCGAGGCCCTTGATCCACGGCAGCGTCGCGACGTTCCGCAGCTGCTGGAGAGCGGACTCCTCGACGGTCGCCGGGTCGGTCCACATACGGATGGGTACCTTCGCACCCGGCATCTCCACGTACGACATATCGTCCTCAACCCCCTGGAAAACACATACAAGTCTGAAATAGCAAAACTGGCGCCGAGGTCGGCGAAAAAGGACAGCGGACCGGCGTTCACAGCAGTGCGTGCGATACACATTGTCTTCTGGGGGCGCCCCCGCGCGGCAAGCGATTAACCAGCGGGGACACTGAGGGACCGGCGAACACACCGGCCACACCGCACCGTCGAGAGGAGCCTCACCGTGCAGCGGAAGGCGTACGTATCCGGCGTCGCCGCGCTCCTCGCGGTGCTGCTGGCCGGCTGCACCGGCGGCTCCGGCGACGGCGGCGCCACCGACGACTCCAACCCCGGCGACTCCGGCACCGCGAGCCCGGTGGCCGAGCCCGGCCGGTACCGCAACCTGCCCGAACCCTGCGGCACGGTCGGCGAGGAGACTCTCGACGAGCTGCTGCCCGGCATACGGGAGATGACCGACGAGAAGCGCCGCGAGAAGGCGTACGAGGGCACCCCGGCCCTCACCTTCGACACGGACCGCAAGGTCGGCTGCCGCTGGAAGGTGGAGTCGGCGCAGGCCACCGACCACCTCTTCGTCAACTTCGAGCGCGTGGTGGCCTACGACTCCGCGACCAGCGACGACAGCGAGGCGGAGCGGCTGTTCGCGAGGCAGCGGGACGCCGCCGACCTGCCCGAGCCGGTGAGCACCGTCACGCCCGGCGCCGAGGTGACCGGCTCCTCCACGCCGTCGCCGTCCGGCTCGCCCTCGGACTCCTCTTCCTCGGCGTCCTCCTCTCCCTCCTCCTCCGCCTCCGCGTCCGGCGGCACTCCGCCCGAACTCCAGCCGCGCGTGCTGGAGGACCTCGGCGACGAGGCGTTCCTCGACGACGCGCTCAACACGTCCGGTTCGACGGCCCAGCAGCGCAAGGTGACTGTGGCGTTCCGCACGTCCAACGTGATCGTCACGATCGAGTACGAGGAGCAGCCGATGACCGTCGGCGCCGTGCCCGACAGCGAGGAAATGCAGGACAGGGCCCAGAAACTGGCCGCGCAACTGGCCGACGCACTGGGCGACTAGCGCCGCCCGCGCACCCCTTCGCCCCCTCCCGCGACGTAACCGAAACGAGACCACACACCTTCTTCACCGCGTACCGTGGCCCCTCGGACCCGATCCGACCGCAGGAACCACGAGTGGCAGTCATGAGTGAAGGAACCATGCAGCGAGCAGCGATGCGAGATCAGCTTGACCGGCGTGACCAGCGTGAGCAGCGGGTGAAGGGTCTGCGCCGGGCCCTTGTCTGCGCCGCGGCCGTCCCGGTGATGCTGGTGGCCGCGGGCTGCTCCTCGGACTCCGGTTCCGGCGACAAGGCGGCCGAGCGCAAGGACGGCGGGGCGAAGTCCTCGGCGTCGTCGCCGGCGAGCGCGTCGCCGACCGTGCAGGCCGCTGCGTACAAGGCACTCCCCGAGGCGTGCAAGGTGCTGTCGGAGAAGACGCTGGACGACCTGGTGCCGAAGGCCAAGTCCGGCAAGAAGGGCTCCTCCGACGACACGTCGACGCGCGGCTCCTGCTCCTGGAGCAGTCTCGACAACAACGGCGTGAAGGGCTCGCAGTTCCGCTGGCTCAACGTCTCCCTGCTGCGCTTCGAGTCGGACGCCTCGCGGGGCGCGGGCGACAAGCTGGCGCAGGAGTACTACCGGGCCCAGGCGCAGGACGCCCGGTCGGTGACCGGCGCGAAGAACACCAAGTCGCAGCCCGTCCAGGGCGTCGGCGACGAGGCGACAGCGGTGCGCTACGACCTGAAGAAGAAGGAAGGGTCCTTCAAGCAGGAGACGGTCGTCGCCCGCACCGAGAACGTCGTGGTCACCGTCGACTACAACGGCGCCGGTCTCGCCGGGGAGAAGAAGCCGGACGGCGACACCCTGAACAAGCTGGCGCAGAAGGCGCTCAAGGAGGCCGTGGCCGCGGTCGCGAAGGCCAACGGCGCCGGCGGTGACGCGGGCACGCCGAGCGACGCCCCTTCGAAGCCGGCGTCGAAGTCTCCCTCGGCGAGCCCGTCGAAGAACGCGTCGGGTTCCCCTTCCCCGTCAGCGTCGAAGAAGAGCTGACTGTCACACCCCGCCCACCCCTGCGTCACAACACGCAGCTCAGCGGGGGAGGTTGACCGGGCCCGGTTCCCCTCGGGGACCGGGCCCGTGCCGGTCCGGGGGCACGGGCCCCGTCCGGATGTGCCACTCTGTTGCGCGCAACAACACGCATGGGGAGGGGAGTACGAGTGGCCGGGCCACCGCAGCTGACTCGGATGCACCGCGTTCTCATCGGCGTGGTCGTCTTCGGCGCCGTGATCATCGCCGGTATCGGCTTCGCCGGTTCGTACGCGGCCGTCCGCGAGCTGGCCATCCAGAAGGGCTTCGGGAACTTCAGCTATGTGTTCCCGATCGGCATCGACGCGGGCATCTGCGTTCTGCTGGCCCTGGATCTGCTGCTGACGTGGATCCGCATCCCCTTCCCGCTGCTGCGCCAGACGGCCTGGCTGCTGACGGCCGCCACGATCGCCTTCAACGGCGCCGCGGCCTGGCCGGACCCGCTGGGCGTGGGCATGCACGGCGTCATCCCGATCCTGTTCGTGGTGTCGGTCGAGGCGGCGCGGCACGCGATCGGCCGGATAGCCGACATCACGGCCGACAAGCACATGGAGGGCGTCCGCCTCACCCGGTGGCTGCTCTCGCCGGTGCCGACGTTCCTGCTGTGGCGCCGTATGAAGCTGTGGGAGCTGCGCTCCTACGAGCAGGTGATCAAGCTGGAGCAGGAGCGGCTCGTCTACCAGGCGCGGCTGCGCTCGCGCTTCGGCCGGGCCTGGCGCCGCAAGGCCCCGGTGGAGTCCCTGATGCCGCTGCGTCTGGCGCGGTACGGCGTCCCGCTGGCGGAGACCGCCCCGGCGGGCCTGGCGGCGGCGGGTATCGAGCCGGCGCTGCTGCCCCCCGCGCCCCAGCAGGCACGGGACGCGGTGCCCGCGGCGGCCGGTCCGGCGGCCCTGGGCGGCCCGGAGGGCCCCCGTGCGGCGGTGGCCGCCTCCATCCCCCGGCAGGCGGGCCCCGTGGACCAGCGGTTCCCGCACCCGGCGGGACCGCCGGAGCCGGAGCCGGAGTACGTGCAGGACTGGTTCAACACGCCCCGGCAGGTCGAGTACCACGGCGGCTACGACGCCCAGTACGACCCGCAGGGGCACCTTGAGGACTGGTACGCGGAGCAGCAGCAGGCCGAGCAGTACCGCGACCAGTTCGAGGAGGAGCCCCCGCTTCAGGAGCCCTCCCCGGAGGACACCGGCACGTTCCCGATCCCGGTGACGTCGGCCCGTACCCGGCAGCTCGGCGAGGGCGGCGGCACGGCGGCCCCGGAGCCGTCGGAGGAGGACTACTACCAGGTCTTCCGTCAGTCCATAGACGGCAGCTATCCGACGCCGCGGGTGCTCGGCGACAACATCGAGGCGACGTACGGAACGTCGCTGAGCCCGAGCGATCTGAAGACCATGGCCGAACGCTTCCAGCAGCGCCACTCGGCGGAGCTGGAGGAGGACCACATCGCCTAGGCGGTCTGCATACGGTGATGGGGGGTGCCCGGCATCTGCCGGGCGCCCCCCATCACCGTAGAACCGGCGTCACTCCCCGAGCAGGGCCCTCACCCGCTCCTGACCCACCGCCAGCAGCAGCGTGGGCAGTCGCGGACCGGTGTCCCGGCCCACCAGCAGGTGGTAGAGCAGCGCGAAGAACGTCCGCTGGGCCGTCTTGATCTCCGGGGGCAGCTCCTTGGGCGTGGCGTCCGCGGAGAAGCCGGCCTGCACCTTGGGTACGCCGTACACGAGGTGGGTGAGGCCGTCGAGCGACCAGTGCTCGGCGAGCCCGTCGAGCAGCAGCCGCAGCGACTGCCGCGACGCCTCGTCGAGGGACTTCAGCAGCTCGGCGTCGGGCTCGTCGCGCACGATGGTCCGCTGGTCGGCGGGCACGTGCGTGTTGATCCAGGCCTCGGCCTTGTCGTAGCGCGGGCGTGCCTCGTCGAGGTCGGACAGCGGGTTCTCCGGGTCGAGCTCGGAGAGGATCCGCAGCGCCTGGTCCTGGTGCCCGGCGGTGATGTCCGCGACGGACGCCAGCGTCCGGTACGGCAGCGGGCGCGGCGTACGCGGCAGCTCACCGGCGGCCGTGCCCACGGCACGGGCGTGCGCCGCGACGTCGGCGGGCAGCGCGGTGCTGTCGGCGACCTTGGCGTCGAGCTTGTCCCACTCGTCGTAGAGCCGCTGGATCTCCTGGTCGAAGGCGATCTTGAACGACTGGTTGGGGCGGCGGCGGGCGTAGAGCCAGCGCAGCAGCTGCGGCTCCATGATCTTCAGCGCGTCGGCCGGGGTGGGCACCCCGCCCTTGGACGACGACATCTTCGCCATGCCGCTGATGCCGACGAAGGCGTACATCGGGCCGATGGGCCGCTCGCCGCCGAAGATGCCGACGATCTGCCCGCCGACCTGGAAGGACGAACCCGGCGAGGAGTGGTCGACGCCGCTCGGCTCGAAGATCACGCCCTCGTAGGCCCAGCGCATCGGCCAGTCGACCTTCCAGACCAGCTTGCCGCGGTTGAACTCGTTGAGCCGGACGGTCTCGGAGAAGCCGCACGCGTCGCAGGTGTACGACAGCTCGGTGGTGTCGTCGTCGTACGAGGTGACGGTGGTGAAGTCCTTCTCGCAGTTGCCGCAGTACGGCTTGTACGGGAAGTACCCGGCGGAGCCGGAGCTGCCGTCGTCCTCGGCCGCGGCGCCGGAGCCCTCGGCGGCCTCCAGCTCGGCCTCGTCGAGGGGCTTCTGCTGCTTCTTCGCCGGTGCCTTCTTCGTGCGGTACTGGGCGAGGATCGCGTCGATGTCACCGCGGTGCTTCATGGCGTGCAGGATCTGCTCGCGGTAGACGCCCGAGGTGTACTGCTCCGTCTGGCTGATCCCGTCGAACTCGACGCCGAGGTCGGCCAGCGACTCGATCATCGCGGCCTTGAAGTGCTCCGCCCAGTTCGGGTACGACGAGCCCTTCGGGGCGGGGACCGAGGTCAGCGGCTTGCCGATGTGCTCGGCCCAGGCCTTCTCGTCGACGCCGGCGATGCCCTTGGGCACCTTGCGGTAGCGGTCGTAGTCGTCCCAGGAGATCAGGTGCCGGACCTCGCGGCCGCGGCGCCGGATCTCGTCGGCGACCAGGTGCGGGGTCATGACCTCGCGCAGGTTGCCCAGGTGGATGGGACCGGAGGGGGAGAGACCGGACGCGACGACGACCGGTTTGCCCGGGGCCCGACGCTCCGACTCCTCGATGACCTCATCCGCGAAACGGGAGACCCAGTCGGTGGTCTCGGTGCTCTGAGCCACGATCGGCACGTCCTTCTTTCTCCAGAACAGCCGCACGGTCCACGGCCGACACGTCATTCTCCCAGACGGCATCGTGCTCGAGAAAACGGCTTTACCACGCATGGGATACTGGCTGGGTCTATCCGTCCGACGAGGAGAACGGCACCCCATCCCATGGCCTCGGTCACGCCCCTCAGCGCTTCTGTCGAGCAGCAGCTCACGTCCGCCCTCTCGGCCACCCTGCCGGAGGCGACCGACGTCGACCCGCTGCTCCGACGCAGCGACCGGGCGGACTACCAGGTGAACGGCATCCTCGCCCTCGCCAAGAAGGCCAAGTCGAACCCGAGAGAGCTGGCCACCCAGGTCGTCGCGGGCATCACCACCGGTGACGTGATCCAGGACGTCGAGGTCTCCGGCCCCGGCTTCCTCAACATCACGCTCGCGGACCGCGCCATCACCGAGAACCTGGCCGCGCGGTACGCCGACGGCGACCGGCTCGGCGTGGCGCCCAAGGCCGAGCCGGGTGTCACGGTCATCGACTACGCCCAGCCGAACGTGGCCAAGGAGATGCACGTCGGCCACCTGCGCTCCGCGGTGATCGGCGACGCCCTGCGGGGCATGCTCGACTTCACCGGCGAGAAGACGATCGGCCGGCACCACATCGGCGACTGGGGCACGCAGTTCGGCATGCTCATCCAGTACCTGATGGAGCACCCGGGCGAGCTGGCCCCGCCGTCGGAGGTCGACGGCCAGGAGGCCATGTCGAACCTGAACCGCGTCTACAAGGCCTCGCGGGCGCTCTTCGACGCCGACGACGACTTCAAGGAGCGGGCCCGCAAGCGGGTCGTCGCCCTGCAGTCCGGCGACAAGGAGACCCTGGAGCTCTGGCAGCAGTTCGTGGACGAGTCGAAGGTCTACTTCTACTCGGTCTTCGAGAAGCTCGACATGGAGATCCGCGACGACGAGATCGTCGGCGAGTCCGCGTACAACGACGGCATGCCCGAGACGGCCCGCCTCCTGGAGGAGATGGGCGTCGCGGTCCGCTCCGAGGGCGCGCTCGTCGTGTTCTTCGACGACATCCGGGGCAAGGACGACCAGCCGGTCCCGCTCATCGTGCAGAAGGCGGACGGCGGCTTCGGCTACGCGGCCTCCGACCTGACGGCGATCCGCAACAGGGTGCAGGACCTGCACGCGACGACGCTGCTGTACGTGGTGGACGTCCGTCAGTCGCTGCACTTCAAGATGGTCTTCGAGACGGCCCGCCGGGCGGGCTGGCTGGGCGACGACGTCACCGCTCACAACATGGGCTACGGCACCGTGCTCGGCGCGGACGGCAAGCCGTTCAAGACGCGTGAGGGCGAGACCGTACGGCTGGAGGACCTGCTGGACGAGGCGGTGCAGCGGGCCGCCGAGGTCGTCCGGGAGAAGGCGCAGGACCTGACCGAGGACGAGATCCAGGAGCGGGCCGGGCAGGTGGGCATCGGCGCGGTGAAGTACGCCGACCTGTCCACGTCCCCCAACCGGGACTACAAGTTCGACCTGGACCAGATGGTGTCGCTGAACGGCGACACGTCCGTCTACCTCCAGTACGCGTACGCCCGGATCCAGTCGATCCTGCGCAAGGCCGGTGACGTCCGGCCCGCCGCGCACCCCGAGCTGGAGCTGCACGCGGCGGAGCGGGCGCTGGGCCTGCACCTGGACGCGTTCGGCGACACGGTCTTCGAGGCGGCGGCGGAGTACGCCCCGCACAAGGTGGCCGCGTACCTGTACCAGCTGGCGTCGCTGTACACGACGTTCTACGACAAGTGCCCGGTGCTGAAGGCCGAGACGTCCGCGCAGGTGGAGAACCGCCTGTTCCTGTGCGACCTGACGGCCCGCACCCTGCACCGGGGCATGGCCCTGCTGGGCATCCGGACGCCCGAGCGTCTCTGAGCCCGGCACCCGCACGCGCGGCACACGGCCCGTCCTCCCCGTCGTGGGAGAGGACGGGCCGTTGTCAGTGCCGCCCCCTACAGTCACCGGCATGGCGACTCTTCCCAACCCGCTGCCGAAGCTCACGGGCGACCCCACCGGGGCCGCTCTCGGTCTCCGACTCCCGCCCGGGCGGCTCGTCGACGCCACCCATCGGGGCGTCTGGCATGAACCGCTGCTGTGGCTCGCGGACGCGCCGGCCGTGCCCGGCGACTGGGCGGAGCTGGCCCCGGCCCGCCGGTCCGCCGGACTGCTGCCGGTCGTCGTCGACGCGGGCGGCGGACAGGGCGGCCCGCAGGAGTGGGAGCTGGCGCCCGACGCGATGTCGTACCCGGGGGACCATGACGCCGACGAGGTGCTGGCCGACCTGTGGGAGGAGTACGCCGCCGGGGAGACCGGCCAGGACTGGCCCGGCCTGACCGAGGCCACCGCCGCCGACTCCGATCCGGACTCGCCGCAGGATCCGGACGCGGTGGCGATGACCCTCGTGGACGAACTGGTGGAGAGCGGCGGCCTGCTGGAGGAGCCCCGGCTGGCCCTCGTCCCGGCCCGCCGCAGCGCGGACATCCCGGCGGCGATCGGCTGGTCGGGCCCGGTGAACCACGAGGGAGACACCGCCCGTCTGTGCGCGGTGCTCCGCTCCTGGGAGGACCGCTTCGGGATACGGGTGGTGGCGCTGGGCTTCGACCACCTGCTGGTCTCCGTCGCGGCGCCGCCGGTCACCCCGGCCGAGGCGGAGGCCGTCGCCGCCGAGCACTTCGCCTTCTGCCCGGACAACATCCTGCAGAGCGGGGACCCGAGCGTGCGCGCCTACGCGGAGACCCGCGTGCTCGGTCAGCCCGCCTGGCACTTCTGGTGGGACTGAGCCCCGCCCCCCGGGCTCAGGAGTGCAGCCCCTCCCCCAGCCGCCGCAGCCCCTCAGCGATCTCCTCGGGCGTCTGCGTCACGAAGCACAGCCGCAGCGTGGACCGGTCCGGCTCACCGGCGTAGAAGGGCGCCCCCGGGACGTAGGCGACGTCGTGCCGGACCACTCGGGGCAGCAGCGCGGTGGTGTCGTACGACGCGGGCAGCCTGACCCAGACGAACATGCCGCCCTCGGGCCGCTGCCAGACCGCGCCTTCCGGGAGAGCGTCCGGCAACCCGGCCAGCAGGGCGTCGCGGCGGACGCGGTACACCTCGCGGATCCCGGCCACATGGGCGTCGAGGCCGGGCAGGCAGCGGGCGGCGACAAGCTGGTTGACGGTCGGGGTGTGCAGGTCGGCGGCCTGCTTGGCGACCGCGCACGCCCTGCGCAGCGCGGCCGGGGCACGCAGCCAGCCCAGCCGCAGGCCCGGCGCCATCACCTTGGAGAAGGAGCCGAGCAGGGCGGTGCGGTCCTCCGCGCCCGGATGGGAGGCGATCCAGGGCACACGCTCGCCCTCGTAACGCAGTTCGCCGTACGGGTCGTCCTCGACGATCCACAGTCCGCGCCGGGCGGCGACGTGGGCGACGGCGGCCCGGCGGTCGGCGGGCAGGGTCCGGCCGGTCGGGTTCTGGAAGGTGGGCACGGTGTAGAAGAGCTTGGGCCGCTCCCGGGCGACGAGCTCGTCCAGCGCGTCGGGGTCCACGCCGTCCGCGTCGCCGGGCACGGCCACGATCCGCGCCCCGGCGAGCCCGAACGCCTGAAGTGCCGCGAGATAGCAGGGCTCTTCGACGAGCACGGTGTCGCCGGGTTCCAGCAGAGCGGTCGCGAGGAGGGACAGGCCCTGCTGGGAACCGGTCGTCACGAGGACGTCGTCGGCGTCCGTCGCCAGGCCATGGCCGGTCGTGCGGGCGGCGAGCCCGGCGCGCAGAGCGGGCTCGCCCTCGGTCGTGGAGTACTGGAGCGCCCGCTCGGGCGTCTCGGTCAGCACGGCCTGGAAGGCGGCGGCGACGGCCTGACGGTCGAACAGCTCGGGCGCGGGCAGCCCGCCCGCGAAGTTGATGACCTCGGGCCTGGCGGTGACGGCGAGGATGTCCCGGACGGGCGATCCGCCGACGGCGGTGGTCCGCGCCGCGAGGGGCGGTACGGCCGCCGGAGCCGCGGGAGTGCGGGGGGCTGCGGGCGCGGGCTCGGCGACGGTCATCGGACGGCTCCTTCGGCTGCGGCGGCGTGTGCGCTTCCCTCCCCGGCAGCCTAGAGATCCGTATGCCGTGTACAACGACCTTTCCGCGATACGGACGGTGCCGCCCGGGCGTCCCACACTCGTCCCCCGGGCCACCACATCCCCGCAGGTCAGAGGCGTGCGGTCACCTCAGGCGTCCCAGGTTTCCCACAGAGGGTGGCGACGGGCCCCGGCGATCGAGCAGGCTGGGCACGATCCCAACGCCGTACTCAGCTCGAACTCAGCCCGAACTCAGCCCGTACTCGGTTCGTACTCACGGAGAGGGCCGCTCATGTCCGCACACCCCCCACGTTTCCGCGCCCGGCTGACCGCCGCCACGCTGATGGCGGTCGCCGCCCTCACGCTCACCGCGTGCGAGGACGGCAAGGGCCTGCGGGACGAGGGTCCGTCGAAGGCGGCGGCCGACAGCGGTCCGCCGCGCGGCGCCGCTACTGACGGCCGAGCTTCTGCGCGACCTCCGTCGCCCAGTAGGTGAGGATGTTCCGCGCGCCCGCGCGGCGGATGCCGGTCAGCGACTCCATGATCGCCCGGTCGCGGTCGATCCAGCCCTTCTCGGCGGCGGCCTCGATCATCGAGTACTCGCCGGAGATCTGGTAGGCGGCCACCGGCACGTCCACCGCGTCGGAGACCCGCGCCAGGATGTCGAGGTAGGGCCCGGCCGGCTTGACCATCACCATGTCGGCGCCCTCCTCCAGGTCGAGCGCCAACTCGCGCAGGGACTCCCGGAGGTTCGCCGGGTCCTGCTGGTAGGTCTTGCGGTCGCCCTTGAGGGACGAGCCGACGGCCTCCCGGAACGGACCGTAGAACGCGGAGGCGTACTTGACGGTGTAGGCGAGGATCGCGACGTCCTCGCGGCCGATCTGGTCGAGCGCGTCGCGGATGACGCCGATCTGCCCGTCCATCATCCCGCTGGGGCCCACGACATGGGCGCCGGCGTCGGCCTGGACCTGCGCCATCTCGGCGTACCGCTCCAGCGTCGCGTCGTTGTCGACGCGGCCCTCGGAGTCCAGCACACCGCAGTGCCCGTGGTCGGTGGTCTCGTCCAGGCACAGGTCGGACATGACGAGCAGGTCGTCGCCCACCTCGGCCCGCACGTCCCGCAGGGCGACCTGGAGGATGCCGTCCGGGTCGGTGCCCGCGGTGCCGACGGCGTCCTTCTTGGACTCCTCCGGCACACCGAACAGCATGATCCCGGAGACACCGGCCGCCACGGCCTCGGCGGCGGCCTTCTTCAGGCTGTCCCGCGTGTGCTGGACGACCCCCGGCATGGCTTCGATCGGCACCGGCTCGCTGACGCCCTCCCGCACGAAGGCCGGGAGGATGAGGTCGGCGGGGTGCAGCCTGGTCTCGGCGACCATGCGCCGCATGGCGGGGGTGGTCCGCAGACGCCGCGGCCGAGTACCGGGGAAGGATCCGTACGTCGTCATACCTCTACGCTACGCCCGCCCCACACGTGCCTTTGCCGACGCACAGTCGGCCCGGCGGGCCCGTTGTCAGTCCCGCCCCATACCGTGCACGCGTGGACCAGACGACGACAGAAGACGACCGCACGCTCCCCGCGCCCCTCGCGGAACTGGCGCGCACGGAGATCGACTACGCCGACGGCGAGGGCATCGACTTCGAGCCCTACGACGCCTTCGAACCGGCCGAGGAGACCACCGGCTGGCTGCGCCAGTGGACGGGGAACGGCGAACTCGACGGCGCCGCCTACCGCGTGTTCGGGCAGGACGGGACGGGCGGTCTCGCGGCCCTGTGGCTCGTGCGCCCGGGCCGCCCCCTCGCCGAGCAGCCCGTGGTGTTCATGGGCTCGGAGGGCGAGGTCGGCGTGGTCGCCGGGAACCTCTCGGACTTCCTGTGGATGCTGGCCGACGGCTGCGGCCCCATGGAGGCCGTGCAGTTCGGGGTCGGGGAGCCCCGCCCCGACGCGGCCCTCACCGCCCTCGCCGAACGCCACGCCACCACGCCCCGCCGCCCGGCCCAGGTCGTCGTGGACGAGGCCCGCGCCGAGTTCCCGACCTTCGCCGAGGACATCGAGGCACTCTGCCGCTGACCCTGCTCACGCCACGCCGCTGACCCCGCTCACGCCACCTGCGGTGGTGCGGACAGGGCGACGGACCGGCAGTCCCGGCAGCGCCCGGGATGGGGGGCGCGGAAGGCCCGTTCGCAGCCGTCGCAGTTCTGCAAGGGCAGGGGACGGTCCCTTCTTCCGTCCGCGGGCACCGGCGGGGACGCGGGACGGGGCGGCAGCGCCACCGGCAGCAGGGCGTCGAGCCGGTAGCCGATCAGCCTCGCCGGATTCCTGAGGTCGATCGGGAGGTTGTCGGTCAGGGCGTGCTGGATCATGACGGCGGAGACCCCGTTGTCAAGCCACGCGGTGACGGCCGGTGTCAGCCGGTCGACATCCCGGCGGGAGAGGATCAGGCGGTCGTCCGCGCGGCGCAGACCGGCGAGAAGGGCGGCGGCCCTGTCGTGCCGGGGGTCACGGGGCGCCTTCGGCTCCAGGGGTGGCGCTTCAGCCGGGGGCGTCTGCCGGAGAGGGGCTTGGTCGCCCTCCTCGGGAGCGGCCTGTACGTCACCTCGTGCCACCGGCTGACGGTCGACGGCACGGCGACGGACCTGCGGGCGATCCGCCAGGCGCAGCGGCGTGACGGCCGCAGCCGTCGCCGGGGCGTGGTGCGCGTACGTGCGGGTGACCAGGCGACCGGACTCGGTGTGCTCGCGGAGCCTGCGCAGATAGCCGTGCTCCTCCAACTCGCGCAGGGCGGAGGCGATGCGGTCCCGCCCCTCGGGGAAGCGGTCGGTGAGACTGCGGATGTCGACCGGCGTGCCCTCGGGCACCGAGAAGATGTGGGTCGCGAGTCCGATGGCGGTCAGCGAGAGCTGACGGTGCTGGGCGAGGTGATTGCCGACGACGACGTACTGCCCGGACTGGTACGCACGTACGTGGGTGACACCGGAGTGGGTGGTGCTCCGCCGAAGCTCCTGATTCGGACGCACGGCAGCGTTAGGCTTCATCTCAGCCATGGGGAAGCTCACTTCTTCCTCGTTGGTCAGGCCCTCGCACTGGGATTGCCGTCCCGGCGGGGGCCGATGCATATGGGGAGTCATGAGGGCGTTCGTCCGGCGCATATGCCGCGACCGCCTCGGGCTGAGCCTGCACGCTCCAAGGGCCGCTGCACCAGCCGGACCGACCACATTCACCCGCCCGAGTGACGGATGCCGGGTTTGGTTTGGTTGGTTGGTTTTTTCCCTGGGTTCTTTGGTCTTTTACCGCCCGCGGCCCCGTTCCGCGCATCGCCGCACGACGTGTTTCCAGGCTCCGGTCCGAGGAATCTGTCCGGCTTCTGTACGGGCCGTCCTGGGTGACCCCGCGTACCCGCCCCGAGTTGGTCCGGGGAAGGGGTGTGCGGCGGGAGGGACGACGGCATGAGCGGCTGGGAGACGGGGCTGGACGACGAGGAGGCCGGGGCCGTGATGCGCACGGTCGCCCGGCAGTTGAAGCTGTGGCGGGAGGCGGCCGGGCTCACCCAGGCGGAGTTCGCGACGGCCATCGGGTACGGCGAGGACCTGGTCGGCGCGGTGGAGCGGGCCCGGCGCATTCCCCGGCCGGAGTACCTGGATGCGGCGGACCGGGCCCTGGGCGCGGGCGGGAGGATCGCCGCCATGAAGAAGGACGTGGTGGAGGTCCGGTACCCGAAGAAGGTACGGGACCTGAAGCGGCTGGAGGGGGAGGCGGTGGAGCTGGGCGCCTACAACAACTCCGTCGTGCACGGGCTGTTGCAGACCACGGCGTACGCCCGAGCCGTGTTCGGCGCGCGCCGACCGCCCTTCACCGCCGACGAACTCGACCAACGGCTGTCGGCCCGTGTGGCGCGTCAGGAGATCCTCGGTGACACGGCGGCTCGGTCCCTCTTCAGCTTCGTCCAGTGCGAGGCGACGCTCCGCAGGCCCCTCGGGGGCAGGATGGTCATGCGTGAACAGCTTGAACGGCTGCTGGAGGTGGCCCAGTTGCCCAACGTCGACCTCCAGGTACTACCGCTGAGCCTTGAGGAGAACTCAGGTCTCGCCGGTTCGTTCAGGCTTCTCAGACTCAAGGACGGCACCACCGTCGGGCACGTGGAGGTGCAGCACATCAGCCGCCTGATCACCGAGCCGAAGGAAGTGCAGCTCCTCGACATCCGTTATGGGACCATCCGGGCGCAGGCTCTCAGCCCACGAGAGTCGATGGCCCTCATCGAGACCGTGCTTGGAGAGACATGACCCTCAAGCCCTACACCGACGTCACATGGACGAAGAGCAGCTACAGCACGGACGAGGGCCCCGACTGCGTCGAAGTCGCCCCCACCCCCGACCACATACTCGTCCGCGACTCCAAGAACCCTCACGGCCCCCGCCTCGCCCTCGCCCCCACCACCTGGACGGCCTTCCTGCCGTACGCCACCGCCTCCCGGCGCTGACGGAGGGAACGCGAACGGCCCGCACCCGGGAAACCCGGGTGCGGGCCGTCTCTCACGCTCAGGTCGTCGACCGGCGTCTGCGCGCCCCGGGGCGCCGCTCGCTCGGCCGGGTCACCGGGTCGCCCGCGTCGAGCGCGGCCGCGCGGCGGCGGGCGCCGAAGTCCGCCAGGGCCTCCGCCAGCTTGTGCACGGACGGCTCGGGAGCCATCACGTCCACCCGCAGGCCGTGCTCCTCGGCGGTCTTGGCCGTGGCCGGGCCGATACACGCGATCACCGTCACGTTGTGCGGCTTGCCCGCGATGCCGACCAGGTTGCGGACCGTGGACGACGACGTGAAGAGCACGGCGTCGAAGCCGCCGCCCTTGATCGCCTCGCGGGTCTCCGCCGGCGGCGGCGAGGCCCGTACGGTCCGGTAGGCCGTGACGTCGTCGACCTCCCAGCCCAGCTCGATCAGCCCGGCGACCAGGGTCTCCGTGGCGATGTCGGCGCGGGGCAGGAAGACGCGGTCGATCGGGTCGAAGACCGGGTCGTAGGGCGGCCAGTCCTCCAGCAGGCCCGCGGCCGACTGCTCGCCGCTCGGCACGAGGTCCGGCTTCACGCCGAAGGCGATCAGCGCATTCGCGGTCTGCTCGCCCACCGCCGCGACCTTGATCCCGGCGAAGGCGCGGGCGTCGAGCCCGTACTCCTCGAACTTCTCGCGGACCGCCTTGACCGCGTTGACCGAGGTGAACGCGATCCATTCGTAGCGGCCGGTGACCAGGCCCTTGACGGCCCGTTCCATCTGCTGGGGCGTGCGCGGCGGTTCGACGGCGATCGTCGGCACCTCGTGCGGCACGGCCCCGTAGGAGCGCAGTTGGTCGGAGAGCGAGGCCGCCTGCTCCTTCGTCCGCGGCACGAGCACCCGCCATCCGAACAGCGGCTTGGACTCGAACCAGGACAACTGGTCGCGCTGGGCGGCCGCGGAACGCTCGCCGACCACGGCTATCACCGGGCGGCCGCCCTCGGGCGAGGGCAGCACCTTGGCCTGCTTCAGCGTCTGGGCGATCGTCCCGAGCGTCGCGGTCCACGTCCGCTGCCGGGTGGTGGTGCCGGCGACGGTCACGGTGAGCGGTGTGTCGGGCTTGCGCCCGGCCGCCACCAGCTCACCGGCCGCGGCGGCCACGCTGTCGAGGGTCGTCGAGACGACGACGGTCCCGTCCGACGCGCCCACCTCGGTCCAGCACCGGTCGGTCGCGGTGCGCGCGTCGACGAACCGCACGTCCGTGCCCTGCGCGTCCCGCAACGGCACACCGGCGTACGCGGGCACGCCGACGGCCGTGGCGACGCCGGGCACGACCTCGAACGGCACACCGGCCGCGGCGCAGGCCAGCATCTCGTCGGCGGCGTACGTGTCGAGCCCGGGGTCCCCGGACACCGCACGCACGACCCGCCTGCCGCCCCGCGCGGCCTCCATGACAAGATGTGCGGCATCCCGCACCGCGGGTAGCGCAGCGGTCGTTGACGCGCCGTCAACAACCGCCAGCTGGGGCGTGCCTGTGCCCGGGACGGTGTCCCCGCCGGGGCCCGTGTCCGTGTGCACTTCGGCGACGCCCTGCCTGGCGTGCTGACGTACGACGTCGAGCACCTCGTGCTCGGCGACGAGGACGTCCGCGTGTGCCAGCGCCTCGACGGCGCGCAGAGTCAGCAGCCCCGGATCCCCGGGTCCGGCACCCAGGAAGGTGACGTGCCCGTGATCGAGGCCGGCGGGAAGGGTGGTGGGGCTCACTGTGCTCGCTCCCCCATCAGACCGGCCGCGCCCTGGGCAAGCATCTCGGTGGCGAGTTCGCGACCGAGCGCCAGCGCTTGGTCGTGCGTCTCGGGCACGGGACCGGTGGTGGACAGCTGCACCGTCCGCGTGCCGTCGGTAGTACCGACGACGCCGCGCAGGCGCATTTCCTTGACAATCTGCCGTTCGGCCTGGCGGTCCCCGCGCTCCAGCGGAGCCGTGAGCGGGGGAAGGTCGGCCAGCGCGCCCACAGGGGCGGAGCAGCCGGCCTCCAGGGCGGCGAGCAGGGACCGCTCGGCGGTGACGGCGACCCGGGTGAAGGGGTCGTCGAGCTCGCCGAGCGCGGCGATGAGGTCCGCGTTGTCCGCGGTGCACTCGATCGCCAGGGCCCCCTGGCCGGGGGCGGGCAAAACCGTGTCGACCGACAGGAAGTCGGTGACCTCGTCGAGGCGGCCGATGCGGCTCATGCCGGCCGCGGCCAGGACGACCGCGTCCAGCTCGCCGTCGTGCACGTACCGGATGCGGGTGTCGACGTTGCCGCGGATCGGGACCGTCTCGATGTCCAGGCCGTGGGCGCGGGCGTACGCGTTCAGCTGGGCGGCCCGGCGGGCCGAGCCCGTGCCGATGCGGGCGCCGCGCGGCAGGTCGGTGAGCTTGAGGTCGTGCCGCGCGACGAGCACGTCCCGCGGGTCCTCGCGCACGGGGACCGCCGCCAGGGCGAGCTCCTCGGGCTGGGCGGTCGGCAGGTCCTTCAGGGAGTGCACCGCGAAGTCCACCTCCCCGCGCAGCAGGGCGTCGCGCAGCGCGGTGACGAACACTCCCGTGCCGCCGATCTGCGACAGGGCCTCGCGCGAGACGTCACCGTACGTGGTGATCTCGACGAGTTCGACGGGGCGTCCGGTCACCTGGCTCACGGTGTCCGCGACCTGCCCGGACTGGGCCATGGCGAGCCTGCTTCGCCGGGTGCCGAGCCGTAGTGGCTGCTGAGTCATCGTGGGCCTCGGTTCTTCTCGGTGCTGTCCTCGGCCCGGGAGACGGAGGCCACCGTCTCCTGGTCGAGGTCGAACAGGGTCCGCAGGGCGTCGGCGTAGCCGGCGCCACCGGGCTCCGCGGCGAGCTGCTTGACCCGTACGGTCGGGGCGTGCAGCAGCTTGTCCACCACGCGACGAACGGTCTGCGTGATCTCGCTGCGGTGCTTCTCGTCCAGACCGGGCAGCCGGCCCTCCAGGCGGGCGATCTCGCCGGCCACGACGTCGGCGGCCATCGTGCGCAGGGCGACGACGGTCGGCGTGATGTGCGCGGCCCGCTGCGCCGCCCCGAAGGCGGCGACCTCGTCGGCGACGATACGGCGGACCTGGTCGACGTCGGCCGCCATGGGCGCGTCGGCCGAGGCCTCCGCCAGCGACTCGATGTCCACCAGCCGCACGCCGGTGAGCCGGTGCACGGCGGCGTCGATGTCCCGCGGCATGGCGAGGTCGAGGAGCGCGAGGACGGGGGCCCGGCGGGGCGTCTCGGCGACCGGTTCGGGCCGGCGGCGCTCGGGGATGCGGCCGACGGTGGCCGCGGTCGCGGCGAGCGCGGTGATCAGCTCGGCGTCGGACTCGGGGCTGCGGCGGGACGCCTCGCGGCGGTCCACGGCACCGCCGGCCGCCCAGGCCGCGTGCTGCTCCAGGGTGGCCGCGTCCATGCCGGCGACGGCGGCCTCGCCGTGCACGGAGAAACCTCCCTGCACCGCGGCGAGGTCGAGCGGGCACTCCTCGTCGGTGCCGACTCCGGAGGGCGGCAGCGGGGTGCGCGGCACGTCGGTGCCGTCGGCCTCCGACCGGGGCGCGGGCGCCGTACGCCCGGTTTCGTCGAAGGCGGCCGGGCGACCGGTCCGGCCCTCGACCGCGCCGACGACGTCCTCGGCGGTGAGGACGAGGCCGGTGGCGCCGGTGCAGGACACGACGACGTCGGCACGTGTCAGCTCGACCGGCACCGCGTCCATCGGTACCGCGCGGGCCGGCACGTGGGTGCCGTCGGTGAGGATCTCGGCGAGGCGCTCGGCGCGCTCCCGGGTGCGGTTGGCGACGACGATCTCGCCGACGCCGGCCCGCGCGAGGGTGGCTGCGGCCAGGGAGGACATCGAGCCGGCCCCGATGACCAGGGCCTTCTTGCCGTGCGCCCAGGCGGCGACGTCCGCGCCCTCGGCGAGCTGCTCCAGGCCGAAGGTGACCAGGGACTGCCCGGCGCGGTCGATGCCGGTCTCGGAGTGGGCGCGCTTGCCGACCCGCAGGGCCTGCTGGAACAGGTCGTTCAGCAGCCGTCCGGCGCTGTGCAGGTCCTGCGCCTTGGCCAGGGAGTCCTTGATCTGGCCGAGGATCTGGCCCTCGCCGACCACCATGGAGTCCAGCCCGCAGGCCACCGAGAACAGGTGGTGGACGGCCCGGTCCTCGTAGTGGACGTACAGGTACGGCGTGAGTTCCTCGAGGCCGACCCCGCTGTGCTGGGCGAGCAGCGTGGACAGCTCGGCGACACCGGCGTGGAACTTGTCCACGTCGGCGTACAGCTCGATGCGGTTGCAGGTGGCGAGCACGGCGGCCTCGGTGGCCGGCTCGGCGGCGACCGTGTCCTGGACCAGCTTGACCTGGGCGTCCGCGCTCAGCGCGGCGCGCTCCAGGACGCTGACGGGGGCGCTGCGGTGGCTCAGCCCGACGACAAGCAGACTCATGCCGGCATCACGGCGGGTACGTCCCCGTCGGGTCCCTGGTCGGCGGAGGTACCGCGGGCGGCGGAGGCCTGGACACCGCCGTCGGATGCGGCCTCCTCGCCGGCCTTGCGCTGCTCGTGGAAGGCGAGGATCTGCAGCTCGATGGAGAGGTCGACCTTGCGCACGTCGACGCCGTCCGGCACGGACAGCACGGTCGGCGCGAAGTTCAGGATGGAGGTGACGCCGGCGGCCACGAGGCGGTCGCAGACGGCCTGGGCGGCACCGGCCGGGGTGGCGATGACGCCGATGGACACGCCGTTGTCCTGGATGATCCGCTCCAGGTCGTCGGCGTGCTGCACGGGGATGCCGGCGACGGGCTTGCCCGCCATGGCCGGGTCGGCGTCGATGAGTGCGGCGACCCGGAAACCCCGGGAGGCGAACCCGCCGTAGTTGGCGAGCGCGGCACCCAGGTTTCCGATGCCGACGATCACTACCGGCCAGTCCTGGGTGAGCCCGAGCTCACGGGAGATCTGGTACACGAGATACTCGACGTCGTACCCCACGCCACGGGTCCCGTATGAGCCGAGGTAGGAGAAGTCCTTGCGCAGCTTCGCGGAGTTGACTCCCGCCGCGGCCGCGAGCTCCTCGGAGGAGACCGTGGGGACCGAGCGCTCCGACAGTGCGGTCAGGGCTCGGAGGTACAGCGGAAGCCGGGCGACGGTGGCCTCGGGAATCCCTCGGCTGCGGGTCGCCGGTCGGTGAGTTCGGCCAGTTGCCACGGTGCTCCTGCGGGTAGAGCGGGGCTGTAGGCGGTCACACGTCCCTACATGACCGCCCCGTCGAATGAAGGCTATGTCTTTGTGAACGCGTGCACAAAGATGGTGTCCGATTTGCCCGCCCAACGTGACCGGGCTCACGCACGCCCGGCGCACTGCTGTGGAACCGGCGCATACGCACCACCGTTCCTCTGCTCTTGGGGGCAAAACCGCACACTCTCCTCGACGATCCCCGCCCCCGAGACCACTTCGCCGTCGATCCTAAGCCGTTTCCGGAGAACTTTGGACTACTCGGTCAGTGCTTTGCGGAGGCGACCCTCGTCCACACGCCAGAACGTGTGCTGCTCCCCGTCGACGAGGACGACGGGGATCTGCTCCCAGTACTGGTCGTGCAGCCGCGGGTCCTGGGTGATGTCCTTCCACTCCCACGGCACGCCCGCCTCGGCGCACACCCGCTCCACCACGATCTGTGCGTCATCACACAGATGGCAGTCGGGTTTGCCGACGAGGGTGACGAGCCGGTCCTGCGGAGGCTTGGCCGGAGTGCGGCGGAAGAGCGGGCTCATGCCGGCCATTGTCCCGCGCCCCGGCGCGGATGCCCGACCACGCCCTTTAACTGCGCGGTCGCGGAGAGTTCACAGCTTTTGAACGTCGCCACTCCAGAGGCTCCGAACAGAATGGCTATGCTCACGGACATGGCCGCTCTTGGATGGCTCACTCCCCGTAGGCGCCCCGCCACGGCGCGGAGCGTGTTGGCTGGCGAGGCCTCGGCGGAGGCAGCGCGCAAGTCCTCGCAGGAGGTCACGGAGGTCTCCGCCGCCGAACCGGAGTTCCCGGTGCTCGGCGACGACCGGGCCGCCGCGTTCTTCGACCTGGACAACACGGTGATGCAGGGCGCCGCCCTCTTCCACTTCGGTCGGGGCCTGTACAAGCGCAAGTTCTTCGAGACGCGCGAGCTCGCCCGGTTCGCCTGGCAGCAGGCGTGGTTCCGGCTGGCCGGCGTCGAGGACCCCGAGCACATGCAGGAGGCCCGCGACTCGGCGCTGTCGATCGTCAAGGGCCACCGCGTCGCCGAACTCCAGTCGATCGGCGAGGAGATCTACGACGAGTACATGGCCGAGCGCATCTGGCCCGGCACCCGCGCCCTCGCCCAGGCCCACCTCGACGCGGGCCAGAAGGTGTGGCTCGTCACGGCGGCACCGGTGGAGATCGCCACGGTGATCGCCCGCCGCCTCGGCCTGACCGGCGCCCTCGGCACGGTCGCGGAGTCGGTGGACGGCGTCTACACCGGCAAGCTCGTCGGCGAGCCGCTGCACGGCCCGGCGAAGGCGGAGGCCGTCCGCGCCCTCGCCCTGGCGGAGGGCCTGGACCTGTCGCGCTGCGCCGCGTACAGCGACTCGCACAACGACATCCCGATGCTCTCCCTGGTCGGGCACCCCTACGCGATCAACCCGGACGCCAAGCTGCGCAAGCACGCCCGCAAGCTCGACTGGCGGCTGCGCGACTACCGCACGGGCCGCAAGGCGGCCAAGGTCGGCATCCCGGCGGCGGCGGGCGTCGGCGCGGTGGCCGGCGGCACGGCGGCCGCGATCGCCCTGCACCGGCGCCGCCGGTAGCGGTTGCCGCGCACCCGCCGGGCACGCCCGGCCCGCGAGCCGATCCGTCTCTCTACCCAGGCACCCGTCTGTCCAGTCGCGTTGGCTGCACACGGCCACAACACGCCCCGTTGTCAGCCGGAACACGGACGGACTCGATCAACAAACGGTCACTCTGTGGCACTTGATCGGGCGTCAATCGGTTACAGAAGAGACGCAATCGGTGATTTGAGCAACTGGGCGTAGCAGTGCCTGCACGAAGCGTTATTCTCCTCAGACGCATTCCGGTACCCCTCCGTCGCTACGACGGGTGAAAGGTTCCGTACTGCACGTGATGGAAGCTCTGCCTCTGGGAGTCCCGTGTACCCACACGTCGGGGTTGACGCCTCGGGCCTGGCTACGCTCCGCGCGACGGTCCTCGACCTGTTGCGCGGTTTCGTCCCCACCGCGTACGCCGTCCCCGCCCTCGCCGTAACCGCCGCACCCGTAGGCCCGTGCTACGCGCTCGCCGAGGGGAGCGCCGCAGTCGGCAGACGGGGGCGCGCGACCGGCGCGACGACCGCCCGCCGGCCCGCCGCCGACAGCGACAGCGCGCGCATGATGGACCTGGTCGAACGCGCACAGGCCGGCGAGGCCGACGCGTTCGGCCGGCTCTACGACCAGTACAGCGACACCGTGTACCGCTACATCTACTACCGCGTCGGAGGGAAGGCCACCGCCGAGGACCTCACCAGCGAGACCTTTCTGCGGGCCCTGCGCCGCATCGGCACCTTCACCTGGCAGGGCCGGGACTTCGGCGCCTGGCTCGTCACCATCGCCCGCAACCTGGTCGCCGACCACTTCAAGTCCAGCCGCTTCCGGCTGGAGGTGACCACCGGCGAGATGCTCGACGCCAACGAGGTCGAGCGCTCCCCCGAGGACTCCGTCCTCGAATCGCTCTCCAACGCCGCACTGCTGGAGGCCGTCCGCCGGCTCAACCCGCAGCAGCAGGAGTGCGTCACCCTCCGCTTCCTCCAGGGCCTCTCCGTCGCGGAGACCGCCCGTGTCATGGGCAAGAACGAGGGTGCCATCAAGACCCTCCAGTACCGGGCCGTCCGCACCCTCGCCCGGCTCCTCCCGGACGACGCGCGCTGACCACACCCCCTACCGCACCGACACTCTCCGCAATCCCCAACTCACCCACGGTGAAAGTCCGTTGACTTCGCGGCCCGTTCATTCTCCGTCCGTAACCCAAGTGCCGCGCCACTCGTTGTGCGGGATGCAGGCTCCCTGTGGTCACTCCCTGATCCACTTCGATCACCCGATCGTGTGGAATCGATCAGGGGGTGCAACCCTCAGGACCCCCTGGGGAGTCGACCGTCATGACGAGAGGAGGTGCCGCCAGTGATCGCGAACGTATCGGCGCACCGGCGGGCGAGCGCCTTCGCCCAGGCCCTGGAGGAGTCGACCGACCGGGGCACGGCGGCCGAGCAGGCCGAGCAGCCCGGGGGACCGGCACCGGCTGCTGCGGAACAGACCGAGCACGGGCGCCTGTTGGCCCTGGCCACGGGTCTCGGCGAGCTGCCCAAGCCCGTGCTCGACCCCGAGGTCAAGGTCGTGCAGCGAGCCCAGCTCGTGGCCGCGATGGAGGCCATGCTGCAAGAGGGCACCGCGGCGGGCGAGGCCGGCCCCACCCTGCCCGGACAGCGGTCCGAGCGGGCGCGCGGGGCCCACCGGGCGACCCCGATGAGCAGGCTCCGCCCGCGCTCACGCCTCGCCAAGGGACTCACCGCGGGCGGCCTCAGCGTCGGCGTGGCCGCCGGAGCCTTCGGTGGGGTGGCCGCCGCCAGCGGCGACGCCCTGCCCGGCGACTCCCTCTACGGCCTCAAGCGCGGCATCGAGGACTTCAAGCTCAACGTCCTGGCCGACGGCGAGGACGAACGCGGGCGCGTCTACCTCGACCAGGCCTCCACCCGGCTGAGCGAGGCCCGCCGCCTGATGGAGCGGGGCCGCGGCGGCCATTACGACCACGAGTCGCTCGCCGAGATCCGCCGCGCCCTGTCCGGCATGCAGCACGACGCCTCCGAGGGCCACCGGCTGCTGCGCGAGGCGTACGAGCGCGACCCGGACTCCCTGGGCCCCATCCAGGCCCTCTCCGCGTTCTCCCGCTCCCACCGCGCCACCTGGGGCAGCATGCGCGAGCGGCTCCCCCTCCAGCTCGGCGACGTCAGCGACCGGGTCTCGTCGGTCTTCGACGCCATAGACGAAGAGGTCGCCCCGCTCCAGTCCCTGCTCCCGCCGCCCACCCAGGACGCCGGCGACGGCAAGGGCCGTGGCGGCTCCGGCTCGTCCTCCAGCGGCACGTCCGGCGCCGACAAGTCGGCCCGCCCCAGCGCCGGCGGCAGCGGCTCCACCGAGGACGGGCACCGCACCAGCAGCCCCAGCAAGTCGGCCGAGGGCTCGGCCCACGAGGACGAGGGCCTGCTCGGCGGGAACACGGGCGGCCTGCTCGACCCGCCCAAGGCCACCGGCGGCTCCGGCGCCTCCCCGTCCGCGTCCGCCCCGGCGGGCGGCCCGGCGGTCACGCTTCCTCCGCTGCTCCCAGGCCTCCTGCCCGGCCTGGGCATCGAGGGCGAGGACGCCGACTAGCGGCCCCACAAGCCGCCTCTACGACGATGGGGCACCCCTTCCACCAGGGGTGCCCCATCGTCGTGCACACGGCCGTCACGCGTGCGCGCCAGTCAGAACGTCAGGGCGTCAGAGCGTCAGAAGAAGACCGACCGGCGCTGCACCAGCAGCTTGTAGAGCGTGTGCTGGATCTGCTCCCTCACCTGGTCGGTGAGGTTGAACATCAGCATCGGGTCCTCGGCCGCCTCCGGCGGATAGCCGTCGGTGTGGATCGGCTCACCGAACTGGATCGTCCACTTCGTCGGCAGGGGGATCGCGCCCAGCGGACCCAGCCACGGGAAGGTCGGCGTCAGCGGGAAGTACGGGATGCCCAGCACCCGGGCCAGCGTCTTCGCGTTGCCGATCATCGGGTAGATCTCCTCCGCCCCGACGATCGAGCACGGGATGATCGGGGTGCGCCGGCGCAGTGCCGTGGACACGAACCCGCCCCGTCCGAAGCGCTGCAGCTTGTACCGCTCCCCGAAGGGCTTGCCGATGCCCTTGAAGCCCTCCGGCATCACACCGACCAACTCGCCCTGCCCGAGCAGCCGGTCGGCGTCCTCCGCGCAGGCCAGCGTGTGCCCCAGCTTGCGGGCGAGTTCGTTGACGACCGGCAGCATGAAGACCAGATCGGCGGCGAGCAGCCGCAGATGGCGTCCCGCGGGATGGTGGTCGTGCACGGCGACCTGCATCATCAGGCCGTCCAGCGGCAGCGTCCCGGAGTGGTTGGCGACGATCAGCGCGCCGCCCTCGGCCGGGATGTTCTCCACGCCCTTCACGTCGACCCGGAAGTACTTCTCGTACACCGGCCGCAGCAGGGACATCAGGACCTGGTCGGTGAGCTCCTCGTCGTAGCCGAAGTCGTCGACGTCGTAGTCCCCGGTGAGGCGCCGGCGCAGGAAGGCCAGGCCGCTCGCGATGCGCCGCTCCAGACCGCCGTCGTGCGGGGACTGCGGGGCCGGCTCTTCCTCAGGGGTCACAGGAACATCATCCTGCGCGAGGGACCGTCCCGGCAGGGGCTGGACCTCACCCACCGGCCCGCCTCCACCGTTCGTGCGCCGGCTCGCCGCGCTCCGGCGCCGCGGCGGCCGCTGTACGGCGCCTCCGCGGGACCGGTCGTCGTCGAACGGAATGACCTTGGCGTCCGCCATCGTTGATGCGCTCCTCAGTTGGCGCTCTGCGTCGGGGGCTGACCGCCGTCCAGGACGGGCAGCGCGGCGATCCGGTCGACGGCCCCCGCGAGGGCCTCGGGCGGCAGCAGTCCCGGGCCGCGGCTGCCCGCGAAGTCCGCGAACGTCTGGACCGTCGTGTACTTCGGCTGGAAACCGAGGGTCTCGCGCATCTGGTCCGTGGACACCACCCGGCCGTGGGTGAGCAACCGGATCTGCTCCGGCGAGAAGTCCGACATGCCCAGCGTACGCACCAGGCTGCCCGCCCACGTCACGGCGGGCAGCAGCAGGGGGACCGTGGGCCGGCCCAGCCGCCGCGCGCACTGGGAGAGCAGCAGGACGCCGTCCCCGGCGATGTTGAAGGTGCCGCTGTTGAGCGTGCCCCGGCGCGGCTCGTGCGAGGCGATGCGCAGCACCTCGATGACGTCGTCCTCGTGCACGAACTGCAGCCGCGGGTCGTACCCGAGGACGGTCGGCAGGACAGGCAGCGAGAAGTACGAGGCGAGCGGGGTGTCCGCGGTGGGGCCGAGGATGTTGGCGAACCGCAGCACGCACACGGCGACGTCGGGCCGGCGCCGGGCGAACCCGCGCACATAGCCCTCGACCTCGACGGTGTCCTTGGCGAAGCCGCCGCTGGGCAGCGACTTGGGCGGGGTGGTCTCGGTGAAGACGGCCGGGTCGCGGGGCGCCGACCCGTAGACGTTCGTACTGGACTTCACCACCAGCCGTTTGACCAGGGGGGACTTCTGGCAGGCGCCGAGGAGCTGCATCGTCCCGATGACGTTGGTCTCCTTGACCGTGGTCCGGCTCCCGCTGGCCAGGGCGGTCCCCGTCACGTCCATGTGCACGACGGTGTCGGCGCCGCTCTCCGCGAGCACCCGCGCGATGGTGGGCTGCCGGATGTCGGCCTGGATGAAGTCCGCGCCGCCCAGGTGGTGCTCCGGCGGGACAGCGTCCACGGCGATCACCCGGTCCACCTGGGGGTCCCGCTGGATGCGGCGTACGAAGCGGCCTCCGAGTTGACGGGCCACCCCGGTGACGAGCACGACCTTGCCCAAGATCAGCGCCTTCCTTCCAGCCCTCGTACCCCAGCCGAGTTCCCCGTGTGCCGCCAACTTAGCGGGTGGATGTTGCGCTGTGATGACCACCCGATGCGTGACGTGACGGGAATTCCCCCGTCATACACCTGTGGCCCCCCACCGGATGCGGTGGGGGGCCACAGACACGCCGCTTGGCGCGGCGCCGCCTACTTCTTGTTGCGACGCTGAACGCGCGTGCGCTTGAGCAGCTTGCGGTGCTTCTTCTTGGCCATCCGCTTGCGCCGCTTCTTGATAACAGAGCCCACGACTACCCTCGCTCACTTCTCATCACTCGGTGTTTGGGCGCCATGGGCCCACACGACCTACGAGGGGCTAGCCTACCCGCCCGAGCGCTGAGGTCGTAATCGAGGGGGCGAGGGGGGTCACCGGCGGTCCCGGGCACCCCCCGGCCCACTGCCGTCAGGCGGTTTCCACCCCCACGTAACTCTCGCGGAGGTACTCGTGAACCGCTTGCTCCGGGACACGGAACGACCGTCCCACCCGGATCGCGGGCAGATGACCGCTGTGCACCAGCCGGTACACGGTCATCTTCGACACTCGCATCACCGAGGCGACCTCCGCCACGGTAAGGAACTGAACCTCGTTCAGAGGCCTCTCGCCAGCTGCAGCCATGACACACCTGAACCTTCCGCACTCGACGGGCACCGGCTTCCCCTTCCGGTGACTCTTCGTCGTTGCGTGCTCACTCCCCAATGTAGGTGCGCATGATGCGAGTGGGGAAGAGGTGCAGCCATCGGCGACCTACTGTGACAGACACGCTCGATTGAGTACGTAGCGGGTAAGCGGCCGGTAGTAATCGGACCGCACGGCGTCATCAAGTGGAACGGCGACGGACACGGACCCCTCGGCCTCCCCCACGAAGAGCGCGGGGTCATTGGTATCGGCGAGCCCAATGGCCTCGAACCCCAGCTGACCTGCCCCGCAGACCCAGCCGTGGTCACCGATCACGAGGTGCGGCAGCGGCCCGCCGGCCTCGGCGGCGGCGGCCAGCGCGAGGCGAACCGGGAGGGGGGAGTGCGAGTGTGCGCCGGGCTCACAACCGGAGCGGGACGCGTCGGGCGCCCGCACCAGCGCGACTCCCCGTACGTAAGCGAGGTTGTACGTACGTAGACCGAACCGGGTCGTTATGTCGACACGGCGACCATGCGCGGGGGTGAGGACGGCACACCCCGCCGCCGAGAGCGCGTCTGCCAGGGCACCGTAGAACCCGAGCAGCCGGTGAGGGTGGCCGGTGCCCAGGAGCACCGGCCCGCCATGCTGGGCGACCCTCGCGATCCGGTCGGAAAAGGCGTCCAGAGCGGTCAGAGTCCGTTCCGGATCGATCGCATCGGGCCCCGAGACACAGCCAGGATCGGCCGAAACCCCACACTTCTCCGCCATCAGGGCCAGCAGCTCGCGCTGCCCCCAGACCCCCTCGGGATCCAGCCCGATGAGCACCCGGGGGTCCCGGGCGGCGAACAGCCGGTAGCTCCTCAGACTCGCCTCACGCGAGGTCGCCACGGTCCCGGCCAGCCCCACGGCCACGAGATGAGCGCGAAGCGCCGCGGTACTCAGCACCCCAGCGATGCTGGCGGACCGGACACCCCACGAAAGCCCGAACCGGGCAAAGACCCCACGGTCGGGCTAATGGAACACCTCCCGGGTGAGCGGCCTGCCACCGGACCACCTCCCGGGTGAGCGGCCCACCATCGGACCACCTCCTGGGCGAGCAGCCCCCACATCACTGTGCGAACAGCCCGCCACGAGACCACGGCTCAGGCGAGCAGCCCCCGCAGCGGAAACACCGCCTTGCGCGTCGCCAGCACCGCCTGGTCCAGCCGGTCCGCGGGGTCGTACCCCGCATCCCAGTCCGCCCAGGCCACCGGCCACCGCCCGTCGGTCATCCGGGCCGGCCCCAACTGCCGCGTCCGTGCGTACACTTCCCGCCGCCAGCTCTCCGGGATCAGCGCCGTCGGCTCGATCGGCCGCCCCGCCGCGATCGCCACCAGATGCGTCCACGACCGAGGCACCACCTCGACCACGGCGTACCCGCCCCCGCCCAGCGCGAGCCACTTCCCGTCGGCGTACTCGTGCGCCAGGTCGTGGCACGCCACCTGCACGGCCCGCTGCGCGTCCAGCGACACCGCCAGATGCGCCAGCGGGTCCTCGAAGTGCGTGTCGGCCCCGTGCTGTGTCACCAGCACCTGCGGGCGGAAGTCCGCGAGCAGCTCCGGCACCACGGCGTGGAACGCCCGCAGCCAGCCCTCGTCCCCGGTGCCCGCCGGCAGCGCCACGTTCACCGCCGACCCCTCGGCGGCCCCGGTCTCCTGCGGCCACCCGGTCTGCGGGAACAGCGTCGCGGGGTGCTCGTGCAGCGAGATCGTCAGCACCCGCGGGTCCTCCCAGAACGCCGCCTGCACCCCGTCCCCGTGGTGCACGTCGACGTCCACGTAAGCCACCCGCTCCGCACCCAGCTCCAGCAGCCGGGCGATCGCCAGCGCCGCGTCGTTGTAGATGCAGAACCCGGACGCGGCGGCCGGCATCGCGTGGTGCAGCCCGCCCGCGAAGTTCACCGCGTGCAGCGCGCTCCCCCGCCACACCGCCTCCGCCGCCCCCACCGACTGCCCGGCGATCAGCGCCGACACGTCGTGCATCCCGGCGAACGCCGGATCGTCCAGCGTGCCGAGCCCGTACGACTGGTCGGCGGACCGCGGGTCGGCCGACGCCGCCTTCACGGCCGCGATGTAGTCCTCCCGGTGCACCAGCCGCAGGGTCGACTCACCGGCCGGCTGGGCCGCGACGACGTCCACGTGCCGGTCCAGCTCGAAGGCTTCGACGAGTTTCCTGGTCAGACCGAGGCGCACCGGGTCCATGGGATGGTCCCGGCCGAAGTCATAGCCCGTTACTGCCTGGTCCCACATCAGCTGTGCGCGGCCGCTCATGCCCGCCACCGTATCGGTCCGGCCGCGCGGCGAACGAAGGGGCGTACACGAGCGTCACCAGCACCAACACCATCGGCACCAGCATCGCCCCGCGATAGCTCCACGCGTCGCCCAGCGCCCCCACCAGAGGCGAACCGATCAGGAAGCCGACGTAGTTGAAGACGTTCAGCCGTGCGACGGCCGCGTCCGACGCCCCCGGGAACAGCCTCCCGGCCGCCGCGAACGTCTGCGGCACCAGCACGCACAGCCCCAGCCCGAGCAGGGTGAACCCCAGCATCCCGACCCACGCGCCCGGCGCCGACGCCACCACCGCGAACCCGGCGGCCGCCACCAGCGCCCCCAGCCGCACCACGGTCACCGCCCCGAGCCGCCGCACCCCGAAGTCCCCGATGGCCCGCCCCAGCAGCGTGGTCACCATGTACACGTTGTACGGCACGGTCGCCAGCTGCTCGGAGCTGCCCAGCACGTCCTGGAGGTACTTCGCACTCCAGTTGGAGACCGTCGAGTCACCGATGTACGCGAAGGTCATCACCAGACACAGCGGCAGCAGCAGCTTGAACGCGACGGCCTGCTGCCCGCCCTCCCCCGCGTCCCGCGCCGCGGGCGCCTCCGTCTTCGCGGCGTCGACGTACCACCGGCTCCCCACCAGCGCGGCCGGCAACAGCACCACGACGACCGGCAGATACGACACCGCCAACGGCAGATCCCAGTGCGCCCCCGCCCACGCCAGCGAGGCCCCCACGATCCCGCCCAGGCTGTACGCCGCGTGGAAGCTGAGCATGATGCTCCGCCCGTACGCCCGCTGCAGACTCACCCCGAGCATGTTCATCGTCGCGTCCAGCGCCCCCACGGCCAGCCCGAACGCCGCCAGCGAGACGGCCAGTTCGACCATCGTGTCCCCGGCCCCCACACCGAGCAGCGCCAGCAGCACCACGGGCTGCGACCAGCGCAGCAGCCGACTGGGACGGATACGCCGCACCAGCCGCTCGGTCGTGACGCTGCCGACACCGGCGAGGATCGGCACGGCCGCCAGGAACGCCGGCAGCAGCGCGTCGGACACCCCGTACCGGTCCTGGATGGCCGGGATCCGCGTCACGAGCAGAGCGAAGGCGACGCCCTGCGCGAGGAAACCGAACGCCAGCGAGGCCCTGCCGCGCCGCAGCACATCAGTCATGGCGGCGAGCGTAGGGCCCCGGGGTACCCGTGGGTAGATCCAGCCAAAGCTGAATTTCCCTCAGCTTCAAGCGGCGGCGATCAGAGGCGCGGTGGCCGGACCGCTCACCACGGGCTCGCCCTGGCGTGCCTCCCGCTCGGCCCACGCCTTCGTCTCGGCGACGACCATCGCGGCCATCGGACCCGCGCCCAGCGCCCCACCGACGAGGAAGCCGAGCACCATCGCGACGATCATGATCACGTTGCCGAGCCACACCATGGTGTCCACCGGCAAGCTGTACGCCCCCACGACCCGTACGACACACTCGGCGAGCAGGACCACACCCCACACCAGCGAGAACATCCGCTCGGCCCGCCGGAACCGCGCCGAACCCCCCTGTAGCCGCGCCCAGGCGGCCTCCCGGCCCGCGTCGCCCTTGACCACCCAGGGCTTCATCCCGGCCGTCATCATCGGCCTGCCCAGGACGACCGAGACGATGATGCCGATCCCGATCGTGCTGCTGATGGCGCTGTCCTTGGCCATCATCAGCCGCGGGTCGCCCGCCACGAAGCTCAGCAGCAGCGAGACGACGTTCACGACCAGGATGAGCGCGGCCATCCCGTTGACCTCCCGCGCCCGCCACACGCTCCACCCGGTACGGACGGCCGGCACGACACTGCTGAGCGCGAGCGCCATCAGAGTGCTCATCCCGAAGCCGTTCTTCAACAGGTAGTACGCCCCGAGCGGCACCGCAACGTCGACTATCAGCGGCAGGAAGTTCCGCAGCCGCCTGTTCCGCCCGCCGGTCGCGCTCTTCTCGGTCGTGCTTACCTCGGTCGTGCTTCCCTCGGCCGTCCCCGTGTTCGTCGTCATGCCCATAAGCTTCGCGGCCGGGCGGGGGTCGCCGGTAGAAACCATCGTCCGGCCCTCGGCATGACAAATGTCAGCCCAGCAGGCCGACCAACTCGCCCATGTCGGAGAAGAGTTCGTTCGCCCCGGACAATCGCTCGGCCGGCGTCATGGCGGTGAAACCGAGGACGTCCATCCCCGCTGCCACGGCCGCCCGCACTCCCAGCGGACTGTCCTCGACGACGACACACCGCTCGGGCCCGACCCCCATCCGCCGGGCGGCATGAAGGAAGAGGTCCGGCGCGGGTTTCCCCCGCCCCACATCCTGCGAACTGAAGATCCGGGCGTCGTCGAACCACCGGTCCAGGCCCGTCGTCCGGTGCCCCACCCTGATCCGCTCATGGCTCCCCGAGGACGCCACGCAGTACGGCACTCCGCGCGCCGAGAGTGCCTCCAGGACCTCCACAGCGCCGGCCACGGGCTTCAGCTCCCGCTCGAAGGCGGCGAACACCCGGGCGTGGAAGACATCGTCGAAGTCCGCCGGAAGCCGCTCCCCCGTGCGCTCGAGCACCAGGTCGTGCACCCGGTGCATCGCCGACCCCATGTAGTCCCGGATGGAGTCCTCGTACGACGTCGGGTGCCCGAGCTCGGTCAGGTAGGCCGCGAGGAGCCGGTTGGAAATGGGCTCACTGTCGACGAGTACTCCGTCGTTGTCGAAAATGACGAGGTCGTAGCGCATAAACCCGAGCTTAAATGCAGAAAGGGCCCACACCGTAAGGTGTGAGCCCTTTCTCAAAAATTGTTCGGCGGTGTCCTACTCTCCCACAGGGTCCCCCCTGCAGTACCATCG